>DATGHZ010000014.1:0-123794 GCA_035307565.1 bacterium | reverse complement strand
ACCCGCAGTTCGATCTGCGAGTAATCCGCGGACAGCAGCACGTTCTCCGGCCGGCCGGCCACGAAGGCCCGCCGCACCTCACGCCCGTCTTCTTCGAAGATCGGAATGTTCTGCAGATTGGGTTCGGTCGTGATGATCCGGCCGGTGCTCGACCCCGCCTGGTTGTACGTCGGGTGCAGGCGTCCGGTCTCCGGATGCAGCGCGGCCGGCAGGGCGTCGACATAGGTGCCGAGCAATTTGCTCAGCCGCCGGTGCTCGAGGATCTTGGCCACGACCTCGCTCAGCGGCGCCAGCTGCTCCAGCACCTCGGCGTCGGTCGAGTAGCCGGTCTTGGTCCGCTTCTGAGCGGGCAGCTGGAGCTTGTCAAACAGGACGAACGCCAGTTGCTTGGGAGACCCGATGTTGAATTCCGTGCCGGCGAGCCGGTGGATGTCGCGGGTCAGCGCTTCGAGGCGCTCGCGGAACGACACCGAGAGCGCGCGCAGAGCAGAGGCGTCGATCGCGACCCCGGCACGTTCCATGCGGGCCAGGACCGCCGTCAGCGGCAGGTCGACGTCGTAGTACAAGCGGTCGACCTCGCAGGTGCGGAGCCCCCGCTCCATCACGTCGCGGAGACGGACGATGAGGTCGGCCTCTTCGGCCGCCGCCTCGGGCCCGGACGGGCCCAACGGCAGCCCGCCGTCCTCCGGCTCCGCGTTGTGGAGCCGCCAGTGCAAATACTCCCACGCCGCGGTGCTCAACGTGTGGCTGCGTTTCGCCGGGTCCAGAGCGTACGAGGCCAGGCCGACGTCGAACACGAAGCCGCGCGGCGAGAGGCCCGCGCCTTCAAGCAGGAGCCGGTCGCGCTTCACATCCTGGCTCAGTTTCGGCAGGTCTTCCCGCTGGAGGACGTCCGCGAGCGGCCCCGACATCTCGCCGTTCACGCCGATGTAAACCGCTTCCCCGGCGCGCGTCGCCAGCGCCACTCCGCGCAGCGGGGCGTGGAACGGATGCCCCTCGCCGGCGACCAGGGACACCGCCACCTGGGACGCCCCGGCGAGGACGGGGCCGAGATCGGCCGCGCCGATCGTCCGGTACGTCCCCGGCGCCTGATCCGCGGGAGCCGCCGAGGCGACGCCGAGGCGGTCGAGCAGCGTCTTGAATTCGAGATCGGTGAACAACGCCCGCACCCGCGCCATATCCGGCGTATGCCGCCGCAGCGCCGCCCAGTCCACCGGGAGGTCGATGTCCGCCGCGATCGTCGCGATGTGCTTACTCTGCAGAATCTGCTCGCGGTGCTCCTCGAGTTTGGTCCGCAGACGGGCGTCCGTCATGCCGTTCGTGCCGGACAGCAGGGTTTCGACGGTCTTGCCGCCGGCGAGCAGCCGCGCCGCGGTCTTGTCGCCGACGCCCGGGACGCCGGGGATGTTGTCCGTCGAATCGCCCTTGAGGCTCTTGAAGTCGGGCACCTGCGCGGGCGTGACACCGAGCTTCGTCTCCACGCCGGCCTCGTCGTAGATGACCGTCTCGCTGATCCCGCGGCTCGTCATCATGACTTTCGTCCGCGGCGAGACCAGCTGCAGCGCGTCGAGGTCGCCGGTCACGATGAGTACCTCGAACCCGTCCGCCTCCGCGCGCCGGGCGAGCGTGCCGATGACGTCGTCGGCCTCGAAGCCCGCCACCTCGAAGACCGGCAGCTCCAGCACGTCGACAATCTGCTTCGCGAGCGCGATCTGCGGACGCAGATCGTCGGGCATGGGGCGACGCAGCGCCTTGTAGTCCGCGAAGGCCTCGTGGCGGAAGGTGGGGCCGGGCTTGTCAAAGGCCACCGCGACATACTCGGGGGCCTGCTCCTCCAAGACTTTGAGGAGCATGGTCGTGAACCCATAGACGGCGTTCGTGGGGCGGCCGTCGCGCGTCGTGAAATAGGGGAGCGCGAAAAAGGCGCGGTACACGAGGCCGTTCGCGTCCACCAGAAGCAGCAAGGGGCGATCGGCGGGAGACATCTACAGAAAATTATAGCATGGCCGGGAGGATGGCCCTCTCGATCGTGATCGCGCACCGGCCGGCGCGGCAAGGCCGGCGGAGCCATTGGGGGACGCATTCCACTGAGGTGGTACAATTGGGGCCAATGGATAGGTCTCTGCTCCTGGCCGTCAATGCCAACAACACCCTGACGAAGATCGGAGTGTACCGGAGAAGCGACCTCCTCCATCACTGGCGCATTTCCAGCGAAACGGGACGCACGGCGGACGAACTCGCGGTACTGCTGCGGTCGCTGTTCGATTCGGCCGGAACGCGATTCGACAACGTCGGCGGCGTGGCCATCAGTTCGGTCGTCCCGGCGCTGTTGGACACGCTCGTGCGGCTCGCCCGAGATTACTTTCACATCACACCGCTCGTGGCCGGTCCCGACACTCAGACCGGCATGCGCGTCCTCTATGAGAATCCCCGCGACGTCGGCGCCGACCGCATCTGCGCCGCCGTGGCGGCCTACGCCAAGTACGGCGGCCCTGCGATCGCCGTGGATCTCGGGACCGCGACGACGTTTTCGGTCGTCTCCCGCGAAGGCGACTTCCTCGGCGGAGCGATCGCACCGGGCATCGGCATCTCGGTTGACGCGCTGGCCGAGCACGCCGCGCAGCTTCACCGGATCCCACTCGAGGCACCTCGCACGGCAATCGGGCGGTCCACGACGGCGGCCATGCAGGCCGGCATCGTGTTCGGATTCGTGGGCCTGGTGAACGACGTTGTCCGGCGCATCCGCGAGGAACTCGGCGCACCGGCGGTCACGGTGGCTACGGGCGGGTGGGCGGACTTGGTGGTGCCGGAATGCACCTGCATCGACCATCACGATCCTCTGCTCGTCCTCGAAGGCCTCAGATTGATCTACGAGCAGAGTCGGCAGGCCACTCGTCGCTAAGCGCGGCGTCAGGCGCATGAACGCATGGCAGAAGGGGGAAGGCCATGGGGGCGATTCTGCGTGACGCGGCCGCCAGGGCAACTCGTTACCTAGAGCAACTGGAACGCCGCCGGGTCGCTCCGTCCCCAGACGCGGTCAACCGCCTCCCCGAACTCGGAGGACCCCTTCCTGATCAGCCCATGGATCCGGAAGGAGTACTCGCGGCCCTAGATACGATCGGGTCGCCCGCGACGGTGGCA
Organism: bacterium; assembly: GCA_035307565.1. Lineage (GTDB taxonomy): Bacteria > Sysuimicrobiota > Sysuimicrobiia > Sysuimicrobiales > Segetimicrobiaceae > DASSJF01. The sequence goes on along the minus strand of DATGHZ010000014.1, from coordinate 120,653 downwards.
TCGGCAGGCGGACGGTACTTTGGCTTCGTCATTGGCGGCTCGCTGCCCGCCGCACTGGCCGCGAACTGGCTGGCAGGGGCGTGGGACCAGAACGCCGGGCTCTGGGTGTCGTCCCCCACGAGCGCGGCCTTGGAAGAGATTGCCGTGCGGTGGCTCATCGACGCGCTGCGCCTGCCCGAGCAGTCCGACGGTGCGCTGGTGACCGGTACGACGATGGCCAACTTCTCCGCGCTCGCCGCGGCCCGGCACGAAATTCTGGCCCGCGCCGGATGGGATGTGGAAGGCGACGGACTGTTCGGGGCGCCGCCGATCACGGTCATCGTCGGCGAGGAGGTCCATGTGAGCGTACTCAAAGCGCTCAGCATGCTGGGCCTCGGGCGGGACCGCGTTGTGCGGATCCCGACAGACGCCCAGGGCCGGATGCGGCCGGACGCGCTGCCGGCGCTGACAGACCGCACGATCATCTGCGCGCAGGCCGGTAACGTGAACACCGGCGCCCTCGACCCGATCGGCGAGATCTGCGCCGTCGCGCACGACGCGTCGGCGTGGGTCCACGTTGACGGAGCGTTCGGACTGTGGGCGGCTGCTTCCCCGGCGCTTGTCCACCTCGTCCGGGGGACGGAAGACGCGGATTCGTGGGCGGTCGACGCGCACAAGTGGCTGAACACGCCCTATGACGGCGGGGCGGTGTTCGTGCGGGACGCGGCGGATTTGACCGCGGCAATGAGCGCTTCGGCGGCGTACCTGCCGCAGGACGGGCGGCGTGACCCGATGCGGTACACTCCCGAAGTCTCGAGGCGGGCGCGCGGGGTCGAGATCTGGGCGGCACTTCGCAGCCTGGGCCGCGCGGGCCTCGCCGATCTCATCGACCGTACGTGCCGCTACGCCAGGCGTTTTGCCGATGGACTCGCGCGCGCCGGCTATCCGCCGCTCAACGAGGTCGTGCTCAATCAGGTGCTGATCTCGTTCGGTGACGACGGCACGACCCGCCGAGTGATCGAGGGGATCCAAGCCGACGGAACGTGCTGGTGCGGTGGAACGGTGTGGCACGGCCGAGCCGCCATGCGAATCAGCGTTTCGTCGTGGGCCACCACAGAACAGGATATCGACCGGTCGCTGGCCGCCGTGCTGCACATTGCCGCGAAAACCAAGCCGGCCTAGCGCGGGGGGTCCTGAGGCGGCCGGACGCCGACCTGGAAACTCGCGCCCTGGCAACAATCGGGTGGCGGTGATAGGATAACTGTGCGTTCGTCCCGCGGACGCACCGTGCCGGAGTGTCGGAATCGGCAGACGATGGCGACTCAAAATCGCCTGGGCTCACGCCCGTGGGGGTTCGAGTCCCCCCTCCGGCACCACAATGCTCACCCGTACATCACGACGTCGGTCATCGATCGGCCGCCAGGCGACACACCGGCGAAAGTACCCGACAGTAAGGTGGAGACCGTGGTGACGACAACGCGGATTCAGGATCTGATCCGGTCCTATGCTGCGGGCCCCGACCTCCTGGAGGCGGCGATTCGGGACATCCCGGAGGAAGAATTACGCTTTACTCCGGGACCCGAACACTGGAGCATTTACGAAAATGTCGTTCACGTTGCCGATGCCGAACTCGTCCACGCAACCCGGATGCGGTTCGTGCTCGCGGAACCCGGCGCCACCCTCCTTTCCTTCGACCAGACCCGCTGGGCGCGGGCACTCGACTACCGCCTGCACCCACTCCCGGACGCGCTCGTGCTGTTCCGAGCGATCGTAACCTCGACGGCCGACGTGCTCAGGCGGGCACCCGGTGAGGCCTGGGAGCAAGCGGGCACGTACACCGAGTACGGCCGCCAGACGCTCGAGCAACTGGTGAAGGATTACGCGGATCACGTCCCCTATCATCTGCGGACGATCGCCAAGCGACGGGCGCAGCACGCGCAGGCAAGGAGATCCCGATAAAGACACCGTCAAGCGCAGCGAGAGTCCGGCGGCGAGGTTCACGACGTTTCCCGTAACCGCGCTTAGATGATTAGCGGCGGCATTCACCCCAGACAAACGGTTTGATCTCCCGCTCCACCAGCGTCACGCCGAGGCCCGGACGCGACGGCACGGGCAGCATATGCCCTCCGTCTGACCACAGGCGCCGCCGACCGCGGCGACGAACGTTTGTCTATGCGCCTTCGCACGATCTTGGTGCCCACCGATTTTTCCGACTCCGCAACCGCCGCCCTCGAGTGGGCGAAGGAGATCGCCCAGGCATTCGACGCCCGCATCGTGCTCTTGCATGTCGTGGACCTGCAGTATCAGTTGATGCCGAGCGGCCTCCTCGTGGTGCCCACCCCGCTGCCCGGCGGCGTCGTACGGCACGCTCAACAGCAGGCGCGGACGGCGCTCGACGCCCTGGCCGCGAAGACGCCGGCCGTGAGCCGCCGGCTGGTCCGCAAGGGCCACGCGCGCGACGTCACGCTCGTGGTCGCCGAGGAGATGAACGCGGACGTGATCGTGATGGGCACGCACGGCCGGCGCGGGGTGGAACAGTTGTTTATCGGGAGCGTGGCCGACTACGTCGTGCGCAACGCGCGCGTGCCGGTCATGACGGTGCGGGCCCCCCGCCGCGGACGAGCGCGCTAGCCGCGCGCTCACTGATCCGCAGCAGCGTCACCGCCGCGAGAACGCCGGCTGAGCCGAGGTACACCCACCGCAGCGGCGGGAGCCACGCATTCGCGCCGATGGCGAGCGCATGCCACAGCGCCGCGCCGTATGCCGCGTATGCGAGCGCGTGGACCGGGCGCCACCATCCCCCGAGATAGCGACGCAGGTAAAAGGACGCGGTCGCCACGACCGTCAGATACAGGGCGAGAACGCCCACGAACAATCCCCACCCCGCGAGAAGGTCGGGCCCGGCAAAGCGCAGCAGATCGAGGCGGATGGCCTGCGGGGTGAGGATGCTATGCGCGGCGTGCAGCATCGACACGCCGAGGCCCGCCAGCGACAGCGTCTCGTGCGTCGGCGAATGCAGCCATCCGGCGCGCCGGCGCACATACTCCGACGAGGTGGCGACACCGCTGACCGTCGCGGCCCAAAGCAGCAGGTAGGCGGCAAGGCCCGAGAGCGAAGCGGGCATCCTACTCCGCCGGCTCGAGCCAGCGCTCGAGTTCGATCTCGTCTCGAATCAGGATACCGTGCTCGCCGACCTGCGGGATGCCCGGTTTGAGGCGGCGCGACGCCTCGACCGCTCTAGCGTGCACGGCCGCGAGCGTGAGCCCCCGGCGCTGATAGAAACGGAGCGCATCCAAGTTATCGTTCGTCGTAATCAGCCAGAGACGCCGGCAGCCGGCCCGGCGCGCGAGATCCGCGGCCGCCTGCAGCAGCGCAGTACCGGCGCCGGCGCCGCGCACCAACGCATCGAGCGTCACGATTTCACACTCACCGGCGTCGATGCGATAGGTCAGCAGGCCGGCCGGGCGGCCGGCGTCCTCGGCAACCAGACCCTCGAGACGATCGGTGTCATGAAGGCGCCCGCGACTAACCACAATCGTGCCGCCCCACCGATCCCGCATCAGCGATGCGGTCCATGTTGCATCGCCGGCGAGTCGCGACCGTACGCGTAAGGTCACGCCGAGACGGCGAACATCGATAAATAGTGCCGCATGAAGGCACGGAGGGGACCCGGCCGGGACGCCCATGCGGCGAGCATGCCGAGGACCCTCGGCGGGAGCGTGAGCGCCGCGATCGTCGACCACTCGAGAACCCGGTAGCGGCGCCGCTGGCGCCGGGCGTAGGCTGCGTATCGCGCCGCCGCGTCGGAGTCGGAGAGGCCACCGTCCAGGATCCGGCCGGCGAGGCCGCCGCAGACGAGGCCCGCCCACACCGCGGACCGGATTCCCTCGCCGCTGAAGGGCAGGCAGTGTCCGGCCGCGTCTCCGACCATGAAGACGCCGTCGACCACGGCCGGTCCCAGACGTGTGGCGAGAAATCCGCCGTGCCGCGGTCCGGACGGCAGCCGCAGACGCGACAGAAGCGCGTCCAGTTGAGAGCCGAGGGCGCTGCGCCCGCGGTAACTCAGCAGTCCTACCCGCGCGACCCGCCCGGCCGGGAACACCCAGGCGTACCCGTCGCGTACGACGTCCGGCCAGAAGTAAAAGTGCAGGCCGCCCGCAAAGGACGCGGCGACCTCGGCCTCAAGGCCGAAATAGCGGGACGCCGGACTGCCGTGCGCGGCGGCGGCCGCGCCGGACCCGCCCCCGCTCGCGCCCTCCCGCGGCCGGTCCGCCGCGCGGCGCGCGAGCGCCGCGCGCCAGCCGGTCGCATCGATGAGCACGCGCGCCGGAATCTCACCGGCGGACGTGAGCGCGACCCCGCCGCGATGTCCCTGCACCGACGCGCGCACGAAGCCGGCGCCTGACCGCTCAAAGGCGGCGCGGCAGCACGCTCGATAGTCGAAGGTACAAAACGGTTCCGGCACCGGCCAGCGGAGCTCCCGCCCGGGCGTGTGAATGACGAGGTCGTGGTGAACGTCTTGAATGGAGGCGGCGGCGCCGAGGCCCTCGAGGACGCGCACGGGCGCGCCGCACGCCGAGGTTTGGCCGGCGCCGATCTCGTCGGCGTCGATCAAGAGCGCCCGGTTGCGAAGTTGCTGTGCGACCGCCAAACCCGCGAAGGAGGAGCCGGCCACGAGCGCGCCGGTCGAGGCGGCAGCCACGAACCTAGTGCGGCGCGGGGTGGGCCATGCGCAGCGACGGGAGGGCTTGCGCGGCCGGCACGGTGATGGCGACGGTGCGCGCGATGGAAATCTGAAGGCCGAGGGTCCGCAATCCCTCGATGACGCCGCCGCGAATTTGCAGCGCGCCCTGGAGCGTGGCCGGCTCTCCGATCGCCTCGATCGTGTACGGCGGCGCGAGCCGCTGCCGGTCCGCGAGAATCGTCCCGCCGACTTCGCTGTACCCGGTCGTCGCCGCGACGCGCACGCCGCTGATGGACACCGCCTCGGCCCCCGCGGCCCACAGTTCGTTCACGATGCTCGCCAAATCCACATATTGGACGGCGGGCGGGGCATGCCCGACCACGGGCGACTGGGCCGCGTCGACGATCACGGTCACGCCGGGACCCGTCAGCGGGATCAGGCCCGCGGCGACGCGCAGATTCTCGAGATCGCGGGTCATCGCTTCCGTCGCGCTGCGGTGCTGGGCCGTGGCCCGCTCGAAGACCGCCAGACGCTGTGTCAGGTCCTCGACCTGCGCCTCGAGCGACCGGCGCGCGGCACGCTCTTCGCGCAGCATCGTCGCGAGCGCGTAGACGTTTCGCGTCGGCACGTCTTCCTGCCCGGAGAGACCGCGGCTCGCGCGCACCTGCACGATGACAAGGAAGCCGAGCCCCATGAGGAGCACGGTCAGCACCGCCTGCCGCGCGACAGCGCTATTCCTCCCAGACATTCCCTTCGCCGAACAGCTGCTCGAGCGACTGCTGGAGTTCCTCGACGTCATGCGCCCCCGACCGAACGGGGACGACGTGTTCGCCGTCGCTGCTGACGACGTGGGCGCACACCCGGCGCGGGCCGGGGTGCTCGCGCAAGTACCGTTCGAGCTGGTCGATCTCTTCGATCGTGCTGACCCGCACCCTGAGAGTGGGCCCTCCGTCCGCGCCGCCGTTGCCGCCGGGAGCCGCGACGTACGCGGCGGAGACGCCGTTCCGCGGCGGCCCGTTCAACGACGCGGCGCCGCGGGCGCCCGAACCCATGCCGGCCGTGGTCACGGCCGGTGCACGCGGGGCCGCCCGGCCGGCAGGCGGGGCCGCGGCGGCTTCTTCCGGTGTCGGCGGCAGCGCAATGACCTCGTCGCACAGCAACTTGACGGACTGCTCGTCGACGTCAAGCCTGCCGCGCAGCAGCACGACCGCGTCGCGCTTCAAGGACAGGCCGTGCTGTTCATAGGCACGGGGGAACACCAGCACCTCGATGCTGCCCGTGAGGTCTTCGAGGGTCACGAAGGCCATCGTGGAGCCCGACCGGGTCATGCTGCGCTTCACGGTCGCGACGAGACCCCCGACCGTGACCTCGCGCCGGTCGGGCAGATCGGCGAGCTGCGCGATGTTCGCGGTCGCGCGGCGCTCCAGCACGGGCGCCCACCGGCGGAGCGGGTGATCGGAGATGTAGAGGCCCAGCATTTCCCGCTCCATCGTGAGGAGCTCGTCTTTCGTGAACTCTTCCGCGACGGTCTCGGCGCCCGGCGGCCCGGCTTCGGTGGCGGCGCCGAGGTCGCCGAAAAGACCGGTCTGCGCCTCGTTGCGGGCGCGCTGGCTGCGCTGCGCGCGGTCAAGCACGGCGTCGAGCGTCTGCAGCATCTGCGCCCGGGTCCCCAGCCGGTCGAACGCCCCGGCCTTGATCAGGCTCGCGATCACGCGCTGATTGACGAGCCGCGTGTCGACCCGCGCGCAGAAGTCCGCGAGGCTCGTAAAGGGCCCGCCCGCACCGCGCGCCGCGATCACGACCTCGATCGCGCCGAGCCCGACGTTCCGGACCGCCGCGAGGCCGAACCGGATCACCTCGCCGTCCGTCGTGAACGAAGCGGCGCTCTCGTTGATGTCGGGCGGCAGCACCCGCAGGTTCATCCGCGCGCACTCCGCGACGGCCTGCGGGACCTTGTCCATGTTGCCGGCTTCGCTCGTCAGCAACGCCGTCATGTACTCGGGCGCGTAGTGAGCTTTGAGGTAGGCCGTGTAATAGGCGATGAGCCCGTAGCAGGCGGCGTGGGCGCGGTTGAAGCCGTACCGCGCAAAAGGCTCGAACTGCTCGAAGATCTGGTCGACCGTCCGGGCGTCGACGCCGTTGGCGCGGGCGCCGGCGACGAACTTCTCGCGCTGAGCCAGCAGGCGGTCCTTGATCTTCTTCCGGATCGCGTAGCACAGCACGTCGGCCTCCGCGAGCGTGTAGCCCGCGATCGCCTGTGCGACGGTCATGATGTCTTCCTGGTAGACCATCACGCCGTAGGTCTCTTTGAGCACGGGCTCCAAGCGCGGGTGGAGGTAGGTGACCTTCTCCTGGCCGTGTTTGCGGCGGATGTAGGACGGGATGTTCGCCATCGGGCCCGGCCGGAAGAGCGCGACCATCGCCATCACGTCCTCGATGCGGTCGGGGCGGAGTTCGCGGAGGTACCGCGTCATCCCGCGGCCTTCGAGCTGGAAGATCCCCGTCGTCTCCCCGGAGGCGAGCAGCGCGTAGGTGGTGCGATCGTCGAGCGGGAGGCGCTGGAGATCGATCTCCACCCCGCGGGTTTCGCGGACGAGGTGAATCGCGGCGTCGAGGATGGTGAGGTTGGCCAGCCCGAGGAAGTCGATCTTGAGCAGGCCCAGGCGGGCGACGCTGTTCATGTCGTACTGCGTCATCAGGAGGTCGCCCTTGGTCGCCCGCTGGAGCGGCACGTGTTCGATCAGGGGGTCGCGGGAGATGATCACGCCGGCGGCGTGCGTGCTCGCGTGCCGCGCGACCCCTTCCAGTTTCTGCGCCATGTCGATGAGGTGCCGGGTCTGCGGACTCCCTTCCGCGGCGGCCCGGAGTTCCGGTTCCGCGGCAAGCGCGTCCTGCAGGGCGATGTTGGCGCCGGGCACGAGTTTGGCGATGCGGTCGACGTCGGCGTACGGCAGGCCCATCACGCGGCCGAGGTCGCGGATCGCCGCGCGCGCCCCCAGCGTGCCGAACGTGATGATCTGCGCGACACGGTCGGCGCCGTACTTGTCAACGACGTACTTGATGACCTCGTCGCGCCGGCTGTCCATGAAGTCGACGTCGATGTCCGGCATCGTGTACCGCTCGAGATTGAGGAAGCGGTCGAACGGCAGGCGGTACGCGATGGGGTCGACGTCGGTGACGCCGCACGCGTACAGCACGAGGCTGCCGGCCGCCGACCCGCGTACCGTCGTATAGATGCCGCGCCGGCGCGCGAAGTTGACGAAATCCTGCACGATGAGGAAGTACGCCGCGTACCCCATCTCGGCGATGACGCCGAGCTCGTAGGCCAGGCGCTCGGCGAGAGGCGGCGTCACCGCGCCGTAGATGCGGCGCAGGCCCGCTTCGCAGAGCTGGCGCAGGTACGAGTCGGCCGTCTCGCCGTCGGGCACCGGGAAATGCGGCAGGCGCGTCGCGCCGGTTTCGATTTCGACGTCGCACTGTTCGGCGATGGCGAGCGTGTTGCGCAACGCCTCCGGCAGCTCCGCGAAGCGCGCCGCCATCTCCGCGGCGTCCTTGAGGTAGAACTCGGGCACATCGCCCATCCGCGGCGCGCGAGCGTCTTTCTCGCTCAGATCGACGCCCATCTGGATGCACATCAGCGCGTCCTGGGCCTCGGCCGCGTCGCGCGTCACGTAGTGCACGTCGTTCGTGGCCACGAGGGGCAGGCGGAGGTCCCGCGCCAGCGCCGTAAGTCCCCGGGCCAGCGTCGCCTGCTCCGCGATGCCGTGGTTCTGGACCTCCAGGTAGAAGTGGTCCGGCCCGAAGATGTCGCGGTACGTCGCCGCGAGGGTGCGCGCGGCGGCCATGTCATCGCGCAGGATCGCGCGCGGGATTTCGCCTTGCAGGCAGGCCGACAGGCCGATGAGGCCGGCGGCGTGACGCGCGAGCAGCGCGCGGTCGATCCGGGGCTTGTAGTAGAACCCGTCGAGGTGCGCCGCGGTCACAAGCCGGAGGAGGTTCCGGTAGCCTTCGTTGGTGCGGGCCAGCAGGACGAGGTGGAACGCCTGGGCGTCGAGCTTTGGGTCGCGGTCGGCCATCCCGCGCGGCGCGACATACGTTTCCACGCCGATGATCGGCTTGATGCCGCGGGCGCGGGCGCTCTCGTAGAACTCGACCGCCCCGTACATCGCGCCGTGGTCGGTCAGCGAGATCGCCGGCATCCCGAGCGCCGCCGCGCGGTCCATCAGCGGACCGATCCGGCTCTCGCCGTCCAGGAGGGAGTACTCCGTATGCAGGTGGCAGTGAACGAAGTCACCGGGCATGCGGCGTCTCCTTGGGCGATGGGGGTGTTGGTCTCATTCTAGCAGAGGCGTCCGGGGACGCCAAACCCGCGAGCAGGCGGCCGGGCGCGGCCTCACATCGCCGCGGCGCCGCGTTCCGCCGCGCCGCCGCTGTCCGCCGCCCCGCCCTCACGATGGCGCTACGACTTGAACAGGCGCGAGAAGAGGCCTTTCTTGGATTTGGGCGGATTGACGACCAGGTCGGGGGCCTTGAAGTCAGTGATCAGGACGACGCGCGGCTTGTCGCTCTTGTTCCACGCTTCGTGTTCGACCGTGTCGTCGAACACCATGCATTTGCCCGGCTCCCAGGTCCGCGTTTCGTCGCCCACGCGAATGCCGCAGTTTTCCGGCACGATCAGCCCGAGATGGCACCGCAGCACGCCCTCCGGGAACCCAGTGTGCGGGAGGATGTGGGTGTTGGGTTTCATGTGGGAAAAGGCGGCGGTCACGATTTTGGGGACCTGTTCCACCACCTTGGCCGTCTCCGGACAGACCTCGCAGTTCTTGTCGAGGCGCACGCCCCAGCCGTAGAGCCCGAACACGCTCCAGCCTTTCTCGTAGAGGTGCTTCTCCGGCCAGTCTTGGAACTGTCCGTCCTGGAGGCGCTGGAGCTCCTTGAGGATCACCTGCCAGTTCTGTTCCAGCGCTGCGGTGAAGGGGAACTGCTCGTTTTGATAAAACACGCCGCTACCTCTTCGACAGGACTGAGATGATGTGGCCGAGGGCCTTCAACTTCGGGATGAATCCGCGGACCTGGCTGAGATTCGACATGGCAAACTTGAACCAGTCCATCGTCTGCCCGGGCGGAGGGGCCGGCGGCCGTGCCTGCCCGGCGGGGGGTTCGGGAGCACCGGATGGCGAGACGTTCGGCATGACCGAAGCGAATCATAGCACATACCGTCCGCGATGTCAGCGGGCGTTCAACCGATTGCGCAGCAGGCGGTTCACGACTTCCGGGTTCGCCCGCCCGCGGCTGCGCTTCATCACCTGCCCGACGAGGAACGCGACCGCCTTGTCCTTCCCCGCCCGGACGTCCTGCACGGGGCCGGGGTGCTCCGCGATCACGCCGTCCACCATTTCCGCGAGCGCCGCTTCGTCGCTGATCTGCACGAGGCCCCGGTCTTTCACGATCTCGGCGGCGCCGCGGCCTGTACGCAGCATCTCCTCGAGCACCTCTTTGGCGAGGCGGCCGCTCAGCGTCCCGCGATCGAGGAGCCGCAGCATCTCGGCGAGTGACGCGGGGGTGATGCGCGCCTCCTCGATCTCCTGGCCCGCGCTGTTGAGGTAGGCCGCGACGTCCCCCACCAGCCAGTTGGCCACGATTTTGGGCTGGTTGAACCCCCGCATGGTTTCTTCGAAGAATTCGGCCATGGCGCGCGTGGCCGTGAGCAACCGGGCCTCGTGCTCCGGCAGCGCAAACGCCTCCGCGTACCGCCGGCGCTTCGCCTCCGGCAGTTCGGGCAGACCGGCGCGCACCTGCTCGACCCACGCGTCGTCGACGAGGAGCGGGACGAGGTCGGGTTCGGGGAAGTAGCGGTAGTCCTGGGCCTCTTCCTTCTCCCGGGACGAAAACGTGACGCCGCGCTGCTCATCCCAGTGGCGCGTTTCCTGAACGACCGGGATACCGCGGCTCAGCTGCTCCCGCTGGCGCGCCTCCTCGAACCGAAGGGCGCGCTCCACCGAGCGGAGCGAGTTCATGTTCTTGACCTCCGTGCGGATCCCGTCCGGGCCGCCCGCCGCACGGAGCGAGAGGTTGGCGTCACACCGCAACGTGCCTTCCTCCATCCGGCCGGTTGTGACGCCCGCATACTGCAGCGTCGCCCGCAACTGCGTCAGGAGCAGCCGCGCCTCCTCGGGCGAGCCCAGGTCGGGGTCGGTCACGACCTCCATCAACGGCGTGCCCGAACGATTGTAGTCGATGAGGCTGCGCCCCTCGGCGTGGAGCAACTTGCCCGTATCCTCCTCGAGATGCACGCGGCGGATGCCGATCCGCCGGGACGTCTCCCCGGCCCCGATCTCGAGCGTCCCGGACGTGGCGAGCGGCGGATGGCCGGAGTACTGGTACTGGGAGATCTGATAGTTCTTCGGAAGATCGGGATAGTAATAGTTCTTGCGGTGGAACCGGCTCTCCGGCTGAATCCGGCAGCCGAGGACGACCGCGGTCCTGAGGCCGAGTTCTACGGCGCGCCGGTTGAGGACCGGCAGCGACCCGGGGAGGCCGAGACAGACCGGACACGTGCGCGTGTTGGGCGCCGCGCCGAACTCGACCGCGCACCCGCAGAACATCTTGCTCGCGGTGGCAAGTTGCACGTGCACCTCGAGGCCGATGACCGTCTCGTAGGTCACGCGGGGCTGTCCCCCGGCGCCGGGCTTTGGCCGGCGGACCTTGGGCCCCCCGCGGAAGCGGCCCGGCCGGACATCCCGCCCCGGGCGACAAGCGGGGGCCGCGCGGTGTGATGAGGAGTGGCCTGCTCGTAAGCGAACGCGGCATTGAGAACCGCCGCCTCGCCAAACGCCCGGCCGATCAACTGCAGCCCGACCGGCAGTCCTCGAACAAAACCGCAGGGAACCGAGATGCCCGGCACCCCGGCCAGGTTCACGGGAATCGTGTAGATGTCGGAGAGGTACATCTGCATCGGGTCTTCCATCTTCTCGCCGAGCAGGAAGGCCGGGGTCGGCGCCACCGGACCGAGCAAGAGATCGAACCGCTCGAGAGCGGCCGTGAACTCGCGCCGGATCACCTCACGAACCTGCTGTGCCCGCAGATAGTACGCGTCGTAGTAGCCCGAGGATAACGCGAAGGTGCCGAGCATGATGCGCCGCTTGACCTCGGCCCCAAAGCCTTCCCGCCGCGTCCGAGCGTAGAGCGTGTAGAGGTCGTCCGCGTGGGCCGTGCGGTGCCCGTAGTGGACGCCGGCATAGCGCGCGAGGTTGCTGCTGGCCTCCGCCGGAGCGATGATGTAGTACGCGGGTAGCGCGTACACCGCGTGCGGGAGCGAGACCTCGCCACACACGGCCCCGAGACCCTCCAGCACGCCGGCCGCCGCCCGGACAGAGTCCGCCACTCCGGGCTCGATGCCCTCGCCGAAGAACTCCTTCACGACCCCGATCCGCAGACCGCGGACGTCACCCGTGAGCAGGTCCGTGTACGTGGGCGTCGGCTCCGCCGACGACGTGGAATCCGCCGGGTCGCGACCCGCGACGGCGCTGAGGAGCAGCGCGGCGTCCCGGACGTCCCGAGCGAACGGGCCGATCTGGTCGAGGGACGAGGCGAACGCGATCAACCCGTAGCGGGACACGCGGCCGTACGTCGGCTTGAGCGCGACGACGCCGCAGAACGCGCCCGGTTCGCGGATGCTGCCGCCGGTGTCGCTGCCGAGCGCAAGGGTGGCTTCGCCCGCGGCCACCGCCGCCGCGGAGCCGCCGCTCGAGCCGCCGGGCACGCGCATCGGGTCCCATGGATTGCGGGTGGGGCCGAAGCCCGAGTTCTCGGTGCTGCTCCCGAAGGCGAACTCGTCGCAATTGGTCTTGCCGAGCAGCACGGCGCCGGCCTCGCGCAGCCGCACGGTGACCGTGGCGTCGTAGGGCGGACGGAACCCCGCGAGGATACGAGATCCCGCGGTCGTCGGCCACCCGCGCGTGCAGATGTTGTCCTTCAGCGCGACCGGGATCCCGGCGAGCGGCGGGGCCCCGTCCCGGCCCGCCGCGCGGTCCCAGCGGGCGGCCTCGCGGAGTGCGGCCTCCCGGTCGACGTGCAGATAGGCGTGGAGTTCTTTGTCGAGCGACTCGATGCGGTCGAGGACGGCCCGCACCGCCTCCGACGGTGACGCCTCGCCGACCGCGTACAACCGCCGCAATTCGAAAGCGGTACAGTCGGCGAGCGATCGGGGCGAGCCGGGCCGCGCGGGAAGCCCCGCGGCGCCCGCGGGACCGTCGGGGGATCCCACCTACTCCTCCTCGATCACGGGCGGAACGACGAAGCAACCGTTCTCGGACGCGGGCGCGTTCGCGAGCACCTCGTCAAGAGGAAGACACGGCCGCACGGTATCGTCCCGGAGTACATTGGCGGCGCCGGACGTCCGCGCGTCTTCCCCGCGGGCAGGCTTCGCGCCGCCGGCGGCTGCCTCCCCGCTCAGGTCCAGCGCGAGCAGACTCTGGAAGTGTTCAAGGATGCTGCCGAGCTGCGCGCGGAAACGCTCCCGCTCCTCGTCGCTCAACTCCAGCCGGCTCAAGCGCGCCACGTGCGCGACGGTTCGATCGTCGATCATCGCGATGCCGCCTCCTCACCCGCCGTCCGCGCCGGGCGCCGGCCGCCGTAGGCCGGCCCGCCTCACCGGCGTTCCTCAACGCGTCCTGATGCTAGCACGGCGCGGTTTGGAGGCTCAAGCGACCGCCTACGGTGTGAGCAGCAGAGCGGGAGTGCTGGCCGGGCCCCAATCGGCCGGCCCAATCCACGGACAGGGACCGCGCGGCCGAATGATGACCAGCGTCGGGTCGATAACCGGAAAGGAGTTGGGGACAAACGCGGCCTCCTGTGCGACGGTCGGCAGGTACGAGGGGTGCGGGAACAGCCTGACGGTCGGACACGCGTTCACCGGGTTCCACTCGCTCACCGCGGCGTAGTCGATCCGGTGCTGCGCATACCACGACACCGGGGTGTTGCGGTCGGTCCAGTCGACGCGGTACGGGACATGATCCAGATCCGGAAGATACCACGCCAGCTCGAGTTCGAACGCCACCGTCGCCGTCCGCGGCATATGCCCGGCCAGCCACCGAAGCGCCTGAATGCGCGTATCCTCGTGGCCGTCCAACCAGGACGCAAGAGCCGCCGACTGTGTAACGGGACCGAGCAGCAGCGCGACGATGCCGGCGGCCGCGGCGGCCGCAGCCCACGGCGCGCGGGGCGTCCAGCCGCCAGCGCGCGCACGGGCTGCGATCTCGTGCCAGAGCGTGACGCCGCCGAACGCGGCCCAAATCGCAACGATCGGGAGCACCGGCGCCAGGTTTCTCGTGTAGAACACGGTGGCCCGGGCAAGGAACAGCAACTGAAGGATCGGGAACGCTGCGAGATACCACTGCAGGCGCGGGTGCTGCCGGAACGCCGCCGTGAACCCCACAAGCGCCGCGATCAGCGGGACGGCGCCGAGCCCCGTGTGCGGCACGACGTACCAATCGCCGCCCTGAATGGGCTCACCCAGGTAGGTAAGATTCTCGGCCAGCCGTGCGACGAACGCGCCGGGATCGGGCAGTGCCACCAGGCCGTACGTCCCCGTGTGGGCCGTGAATCCCGTGCGGATGAGATCCGGCCGGATGAGCAGGTAGGGTGTGCCGGCCAGGCCGCCGGCGGCGACGGCCGCCGCCATCAGCGCCAGCGACGTGTCGGCAAACCTCTGGCGCCGCTCGTTGAACGCGTGCGCCAGCAGCAGCGGCGCGAGCAGCCACAGCGCGGTCTGTTTCGTCGAGATGGCCACACCCGCGAGCAAACCCGCGGCCACGTAATCGATGCGGCGCCCCCTCCGCCAGACCCCGAGTCCCACGAGCAGCGCCGCCGTCGTGAAGAACGCTTCCGGCACGTCGACCCGGACGGTATCGGCGTAGTAGACGGCCCCGGGCGCGGCGGCGAGGAGGGCCGCCGCCAGGACGCCGACGGTCCGGCCGAACGCCGCCCGCCCCACGCGATAGGTCAGGTAGATCGTGGCGGCGCCGAGCAGCGCCGTGAACGCGCGCGCCCACATGTAAAAGGACGGTACGTTGATGTACCACCCGTAACCCGGAATCAAGGGATGCGCGAGCACGACGTCGTCGAGCGACTTGATGACGCCGTGGGCCTGCAGGTACAGCGTATGGGCGTAGAAGACGGGCAGCAGCAGATAGTAGTACACGCTGCCGTAGATGAAGATGCCCGGGTTCATCGTGTGAAAGAGCAGCATCTTGATGACGGGCGGGACGACGAACCACTCGTCCCATTCATGGATGTAGGGCAGCCCCCGCCCCACGCCCGGCAGGCGCAGCGCGAGGCCCGCCGCAACGATGAGGGCGACGAGAAGGCCTTCGCCGAGGCGCCGCCGGCGCTCCGGCACGGTCAGGTCGGCATGCGACCGGGAGACCGCGCGGCGCGCGGTCTCCCGGTTGTCCGCACGAATCCGAGCCGTCCGCTACTGCTTATATATTGGATAGAAATACTGGCCCGGGAAGATCGCATTATAGTACCATCCATGAACCCAGGACCGCATCGTATAGTAGGTCACCGGCTGCACCAGGAACAGGTACGGCAGGTCATTGTACGACATGACGGACAACTGTTTGTAGAGGGCCCGCCGCTTCGCGGGATCGGGCGTGCTCACGGCCTGGTCGATGAGCCGGTCCGCCTCCGGATTCCGGTAACCGCCGCGCGTCGGGAAGTAGCCGTTCGCCGCAAGGAACGGCTGCGCGAAGTCATGCGGATCGGGATAGTCCGCAAACCAACCCAAGAAGTACATCGTGCCTTTGTGGGCAAACAGCAGCTGGTTCAACGTGCTGGAGGGCACCGGCCTGAAGTCGATCTGGAACTTCGGGTTGAGCGCGGTGACGGTGTCCTTCAGAATCTGCGCGCCGGTCTGCCGGGCGGTGTTTCCCGCCGTAAACGGCACCGTAAACTTGAACCCGGTCGACCACACACGCCCGCCGAACGCCTCCTTGAACTCCGCGATCGCGCGATCTTTGTTCGTTTGGTAGATCGGCACCGACGGATCGAACCCGAGCATCCCCTGCGGGATCGGGCCGTGCGGAATGACCCCCTTGCCCGCGTAGGCGCCGCTCAGGTTGGCCGAGTAATCAAACGCGTACGCAAAACCGCGCCGCACGTGGACGTCGTCGAAGAAGTCGGACGGCACACCGGCGCCGTCAAGTTTCCCGCTGCCGGCGTCCGGATTGGCCTCGGTGTTGATCTTGTAGTTGAACTGCAGCGTCTGCACGGCGATCTGCGGCAGATTGTCCTGCATGATGGTACCCGGGATCCCGCGCAGCTGCGCCTGCTGGTTGAGGCTGGCGTCGATGAGATCGGCGTCACCCTGCTGCAGCTGGAGCCGCCGCGTGGTCAGTTCCGGAACGGAGCGAATCACGACGCGCCGCAGTGCCGCGGGCTTTCGCCAATAGTGGTCGTTTCGCACGAGGACGATTTGCTTCGCCTGCGTGTCCCATGATTCGAACATGAAGGGCCCGGTGCCGTTCATGTGGTTGAACTCGTAGCGGTCTTCGGTCTTGGGATTGTTGAATTTCTGCCAGGTCCCGGCCTGTCCATCCCAGTCGCCGTGGGCGGCCGCCCAGGCACGGGGCATGATCGAGCTCCAGGCCGCCACGATTGTGAGGAAGGGCGCGAACGGCTTCTTGAGCCGGAAGACGACGCTGGCGCCGTTCGCGCTGACGGCCCGCTGAACGTCCGCCCACGCGACCTGGATCTTTCCCGCGCTGTCGCGCGTGCTGTCCACGCCGAGGAGGGGCGACAGCAGGAGCCACCCAGGCCCGCCGGCCTGGTCTTGCAGCAGGAACCGCCGCATGGAGTACACGACGTCGTCGACCGTCATGGCGGAGCCGTCGTGGAATTTGACGCCCTGCCGGATGGGGAACGTGTACGTGAGCCCGTCCTGGCTGATGCCGCCGTTGGCGAGCGTCGGTACGGTCGTGGCCAGCATCGGCTCGAAGCGGTCCAGCGATGACCCGCTGTATGAGATCAGCGTCTCGTACACGTTCGGCCAAATCGGCTCGTATGAATAGATGTCGTAGGCGAGCGCGGGATCGAGACTCACGATATCCCCGAACTGCAATTCGATGAAGGTGTCAGGATTCTTGACCGGGGCGCCCGCGCCGCGCGCCACTGTGGCAAGCGACACGGCGACGGCCCCGGCAAGGACGACGGCGGTGACGCGCGAGCCCCACGCCGGGAAACGCATGTCTCTCCCTCCCATGGTCAGCATCGTTCTGGGCCGTGTGTTCGCGGCTGAACGGCCGCAATCATTTTTCAGAATCGCGAAGTGCGGCTCCGCGGGTCCCGCGGAGCCGGGCGGATGGTGGGACCCTCTGGTAGACTACCGGCTGCCCTGGAGCCGCGGGTCGAAGATATCCCGGAAGGCGTCGCCGAGCAGGTTCCACCCGAGCACGAAGAGGAAGATCGCCAGCCCGGGCACGATGAGCGTGTACCAGTAGGTGAAGGGGTCGCCCGCGGTGCCGGCGATCCAGTTGTGCGAAAGGCTGATCAACTGCCCCCAGTCGGCGTACCCGGGCGGGGCGCCCAGGCCCAAGAACGAGAGCGCGGCGAACGTGATCACGATGCCGCCCATGTTGAGCGAGGCCAGAATCAGCATGGGGTAGATCGTGTTGGGAATGACGTGCCGCGCGATGATCCGCACGTCGCCGCTGCCGAGGGCCCGCGCCGCCTGCACGTACTCCATGTCCCGCACGCGCAGAAATTCGCCCCGCAGCAGGCGCGTGTACGTGGGCCACTCCACCGCCGCGATGGCGATCACCGCGTTCCGCACACTCTGGCCGAGCACGGCGACGATCACGACCGTCAGGATGAGGCCGGGGAACGCCAGGAAGATGTCGGTGATGCGCATCACCGCCTCGTCGGCGGGCCCGCCGTAGAAGCCGCTCACGCTGCCCAGAAGCAGCGCGACCGTGACCGCGGTCGCGACAACGCTCAGCGCGACGAGAAACGCCGTCCGCGCGCCCCACACCACCCCGTAAAAGAGGTCGAACTGCTCCTCCGTCGTCCCAAAGGGATGTTCGGGGCTGGGCGGTCGTGGATCGCTCGAGTAGCCCGAGTGCGGGATCATGTACGGATTGCGCTGGGTGGGATGCGCGAGCAGCGGCGCGAGCAGCGCGACGATCATGAAGAACACTACGATCACCGCGCCGACGACGGAGAGCGGACTGCTGCGAAACCGCCGGAGCGTCCGGTGCCAGCCCGTCTCGCCTACGGGCTTGCGGCGGACGGCAACGGCCGGGGCGGCGGCGTGCGACTGGACGGCGCTCACTGCAGGCGGATCCGCGGATCGACGATCGCGTACATGACGTCCGCGAAGAGGTTGCTGATCACAAGCAGGCCCGCGAAGATGAGCGCGAACCCGGTCACGGCCGGGATGTCCAGCTGCTGGCTCGCGTTGACGCCCCACTGCCCGATGCCGGGATAGTTGAACACCGTCTCGGTGATCACGACGCCGCTCAGCAGCCCGACGAAGAGCAAACTGCCGAGCGTGATCACGGGAATGAGGGCGTTGCGCCGCGCGTGCTTGTCCACGACGACGTGTTCCCCCAGCCCCTTCGCGCGCGCGGTGCGGACGTAGTCCGTCCGGAGGGTCTCCAGCATCGAGGAGCGCGTGATCCGGACGAGCACCGCGGTGAGGTAGTACGTGAGGGTGGCCACCGGCAGCACGAGGTGCTTGGCCGCATCCCAGAAGAGCCCGAGGTTGCCGTTCAGCAGCGCGTCGATCGTCATCAGGCCGGTGTACGGATGAAACGCGCCGCCGCGGACGTACAGGTCGCCGCTGAGGGACAGCCGGCCCGGCGGAAACCATCCGAAGTGGCCGTAGAAGATCATGAGCAGCAGGAGGCCCCACACGAACGTCGGCAGCGAAGCCCCGCTGATCGACGTAAACCGGCTCACCTGATCCAGGAAGCGATCTTTGTGCACGGCTGATTGCGTCCCGAGCCAGATGCCGAACACCAGGATCCACCCGAAGGAATAGATCGCCAGCTCAAGCGTCGCCGGAAAGTAGCCGCGGATGGCGGCGGCGACGGGCTCGCGCGCGGTCTCGCTCCAGCCGAGGTCGCCGTGGGCGACCTGGATCAGCCAGGCCCAGTACTGCACGTAGACGGGCTGGTCGAGATGGTACTTGCGGATCAGGTCCGGAAGCGCGTTGAGTTGCTTGGGGTCGTGGATGTAGAGGCTCGCGCGCATCGCCGGCGTGAGAAACTGCAGCAACAGAAAGATGAGGGCGGAAACACCGACGGCGACGAGCGGCAGCAGGAGGAGCCGGCGGAGGATGAACGTGGTCACGGTATGCCGGGGCCGGCCCGCCTCACGCGGGCCGGCCCCGAATCGCTACTCCCTCCCGCCTATTCCTTGTAAATCGGATAGTAGTCGATCCCGCCGTACACGGCATTGTAGTACCAGCCGTGCACCCACGACCGCATCACCGCGAAGCCGACGGGCTGCGCGACGTACAGTCCCGGCACGTCGTTGTAGGCAAGCTTCGTCAACTGCTTGTAGATCGCCACCCGCTTCGCCGGATCGGTCGTCTCCGCGCCCTGCTTGACGAGGGTGTCGGCCTGCGGGTTGCTGTACGAGTTCCGTTTCGGATAGTCGCCGTTACTTGCAAGGAACGGCTGCGCGAAGTCGTCGGGGTCAGGATAGTCCACGACCCAGCCCAGCGCATACAGCGTTCCCTTGTGCGTGTTGGTGTTCTGGAGGAACGTCGACCACTGCATGTTCCGCACATCAACCTTGAACTTCGGGTTCAAGGCCTCGATCGAGTCCTTGAGGATCGCGGCGCCGACCTGGCGGGACACGTTGCCGGTATTGTACGTCGTCGTGAATTTGAAGCCGGTGTCCCACAGTTTGCCGCCCCACGCTTCCTTGAACTCCGCGGCAGCCTTGGCCGGATCATGGGTGTACTTCGGCGCGGTCGGGTCGTACCCGAGGAGGCCGTTGATGATGGGGCCGTTCGGCTCGTCCGCCTTGCCCCTGTAGCCGTCCCGGATGTAGGCGGCGTAGTCAAATGCGTAGGCGAACCCGCGGCGCACGTGGACGTCGCTGAAGAAATCCGGCGGAATGCCGTTGCCGTCCAGCTTGCCGCTGCCGATGTCCGGGTTGCCGTTCGGGTCGATCTTGAAGTTGAAGTGCAGCACCTGCACGACCAGCGTGGGCAGCCCGTCGTGGATCGTCACACCGGCCATCCCCTCGACCTTGCTCTGATCGGGCCGGTCGACCGCGATCGCGTCGGCGTCGCCCTGCTGCAGCTGCAGGCGCCGGTTGGTAAATTCCGCCACGTTCCGGATGATCACCCGCGCGAGCCGTGCCGGCTTGCGCCAGTACTGGTCGTTGCGGACGAGAATGATCTCCTTGGCCTGCCGGTCCCACTGCTGGAGCTTAAACGGCCCCGTCCCGTTCATATGGTCGAACTCGTACCGGTCCTGCAGTTTCGGGTTGTTGAACTTCTGCCAGCTCGCCTCGGTCCCGTCCCAATCGCCGTGGGCGGCCGCCCAGGCCTTGGGCAGGACGAAGGTCCACGCCGCGACGATGCTGAGGAACGCGCCGTACGGATGGTTGAGGTGAAAGACGACGGTGTCACCCTGGACGGTCACGCTGCGCGCGGCCTGCGCGTAGGTTACAACGATCTTCTCCTTCGAGCGCGTGCTGTCGGTACCGAGCAGCGGTGTCAGCAGCAGCCACGAGGGCCCGCCGTCACGATCCTGCAGCATGAACCGCAGCATCGAATACCGCACGTCCTCCGGGGTCATCACGGAGCCGTCCTGGAAGTGGACGCCCTTGCGGATCGGGAACGTGTAGGTAAGGCCGTCTTTGCTAATGAGCCCGTTGGTGAGGGTCGGGACCTGGGTCGCGAGGACCGGCTGGTACCGTGAGAGGACGCTGCCGTCGTAGCCGATCAGCGTCTCATAGACGTTCGGGTAGATGATCCCCTCGCTCGCGGTGTCGTAGGCATACGCCGGATCGAGACTCTCCGGATCGCCGTAGACCAGCGACACAAACGTATCAGGGTTCTTGACCGGCGCCCCCGCGCCGCGGGCGCCCGTCCCTATCGCGAGCACACCGACCAAGAGCGCGAGAGTAAGCGCCAGCGCCCGGTTTTTCACTGCGGCACCGCCTCCTTCACATGCAGGTGCAATTTTTTTGCCCCAAACTTGCGCGGCGTAGGCGCACGGCGGCCCCGTCCGTGGACTAAGTTGTCCTCCGAAGGCGCTATGGGTGGGCCTGCTGGGGAGCGACCGCCACCGTCTGCCCGGCCGGCGCCGGCGCCCCGAGCACCGCGGCCTTGCTGCGCTGGGTCTTGAACGGCCGCGGCGGACAGGCGACGAAGTGGTCGCGCCCCCCGCCGATGTCTTCGAACGGGGGCGGGTCCACCCGGCAGGACGGCTGAGCGTACAGGCACCGGGTATGGAAGCGGCACCCCGCCGGCGGGTTGATCGGGCTCGGGACGTCGCCGGGCAGGATGATCCTGTCGCGCCGCATCTCCGGGTTCGGGATGGGCACCGCCGACAGCAGCGCTTCGGTGTACGGATGCTGCGGGTTCGCGAACAGTTCGTCCGCCGGAGCCATCTCCACGATCTTGCCGAGGTACATGACGGCGATGCGGTCGCTGATGTGCTTCACGACCGACAGGTCGTGCGCGATGAACAGGTACGTGAGGCCGAACTCCTTCTGGAGCGACTCGAGGAGGTTGAGCACCTGCGCCTGGATGCTGACGTCGAGGGCCGACACCGGCTCGTCGGCGATGATGAGCTTCGGGTTCACGGCGAGCGCCCGCGCGATGCCGATGCGCTGGCGCTGGCCGCCGCTGAACTCGTGCGGATAGCGGTTGGCGTGGTACGGCGAGAGGCCGACGACCTCCAGCAGTTCCTGGACGCGCCGGATCTTGTCCCGGCCGCGGGCCAGGTTGTGGATTTCGAGCGGCTCGCCGATGATGTCGCCGACCGTCATGCGCGGGTTCAGCGACGAGTACGGATCCTGAAAGATGATCTGCATGTCCCGGCGCATGCGCCGGAGCTCTTCCTTGTGCAGTTTGAAGATGTCCCGGCCCTCGAACAGGGCCTCGCCCGAGGTGGGCTCCTGCAATCTCAGGATCACGCGGCCGGTCGTCGTCTTGCCGCAGCCGGATTCGCCGACGAGGCCGAGCGTCTCGCCCCTGCGGATGAAGAAATCGAGGCCGTCGACGGCCTTGACCGCGCCGACCTGCCGCTGGAAGATGAATCCTTTCGTCACGGGGTAGTGCTTGACGAGGTTTTTGACCTCGAGGAGGATTTCGCCGCTCTTCGCGCCGCTGGTCGCCATGGGTCCTCCTATACTGTCCCGCTGCGGGTAGAGGCCGCGAGCCCCGCCTTCTCCGCGGCCGCGCGGTCCTTCTCCGTGGCTTTGTCCGAGTACAGGTAACACCTCGCCGTATGCCCGGGGCCGACATTGTAGTCGGGCGGGTCCACCTGGACGCATACGTCCATGACGAAGGGGCACCGGGGCGCGAAGGGGCAGCCCGGCGGCAGGTCGATGAGGCTGGGCGGCTGTCCCTCGATCGGGATCAGCCGCTCCTGCCGAACGTACAGTTTGGGCACGGAGTGCAGGAGGCCCCACGTGTACGGGTGCTTGGGCTCGCGGAAGGTGCTGCGCACGTCGGTGCGCTCGATTGGGCGGCCCGCGTACATCACGACGACGTTGTCGCACATCTCCGCGACGACGCCGAGGTTGTGCGTGATGAAGATGATGGACATGCCGAACTCGCGCTGGAGTTCCCGCATCAGGTCGAGGATCTGCGCCTGAATCGTCACGTCGAGCGCGGTGGTCGGCTCGTCGGCGATCAGGATCGACGGGTTGCACGACAGCGCCATCGCGATCATCACCCGCTGCCGCATGCCACCCGAGAACTGGTGGGGGTAGTCCTTGACGCGCTGCTTGGGCAGCGAGATCTTGACGCGGTCCAGCATCTCGGCCGCCCGGTCCCACGCCGCCCTCTTGTTGAGGTGCTGGTGGAGGATGATTGCCTCGGCGATCTGCTCGCCGATCGTGAGCACGGGGTTGAGCGAGGTCATCGGCTCCTGGAAGATCATCGCCATGCGGTTGCCGCGGATCTTCCGCATCTCCTCGTCGGAGAGCTTCAGGAGGTTGCGGCCCTCAAACCGGATCTCGCCGTCCACGATCTTCCCGGGCGGCGTCGGGATGAGCCGCATGAGCGAGAGCGCGTGGACGCTCTTGCCCGATCCGGACTCGCCGACGATCCCCAGCACCTCGCCGCGCTGAAGATCGTACGAGAGGCCGTCCACGGCGCGCACGACGCCCTCGTCGGTATAGAAATACGTTTTTAAGTTGCGCACCGAGAGCAGTGCGTCAGCCACGCGTCGCCCCCCGGACAGACCCCGATTGGCGGGCGTCTAAGGCGCCCGCACGGTGGTCTCGGGATTCCACAAAGTGTACCTAAATCCTTTACTGAGGCGTCTCGGCGGGGGTTCCGTCACCACGGCGCCGCGCCTTCCCCGTTTATCGCCCGACGAGAGCCCGTACGGCGCCGCGCCCAGACAGGCGGGCGGCGGTCGCTGCCAGCTACCTACCTAATGTGTAATTGTGCCTTATTTTTCGAGAGGTCAGCCCCCGAGAACCCCGGAGGCAGTGGTGAGTCGGTCGGTACCGCATAGTGGCTCAGCGCGACGGCGCCGGCCATTATTATACGGGAGGGCCGATGACGTGTACGGGGATCTAAGCGCGCCGCCGGTGTTTTCGTGCGGTCGCGATAATCACGTCGGTTTCGAACGGATCATCGTAGCCAGCATCGAGGCGACCACTACGCGGGTGGTACCGTCCACCGCGCTGACTTCGCCCCGGCAGACGGCGATCGTCCGGCCGGGCCGGATGACACGGCCGCAGGCCACGAGCCGCGTTCCACGCGCCGGCGCGAGAAAGTTGACCTTGTACTCGACGGTTAGGACTTCGGTCCCCGACGGCAGCAGCGTGAGCGCCGCATATCCGCAGGCGCTGTCCGCGATCGCCGTGACGATGCCGGCGTGAACGTAGCCGTGCTGCTGCGTCAGAATGTCGCGGATTGGCAAATCGATCTGAACTTCGCCAGGGGCGACGCGCGAGAGCGAGGCGCCGATCGCCTCCATGATCCGCTGGCGACCGAAGCTTGCCCGGACGCGGGCCTCGAAATCCGGGTCTGCAAACTGGAAGGCGGCCATGGTCTCGTCCATCAGGCAGGCCTGAATTCGCACCTGAGACAGCGGCACCTGCGTCATATTAACTAAGGTCGGTTGGCGCACACCGTCTATGCTGGGGATACCGTCAAACGCCTCATCCGCAGATGCCAGCAGCAACTTCCAACAGGACGATGGGGCCGATAGATCCGCGCAAATCGCCGTGCTTAATCCGCGCCAAGAATGATGAACACTCTTCTGAACTTCCTGCAAAATGATAGATGAAAATATTGGCGGCGATGAAGGTGGCGCTACCCGCGGCAATATCAGTCAGGGCCGTAAAGCGATTCACCGAGAATCTCACGGAGGGCCTTAGGCGGCGTGCGATAGGGCCCTTTCGTCTCCTCAACCACGGAAGGCTGATTGAGTGCAGATGACACGTACCGCGCCAGCGCCTCTTCGATCACCGTGTTCGTGCTGCGGTCCTGCCGGTGGGCAACGTCCGGCACGCGGCGGTAGAGCGCCTGATCCAAGGTGGTTCCCACTTTCCGCTTCAACAGAGATCCCTCGGGGGAAAGCGTAACCCCGGGGCGTCTTCTTAGGGAAGCCCGGGCGCGTAACGCACGGAATACGCCGCATAGTCCTGCCCCGGCGCCCCCGTGACGGTCGCGAGGTGCTGCCGGCCGTGGTACAGTTCCGCCACCACCTGGGCGGCGGACGAGTCATTGTAGAGCGCCAGCTGCACGACCAGCCGGCCTTCCGTGGCAAGATACTGCCGGTTGAGCGCCACGGTGTGCGTGGGCTCGTAGTACCGAGACTGGAACCGGACGGTGACCGTGCCCGAGGCGGGATCGTACGACGCCTCCGGGCGGCTGGCCTCGCCCGAGATGCTGATGACGGCGCCCCGGGCCCGCGTCGCCGGATCGCGCTGTACGCCCTGGGGAATGTCGGGCAGCACGGCGCCGCGCTGGACCTGTGCGATCCTTCCATACAAGAGCACGCCGCCGGCGATGCAGACCGCCGCGGCCACCACCACCCAGACCGCCTTCGCCACCCGGGATCCCGCCTGAGCACCGGGGCGGAGCACCCGGCCCTCCCGCTCGGCTGCCCGCCTGGCGGCGCGGCCCGCCGGCGCCTCCCGGGCACTCTGCCGTGCGCGCGACGACATCGTCGGTGTCATGGCCTCATTCTACGTAGAGCGCTGGCGCGGGTCCAGCGCGTCCCGGATCCCGTCGCCGAGGAAGTTGTACGCGAGGATCGCGAGCACGATGGCGATACCCGGGACGAGCAGCCACGGAAACTGGGTGAGCACGTCGATGCTCTGCGCCTGTGCGAGCTGCAGGCCCCAACTCGTACTGGGTTCCTGGATGCCGATGCCGAGGTACGAGAGTCCGCTCTCGCCCAGAATGACTCCCGGGATCGTGAGGGTCGCCGCGACGATCACGTAGGACGCGGTGCTGGGCAGAACGTGCCGCACAATGATGCGCAGGTCGCGGAGCCCGGCCGCGCGCGCCGCCTGGACAAACTCCACTTCACGGATGCCGAGGACGATGCCGCGGATCACGCGGGCCAATCCCCCCCACCCCACCAGGCTGAACACGCCCGAGAGCAGCGCGATCCGCTGCGGGCTGCTGAGGGTCGGCGGCAGCACCGACGCGAGCGTGAGGAACAGGTAGAAGCTCGGGAAGGCGGCCAGCACCTCGACCGAGCGCATCATGACGTTGTCGACCAGGCCCCCGTAGTAGCCGGCGATCCCGCCCAGCACCATCCCGATCGGGAAGGTGATCAGCACGACCATGATGCCGATCAGCAGCGACACGCGGCTGCCGTAGAATAGCCGGGACAGCATGTCGCGGCCGAACTGATCGGTGCCGAGAAAGAAGAGCCGCGCGGGCGGGTCGACGCCGATGAGATGGACGTCGCCGGGCACCAGTCCGAGCCACCGGTACGGTGCGCCCCGGAGGACGAAGCGGATATCGTAGGTGCGCGACGTGTCGGGCGCATACTGGGGAATCGACGGATCCACCACGCGGTACGCGTACACGAACGGACGGAGATGCCAGCGCCCCCGCGCGTCGACCCAGTGAATCCCAGTCGGCGGCGCGTAGAACAGCGTACGGTCGCTCTGATCGAGCCCGTACGGGGCGAGGAACTCCGCGAACACCATCACGGTATACATCACCACGAGCGTCACGCCGCCCGCCAGCGCGAGCCGGTAGCGCTTGAGCTGCCGCCACGCGAGCGCCCACGGGCTGCGCGCCCGGGCCGCCTCCGCGCGGCGCTGCGCCTCCAGGCGCGATGTGGCGATGTGCCGGGCGTTCATCGTGCTCATTCGTAGTGAATCCGCGGATCGACGTAGGCCAGCATGATGTCCGCGACGAGGTTGCCGAGAATCAGCAGCACGGCCGAGAGCAGCAGGCTCGCCATCACCACGAAGACGTCTTTCTTCAGGAGCGCTTCGAGGATGAGCCGGCCAAGGCCGGGATAGCCCATGATGTTCTCGACAAACGCGGCGCCGCTCAGCAGTCCGCCGAGCTCGAAGCCGAAGAGCGTGACCAGCGGGTTGATGGCGTTGCGCACCGCGTGCCGGTAGATCACCCGGCGTTCCGCGAGGCCCTTGGCCCGCGCCGTCTTGACGAAATCCGACTTCAGCACCTCGAGCAGGTAGTTGCGCATGTACCGCATCAGCCCGCCGACGGAGAACAGGCCGAGCGCGATCGTCGGCAGGACGAGGTGCCGCGCGATGTCGAGGAGCTTGCCCCACCAGGGATACGTGTCGAAATCCACGCTGGTCAGCCCCTGGAGCGGCAAGAGGTGGCTCCAGTACGCGGCGTAGAGCAGCAGCAGCGCGCTGAAGAACGACGGGATCGATACGGCGACAAAGGCCGCGGTGTTGAGCAGGCCGTCCATGGCGGAGTACTGGTGGATGGCCGAATAGATGCCGAGCGGCAGCGCGACCGACCAGGCCACGACGAGCGACGTGAGCGATAGCAACAGCGTGTTGAGCGCGCGCGTGCCGATCAGCCACGTGACGGGGACGTTGTAGGCGAACGACAGCCCGAAATCGAGGTGCAGGATGCTCCACAGCCACCTGAAGTACTGCACCCACGGCGGCTGGTCCATCCCGAACTGCGCTTTGAGGGCCGCGATCGTCTGCGGGCTGATCTGAGGGTACTGCAGCACGAGCGCCTGGAAGTAGTTGCCGGAGCCCGGCACGAGCTGGATGGCCGCCCAGCTCACGAGCGTGATGCCGAGCAGCAGCGGGCCGAGCAGCAGCAGCCGGCGCAGGATATAGCGGACCATCAGCGGGCGGGCGGCATGATCACGACGCGCCCGCGGTGGGTGAGCCCGCTACGGCTTGATGAAGATCACGGGGAAGTTCCAGAACGGACCGCCGAACGCCGTGAAATGGATGTTGCCGAACTTGTTCCGGACCGCGACGTACGCGTTCGGAATCGCCGTGTACACGACGGGCACCTGTTCGGCGACGACCGCCTGGTACTGGAAGTAGTAGTCCCGCCGGCGGTTCTGGTCGACCGTCGTCGCGCCGAGGTTGAAGTACCGGTCGACTTCCGCCTCCCAGGGCGTCGCCGGCTTCGACTCCTTCGGGCTCCACATGTGGAGGCTGCCGGACGAGCGCCAGACGTTCTGGCCGTTGTGCGGCTCGATGCCGCCGGTCAGGCCGAGCACCATCGTCTCCCATTTGTAGGATTCGACGAGTTTGTTGACGAGCGTGTTGAACGCCTCGGGGACGAGCGTGACCCGCATCCCCAACTGCGTGAGGTCCTGCCGCATGATGTTGCCGATCGCGACGCGGTCCGGGTTGTCGGAGTTGGTGCTGATCACGAACTCCACCGGATGGCCCGCGGCGTCCCGCAGGACACCGTCGCCGCCCTTCTTGAACCTGGCCTCCGCGAGGACCTGCGCCGCCTTGGCCAGGTCGTACGGATACTGCATCACGTGCGGATTGAAGAAGAACTTGTCCGCGGGGCTCTCCGGGCCGTACTGCGGCACCGCGTGGCCCGCGAAGACCTGGTTGATGATGGCCTGCCGGTCCGTGGCGTAGGAGACCGCCTGACGGAACTTTTGGTTCTGGAACCACTTCAGTTTGTAGTCCGGCATGCCGCTGCGCGGATTCTGGTTGAAGACCAGAAACTCCGTGCCGAAGGTCGGGCCGCCGTCGAAGACGGTGTAGTTGCCGCCCTTCTCGTCGCGCTTGAACGCGCCGTACTCCTTTGGACGGACGCCGTAACTGTCGGTTTGCTTGGACTGGAACAACAGGCGCAGCGCGTTCTGATCCGGCACGATGCGGAGCGCGACGCGGTCGATGTGCGGCAGCCGGTGCCCCTCCGCGTCCACCTTCCAGTAGTGGGGATTGCGGACGTACGTGATCCGTTCGGCCGGGCGGTATTCCGTCATGATATAGGGACCGGATCCGACCAGGTCCTTCGGAGAGGTGTTGACCCCCCAAGTCTGCCGGAACCGGCCGGCCTTGTAGGCATCCTCCAGTTTATGGCGCGGCAGGATAGAGACGCCGATCGCCCGGAGGAACGGGCCGAACGGTTCGGCCGTGATGAACTGCACCGTTTGCGCGTCGACCTTGCGCGTCTGGATCGGCTTGCCGGCGACGTTCAGGACGTCGGCCAGACTGTTCGGAATATTCTTGTCGAAGATGACGCCGAACGTAAAGACGACGTCGTCCGCCGTGAGCGGCTGGCCGTCGTCCCACTGCAGGCCCTGCCGCAGGACAAAGGTCCACGTCTTGCCGTCGGGGCTCGTCTTCCACGACTCCGCGAGCGCGGGCTCCGTCTCCGTCGTCTCGCCGTTGTCTTCCACGAGGCCGTCGAACAGCGTGCCGAGCGGCCCGGTCGACGACGTCTCCTGCGCGAGAATCGGGTTGAACGTGCGCGGATCGCTCACCTGCGAGTCGAGGAATTCGCCGCCGAAACGCCCCGGATCGCCGGTCATGACCTTCGGGTTCGGCAGGCCTGGCAGGCTCGGATGGTGGGACGGCGCCGCGGCCCCCCAGGCGGCGGTCCAGAACGGCGCGGCGTCCCGCGATGTCCCGGAGGGAGCCACGAGCAGGCTCGCGACGACAAGGGCGCAGACGGCTGCACTTCGCACGATGGGACCTCCCGGCATACGGTCCATTCCAACGGGCATTTCTATGCAGCGGTTCAGTAGGGATACTTTCCTTGTTTCGAGCAGACTAACGGATCCCGCGTATCGGACGGAGCGGCCGCCCGGTACGTGTGGTCCGCGGCCGTCGCGGGGTATTCGCGCGGAAGCGCCGCCGACCCCTGCCCGGCCGGGCGCTAGGCCTGCGGACCCGATGCCGGCGCACCGTCCGCCGAAAGCCGCTGCAGC
Source organism: bacterium (assembly GCA_035307565.1). Lineage (GTDB taxonomy): Bacteria > Sysuimicrobiota > Sysuimicrobiia > Sysuimicrobiales > Segetimicrobiaceae > DASSJF01. The sequence goes on along the minus strand of DATGHZ010000014.1, from coordinate 91,415 downwards.
GGCGCGTACCCGAGCGCGAGGCGCTTCGTCCCCGCCGGCCCGTTGAACCGGACGGTAATGATGGCCCGCGGGCCTTCGCCGTCCACCTCGAGCACGCGTCCCGCGCCGAAGGTCTTATGCCGCACGGTATCCCCCACGGCGACCTCGGGCACGGGCCGTTGATCCTCCTGCGGCCACTCGCCGGTGTCCGTGCGGGGCGTGGTCTCGCGGACGAGCGCGTCCGGGGGAATTTCCGCGAGGAAGCGGGACGGCAGACTGGGCCGCGTCGTGCCGTAGGACGTGCGCTGATGAGCGTACGTCAGCAGCAGACGGCGGCGCGCGCGCGTCATGCCGACATAGCACAGGCGCCGCTCCTCGGCCAGGTCGACTTCCTCTTCGAGCGCCCGCGTGTGCGGGAACAGCCCCTCTTCGAGCCCCGCCAGGACAACCATCGGGAACTCCAGGCCCTTCGCGCTGTGCAGCGTCATCAGGGTGACGCGGTCGGGACGTTCCTCAAACGTGTCCGCGTCCGTCTGCAGGGCCAAGTGCTGGAGAAAGGTTTCGAGCCCCGCCCCGGCCGCCGTCGCGCCGTCCGCCATGTCCGCGGCGTCGGCGCCCGTCAGCGCCTCGACCTCCTGCGCCACGGCGCCGAGTTCTTCCAGGTTTTCGAGCCGCGCATAGGCGTCGTCGGTCCCCTCCGCCTCGAGCATGCGCCGGTAGCCGGTGCGGTCGAGCGCCCGGAGCAGGACCTCGCGGGCGGTGTGGGCGGCCGCAAAAGCGCGAAGGTCTTGGACGATATCGGCGAACTCCGCGAGCGCCGTGCGGAGGGCGCCGCCTATGCCGGCGACGCCGGACGGGGCCTTCCCCGCCGCGGCGTCAGAGCGGGCCGCGGTTCTCACGGCCTCCCACAGGGAGATGCCGGTCTCGCGCGCGTGCGCGTCAAGCCGGCGCAGCGTGGCGTCCCCGATGCCGCGGCGAGGCACGTTGATCACGCGCCGCAGCGCGGCCTCGTCGTCGGGGTTGGAGGCGAGGCGCAGATATGCCAACAGGTCCTTGATTTCCGCGCGCTCGTAAAACCGGACGCCGCCCACGATCTGGTAGGGAAGCCCCAGCCGCAGGAACATTTCTTCGAACTGCCGGGACTGGGCGTGGGTGCGGTAGAGAACGGCGATGTCGCCGAACCGGCCGCCCGCGGCCTGATGCGCGCGGATCCGCTCGCCGACGTGCCGCGCTTCATCGTATCCGTCGAAGGCCTCGTACAGACCGACCGGCTCTCCTTCCGGATTCGCAGTCCAGAGCGTCTTGGGATGCCGGTGGGGATTGTTGCTGATCACCCCGCCGGCGACGGCCAGGATGCGCTGCGTCGAGCGGTAGTTCTGCTCCAGCGCGACGACGCGCGCCTCGGGGTAGTCGCGCTCGAACTCGAGGATGTTGCGCACGTCCGCGCCGCGCCAGCGGTAGATCGCCTGGTCGTCGTCGCCGACCACACAGAGGTTGCGGTGCCCGCGGGCGAGGAGGCCGACCAGCATGTACTGGGCGTGGTTCGTGTCCTGGTATTCGTCGACGAGGATGTGCCGGAACCGATCCTGGTACCGCGCGAGCACGTCGGGGACGTTCTGCAGCAGCTGCACCGCGCGGAGCAGCAGGTCGTCGAAATCGAGCGCGTGGGCGTCGTCCAGCCGCCGCTGATAGGCGGCGTAGATCTGCGCCAGCATCGACTGCCGGGCCGTTTCGACGCGGGCCGCGTATGCGACGTGGTCCACCAGCTCGTTCTTGGCGCGGCTGATCTCGGCGAGCACCGCGGCCGGAGGGAACCGGCGGTCGTCCAGGTCGAGCGCGCGCAGCGTCTCCCGCATGAGCGTGCGCTGGTCGCCGTCATCATAGATGACGAACCGGGGGTCGACGCCCGCCGCCGCGCCGGAGATGCGGAGGAGGCGGCTGCAGATCGCGTGGAACGTGCCGATCCACAACGCCCGCGCCGCGGCCGGACCGAGCAGCGCGGTGAGGCGGTCGCGCATCTCGCCGGCGGCCTTGTTGGTGAAGGTCACCGCCAGGATAGACGACGGCCGCACGCCTCGCTCGCGGATCAAGGACGCGATGCGGAACGTCAACACGCGGGTCTTGCCGGAGCCCGCGCCGGCCAGCACGAGCAGCGGGCCGTCGCCGTGGCGCACGGCTTCGAGCTGGCGCGGGTTCAACAGGGTTTCGAGAGCGGCTGTTGGTTGGGACACAGGACCTCGGCGCGTGCGGACGGGCGACGATTATGTGCCGGCCGGTACCGGTTCTATTGTACGCTTCTTCACTCCCACTCGATCGTCGCGGGGGGCTTGCTCGTCACGTCGTAGACGACGCGGCTGATTCCCGGCACCTCGCCCGTGATGCGGTTGCTCATCGCCTCGAGCAGGTCTGCGGGCAGCCGCGCCCAGTCCGCGGTCATGCCGTCTTGGCTGGTGACGACGCGGATCGCGACCACGTGCCCGTAGGTGCGCGCGTCCCCCGCGACGCCCACCGTGTGCACCGGGAGCAGGACGGCGAACGCCTGCCAGACTTCGCGCGTCACGCCGGCGCGGCGCAACTCTTCACGGACAATCGCGTCGGCCGCCCGCAGGGTTTCCAGCCGCTCTTCCGTGACCTCCCCGAGCACGCGGATCGCCAACCCGGGCCCGGGGAACGGATGCCGGCCGACCATCTCGTCGGGCAGGCCGAGCGCGCGGGCCACGACCCGCACCTCGTCCTTGAACAACGTGCGGAACGGCTCGATGAGGTGGAACGGCATCGTGTCCGGCAGCCCGCCGACGTTGTGATGCGTCTTGATGCGGGCGGCGGTGCGGGTCCCGCTTTCGATGACGTCGGGGTAGAGCGTGCCCTGCACGAGGAACTCCGGCCGGTCGAGCCGCACGGCCTCCTCGGCGAAGACCGTGATGAATTCCCGTCCGATCAGGATCCGCTTCCGCTCGGGATCGGTCACGCCGGCGAGCCGCTCGAGGAACCGCCGCCGCGCGTCGACATGCACCAGCGGCACGCCGAAGTGATCGCGGAACACGGAGACAACGCCCTGGGACTCCCCCTGCCGGAGGAGGCCGTGATCCACGAAGACGCACGCCAGCCGGTCGCCGATCGCGCGGAAGACGAGCGCGGCCGCCGCGGACGAGTCGACCCCGCCGCTCAGCGCGCAGATCGCGCGGCCGGCGCCGACCCGGGCGCGGATGTCATCGACGGAGCGGTCGATGAACGACGCCATCTCCCACGACGGCGCGCACCCGCACACCGTGTAGAGAAAGTTGCGAAGGACCTCCGTCCCCCACGGCGTGTGGGAGACCTCCGGGTGAAACTGCAGCCCGTACAGCCGGCGGGGGCGGTGCGCGATCGCGGCATAGGGCGTGTGGTCGGAGTGCGCCAGCGTCTCGAAGCCCTCCGGCAGACGCGACACCGTGTCGCCGTGGCTCATCCAGGCGATTAGACGCCGTTCGAGCCCGCCGAACAACGCGTCCGGCGATTCGTCCACGAAGATGCGCGTGCGGCCGTACTCGCGGCGCGCGGCGGGCCCGGTGTGCCCGCCCAACACGTGCGCCATCAGCTGCATCCCGTAACAGATCCCGAGAATGGGGATGCCCTCGGAAAATAGGGCCGGATCGCAGTGCGGGGCGCCGGCGTCGTACACGCTATTCGGGCCCCCTGAGAGAATCAGGCCCTTCGGACGCAGCGCAAGAAGGTCGGCCAGCGGGGTATCGTACGGCAGGATGAGACTGTACACCCGCAGTTCCCGCACGCGCCGGGCAATCAGCTGGCTGTACTGGGCCCCGAAATCGAGCACCACAACGAGGTCGTCGGTCGCGGGCACCTGGGGGCGCGCGGGCCGCTTCCCCGCCCCCAGAAGACGCTCAACCGAGGCGGCGTCTCGGGGCGCCCGGGACTCCTGACCGGGGGAATCCTTGACGCGCACCGTTCCTTCCGGGTCGCCGACCTGCGCCGCGGCCGTAGGTCCCCCCGAGGGGATCACCGGCCCTGCCCCACCCGCTGCGAGATCTGCATGGTCTTCCCCTCCGTGACCAGCGCCGGCGCGATGATGACTTCGGCGTGCTGCATCTGCCGGATCGACCGCGCGCCGCACATGCCCATCGCGGTGCGCAGGGCTTCGATGAGATTTTGCGATCCGTCGTCCACCCGGGCGGGTCCGAAGAGAATGTCCCGCAGCGTTCCCGTGCTGCGGACCGCGATCCGGGTGCCCCGCGGCAGCGCCGCGTGGGGCGTGGCCATGCCCCAATGAAACCCGCGGCCCGGCGCCTCTTCGGCGCGCGCGAACAACGACCCGAGCATCACGGCGTCCGCGCCGCACGCGATGGCCTTCGCGACCTCCCCGCCGACGGAGATGCCGCCGTCGGCGACAATGGACACGTGCCGGCCGGTCCGGCGGGCGAATTCGTCCCGCGCGGCGGCGACGTCCATGATCGCCGTCGCCTGCGGCACGCCGACGCCGAGCACCTGCCGGCTGGTGCACGCGGCGCCGGGACCAACGCCCACGAAGACGGCGGAGACGCCGGATTCAAACAACTGTAGTGCCGCTTCATACGAGACGCAGTTGCCGGCCATGACGGGAATCTTGGTGTGCGCCACGAGGTCCCGCAGCGACAGCGCGCGGCCGCGCTCGCTCCGATGCTGCTCGGTGATGACGGTGGACTGCACGAGCAGCAATTCCGCGCCGGCCTCCGCGGCGAGCGGCGCAAGCCGACCCGCGCCGGCGGGCGTGGTCGAGACGACGGGCACGCCGCCACCGGCGCGGATTTCCGAAACGCGCCGCCCCACCAGCTCGTCCTTGATGGGCTCGCGGTAGACCTCCTGCATCACCGCGACAACACGGTCGGGCGGGGAGTCGGCGAGGCGATCGAGGACCTCGCGGGGATTGGCGTAGCGGGTCTGGATACCTTCGAGGTTGAGCACGGCCATCGCGCCGAGCCGGGAGAGGGCGGCGGCCATCGCGACGTCGACGACGCTGTCCATCGCGGCCGCGATGACCGGCAGCGCGAAGGTGCGCCCCGCCACCTGCCACGACGTCTCGACGTCTTCCGGATCGATCGTCGCCGACGCCGGGACGAGCGCGATCTCTTCGAACCCGTACGTCCGGCGGGCCGCGCGGCCCTTACCGATGAACTCCATCCGCGTCCCCTCCGCGCCGCTGGGCGCCGGCCGCAAATTCGAGCGCCCCCGACGGGCGGGGGCGCCGGCGACTCACGTATACACCTCGGGCTTCAGCACACAGATGAACGGCAAGTTGCGGTAGATCCCCGCGTAGTCGAGCCCGTAGCCGACGACGAACCGGTCGGGGATCTCGAAGCCGCGGTAATCGATCGGGACGTGGCGCCGCCGGCGCGTGACCTTGTCGAGCAGCGCGCACACGCGGAGGCTCGCTGGATACCGCGCCTTCAGGGTTTCGAGCAGATAGTCCATCGTGAACCCCGTGTCAATGATGTCATCGACGATGACGACGTGGCGCCCTTCGATCGTCTGATCCAGATCTTTGAGAATGCGCACGATCCCGGAGTTCTCGGTGCCCGTACCGTACGCGCTCGTCGCGATGAAATCGAGCATGCATGGAATCGTGACCTGGCGGAGCAAATCGGAGAGGAACAGCGACGCGCCCTTCAAAATGCCAACGAACAGCGGGGTCTTGCCGTCGTAGTCTCTGCTGAGCTGCCGTCCGAGGTCCGCGATGCGATCCGCGAGTTCGTCCTCGCGGATCAACACTTCGGCGACATCCTCCAGCAGCCCCACGCGATGCGGGCCCTCCCCTCCAATGCCGGAGCCGCGGCCAGACTCCGGGTGATTTACTGGATTATAGGACGTACGTTCGTGTGTGTCAAACTTTATGCGAGCCAAATTACATTTCACGCGGCGAAGAGGTACCGCCGCTACATTGTGGAGGGCTGCTGTGGAGGGACTGCGCCTCCCGCGGCAAGAATTGCAAGAACGCGATGGCGGCCCTTCCTGATCCTCGCGAGCGCCTGATCGTGGCGCTCGACACCGCGTCTCTTGCCGGCGCCGAGGCGCTCGCGGACCGGCTCGCGGGCACGGTGCGATGGTTCAAGATCGGTCCGCACCTCTTCACCGCTTCAGGACCGGCGGCCGTCGCCGCGCTCCTGAAGCGCGGCAAGCTCTTTCTCGACCTCAAATTTCACGACATCCCGTCGGTCGTTCAATCCGGCGTCGCGACCGCCGCCCGTCTCGGCGTGTCGTTATGCACCGTGCACGCGCTGGGGGGCAGCGCGATGATGAAGGCCGCACAGCAGGGGGCCGGCGAGGGACGCGCGGACCCCGCGCGACCGCGGATGCGCGTGATCGGCGTGACACTGTTGACAAGCGCGGACGCGGCGACGCTCTCGGAAATTGGGCTCGAGGAGTCGCCGGCCGCCGCGACGGTGCGGCTTGCGCGCCTGGCGCGCGGCGGCGAGCTCGACGGGGTCGTCGTCTCACCCCTCGACGCCGCGGCCGTGCGCAACGTCTGCGGCCCGGACTTCCTCCTCGTCTGCCCCGGCATCCGGCCGAAAGGGGTGGACGCCGGCGATCAACGGCGGACCGATACGCCGGCGGCGGCCATCGCGGCGGGCGCCGACATGCTGGTCGTGGGACGCGCGATTACGCGCGCAACCGATCCCCGCGCGGCGGCGGAAGAAATCCTGCGGCAGATTGGGAACGCGGTCCCGCGCTGGGTTTCCGAAACGGCGCGGGAATCGTGATCGTTTACAACGCCGTTCGAGTTGTCACCGAGGGAGCTACGGGACCGGGACTGCCGGCGCCGCGGTCAGTGCACCCACGATCTGCGCAACGGCGCGTCCGACCGTGTCGTCGAGCGTGTCCTGAACCACCCTCATCGTGATCGCGCCCGTGGCATGCCCGGCGACCTCGGTCTGGTAGGTGATGCGGCCCTGCGCCGCGTCGAAGACTTGGATTTCCATGACGGCGTCGCCCACGGTGAGCCCGCCGCCCTCGCCGCCCCCGACATCGAGGTCGCCCGCGCCGCCCCCGAGGTGATCGATGATGAGCTGCCGGATCCAGCCGACGACGAGGCGGCCCGCGCCCGCGGCGTGTGCGAGTTCCTCGAGCCGGCCGAATCGCAGCACGTCGGATTCGCGCCACCGCAGCCCCTGCTCTTGCGCACGGACCTGGTCGCGCGGCACAACGGTCAACCGTCCCGCCGAGGCGGCCGTAAGCCGGGTCGACATGCCGGCGCTCGCGTATTCTTCGGGGACGACCCCTGAGTACGTGGTGACGGGAGTGGTCGCATAAAACAGCACGACCGCGGCGGTCTGGTCCGCCGCCTGGACGGGCGCCGGCGGACAGAACGCGCCGGCCATCAGGACGGCGCCAACAGTTGCGACGGCTGAGATCGGGCGCGGCATGGGCTCAGCTCCAGGCTACGGAGTCGTTTGCGTTTTCGGGGGCACGGTGCCGTCGGCCCTCTTCACGATCGACCAGCTGCGGCCGTTATATTTCACGGTGTCGCCGACGGAAACCTGATCGTAGAAGTAGGCCGGAACCTGATACGTTTGGCCGCTGACCATGATCAGCTTGTCCAGTTCGTTCGACCCCGTGACGTACTTCTGCTCCACAGGACCGTAGACGTACGTGTCCTTCCCGCAGCCGATCGAGACATCTGCGGCAAGCAGCGAGAGTAGGGCGACGAAGAAAATCACTCTCAGGGTACTCCCCCGCATCAAATGGCACCTCCAAAAAACGACTGCCTTCTATATAACTTCGCCGCGGGCCGGCAACATTCCCAGCCCTGCCGGCCGGCGCCGAAACACGATGGCCTCCCGGTTTCCCGGGAGGCCACCGGCAGATCAATCCGACCGGATCGGCTAGAAGTTGTAGTTCAGCTCCGACCGGTACAGCGTGTACTGCGCGATCCCGTTGATCCGCTGGTTCTCAATGCGCGTGTAGAGGCTGGCCCCCGGTGCAAAGCGGTACGTGACACCGAAGCGCCACTCGGTGATGCCCATGCCGTTGGAGATGTTGCTGCCGGTGATGTACGCGCCGCTGAGGCCCCACTGGTCGGTGAGGTCAAACGTCGCGTCGAACGTGAGCAGCTGCGCGTTTCCCGGACCGACCGTACCGCTGATGTCGGAGTCGACATCGCTCTGGTACGGGGCCAAGAAGTTGACGCCGGCGTTCTCCCATGTCACGTTGACCGCGAAGTGGTGTCCGATGCCGGTCATCGCGCCCACATCGAAGGTCGCGCCGACCATGTACGCGGTGTCGCTGACGGCGGGGAAGCCGTTCGCGGCGTTCGTGTTCCAGTCCGCAATCTCGCCGCTAAGCCGGATACCCGGTACGACGTCCCAGGTCGCATAGCCCCCGAAGCCATTGCCAATTCCGGGGCACTGGATACCGCCCTGGCTCACGCCGCCGCCGGTTGAAGGCGCCAACACGCCCGCGCCGACCGCCGGGCACTCTGAAGTCGGCGGGTTGGTGAGCGGGGTGTTCGGGTTGCCGTACACGTGCCAAAGGGCGCTTGTGGCGTTCGACGGGAAGCTCCCGGGCGGTTCGCTCGCGTTCACTTGGTTGATGAGATAGTACCCGCCGATCCGAAGGCCCGGAATGACCCGGATGTTCACGTCGATGCCGTAGGCATCTTCACCCAGGAAGTAGGTGTTGCCGCCGGTCGGACCGACGACGCGCCACCCAGCGACCTGCCAGTTGAGATCGGCAACCGGCAGGCTGCCGGAAAGCCGAATGCCGTCCCACAGCGCCGTACCGCTGTTGCCGTTCGACGCACCGTAGGTGTCGGACGTGCTGTTGACGAGCAGCCCGAAGGGACCAAACTGCAGCGGCAGCATCCCAAAGCCGTTGATGATGCCGCCCATCCGCCCGAGCTGAATCCGAAGCGGCAGGCCCCACGCGTGGTTCCAATCGAGGTACAGCTCACCAAGGTTGGCGAGCTCGTAGCACGGGGTGTTGTTACAGCCGCCGTTACCCTCACCGTACCCGGCGCTGTTGAACGTCGCCGGCGTGCTGGTCACGCCGGTGCCCAGTTCAAGCCCGATGATCGCGTGGATGTCCGGAGCCACGCTGCCATCAAACATCAGCTTGGCGCCCATCCTGGCGCGGAACACGGTGGGCGAGGTTCCCACGTCATTGGAGACGGTGTTCGGGTTGCCGTTCAGCGACGCACCGCCCACAAACCCGGGACCGGGCGGCCCGCCGTCATAGCGGAACCGGTACCGGCCGGTGATGCGCACGTTGTCCAGCCGGGCCTTGATCGCGTTCAACTCTTCTTCAATCGCTGTGACCCGCACGCCCAGCGCGGCCAGTTCGGCCCGGAACTCGTTGATCAAGCGCTGGATCGCGGCGAGGTCCGCAGCAGTCACCTGCGGCGCGGGAGCGGGAGCCGGAATCTGAATGCTCTCGATCCGTGCCAGCAGCCGTGCAACCACCATAGCCATTTCGTACCGCGTCATAGCCCGATCGCCCTTGAAGGTCCCGTCGGGATAGCCTTCGACGAGGCCCTTCGCCGCCAGCTCAGCGATCGCGTCGTAGGCCCAGTGGTTCGTGGGTACGTCCGCGAACGGCTGCGCGAATGCGGGGGCAACCAAAGCAACCATGAGCGCGGCCGCAAGTGCTACGGCACCATATCTCATGTAGCCCATTCCCCCTTGCTGCTGTGGCGTCGGGGCTGGGCAGAGGCGTCCGGCTCGAGTGACCGTGTTTTCTCGCGCCCTCTTCCTCCGACCAACACCCGCGTGTCGCACCCGTTCCCGGCCCCGTCCTGTCAGGCCGCCCCTCCTCTCCGGACGGAACCCCGGTGCGGCCTCTGGCCGCTCGGACCGGGCTGACAACTCAAGCGCAGTGATTAAAGCAAGACGAGAAAGACACACGTCGGGAGCAGACCCTAACCTTGCGAGGCCTCCCGCCCCCTACGCCATCCTGCGAGTACGACAATTCGAAGAGATTTCCTGCAAGTTTTGAAGATGTTCACGCCTACTTCACAGTCATAGACGTTAGCACAGATGAGTACGAACTGATGTTCGCTAGTCGGGCATTTTTCTATTGTTTTGGGCCACCGAACGATTCTCGCGTTAGGTCTTCAAACGATCCTGGGGAACCGCAGCACGCTCGACGTACCGCTGGGCTATGACCGCGGCCGCGTAGTCGTCGTACGCTTCCGGCGGAACCTGGAAGGACACAGGTACCAGGCGGCGCCAACCGCGACGCGGATGATCCTCAAAGTACCTGCGCCGGGCGTCCAGCGTGGTCGCTCGTTCGTCCTCGACCGTGATCTCGGCGCGGCGGCCGGTGGCGGACACGCCCCGGAGGGCGGCCAGAATCTCCTGGGAACCCGTCCCCCCGCCCACGACCACCGTCTCGACCTGGTAGTCCGCCATCCACCGGGCCACCAATCGGGGCAACTCGGACGGTGCGACGATGGCCCTGGCCACCACGCGGCCGGGTACACAGAGGGCCACGCCGCATTTGTCGCGTCCGGGGTCGATACCCAGCACCGTCACGGGCGCCGCCTCAACGAAATGTCAGCACCAACGGTCCGACGGTGTAGGTGTCGAGCAGCGCCACCGCCCGGACGGTCGTGGAGGTGCCCGCGGTCTTGATCCGATCGACCGTTTCGAGGACCACGGCCGGATCCAGCCGGACGTCTACCGGGCTCGCCGTCAGCGCAAACGGCGGCGAGATCACCCCATCCCCTTTTGCGGTGGCGGCGGCCGCGGCGGCCAGCTCCAAGAGCGCCTGTTCGATCTGCGGCCGCGTGACGCGGCCGTCGACCACCGCGGACGCCGCGGTCTGTCCCTCCCGGAAGACCAAAACGTCCGGGAACACCAGCACGGTGGCGTGGACCGGGAGCCCGCGCACCGTGTTTTCGCTCGCGATCATCCGGACGACCATGCGCTGCCGGCGCTCGGCGATGTCGTGCGCGATCACGTCCACGGTGAGGCCCGGCGGCGCGATGACAATGGTCGCCCCGTCCTGTCCCGCCGCGGCGCCGCGCTGCCGCGCCGCCTGCGCCGCCAGATCGACGAATGTCTGCACCCGCCTGCGGATCTCGTCGAACGGAGCCCGGCCGTCGATGACGGTCCGGAGCACTTCCTGATCGTTCTGGTAGATGATGTCACGGACCTGAAGCGCGCGCAGTTGGCGCTGCTGCGCCGCAATTTGGGCCTCCAAGTCGCGCGTCTGCTGCTGAACCTCGTGCAGGTGGAAGAACGCCTGCCGGGCGTCCTGGTTGACGAGCAGGACCACCGCGAGCGTCACCACGGTAATCATCATCCCCGTGACGACCGTCACGATCTGGGCCGTATACCGCGGCCGCACGCCGAGCAGCGTGAGGCGCTTGCGGCCGATGGCGCGGCCGACCAGGTTGCCGATAAAGGCGACGGCGCCGCTGACGAGGATGAGGACGGGGATCAGGAGAGCGGCAACGCTCATTGCGCGGCCGGCCGTCCGGCGTCCCGCGGGCGGCGCCGGGGGCGAAGATGATTCAGCATGTGTCCTGGCCGGACTTCATGAGCACGACGTACCGTCCCTGCGCGCCCGCCCGCCGCAGCACGCGCAGCACGCCTCCGGCGCCCGCGACATCGTCCCCCCGGGATATGACGAAGACTCGTCCGGGGGCGCAGACGCGCCGGCGCAACCCCGCGGGGTCGCCCGCCTGCTCGACGGGATGGCGGGCGTAGAAAACGAGCGCGGCAGGTGCTTCCGCCATGTAGGCGATCACGCGGTCATCGGCGCGGAGACCACCGGGCGCCATCCGCAGCGCCGCCGCGACGGCTTTCATCGGCTTTTGGGTCTCGACGGCGGGCAGCGTGCCGGTATAGATGATGCCGATGAACACTGTCATCGCCGCCGGCAGCGAGAGAAAGGCCGCGGTGTACCGGCGCATGCGGAACAGCACGGCGGTCACGCCGGTGCCGAGGACCAGCACACCGATCGGGGCCAACAGGAAATCGCGGACCGCGGCGAATTCGACCGGATACTGCGCCGTCGCGTAGGCGGCCGCCGCCACGACGAGCAGCGCGACGACGCCGATCTGGAGGGCGAAGGACGCCGCGAGCGTCCGGCCCAGCCGGCCGGCACCCTCAAAGAGGAAGTCTTCCCACAGGCGCGCGACGGCGATCGCCGCGACCGGAAACAGCGGCAGCACGTCGGCGGGCAGCCGCTCGCCGACCGCCACGGCCAGAAGGAGCACGAGGCCGCCCCACAAGAGGCAGAGGAGACTCCCGTCCTGCCAGCGGCGGAGGTAGTGGTATCCGGCGGCGCCCCATAGAAACGCCGTCCACGGGACGGCGCCGAAGACCAGGATCGCAGCGTCGGTCACCAGCGCCGCCGCGTGCGCGGCCGGCGGTGCCAGCAGTTGCCGGCCCGCGTGGCCCCACACCGCGGCGCGCAGGAAGGGCTCTCCGTACCGGACCGCTTCGAGGACGTACCACGGCGCCGCCAGGACGAAGAACACCGCCGCGGCGGCCCCCCACGGCACCTCGCGCAGCCGTCCAAGGGCGCGCCGGTACGCCAGAAAGACGAGCATCGTCGCCGCCGGCAGCACCACCGTCCCCGGACCCCGCGTCAGCACGCCGGCCGCGAGAAACGCGCTCGAGAGGAGGTAGCCCGCCCGCGCGCGATCGCGATAGGCGCCGTATCCCGCCCACAACGCAAGCACCATCCAGGCGGCGGCCGCCGTGTCGAGGACGCCGAGGCGCGCGGTCACGACATAGGCGAGCGTCGTCGTCAGCACGAGCGCGGCGAGGAGCCCGGTTCGCGGGCCGAACCACTCGCGGCCGAGCGCGAACGTCGCGAGCACGCCGCCCACGCCGCAGAGGGCCGCCGGAAGGCGCGCCGACCACTCCGAGAATCCGAAGATCCGCCCCGACGCGGCCTGCGCCCACATCCACACGGGCGCCGGTCCCAGCCACGGCACGCCGTTCAGACGCGGCGTGAGGAGATCGCCCGCCGCGAGCATTTCTCGGCCGGCCTCAGCGTACCGCGGCTCGTCCACATCCCAGAGGCTGCCGGCGCTCAGCCGAAAGACAAAGAGCGCCGCCGCAAGCGCCACGACACATCCGAGCAGGAGCCGGCCCCGCGCGGCAGGCGCCGGGCCGGCCGGCACCTGCACGATCGAATCCGGTTGCGGGAGAGCGGGAGCGGTGGCGACGCCGGCGGATCCGGTCGGCTTCACCGTGCCGCCCGAAAGAGGAGCGCGGCGCCCGCGGCGCCCACGAACAGGTCGGGCAGCCACGCGGCGAGGACGGGCGAGAGCACGTGCCCATCCGCCGCCAGCTGCGCCGGGATCGCGATGAGGTAATAGGCGACGAGAATCAGGATGCTCATGCCGAAACCCATGCTGGGGCCCGAGCGGTGGGGCCGGAGACTCAGCGGCACGGCCAGCAGGACGAACGCGACGGCGCTCAGCGCGGTCGCGACCTTGGTGTTCAGTTCCCCGACGAACGGGCCGACGTCCCCGCCGTTCCCGCGGTATCGTGCGATCTCGCCGGCGAGTTCGCGGATACTCATGTCCGCCGGCTGCTTCGGCGCCAGCGTGAAATCCTGCGGCGAGCGCGGCACGGAGACCCGCAGGGTGTCGAACTTGGTCGAGACCATCTCGCCTTCCGACAGCACGTAGACGTGCCCGTTCTGGAAGGTCCACTGGGTGCCCTGATTATAGGCGGCGCGCTCCGCCTCGATCACTTCGACCGGCTGCCGCGGCGTCATGTACACAACCGTGACCGCGACGAGCGTGCGGGACCGCGGATCGTAGCTGTGCGCGCTGTAGAGGGCGTTGCCCTGCGGGATCGGGGCTTGAAAGAAGACGTTCTCCACGGGATGCAGCTCCGGGCCCCGTGCGACCACGTCGCTCATGACGACGCGGTACTGATCCTCGCTGAGGCTGACCACGCCTTCGGCGAAGACCAGCGTGCCCGCCGCGACGACGATGCCGGCGGCGATGAGCGGCGCCGCGATCCGCAGCAGGCTGACCCCGGACACCCGCAGCGCCGCGAGTTCGTTGTGGTCCGCGAGCCGTCCCATCCCCCAGACCGTGGCCAGCAGCGCGCCCATCGGCGCGCTGAAGGCGACAAAGTACGGGATCTTGTACGCCATGAGCACGAGGGCGAGGCGAATCGCGATCCCCTGGCCGATGATGAGCCGGGCCAGGTAAAAGAGGTGGTTCATGACCAGCAGCACGGTGAAGAGCCCGAGCGCGGTCGCGAACGACGCGCCCACCTCGATAACGAGCAGCCGGTCGAGGAGCGTCATGGTCACAGCCGGAACCCCTCGCCGAGGTAGACTTGCCGCGCCTCCGGACTTTCCAGGATCCGCTCCGGGGCGCCGGTCGCGACGATCCGGCCGTCGTGAATGATGGCCGCGCGGTCGGTGATCTGCAGCGTCTCGCGCACGTTGTGGTCGGTAATGATCACGCCGAGCCCGCGCTCGCTGAGGTAGCGCACGGTGCGCTGCAGGTCCTGAATCGAGATGGGATCGATGCCCGTGAACGGCTCGTCGAGCAGCAAGATCGCGGGATCGAGCGCGAGGGCCCGCGCGATCTCGACGCGGCGGCGTTCGCCGCCGGAGAGCGTCCACGCCGGCTGCCCCGCCACGTCGGTTAGGTGAAATTCGTCCAGCAGTTCCCGGGTCCGCGCCCGGCGGGCGGAGCGCGACGGCTCGCGCTGCTCGAGCACCAGCAGGACATTCTCCTCCACCGTGAGACGCCGGAAGACGGACGGTTCCTGCGCGAGATACCCGATGCCTGCCCGGATGCGCACGTCGACCGGCTCCTCCGTCACGGGCGCCCCGCCGATCCACACCTCGCCCGCATCCGGGCGGACCAGCCCCACGATCATGTAGAAGGTGGTGGTCTTGCCGGCACCGTTCGGCCCGAGGAGGCCGACGATCTCGCCCGCGTGCGCCGCGAGCGACACCTGGTCGACAACGTTCCGGCCGTTGTACCGCTTGACGAGGCCTTCGGCGCGCAGGGTCTCCGCGCTGCGCGCGAGCGGCGCGGGGGACGCGGTCACGGCGTAGTCGTCGAAGGGTACGCGACGATCTTGGGATGCCCGTCGGCCACCGCGCGGTTCTCCTTCAGGTGCACGGTGATCTGGTCCGCCGCGAGGCTGTCGCGGTCGCGCGTCACGACGGCGTGGCCGATCAGGACGATTGTGTCGGCGCTGCCGGAATACGTCGCGCGGTCCGCGGTCCCGTGCATGTGCACCGCCGCGCGGTCGAGGACGACATGTCCGGCCGCTTCGCCGTTCCGGGCCGCGAGATCGCCCTCGATGTGATCGGCTTCGAGCCTGTCGCCGCCCCGCAGCGCGACCGCCCGTCCCTCGACGGTGCCGTGCTGCGAGCTCCGATCATAGACGATCCGGCTGCCGCGCAGTTCCTGATCGCCCCGCACGACCACGGCTTCCGCCGCGGCGTCTCCGGCGGCATCGACCCGCCGGAGTTCCGGACGGTCGTCGGCCTCGATGCGCGCGGCGGTGACGGCGGCCCACACGCCCGCGTCGAGGAACCGTCCGCGGACGTGGCCTTCGGCGAGCACGTGCCGGATGCCGAGGTCGGCCGTGAGCGCGTCCGCTTCCATGCCCATCGTGGGCGACGTGATCTTGCCGTGCCGGGGCAGGACCGCGCGCCGCTTCGCCCCGTCATACCGGATCTCCGGGGCTTCGAGGCGCTCGTCACCGCGCGTGACAACAACGTCCGCGCCCACAAATGTGTACTCCTCGGTCGCCGCGTCGTACTCGATCCGCTCCGCCCCCGCGACATCGACCGGCACCGGCGGCCGCGGCGCGGTCCCGCCGGGAGCGGGCGCCGGCGCGGAGGGGGCCGGCGCGGGTGGAACGCCGCCGGGAGTCGTCTGCGCCATCACCAACCGCGCGCCGGGCAGCGGCGACGCCGCGGCAAGGAGCGCGGCCGCCGCGGCGGCAGCCCACGTCGTGGCCGTGTGTCCGGTCCGGAGCATAGACAGGCGGAACGCCGGCCGGGAGACCCTCACCGCAGGCTCATGTGCACGTTGCCGAAGAACCGCGTCTGCCCGAGCGTCAAGTCCGAAATCATGCGGTCCGCGTACATGATGACGCGTTCCTGCACGACGCGGACGTGGCCGCGGCCTTCGACTTCGCGCGACTGCGGCGAGTAGGAGACGATGTCGGCAAACAGTTCGCGGCCATTGCTCGCCACCCCATGCACATCGCCGCCGACCGTAATTTCACGGGTGCGGGTATCGTACGTGCCGCGGTCGCCGTTCACGAGCATGCGGGTGCCGTCGCTGTTGAAGAAGGTCGCGCGGACGCGTGTGAGCGTCACCATCTGCCGGGGCTGCTGCAGCACCATGTCGTCGGCGACGATCTGCCAGCGCATGTGGCCCTGCCGGTCGGTGCCGACGAGATTGCCGAGTTTGATTTCACCGGCGACGCCGCCACCACCGGGCCGCGCGGCCGCGCCGGGCTGCGGAGCGGCCTGTGCCGCGGGCGACGGCGCGCGGGGCGCCGGCGTGCCGGAACGCGCCGCGGGCGACCCGGCCGAGACGGAAGGAGCCGGCGCGCGCCCGGGCCCTCCGCCGGATGCGGCGGCGGAGCCGGGATGTGCGGGCCCGCCCGGCAGCGCGGGCGGCGTCATGGGTTCACCGCCGCCGCGCGGCAGCAGGCTCCAGAGGAGCGCCGCCAGCAATACCCCCGGCACCGCCCACAACGCGGCCCGCCGGAGATGCGTCGTCCAGTGCTGTGTCATTCCAAACTCCGTTGATTCGCCTGTTCCGCGCCCGTCCGGGCACACGGTGCTATGGTATCGTGGCCTTTGCCCCGCTGTCCAGCACGGCCAGCACTTCATCCGCGGCGCGGCCGACCGCGCCCGGCGGTCCGAGGCGCCGGCACACCTCCGCCAGATCCGTCCGCGCCCGCGCGGCCGCGTCGGGATGAAGCAGCGCTTCCACCTCGCGCGCGATCCGCGGTCCGCTCACGTCGCGCTGCACGAGCTCCGGGACCGCGCGCCGGCCGAGCACGATGTTCGGGATGGAGAAGCCGCAGCGATCCAGCTCGGCCGTGACGACGAACCGGCGCGCGATCCACGCCGTGACGGCCGAGAGGCGGTAGACGATGACCATCGGCACCCCGGCGCAGGCCGCCTCGACGGCCGCGGTGCCGGACGCCACCACCGCCGCGTCGGCCGCCGCCAACGTTTCGGCGGCCCGTCCGTCGGCCACGTGCACGGGCACGCCGGATGCCGCGACCGCGGCCGTCACGTGCGCTTCGAGGTGCGGCGCGGCGAGCGGCAGCATGAAGCGCGCGCCGCGGCGTACGGCGAGATCGCGCGCTGCCTCGAGCATCGCCGGAAGCAGCGCGCGAACCTCCTGCACGCGGCTGCCGGGCAGGAGCGCGACGAGCGGCGGCGTTCCGCCGCCGGCGGCTCCGCCGCGGCCGGCCGCAGGCGCCGTCAGGCCGACCGCGGGGTGGCCCACGTACACCACATCCGCGCCGGCGCGCCGGTACGCGTCGGCCTCGAAGGGAAGCACCGCGAGCAGCCGCACCGCCGCGCGGGCCATGCGCGCCGCGGAGCGGCCCCTGCGGCCGTAGGTCTGCGGCGGAAGATAGTACACGATCGGGCGCCGGCCGGAGAACCGCCGGACGAGCTCGCGGTTCATTCCGGGGAAGTCGACGAGCAGGAGCAGGTCGGGACGCGTGTGCTCGATGAGCCGGACCAACCGCAGGTACCGCAGCGCGAACAGCGGCAGCCGGATATAAGCTTCCGCGTAACCGATGAGTCCCCACGACGTGGTGTCGACGAGTACGCGGGCGCCGGCGGCCGCCATGCGGCTCCCGCCGGCGCCCACAATGTCCAGGTCGGGCCGCGCGCGCCGCAGCGCCTCGATGAGCCGCGCGGCCTGATGATCCCCCGAGACCTCGCCCGCGACGACGAAGACGCGGCCCACCCGGGTCAGCCGCGCGGCACCGCGACGAGCGCAATCCCCGCGCCGTCGGCGTCCGCCACCACGCGCTCGCGCTCGAGCAGCAGTGTGTGACCCGCTTCCACCGCCAGCACCGCGCCGCGCGCGGCCGCCACCTGCGCCACGGTCTCTGGCCCCACGGCCGGCAGATCGTACCGCGGATCCTGGCGCGGCCGGCCGACCTTCACGATCACCGCGCCCGCCGCGAGCGCGCCCGCGCGGCCGATCATTGCGTCCGTTCCCTCGGCCGCCTCGATTGCGATCACGATCCCGCGCCGGACGGCGACGGTTTGGCCGATGTCCATGGCCGCGGCGGCCGATGCGATCCGCGCGCCGAAGGCGATGTCCGCCTGCTCGGCCGCCGACGGGACACGGCGGCCCAGGACGCCGGGCGCGGCGATGAGATGCGGCGCGTAGCGGGCCTGGGGGGCGACGACAAAGCCCGATTCTTCCAGCGCCGAGACAAGGGCCCGCAGGATGGCCGAATCGCCGAAGTCGGTGAGGCGGCTCGCCACGCGCATGCCGAGCGCGTCGAGCGAGGCGGCTCCCGCCGCGGCGAGTTTGTCGACCTTGCCGGCGAGGACGACTTCCGTGACACCATGGGAGCGGAACGTTTCCACCATCGCGCCGAGGTGCCCGAGCGCGACGGTTTCGTAGTCGTCCGCGATTTCGCTGAGGCGGGGATCCGCGTCGAACGCGTTCACGCACACGACGCGCCGGCCTTCCCGGCGCGCGCCCTCGGCGATCTCCACCGGCAGTGCGCCGCGCCCGGCGATCACCCCGAGCGGGCCGCCCGTCACCGCCGGATGCCTATCCCGCGCTCCTGACTCGCGCGCAGAAACTCCACGAGGTGGCGGATTTCGGGCACGGCGGGACAGTCGGTGGCGATCTTGTCGATCGCGTGCGACAGATCGAGGCCGGCGCGGACCAGCAGGCGGTGTGCGCGCCGCAGGTGCGTCTGCGTCTCTTCGGGCACGCCGGCCCGCTCGAGCCCGATCTTGTTGATCGCGATCGTGCGGTACGGGTTCCCGTTGACCAGCATGTACGGCGGCACGTCTTTGTCGATGCGTGTGAACCCGCCGACCATCGCCAGTGTGCCGATCTGCGCGAACTGGATGATGCCCGCCATGCCGCCGATGTTGGCGGAGTCTTCGACGACGACGTGGCCGGCGATCTGGACGGCGTTGGTGATCACGACGCCGCGGCCGATCCGGCAGTTATGGCCGGCATGGCTGTACGCCAGGAACTGCGTGTCGTCGCCGACCGTGCTGGCCGCGTCTTCGCCGGTCGCGCGGCTGATCGAGACATACTCGCGGACCATCACGCGGTCGCCGATGCGGAGGTAACTTCGCTCCCCGCGAAAGTGACGGTCCTGGGGCGTCCCGCCGAGTACGGCGCCGGCGTAGACGCGGCAGTCCCGTCCGAGCGTGGTCCATTCCTCGATAACGACGTGGGGACCGATCCACGTGCCGGACCCGATCTTCACGTGCTCCGCGATGACCGTGTAGGCGCCGATCCGGACCCCCGGACCCAGCACGCTGCCGCGCGCGACGATCGCCGTGGGGTGCACGATCGCGCCGTCGGCCCCCGCCGCGGACACGGGCGCGCGGCGCGCGCCGCCCCGCGCGCGCGCCGGGCCGTCCCGCCGGTCGACGGAACGCGCCGGCTCAGCGCCCGCCACGCCGCACCGCTTCCCGCTGTTCCGGCCGCCCGCCGGACGTGTCCTCCACCGGCACGGCCGCGCCCGGACCGCTCTCGATGCTGCCCATGGAATAGGTAAAGAGCCCGTCCGCGACCACCGCGCCGTCGACGCGGGCGGTCGCCTGCATCTGTCCGATCCGGCCCCGCGTCCGGACGACGGTGACCTCGGTGATCAACTGGTCACCGGGCCGCACGGGCCGGCGAAACCGGCAGCGCTCGATGGCGGCGAAGTAAGCGGTTTGACCTTCCGCCCCCGGCAGAAGGGACGCCAGCACCCCCCCGACCTGCACCATCGCCTCGACGACCAGCACACCCGGCATGATGGGATGACCGGGGAAATGCCCCTGGAAGAACGGCTCGTTGGCGGACACATTCTTGAGGCCGACGATCCGGCGCCCGGGCTCGATTTCAAGAATCCGGTCCACGAGCAGCAGCGGATAGCGATGCGGGATGCGCGCCATGATGGCTTCCACATCCATTGCGCTCGGCCCGGGCCTATCGCCGCCCACCATCATCCCTCCGTTCGCGCCGGGTGACACCGTCTCGCCGGTCGCCTTCGCGGCATTCGCGTTGGCGGCGCCGAGCGCCCCGTGTCCTGCGTTATGGACGAGGACGGACTCGTCAAGACGAGCCTGCCGGATGCGGTGCCTGCGCTCGCAGCGCCCGCGCCAGCGCCACGTGGAGCGTATGGCCGGCGCGCACGGCGATGACGGCCGCGGCGAGTTCCGCGCCGAGCAGGGCGAGATCGCCCAGGAGATCCAGGACCTTGTGCCGCGCCGGCTCGTTTTCGAAGCGGGGCGCGTTCAGAAACCCGGTTCCCCCGATCGCAAGCGTGTTCTCGAGCGACGCGCCGAGCGCGAGGCCCCGCGCGCGCAGCGACGCCGCGTCGCGCTCGTACCCCCACGTTCGCGCCGGGGCGATTTCCTCCTCGTACGCGCCCGCGGCGGCATCGAACGTGGCCGCCTGATCCCCGGCCGCGGGCGCCCGCAGCGTGACGACGCAGGTCAGCGAGAGCTGCGCGGCCGGCAGCGCGACCGCGCAACCGCCCGCGCCGTCGCCGACCCACACGGGGGCCTGGACGCGCAGCACGGCGCGGGGCGCGCTCTGGGCCCGCAGTCCCGCATCCCGCAGCGCGCGGACGAAGGGCAGCGCGCTCCCGTCCATGCCCGGCACCTCCGGACCGTCGAGTTCAATCAGCAGGTTGTCGACGCCCAGCGCGCGCGCGGCCGACAGCACATGCTCGACGGTCCGCACACCGCTCTCGCCGCCGAGCGCGACGCACGACTCGGTGGCGGTCACCTGCTCCACGCGGGCGGGGATCACCGGTCCGGGGCGGTCGGTGCGGCGAAACGCGATGCCGCCGCCGGCCTCCGCGGGACGCAGCGTCATCTCCACCACGCGGCCGGTGTGGAGGCCGACGCCCCGCAGCGCGGCCGGCGACGCGATCGTGTGCTGCGGGCCGGGCGCGGCGCGCTCCCGCGGCTTCGTTATCGGCCCTCGAGCCGGTCCAGGCGGCGCCGCAGGTCCGCGAGATCGCGCAGGGCCTTCGGCAGGCGCCGCGCCGCAGCGCCGGCGCGGTGGTGCTCCATGCGCGGACGCGCGGGGTGTCCGGCCACGACGGTCCGGGGCGGGACGTCGCGCGTGACGCCGGTGTCGCCGAGCACGACGGCGTCGTCGCCGATCGTCAGGTGGTCGGCCACGCCGCTCATCCCGCCCATTAGCACGCGGTTGCCGATGCGCACGCTGCCGGCGATGAAGCAGGCCGCGGCCATGGCGACGTCCTCGCCGATCTCGACGTTGTGGCCGATGTGCACGTAGTTGTCGAGCTTCGTCCCGCGTCCGATGCGGGTCGCGCCGAGCGTCGCGCGGTCGACCGTGGAATTCGCGCCGATCTCGACGTCGTCGCCGAGCACGACCGTCCCCACCTGCGGAATGGGCACGTGGCGCCGCGCGGCGTCCTGCGCGTAGCCGAATCCGTCGCTTCCGATCACCGCGCCGGACTGGATGACAACCCGGGCGCCGAGCGTGCACCGGCGCCGGACCGTCACCCGCGGGTGCAGCAGCGCGTCCGGGCCGATCCGCACGCCGTCTTCGAGGATCCCGTGGGCGTGGATCTGCGCGCGGTCGCCGAGCACGACATCGGATCCCACGACGACGTAGGGCCCCAGAAAGACCCCGTCCCCGAGGCGGACGCGCTCGCCGAGCACACACGTCGCGTGCACGCCGCGCGGCGGCGGCACGGCCGGCATGAGGGCCCGCAGCGCGTGGGCCAGGGCCAGCCGTGGATCGCGGACGCGAATCGCGGGACCGCGGGTCGCGGGGGCGTCCTCGCGGACGATCAACGCGGCGGCACACCCGTCCACCCGCGGTACCTGGGCCGCCTCGGCGACGACCACCACGGCGTCCGGTCCGGCGTCCTCGGGCGGCGCGACGCGCTTTATCTCCACGTCGGGATTGCCGGCCACCCGCCCACCGACGCGCTCGGCAAGCTCCGCCAGGCGCATGCCCCTACTTGAGCTGGTCGATGACCTGCTGGGTGATGTCGCGTCCGCCGCGCAGCGTCGGGGCTTTGACGAGCACGATGCGCAGGCGGTCCTCCCGCGCCACCCGGCCGGCGACCTGGTAGAGATCTTGATTGAGCTGGACCTCGAGGTCGCGCCGCATTTGGCCGAGCTCCGTCAGGAGGCGCGCGCGCCGCGCGCTGAGTTCGGCGCGGCTGACCTGCGGCGCCAGCGCGGCCAGCTCGGCGGCCATCTGCTTTTCCCGGTCGTCCAACTGCCGCTGATACTGCAGCGCCTTGACGCTCTCGTTCAGCACCCGTTGGCTGTCCACGACGCCCACCGCGCCGCCGCATCCGCTCATCAGCAGCACGGCGCCCAGCGCCAGCAGCACCCCCCGAAGACGCATACCTCCCTCCCTACCGGCACGGCGCCGAACGGCCGCGCGGCCCGCCGCGGTCACTTGTGAATCCTCGTGATCAGGTCCGCGGTGACGTCGGGCGCATCGGGAAACGCGACCGCGCGCGTCAGCACAAGGTCCCACCCCCGCTGCTGCGCGAGCACGGCGGCCTCGACCCGCAGATCCGCCATGATCGTGCCGAGCAGACGGGCGCGTTCCGCCTGGGCCTCGGAGATTTGCGCGCGCAGCGAGGCGACGCGGACCTGGAGGGTGTCGCGGGATTGTGACTGCGCCGCGGCGATCTGCACCCGAGCGTTCGAGATGAGCGACTGCTGCCGGGCCTGCAGGTCCGCCTGCATGCGCGCGTTGAGTTCGGCGTTGAACCGGGCCTGCTTGGCGGACAGGGCCGTGTGGATGCGCGCGCTGAGGTCCGCCGCCTTCTGGTCGACCAGCCGCTGGCCCTGTTTGGTCAGGTCGGCCTGTAGCGCCTGAAGCTGATCGGCGAACGCCTGTCGCTGCTGTTTCTCGAACGCGGCCAGCGCCTCCTGATTGGCCCTTTCGTGCGCGGCGACTTTGTCGTCGCGCTCTTTCGTGAGCGCCTGGAGCTGCTGGCTGATACGGTCCCCCTCTTTCTTGTCGGACGGCGAGACGGCATCCAGCTTGAGCCGCAGGTTCAGGAGCGGCAGACGGTACTGTTCGAGCGTCTGCTGCTGGAACTGCGCGGAATCCGCCTGCAGCGCGGTGGACTTGTCCTCAATGGTCTTCTGGATCGCCGCCTGCAGCTCGATCCGTTTGGCGTCGAACTCAGCCTGCTGATCGGCGCGGATCTTGGCGGCGTACGCGTCAAGTTCGCGGCGGGCCGCGGCCTGGGCGTCGGCCGCCTCCGCGTCCATCCGGCGGCGAAACTCGGGGACGAGCTGCGCCGATTCGTGCTGTGCCGCCGCGCGGAGTTGGGGCGTTAGATCGATCGACGGCGGGGCCGGCGCATTCGCCGACGCCATCACGGCGGACATCTGGCCGAGCAGCCCCTGGATCCGGCGGTCGAGGGCGTCCACCTCCGCCCACCGGGGATGCGCCCGGCTGGCGCGGTCGAGATCCACCACGACGATCCGCGGCCCCCGGTCGGCCTGCAGCGGCGGGGGCGGCGCCGGCCTGGCGCCGGGAAGCCGCGCGCCTCCGCAGCCGGCGAACGCCAGCGCGGCGGCCGCCGCGGCCGCGGCGGCAGTGATGCGCGGGAGCGATTTGCTACCTGCCACCGATGGCCTTGATCACTTGGTCCGTCAGGTCGACGCCGCCGTAGAGGACGACGTCCCGGCTCAGCACGACCGTGACGCCCTGCTGCTTCGCCACCTTTTCGACCGCGGCCCGGATGTCTTTGTCGAGCCCGCCGAGCAACTCGGCGCGCTTCTTGAAAATCTCCTGGTCGACCTGGCGCTGCAGATCCTGCTTCTGCGTGGCGGACATCGCCTTCATTTTCTGCTGCGCGTCGGCGACCTGCGCCTGCGCATAGTCGCGCAGCGCGGCCTCGGCGCTGGCCTTGCCCGGGTGCGCGTCGAGCGCCCGCGCCATGTCGACGTAGCCGATCGTCATGGACTGGCCGAAGGCCGGCGGTCCCGACCGGACCGCGAAATAGCCCCCCGCGGCCAGCACCACAATCAGCGCGATCACGATTGCAAGCGTCCTCGAATTCCACCGCATCATGCCGGTCAACTCCTCCCCGCCCCTTGCGTCGTCAAAACGTCACGCCCGTGGAGATCCACAGTTGGTTCCCTTCCCCGCTGAACCCGTAATCGAGCCGAAACGGGCCGAAGCCCGTCTTGACCGAAATACCGAACCCATAATCGGTTTTCAAGTTTAGGTTGAAGCCGCTGCCGAACGGCTCGGTATCCCCCGCGTCGCCGAACACGATGCCGGTAACCCCGGTGAAGTTGTGGAGAAACGGCAGACTGCTGATCGGGAAGTGATACTCGCCGGTGATGAGGACCATCTGGTCGCCGCGGAACCGTCCGGCGGCGTAGCCGCGCAGCGAGTTCTGTCCGCCGAGATAGTACTGCTCCTGGATCGGCAGCGGGCCGCTCGCGCTGCCGAGGTGCGCGTGTCCGACGATGGTGTTCGCCCCGCCGATGGGGAAGAAGCGCGCGTAGTCGAGCTCGTACTTCTGAAAATTGAAGTCCCCTCCGAGCGCGGTGAACGCGGATTCCACGCTCAACGTGGTATGCTCGCCGCTGTGCGGGTCGAGGGGGTCGTCCCGTGTGTCTTCGATGCCCGCCAGCACGGCGGCGATGACGGTCCCCGGCGTAAACACAAACCCCGGCGGCGGACTGGTGCCGAGGCTCGGCTGGCCGAAGGCGGTGTTCTGGAACTTGAGGCCGTAGTTCACCGAGTAGGGCGACGGCCGGAGCGGCGTCAGCGGCTGGGTCCACGCGACGCTACCGCCGGTCTGATACATGTTGTAGTTGAACGCGTTGTTGAGCCCGAGCGAGTAGTCCGTCGGGATCGAGACGATGTTGTAGGCCTGCAGGTCCATCGCTGTGCGCGAGCCCAGGAAATAGGGTTCGTGGAACGTCAGCGTGTAGCCCCCGCCGTTCAGCGCGCTGCTGTTGTACTGGGCGATCACCGACTGGCCGTTGCCGCCGAAATTGGTGTCGCGGTAGGATAGGATTCCCTGCAGGCCGGTGACCGTCGCATAGCCGACGCCGAACCCGACCGACGCGGTTTTCTGCTCGGTCACGATGATCGTGACGTCCACCGTGTCCGGCGTGGTGCCCGGTCCGGGCTGGGCCCGCACGTCGGAAAAGTACTGCAATTGGAACAGACGCTTCAGGCTGGCGTTGACGGCGTTCGCGTTGAAGACCTGGCCGGGCGCAAACGACAGCTCGCGGCGCACGACAGAGTCCTTTGTTTTGTGCAGGCCTTGGATTTTGATGGCCTCGATCCGCCCCTCCGCGATGGTGACGGTGAGCACGCCCTGATCGCTCACCGCGACGTCGGACACGCGGGCGAGAATATAGCCGGCGTCCTGGTACAGCTTCTCCACGGCGCGGGCGCCGTCCCGAATCGCGACCGTGTTGAGGACCTGGCCGGTCTGGACGCCGAGGGCCTTGATGATCGTGGCCGTCGACTCGACCGTATTGCCTGTGATCGTGACGGACGAGATCACGGGGTTCTCGACGACGACGAAGAGGACCCGCACGCCTTCCGGCACCGGCTCGAGCCGCACGACGGCGTCCGCGAACAGCCCCGTGGCCAGAATGGCCTGGACGTCGTTACGGATCTTCTCCTCGTTCAGCGGGTCGTTCGGCTTGGTGGAGACTACGTTCAGCACCTGCTCCGTCGGGACGTGCACGTTACCCTGCACGTCCACGCCCACCACGCGCTGTGGGGGAACCGCCTGCGGCGGCACGCCCGGCTGCGGCACAAACGGTGACGGGGCGAGCGGTGACGGCGCAAGCGGCGACGGGGCGGGCGGCGGGGCCGTCGGCGTCACCGGGACCGTCGGCGTCACCGTCGGCGCCGGGGTGGTCGGCGTCACGGGCGACGTGGGCGTGACTGGGGATGTGGGGGTCACGGGGGACGTGGGCGTCACGGGCTGGCCCTGGGCCGGACTCGGCGCCGCCGGGGCGGGGGTGGTGGGAGCCGCCTGCGCCCGGATGCCGAGAAGCGCCGGTATCCCGCTCAGCGGCCGCCCGGACGCCAGCGCGGTGATTATCCGCCCGGACGCCAACCCGACAAGCGCCGGGCCCATGATCAGCACGGCGCATGCCGCGGCGGCGAGCACACGCACGCGTCCCGGTCTCGTCTCTTCGTCGGGTGCGCTCAATACCGACCTCCATCTTGAGTCGCCGCGCCGGCGTCACGCGGGGTGCCCGCGGTCGCGCCGGGACGCTGAGAGCGTCGGACTTAGAACGTGGGCGAGGACGTCTTGAGATTCACCGGCACCCCGGTTACGCGCGCCGGCCGGCCCACAGCGCCCCCGTCGGTGCGGGATCCCGTCTCGGCAAAACCGGCGTCGCCGGGCACGCCGTCTGCCGGCGGCGCCGGGGCGATGACCCCGGAGCCGGCCGCGGTGTTGTCTGTGGGCGCCTGTTCGAGATTAGGCATCAGAAATCGTCCGGTGTCCAGTTGTACGATCGTCCGCCCGAAGGCCCCGCCGCGCAGCGGCTCCTCCATACCGCCCCGCGCGGCCCCAGCACCGGGCGGCGGTGTTGCCGTCCACATCGACGCGTACCCCAGGCCGGCCGCGACCATGGCCGCGGCGGCCAGCCCTGCCACGAGCCGCCATTGTCCCGCCGGGTGAGGCCGGCCGGCGGGCCCTCCGGCGCGGGCCGCGTGTGACTCACGCGCGTGCCGGATCTCCGCTTCGGCGAGCATGAGCCGCCGGACCGCCGCGGGCCCGTCCCCCTTCAGCCAATCGTGCCGCGCCCGCCGCAGCCACTCTTCGGCGTACCCGATGCGGCACAGCAATGCGTCGGGCCGGGGCATCCGCTTACTCCTCCGCGTGTCGTGCCAGCAGCGGCGGGGCGAGCATCTCACGGACTCTCCGCAGCGCCTGCTGCTGGAGGCGATAGAAGTGCGACAGGCTGATTTTCAGTTCGTCGGCGATGCGCGCTGGTTCCTCTGCGCTGAGAAAGGCGCCGACCAGGATTCGGCGTTCGCGGGCCGGCAGGCCGTCCATCGCCGAGACGATCTGGCGTAGGAGCAGCGCGTCCTCCACCGACGCGAGCGCCTCGGCGGCCGCGCCGTCGGGCACGCGGGCAAGCGACTCGGCGGCGTCTTCGGCGTCGGGTTGGGGACGGCCCCGCTCCCGCCGCAGTGCGTTGAGCATGCGTCCACGGATGCGGTAGGTCGCGAAGGTGCTGAAGCGCACGCCGCGGCCCGGATCGAACCGCTCGACCGCCTGGATGAGCCCGACGGTACCCTCCTGAATCATATCCATCAGGATCGGTTCCCGCAGATGCAGCGCCATGGCCACTTTGAAGACGAGCGGCTGATACGCTTCGATCAGCCGCGCGCGGCTGCGCCGGTCTCCACCCCGCTTGAAGGCACGCCAGCAACGCGCCTCGTCCGCCGGACGGAGGAGCTCGACCGTGTGCAGGTCGCGCAAATACTCGTTCAGCACGGACGCCGCCCCATCCCTACCAGTATCCAGGCCCGAACGCCGCGATTCTCCGGGATCAGAACGGGAACCGGGTCAGCATGAAGAAGCCGTTGTCGCCGAGCGTGTCCACATCATACGAGATGGAGAGATTCGGGCTGACCAGGTAGTCCACCCCGAGCACCGTGTAGTTTTGGCCGGCCGGGACCGGGCGGCTGAAGATGCCGGACAGCACGGGAGCGTACAGCACCGTCCCCGAGGGCGGTCCCCCGCCTGAGGCCCCCGATGAGGTCGCGGCGGGCGAGCCGGTCCCGGTCTGCTGCGGGAACACCTCGGTCAGCGCGAGATAGAACTTCGCCGAGATGAACTTGCCGATGCGCAGCGTGATCGGGTTCTGCGTGTCGTAGGACAGCGTGAGCTCGTCGAGGTGAAGGGCCCGCTGGATCGCCGCGGTCACCGACCCGATCAGCAGCCGGCCCAGTTCGCGCCCGGCGAGCCCGGTCGGCGTACCGGCTTCGCCCGTGGCCCCAAAGACGACCGCCAGAATCTCCGACTGCGTCAGCGGCGGCTCGGAGCTCCACACGACCGACGGGTTCGGCAGCAGACCGGAGACGTCGACGAAGATGCGGTAATCGCCGATCTGTCCCTGCGCCCGCGCCGTCACCATGGGGGTGAACCCGAGACCCTCCGAGAACACGGCGGTCCCCTCGACGACGGTAAACGGCGTGCCGAAGAGACTGACCGTCCCGCCGTCGGATCGAATCTCGCCTGAGAGTTTCGGCGCCGCCAGCGTGCCGCCGGCATGGACGCCGCCGGTCAGCGCCAACTGCACGGGGCCTTCGCCGTACGAGAGATCGCCGCTGGTCCCGATGTTGACGTCGAGGGCCACCGGCGGCAGGGTCCCCTGCGCGGCCGCCTCCGAGCCCGGCAGCGCGCCCGCATAAGTAATGCGCCCGTTGGACAGCGTGACCCCGCCGGTGAGCGTCGGGTCCGCGGCCGGACCGTGCAGCGCCAGGGCCGCGTCCGCCCGGCCGGTGTAGAGGCCCGGGATATCGAGGGTCGTCTGTTTGGCGGTCAGCGTGAAGTCCACCGTGCGAACACGGAAGTCGCTGATCGCGGCCGTGCCCTGCACGGCCACGTGGCCGCCGCCGATGTCCGCCGACACGTCGTGCACGTTTACCACATCGCGCGAGAACGCGATGTCCGCCGCGATATTGGTGATCGGTGTCCGCAGCGGTGCATACCGCAGCCGGCCGCCGGCGGTCCGCACGGATCCGTTCATCGTCGGCGCGGCAACCGTGCCGCCGATCGTGACCTCGCCGGCCACCGTCCCCGACGCATCGTGAACAGCCGGGCTGAGCAGGCTGAGGAAGCTCAGGTCGGCGTCGGCGAGGTGCAGGCTGAGCTGCAGCGGCCCGTTCGGATCGAGGTCGAACCGTCCGGTCGCCACCGGCAGCGTGCCTTCGAGGACCAGCGTGTGCTCGTTCTTTGCGATCATGCCGTTCTGGATCGTGATCGTCCCGTTCTTGTAGTAGGCGAGCGCCGTAATCCGGCTCACGGTCACGCCCGGCACGCCGGCATCGGTCGCTTCGAACGAGAGTCCCGCGGTCGGATTCGCGGCGGAGCCGGTCCACTGCATCGTAAAATCGATGTTCCCGACGAGCGGCTGCCGGAGGTGAAAGAGCGGCACCAAGACGGCCGGATCGAGGCCGCGCGCCGAGAGCTCGACCGCGCTGATCCCGCCCAGGCGAACCTGACCCCGGGCGGCCACATCGCCGCGCCCAGGATGCAGCGCGAACTGCCTGATGTCGATCGCGCCGTGGCTGAACATCAGGTCCGCCTCGCCGGTGCCGGCCGGGACGCCCCCGATCCGGGCATCGTTGAGCGCCAGTGTTAGCCGCGCAGACGGGTCCGAGAGCGGACCCGAGAGCGCGACATCGCCGTCCATGATTCCCTCGATCTTCGCCAGCAGCCGAAGGCCCGCGGCGTCGACTAGCGTCGCGATCTGCCCGTGCGTGACATGGAGATTGAGGTCGGCCGCGGGCCGCCCGCTCCACGAGACGTTGCCGCTGAGACTGTAGCTCGCGTCGCCCTGCACCAGGTCGAGGGGCGCGAGCTGGATCTGGCCGTTCCGGTAATCCACGATGCCGGATGCGGAGAAGGCCTGGCCGCGCATCCACAGGTCGGGGGAGACGAGGCGTCCGTAGAACTCGGGATCCGCGACGGTGCCGGTCACGCGCCCGTCCACGGTCACGGTACCGTAGGGCGCGACGCCGAACCGGCTCAACAGTGAAATGTCGGCCGGCCGGACACGGTCGGCCTGGAAGTTCAATGCGAGCGGGCCGCGGGAATCGACCGTGCCGGACGCGTGGACGTGCGACCCGTTGGCCCGCGCGTCAAGACGCGCGACCTGGATGAATCCCGGTTTGCCCGCCGCGAGGTCGACGTCGGCGGCATCGACAATTTGTCCAAGGACGCTGCCCCGGGTCAGCGTCGCGTGGCCGGCGACCGACGGCCGCTGGACGGGTCCGTTGACGACGAGGCGGCCTGAGAGCGTCCCCGTCACGCTGTCCATTCCGGCGGTCTGGTGCAGAAACGATTGCGCCGGAACGCCGTCCGCCTCGATCGCCACGTTGCGCGCCGCGAGCGGGCGCAGCGCGAGGCTGCCCGCCACGCCGTAGTGCGCTCCCCCTTCGAAGAAGTCCGCCTGCGCCATGGACAGCGTCTCGGGCGTGATGCGCACCGTTCCCGCGGCGAAGGTGTACGGGAGAGGACCGAGCCGGCCGTCCCAGGCCGCGACGGCGCCCGACAGCGCCGGACCGGCCAGCGTCCCGCCGATGTGCCCGTCGAACCGCCCCACGCCGCTCAGGTGTGACGGCGCGAGACCGGTGCGGACGGCGATCTCGGCAAGCGGCACGTCGTGGCCCTCCGCCCCGAGATCCAGGATGCCGCCCGGGGACACCGACCCCGACGCGTACAGCGCGCCCGGCCCGGCGTTCACGCGCAGCGAGTCCACGCGCACGGAACTTCCGTCGTTCCAGAACAACGCCGTCATCTGGTCGAAGGACTGGCCCCGCGCGGCGCCGCGGTCCAGCGACACGGCGCCGAGCACGGCGAGGCGCGGACCCGCGCCCACCCCGGCGACCGTGCCCGACCCCCGCCCGCTTACGTCGCCGGTCCCGGGAAGGCCGGCGCGCGGCAGCATCGCCGCGTCGATGTTCTCGGCCGTCGCGGCGAATGTATAGAAGAGCTGCGGCGCCGCGAGATCGATGACGGCATCCCCCGCGACGCGCCCGTCGCCGACCCCGGCCGACAACTCCCGCAGCGAGAGCACGCCGGCATTATAGTCGAAGCGCGCGTTGAGGCCCGTGAAATCCTGGCGGTTGAAACGGCCGTCCGCCGCCTGCACCGAACCCGAGACCGATGGCGCGCTGACGGGTCCGGAAATCCAGACGTCCCCGCTGGCGCGGCCCGTCAGCGTCACGCCGTTCCCCAACGGGAACAGCTCGCGGGCCCGGGCCAAGTCGAGGCGTTCGCCGCGCACGACGAGGTCCAGCCACGGAGAGCCGGCATACGAGACGTCGCCCCTCACCCAAATCGGGGCGCCGTCGGCGATGAGCGTCAGGCCGTCGGCGCCGACGTGGCCGGCCGTAAGCTGCAGCTCGCCCCGCGCATGACGCAGCGGGATGCGGGCCGGACGGTAGAGCGCTTCCGCGTCGTCGAGCTGGATCGCGGCGGTGTAGTCCATGGTGACGCCGGCCCGCGACGCGGTCGCAAGCAGGTGGACGCGGCCGGAGAAGCGTCCGCCGTCCCAGCGCAGCGCGCCGAGCCGGACCAGGTAGCCGCCCCAGTGCGGCACGGACGCGTCCTTGGCCGTGATATCGAGATCGTACGTTCCGTCGGCTGCTGCGTACCGGCCGTGTACCGTGGCCGCCTCCCCGTCGGTGCTCCGGCCGGCGAGCGCGATCACCACGCGGCCGCCCCTCACGGCGATCGTTCCATCGATGTGCTCGAACCGGGTGACAAAGGGCGGCGACTCGACGCCCCACGAGTCGGCGTATGCGACGACGCCGCCGTGGACGACGACCCGCCCCCGAAACGCCGGACCTAGGGGGCTCTGCTGCTGCTTCAGCAGATCCGCCATGTTCCAGACGCCGCGCCCATCCCGGGCGAGCTCGAGGTGCGGGGTGGCGAGATCGGCGCGGGTGATACTCGCCAGTACGTCCTGGGGACGGCGGGCGACATCCCACAGCGAGATCGTCAGACGCGCGCGGTCGACCGAAAACGCCACGCCGCGGCTGAACCCGCCGCGCTCGGCAATGACGAGGTCGTGCAGTTCGATGCCGTTGAGGAGATTGCCGCTGACGCTGCCGAGGGCGACGGCGCGGCCGAGCGATTGGCTCAGGCGTGTGACGATCGTCTGGCGGACGGCGTGGGCGGCCCAGTTGCTCGCGTAGATACCGGCCCACACGGCGGCGCCGCACAGCAGGCACGCCGCCGCCGCGATGGCGGCGCGGCCGATCCATCTGCGGCGTGGGGCGGGGCCGCGCGCGCCGGCCCGCGGGAGGCCGGATGCGATCAGGACACCGCTCCTATGACGCCCGCGGGGAGCTCCACCCTCCGCTCCACCGCGACCGCGATCGCCGGCATGATTATTTCGGTCCGCTGACGACGATCGGGATCTGAATACGGCCGCGCACGACCCACGGTGTGGTCCATTGCACCGACGGCCGCACCGCCGCCGTGCCGGCCGCCGGCGTGCCCGCCTCCGTCCGCGGCGGCGTACCGCCGATCAACTCGGCAACGACGTCGGTGTTTTTGTCTCGGGTCTCGAATGCCTTAATGGCGTCCTCGAGTGTCCGCGGGCCGCCGCCCTGCCCCGCGGTGCCGGCCGCCGGACCCGCTGCGCCGCCGGTCCCGCCGGCCGGCACGCCGCTACCGCCCCCGCGCACGATGAGCATTGCGGGACCCACCGCCGCATTCGCCGGGATCGTCAGCGCGAGCTCCTCGGTCCGCGGTGCGGCGCGGAACGGACGCACGGTCACGCGCACGCGGACGGTGCCGCCCGGCGCAACGGGATCGTGGGGCACTTCCGCATCCGTGATGGTGGCGGTCTCCTGCGCGGAGGTCACCCGCAGGTCCAGGTCAATGCCGGTCGGCGCGACGTCCTTGAAATCGTTGTCGAACAGCAGCGCCATCGCCTGCGGCAACTCGGCGAGCGCACGCGCGGCGATCCCGCTCGCACCGTAGAACATGTTCTCCCGCACGACCGGCGCCGGCAGCCCTCGGCCGTGGAGGACCATGCGGACCGTCGCGGTGCCCTGTCCGCTGCGGTTGAGGGCGCGTTCGATGGCGCCCTGCGAGCCCACGGGCACAACGACCGGCGCGATTTCCGTGCTGGGGATGACCTGGAAATTGAAGTAGCGGTCGCGGCCGCTGTCGCCGTCTCGCACATGGACGTGTACGCCGAACATGCGCGGCAGCACGCCGATCGTACCGCCGATGCCGGCCGGGCGGTCCTGGGAGACGATGCCGACCGGCGCGCCGACGGCGCCGATCTTGATGTTCTGCTGCTGGCCCTGTACGACCTGAAAGATCGTCGCGTTCATGAGCAGGTAGCTTGCCGGCCCGATCCCCGTGAAGGGATGGCCGAAGGCCAGCATCCGGTCGCCGTCGCGATACGTCATCGTGCCGATGGCGTACGCGGCAATGTCGCCCTTCAGCAGTGCGACGCCGATCGCGCTCCCGGGCTCGAGCGGCAGCGAGGCCGGCACGTCCGCCTCCGAGCCGCCGGCGACGGGGGCAAGCCCCATGGGGCCGAGGAGATTCGTCAGCGTCTCGAGTCCGGCCGCGCCGACGCCCGACACAAACAGCGGGGTGACCGCGGGGGCCGCGATGAGCGTGTCGTCCGGTACGGCGCGCACGGTCCGCCCGGACGGACGCGGGCCGGCGCGGACGGACAAAGCCGGCACCACCACGCGGCGGATCGTGCGGCCGTCAAGACGCATCGGCGCGATCGCATAGACGCGCGGCCCGGCCGGAACCCGCGACTGGGCGTGCGGCAGCAGCCGGAGCATGTCTTCGATCGGCGTGAACAGGCCGACCATCGGATCGGAGGCCTGGAACGTGTATGCCAGCGCGCCGGCCAGTTTGCCCTGGAGGTAGATCGGACTGCCGCTCATGCCGGCGGCGATTCCGCCCACGCTTTGAATGACCGGGCCGGAGGCACGGAACAGCACGAGGTCGCCCGCCGGGCCCGCGTTGTGCAAGATGCCGAGCACGCGGACGTCAAACGTCACGACGGATGTGCCGATGATGACGGTCTTGCCGACGCCCTTCATGCCGACGGCGATGGCATCCGCGGGGATGATCGCCGGCGCGGCCGCGGACGGGCCGGCGGCGGGGAGAAGAGCAAGCCCGAGCGCCGCGACGGCCGGGATGAGGGCGGCGAGCCGGGCGCGCGCGTTCATCCTACTTCACCGTCATCGGGACCTGGTACTTGCCGAGCACGACCCAGTCCGTCTCGACCGTGGTGCCGGCCGCGGACTCAAAGCTGGGGTTCGCGTTCGCGCCGACCGCCTTCAATACCGACTCGGGCACCAGCTGCACCATCACGTCCGTGTTCTTATCTTCGCTTTCAAACTGCTCGACCGCGGACGCGAGCGACTCGACGCCGCTCGGCGTCGATTCGGCCGCGACCAGCGCCTGGAATTTGTCCTGGGGGGACGAGGAGTCGTTGAGCGCGCCCGCCGTGCCGACGAGCAGGAACGCCGGCCCGGCGGGGAAGTCGTGCGGCACCGTAAAGGCGATGGTCTTCGACTGGGGCTCCGTGTCGCCGAAGGGACGGATCCGCACCTGCACCTGCAGGCGATCGCCGGGGTGGAGCGTTCGCACGTCCGGCCGCGCCCCCACAAGGAGCGCCATGTTGGGTTTGGTGGTCACCGCGATCTCGACGGTGATGTCCACGGGATCGAGCTCCTGGAAGAAATTGCTGAAGAGCAGCTGCGTCGCCGCCGGCACGTCGAGCACCGCCGCGGTCGCGATGTCGTTAACGTCGTAGGCCAGATCCTCGCGCACGACGGGCTGTTTGAGGCCGCGCGCCCGCAGGGTGATGCGGATCGCGGCCGACCCGCCCGCGACGCGGTCGAGCCCGCGCTGGACCAGACTCAACACCGCACTCGGGACGAGGCTCTCCGCGAGATCTTGCCGGCGCACCACCTGCGCGCCGTAGCTATGCGAAACGCCGGTGTCGAGATCCTTGGTGCTGACCCGGATCGCGAACGCCCGCGGCAGGCGGTGCAGCTGGCCGGCGATCCCCGTCGTCCGGTCCTGGGTCAGCGTGCCCGCGGCGGGTCCGAAGCTGCCCTCTTTAAATGGAAAGTCGAGCGAGCGGACGACCGTATCGATCCACGCCGTGGTAAGGAACAGGGACGCGCTTCCCGCGTTCATGAGCGGGTGGCCGAAGCCGAGGACCGTGTCGCCCTGCCGGTACGTCGCCGTGCCGATGGCGCCCACTTCGACGTCGCCGCGCACGAGTTCCACGCCGAGGGACGCCCCCGGCTCGATCGGCGGCGGGTCGAAGACCCGCCGGCCGCCGTACCCCTGGAACGGCACCAGGTTGAACCGCTTGAACGCCCGCTCGAGCACCCGCATGCCGGCCGGCGTGATGCCGGCCGCGGTCATCGGCACGGTCGTGGGCGCCACCGCGGCGGTACCGGGCACCGCATGCGCGTTGTACGCCGCGGCCTCCGCCGCCGACCCCACCACCAGCACGCGGCGCAGCGGGCCCGCGGACGTCGCAATGGGTGTCTCGCTCCGGTATTCGCGCGGCCGCATCCAGGACGACGGCGCCCCCCGGCGGCCGAAGGCTCCGGCCGGGGCCGGGGCGCTCACCATTCGCAGCATCTGCTCGATCGGGGTCGCAAGACTCAGGTCCGCATCCGGGCCCGGGAAGTGGTAGCCGTAGGAGAGTGCACCGGCCAGCCGCCCGCCGAGGTAGATCGGGCTGCCGCTCATCCCGGAAGCGGTGCCTCCGGCTTTCGAGATCAACGGACCGGCGGCGCGGAACAGAATGAGATCGGTGTCCGAGGAGTTTTCACCCCGCAGCACGCCGAGCACATCAACGTCAAACCGCTGAATCGTCGTGCCCTGAATGACGGTCAGGCCGTAGCCGCGCATACCCGCGTGTACCGCGGACAGCGGCAGGATTCCCTGAGGATCAGCGCCGGCGAGAGGAAGTCCGGAGGTGACCGCGCCGAGTCCGGCCGCCACGACCGCCGCGAGTACCCGCAGCGCATTCCGACCACAGCCTCCGGCGCCTCTCAGCAAGACTCCCCCTCCGTCTCCCGCCGCGGTGCGCGGCGCCCTCCGAGAAACAACACGAGGGGGAAAGCCCCCCTCGCCACTACTCCCGAGTGCGGTCCGCCGTTACTGGGCCTCGATCACGGCCACCGGGTCGCCAATGTTCACAAAATCGCCGACCCGCACCATTACTTGAGTCACTTTGCCGTCGGCCGTGGCGCGGGCCGCGGGGATGGCGCTGCCGGTCGAGGTCCGGACGAATACGAGGGTGTCA
Source organism: bacterium (assembly GCA_035307565.1). Taxonomy (GTDB): domain Bacteria; phylum Sysuimicrobiota; class Sysuimicrobiia; order Sysuimicrobiales; family Segetimicrobiaceae; genus DASSJF01. The sequence goes on along the minus strand of DATGHZ010000014.1, from coordinate 55,235 downwards.
CCGAGCTTCACGCTCTGTCCCACAACGACGAGTTGCAGGGGCAGCACCTGGCCGGAGATGCCGGAGCGCACGACGATGTTGGCCGCGGTCTGCGCCGACGCCGCGGTCGTCGCGAATACCGCCGCCACGACGAGCACGAATGCCGTGGTCACGGCTGCCCGGTGCATACGTATTCCGCCTTTCCCCCGCATGGTTATGCCCGCGGCCGCATCATTATAGGCGCCTCCCCCTTTGACTGTCAAACGCGCGGGCGCGAAGGGAGGTTCCCCAGTGTAGTGTCGCGGCGCGAGACGCCTTTCTCTCAAAAACGAAGAACGGCGGCCGGTGATCCCCATGTCCTCAGGCCGGGTCCGGCATGCTTCCTCGGACGCGTCTACGATGTTTTCAGCACGGGCACATGAGTGGAGGTTCACGCGGTGGGCCGGGCGTTCCGCAGACCGCGACCCCCGGGCCGGAGGTGGAGAACGTGACGTCGCCTTTGAAGATCAAGAAGAGCGTGGTCCCCGTCGTCATCTACACGGCAACGCACCGGATTGAGGGATTCTACCACGCGCGCGAGGATGTGGGACGGCTGCTCGACGATCTGAACGAGCAGGGGAGGCAGTTCATCCCGGTGACCGATGCCCGGGTCACGGGTCTGCGGGGCGACGGGGAAACGGTCGTCAGTAAGTTCCTCGCGGTCAACCTGCGGAGTATCACGCTGTTCTTCCGAAATCCCAAACTGGTGCCGCAGAAGACGAAGCAGGGCCTGTCTCGCCCGGGCGAGGAGCCGGCGGACTCGGGGTCGGAATGGGTCCGATCTTCCGTCGTGCCTGATCTGCTAATCGGGACCGTCAAGCCGCCCCTTCCGTAACCCCCCGGCGGCCGCGGATTCGGTTCGGCGGCCGTCACCCGCGGAATTCTTCCGGGGCGTCCGCTGCGAATCCGAAATAGCGCCGTAGGGCGGCGACGATCCGCTCGGAGGCGCGGCCGTCGCCATAGGGATTGCGCGAGCGGCTCATCCGCGCGTACGCGGCTCCGTCCGTCAACAGTTCCCGGGCGGCGGTGAGAATGCGGGCCTCGTCCGTACCCACGAGGCGCGCCGTCCCGGCGTCGATGCCCTCGGGCCGCTCCGTCGTCTCCCGCAGGACAAGGACCGGCCGCCCGAGAGCCGGCGCTTCTTCTTGAATGCCCCCGGAGTCGGTGAGGATGAGCGCGGCGTCCTTCATCACGGCGACCGTCGTCGTGTAGTCGAACGGGTCGAACAGGTGCGCGCGCGGATGCCCGCCGAGGATCTCGCGGGCCGGCCGCGCGACGGTGGGGTTCGGATGCACCGGAAAGACGAGCGAGAGATCGGAGAACTCGTCGAGGAGCCGCCGCACCGCCGCGAACACGCGGCGCTGCGGCTCGCCCCAATTCTCCCGGCGGTGCGTCGTCATGAAGAGCCGGCGGCCGGGATGCGCGAGCGCCTCGCGAAGCCGCGGGTCGACGGCCGGCAGCTCGCGGCGGGCGACGTCCAGCAGCGCGTCGATCACGGTATTGCCGGTCACCGTAATCCGCGACGCCGGGATGCCCTCACGCTCGAGATTGGCGCGCGCCGTCGCGGTCGGCGCGAAATGCAGGTCGGCGAGTACCGACACCATGCGCCGGTACATCTCTTCCGGAAACGGCTGATACTTGTCCTCGGTCCGCAGGCCGGCCTCCACGTGCGCGACAGGGATCTTGCGGTAGAACGCGGCGAGCGCGCCGAGGAAACAGGGCGCCGCGTCGCCCTGCACCATCACGAGGTCGGGCGCGATCTTGGGGAGCACCTCGTCGAGCCGCGCCAGCGTGCGCACGGAGATGTCGACGAGGGACTGCTGCTCGGTCATGATGTCGAGATCGTAATCGGGATGAAGATCGAACACGTCGAGCACCTGGTCGAGCATCTGCCGGTGCTGGGCCGTCGCCACGACCACGGGCGAGAATTCGGACGGGTGCGCCGCGAGGGCGCGCACCACCGGCGCCATCTTCACCGCGTCCGGCCGGGTCCCGAACACGGCGACCACGGTCCGGCGGGCCGTCACGCCGCGGCGAGGCGAAGACGCGGCGTGCCCGCAGGGGCGGTTCTCACTGATCCGCGCTGCTTGGGTCGGCCGCTGGCGGCGCCGCGGACGCCTGGAGGACTTTCGGCGCCGGTCGAAGGTCAACGCCGGGGGGAGCCGAGGCCGGCGCAGTCTGCGGCCCGAGCTCCCCGCCGGGCGGGAGCAGGCCCGTTTTCCGGGCACCGACGGCGAGCAGCGCGAGCAGGAGGCCGAGGATCGCGATGATAGGGAATCGCCCGACGCCGCTGACCATGAGCGCGCCGGCGCTCAGGATGCCGGTCACGATGTAGAGCACCGCGGTGGTCTGGCGGGGCGTGAGTCCGCGCTGGAGCAGCCGGTGGTGCAGATGCTGCGTGTCCGCCTCGAAGATGGGGCGGCGATTCCGCCACCGCCGGGCGATCGCAAACGCCGTGTCCGTCACCGGCACGCCCAAGGCCGCCAGCGCGACGAGCAGGGAAAGCGCGGTGTAGCTCTTGTACGTGCCGAGCACCGACAGCGCGCCGAGCGTGTACCCGAGCAGCATCGAACCGGTATCCCCGAGAAAGATGCGCGCGGGATTGATGTTGAAGGGGATGAACCCCAGCGCCCCGCCGGCCAGCGCCGCGGCGAGGATTGCCGTCCCGACGTCGCCGCGGTGATACGACGCGACAAGCAGGGTGGCCCCCGCGATGGCCGCGATGCCCGAGGCGAGGCCGTCCACCCCGTCGATCAGGTTCATCACGTTGCAGAGCGCCACGATCCACGCCACCGTGACGATGGCGCCGAGCGGTCCGACGAAGAACATGCCGCCGAGCGGGTTCGTGAGCACGTCCATGCCGACGCCGAACGGCAGCAGCACCGCGGCCGCGGCGACCTGCCCGGCGAGCTTCACGATCGGGCGGGTGCCCCGGATGTCGTCCCACGCGCCGACGAGCGTGATCAGCGTCGCGCCGAGCAGGAGCGCCACGATCGGCCGGTCGATCGCCGGCAGGTACGGGATCACGACGGTGATGCGCTGGGGTTGGAAGGCGACGTGGATGGGGCGTTCCACCGGCAGGCCGACGAGGACGGCGGCGACGAACGCCAAATAGATCGCGATGCCGCCGAGCCTCGGGACCGGCGCGCGGTGTATGTGGCGGCCCCCCGGGCGATCCAGCACGCCGGCCTGCGTCGCGACCCACGCGACCACGGGCGTGAGCAGGTAGGCGATGACGAGGCCGATCGCGCCGGCAACGAGAAACGGGTAGATCGTCACAGTCGGGCGGCCCGGGCGCCGGAGGCGCCTATTCCCCTTCGGTCGCGGGCTGCATAACCCGCGGGGCGCCGAACAACTCGCTGACGGACCGTTCGGCGTGGATGCGCTGCACGGCCTCGCCGATCAGCCCGGCGACCGAAATCACCGCCAGCTTCGGCGTCCGCTTGTCCGGCGGCACAGGGATGCTGTCCGTGACCACGAGCTGCGTGATCGGCGACCGCTGGATGCGCGCCATGGCCGGCGGCGACAGGATGGCATGCGTGCAGCACGCGTAGACGGCGACCACGCCGCGCTTCACGAGCGCCTCCGCGGCCAGGGCCAGCGTCCCGCCGGTATCGATGATGTCGTCGACGAGAATCGCCGTCCGCCGGTACACTTTGCCGATCACGTGCACGATCTCCGCCACCTGGTTGGGCCGGTCGCGCCGCTTGTCGATGATGGCGAGCGGCGCGCCGAGGTACTGCGCAAACTCGCGCGCCCGCTTGACCCCGCCGATATCCGGCGACACCACGACCGGATGCTCCAGCCCGAGCGACCGGAAATAATCGCCCAGGATCATCCGCGCCGGCAAGTGGTCCAAGGGAATGTCGAAGAACCCCCACAACTGCCCGGTGTGCAGGTCAACCGTCAGAATGCGGTCCGCGCCGGCGGTGGTCAGCATGTTCGCGACGAGTTTGGCCGAGATCGGTTCGCGTGGCTTGATCTTGCGGTCCTGGCGCGCGTAGCCGAAGTAGGGAATCACGGCGGTCACCCGCGCGGCGCTCGCACGCCGGAGCGCATCGATGATGATCAGCAGTTCCATCAGCGTCTCGTTCGCGGGCGGACACGTCGACTGGACGGCGAACACGTCGAGGCCCCGGACGCTCTCTTCGATCCGGACGCCGATTTCGCCGTCGGCGAACCGGAAGACATTGATCGCGCCCACCGGCAGGCCGAGATATTCCCCGATTCCGCGGGCGAGGTCCGGATTGCTCGTGCCGCTGAAAATCCGGATCTGCGCGTCGGCCATCGCCGTTCCCGCCTCCCCTCCCCTACCTGTTTGCCCTAACTCGGCTCCGCTCACCCGTCCTGCGGCCCCCCGCGAGAACCTTCGCGCGGCGGGGAGGCTGTTCAGCACCGTCGAGCGAGCGGATGACCCGCGCCGGCACGCCGACTGCGACCCGCCGCGGCGGCACGTCCTTCGTCACCACGGATCCGGCGCCCGTCGCGGCCCCGCGCCCGATGCGCACGGGCGCGACCAGCATCGAGTCGCTCCCGATATAGGCGCGGTCGCCGATCGTGGTCCGGTGTTTGCGCCGGTCGAGGCCGTAATTGCAGGTGATCGTGCCGGCACCGATGTTGACCTCGGTGCCGATGAGCGCGTCCCCGAGGTAACTCTTGTGGTGCACCTTCGTCCGGTCGCCGACGCGGGCGTTCTTCAGTTCGGCGAAGTTTCCGATCTCGACCTGGCGGCCCACCACGGTGCCCGGACGGAGGTGGGCGTACGGACCGATCCGCGTGCCTTCACCGACCCGGCTTTCCTCGATCCACGAGTCCCACACACGGACGCGGGCCCCGAGGGTCGAGGCGTGGACGCGTGCGCCCGGGCCCACAACGCAGCCGGAGCCGATCACCGTGCGCCCGGTCAAGAACGTGCCGGGATGCAGCACGGTGTCGCGGCCGATCTTGACGGTGTCGTCTACGAAGGTGGTCACGGGATCGAGCACCGTGACCCCGGCCGCCATCAACCGCTCGAGCACGCGGCGGCGCAGGATCGCGTCCACCGCGGATAGGTCCGCGCGCGTGTTCACCCCGGCCAGCTCATCGGGGTCGCTCACGGACACCACCGCGACTTCTCGGCCGTCCGTGGCGAGCACGTTGACCGCATCGGGCAGGTAGTATTCCCCCTGCCGGTTCGCCGGACGAATGCGTCGAAGCGCCTGCGCCATCTCCGCGACGCGGACACAATAAAATCCGGCGTTCACCTCGCGGATCGCGGTCTCTTCCGGTGTGGCGTCGGCATTCTCCACGATTCGGAGGAACCGTTCGTCGGCGCCGCGCACGATCCGCCCGTACGGCGGGGTTTCGGCGGGTGTGCCCGCCGCGATCGCCGCGGCGGCGCCGTTGCGCACGCTCAGGCGGAGCGCGCGCAGCGTCTCCGGCGAGACGAGCGGCATGTCGCCGTTGACGACGAGCGCGACCGCCCCGCCGCCGAGCCTGGGCATCGCCTGCATGAGGGCGTGGCCGCTGCCGCGCGGCTCGCGCTGAACGACGAAGTCGACGCCGTCCCCGAGGGCCGTACGAACGCTTCCCGAATCGGGCCCCACGACAACAAGCGGACGGCGGACGCCCGCTCGCCGCACCGCATCGACCACGTATGCCACCATTGGCCGGCCCCGGAGAGGGTGCAGCACCTTGGGGAGGTCCGAACGCATCCTCGTCCCTTTCCCCGCGGCCAGCACCACGGCGGCCGTTTGTCCAGAGCCCCCAGCGCGCGCCAAACGTGTGCCTCCCGAAGTCCGCCCGGCGGGGCGTCCGAACCGCACTTCGTGCCCCGGATGCGGCCTACCTGCGGCGTTGTTCGATTAGAGCGTTTTTGCCGGCGCCGGTCACGAAGCGCACCGCCAGCCGCGGGTCGCTGAGAAAATTGACGTGCACGTACGACGCCAGTACGCCGGCGCGGCCGTAGCCGTCGAGGCGGAACGGCGCCGCCGGGCCGCCCGCGGCCGCATCGGCAACACGGTATGCCGCCACGCGGGCCGCGGGCGCCGGACTCAACGACGACGTGTGAAATTCATGTCCACGCACGATGGTGCCGCGGGATGCCAGAATCGTGTCGCGGAGCATCTCGGCCCGCACGTAGGCAACCCGCGTTCGTCCGGTCAGGCGGGCCCACGCCGGAACGATGCCGGCCAGGCGGTACCGCCGGCCGCCGGCGGCGATGCCCCGGGCCAGATACATGAGCCCGCCGCATTCCGCGTAGATCGGCCCTCCCTGCTCGGCGAACGCCCGCACCATCCGGAGGGCCGGCCGGTTGTCCGCGAGCGCCGCCGCGTACGATTCAGGGTATCCGCCGCCCAGCACGATCGCGGCCGTCCCGGCAGGGAGGCGCTGGTCGGCCAGCGGGCTCCAAGCCACCACGCGCGCGCCGAGCGTTTCCAAGAGCTCAATGTTGTCCGCGTACTGGAATGTAAAGGCCGCATCGCGGGCCCACGCGACGACAGGCCGCGACGGCCGAAGAGTGCCCGCTCCCGCCGGACTCGATTGGCGCGGCCTCGTCGATGCGTCCACCGCTTTCCCCGATAGGAGGCGCGCCAAGGCAGGCGGCATCGGCATCTCGACAGTGCCCCTCGGCGCTCGCGTACTGCGCAGCAGGCGCGCCAGATCGACGCCCTGCTCCACGTCGTGGCCGAGACGGGCAAGGAGACGTCCGAGCGAGAGGGTCTCGTGAGCCTGGACGAGGCCAAGGTGCCGCTCGGGCAGCGCGAGGCGCGGATCGTCCGGCAGTGAGCCCAGGACCGGCCGCCGCGTCGAACCCTCGACGGCCTCGGTGACCCAGTGCCGGTGGGTTTCGCCGGCGACGCGGTTCAGGACCCAACCGGCGATCCGCAGGTGCCGGTCGAACACCTGGCAGCCGCGCGCGACCGCCGCGACGCTTCGCGCGGCGCGCGAGGCGTCCAGCACAACGACAACCGGCAGGCCGAGCGTGCGCGCGACGTGGGCCGTGCTGCCGGTGTCGTCGGTGCCGGTGAGCCCGTCGAAGAGGCCCATCATGCCCTCGACCACTCCGACGGCGGCCCGGCCGGCGTGGCGGTCAAACAACCACCGCAGTGTCGCGGCATCGAGCAGCCATCCGTCGAGATTGCGCGCGGCATGGCCGGCCGCGCGGCTGAGGAATCCCGGATCGATGTAGTCGGGCCCCACCTTGAAGGGGCGCACGTCGTACCCACGGCGCCGCAGCGCGGCGATGAGGCCGATGGTGACCGTTGTCTTCCCCGCGCCGGTGTGCGCGGCGGCAACCACGAATCGCGAGGGCGTGGTCAGATGGAGCGCGTCGACGGGCGCGCGAAGATCGGAATGAGCAGACTGACGACGACCGCGGTGGCGTAGTGCACCACCAGGTAGGCCGGCTGCGCCGACCCCGGCAGGTGCACCGGTGCTGAGCCGCCGACGCCGAAGAGCGCGAGGATCTGAAGCACCGGCGTCACGAGGCCGGCCAGCGGGGCAAGACCGAGGCGCCGCCCCGCGGTCGGGAACGGCAGTGTAAAGACGACGAGCGTGTCCACCGTCGCGATGAGGAAGCTTGTCAGCCACAGCGCGGCCGCCGGGCGCGGGAAGATGCGGGCCAACATCCAGTAGGCGATGCCGGCGAACGCCCCGGCGACGACGGAGGAGCCGCCGGTGGCCGCAGCGGGCGGCAGGCGCGCATGCATCAGGGACAGCAACCCGATGTTGACAAGGCCCGCGACCGCGCCGGCGCCGATGCCGGCGATCAGGGCCGGGAAGAACGGTACCCGCAATACTCCCGACGGCTTCATGCGCCGACTTCATTATAGGCAAACCGCCGGCGCGTGTTGTCGCAGTTAACAGTTAACGGAAATTCCGGCTGGCGACGTCCGGAAGGCGCGGCCCAAGTTGCGGCCGCCAAAACTGCTGCGCGATTACATGCACGATCTCATGCTGCCGCTGGATGCGCCCGGTCACGCCGAGGAACACCGCGGTGCGCACCAACTGTGCGAATTCGTCCATGACGGCCGGCCAGATCACCAGGTTGACGAAGCCGCTTTCGTCCTCGAGCGTCATGAACGTGACGCCCGATGCGGTCCCGGGCGTCTGCCGGCAGATGACCACCCCGGCGTACCGGACATGGGCGCCATCCCGCATCGCCAGCACCGCGCGCGCATCCGGAAGATTCGCCGCCTGCAGCGCGGCGCGCATCGTCGAAAGCGGGTGTCCACGGGTACTGTGCGCTGAGGCGCGGTAGTCCCACGCAATTTCCTCGTAGGCGCTGAGCCCGTCGAAGAGCGGCGATGGCTCGCGTACATGCACGGGGAGGACGATGTCTCGCCGGCGGGCGAGCGCCCGCACGTGCCAGAGCGCCGTCCGCCGATCGACGCCGAGCGCATCGAAGGCACCGCTCTCGGCGAGTTCCACGAGTGAGCCGGCATCGAGCCGGGTGCGGCGAACCAGATCCTCGAGCGATTGAAACGGCCGCTCGGACCGCACCTGCACCAACCGCCGGCCGCCGTCTTGGGCCAGTCCCTTGACGTACCGAAGACCCATCCGTACGGCCCGAGACCAGCGCCGAGGACCGGAATCCGCGACAGTACAGAGACGGGTCACGTCAAGTAACCCCGCGGCCGCGGGTGGCGCGCCGGACACCGGCTCGAGCGTACAGTCCCAATCGCTCACGGTGACGTCGATGGGACGCACCTCGACGCCGTGTCGCTTCGCGTCATCGACGATTGTGGACGGTGCGTAGAACCCCATCGGTTGAGCATTGAGCAGCCCGCACGTGAACTCAGCATGATGGTGGCACTTGAGATAACCCGACGCGTAAGCGATCAGCGCGAAACTTGCCCCGTGACTTTGTGGAAATCCGTACTCGCCGAATCCCTTGATCTGATCGAAGACCCGTTCCGCCATCTCCTGCTTCACGCCCTTCGCGGTCATCGCGGAGACGAGGCGGTCGTGGTGCCGTTCCAACCGCCCCGAGCGGCGCCATGCGGCCATGTCGCGGCGCAATTGATCGGCTTCGCCCGGCGTGTAATCGGCGGCGACCATGGCGATGCGGATGACTTGTTCCTGAAAAATCGGGACGCCCAGCGTTTTGCGAAGCACCGGTTCGAGCGACGGATGCGGATACTCCACCGGTTCCTCCCCGGCGCGCCGGCGGAGGTAGGGATGCACCATCCCGCCGACAATGGGGCCGGGGCGGACGATCGAGATCTGCACCACCAGATCGTCATAGGTCTTGGGCCGCAGGCGCGGCAGCATCGACATCTGCGCGCGGCTCTCCACCTGAAACACCCCGATCGTGTCGGCCCGCGACATCATCTCGAACGTCGCCCGGTCGCCGTCCGGGATCGTCGCCATCGACACCGGACGCCCATCGGGCGCGCGGATGCCCCGGTCATCCAGCAGCCGGAACGCGATATCGAGATGAGAGAGCGACCCGAGGGCCAGCACGTCGACTTTGAACAGCCCGATCCCCTCGACGCTGTCCTTGTCCCACTGAATCACGGTGCGGTCCGGCATCGTCGCGTTCTCGATCGGCACGAGCGTGGGCACCGGCTCATGGCCGAGCAGAAATCCGCCCGGATGGATCGACAGGTGCCGGGGGAGATCCTGCATCTCGCCGGCCAACCGGCCGAGGTGTTGATGAAGCGGCCGCTCGGGATCGAGCCCCGCGTCGCAGAGCAGTTTGGACGTCACTTCGTCCTCGTGCCAGACGAGTTTGGCGACGCGATCGAGGACGACGAGCGGCAGCCCGAGCGCCTTCCCGGCGTCGCGCACCGCCGACCGAAACCGGTAGCGGATGAAATTGGCCACCATCCCCGCGCGCTCGCGCCCGTACGTCTCGTAGATCCACTGGATCACCTCTTCCCGCCGGTTGTGCTGGACGTCGAGGTCGATGTCGGGCGGTTCCGCACGCTCGCGGGAGAGAAAGCGTTCAAAGAGCAGGTCCGTCCGCACCGGATTCACCGCGGTGATGCCGAGGCAGTAGCAGACCGCGGAGTTGGCGGCCGAACCGCGCCCCTGGCAGAGGATTCCGTGGGCGCGGCAGTACCGGACGATCTCGTGCATCGTGAGAAAGTAGCCGCCGTAATCCAACTCGCCGATCACGGCAAGCTCACGATCCAACTGGGCGGCGACCTCCGGGGGGACGCTTCCCCCGTACCGTTCCGCCGCGCCGGCGAACGTGAGCGTCCGCAGCCATCCGGACGAGGTTGCCCCGTCGGGCAGACGCTCGAGCGGATACCGGTAGCGCAATTCGGTCAGCGCAAACGTGCACCGGTCGGCGACCTCGCAGGTCCGGCGGACGGCATCGGGGTCGTCGGCAAACAGCGCCTCGAAGGCCGCGGGATCTTTAAGGGCGTGTTCCGCGTTGGGTTTGATCAGTGTTCCGGCGGCGGAAAGTTCCACGCCGTGCCGGATACAGGTGAGCACGTCTTGAAGCGGCCGGCGCCCCGGAGTCTCGTAGAGCACCTCGTGCACCGCTACGACCGGCAGCCCATACTGGGCGGCGCGCGCACGCAGCCGGCGCTCACCCGGCACTTCGAGATCGCGCCGGTGCCGGGCCGCCATCGCGTACAGCCGGTCGCCGAATCCCTCCCGCAGCACGTGCGAGACGCCGTCCGGGTCCGGACCCTCAGCGGTGAGGAGACTCGCATCACCCCCCCACAACGCGACAAGGCCGCCGGCATGCTCGGCGACTTCCCGCCACGTGACCCGGCTTTCGCCTTTGGGCGAACGGAGCCGTCCCACGGTCAGCAGCCGGCAGAGATTCGCATAGCCGCCGCGGTCCGCGGCAAGCAGCACCAGCGCCGATTCGCCGGGGCGAAATGGCCGTGCCGGCCGAACGGGTTCGGCGGTAGGACGCTTCGGCGGAAGCGCGGCCGTCACGGTCACCTGCGCGCCGGTGATCACCCGAATCCCGCGGTCGCGCGCGGCAAGGTGCGCCTCGACCACGCCGTAGACCCCGTCGCGGTCGGTCACCGCAAGCTCTGTGAGCCCGTGCGCGGCCGCCGCCTTGATCAATGCTTCGGGTGACGACGCGCCTTCAAGAAACGAAAAATTGGTCTTACACCACAGCGGCGTGTATCTCATCGTCCCGCCTACTCCAGCCGCCCGTGGAGGTACCACCGCTCCCGGACCACGTCGTAGAACACCCACAGTAATTCCGCGTCCGGTCTTTCAATAAAGTAATAGGCGCGATGTGTATCCCGGACCCACCAGCCCCCGGACACGACGTAGGGTCCGGCCACGGCGGCGGACCCGGGATCCTGCTCATCAGGACGCCGCGGAATCTCGCGAAGGGGAACCGGCCGTTCAAAGAGCCGCCTGACCAGCGGCCGGGGATCGCACACCCGCGGCCGGGGGACGCGCAGGTGGATGGCCGGCTCCCATCCGAACCGCGCTTCGGGCAAATGGCCCTCGCGGAGCACCCCGCACATCGCAACGCCGTCGCCGTACCGTGCCCGCAGCCGGTCGAGCGCCAGGGTGCCGGCCTCGAGATCGCGGGCCGGACCCGCGGCCGGCAGCACCGCGAGCTGCTCCGGCGTCGCCGGCGCACCGGCGGTTTCCACGATTACCTCGGTCACCCCGGCGTCCACGCGCATGGTGTCCAGGCGCAGACGCACGAGATCGGCAAGCCGCACCGCATCGAGCGTGGGGGCGGCCGGGCGGAGGACCTCGGCGGTCCACGCTCCGGAGCCCGCCCGCAGTCGAAGGGCCAGGGTTGCGAGCGCCTCGCCGCGTGATGCGAGTCGGGCCAGCAGCGGATGGAGAATCTGCTTGACGACAAACAGCAGCCGCTGTGCGTCCGCCTCCGGCGCGTCGAGGACCAGATGCCTTCGCACCGCGTCCACGGCCCGCCGCGGCACGAGCGGTGCCCAGACATCGCCGGACGCCGACCGATGCAGAGAATCGATGTCCGCCCCAAAACGCTCCGGCACTCCTTCCGCCGGCAGCCGCAGCAGATCGGCCACGGTGCGCACGCCGAGCCGCTCGAGCGCGTCGAGGGTGTCCGGCGCCAGGTGAAGATGCCGCAGCAAGACCCCGTGGGCGGCCTGTCGTTCTTCGTCTGGATCGCTCAGCACGCGTGTTCCGCGCGTCCCCCGGGCCGCCGCATACGTGCCAAAACGGGTGAACCCGACGACGATGATCGCATCTAAGCCTTGAGGGCGGAGGTCGTCGTGGATGGACCGCGCCCAGTCGCCGAGCGACGCGTGGAGGCGCTCGAGCCCCGAGGCGTCCAGCCAGAACACTCCCGGCTCATCGCCCGCCGGCTCCACATGCGGAGAAAAATTGCGCAGCGCCCCGGTGACGGCATCCACAGCGCGTGTCACATCGGAGTCCGGTATGACGCCCGCGCGCAGGCCCGGCGCCAGCGTGAGCGCGGATGCATAACGAAGACCCGGCACAATGCCCGAATGCCGCGCCAGCTCATTCACCCACAGCACCGGACTCTGCGGCAAATCTTGCGCGACGACCACCGTGGGATGGCCGCGCCATTCCGGGTGTGCGCGCAGCAGCAACTGCATCGGCAAGGCCGGAATTTCAGCGCAGGCCCATCGCGCCACGGCACCACTCCGTGTACGTCCAGATCGGCCCCCGCTGCTTGTCTTTCAGCACGACAAGGCGGCACCGGAAGCGATCGCCGCCGATCCGCTGCCGCTCTGATCGTACGTGCAGGGAGATGAGCGATCCCAGCGATCCCTGGCTCTCGACCGGGGATATGGCCTCCATGGATGACCGGCGTGAACCGGTGTGTGTCCGCGGCGCGGCCCGCCGGGTCAGCAACACCAGCGCGGTGTGATGCCGCCGCGCGAGTCCGGCCAGCCGTGCGAGTGATGTCGGCGCTACGCTCTGCACGTCACTGAGGTCGGCGACGATGAGACCAAACCCGCCGGACCGAAGGAGCACATCCGCCGCGGCGAACGCCGCCGTGACACCCGGCACGCGAACGACCGGCAGCGCCGCGAGGTCGATGCCGGTGTCGTGCGCATCGGGCGGGTAGAACACGGAGGCCTCCACGGTAGGCTCCGAGCATCGTGCGGCCGCGGGGCGCGGCGTAATCCAGGCGACCGGCTCTCCGCATTGCTGTGCCTCGAGAATGACGGCAAACGTGAGGGTGAGCGCCGCGGAGTCGCCGCCGCCTTCGAGTTGAACCAGCCGGCCGGCCAATTCCGAAAAACACCAGCCGCTCTGACGCGCGAATCCTAGGGAGGCATTACTCGAAGGGTCATGTTTCAGCCGTGCCGGCGAGACAACCACGAGGACCCCTTGTGCTGTGGTGGACCTTACGCTACCGAACGTATGTTCGTAAGTCAACCGAACAGATGTCGATTTTGAGCGGGGAAATCTTCAGGGAAAATCTTTAATTAAGTAGACGTGTTTGGGACGGTTCCACCCGCTTGGTGTCCCACATCCCACGGGAACGGTGATCATCATGGATAAAGCACGGTTGGCATCCCGATGGCCGCAGATCCGGGGCCGCGTGAAGCCTAATTGGAACCGGTTGACCGACGAAGAGCTTGATCAGGTGAACGGCGACCCAGATACCCTAATCAGCGTGATCGGGGAGAAGTACCAGGAATCCCGTATTTCGATTGAGGTCCAGCTCCAGCAGTTGCTTGTGGCGTAATGCTCGGATGGAACGCCCTGACTTGCGTGTAGGTTTACCGTCTGCGAGTGAAAATTATCGAAATTGCCAGAGCCATGACCCAAACGCTGCACTGAGTCTTGAAATGGCCGCTTTGCGGTCGATGGCGGCCCGATAGGCCGGGATATCGGATGCTTTGATCTCGGTGGCTCCACCTACCGGTTGGCCGAATCGCATCTACCCGTCAACATACCCACAACGCGCGCGGCCCGGCCTCGATTACAGTTTCCCGAACCACCTCGCCTGGACGGATCGGCAAGTTCGCCTCGTGCTCCGTCAGCGCCGTCCCTTCCGCCTTGCGAGGGTGTCGATCAGCCACCCGTTGCGGCCGTGAGACCTTCTCGTGGTCCTGCGGCAGACCGTCCCCCAGGGAGACGGCGACGGCTCCGCATCGCGGTGCTTGCCTTCACCCTCTGCGAAGGCTCCGCCCGTTCCGGGCGATGGCGGCCAAGGTACTCCGCCCGACGCCCCACTCGGATAAGCGCATCGAGTTCGCGGCGGACAAGCGGTCGGCCCGTGGCTGCAAGTTCGTCCACGTACTGTTCCAGCCGTCGGCCAAAAAGAATATCGGTGGCGCGGTTAGCCACCCGCAGAGTCTCCGGGTCGAGCGTTTCGAGGTCGACAGGACAACCGGGACGAATGTCTGAGTCTTCGGGCATTAGATGGACGCCACACTATGCAGATTCATCACCGATCACCCCCCGGACCATTATGGGCGGCATGGATGGAGCCTAGCATCCGTATTGGTACGGAGGCGGCTCCGTAAATATACGGGTATCTGAGCCCGAACGAGGCTTCGAGAAAGACGACCGGCTGCGGCGTGCAGAAGTCTCGCGGCGGTTACGCGCGGCGCGAGGTGAGATTAAACAACCATGAGTACCAACTGAGACGAAGAGGACAAGCGTCGCCGTGGTACCCATCGCTGTTCCCCACGGCGCGGATACGTCTCTGCCATGCGAACTTCGTAGCGACATTCAGCGGGCGCGACGGTGCGGTTATTGCGCGACAGCCGTTATGCGCTATAACCTGTAGACATGCACCGCGATCTACATCGCGAGCATGCCAGCCAAGAAGCCAAGGGAAAAATCCGCACGGTCTTTACGTGACGGCTGGCTGGGGGGCCAGGATTCGAACCTGGACTCATCTGATCCTGCCGCCCCGCTGAAACCCTTGCAGGACAAGGAATCCGGCGATGATCTGTAGTCCGCCACCTCCCGCCTGCACTCATTCTGCACTTGCCGGTCATGCCTCACAGTGGTCGGCCGCGCGCCCGGATCGGCTCAGGCCGGTTCACGAGCGGCGCTCGTCCATAGCGGAAGACCCGGCGACGCCACCACGGGGCACGGCGGGGCCATTCCGCGCGCATGGGGCGATTCTACCGGCTGCTAATCGCTGCGGAACAGTGGAAGCAGCTGAGTCGCAGCGAGCCTCGGTGCAAGCCGCGATTCGCCGGCGCCGTCCTCGAGCGCCGTTTCCGCTGCCGCTGCCTCTTAGTGGCAAGCCAGCGACGTGGGCAACGCTGACCGCGGCCTTAGATCCTCGGGACGCCGGGCGACTAGACCACGCCACCCGGCATCCCGTC
Source organism: bacterium (assembly GCA_035307565.1). Classification (GTDB taxonomy): domain Bacteria; phylum Sysuimicrobiota; class Sysuimicrobiia; order Sysuimicrobiales; family Segetimicrobiaceae; genus DASSJF01. The sequence continues at coordinate 39,990 of DATGHZ010000014.1, read as the reverse complement.
GGCGATTGGGGTACCGGACTCTCTCAGTGCATGACCATATGGCCCGTTGCCCACAAGACAAGGCCGATGAGCACCAGGAGCAGCAAGATTTCCATTGGATTCGTCTTCCTCCTTCCTTCGCGGGCTCTCGTACCGCATCGATGCACGCGCGCACACCCTTATACATGTCATTCATGCCGTACACAGGCGAGCCTTAGACCGAGGCGGCGCGACGCGCGCCGCCGGGGCACGCCAACCCGTTCGACGTCACCATGGGTAGGGTGGTTGGCGCTCGTCCATAGCGGATGCAGTCCGTGGATCTCGGCGCGGACGTAACGCTCCGGATCGAGTATGCGGTCTCCGAAGGCGATCTGGTCAGGGGCTGGTCCGGCGGTAGTGACCGTCCCCCGGAGGTTTAGGTCTTCGCAACAGATACATGCATCGCGACGGTGGCGTCGACGGGCGCGAAGTCGGTAGGAAAGCGCGGCCTGATCTTGAGCGCTCGAATCTCGCGGATCGTGACTGCTGGTTCAGTAAAGACCAGGGACTCCGGGCATTCTAGGTGCTCGGCGATGTACCGCTCGATCTGGGGCTTCGGCGATACAGTGAGGCGATGACATAGTCGCGGACGCTTAGTGGAAGTGGGCGACCGGTTGCGTCAACCAGGCAAACATGCCGAGGCCGGTCAGCGCCGCGAGGACCGCCGCACCCGCCGTTAATGCCCGCCGCCGGCCGTTCCATCCCGGCGCGCGATCGCGGTCCAGTATCGGGACGGCCAGCAGCCACAAGAAGAAAGCTACCGCTCCCCACAAGCCCTGCAGTCCAAACAGGTTCTCGAGGCCGTACAACGGCAGGAAGAGCCACGGGGGTTTCGTCACTTCGATACCGGATACCGGCGCAGCGCCTTCTCCGACGGGGAAGATGACGCTCAACGCGAGCGCAAGGCCGAGCATGATGCAGCCGTATCCGGCCGCCTTCTTGAGGTGCTGGGCAAACGTGTACCTGACAGCGGCCGGTTCGGAACGCGTCAGAGGCGCCGAGATCCCGTGCTGTCTGACGAGATATATATGCGTGATGAGCAGGATGAAGAGCAGCAGCGGCAGCAGGCTGACGTGCGCCATGTACAATCGGGTGAGAAGCGGCACGTGATTTGAAAACGCCGGCGAGAACCAGCCGCCGAATACTCCGAGCAGCGCCGCGAAAGCGATGTTGTGCTTCAGGGCCTCGATCCCCAACTGGTCCCATCGCAGCACGGTCCCGGTATAGAACAGGGCCAGCATCGTCGCGAGCAGAGCGGCGCCGACGGCCCAGTTGGCCTCGCGCGGGAAGCGGTAGGCGCCGGTCGCGTAGACGCGCACCACATGTAGCAGCAGGACGACGACCGTCAGGTGTGCGGCCCAGATGTGGATGCCGCGAATGACCTGGCCCGCGGGCACTTGGGTGATGATGGCCCGGATGCTCTGATTCGCCGCGCTGGGATCCGGGACATAGAATTGGCCGAGGAGAATGCCGGTGCCGACGAGGATCACCAGCCCCGCGAGCGTGATCGCGCCCAGGACGTACGGCAGCGTGTTCGCGTAGGCCGGAACTTCGTAGAGGAAGTTGTGGAGCGCCAGCCGGGCGTCCACCGCTGTCCACACTCGTTTCCAGTGGGACGGCAGTGTCATTCGCGCGCGATCAGGATTCCTGCACCGATCAGCAGCGCGGCGGCGGCCAGCAGTCCGTAGGCGGCCGGCGTGGCGGCGAAGCGCGGCCGAACCGGGACGAGGAGGGCCCGATCGACGCCCGCGGGTGCGGTCTCCGCGGGACGCAGCGCCTTCATGAGGTAGGCGGCGGCCGCCATGGCATCTTCCGCCCCGAGCGCCTGTGCGGCGTCCCGCACCCGCGGCATGTCCACCCCGCGCGTGTCCTGAGCGAATAACGCCTTGAGCACCCGTTCCGTCGCCACCGCGACGTCGGGTGGACTCACTTCCAGCGCGGCCAGGGCTTGGCGCACCAGCGTCAGTGCATCCCGGGGTGTGGCTGGCGGCTGAGCAGCCGTTGTCGCCGGGAGCGGCGATAAACCGAGCATCAAGACCGCCGCGGTCGCTCCGCCGGCCGCTGCCCACCTATTGCGGGTCCGGATCACGAGCGTCAGGTGTCGCTAGAGCACCACGACGTAGCCCTGCATGGCGATGGGAAAGTTGGGCGCTCCCTTCTTGGCCGCCGCCAGTCCGAACTTCGAGTTGTACGTCGCGAAGCGCTCATCGTAAAAGAAGTAGATGCCCGGCTTCGCGAATGTCGCTGAGCCGCTTTTGCCGGCGGCGAGGGTGAGTTTTGGCGTGCCGGCTCCAACGAACGTCGCCGTGTGCGCGGTATGATCGTCGTTGATCCAGGTCACCTTGCCGCCGGCACGCACGACGGCGATGTCCGGCGCATAGGCGCCCCCGGAGATCTTTATCGATGCTACCTGCGCGCCCGTGAGCCCGGGGCCTTTGACGACGATCAGCCCTTCCATGGCGACCGGAAACGTATCCGCTTCTTTGCGTGCCGCGGCCCGCCGGAACGTCGGGTTGAAGGTCGCATGGTCGATACAGTAGTACGGGTAGACCCCGGCCTTGGTGAACGTGAACGGCGTCGACTTTCCCGGCGGGTGGACGAGCGTGAACGACGCCGGCGTGCCGGGAACGGTCGTGCTGACGTGCGGGTCAGTGTCCTTGTTGACCCACGTGACGGTTTGTCCAACGTCGATCACGAAGGCCGCCGGATTGTACGAGTCTCCGGGAATTGTCACTGTGGCCGCGGCGGCACCGGCGCCCGCAGTACCGGGACCGTAGACGATCACTGCCGCAAGCAGAAGGGCCAGTCCGGCCCCGTACGCGCGCTGCATCCTATCATCCTCCTTCACCGGCAACTCATGGAGGCCGCGGTCTCTCACCGTCAGGACGGCTTCATGAGGCCCACCCGGTATTCCTCGACGTGGCCCCGCGATCCAACGCCATCCCGGCGTTGCGTTACGGTCAAGACCCTATGCAAGATCGGTTTAGACTCCGATTCATTCCGCGCGCGTGGCGCGATTCTACGGGCGATGGTGGAGCGATTGCACGTTTGCTCCGAAACCGGGGTATTACCCCTCGATACCGTGCGTGCCCCAACCGAGGAGTTTCGCAACGACGCCGAGATTTTCCACCCGAGCGGTCGTCGTCACGACCTGGGCGATTGGCTCCGGGCCCGATGCATCCATGACGCCTGAGAACAGGCCGGAAACAGGCAAACGGCCGCCGGCGGTCCCGAACGCCGAGAAGGGACAATTCCGGCCCGGCCAATCCGGCAACCCCCGGCGGCCGGCCGAAGGTCGTCTCGGAGATCCGCGGTCTCGCGCGGCAGTATAGAACCCTCGCCTTTGTTACCGGCTCTCGATTGACTATGCTCTCTCTCGGAGTGAGCACTATGACCACGCCTGACCCCAATTTTTCTGCAGCCTGCTAACAAGGGTCGTACGACCCGCACAGACAGCCCGATTCAGGCCGAGCTCCCACTGGTCTTTCCGGTGGGCCTGAGCGAGCGGCTCCGGCCAGAGGTTCCGTGAGCCCGGGGGTATGGGCTACCCAGGTCGAGCGGGATGAAGTGGTCTTCCTGGTATGGCTGGACGAACCAGAACGGGACGGTCCCAAATTTGCGGACGAAGTTCGGATGAACTTCTCCGAGGTTTTCATTGTCCGAGTGACAGAACGGCGGCTGTCGCTCGGCGACCTTTACTGTGCTCCTGCATCGATGAAAAATGGGCAAAATGTACGAACAGTTAGTCAGCGCAACTAGGAAGGATACCATGCGATACGCTTTCGTCGTGGGCTTGCTGGCGGCGTCCCTGGCCACGCCGACGGTGACCCTCGCCCAATCTGGCTCAAACTTGCCGATCTCAGGAACGGTAGCATCAAATGGGACCCTCAGCGGGACCACCACGATCGGCGGTGTCACTGGCACGCTGACGTCGAGCGGCGGGACTTGGACCATGACAGTCCGCGGCATGCTGTTTGCGAGCGGGACCTACTCGTGCTCGGGAGGGTCTTGCACCTACACAGGCGCGATCGTGGGATCGAAGAGGACCCTGAGTTTCATGACGAAGAGCACGACTGGCGCAATTACCAACGCGAGCGGCTTCCCAACGCACGGCGCCTGGGTGTCGGCCGTCGCGCATTGGGGTGGGGCGCATCACGCCGCCCTGGCCGCGTCAGGACTGGCCGTTGGGCACGTCGTCTCCGGTGCCGCGAAGATTGAAGGGAGCATCGCCAGTAGCGGCCGCGGTGGCGGTAGCGCCGGCGACCACGGCGGTGGCCACGGGAAACCGTAGGTCGGCCAGCTACGGGGCAACCCCACAGCCTCATGACGCCAGAGGAGCCCGGTTCGCCGGGCTCCTCGCGTTGAGCGGGTTCACGCCCGGCGGACACAGTGCTAGGGCTGTTGGGTCCGTTCACCAGCGGAAAACAGCCATTATCGCCGCCGAGGCACGGGGTGGCCGTTTCAACCGGGCCAATCCGGGCAAACCTAGCGGCCGGCCCAAAGTCATCGCCGAAGTAAGGGGCCTTGCCCGGACGCACACGACCCTTGCGAGCCCCCGTGGGCAGACTGGCGTCCCTCATTAGCGGTACGCCCGGGGGAGTGACCAGGGTCGGGCTCAGAATAGTCAATGACAGAACGTCAGCAGGCCCCCCGCCTACAATGACCGGCGATGATTCACGCCTACGCTGCGGGTAAGATCGAGCGGCTCGCTCCCAAGACCGTCAATCACTCCTTAGCCCTACTCCGTGAGGTTCTGGAGGCCGCCGTCGATTGGGGGGAGGCTCCCGTCGAACCCGGCTCGCAAGCTGCGGCGCCTCGCCACGCCGCGGCGGGACCTGCGAGTGTGAACCCTCGCCGAGATCCGGCGCTTCCTGCTCGCGGCGGACCCTCGATGGCGCCCGTTCTTCGCCGTCGCCGTCTTCACGGGACTGCGCCTGGGCGAGTTGCAAGCGATGACGTGGGCAGGGCCGAACCGCCCGAATTTCACCACGAACAAGATCGAGGTCACGAGCGCCTACGAGAAGCGGACGAAGACTACGACGGCTCCGAAATCGACGCGGTCTGTCCGTACCGTCGAGATGGTCCCGACTGTGCGCCGTCTTCTCTCTTCCCAGCTACGCACGAAGGGCTGGTCTTCAACCGTTCAACAGGAGGCGTAGTGAGCCGATCAATGCTGAGCAAAGCCCTTGCTCGTGCGATGAAGGGCGCGAAGGTGGCCCGATTCGGTTTCACGACTTGCGCCATACCTACGCGAGCCTGCTGATTGCCGCCGGCAAGCACCCGAAATACATCGCCGCACAGCTGGGCCACGCGAGCGCCGCCTTCACGCTCGATGTCTACGGGCACCTGATGGATCGCCTCCCAACGCACCCTGTGGAATGGATCGACGAACTCGTCTTCCCCGAGGGCCTCGAGACTGCACTCAAATTGCACTTGTCCGGCGCTCCGCAGAGGGTATCAGGGTGCAACCCGGTGCAGTCCGCGGACGATTGGAAACCCTTAGAAATTGCGGGTAATGCAGCGACGTGCAATCCGGTGCAGCAGGGTGCCTGGCTGGGGGGCCAGGATTCGAACCTGGACTCTCAGATCCAAAGTCTGATGGCCTACCGTTAGCCGACCCCCCAACCCAAAGGGATCGTAGCGCGTCCCCCCGGCGAGAGCAAGGGCGGCCGCGCTATTTGGCGAGCGCGACCACCTCGATCTCGACCGCGCCGTCGCGCGGCAGCTTCGCCACCTGGAATGTGGAGCGGGCCGGCGGGTCTTCCTGAAAGTACGAGCCGTAGATCTCGTTCATCGCCCCGAAGTCGTTCATGTCGCGAAGAAAGACCGTCGTCTTGACGACATTGCTCAACGACGAACCGGCGCTCTCGAGAATCGCCTTGATGTTTTCCATCACACGCTTGGTTTGAATCCGGACATCGCCCGGCACAAGCTGGCCTGTGCGGGGGTCGAGCGCCAGTTGCCCCGCCACGTACACGAACCCGCCTCCGACCACCGCCTGCGAGTATGGCCCGATCGCCTGCGGGGCCTGCTCGGTCCTAACGATCCGCTTGCTCATCGATTCACTCTCCGGACACGACGTGCCGGCGCGGCCGGTCCTGAGGCCTCCGCGCCGGGCGAAGCGGTCTACACGCCAGTAAGCCCTCGGTAGCCCCGGTCGTAGTACACAAGCGGGCGCCGGCCGGGAGACACCTCCACCTCCTCAACCTCGCCGACAAAGATCGTGTGGTCCCCGCCGGGATACTGGGCCGTCACGCGGCATTCCGCGACCGCGAGACAGCCGTCGAGGATCGGCGCCAGGCGGCCGGGGTGGTGCGGAATGCCGTCGAACGCGTGCGGCCCTTCCGGCCGCGAGTCGGTCGAAAAGAATCTCGACAGATGCTCCTGACCCTCGGCGAGCACGTTCACGGCGAAGACACGCGCGGTCTCGAGCACTTTGAGCGTGTAGCGCCCGTGCTCGATGCAGATCAGGACGAGCGGCGGTGCGAGCGACAGCGACGCGAAGGCGTTGATCGTCACCCCGTGCGGCCCGTCCGGGGCGGGCGCGGTGACCACGGTGATGCCCGTGGCAAAGCGCGCCATCGCTTCACGGAACTGCCGCGCGTCGACCCTCCCCGTCTGCCGCATCATGCGCCTAGTCTACGCGCTTCTGGAACCGGCTGATTGCGACGGCGAACATCAGCACCCCGAGGCCCACCAGGGGCAGAATCTGCCGCCACAGGTAATCGATCCCGACACCCTTGATGAGAATCCCCCGCAGCACCACAATGAAATACGTCAGCGGGAAAATCCCGCCCACGACCTGCAGCCAGTACGGCAGCGACTCTCTCGGGAAGATGAACCCCGAGAGCAGCATGCTCGGCAGCAGCACGAGCTGCGCAACCTGCGTCGCCTGCTGGAACGTCTTCGACACCGTCGAGATCAACACCCCGAGGCCGAGCGTGCTGAAGAAGAAGGCGAGCGAGAGCACGTAGAGGAGCAGGAGGCTCCCCTTCACCGGCATGTGAAACCACAGTGTCGCCAGCAGCAAAGTGACCGTGATCTCCACGTAGCCGAGCCCGATCAGCGGGATCACCTTGCCGAGCAGCAGTTCCGTCCCGGTGATCGGCGTCACGACGAGCTGCTCGATCGTGCCCCGTTCCCGCTCCCGCACGATGACCGTCACCGCCTGAAACGTCGTTACGAACACGAGAATGAGCGCGATGACGCCGGGCACGATGAAGTTGACCTGCGCGAGTGTCGGGTTGTACCATGCCCGGGCCCGCACGTCGATCAGCTGCGGCGGCGGGGGAATGCCCAGCCGTGCCGACTGCTGGAGGAGGAGCTGTGTCGACAGTACCTGGCCGACTTCCGTCGCCAGGGCCAGCACCGTCCGCGCCGACGTCGGTTCGGAGGCGTCGACGATCACGCCGACCTGCGCCGTGCGGCCGCTGCGAAGGCGGCCCGCATAGTCCGGCGGAATGAGGATGCCGATCTTGGCCTGCCCGCCGTCGATCAGCCGCTGCACCTGGTCGAACCCGTTCGTGTAGTATCGGATGTCGACATAGGTCGTGTTGGTGAAGGCCTCGAGCAGGGTCCGGCTTTCCGGCGTCCGTGACTGATCGAAGACGGCCGTGGCAATGTGCGTGACGTCGTTGCTGAGATAGCCGTAGAGGATCATTTGGATGATGGGGAGACTGATGATCGTGCCGAGCGTCCGGCGATCGCGCAGCAGCTGCAGGACTTCTTTTCGGACTACGCTGAACAGCCGGCGCGCACTCATGATGCGCCGCCGGCCGGCCGCGGGCGCGCCGGTTCCCGTCTCGCCTCGTCTTGCTCCACGAGAGACACGAACGCGTCCTCGAGCGACGGGCGGACCGGGCGCACGCTCTCGACGGCGACGCCGCGCCCGGCCAGAGCCGCCCGGACGGCTTCGGCCGCCGCCGCGTCGTCGACGGTCACGTGGATGGCCCGGCCGAACAGCGCCGCCTCCCGCACCTCCGGGCGGCCCCGCAGCGTCTCAAGCGCTTGATCGATCGGCGATGCGCGGACCTCGAGCAGCGCGCCCGACATCTGCCGCTTGATCTCCGCCGGCGTCCCCGATGCGATGATGCGGCCGCCGTAAATGAAGGCCAGGGTGTCGCAGTGTTCGGCCTCGTCCATGTAGTGCGTCGTCACCATGATCGTGATGCCGGCGCGGGCGAACTCGTCGATGAGATCCCAGAACGCCCGCCGGCTCACGGGGTCGACCCCGCTCGTTGGCTCGTCGAGAAACACCATCCGCGGGCGGTGGAGCACGGCGCAGCCGAACGCCAGACGCTGCTTCCAGCCCCCCGAGAGTTCCGCGGCGAGCGCACGCTCGCGTCCGCGCAGACCCGAGCGGCCGACCCACTCCGCCACGGCCGCCTCGGTCTCGGCAGGGCCCAAGCCGTAAACGCCCGCATAGAACGCGAGGTTTTCCTCGACGGTGAGATCGTCGTACAGGCTGAACCGCTGGGACATGTAGCCGATGCGCGCCTTGATCTGCTCGGGATCCCGCGCGACGTCGAACCCGAGGACTTCCGCGCGGCCTTCGGACGGCTCGAGGATGCCGCACAGCATCCGGATCGTGGTCGATTTCCCGGCGCCGTTTGGACCGAGAAAGCCCCAGACCGCCCCGGCCGGAATCTGGAACGTGACGTGATCCACGGCCACAAACGAGTCGAAGCGCCTTGTCAGACCGTCGGCGCGTACCGCGACCGCCGCCGCACCGGCGCGGCCGCCGACCGCGGCCGCGTCACGCACGGCGCCCGCGTCCCCGCCGGCGGACTGCCCGGCCCCGGCGGGGGTGGACCGTCCGCGGTCATCGATCATGGAGATGAATACGTCCTCGAGCGAGGGCGGAACGCTCTCGACCTGGGTGACGGCCGCCCCCGCGCGCTCGAGGTCCGCGCGCAGGGCTGGGATCGCCGTCGCCGCGTCGCGCACGACCACGTGGAGGCGGTCCCCGAAGACCATGTGCGACAGCACGTCCGGCGATCCGGCCAGCACGCGCCGCACCGTCTCGCGCGGCTCGGCGATGACTTCGACCACGTCGCCGCGCATCCGGCGGCGCATCGCGTCGGGCGGCTCCACGGAGATCAGGCGCCCCTGGTACATCAGTCCGACCGTGGTCGCCCGCTCGGCCTCGTCCATGTACGGGGTACTGGCCACGATGGTCGCCCCGTCGCGGTGCAGGTCGTACAGCAGCCGCCAGAACTCGCGGCGGGACACGGGATCCACGCCGGTGGTCGGTTCGTCGAGCAGCAGGATGGAGGGCGAGTGGATGAGCGTGCAGGCGAGCGCCAGCTTCTGCTTCATGCCACCGGAGAGCTGCTGGGCGAGGCGCCCGCGAAACGACGCGAGCCGGCTGAACTCCAGCACCTCGGCCATGCGCCTGGCGCGCTCGGCCCGCGGCGTCTCAAAGAGCTCGGCGTAGAAATCGAGATTCTCCTGGACCGAGAGATCGCCGTAGAGGCTGAAGCGCTGGGGCATGTACCCGATCCGGGCCTGCGCCGCCGGCGCGTCCTGCACGATGTCGGTGCCGTCCACCATGATCCGGCCGGCGCTCGGCTGGAGCGCGCCGCAGCACATGCGGAGCAGCGTGGTCTTGCCCGAGCCGTCCGGACCGAGCAGCGCGAACATCTCGCCGCGCGGTACGCGCAGGGTCACGTCGTCGACCGCGGTGCGGTCTCCAAACCGCCGTGAGACGCCGGCGACGTCGATCGCGGGCGTCCCGCCGCCGGGACCGCCCGGGCCCGCGGCGGTCACGGGCTCGGCCGCCCGGCCTGGCCGACGAAGATCGTGGCGTCCGCCGGCATGCCGGGCTTGAGCGCTCCGTAGAGATTGTCGATCTGCAGTTTGACGCCGAAGACGAGCTTCACCCGGTCTTCCTTCGTCTGCACGTTGCCCGGCGTGAACTCGGCCTGGCTGCTGATCTCCGACACGTGCGCGGAAAACTGCCGCCCCGCGAACGTGTCCACCGTGATCTCCGCCTGCTGCCCGAGGCGCACGCGGCCGATCTGATCCTCGGGAATGAAGACCCGCAGCCACATGTCGCCGGGATCGACCAGCGTGTAGATCGCACCGCCGGCGGCGACGACCTCGCCTTGCTCGACATTCTTGGTCAGCACGACGCCGTTGATCGGGGACACGACCGTCGCGTACCCGAGCTGAATCTCGGCGGCGCGCAGCGCGGCCTGGGCCTGCACCAGTTGGGCCTGCGCCGCGGCGAGATCCTGGCGGCGCTGCGCCACGACGGTGTACCCGGCCTCCGCGTTCGCGATCGCCGCCTGGGCCTGATTGACCGCGGCCTGATTGGCGCGCACGTCCTCCTGCCGGATCGGCACCTGCAGCCGGTTGGCCTCCGCGGAGGCGAGCGCCGCCTGCGCCTGCGTGACCGCGTCCCGGGCGCTGTGGTCGGCCGCGACGGCGGCGTCGTAGGCGGCCTGCGCCGTGTCGATGTCCTGCGCCGCGACCGCGCCTTGGGCGTAGAGCGCCTTCGCGCGGGCCAGGTCGTTCTGCGCTTTGGTGAGATTCGAGTGCGCGCCCGCGGCCTGCGCGCGGGCGGCGCTCAGCTGCGCCTGGGCCTGCGCCACCGACTGCTCGACCGTTTGCCCCTGCAGGGTCACGGTCGTCTGCGCCTGCGGCACGCGCGTCTGCGCGACGGCGAGCGCGGCGCGTGCCTGCGCCACCTGGGTGTCCGTCGTCTGCTGCTGCGTCTCGATCGCGGACGCGGCCTGCGTGACCTTGGCCTCCGCCGCCGTCACGGCGGCACGCGCCTGGTCCTCCTGCGCCCGCAGGTCGCGGTCGTCGAGCCGCACCAGCACCTGGCCGGCGTGGACCGTGTCGCCTTCTTTTACGGCGAGGCTGACGACGCGGGCGGAGATCTTGGGCGCGATGTCGACCTGCGTCGCCTCGATGGAGCCGGACCCGGTCAGCTGATTCGCGGTGGCCCGCCGCAGGTACGCCTGCCACACCTCCCAGGCGGCCACACCCACCACGATGAGCAGTGCGGCGGCGACCAGGACCGGGCGGCGGCCCCGCCGCCGGGCGGCGTCCATCAGAACACGCCGGCCACCGGCATCACAGCGTGATCTGGTAGCCGACGGCCTGATCGATCTGCGCGAGCGCGAGGTTGTACTGGAACTGCGCCTGCACGACCGCGGCCTCCGCGGAGGCCAGGTTCTGGATTGCCGTCACGACCTCGAGCTCTGTGCCCACCCCGGCCGAGAACCGCACGTTCGCGATCCGGAGCGCTTCCTGCGCCGCGACCACGCCGGCCTGTGCCGACGACAGCGACTCCGCCGCCTGCTGCAGGTTCAGATACGCGGCGCGCACCTGCTCCTCAACCGTCTGCTGCGTCTGCTCCAGCTGGACCTGGGTGAGCGCGAGCTGCTGGCGCGCCTGCTCGACCTTGGCCTTCGTGAGGCCGCCGTCGAAGACGGTGAGCGTCAACTGAATCGTGCCGCTCCAGGTGACCGGGACGCTCGTTGTGAGGTTGTTGGAGAGCGTCGAGGGCCCGCCGAACACCGTGATGTCGGGCCGCAGGCCCGACGCCGCGAGGTCCACCGCCGCCTGCGCCGACTGAATGTTGGCCTGCGCCTGCGCGATCTCGGGGCGGTTCGACAGCGCCTGCTTGACGAGCGCCTCGACGTCCTGCGGGGCGGCAGGCAGCCCCATCGGCGTCGTCGCGTTGATCGCCGTCGAGATCGGGAGGTTGACCGCCGCCGCGAGCTGCTGTTCGGCCAGAACCGCCGCGGCTTTCGCCTGCGTCAGGCTCCGCTGCGCCTGCGAGAGCTGCACCTGCGCCTGCAGCAGGTTGAACTCGGGAGACGTCCCGACACGGACCTGGGCCTGCGTGACCCGGACGTTCTCTTGCGAGGCGTCGACCGCGCGCTGCGCTGCTCCCACCTGTTCTTCGCTCTGGACATAGTTGTAGTACGCCTGCCGCACGGTCAGCACCGTCTGGCCGGCCGTCGCGGCAAACGCACTCTGCTGCGAGCGCAGATTGGCCTGCGCGATCGCGATCTGGTCCTGGACGGCGTTGCCGCTGTACAGCGTGTACTGGAGGTTGCCGCGCACGTTCCACTGCGGCGTCACCGTGGCCGGCAGCACCGCGTTGAAGGGCGCGTTCGTGATCCCGGCCGTCGGGATGCTGATGGTGCCGTTGAGCAAGGAGGTGCCGGACGAGCTCGTCTGCGTGTTGCTGCCGATGATTTGCACGGTCGGCCACAGACCCGCGTCGGCCTGGGACACCTGTGAGCGGGCGATCGCCACCTGCAGGGCCGCCTGCCGGACGGTCAGGTTCTGTTCGAGGGCGCGCCGGACCGCGTCGACGAGGGTGAGCGGCTGCCCGCCGCCGACCACCGGTATAGGAGGCACCGGTGGAACGGGCTGGACCGCCGGCGCAGCCGGCGGCTGGGCGGGCGCGGCGGGAGTCCCCGGCGCCGGTGGCGGCGCCGGCGTCGATGGCTGGTTCGGAGTCGACGGCACCGGCGGCTGGGTCGGCTGCGTCTGCGCGACCGCGGCAAGCGGAAGCGACGCGATCGCGATCAGCGCCGCACAAACAACCCAACGGACAGGCCGAATAAGCATCTCAGTCCCCCTCTGTCTCTGTCGTCGCACTGCCGGGCGCCGCGCGCCGCTGCGGATCCCGGACCACGAGCCCGCGCAGCATCAGCGCGACCATTTCACCAAGGTACTCGTCGTCGTTGTAGCGCACGCCGGCGAACCCCAGCACGTGCTGCGTCATGAGATAACTCATCACCATGCGGAAGCAGATCGACGCGGCGATGTCTGTGTTGACCGGCCGGAACGCCCCCGCGGCGATGCGGGCGTCCAGGTACGCGCGGAACCGGCCGACAAACGGATCGTGGAGACGCCGGAACAATTCCCGCCGAAGATCCTCATGCAGATCGGCTTCATGCACGACGAGGCGGATGAACGACGCGTGGCGGGCAAGCGTCCGTACACGGCTGAGGACGAATGCGTTGAGAAATGCTTCGTCGTCCCCCGCCGGAAACTCCACGGGATCCGGCGGTGTCCCGTCCTCCGCGATAAGGCCGATGACGCCGCGGAGGACATCCTGCTTGCTCGCAAAGTACAGATAAATGGTCCCTTCGGCCAATCCCGCCGTCGAGGCGATTTCCCGAATGGTGGCGCCGTGGAAACCGCGGCGGCTGAACACGTCGAGGGCGGCGCGAAGAATTTGACCGCGGCGCTCCCCGGTGCGAACCTCCCGCGCCGTCGTGCTGAGCCGCGGCATGCTAAAGGTAGGCCTCCGAGGTTTCCTTCATTTCGGGCTTTGAAAATGACTGACTGTTCATTCAACATATCTCCCGAGCGCACCAGCGTCAAACGTACACACCCACGATGTGTTCGGCGAGGCAGTCGATGCCGTGAATGCCGACGCGGCCGGCGCGCTACTCCTCCCCGGCCGCGCCTCCGGAAACCGCCGGCCAAGCTGCCGGGCCGCCCCCCGGAAGACCCGAGGCCGCTTCCCGGCGGCCACTCCGGAACCAGCGCGAAAACCACCGCCCGGCGCCCGCCCGCTGCAGATCGTCGAAGTACGAGTAAATGACCGGGATCGCGACGAGCGTGAGCAGCAGCGACAATACCTGACCGCCGATAATGACCGAACTCATCGCGCGGTTGGTCTCCGCCCCCACCCCGCGGCTCGCGGCCAGCGGAATCATGCCCGCCACAAACGCGATGGTCGTCATCAAGATCGGCCGCAGCCGGTCCCGGCTCGCCTGGATGATAGCGGCGTTGCGGTCGAGTCCCGCGGCCCGCAGGTGGTTCGCCCGGTCGATCTGCAGAATCGCGTTCTTCTTGACGACGCCGAAGAGCACCAAAATGCCGAGCTGCGACAGGATGTTGAGCGAGCCGTTGAGCAGGAGGATCGAGAGCAGCGCAAACGGCACCGTGAGCGGCAGCGAGAGCAGAATCGTGATCGGGTGGATCCACGATTCAAACTGTGCCGCGAGCACGAGGTACATGAAGACGAACGACAGCATGAACGACGTCATGAACGCCGCGGCCTGGCGCCCCTGCTCGAGCGCCTGTCCGGTGAAGGTCATCTCGTAGGCGGGCCCGAGCCCGAGTGCGCGCATCTTACGGTCGAGCTGGTGCAGCACGGCGGCCTGCGACGTGCCGGGCAGCAGGTTGGCGGTGAGCTCCACCTGCCGCCGCCGGTTGTAGTGCGTGACCTCGCTGGGCCCGGCGCCGCGGCTCGTCGTCACGACCTGCTCGAGCGCCGCAATGCCGGTGGTCGACGACGCGACCGGCAGCTCGGCCAGCAGATCCTCGTTGCTGCGATACCGCTGGTCGGCCCGGATGACGATTTTATACTGCTGGCCGGCCTCCGCGTACTTGGCGCTCTTTACTTCGATGCCCTGGACCAGCATGTACATCGCGTTCGCCGCGTCGACGGCGTTGACGCCGAGGTCGGCGGCCCTCCCGCGATCGATGCGCATGCCGAGCTGCGGCGCGCCGCTCACGAGCGACGACCGCGCGTCCACCACGCCGGGAATGGACCGCAGGATCGCAAGGCCGTAATCGCCGGCGCGGGTGAGGACGGCCAGGTCCGGGCCGCTTACCACGTAGTCGACCGGCTGAAAGCCGCCGCTGCCGCCGAATTCGGACGTGGCCTCGACCTGGCTCTGCAGCCCCAGATATCCATACCGGGACAGGACCCGATCACGAATCATCCCATAGAGCGACTGCTGGCTGACCTTCCGCTTGCCGAGCTCCAGGAGTTTGACGAAGATCGTAAAGCGGTTCGGCGTGTACTGCGGATCGTCACCCGCGGTGACGATGGTGTAGTCGACGCCGGGGAGCCGGCGGATCTCCGCGCCGAGCTGCGTGCCGAAGCGGTTGGTGGCATCCAGCGTCCACCCCTCCGGGGCGCGCACGACGACCTCGAGTTGCGACTGATCGTCCTCGGGCAGGAAGTTCTTATGGACGCCCGCAGCGAGCGGGCCGATGCTGATGAGCGTCACCAGCGTGAGCGCGATAACCACCCACCGGCGTCGCAGGGCCCATTCGAGCAGCCGGCGGTACCCGTGGTCGAGGACGCCGTACACGCGCCCCCGCTGTGCCGTGGACTCCGCGGCCACACCGGTGTCGACGACCGCGCCGGAGGGCGTCGCCTCTGTGGCGGCCTCGGGCGGGACTGCCTGGGGGGACCTTCGGCCACGCAGCCATCGGGCCGACAAGGACGGCGTCAGCGTAAAGCTCACAAGTAGCGACACCGCGATCGCGAATGCCATCGTCCAGCCGAAGCTCTTCATGAACTGGCCGACGATGCCGCTCATGAACGCCAGCGGCAGGAACACCGCGATCAGGCTCAGCGTCGTGGCGGTGACGGCGGGACCGATCTCGCGCGTGCCCTCGATCGCCGCCCGCACCGGCGGGAGGCCCTTCTCGTTCATGAACCGGTAGATGTTCTCAAGTACGACGATGGCGTCGTCGATCACAATGCCGACGACGAGCGCGAGCGCCAGCAGCGTAATCATGTTGAGCGTCATCCCGAGCGCGGCGATGAGCGTGAACGTACTGATGATCGACGTCGGGATGGCGAGCGCGGCAATGATAGTGGGGCGCCAGCTGCCGAGGAACAGAAAGACGACGAGCGCCGCGAGAATGGAGCCGATGATGAGGTGCTCCTGTACCGCGTGCGTCGAGGCTTCGACGAACACCGACTGGTCGCGCACGACGCGCAGGTCGTACCCGGACGGCAGCAGCGGCGCAAACGCGCGCAGCCGCGCTTTGAGTGCGTTCACCACATTGACGGTGTTGGCGCCCGACTGCTTCGTGATCTGCAACAGCACCGCGGGGGTGCCGTTCACGTTGGCCGTGGTCACCGGCTCGGCCGCGCCGTCTTCGACGGTCGCGACGTCACCCAGCGTCACAGGCCGGCCGTTGCGGGTGGCCAGCCCGACGGTCGTGAGCTCGCTCGGACTGGTAATCCGGCTGAGCGCCCGCAGGGTCAGCTGGGTGTTGCCGTGATCGACATTGCCGGCGGGCAATTGGACGTTCTGGTTCTGGACGGCCGTGAGCACGCTCGTGACCGGGAGTCCATAGGACGCCAGGCGGTCGGGATCCACCCAAATGTTGATCTGCCGGGCCTGATCGCCGATGAGCGTCGCCTGGCCGACGCCGTCCGCGCCCTCGAGCTGCGGCCGCAGCACCTTGTCGGCGTACTCGGAGAGATCCCGCACCGGGCGGTTGGCGGACAGCGCGACCGTCATGATCGGCAGCGCGCTCGGGTCAAACTTGAGCACGGTCGGCGGATCGATGCCCGCGGGCAGGTCGGGGATCGCGTTGATCTTATTTTGGACATCCTGAGCCGCGACGTCGATGCTCTTTTCCAGGACGAACTGGATGGCGACGATCGAAATCCCCTCGGCCGACGTCGACTGGATGTGGTCGATGCCGCTCACCGAGCTCACCGCGTCTTCGATCTTGTTGGTGACGTCGGTCTCGATGTCTTCGGGAGACGCCCCAGGGTCGGCGACCGTGACGATGACGAACGGGATGTCGACGTTGGGGAAGCGCTCGACCTTCAACCCGGCATAGGAGGACACGCCGAGGAAGACCATCGCGAGGATGATGACCGCGGCGAGGACGGGACGGCGGACGGAGAGACCGGCAAGCCACTGCATGGAATCGCCTCCGCCCTACCGGCCGCGGATTGAAACGGGCTGGTTGTCGGTGAGCGCGGCCTGGCCCTCAACGACCACCGGCTCTCCCGCGGCGAGGCCGGAGGCCACGTCGACCATCCCGTCGTGGTGCACGCCGAGCGTCACCGGCCGGCGGATGGCCCGGCCGTCGCGTACGACAAACACCATAGGGCCGGCGGCCGCGGTGATCACGGCACCTTCCGGAATCTGCAGCACGTTCCGGCGCACGCCAACCTCGATCACGCCCCGCGCGAACATCCCCGGCCGCAGCGCGCCGTTCGTGTTGGCGATCCTGATGCGCACGCCGAACGTCCGGCTCAACGCGTCCGCCGCCGGGCGGACGAGTTCCACGCGCCCCTGAAACGTCTGCCCCGGCAGCCCGTCGACCTGCAGCGCCGCAGTCTGCCCGGGCTGCAATTCGAAGCGATGCTGTGCGGGCACGACGAATTCCGCGTACACATTGTCGACCTGGCTCAACACCAAAAGCGGATTGGTGGACGTCGTGGCCGGGGAGACGATCTGCCCCGGCTCGACGTCGCGCTTCGTGATGGTTCCGGCGAACGGCGCCTGAATTGTCGTGTCGCGCAGCTGGACGTCGATCGCGGCGAGCACGGCGTCCGCCTGGCCGAGCTGCGCGCGGGCCGCCTGGAGGTCCTCGTCCCGCGCGCCGATGCGCACAAGCGCGGCGTTCTGTGCCGCCGAGTCGTACGCGGCCTGCGCCTGCGCGGCCTGCTCTTGCGCGACCCGCAGCTGCGTCAGCGCCTGATCGAGGTCCTGCTGGGAGATCGCGCCCTGCGCCTGAAGCGTGCGATCGCGATCCACGGTCGTCTGCGCCAGGCGTACCGACGCCTGCGCCGACGCGAGCGCGGCCCGGGCCTGCTGGACGGCGTCGGCCGTCTGCTGACGTTCCTCGGGCCGTGCTCCGGTCACGACCTTCTGCAACTGCGCGCGAGCGGCCGCCACGGCCGCCTGCGCCTGGGCTTCCTGCGCCAGGAGGTCGCTCGTGTCGAGCCGGACGAGCGGCGTGCCGGCGGCGACATGGTCGCCTTCCTCAACGAGGACCTGGGCGACGCGGCCGGACAACTTGGACCCGAGCTTGGCGTCGCGGATGCTGGTGATCGTCCCCGTCGCGATGACGCGGGCGACAACGTCGCCGGAACGGGTCGCGAACACCGTCACCGCCGCCCGGTCAGGCGCCGCCACGCTCTGTCTGGTAGGCGCCGGGTGTCCGATTCCTCGGACGACGGCGGTCAACCCCAACACGGCGATCAATACGACACCCACAATCACGACTTGGATCCGCATCACCAACTCCCCCATCTTCGCGCGCCCGAAGGGTTTTGGCCTCGGGCGACGCGTGCTGCGCTCCGCGCGGGATTCGCGCGATTAGCGCGCCGGCGATTTCACCTGCGCCGGAGTACCGGCGGCGGCGGGCCGCCACGGCGTTTTCTCGGCGCGCCACGCGGTCAGCAGATCGCGCCCCATTTTCACGACCAGTTCCGCGCCCGCGTCGCGGCCGTTCGGCAGCATCCCGGCCATCGCGAGCGTGACGAGTCCGTGGGTGGCGCCCCACAAGATCACGACCTTCCACGACAGGCTCTCCAGGTCGCCCGCACGGTCGCCGAGCGCACGCTCCAGCGTATCCCGTACGGTCACGAAGATCTCGCGGGTTTCGGGGAAGGGCTCGTCGGCCGGAATCCCGGCATCGCGGGACCGAAAGAACCGCTGCCGCTCCTCGCGGTCGTGCACTTCGTCGAAGGGCCTGTGCGCGGCGGATTCCTCTCCTGCGCGGGCGTGCGCCGATCGGGCCGTGCAGGCTTCGAATGCCGTCTCGCCGTGCATCCCCAAGTGCATCTCCGGGTGCGCGACCGAGAACGACCAGTAGACGCGGCCGACGGCCAGCAGGGCCTCCACCGGATCCGTCTCCGCGTCGCGCGCAACGCGCATCTCCTGGAGCAGCTCCCGGAAGCCCTGGCGGAACAGCTCAACGACGATATCTTCCTTGCTGCTGAAGTGCTCGTAGATGACGGGCGGGCTGTACTCGATCCGGTCGGCCACCCTCCGGATCGTCACCGCCGACCACCCCTCCGCCGCGGCAATTTCCCGCGCCGTGTCGAGAATCGCCCGTCGGAGCTCTTCGCGTTCTCGCTGCCGGCGTTCACGTACGCCCATAAATAAATCTCACCTCGTAATGCAACCTAACAGTGTTAGGAAAGATTGTCAAGTTAAATTCACAATTTCACACTCACAATGAGACGTTCTGGCCACCAAGAGTGTAACGGGACGGCACAGCTCCTAACGTGGTCCTAACGTCGAGACAAGCGAGGGTGGCTACCGCGACGGTTGCGGCCAGACGTAGATGTGCCGCCGGCCGTAGGACCGGAAACCAAGCCGGCGGTAAACTCCCTCCCCCGCCTTGGAAGCCACCAGCACGGCGGTCTGGTATCCGGCGGTCTGTGCATCTTTGAGCGCCGCGTGCGTGACCGCGGTCGCGATGCCGCGCCGGCGCACGGCTGGAACCGTCGCGATCTCGTCGACGACGGCCGCGTTCCGCGCCGGAAACCATAGCGCAGACCCCGCGGGGACGCCGTCTGCGCGGGCGAGATAGTAGCGGAAGAGAGATTGCGAGGGCGGGACACCCCGCGGCAGCCTCGCGTAGAGGGCCATCCCCCATTCGGGCACCCCGAACCCGTCGCCGAAGGCGCGCAACCAGTCGCCCAACGCTGCTTCCGTGCGGACCCGTTCGATCGTGACGCCGGCCGGAAGCGGCACCGCATCAGGCACCGCCGCCAAGTCGGCCGCCATGCCGAGATCACTGTCCCACGGTGTGTAGCCGTGCGCCGACAGGCGCTGCGCGAGATCGGCGGGACGGCTGTTGGGCATGACCCACCACGCCGGAAGCCAGCCCCGCTCGCGGAACTTGGCCGTGACCGCCGCGATGACACCGTCCGCGTCTTCTGGCGCGAGCCGTGTGTATATCACACCGTTGTAAAACCTGATCCGGGTGCCGGTGGAGATCCACGTCAGCGCCGGCTCCTCGTGCACGGCCCCACCGGCCTGACGTACGTACGCGATCGCGGCCTCAACCAGCCCGCGCTCGATGAGCTCGTCGGCCTCCTCCGGCGCGCGGCTAATCCGGAGACCGGTCGGCGGGTTTCGACGGCACGGCGGCCCGCGGCGGGTCCGGGGACACCGCCGACGAGACACGGCGCAACGTCCAACGGCTGGGAGCGATGCGGACGGCGCCGGCCGCCTCATCCACCCCGTCGAAGGTGAGGAGCGAGACATACTCGTCCACAAGTTTTTCGCGCGGCTGGCTCGTCTCGATGAGGACGCCGATCCCCACGATCTCCGCGCGCGACTCGCGCATGAGATCGTGGACGCCGCGCGCCGTGCCGCCCCCGCGGAGAAAGTCATCGATGAACAACGCACGCGCCCCCGGCGGTACCGCCCGGAGCGGCAGCGTCATGGCCTGCACCGCCCGCGAGGATCCCGAGACGTAGTTGACGGTGACCGAAGCACCCTCGCCGCCTTCCGTCGCGCGCCCGCCGCGGCGAATCGTGACCAGCGGCACGTTGAACGCGCGCGCGGTCATGAGCGCGAGCGAGATGCCCTTGACCTCCATCGCCAGCACGACGTCGGGCCGCCGGTCGGCGAAGAAGGTGGCGAAGACGTCGCCGAGGCGCGATACCACCGACGGCATGGAGAGAAGATCGGTCATGTAGAGAAACCCGCCCGGCAGTATGCGGGACGGCTGCCGCAGACGCGATGCCAGGTCTTCGGCCATCGCGGCGATCTGCGCCGGGGTGCACAGCGGTGTATAGCGGACGCCGCCGGCCGCGCCGGCGAGCGTCTCGATGCGGCCCAACTGGAACTCGTCGCAGAGCGCGCGCAGCGCCGACAAATCCTCGCTGATCGTCGACTTGGCGGCGCCGAGCGATTCGGTGAACGTGCTGAGCGGAAAGATCTTGTGCGGTTCGCCAAAGAGCCGCTGCGCGATCAGCACCATGCGGTCCCCGCGGCGGAGACGCCTCATACACCCCCGCGGCCAGCCGGCACCCGGGCATCGTCCCTGCGCGCGGCGCGCGCCCGCACGAACGCCAGCATCTCCGGCGTGTCGACGTCGAGCGCCACCCCGGCGTCCTGGCACACGACGGCACGGGCGCGCACGCCCAACGCCTCCGCGCGCCGCTCGAGCGCCGCGATCCGCAGCCGTCCCGTCGCGAGCCCCACGAGCGTGCCGAGTCCGAAGAGACGCGCCAGTTCCCACGGGCGTTTGCGCGCCCGCACCGCGCGCTCGATGAGCGGCCGTGCCCGCTCGAACGCCCCCGGCCGCAGCAGCACGAGCCCGCCGCCCGCAAAGACGCCATCTGCGAGCCGCACGAACGTCTTGCGGATACCCGGAGCGACCCGGACGACCTCATCGCGGGGGACGATCGCGTAGACCGCGTCGGCCGCGGCCGCCCGACCGGCGTCCAGGAATGCCGCCACCGCGGGGGATGTGAGAAGCGGCACATCCGCGGCCGCGACCAGAACCGGCGCAGCGGCCGACCGGAGTCCCCCGTGCTCCGGCGCCTCCTCCAGCACCGCCAGTCCCGCGGCGAGGTTGTCGAGCACGCCCGCGCGCGCGGGCACCGAAAGACTCGCCGCGGCCGCGATGTGAGGCGGAAGCGGCGCGGGAGCCACGAGCACGATCCGGCGGATGTCAGGGACGGCCCGAAGCGCGGCCAGCACGTGCTCGACCATCGTGGCCGAGCCGACCGGGGCGAATGCTTTGGGAAGCGCGCCGCCGGTTAGTTCCGGGGCCGGCGGCCCCCCAGCAAGTACGACCGCGTCGACGGACCGCGAGGCGTCCGTGCCGGTGCGCTCGGGCACCCCGCTACCGTTGTTCGGCGAAGGTCCGTGTGACGAAGACTTCGCAACCCGTGTCGGCGGCCAGCGCGTCGCCGAGCATGCGCGCCTCGGACTCCTTGGCGGCTAGGGCGAACAGGACGGGGCCGGTCCCCGACATGGACACGCCGAGCGGGCGGTGGGCCGCCATGCGCTCGTGCAGCGCCCGCACGGCGGGATGGTGCGTTTCCACGACGTCCTCGAAAACATTGCAAAGCAGACGGCCGACCTCGGCCGGGTTTTCCGCGTCGAGTGCGTGCACGACGCCGTGCGTGTCGGGGCGCCGGCGGAGCGCGGCATGGTCCAGCACGCCGTACGCCCACTCGGTCGACACCTGGAGGCGCGGCCGCGCCAGCACCACCCAGGTCGTGGGCAGCGGCCGCAGCGTGCGGATCCGCTCGCCGCGGCCCATCGCGAGCGCCGCGCCGCCGGCCAGGAAGAACGGCACGTCGGAGCCGATCTGGCCCGCGAGGTCCATCAGCTGCCGCTCGCCGAGCCGCAGTTTCCACATCTGCGCGAGGCCGAGCAGCGTCACCGCCGCATCGCTCGAGCCGCCGCCGAGTCCCGCGGCGATCGGAATGCATTTCGTCAACTCGACCTCGACGCCGCGCGGGACGTGAAACGCGTCGCGCAGGAGCGAGGCCGCGCGATGGACGATGTTCTGCGTGTCCGCCGGCACGTCGGGGCTGCCGCACAAAACGGTGATACCGTCGCCGTTCTCGCGCAGCGTGATCGAGTCGTGGAGTTCGACGGTATGCAGCACCGTCTCGACATCGTGGTAACCGTCCGGGCGGTCGCCCAGGACGTCGAGCGTGAGATTGATCTTGGCGTACGCGTTGAGGTGCAACTCCTTCACCGCGTCACCCTCCTATGAACCGGGCTACGCGCGCCGAACGGCCATAAACACACAACCCGCGGCCCGCCACACGGCGGTACCACGGGTTGCTCCACGAACACGGGCGTTCGTGGCATCGGCGCTGTACGTGCCCCTCGCATCAGCCGTCACCTCATACCAGGGACGGTCAACCGGACGCGCTAAACTTCGCGGCCCTCATTACCGTTCCTTCCCTGAACGAGTACCTTTCCTTTGAATCCGCAGCCCGCCTCCGGCCTGGCCGCTGCCGGTATGGGCGCTACAAACCGAACAGCCGGGCCGCGAGGCCCGCAACCACCCCGGCCGCCACCGTGAGGACCGCCGCGGCGGCGAGCGCCCGTCCGGGGACGACGCGGGAGAGCATGAGAAGCGAGGGCAGGCTCAAGGGCGCGAGCGTAAGCAGCAGCACCCCGGCCGGCGCCGCGCTGATGCCCGCCGCGAGCATCGTTTGCACGATGGGCACTTCGCCGGACGTCGGAATCACGAATAACGTGCCGGCGATCGCCACGGCGATAAGGGTCCACACCGAGGCGTCGAGGTGCAGACCTGCCGGAAAGAGAAACGCGCGGGCCGCGCCGAGCAGCGCGACCATGACGAGGTACTCCGGCGTGAGCCACAGCGCCAGCCGTCCAAAACTGCGCAGCCACAGGATCGTCCAGTGCCCGGACGGCGGCAGGGAAGGATCGGACGGCGCGACGACGGGATCGGCCGCCTCCGCGTGCGGGGTGAGGCGCACCGCTACCCACGCGGCCGCGAGCACGAGCGCGGCCCCAACGACGAGCCGCAGCACGGCCCAGCCCCAGCCGAGCGTGAGCACGATGAAGGCAAGAACCGCCGGATTCAGAGTCGGATTACCCAGCCAGAGCGCGAGCGTACTGCCGACCGCTGCACCTCGTTTCCGGAGGCCCACGGCCACCGGTGCGGCACAGCAGGTTCACATCATGCCGGGTAAGGCGAACACACCTCCCAGCACCGAAGTGCCGAACGACGTCTTCCCCAGCACACGAACCAGCCAGTCTTTGGGCACCTGGCTCTCGATCGTCGCGGCGAGGAAGAGGCCCAAGACCCAGGCCTGCCAGACTGCCTTGAAGTAGGCCTGCGCATAGCTGACCGCCGCCCCGAACGAGGCCCCGGGCGCCGTGAGGGCTTTGCCGAACACGAACGTGGTACCGAGGGAGTGTGTGCTCGCCGCGCTGAGCGCGCGGTGGAAATACGGGTTCCACTTGACGACGTACAGACCGCCGACCGCGATCAGGAGCAGCAATCCGAATCCACGAATGTACTCAACCCGGCGATCGGCCGGCCCTCGGATCGCTAAGGTGCCGGTCGCACCGGTGTGTTCGTCCAAACGCGCGCCTCCTCTGCCCCCTGGTTCACGAACATACGCCTCTGGACGACGGTCTCCTCTCGGCGCGGTGCGATGCTCGCACGCGGCGTTACAAAACGCGGTGAAATGAGCACATATAACCGAGCATGAAATGGTGGTCACGCGTCGCGCGGTGGGCGCTCCGGGGGATTGTGGTCGGCCTCGCCCTGTGTCTTGCCGCCGGCGCGGCGATCGTCACGCTCAACGCGGCGCCGCCCGGGCCCACGTTCGGGTGGCCGTTCCGCATCAGCGGCCGCACGAACATCCTCGTGATGGGGCTCGACCGCACGGTCAGCGATCAGAATCGCGCCATCGTATACCCGGTGAGCCGGACCGACACGCTGATCGCCGTCAGCTTCGATCCCGCGGCGGGGCAGATCCACGTCCTCAGCATTCCGCGCGACACGCGCGCCGCGATTCCCGGGCACCGGACCGACAAGATCAACGCGGCCTACGCGTACGGGAAGGAACCCCTCGCGCGCCGCACGACCGAGGATTTTACCGGCGTCGCCTTTCCCTACTACATTACGATCCGCGAGCGCGGCTACGTGCACCTGATCGACGCGGTCGGCGGCGTGACGGTCCGCATCGACAAGAATCTCGACTACGACGACAACTGGGACGGCCTGCACATCCACCTCAAGAAAGGCAATCGCCGGCTCGGCGGGCAGGCCGCGATCGAGTACGCGCGGTTCCGCCACGATGCGCTCGGCGACATCGGGCGTATCCGGCGCCAGCAGCAGGTCATCGACGCGTTGATCGCAGAGCTGCGCCGCCCCTCGGTCATCCTTCACGCCGTCCGCATTCTTCGGGTCTTCCGCGAAGATATTGAGACAAACCTGACGCCTCAGCAGCTCGTCGCGCTCGGGTTGTTCGGCGCGCGGCTGCCGAAGGACGCGCTCGACCGGGAGACGCTGCCCGGACGGTTCGGGGCCTCCGACTGGCTGCCGAACGCAGCCGAAGACCGTGCGGTGATCACGCGGATGTTCTACGGCAGCGACGCCGCGGCGCTCGATCGCACCACGGTCGACGTCATCGCGTCCGGCGCCGGTCCCGCCGCGGTGGCGGACGCCCTGGCGCGGCTGCAGGCCCTCGGGGTCCGCG
Organism: bacterium; assembly: GCA_035307565.1. Lineage (GTDB taxonomy): Bacteria > Sysuimicrobiota > Sysuimicrobiia > Sysuimicrobiales > Segetimicrobiaceae > DASSJF01. The sequence goes on along the minus strand of DATGHZ010000014.1, from coordinate 15,056 downwards.
TGGTCCGCGTCGCGACCGTCCCCGGCGCCGCCGAAAGCGCGCTGATCGTGCGGGGACCCGCGGTGGATCAAAGCGCGGCCGTCATCGCGGCCGCGACGCGGATCGGGCGCATCATGACCGACGCGTCACCCGCCGGCGAGGGCCCTGTGCCGAGCGCCGCCGCAGCGATCCGCGGCGCCACCGCGTCTCTTACGCTTGTCCTCGGCCGCGACTACGACAGCCTCGTCATCCCGCCGTCCACCCCGTAGTTCGGCCCGCCGGCGTGTGCCGGCCGAATCTGTTACCCGTCATGCTGTGCACCGTACAGCGCGCGGGTCAGCGCCGCGAAGGCCGCGAGATCGAGCGTCTCCGCGCGGGCCCGGGGATCCACGCCGGCCCGGCGGCACGCCGCTTCCACGGCGGACGGTGCGAGATCGAGACGCTGGGCGAGCGCGTTGGCGAGGGTCTTGCGCCGGTGCCCGAAGCCCGCGGCGACCACACGAAACAACGCCGCCTCGTCGTCGAGCCGGACCGGCGGGTGGGCATGCGGCACGAGCGCCAGCACGGCCGACTCGACGTCGGGAGCCGGCAGAAACGCGCCGGGGGGAAGCCGCGACACGATTCGAGCCGCCGCGCGGTACTGCACGGCGAGCGTGAGCCGTCCGTACGCCGGCGTCCCGGGCCGGGCGACCACGCGCTCGGCGACTTCGCGCTGAACGGTGACCACGAGGCGCCCGATCGCCAACGCCGGGTCCAAGAGGCGCAGCAGCAGCGGCGCGGCGATGTTGTAGGGAAGGTTGGCCACCGCCTTCCGTACGGCGCCCGCGCGCGGCGCCCCCTCTGCGCGGCCGGCGTTCCGCATGAGGCCCGCCAAGTCCGCGTGGAGGGCATCACCCTCCACAATGCGGAGGTTCGGACGGGCGCCGAGCCGTTCCGCGAGGACCTGCACAAGCCGGCGATCCACCTCGAGTGCCACCACCTCGCCGGCCTGCGCGGCGAGCGCCTCCGTGAGGGTACCCAGGCCGGCGCCGATCTCGAGCACGGTGTCGTGGGGGGTCAACTCGGCGGCTCTCATGATGGTGTCCAGCGCACGCGCGCTCACGAGGAAATGCTGACCCCACCGCTTCGCAGGCCGGATATCGAACCGGCGTAAAATGGCGCGCGTTCCGGCCGGGGTCGCGGTCCCGGCGCCGCTAGTCAGGACGCGTCACCGCCGGGCGGCCACGCGCCCATGCCGCCGCCCGGCAGACGGCGGCGATAGAGCCTAGTGCCGCTCGACGATGTAGAGCTTGACCGTCTGGCGTCCGAAATGAATCGCTTCGTCGTAGGTGTTGAAGCAGAGATCGATCTTCATGCCTTGGATCGCGCCGCCGGTGTCGCCCGCGATCGCGTATCCATACCCTTCCACGTAGACCTTGCTGCCCAGCGGGATGACCGAAGGGTCGACCGCGACGACGCCCCGCTGCGCCAGCAGGCCGATCGCGGTGCGGGGCCCGACGCCGCCCCCGTAGTTATTGGGTCCCGGATAATACGCCGTCGCCTCGAGCATCATGTACTCGCGCCCCTCGAACGAGCCCCGCGAGGCGATCGTAGCCCGGGTACCCACGGCGATGACCTCGTTCACGGGTGTCTGCACGGCTGCCCAGGCGTGCGGGAACGTCGCCGACGGTAGGCCGTCGGCGTAGAGGACCTCTACCGTCCGCTCGTCGATCCCTTCACGGCCCGCGGTGCGGACGACGCGGTTGCCCTTGAACAGTTGTGGGTCGGCCACCGTCCGGGAGGTAAAGGCGATCTTGCGCTGCTCGATCCACATGTTCCATTCCCGACGCTCAACGGTGATCCGCATCCCCGGCCGGACCGCCGTCTCCGGAGCGGGATAGACTTGGTCGATCGGGCCGAGGGTGATGCCGAGCAACTGCAGCGCGTCATCCACGCTGGTCGCGGCGATCCGCAGGGATGAAACGGACCGTCCGATCCGCAGCGTCACCGGCACCGCGCGGATAATTTTGACCTCGATCCCCGGCCACAGAAATGTAGGGGCGTCCGGCACGACCCGGTCGCTCGGGCGCAGCGCGACCTGGGCGGCCTGCAGGCCATCCCCGACCGTCCGCCCGTACGAGCGAAACGTCTGTTCGCGCCCGTCGACGTAGATGTGAATCGTCCGGCCGAACGGCAACCCCCAGGCGCCGGCCGCCACGTAGAGGGGATAGACAAGGCTGAGGAGCAGGCACAGCAGGATCACTTGGCGGGCGGTACCGGCGCGGACAGGCCGCGCGGATACCGCCGACACTCCTGATGGCATACATCCCCCTTCTCGACAGACTCGCGCCCACGACTGCAGCGCCTTACGGCACGCCGGCCGCCAAGCCTATGAGATGACGGATGAAACCACGCACTTGCCGTCGGGCAAGATCAGGTGTCCTGCTGCGATGTGAGTAGGATATCCTGGCGTTAGATGAACATATAGACTACAGTCTACGCCCGGACTCTATCATATAGATTCTACTCAATGCAATACGAAAACCTCTAGGTTAATTTCAGAAACCCTATACCTGCTTGGCGTCCTCGACGAGTTCTACTAGCACTCCGTGGAGCGACGCCGGATGGACGAAGGCGATCCGGGTGCCGTGGGCACCCAGCCTGGGAGCCCTGCCGGCAAACCGGAGCCCGGCCCGATCGGCCGCGGCGATCGCCGCCCCGAGATCGGGAACGCGGAGCGCGAGGTGGTGGATGCTTTCGCCGTGAGCGTCCAGGAATCTGGCCAGCGGCCCCGTTTGGGAGAGAGGCTGCACCAGCTCCACGTCGGCGCGGCCCACACGGAGAAACGAGACCGTCGCATCCTCACCGGACACCGCGGCGCGATCGCGAACGGCGAGCCCGAGGACGGCGGCCGGAACGCTTGTCTGGCGGTCCAGGTCCCGGACGACGACGGCGACGTGGGCGAGGCGTGGGGTCACGCGGCTCACACGACGGCCGCCGGCTGATAGACTCCGAAGCAGGCGCGCAGCGTATCGCAGATCTCGCCGACGGTCGCGTACGCGCGGACGCAGTCGAGAATCGGGGGCAGAAGGTTGTCCGGCCCGCGCGCCGTCTCGTCGAGCACGCGGAGTGCTGTCCGGACACGGCCCGCATCCCGCTCCGCGCGCACGCGCCGCAGCCGGGCGCGCTGGCCCTCGATCACCGACGGATCAACCCGTAGGATCGGCGGAATGCGTTCCCCGCCGGTCTGGAACCGGTTGACCCCGACGATGACCCGGCCGCCGTTCTCAACCTGGCGCTGCTCCCGGTACGCGGCCTCCGCGATCTCCCGCTGCACGAAGCCGCGTTCGATGGCCGGCAGCATCCCACCGAGCTGCTCGATGCGCTCGAGATACGCGGCGGCCCGGCGCTCGATGTCCGCCGTGAGCGCCTCGACATAGTGCGAGCCGCCGAACGGGTCCACCGTGGACGCCGCGCCGGTCTCGTGCGCGATGATCTGCTGGGTCCGCAGCGCGAGCAGCGCCGCCTCGCCGGTCGGCAGGGTCAGCGCTTCGTCCCGCGCGTTCGTGTGCAGCGACTGCGTTCCGCCGAGCACGGCCGCCAGCGCCTGGATCGCCACGCGAACGACATTGTTGTCCGGCTGCTGCGCCGTGAGGGCTACGCCCGCGGTCTGGGTATGGAACCGCAGCATCCACGACCGCGGATCGCGAGCCCCGAACCGCTCCCGCATCGTACGAGCCCACAAGCGCCGCGCCGCGCGGAACTTGGCGATCTCCTCGAAGAAGTCCATCTGCGCGTCGAAGAAAAACGCGAGCCGCGGTGCCAGGCGGTCGATCTCCATCCCGGCGTCCCGGGCCGCCCGCAGATAGGCGATCGCGTCGCCGAGGGTAAACGCGACTTCCTGGACCGCGGTCGCGCCGGCCTCCCGGATGTGATAACCGCTGATGCTGATGGGGTTCCACCGCGGCAGCCGATCAGCGCAATACGCGAAGGTATCGGTCACCAGCCGCATCGAGGGCCCGGGCGGGTAGATGTACGTGCCGCGGGCGATGTACTCTTTCAGGATATCGTTCTGCGTCGTGCCGTCGATGCGCTCGGGCGCCACCCCCTGCCGCTCGGCGACGGCCTGGTACATGCAAAGCAGGATCGCCGCGGTCGCGTTGATCGTCATCGAGGTGCTGACGCGATCGAGCGGGATGCTGTTGAGCAGGATCTCCATGTCGGCCAGGGAGTCGATGGCCACGCCGACCTTTCCCACCTCCGCCGCGGCGAGCGGATGGTCGGAGTCGTAGCCCATCTGGGTTGGGAGGTCGAACGCGACCGACAGCCCGGTCTGGCCCCCCTCGAGCAGATAGCGAAAGCGACGGTTGGACTCTTCCGCTGTCGCGTACCCCGCGTACTGGCGCATGGTCCACAGCCGTCCGCGGTACATCGTGGCGTAAATGCCGCGGGTGAACGGGTACTCTCCCGGCCCGGCGATGTCGCGGACGGGATCGATGCCGGCGGTGTCGGCGGCCGTGTACACGCGGGCCACGGGGATACCCGACGCCGTCTCGCGGATCTCGTCGCGCGTCCCGTCGTGTCCGTCGTCCGGCATGCCGGCGGCCTCCGACCCCTACTCGACCGTCGCCAGCACGTCGTCGCCGGCGACATCCTGGCCCGGGACGACACGCACCTCGCGGACGACGCCGGCGTGGGGAGCCCGGATCTCCATTTGCATCTTCATCGCCTCCATTATAATGAGCGGCTGCCCGGAAGCCACGATGGTGCCCGGTGCGGCCTGAATCGCGACCACGAGCCCGGGCATGGGCGCCCGGACCTGACCGGCCGCCGCCGGCGCCGCCCCTTGGCCAGTGGTGCGGCCGCGCGCAGCACGCCCGACCTCCACGCCGACCGCCTCGCCGTCGAGCAGCAGCGTCCAGCGCCGGGATCCGCCCTGGGCGCTCCCCGCCGCACCGGCGCGCCAGGCCGCGATGCCCAACGCATGCGACCGCCCGTCGATGATGACGGAATACCAGCCCGGCACCAGTTCCGCCAAATCGATGCGGTGCCACGCGTCGATGCCGTCCGCCCCACCGGCGGCCGGCTGCGGCGCGGGCGCCGGTGAGTCCTCGCCGCGGCGCACGATCGCCGCGCGCAGCCCCGCCGCCGTCTCGTCGACCGCGACTTCAAAGATCGCGCCGGGCGCCGCGGACCCGGTGCCTCGGTCGAGACGGATGTAGTATCGCTTCACGAAAGGCTTTCGCGGCGGGCGGCCTCCGCCCACGGCCCGCCGTCTCGGGCGACCGGAGGCGGCACCTGCCGGTCCACGAGATGTGCCAGCACGGCGGCCGCCTCGAGCGCGCCGTCCGGAACGGTGCGGGCACCGTCCGTCCATTCCGTCTCGACGAAGCGCGTGGTGTACGTGCCGGCTCGAAACACCGGGTGCGCGAGCGCCCAGCGGAGAAACGGCACGGTCGTCGGCAGGCCCGTGATGACGGTCTCGCGCATGGCTTGGGAGAGACGCGCGATCGCGTCGTCCCGCGTCTCACCCCATGTGATCACTTTGGCGAGAATCGGATCGTAGAACCGGGTCACCTCCATCCCCGGGACGAGGGCCCCATCGATCCGCACCCCGGGCCCGCCAGGCAGCACGGCATGCTCGACGCGGCCCACCCACGGCACGAACCCGGCCTCGGGGTCCTCCGCAGAAATCCGCGCTTCGATGGCATGCCCGCGCCGCACCACGTCGCACTGGCCGAAGCGGAGCGGCGCGCCGCCCGCGATGGCCAACTGCAGTCGCGCGAGGTCGAGCCCGGTCACCATCTCCGTGACCGGATGCTCGACCTGAAGGCGCGCGTTGATCTCCAGGAAGTAGAATTCGCGGCCGCTGACGATGAACTCGACCGTGCCCGCGTTGACGTAGCCGACCGCGCGGGCCGCCGCCACCCCCGCCCGCCCCATCGCGTCCCGCATGGCCTGGTCGAGCGCCGTTGACGGGGCTTCTTCGATGACCTTCTGGTGGCGCCGCTGGATGGAGCACTCGCGCTCACCGAGGTGCACGAGTGCTCCTTTGGTATCGGCGAGGATCTGGATCTCCACGTGCCGGGCATGGTCGAGCCATTTCTCGAGATAGACGCGGTCGTCGCCAAATGCGCCGCCCGCTTCCCCGCGTGCAAGGCGGAGGGCGGCGGGAAGTTCGGCGGCGGTCCGGACGAGGTGGATGCCCTTTCCGCCGCCCCCCGCCGCGGCCTTCAGGAGCACGGGAAATCCGATGCGCTCGGCCGCGCGGGCGAGGGCGCCATCGTCGAGCGGATCGGTGCCGGGCAGGACCGGTACGCCCGCCGCGCGGGCCGCCCGCCGCGTTTCGACCTTGTCCCCGCACCGGGCCAGCGCCGCGGCGGGCGGCCCCACGAAGACCAGGCCCGCGTCCGCGCAGGCCTGCGCGAGCGCCGGATTTTCGGCCAGGAACCCGTACCCGGGGTGCACGGCGTCCGCGCCCGAAGCGCGCGCCGCGTCGATGATCGCGCCGATCGAAAGGTACGACTCGGCCGCCGGCGCAGGGCCGAGCCGGTATGCCTCGTCGGCCGCGGGGACATGCGGGGCGGTACGATCGGCGTCGCTGTAGACCGCCACCGCGCCCAGTCCGCTGACACGGCAGGCCCGAATGACCCGCAGCGCGATCTCGCCGCGGTTCGCGATCAGAACTTTGCGCAGCGAACGAGAGGACACGGGCCTCGAGTTCGCGGGGAACGGCGGCGAGTCATGCCGCCCGCCCGCGCCCGCCGCCGGCCGCTACCGCGGCGGGACGCCCTGCAGCGCCCTCAGGTACATGATCTGGCCGGCATGGTAGATGTCGTGCGTCGTGGTGCGGACGATCCGCATCGCAAGCGGCTGCGTCCAGCCGCTCTTGTACCACATGATCCGCCGGGAAAGTCCGGCCTCGTCGAGCGTCTGCGCCCGCGCGAGAAACTCGGCCGAGATGTCGAGCAGCGCCTTCCGGTCGCGCTCCCACTCGGCGTCGGTTCCCGCGGCGTCTTTCCAATCCGCCCCGGCGAGCTGGTGACCGTCGGGCGGATCGCCGTCCCACGCCCGAAGCACGCCGCGCTTCCAGAGCAGGAGGTGGCGGACGATCTGCCAGATCGAATGCCTCGGGAGCGCGGGCTTCCATGCCGCCTGCGCCGCGGTGAGGCCGCGCAGGGCCCCCTCGAGCGGCGGCTGCCACTGCACCTCCTCGTCGTGCAGGGTCGTGTGCACGTGATCCACCACAAGCTCTCGGAGCGTCAGCGCGGGATCCGGGGACATGACGGCCTCCTGTCCGATGGGGATAGGGCATGATGCATGGACGTTCCGGCGGCCGCGGCGACGCCGGGCGCCGGTCAGAGCGGAATGTTGCCGTGCTTGCGGGGTGGGTTGCGGTCGCGCTTGCCGGCGAGCATCTCGAGCGCCGAGATGAGGCGCGGCCGCGTTTCGCGCGGCTCGATCACGTCGTCGATGTAGCCGCGCGCCGCCGCGATGTACGGGGTCGCGAACCTGGCGCGGTACTCCGCAGCCAGGCGTGCGCGCATGCCTTCGCGGTCGTCCGCCGCGTCGAGTTCACGGCGGAAGACGATGTCGATCGCGCCCTCCGGTCCCATCACCGCGATCTCCGCGGTCGGCCAGGCCAGGTTCAGGTCGCCGCGGATGTGCTTGCTCGACATTACGTCGTAGGCGCCGCCGTAGGCTTTGCGCGTGATGACCGCCAGTTTTGGGACCGTGGCCTCGCAGTACGCGTACAGCAGTTTGGCGCCGTGCTTGATGATGCCGCCGTGCTCCTGCGCGGTACCGGGTAGGAAGCCCGGCACGTCCACGAACGTCACGAGCGGGATGTTGAACGCGTCGCAAAACCGCACAAACCGCGCCCCTTTGACGGAGCTGTTGATGTCGAGCACGCCCGCGAGCACGGCGGGTTGCTGCGCCACCACGCCGACGGACCGGCCCCCGAGGCGCGCGAAACCGACCACGAGGTTGGGCGCGTACAGCGCGTGCACTTCCAGGAATTCGCCGCGGTCGACGACGCGCGTGATGACGTCCCGCATATCATAGGGCCGGTTGGGATCCGCCGGGACGAGTGTGTCCAGCGCCGGATCCATGCGGCGGGGATCGTCCCCCGCGTCCCCGCGGGGCGCCCCGTCCAGGTTGTTCTGCGGGAGATACGTCAGCAGGCGCCGGACGAGCGCCAGCGCGTCCTCGTCGGACTCCGCCACGAAGTGCGCCACGCCGCTGCGGGTGGCGTGGACCGCCGCGCCGCCGAGGTCTTCCAGCGCAACGTCCTCGCGCGTCACGGCTTTGACCACCTGCGGTCCCGTGACAAACATATAGCTCGTGCCGCGGACCATGATCGTGAAGTCGGTGATCGCCGGCGAGTACACCGCGCCCCCGGCGCAGGGCCCCAGGATGGCCGAGATCTGCGGGACGACGCCGCTGGCGAGTGTGTTGCGCAGGAAGATTTCCGCGTAGCCGCCCAGGCTGGCGACCCCTTCTTGAATGCGCGCGCCGCCGGAGTCGTTGAGGCCGATTACCGGCGCGCCGTTGCGCACCGCGAGATCCATGATCTTGCAGATCTTCGCGGCGTGCGCTTCGCCGAGCGACCCGCCGAGCACGGTAAAATCCTGCGAGAACAGGTAGACCAGCCGTCCGTGAATCGCGCCGTATCCGGTGACCACACCGTCGCCCGGCGCCTCGAGTTTGTCCATGCCGAACTCGGTGGCGCGGTGGGCCACGAAGCGGTCCAGTTCCACGAAAGTCCCGGGATCGAGGAGCTCTGCGACGCGCTCCCGCGCGGTGAGTTTCCCCGCCTCGTGCTGGCGGGCGATGCGGTCCGTCCCGCCGCCGGCGTCTGCGCGGCCGCGCCGCGCGCGGAGTTCCTCCAGGTGCTCGGGCACTCAGGCCTGCGGAGCCCGCTTAGGAAGGACGCGGATCGAGATGATGGCGTGCTTGAAGAACAGCTCGAGTCCCTCCTCCGTCTCGATAAGCAGGGCGTAGGTGCCGGCGTCGCGGACAATTGCGCGGGGGACTTCATAGCCGTCACGGCACCGAAGGTGCACCGGGGTCCGTTCCGCGACGAGCGAGCGGTAGAAAACGTCTTCCACACTCGGCGTGCGCCCCGCGCGCGTTCCCGATCCCGCTTCCGGCGTCTCGTGCTGTAGGCCCATCTCGGTCTCCTCCTTTGTGCGTGACCCCATCTGCCGCGCGGCGGCCGCCAGTTCCACCGCCCGGCGCTGCGCGTCCGCGTGGGCGGCGAGTTCGACCGGGGCGGCGGAGTAGGCTCGCGGCGCCGGTGATCCGCCGGACGCCGGCCGGCCCGCCGCCGACAAAAACGGCGCCGAAACCCGGCCGCCGTCTCGCATCATACCGGCGCGGCGCGGCGGCAGCGCGCGCACCGGCTCGATGGGCGGCGCGGTTCCGGCCGCGCGCATCGATTCGACGGTCTCGGCCGCCGGCTCCGGGGCGCCCGGCGCCATCCGCGGCGCCGGCTCGGCGGGCCCCGGCCGCGTAGCCGGATCGGCCGCCGCGTCCAGCACGAAATGACGCATCGCCTCCAGCCGGTCGCGCCGCTCGCGTGATCCGCCCGCCTCCGCCGCAAACGCCGCATACAGAAACCACCGTGTCGCCGCGTCGAGGGCCGCGGCCGTGGCGGGCTCGGACGCCGGGTCGAGAACCGGCTCGTCGAATGCCGCGCCGACAAGCGTCCGCGTCTCCCCCGCTGCCCCGCACGACACCGCGACCAGGATCACGGGCCGGTCGAGAAACGTGACCGTACCGACGCGCTCGAGCGCGAGTTCCGCGTGGGGGATTTCGAGCGCGTCCCGCACCGCGGCAATGGTCGCGGCGGCGAGCGCACGGGCCCGCCCCGTGGCGCCGGCCCGAGAACGCGCCTTGCCCACGGCGGTCCGCTCGTCCGCCCCCTGCCGCCACCGCAGCGTGACCGTCACGGCGAGATCCGTCCCCGCCGCGGCCTCCTCAACGCGGGCGACGCGGAAGTGGGGAATCACGCTTGCCTGCGCGCCCGCCCGCAACTGCGTGATGCGCACACGCCACTCGTCGATCGGGATGCCGAAATGCGCCTGCAGCGCCGCGACGACGCCGCCGCGCAGCGCGCGGCTGTCGGACGCGGAATCCGTGGTCACGTAGACGAACGAGACGTCGCCGTCGGGCCCGGTGAGCACACGCGCCGACGAGACGCCGTCGAGTGTCGCGAGAAACCGCTCGATTTCGTCGGCGAAGACCTGGCGCGGCATTCCGGGCGTATTCTCCCAGCCTGAAATCGGTCCCTTCAGAACGTGGGCATCGCGCGCGGCCGCCGCAGCGGCGCGCCGATCATGAGCCCCTCGCCGCCGAGCGTGTCCACGCGGCGGCCGCCGATGAGGAACTGCACGGACGCGACCTCGGGAAACTGCGTTGCCGTATAGACAACCTGCCAGACGCGCGCGAGCATGCTGGTCGATCCGCCGCCTTGTGCGAACGAGACGCCTAGATCCACGGTGGCAAGCCCCCCGTTGATCGTGACGTCGCGCAGAACCGTACCGGCCGGGATTTCGGTGAGGAGGCCGCGCGATCGTTCGCTGCGCGACGGGCCCGCGAGCAGGGCCCGCAGTGTGGACGCGGCGAGCGCGTCCGCCGGCGCGAGCACCACGCGCCGGTGGACGGCGGCGAGCGTGAGCGCCCGCCGGCCGGATGCCGTGCGAACGAAGTACACCTGCACATCTGTGCGCAGCGCGCTCGGCGCGGGAGGGCGGCGGACGTGGAGCGGCGGCCGGAACGTCCGGCCGGCCAGGACGGCGGCCGCGACGATCGCGGCAATCACGATAATCCATGCGAGCACCGGACGGCGCCGCCGGCGGCCGTGCTGGAGGGCTCTCACGCCGGCGTGCTCCGGCGGCGCTTGGCACCCCGGCCGCGGGCGGCGGCGGTCTCGCCCGGGCCCCGGCCGGCGCGCGGGGCCTGCGCTTCGGACGCCTCCACCGGCCCCCCTTCGAGGAGCCGCAGAAACTCTGTCTCGTCGAGCACCCGGACTCCCGTCTTCTGCGCGCGGGCGAGTTTGGTGCCCGGCTCGCCGCCCGCCACCAGATAATCGGTGTGCTTCGTGACGGCTTCCGTGACGACGCCGCCGAGCGCGGCCACGCGCGCGGCGGCGTCACGGCGCGACAGCGCGTGGAGCGTGCCGGTGAAAACAAACGTCTTGCCGGCCAGCGGACCGGCCAGCGATGCTTCGGGCGGAACCGGTTCGACTCCAACCTGGCGGAGTTTGCGCACCAGCGCCTGGGATTCGTCTTTGGCGAAGAACGCCGCGACACTTTCGGCGATCGTGGGGCCGATGCCCGGCACGGCCGTGATCTCGTCGGCGGAGACGGCCGCAAGCGCCTCTAGGCCGGCGAACCGCGCGGCCAACAGTTCCGCCACATGCTCGCCGACGTGCCGGATGCCGAGCGCGTAAATCAGGCGCGCGAGGGGGGGCCGCCGGGCGGCGTCGATCGCGGCGATGACGTTCTCCGCGGACTTGTCCGCGATCCGCTCGAGTGGGAGGATCTGGTCTTTCGTGAGCCGGTAGAGGTCGGCGGGGTCCTCGAGCAGTCCGCGGTCGAGCAGTTGCTGAAGGAGGCGCGGGCCGACGCCGTCCATGTTCACGCCGCCCCGCGATGCGAAGTGGATCAGGCGTTCCAACACCTGCGCCGGGCACGTGGCGCCGCCCGTGCACCGCGCCACCGCCTCGCCGGGACGCCGCTCGACCGGCGCGCCGCACACGGGGCACACCGCCGGCATCTCAAACTGCCGCTCGTCGCCGGTGCGCTTCTCGGTCAGGACGCGCACGACCTCGGGAATGACTTCGCCCGCCCGCCGCACGATCACGCGGTCGCCGATCCGGACGTCCTTCCGGCGCAGTTCGTCCTCGTTATGGAGGCCCGCCCGTCGCACGATGACGCCGGAGACGCGCACGGGCTCGAGTTCCGCCACCGGCGTCAGCGCTCCCGTCCGGCCCACGCTGACCCAGATGTCGGCCACGCGCGTCTCGGCTTCCTCGGCGGGAAACTTGTAGGCGATCGCCCAGCGCGGCGCCTGGCTGGTCGCGCCGAGCTCGGCCTGCTGATCGAGTGAGTCCACCTTGACGACGACGCCGTCGGTCCCGTACGGAAGTGTAGCGCGCTTGGTCTGCCACTCGTCGATGTAGCGCAGCACGTCGTCCAGCGTCTCCACGCGGCGGACGTGCGGGTTGACCGGCATGCCGAGACTCGCCGCCCACGGGAGGGCCTCCGCGTGGGTGTAGAACCGCATACCCGGGACGGCGCCGACCTGATACACAAAGAGGCCGAGCGGCCGCGACGCTGTGACGGCCGGGTCGAGCTGCCGCAGCGATCCCGCCGCGGCGTTGCGCGCGTTCGCAAACAGCGGCAGCTCCGCCCGTGCCCGCTCTTCGTTCACGGCCTCGAGGGCTCGCGACGGGAGATACGCTTCGCCGCGAAACTCCGCGAACTCCGGCACCGGCCCGGGCAGCGCGTCGTCGCGCAGCCGCAGCGGCAGCGGCGCGACCGTGCGCAGATTCGGCGTCACGTCCTCGCCGCGCACGCCGTCGCCGCGTGTCGCGCCCCGCGTAAAGACGCCGTGCTCGTACACGAGCGAGACGGCGGCGCCGTCGAGTTTCAGCTCACAGGCGAACGCAAGCCGCCCCTCCCCGAGGGCGGCGACGACGCGCCGGTGCCACGCCCGCAGGTCGTCCTCGGTGAACGCGTTGGCGAGACTCAGCATCGGATAGGGGTGCGTGACGGCGCGGAAGGCCGCGGACGGCGGCGCCCCGACCCGTTGGGTCGGAGAATCGGGCGTGACGAGCTCGGGATGGGCGGCTTCGAGGTCGCGCAGTTCCTGGACGAGCGCGTCGTACGCCTCGTCCGAAATCTCCGGGGCGTCGAGTACGAAGTACTGATGGATGTGGTGGCGGATTTGTTCGCGCAGAGCGGCGACGCGCTGCCGGGGGTCCGCGGGCGCCGCGCGCACGTCCGCCCGCTCGTGGTGCGGTTTCGCGCTCACAGCCGTGTGCCTTCGTCGCGGGGTGCCGGGCTCCTCGGCCCCGCCGCCGGTGCGGGTGCGTTCTGTCGGCGCTTCGCCTACCCGCCCGCCATCGCGGGGACGATCGATACCTCCGCGCCGTCGGCGAGCGGCGTTCGCAGCCCTCCGAGGAACCGGATGTCGCGTTCGTTGACGAAGATGTTCACAAAGCGCAGCACTTCCCCGTGCTCATCGATGAGCCGCGCCCGGATGCCGGGAAACCGCCGGTCTAATTCGTCGATGGCCTGCGACAGGTCGCCCCCGCCCACATCGACGAGCCGCGCGCCGTTGGTCAGCTGGCGTAGCGGTGTGGGAATTCGCACGTGGATCGCCATGGCACCGTTCCCTCCGATTCGATGGCCCGCTTCGATGGGCCCGCGCCGCGCCTACGCGCCGGCGAGCTGCAGAACGCGCTCTTCGAACGACGCGAGCGTGGGCTTGATGCGCACCGCCGCGGGAAGCTCGGATTCCACGGCCTCCAGCGCCTTCAGGCCGATACCCGTGATGTACACCACCACGGTCTCGTCCGGATCGATGGTCCCGGCTGAGGCGAGTTTCCGCAGTACACCGATCGCCACGCCGCCCGCCGGCTCCGTGAACAGTCCCTCGGTTTCCGCGAGCAGCTTGATCGCGTCCACGACTTCGCCGTCCGAGACGGCCTCGACGGCGCCGCCGGTGCGGCGCGCGATGTCCAGCACGTAAGGACCGTCCGCCGGGTTGCCGATCGCTAGCGACTTGGCAACGGTACTCGGGATCACCGGCGCCACGGTGTCCGTCCCGGCGCGGTAGGCCGTCGCGACGGGGCCGCATCCCTCGGCCTGCGCCGCGGTCATCCGCACCGTGTGCGGCGCCACCAGGCCGGCGCGCTGGAATTCCTCGAAGCCCTTGTGGATCTTCACGAACATGTTGCCGGAACCCACCGGCACGACGACCCGGTCCGGCGCGCGCCAGCCCAGCTGTTCGGCCACTTCGAAGGCCAGCGTCTTGGCGCCCTCCGAGTAGTATGGCCGCATGTTGACGTTGGCGATGGCCCAGCGGTGCTCCTCACCGATCTCCAGGCACAGGCGGTTCACGTCGTCGTAGGTGCCCTCCACTTCCACGAACGTCGGCCGGTATACCGCCGTGGCGACGACTTTCGCCCGCTCGAGCCCCGTCGGAATGAACACGACCGCGCGCAGGCCCGCCTTGGCCGCGTGCGCGGCGACCGCGTTCGCGAGATTCCCCGTGCTCGCGCACGACAGTACGGAGTATTCAAAGTTGCGGGCCGCGGCGACGGCCACCGCGACGACGCGGTCTTTGAACGACCAGGTCGGATTGCGCGTGTCGTTCTTGAGGTAGAGGTGGTTGAGGCCGAGGGTGCGGCCGAGCCGTTCGGCGCGGACGAGCGGTGTGTAGCCGGGCGCGAGGTCCCACGCGGGGACGCGTTCGGCGGGCAGAAAATCCTGATACCGCCAGATCGACGCCGGACCAGAGGTGATCCGCGTCCGCAGAGCGTCCCCGTTCAGCCCGCCGTGATCGTACTGGACCTCGAGCGGACCGAAGCACGCGTCGCACACGAAGATCGGATCGAGCGCGTACCGCCGGCCGCACTCACGACACACCAGCCCAGTTGCTCCCATCTCTCGCCTCCCTTGTCCGCCGCGATCCGCTGCGCGACTGCGCCGGTCCGGCTGAAACGCGGCCCAGGCCGCGCAACAAAAATCCCCCCTCCAACTCCGAGGGGGGATCGCTCCCTCTTATCTACCGGAATTGGATCTTCCGCGGGATTTAGCACCACACCAGGCGGGAAAACCTGGTAGGCTGCCGGGTGTCATCGGGCCCGTCCCTCGACCACTCTGGATAAGAGTTGCTATTCGATTGTGGCCTACGTTAGCATAGACGACCCGGGGTGTCAATCAGTTGAATGGGTTCAGTAGATCCGACTACACTGGCCTCGAATTTCATCGCTGAGCCGCCTGCCATTGGGCAATGTACTCGTTCGGAGTGCGGTAGCCGAGCGCCTGGTGCGGCCGCACGTTGTTGTAGGTTTCCTCCCAGCG
>DATGHZ010000013.1:0-120581 GCA_035307565.1 bacterium | reverse complement strand
GCCCGCGTTTGGACGCCGGATCGCCCGCCGCCGCGTGCTGTACCGGTCGGCGCTCGTCGTGGCCGGCGCGGTCGCGGGGGCGCGGCTGGCCGCGTGGGCGGCGTCCGCGGGCACGTACGTCGCGGCGGCCGCCGCGGCCGCGTTCCGCCTCGTGAAGGGCATGCCCCCCGAGGTGACGCCGAACGGCTCGTTCTACCAGATATCCAAGAACTTCTTCGATCCGACCGTCGACGTCGGCAAGTGGCGGCTCGAGGTCACCGGCCTCGTCAACACGCCGCTCAAGCTGTCGCTCGACGAGTTCAAAGCGCTGGGCGCGGTGGAGCGGTACCAAACGTTCGAGTGCATCAGTAATGAGGTGGGCGGCGACCTGATCGGCACCGCGAAGTGGAAGGCCGTCCGCGTGAAGGACGTGCTCGCCCGCGCCGGGGTCAAGCCCGGCGCCACGACCGTCATCTGGCGGGCGGCGGACGGGTTCTCCGAATCGATCTCGCTGCAGATCGCCGAGGATCCGGAGACGCTGCTCGCCTACGAGATGAACGGACAGCCGATTCCTCAGAAGCACGGCGCGCCCGTCCGCGTCCTGCTCCTCAACCGCTACGGCATGAAGCAGCCGAAGTGGCTCACGAGCATCGAGGTCGCCAGCCACGACTACACCGGGTACTGGGAGCAGCAGGGCTGGAGCAAGGAAGCGATCGTCAAGGTCAACAGCGCCTTCCAGGTGGAACAGCGCGAAGGCGGCATGCTGGCCCTCGGCGGTTGGGCCTACGCCGGCAACCGCGGGATCTCCAAGGTCGAATTCAGTCCGGACAACGGCAAGACGTGGCTGCCGGCCGCAGTCAAGGAACCGTTCAACTTCAACTGCTGGCAGTTCTGGTCGGCGGAATGGAAGCCGCCGGCGTCGGGCGAGTATTCCCTCAAGGTGCGTGCCTATGACGGGACGGGCAAGCTGCAGCCGGCCGAGCCAAAGCCGACGCTGCCCGACGGCGGTCAGGGCTACCACACGGTCAGGGTGAAGGTGTAAGAGCCGGGTGTAGCGCGCGCCGACGGCACCGCCCGGCGGCGCGGGAGCAGGGGAAGCCCCCAACCGCTCCCAACGTATTTCGTCCATGGCGATGGCGAAGGCGGTTGGGAGTGTTTCCGAGTCTGTCTCGCGGCGGCCCTCGGTCCATCGAACGCCGGCCGCCACGGCGCCGCGGCGCGGGCATCCGCGCGGCCGCGTCCGCCGCATCGTCACGGTCACCGACCCGGGCGCCGCCGTGCTGCGGCAGCGGTGCCGCCCGGTCGGGGAGATCGGCGCCGCCGTCTCCCGCCTGGTCGCGGACTTGGCGGTCACCATGCGTCACGCTGAGGGCGTGGGCCTCGCCGCTCCGCAGATCGGCGTGCCGCTGCGCGTGATTCTGGCCGACACGGGCCGCGGACTCCTCGCCCTCGTGAATCCGCTGCTACGCCGCCGTTCCGGTACGGCGATTGCGGAAGAAGGCTGTCTCAGCATCCCCGGCGTCAGCGCCCCGGTCCGCCGCGCGCTGCGGGTCAGCGTGGAAGGCAGGCTCCCGACAGGGCAGCGCGTCGGCTTGCGAGCGAAGGGGTTCATCGCCCGCATCCTGCAACACGAGATCGACCATCTCAACGGCGTGTTGTTCTTGGATCGGGTGCGCGCCGCGGCGGTGCGCCGCAGACCGCTGCGGCCCGGCGAACGCCGCAGAGGCGTGCGATCGGCCGCCGGCCGGGTCGGCGCCGCCGGACGGGCAGGCACACGGGCCGCGCCGTCGAGCACCCGTCGCCCGGCAGACCCGTGGCGCGGCAGCACGCTGACGGTCGTCGCCCTGCCCGAGCGCCGGCGCGAGGCGTCCCGTTCCCCGCGGGCCTGACCGCGGTGCGCTACTTCACCCTTCCGGAAGCCCAGGCTCTGCTGCCGCGGCTGCGTGAAGTGCTGGAGGCGCTGCGGCGGACCCGCGATGCGGCGACGCTCAAGAAGACCCAGATCGATCTGTTGTGGAAACGGCTGGAGGGCGGCGAGGCGGTGCTCGGCACGATCGGCGACGAGCAGAAACAGATGGACTCGCTCGCGTCGCGGCTCACGGCCATCGCGGAAGATGTTGAGAAGATCGGCTGCGTGCTGCGCGACGTGGACGCCGGTCTCGTGGATTTTCCGGCGCGCGTCCGCGGCGGCCGGACCGTGTTCCTGTGCTGGCGGCTCGGCGAACCCGAAATCGCCTTCTGGCACGGCACGAATGAGGGCTTCACCGGCCGCAAACCGCTGGCCGACCTCCCGCTCGACCAGGCGTGAAGGCGAGGACATCATCCGATGGACACGTTTGATCTCGTCGTGGTAGGCGGCGGGCCCGCCGGCTACGTCGGCGCGATCCGCGCCGCGCAACTCGGCCTGCGCACCGCGCTCGTGGAGCGCGACAAGGTGGGGGGCACGTGCCTGCACGTGGGCTGCATTCCCACGAAGGTGCTGCTGCACACCGCCGAACTGCTCGAGGACATCCGCGCCGCGTCCGAGCTCGGCATCGCCGTCGAGTCGCCGCGCGTGGACATGCCGCAGTTGCGCCGGCGGAAGGACCGCGTCGTCACCACGAACTTCCGCGGCGTCGAGTATCTGATGCGCAAGAACAACATTACGGTCGTCGCGGGCGACGGGCGCCTGCTCGACCCGACCCATCTCCGGGTGACGACGAACGGCGGCACGGCCGACCTCGAGGCGCGCTCGCTGCTGCTGGCCACCGGTTCCCAGCCGCGCAGTCTGCCCGGTGTGTCGATCGACAACGAGCGGGTCCTCGACAGCACCGGCGCCTTGGAGCTTGCCGAGGTGCCGCGGTCCATCGCCATCATCGGCGCGGGCGCCGTCGGCGTGGAATTCGCCAGCGTCTACGCGGCGTTCGGCGCGCGGGTGACCCTCATCGAGTACCTCCCGTCCGTGCTGCCGCTCGAGGATGAAGAGGTGGCCGCCGTACTGGCCAAGGCCCTCGGCCGGCGCGGTGTGACGATCAAGACCGGCGCCGCCGTGACCGCCGTCCGCTCAAACGGCGGCGGCGTCCACGTGACGCTGCGCGCCGGCGACGCCGAAGAGACCGTCACCGCGGACTACGCGCTCGTCGCGGTGGGACGCGCGCCGCTCGTCGAAGGCCTCGGCCTCGAAGAGGCCGGGCTCCGCATCGAGCGCGGCGCCCTGCCGGTCGACGCGCGAATGCGGACGTCCGTAGAGAGCGTTTACGCCGCCGGAGACGTGATCGGCGGGCTGCTGTTGGCGCACGTCGCCTCGGCCGAAGCCACGGTTGCCGTAGAGGCGATCGCGGGGCAAAACCCGGCGCCGCTCGATCCGCTCCTCATGCCGCGGGCGACGTATTCGATCCCGCAGGTCGCGAGCGTCGGGCTCACGGAGCAGCAGGCGCGCGCGCAGGGGCGCGACGTGTCGATCGGGCGCTTCCAGTTCATGGCCAACCCCCGGGCGACGATCCTCAATCAGCGCGAGGGGCTGATCAAGATCGTGGCGGACCGCGAGCTGGGCGAGATTCTCGGCGTCCATCTCGCGGGCCCGCAGGTGACGGAACTCCTTCCCGAGGGCGTGCTCGGCCGCAGCCTCGAAGCGACGGTGCTCGAGATCGGTCAGGCGGTGCACGCGCATCCGACGCTGTCGGAGGCCATGCGCGAGGCCGCGCTCGGCGCGCTCGGCCGGGCGATCCACGGGTAAACCGTCCCACACCGCGCTCAGCGTCGTCGTGGCCGGGAACGGGAGAGATATACGACGGCGTCACGCCGCGTCCACCGTTCCGCGCAGGTCTAGGCGGTGGAGGAGCGGTCCAAAAGACGGGGAAAGTCCTTGTTAGTGTCCACCGATGCCCGGCGACGCGGTCCCCGACGGCTCCGACCGGACCCGGAGGGCAATTCCCACATGAGCGTACCCGATATCAAGACCGAATCACGCGAGGACGTCACGCCGAAGAGCCTGGGACTTAGCGACGCGGACGTCCTCGACATGTATTACTACCTCCGTCTTGCCCGCGCCGTGGACGACCGGATGTGGGCGCTCCAGCGTTCCGGGCAGGCGGCGTTTGTCATATCGGGGCAGGGGCACGAGGGCGCGCAGGTCGGTACGGTCTACGCGCTCAACCGGGAGAAGGACTGGCTCGTGCCGTTCTACCGGTCGGTCGCCGCGGTGCTGACGAAGGGCATGCCGGCGGCCGAGATCTTCCTGATCCAACTCGGCAAGGCGCCCGATCCGAGCAGCGGCGGCCGGCAGATGCCCGGCCACTACGGCCACCGCCATTACAAGATCCTCTCCACAAGCAGCCCGGTGGCGACCCAGGTCCTGCACGCCGCCGGCATCGCGTACGCCGCGAAAGTGCGGCAGACAGGGGAGATCGCGCTCACCGAGCTCGGCGAAGGCTCCACGAGCGAAGGCGACTTCGCGGAGGCGCTGAACTTCGCCGCGATCCACCGCCTCGGCGTCATCTTTGTCGTCGAGAACAATGGCTACGCGATCTCCGTACCGCTGCGCAAGCAGATGGCGGTGCCGAACGTGGCAATGCGCGCCGCGGGATTCGGCATGCCCGGCGTGACCGTCGACGGGAGCCACGTGCTGCACGCGTACGCGGCCGCCCGCGACGCGGCGGCGCGCGCGCGGCGCGGCGAGGGGCCGACGCTGCTCGAGGTCATGGTGCCGCGGCTCACCGCCCACAGCAGCGACGACCGGCAGGAGAAGTACCGGACCCCCGACGACATCGCCCACGACCGCGCGCGCGATCCCGTCCACATGTTCACGGAAGAACTGCGCGGCTGGGGGATCCTGACCGAGGCGCGCGAGAAAGAGATCCTCTCGCGCATTCAGCACGAGATCGACATCGGCACCGAGATCGCGGAGGAGGCGGCGCTGCCCGATCCCGCCACCGCGACGCGGTACGTCTATGCCGAGCCGCCGGAGCCGGGGTTCCGGCCGTAGCCGTGGCCGACAAGCGCTACCTCGACGCGATTCACGACGCCCTCCACGAGGAGATGGCCCGCGACGGGCGGATCGTGGTGCTCGGCGAGGACGTCGGCCGCAAAGGCGGCGTCTTCGGCGTCACGGAGGGCCTCTACGAGGCGTACGGCGAGGCGCGCGTGCTCGATACGCCGCTCGCGGAGTCGTGCATCATCGGGGTCGCGCTCGGGATGGCGGTGAACGGCCTGATCCCGGTCCCGGAAATCCAGTTCGCCGACTTCATTCACCCGGCCTTCGACCAGATCCTCAGCGAGGTGGCGCGCCTCCGGTACCGCTCCAACAACGATTATGCGTGTCCGATGGCGATCCGCGTGCCGTACGGGGGCGGCGTTCACGGCGCGCTGTATCATTCGCAGTCGATCGAGGCGTTCTACGCGCACGTGCCGGGTCTCAAGATCGTGGCGCCCGCGACGCCGGACGACGCGAAAGGCCTGCTCAAGGCCGCGATTCGCGATCCCGACCCGGTGATGTACCTCGAGCACAAGAAACTCTACCGGTCCGTGCGCGGCGACGTCCGCGACGGCGATCACGTCGTGCCGATCGGTCCCGCGGCGGTGCGCCGTCCGGGCCGCGATCTCAGCATCTTCGCCTACGGGCTCATGCTGCACGAGGCGCTCGCCGCGGCGGAGACGCTCGCGAAGGAAGGCGTCGAGGCCGAGGTCGTCGACGTGCGGACGATCAAACCGCTCGACGTCACGACGATCCTCGCCTCTGTCGAGCGGACGAATCGGGCGTTGATCGTGCACGAGGACAACCGGTTCGGCGGCTTCGGCGCCGAGATCGCGGCGACGATCGCGGAGGAGGGGTTCGGCTTCCTCGACGCGCCGCCGACGCGCCTCTGCGGTCCCGACGTTCCCGGTGTGCCCTTCTCGACACCGCTCGAAAATTGGTTCATGCTGGACGCGGAGAAGATCGCGGCGGCCGCCCGGAACGTCGTCGCGTACTGATCGAACGGTCCAGAAGCGTCGCCCCGCCGGAGGACCCCCATGGCGACCGAGATCAAAATGCCTCAGCTGGGCGAGAGCGTGCACGAAGGCACGCTCGGCCGCTGGCTCAAGCAGGCCGGCGAGACCGTCGCCAAGTACGAGCCGCTGGTCGAAGTGATCACGGACAAAGTCAACGTGGAAATGCCGTCGCCCTACGCCGGCGTCCTCGAGCGCATCCTCGTCCAGGAAGGCCAGACGGTGACCGCCGGCACCGTCATCGCCACGATTCAGGAAGCCGGGGCCGCGAGGTCCGCGCAGGCGACCGGAGCCGCGGGAACGGCCGCCGGCGGAAGGCCTGCTGCGCCGCCGCAGCCGCCGCGTTCGCAGCCGGCGGAGCCCGCGCCGCCCGCGGCACCGCATCCGGCGCCGTTGAACGCCGCTTCGGCGGCAAGACCCGCCGTGCCGGCGCAATCCGGTGTCGCGGTTCGGGGACGCGACGGCCTACGGCTGACCCCGCTGGTCCGCCGCTTGGCCGAAGAACACGGTCTGGGACTGCACGATCTGGAGCAAATTACGGGAAGCGGCACGGACGGCCGCATCACCAAAGACGACGTGCAGCGCTATCTCGAAGCGCGCGGCACGGCCGGCGCGGCCGCCGGGACACCTGGTCGTGCCCCGGCCGGAGTGGGCCCCGCCCCCGCGGTGACGGCGGATGCTGCCGCGGCGAGGCCGTCCGCGCCCGCCTCCGCGCTCGTTCCCGGGACCACGGCCCCACCGCGGGCGCCCGGCGATGAACTGCGGCCGCTGTCGGTGCTGCGAAAGACCATCGCCGAGCGGATGGCGCGCAGCAAACGCGAGATTCCGCACGCCTACGGCGTCATCGAGGTGGACGTGACGCGGCTCGTGCGGCACCGCGAGACCCATAAGGCCGTGTGGCGGACCCGCGAAGGCGTCAACATCACCCTGACGGCGTTCGTCGTCCGGGCGGTCAGCCGCGCACTGCGCGACATCGCCGTCGTCAACTCGACGTACACGGCGGACGGCGTCCTCTGCCGCCACGCGATCAACATCGGGATCGGGGTCGCCATCCCGGACGGCCTCATCGTGCCGGTGATCAAGGACGCGGACCAGAAGAGCGTGGCCGGATTGGGACGCGACCTCGAGATGCTCTCGGTGCGCGCCCGCGCCGGCAAACTGACGCTCGACGATGTCTCCGGCGGGACGTTCACGATCACCAATCCGGGGGTGTTTGGGTCCGTCTTCTCGATGCCGGTCATCAACTATCCGCAGGCGGCGATTCTCTCCACCGACGCCGTGGTGCGCCGGCCCGTGGTCGTGGGTGAGGGCATCGCGATCCGCGAGATCATGCACTTGGGGCTCGGCTTCGACCACCGCGCGTTCGACGGGGCGGTGGCGATGCAGTTTCTCAACCACATCAAGCAGCAGTTGGAGTCGTTCTCGCCGACGGGAGACTCCCCGGAGTTCTGAGATGGCGGCCGAGCGGCGTCCCGAGTGGCTCAAGGTCCGCCTCCCGGCGGGCCCCAACTTCCGCGACCTCGTGGGCGTCATGCGGACGCAGGCGCTGCACACGGTGTGCGAGGAGGCGCGCTGCCCCAACATCGGCGACTGCTGGGAGCGGCGCACCGCGACGTTCCTGATCCTCGGCAACGTCTGCACACGGCACTGCGCGTACTGCGCCATCGCGCACGGCCTGCCGACCGAATTGGACGCCGCCGAGCCCGAGCGGCTGGCCTCGGCCGTGGAGGCGATGGGGCTGCGCCACGTTGTGGTCACGTCCGTGGACCGCGATGACCTCCGCGACGGCGGCGCGGGGATGTTCGCTCGGACGATTCGCCTCGTGCGGGCACGGACGCCGCGCTGCTCGATCGAAGTGCTGATCCCCGATTTCAAAGGCGACCCGGCGGCGCTCGACACGGTGCTTGATGCGGAGCCGGACATCCTCAACCACAACATCGAAACGGTGCCGCGGCTGTTCCCCGCGGTGCGAAGCGGCGGCCGCTACCGGCGGTCGCTCGACCTGCTGGCCCGCGCGAAGGCCCGCGGCACGCGGTGGCTTACGAAGAGCGGGATGATGGTCGGGCTGGGTGAGGCGGCGGACGAAGTCCTACAGACGATGCGCGACCTGCGGGCCGTGGGCTGCGACATCCTGACGATCGGCCAGTATCTCAGCCCCGGCAAGGACTACGTGCCCATCGCCCGCTACTACCATCCGGATGAGTTCGCCGCGCTCAAGGCCGATGGACTGGCGATGGGATTCCGTCACGTGGAGTCCGGGCCGCTCGTGCGAAGCAGTTATCACGCCGACGAACAGGCGGTGGCCGCGGCCACAACGCAATAGATCGGCGCGTGGTTAGTTGCGGCGCATTGCGCTTTCAACGTCCGTCCGGAACCTCGGCCCATCGACGGCAGGATAGCGGTAAAGCAACGGCTCGATTGCGGCGAAGTACTCCAGGCCTTTGGCGGGATCGATCAATTCCTGACGCAGCATTTCGCGCACATCGTCTAAGTCTTGAGCGTGCCCGCGCTCGATCTTTGCGAGCGCCTGCGCGTACAGATCGAAATGATGAAAAAATAGCCGCCGTTCCTGCCGGATGAAGGGACTGCGCTCCTCCCATCCGTCGCGAACCGGAATGAAATCCATGGGCGACGCCAGCTCAATATTGATGTGAAGATTTTCCTTGATGGGCGGGATCCCGCGCAACAAATGATCGCGGTCCGGCACGATCTTCACGTCCACGTCGATCGTGCTGTTACGCCACCCGTACAAGACCGCGGTGGCGCCGCCGGTGAAGTACACTCGGGCCTCTTCAGACGCTGCTGCGCCGAGCGTTCGCATGAACCGGTAGATCAGATCACGGTCCGCTATCCGGCGCATTCAGCCGCACGCTCGAAGCTCACCAGCCGGCGAATCAGCGCATTGTATTTACTGTGCGCCGCGTCCCCGTCGGTCCGTTGCAGCAGGGTGTAGAGCCGAAGTTCCGGCGAGGGGAAGGGTTGCGGGACGTCCAGACCGATTCGGCGCAGCCGTGGAGCGCCAATCGAGACCAGCAGGGCCGGCGCCGACTCGATGCCCTGCGAGAGATCCTTCAGGCCCGCTTCGACCAAATCGGCACCGGGGAGCACGCGGTCCACTCCGGTCATGTTCTTCGGGAGATGCCGCGGCTCGTCCTCGAAGGCGTTCGTAGGAGTATGGCGGTGAGTCACACCATCATTATATCAGCAGAAGTTTTGGGCGCCGGCTGCGCTTCGCGGCCGGCGGCTACGGTAACAACTCCAAGGTCTCGGACTATGCGGTCGCGCCCGCCTTCTGCTTGTGCACGTCCTGACTGCTGCTGTGGCCTGGGAACACACTCGCCTTCGGGTTGATGTACTGCGCCGCGTTGTTGATCGCCGTCGCGGCCTCGCCGAACCCCGTCGCGATGAGCTTGACCTTGCCCGGGTACACCACGATGTCGCCGGCCCCGTAGATCCCGGCGAGGTTTGTCTCCATCCGGCTGTTCACGCGGATGCTGTCGTGCTCCAACTCCAGGCCCCAGTCCGCGATCGGGCCGAGCGTGCTGAGAAACCCGAGCGACGCGATCGCCGCGTCGACTTCCAGCGTCTCCTCGGCGTTCGTCTTGTTCTGGTAGATCACCGCGCGCTCGAGCCGGTCTTTGCCTTCCAGCCCCCGCAGTTCGTAGAACACCTTCACGTCGACCGGGGAGTGAAGCATCTTCTGCACCGAGTCCTCGTGCGCGCGGAACTGGTCGCGGCGGTGAATCACCGTGACCGAGCGCGCCACGCCGACGAGCCCGTTGGCCCAGTCGACCGCGGAATCGCCGCCGCCGATGATCAGCACGCGCTTGCCGGCGAACTCCTGGAAACTCCGGATGAAGTAGTAGAGGCCGCGGCCTTCGAACGAGTCGATCTGCGGATTCTTGAACGTCTTCGGATGAAAGGCGCCGATGCCCGCGGTGACAAGGAGCACCTTGGTGGTGTGGCGGTTGCGGTTGGTCGTGAGCCGGTAGGTGCCGTCCGAGGCGCGCTCGAGCTTCTCCACCGTCTCGCCGGTGCAGATCGCCGGCGAGTACTGGCTCGCCTGCTCGACGAGGTTGTCGACGAGTTCACGGCCGATGATGCGCGGGAAGCCCGCGACGTCGTAGATGGGCTTCTCCGGGTACAGCGCGGTGATCTGCCCGCCGAGCGCGTCGAGGCTTTCGACGATCTTCGTCCGCAGGGTCCGGAAGCCGGCGTAGTAGGCGCCGTAGAGGCCGACGGGCCCGCCGCCGATAATCGTGACATCGTACACGTCGCCGTCTGGGGTCATTGCCGCACTCCTTGTCCGCCGGTCCTCGCGTTGCCCCCGGGCCACCGCGCATTATAGCACCGGATCTTAGCCGCGCCATTCGCGCGGCCGGCACGGCCGATCACGCCGGTCCCCGGGCGAAGCGGTCCATGCGCCGGAACGGAAGCATCCGCGGTCTCACGGCGTTATTCCTAATCGAGAGACAACGCACAGTATTGTGCCCAAATAGGCAAACGTCCCGGCGCGGGCCGTAGTTTCCTTGACAGGCCTCCGGGGAGTGCCTATCGTAAGAAAATGTACCCGAACTGCGGGCCGGCCGCGCGGGCCGGCGCACCGCGGTCCGCGCAGGGTGTGCCGCCGGCCGCACGCGGCGGGATGGAGGGATCGATCGTGGCGACAAAGGTCCGGGAAGTCCAGGCGGCACCGGCGCCGCTTCTCAGCGACACGCAGATGGAACGGTACGGACGCCAGGTCATCCTCGAAGAAGTGGGGCTCGAAGGCCAGGCGAAACTGCTGCGGTCCAAAGTCCTCATCATCGGAGCCGGAGGCCTCGGGTCGCCCGTCGCACTGTACCTCGCCGCCGCCGGTGTGGGGACTATCGGGATCGTCGACGGCGACCGGGTCGATCTCAGCAACCTCCACCGGCAGATCCTGCATCCCACGCCCGCGCTCGGCCAGGACAAGACCGAATCGGCGCGCCGCACGCTCGGCGGACTCAATCCCGATGTGAACGTCGTGCCGTATCAGACGGTGCTCACGAGCGCGAACGCCTTCGACGTCATCCGCGACTACGACGTCGTCGTGAACGGCAGCGACAATTTCCCGACGCGGTATCTCGTGAACGACGCCTGCGTGCTCCTCGGCAAGCCGCTCGTCGACGCGAGCATCCTGAAGTGGGAAGGGCAGGCCACCACGTTCATCCCCGGTCACGGCTGCTACCGGTGCCTGTTCCCGACGCCGCCCCCTCCCGGGATGGTCCCGAGCTGCGCGGAAGGCGGCATCCTCGGCGCGTTGTGCGGCCACATCGGCTCGCGGCAGGCGCTCGAAGTGTTGAAACTGCTGCTCGGCGCCGGCGACACACTGGCCAACCGGCTGCTGATCTTCGACGCCCTCGAAGGCGAGACGCGCGTCGTCCGCTGGAGCCGCAACCCGGACTGCCCGGTCTGCGGCGACCGGCCCACGATCACGGCGCTCATTGACTACGAGCAGTTCTGCGGCGTGCCGGCGCACGACCGGGCCGCGACGAAACCGATTCCGGAGATCACGCCGGTCGAAGCGAGTGTGATGCTGGCGCGCGGCGGCGTGCAGTTGATCGACGTGCGGGAGCCGTGGGAGTACGAGGACGCCCACATCCACGAGGGCCGTTTGATCCCCCTGGGCCAGGTGGGTGAGCGGTTCAAGGAGATCGACCCGGCGACCCCGGCCATCATCTACTGCCGGTCGGGCGGACGGAGCGGCAAGGCCGTTGGTCTGCTGCGGGATCGCGGCTACGACAAGGCGGTGAACCTCAAGGGCGGCATACTCGCTTGGATTAACGCCTCACTGCCCACCGAGTAGGCCCGCCGGCTACAGGCACAGCCCGCCTACGCACACCGGGAGATCTCCGTCGAGGTACCATCGTCCGCGGAAGCGGACGATTTTGACGGCCTTTCCGGACGCCAAGCGGCACACGCCGTAGTCGGACGTGCGTTCCACGAGCTGCGCGCATCCTCGGAACGCGTAGTAATTCTCGAAGGTACTGTGCGCTTTCCGAGGGACCACCGCCTGCTGCCCCGCAACCGCCATGACCGCCACGAGGACGGCCGCGAGAGAGACGAGGAGCACCAGTGTCTTTCGGGGTACGGCCAATCCTCTCTTACAGCAGCGGTTCCATCACCGCGCGAACCTCGGCCGATGGCACCACCGGCACAATCTCGAACTCGATGAGATCGTTCCAGCCGGCGACCCACTGCTGCAGCACGCGCGCGTCGTCGCATTCCATCAATTGCCAGCACCGGTCGAAGTTGGCCTCGATCCAGCTGCCGGCATACCTCAGGCCCTCCGGCATGCGCCGCCCCTCGTCGCGCAGCCGTCGGTAGATCGCCTTCGCATCCCGGCCCTTGAAGCGCTCGACCACCATGAACTGCATCGCGCGGGCGCGCCGCTACGCGCCCATGACCTGGACGTGGATGCGCCGCGTCTGCGGACCGTCCATTTCGAAGAACAGAATGCGCTGCCACGTACCGAGCACCGGCCGTCCCTGCTCGACGGGAATCTGCAGGGTGTGGCTGAGCAGCACCGCGGCAAGGTGGCTCCAGGCGTTCGCCCGGTTGCAGTCGGAGACGGCCGGATCATTGTGGCGATAGTCCCCCCGTTCGGGGACCAGCCGCCGCAGGAGCGCCTGCATGTCCTCGAGCAGCGCGTCCTGCGCTTCGTTGATGCACAGCGCAGTCGTTGTATGGAGCGTGTGGAGGAGCACGACGCCCTGGGCCACTTCGTCCAAGCCGGGCAGCGACGCGACCTGATCCGTGAGGTCGTGGACCTCAAGGTGGCCGCCGGTCCGGACAGTCAAGGTGCTCGTGACGATCTTGAGGGGAGCGAGAGTACGCGTGGGGCTCGATATGTCCACCCGCGGCCTCCGAAGGCCGCCGCGCGCAGCAGCGATCAAGCGCCGCGACGGCCGGAGTGTGAAGTGCGAGCCGAGTGTAACATTCGCCTGCCGGGGCGGCAAGTTCTTCCTAAATTCACTGGCGTTGTCGCGCAGCCCGACCGGGCACTTGGACAATTTTGAACACGAAAAAGTAACGGTACCAAAGGGCGCTTTTACTTAGCAGTCCCGTCCTGTTTCACACGCTTAATTACAGCGTACCATTTGTGGAAATCCACGATGCTTTGAACGACTTGGACAACCTCCCAGCCTTCCTGTCCGAATTCATTCAACACGATATCGGCAGCGTTCACCGGGCTTGAGTGGCCGGTGACCCATACGACCTGGTACTCCAATGCTGGGGTTGCGTCCGCCATTCTGTCCGAAGTTATGAACTGGAGATGGCGAACTCAGACGACGGCCACCCGCCTTGCCGGCATGCCTAGATCGCCGTGATCGTCAAGGCGGGTGAGCCGGTATAACCAGGGCAGCAAGCTCGTTTGACAAACGAAACCGGCGGCCCGTACAATAACGGAGATAGGAATATATATGGTATAGTGGCTCGTTGACGAAGTGTGAGGCCGCGCCTGCGGCTCCAGCCGCTGCGGAAGGGAGTTCCCGCATGATCACACTGACGGACCGCGCCGTGACCAAGGTCAAGGAAATGCTCGCGGAGCAGAACGACCCCAAGCTGGCCCTGCGGGTGTTCATTACCCAGGGCGGTTGCGACGGCTATTCCTACGGCATGACGTTCGACGAGTCGCAGGACGCCGAGGATCAGGTGTTCGAGCGGGACGGCGTGCGCGTCGTGGTGGACAAAGCGAGCTCGGGTCTCCTGTCCGGGTCGGAAATCGACTACGTGACGTCCGTGACGGCGCAGGGCTTCGCGATCCGCAACCCCAACGCGGTATCGACCTGCGGCTGCGGCCACTCCTTCCACACCCGCGAGGAAGCCGGCGCACCCGAAGAGTGCGGGCAGGAGAGCGAGGCGAAGGTGTGATGGACCCGGCGACGACCAGCCCGGCTTCGGATCTCGAACTCAACGCGCGCGTCCAAGACGTGCTCGACCAGATCCGGCCGCACGTGCAAGCCGACGGCGGCGACATCGAGCTCGTCGACATCGTGAACGGCGTCGTGCAGATCCGGCTGGCCGGCTCGTGCGTCGGCTGCATGTACTCCATGATGACGCTGCAGGCCGGCGTCGAGCGGATGCTCAAGGAGCGCGTCCCGGAGATCAAGGCGGTCGAGGCCGTTCCGCTGTAGGGACGGCCGGGCCCGCGGCCGCGGCATCCGAGAGGAACCCTGAGCCTCTCGTGGAACCCACGGGAGGCTTTTCACATGCGTGCGCGCGCAGCGCGAGGATTGTCCGGAGTCGCCGGTGCGGTTCGAATACACTGAGGAGCAGCGTCTGATCCACCGGACGGTGCGTGAGTTCGCCTCCCGCGAACTGCGCCCGCACGCCCGGCGTTGGGACGCCGAGAACACGTTCCCTCTGCACCTGGTGCCTACGATCGCCTCGCTGGGTCTGTGGGGTATGACGGTGCCGGCCGATGACGGCGGCTCCGGCATCGACACGGTCGGGATGGCGCTCGCCATCGAAGCGCTCGCCTGGGGCGACGGCGGGATCGCGCTCAGCGTCGCCGCGCACAATTCGTTGTGCTCCGGACACATCGCCCGGTTCGGATCCCCCGCGCAGCGTCGGACCTACCTGCCTCGCCTCGCTTCCGGCGAGGCGCTCGGCGCCTGGTGTCTCACCGAACCGGGGGCCGGCAGCGACGCGGCCGCGCTCGCGACCCGTGCGGAGCGCCGCGGTGACCGGTGGATCCTCGACGGCACGAAGGTATTCGTGACGCAGGGCAGCATCGCCGGCGTCTACGTGGTCATGGCGCGGACGGATCCGTCGGCGGGGCGGCGCGGTATCTCCGCCTTCATCGTGGAACGGGGCACCCCCGGGCTGCGCGTCGGCAAGCACGAAGACAAGCTCGGTATGCGGTCGAGCGACACGGCCGAGGTGATTTTCGAGGAATGCGCCGTGCCTGCGACGCATGTCATCGGCGCGCCGGGCGAGGGGTACGACCAGGCCATGCGGGTGCTCGAAGGCGGGCGGATTGGGATCGGCGCCCTGGCCCTCGGGTTGGGGCGCGCGGCCCTCGACGCGTCGGTCGAGTATGCTCGCGAGCGGCGGGCGTTCGGGCGTCCGATCGGGGATCTGCAGGCGATCCAGTGGATGATTGCCGATATGGCGACGGAGTTGGACGCTGCGGAAGTGCTGGTCATGGACGCGGCCTCGCGCGCGGCCCGCGGCGAGCCGTTCCGGCTCGCCGCGTCGATGGCGAAGTTGTACGCGTCGGAGGCCGCCTCGCGGGCGGCCAACCGTGCGGTCCAGATTCACGGCGGCTACGGCTTCATCAAAGACTATCCGGTCGAACGGATTTACCGCGACGTGAAGTTATGCGAGATCGGCGAGGGCACATCGGAAGTGCAGCGGCTGATCATCGCGCGCGAGGCGCTGGCGTGACCGGTCGGAGCCCGGCCGGCCGCGGCACCGGTGCTGTGCGCGACGGCGATGGCGGGCGTACGGGGCGGAGGTGGACGCGGTGAATACCACGGTGGTCGGCAGCTATCCGAAGATTCCCGATCCCCCCGCGCCCGGCCGCTGGCGCACGAGCGTCGAAAAGCTCCAGCGCGGCGAAATTACGCGGGAGGATCTGCACCGCGTCGAGGACGAGGTCACGGCCGAAGTCCTCCGCGAGCAGGCCGACGCGGGCGTGGACCTCCTCACCGACGGCCAGATCCGGTGGGAGGACGCGTTCACGTACTTCGCGCGGGGCCTCGACGGCTTCACCATCAACGGGCTGCAGCGGTACTTCGACACGAACGTCTACTACCGCCAGCCGGTGGCGACGGCGGAAGTGGCGTGGCGCGGCCCCATCACGGTGGCCGACTATCAGTTCGCGGCCACGCACAGCGCCCGGCCGGTCAAGGCGGTCGTCACGGGACCCTTCACCCTCGCGGTGCTCAGCAAGGACGAGTTCTACGGTACGCTGGACCAGTTCGTGATGGCGCTGGCCGCGGCGCTGAACAAGGAACTGCGCGCGCTCGCGGCGGCGGGTGCCACGGTGATCCAAGTCGACGAGCCGGGCCTGCTGGCGCGCCGGGACCAGTTCCCGCTGTTCCGCCGGGCCGCGGAGGCGCTGTGGGACGGCGTCATCGCGACCCGCGCGATGTACACCTATTTCGGCCACCTCGACGGGCTGTATCCCGCGATCCTTGACCTGCCGGTAAGCGTGATCGGCGTCGACTTCGTCGCCGCCCCCAAAAACTGGGACGTTCTGCGCCGCGCAAAGTTCACGAAAGTGCTCGGCGCCGGGGTCCTCGATGCCCGGAACACCCGGCTGGAATCCGCGGACGAGGTGGCGGCGGCGTGCCGCCGTGCGGCGGAGATCGTGCCGGCGGAGATGCTGCAAATCGGGCCCAGCGCCGGGCTCGAGTTCCTCCCGCGGCGCGTCGCGCGCCGCAAACTCGAGGCGCTCGTATCCGGCGTGCGCGCCGCCAGAGGGGGTGCGTCATGACCGCCGCCGCGACGCCGACCGCTGTGGCCACGCTCCTGCCCACGACGACCGTCGGCAGTTTCCCGAAGCCGCCGTCCCTGCTCGAGGCGCGCCGCAAGGTCGCGCGCAAACAGATGGACGGCGCGGAGCTGCAGGCTCTCGAGCGCCGGGCCACCGAGGAATGGATCCGCCGGCAGGAAGAGCTTGACATCGACATCCTCGTCGACGGCGAGATGTACCGCGGGGACATGGTGGCCTTCTTCGCCGACCAGATGGACGGATTCGAGATCGCGGGCCTCGTGCGCTCGTACGGCAACCGGTATTATCCCAAGCCGGTGGTCGTCCGGCCGGTGGGCCGGCGCGGCCCGCTCACCGTGGACTGGTTCCGCTTCGCCCAAGGCCTGACGCCCCGGCCGGTGAAGGGCATGCTGACGGGCCCCTACACCATCGCGGAATGGTCGTTCAACGAATACTATCCGTCGCGGCGTGAACTCGTGATGGAGCTCGCGCGCGCGATCCACGACGAGGCGATCGACCTCGAACGCGCCGGCGCCCGGTACATCCAGATCGACGAACCGGCCATCCACACGCGGCCGGACGAAGACTTCGAACTCGCGGTCGAGGCGATGGACGTCGTCACGCGCGGGCTCAACGCGTATACCGTCACCCACGTGTGCTACGGGGACGTGCCGAAGATCTATCCGGCGATGCTCCGTCTCGCGGTAAACCAGATCGACCTCGCGCTCAAGAACGACGAGTTCGCGCTGCTCGAGACGTTCCGGTCGCCGCGCTTCACCAAGGACATCGGCCTCGGCGTGCTCGATGCGCACAGTCACCGCGCCGAGTCGCCGGACGAGATCGTCGACGGCATCCGGCGTACGCTCGACGTTATTCCGGCCGCGCAGATCTACGTGTCGCCCGACTGCGGCCTCAAGACGCGCACGATCGACGAGACGGTGGCGAAACTCGGGGCGATGGTGGAGGGCACCCGCCGCGTCCGCAGGGAGCTCGGCGCATAAGTCCGCCCGCCCCACCGCTTGTCGTCGTCGTCGAGGGGCACCGGATCGTCCGCGCCTCGCGCGAGCACGTCTTCGCCCACATCGCGCACACCGAACACCTGCCCCGGTACGGCGGGCCGCTCTGGCTGACGGCCGACCTCGAGGAGCGCCGCGGCAGCGACCCGCTCGTCACGCTCCGCGGGTATTTCGCGGGGTTGCCGGTCGAGGCGGTGGTCCGCACGGTAGCGCGCGCGCCGCACAGCGTGGACGTCATGCAGATACGGGGAACGCTGCGTGGGTTCTCGCAGCGCTTCACGATCGAATCTGGCGATGAGGCCACGCTGCTGGGGTGCCGGGTCGAAGCGGACCCGGGCATCCCGATGCTGTCCGACGAAGCCGTCAAGCATTTTCTGGTGCAGTACGTCGAGCGGATGCTGGACCGTGTGCGGCTGGCCGCGGAACGGCGGGCGCCGTCACGCCGTCCCCTTCGTACCGCCGCGCGGACAGACGCAGGCGCCGCGGCGGACACGGACGAATTGACGGGCGCGGACGGCGCAGTCCCGGAGACGCCCGAGCCCGAGCGCGCGCAGAAGGACACGGCGCCGTTGGTCTCGGCGGCCCAGGACGCGTCCGTGGACGCGGCGCCACCGAACGCTGCCTCGGACGAGGGCGCTCCCCGGGAGAGCACTCCATCAACGTCCTCGGGAAGGCCCGCGGCGCCGAGGTCGTCGCCCTCACGTCCGATTCGCGCCCGCCACCGAGAGCGGCCGGACCGGTCTCAGCGTGAGTCCGGGTCTCGCACGCCTGTGCCGCCGCGGCAGGCCGGGTTCCCCGCGCAGGGCGGGACGGCGGCTGCCGTGCCCGGCCCGGCGGACGGGGTCGCGGACGGCGCATCGAGCGGCCAGGGACACCGTCGGAAACGGCGGCGCCGCCGCCGAGGCCGGGGGTCCGGAACCGGTGCCGGAGGCGACCCGAAAGCCGCAGGTCCGGAGCGCGGGGGGCCCGCCGGGCCGGCGAGTACGGGGAGTTAGACGCCGACTACCGGCAGGCCGTGGGCCCGAGCCGCCAGTGCGAGCGCGGCGTCATGGGTCGCCATCGTGACGTTCGCCGCTGCGTGGTCTCGCCAGAGGAGTGCCGTGGCGAGGTGAATGGCATCGAGCGTGCCGAGTTCTGTCGGCATCGGCTGAGCGGCGCGCTCGAGAACGTTGGAATCAATCTCCACCAATTCCAGCGATCCGATGAGCGCGAGAATGGTGGAGCGACGCGCCGCGACTTCGACATCGGAGAGGCTCGCGCGAAGACGAAGCCGGTCCAGCGTCCGGAGTGATTCAGTCATCACAAGGGCGCTGGCCGCGCCTCGCTCGATGTCCCGCCATTCCGGCAGCGCGCGTTTCTGTCCGAGCGCGATCCTGAGCAGAATCGACGCGTCAACGTAGGCGATCACCGGTGGCCTTGTCGTTCTTCGAGTAGCAATTCAACGACATCGATGTCGAGCTTGAGCGGCCGTGGCAACGGGACGCGGTTCGGCGGCAGGGCGCCGGCTGCCGGCTTCCGCACACGCAGCGTCGACCCAGTTCTAACCGGGACAATCTCGGCAATGGGACTGTCGCGATCGAAGACCGCGAGTGTCTCGCCCCGGCGCACATCTCGCAGGTACTCGCTCAGCCGCGCTTTGAGTTGTGCTATGCGCACCTGTCTCATGACTATATGATAACCATAAGTAGTCAGTTGCACAAGGCCACCCGGGGTGCCGCGTGTGCCGGTCGTTCGGCCTGGTCGCATGCCTGATGACGTAAACAGGCGGTCTCAGGCGCATGCCTTATTGACAGCGGTTTGGTCCCAGTCTATCCTGGTCTAGGAAGTGAGAATGTTTCTCACCCGTCCGGCCGGCGCACCCCGACGCGCGGCAGTATCGGCCGCCGTTCCCGTTGTCAGGCAGAGTGAGAGCGTGCGGCTGCGGCGCGGCCGCGGCCGGGCGTTGCTGCCGGCGAGGCAGCCGCGGCAGACGGCATTCACGCCGAGAGTTCCCGCGTGAGGGGTGGAGGAGGCATGGGCATGGCGGCACGCTCCATCGCGGTGACGCGCGAGCAGGTGCTCGAGGCGCTGCGCGATGTGATGGATCCGGAACTGCACCGCAGCATCGTCGAACTCAACATGGTGAAGGACGTCGCGATCCGCGACGGCACCGTGCGGGTCGACGCTCTTCTGACCATCAGCGGCTGTCCGCTGCGCGAGACGATCACCGACTCGATCAAAGAGAAGGTTCGGGCGCTTCCCGGTGTCACGACCGTGGACGTGCAGCTCGGCGTGATGACGCAGGAGCAGCGCCAGGCCCTGATCGGACAGCTGCGGCCCGGCCCGCAGAAACAATCGCCCATCCTGTCCCCTACGTCGACGACGCGCGTCTTGACGATCGCGAGCGGCAAAGGCGGGGTCGGCAAGTCGACCGTCACGACCAACCTGGCGGTCGCGCTGGCCCGGCGGGGGCGCAAAGTCGGCGTCGTCGACGCCGACGTCTACGGGTTCAGCATTCCTCGGATGCTCGGCGTGAGCGGCAAACCGACGATCATCGACCAGATGATCATCCCGCTCGAGCGCTGGGGCGTGCGCGTCATCTCCATCGGATTCATGGTCGACGAGAACGAGGCGGTGATGTGGCGCGGGCCGATGCTCCATAAGGCCATCACGACGTTCCTCAGCGAGGTCTACTGGGAGGACGTCGACGACCTCTTGATCGACCTGCCGCCGGGAACCGGCGACGTCGCCCTCACGATCGCGCAGACGCTACCCCGCGCGGAAATGCTCATCATCACCACCCCGCAGGAGACCGCGACCGGCGTCGCCTACCGCGCCGGCCGCATGGCGGAGAAGGTCAACACTCCGGTCGTCGGCGTGGTGGAGAACATGTCGTACTACCTCCCCGCGCCCGGCGCGCAGCCCGTGTACATCTTCGGCCGGGGCGGCGGCGAGCGCCTGGCGAAGCTCGTCGACGCGCCGCTCCTGGGCCAGATACCGCTCGATCCGGCCATCCGCGAAGCCGGCGACCGTGGGCAGCCCGTGACGGCGACAGCGCCCGACTCCGCCTCCGCGCAGGTCTTCTACCAGATCGCCGACGCGCTGCTCGGGCCGGCGAAGTGAGCGGCGATCCGCGCGGCGGCGGTCCGCACCTCGGCGCACCGGCGGGGGGCCGGGGGGGCGCTTCGCCCGCCGGGGCGGCAGCCGCGATGACGCCGGCGGAGGTGAACGCCGAGATCGAGCACCATGTCCGGCCGCAGAGCTTTCCCCTCGGAATCCGGATGGTCCGCGCCGGTGAGGCGCTGCCCGACAAGGTCCGCCGGCCTTCCGCCGACATGGGCATCAAGGTGGCTATCTGTCAGACGTTTTCCATCGCGCGCCGCTACGGCTGGGCCCTGGCCGTGGGCCGCGACGACCTGAGCTGCCCGCTCGCCAAGACGGCGTTCGGCTTCGAGCCCGTACTGCCGTACTACGCTGAAGGGAACCTCGCGTGCGGTATGTACGTGGACAGTCCGGAGGCCGCGGCACGGACGGAAGCCGAAGTCCCGAAGTTCGCGCTCGGAGAATACGAGCGTCTGCTCGTGGCGCCCCTCGGCCGCGCCGCGTTTGAGCCGGCGGTCGGCCTCGTCTACGGCAACTCGGCCCAGGTCATGCGCCTCGTCGCCGCGGCGCTCTACCGGAAGGGCGGACGGCTGCACAGCAGCTTTTCCGCGCGTCTCGACTGCGCCGACGCGGTCATCGAGACGATGCACAGCGGGGAGCCGCAGGTGATCCTGCCTTGCTACGGCGACCGCATTTACGGACAGACGGAAGACCACGAGATGGCGTTTGCCTTTCCGTGGACCCGCGCGGCCGAACTGGTGGAAGGCCTGCGCGGGACGCAGCGGGGCGGGATCCGTTATCCGATTCCGGCGTACCTGCGGTACACCGGGGAATTTCCGGAGAAGTACCGCAAACTCGACGCCATGTGGCAGGAAGAAGAACGGAAATCCTAGGGTCGGGGCGCTCAGGCGCCGTAGTTGGGAAGAACGGGAGGCGTCCCGCCTCCGCAGAACGCGCGGGGGGTCGATCGCCACGGGGCACGGTCCCACAAGGACGGCGCAACCGGGGCGGACGGCCCGACCTTCAACGGGGGTGACGAAGCGTGGCTAGGCTCGTCAACGATTTGTCGATTCGGCTTGCCGGTGAGGCCGGTCAGGGCGTCGAGTCCGGCGGTGCCGGGTTCGCGGCGGCCCTCAGTCACGGCGGGCTGTGGCTGCATACCTATCCGGAATACATGTCGCGCATCCGCGGCGGGTTGAACTTCTTCCAGATCCGCGTCGCGGAGCACCCGCTCTGGAGCCACCACGAAGGCGTGCAGGTGCTGCTGGCGTTCAGCCCCGAGGCCATCACCGACTATGGGCCGCACGTCGTCCGCGGCGGCGCGCTCATCTTCGACGAGGGCCTCAAGGTCGACACGGCCGCGGTTGTCCGCCGCGGGGCGCAGCTCTTCAGCATGCCGCTGTCCAAGGTCGCCCAGGAAATCGGCGGCAACAAGATCATGGCCAACACCTGCGGCCTCGGCGCGCTCGCGGGGATCGTCGAGTATCCGTTTGAGTTCATCGCCGATGTCATCAGGAGCAACTTCAAGCGCAAGGGCGACGCCGTCGTTGAGGGCAACCTCAAGGTCGCCCAAGAAGGCTACCGCCTCTCCACAGAGCGCTACGCCAAGTCGTTCGACTGGAAGATCAGCCCGCTCAAAGAGCGGCCGGACCGGATGCTGATCAACGGCAACCAGGCGCTCGCCGTCGGCGCGATCGCCGTGGGCTGCCGGTTCATGTCGGGCTACCCCATGACTCCGGCGAGTTCGGTGCTCGAGTTCATGGCATCGCACGCGAAGAAGTACGACATCGTCATCAAACAGACGGAAGACGAGATCGCGGCGATCTGCTTTGCGATCGGCGCCGGCAACGTCGGCGCGCGGACGATGACCGCGACGAGCGGCGGCGGATTTGCCTTGATGGCGGAAGCGCTCGGCCTCGCCGGCATGGCGGAAGTACCGGTCGTGATCATCGAGGCGCAGCGGCCCGGTCCGTCGACCGGCATGCCGACCAAGACCGAGCAGGGCGACCTGCTGTTTGCGCTCTTCGCGAGCCAGGGCGAGTTCCCGCGGATCGTCCTCGCGCCCGGGACGCAGGAAGAGTGTTTTGACGCCGCGGTGCGGGCGTTCAACCTCGCGGAGAAGTGGCAGTGCCCCGTCATCGTCATGACGGAGTTCTATCTCACGAACACGATGCGGACGCTGTTGCCGTCGGCGTTCCCGATCGAGAAGGTCAGAATCGACCGCGGCGAATTACTCAGTCCCGCGCAGCTCGACCGGCTCAGCGAGCCGTACCTGCGCTACAAAGACACGCCGAGCGGCGTCTCGCCGCGCGCGCTCGCCGGACATCCAAAGGCGCTCCAGCAGACCTGCAGCGACGAGCACGACGAGTACGGCCATTTCGAAGACGAAGACGCGGCCAACCGGCTCCGCATGGCGGGCAAGCGCATGCGCAAGTTCCACAACATCGTCGAAGACCTCCGCGCGCCGGCCATCTACGGTCCCGAAGGGGCGGAGATCACGCTCATGGGCTGGGGCGCCACATACGGCGCGATGCGCGAGGCGGTCGATCTGCTGAACGCCAAGGGCCGCCGTGCGAACATGCTGCACTTCGTCGATATCTGGCCCTTCCCGGAGGCCAAGGCGGCGCCGCTCATCGAGGCGGCGCGGCAATTGATCGCGGTGGAAGGCAACCAGACCGGCCAGTTCGCGCAGCTCGTGCGGGCGATGACCGGCCGCAAAGCCGACCGTATGATCCTCCGGTGGGACGGCCGGCCGGTGTCCCCGGAGTATATCCTGGCGCAGCTCGAGGAGGCCAAGGTCCATGCTTGATCAGAAACTCTACAACAACTCCATCAAGGTCACGTGGTGCCCCGGGTGCGGGGACTACGGCATCCTGAGCGCCGTGAAGAGCGCGCTCGCGCAGCTCGAGATCCGGCCGCATGAAGTGATGTTTTTCTCCGGCATCGGGTGCGGCAGCAAGCTGCCCGACTACCTCAACGCGAACGCCTTCACGACGATTCACGGGCGGGCGCTCCCGATCGCGATGGGCGCGAAGCTCGGCAATCACGCGCTGCACGTCATCGCGGTCACCGGCGACGGGGACGGCTACGGGATCGGCGGCAACCACTTTATGAACATCATGCGCCGCAATCCCGATATCGTCCATATCGCAGAGAACAACATGGTCTACGGCCTCACCAAGGGGCAGTACGCGCCCACGAGCCCGCGCGGCTTCCAGACCAGCACCACGCCGGAGGGCAGCATCGAAGTCGCGTTCAACCCGCTGTCGACCGCGATCAACGGCGGAGCCACCTTTGTTGCGCGCGGGTTCTCCGGCGACCCCAAGCACCTCGCCAAACTCATCATGGCGGCGATTCATCACAAGGGCTACGCGCTGGTCGACGTGCTGCAGCCGTGCGTCATCTACAACAAGATCAACACGTACGACTACTACCGCGAGCGTGTCTACAAGCTCGAGGAAGCCGGCCACGATCCGGCCGACCGGACCGCGGCGTGGCACAAGGCCCAGGAATGGGACGAGCGGATCCCGATCGGCATTCTCTACCAAGCGCAGGGCGAGCCGACATACGAAGACCAGGTCACCGAGCTCAAAGTCGGCCCGGTCGCAACGCGCACGCTAGCGCCGCTCACGAGCGCCCAGGCGGACACGCTGCGGCGAGAGTTCTTTTAGACCTGGCGGCGCCGGACATGGCCACCGCGGACCCGCGCATCCCAGCGGCGGGCCAGCGCATCCCGCAGGCCCGTCCCGCCTCTGCGGGAGACCGTCCCGCCTCAGACGGGATCGGGTCCAACAAGATCGGCGCGCGACCGGCCGCCCTTACGACGAGCGGCCGGCACCGTCCGGGACAAGGCCGCGCGGGCCGGGGCGGTGCCGCGACGCGGCGGCGCCACGAGCCGGGAAGCATCGCCGCGCATCTCCGGGCCCTCGAGCGGCAAGGGTACCGCGCCACGCCGCAGCGTCTGGCGATTCTTCAAAGTCTGCTCAGCACCGGGCGTATCAACGTGCCGGCGGAGGATGTCTGTCGCCGCGCCCGCGTCCTGTGCCCGACCGTCAACCTGGCGACGACGTACCGCACGCTCGAACTGCTTGGCCGCCTCGGCATTGTCCGGCGGTTGACCTACGGCGACGGGCGGGCCGTGTTCTGCGCCAACCCGCAGCCCCACTATCACGGCACGTGTCTCCGGTGTGGCGCGGTGGTGGATTTGCCGCAGGGCCGGGTCGCCGAGGTGCTTGAGCGAGAGCAGACGGGGCTGACCGACCCCGCGTTCGGCGTCGTCAGCCACCGTGTCGAGTTCTACGGCTATTGCGCGTCGTGCCGTGATGTGACCGGCGCGGACCGTTCTCCAGGCGGCGGGCAGGCAGGCCGCGGTTGAGGGGTGGGCCGGGCTTGACGCGCCCCGGTCTCGAAATGTGCGCGGCGGTGCTGGCGGCGGCCCTGCTGTCCGCCTTCGGCGCACCGGGCATGCCGCCGCCGATGCGTGCGGAAGGCGCAGCCCCCGCGGCGCCCTCCTCGGCGGCGCCGCTGCCGGCGCTGCAAGGCCCCCTCAACGTGACCGCCGACGAACTCACGGTGGACAATACCGGAACGCAACTGACGGCCCGCGGACATGTCCGGCTTACCTACGCGGCCGGCGTGGCAACGGCGAACATGCTGCGTCTTCGCCGCGCGGAGCGGACCGCGGAATTTACCGGCAATGCCGTGATCACGGATCCGCAAGGCAAGGCGGCCGGCGACGCCGTCACGATCGCGTTCACCGCCGCGAACCAGATCAGCCGGATCACGATGGCGGGGGCGGCCAGCGCCGAGACCAAGGATTACGCGCTGCAGGGCGACCACATCGTCGCCGACCGCGCTTCCGGCCGCTTGGTGGCGGACGGCCACATCACGCTGTTCGCCGCGCCCGACCTGATCGTGAACGGTGATCGCGTCGTGTATACGCAGAGCGATCACTACGGGGTCGTGAGCGGACACGTCGTCGCCTCCAACCGCCTCGGGCGGATCCTGGGCGATTCGGTAGAGTTCTTTCAGCAAAGACAGCAGGCCACAGTCCACGGGCCCGTCACGGCGGAAGTCTACGGGGCGACCATCACCGGCGGCCTCGCGCAGGTCGACTTCGCGAAATCGAACGCCGTCTTCTCCGAACACGTGCAGGTGATCCGGCGGCAGGGCACGCTTACCGCGGACCGCGTGACGATCCTTTACAAGACGCGCCGGTTCATCGCCGAAGGCGCCACGCACGCCCATTTCACCGAACTCGAAAGCGATACTCCGTAATCGGGCCACAGCCGCGGGCCCCGGGTCAAACGTCCCGCGATGACCGTTCGGCCGCGCACGCGCGGGTGGACCGCTGCGGGATGGTTCTTCGCCGTCGCGGTCGGGGCGGCGCTCTTCGAGGTGATCGATGCGTTGAGCGCCGGGTCCGGCTCGTCGCTCAACGGCCGTCCTTCGGGCCCCCTGGGGGACATATTGCTGTGGCTGCCGGTGGTCTCTCCTGGTGTCGCCGGCCTCGTCGCGGCGTGGGTCGCGCCGCCGATGGCGCGCTTCGGTCTGCCCGCCGCCGTCGCGGCGGTCTGGGCACGGATCGGCGCCGACCGGTTAATCGGGGCGCTTCAGGGCGCGCAGTTGCCGTCGGAGACCGGCGTCGTGCTGGTGCTCGCGTTTGGGCTGCCGTGGACCCTGACGGCGTTTGTCGGGGGACTAATGACTATTGTCGGTCGGACGGCGTTCCGGCGGTCCCGACGGCTGGGGCGTCAATCATAATGGCCTTCCTATTCTCCGAATGAGTTGAGAGATAGGGCGAACGATTATCCGCGCACGCCCCTAGGCTGTCCTGTGCCTTCTCGTTAGTCGAGATCCAAGTGTACGCGCAGGGCTTCTCGCACCCGCTGCCGGATGGAAGGGTCTTCTAGATACCCAAACACGGCGAGCACCCGTTGCTTCGATATCGTCCGAATTTGATGCGCAGGTACGATACCTCGCCCGAGGAGCCATAAATAAAGTTCTCCCCAAATGTACTGCAATCTGTGCAATCTAATATTGCCATACTAATTGGTGGGCCGCGATACCGAATCTGAAATCCGTGGCGCGTCTTGTGAACCGGTATTCTTTGCAACCTTGGGTCGTGGGTCAAATTCTACTCGGTGTCGACAAATTGATAGGTCTCAAATGAGATACGCGGGGGTACCGTACACGTCGGATAGCCGGGACGTCCGTCTGCCCCGAGGGGAGGCGAGTACGTGGGAATATTGCCTTTGGGCCGGCCGGGCGACTCTCCCCGAAAACGACCCCGCGCTACGTTTGCGGAGGCGCCGCACAACGCCGCTCTTCAATCGGCCTTCCAAGTGATGTTCGCGAATAACCCGCTTCCGATGTGGGTCTATGATCTGGAAACGCTGCAATTCCTGGAGGTCAACGAAGCCGCAATCGCTCAATATGGCTACTCGCGCGCAGAATTCCTGGCGATGCGTATTGCCGATATCCGGCCCTCCGAGGATGTGCCTCGTCTGCTCGCAAACATCGAGAGAACTCGCCCCCCGCTCCAGGCATCCGGCGAATGGCGACATCGCCGCAAGGACGCACGAATCATCGATGTCCAAATCACCTCGCACATCCTAGACTTCGCCGGTCGCAGAGCAAGTTTGGTGGTGGCGTGGGATATCACACAACGCAAGCAAGCAGAACAGGAAGCCCGTGAGAGCGCCAAGAGTTTTCACGCGCTCAATGCCCAGCTTGAACAGCGGGTCCTCGAACAAACCGCGGAGCTGAGAGAGGCGAAGGCCTTCCTCGAAACCCTGGTCACCCAAGGCCCGTCCGTTATCTTCAAACTCGACGGCGTGGACACCCCGACCCGGGCGATGACCTACATCAGCCCGAATATCGAGCGGATCCTCGGCTACAGGCCGGAGGAAGTGCTGGGCGTCTCCGGGTTCTGGGAAGCCCACCTCCACCCCGAAGACCGGGAAAGGCTCCGCGCGACCACCGCGGCGGCGCTGCGGGAGCGGAGGACGCAGTTCGACCAGGAAGGCCGCATCCGGCACAAGGACGGGAGCTATCGCTGGATGCACTCGATATTCCGCGTCGAGTACGATCAGTCGGGCGCGCCGGCCTCGATCTTCGGCTACGACCGGGATGTCACCGACCGCCGGGCGGCCGAGGCGGCGATCAAAGAGGCGAAGTTGGAAGCCGAGCGGGCGAACCAGGCGAAAAGCGAGTTTCTCTCACGCATGAGCCACGAGCTGCGCACGCCGCTCAATGCCATCCTGGGCTTCGCCCAGCTTTTGGGGATGGATTCCCTGAGCTCCCAGCAGAGCGAAAACTTGGAATATATCCTGAAGGGAGGGCGCTACCTTCTCGAGTTGATCAATGAGGTACTCGACATCGCGCGCATCGAGGCGGGGCGGCTTGCCATCTCACTGGAGCCGGTCGCGACGCGAGAGGCAGTGGAGGGAGTCCTCGACCTGATGCGGCCCGTGGCCGCTGAGATGAACGTCCAGCTCAACGGCGGCGGGCCCAGTCCACCCGAGCGCTACATCCTCGCCGATGCTCAGCGATTGAAGCAGGTGTTGCTGAACTTCCTCTCCAACGCGATCAAGTACAATCACAGGGGAGGCATTGTCACTCTTGGCTATGAGGAAACCCCGGCGGGCCGGCTGCGGATCGAAGTGAGCGACACCGGCCCGGGCATCCCCCCGGACAAGATGGAGCGGCTCTTCATACCCTTCGAGCGCCTGGGGGCTGAGCGGACGAGCACCGAGGGCACGGGCCTCGGCCTGGCGCTCTCCAAGCGTCTGGTCGAGGCGATGGGAGGCACGCTGGGCGTGGAGAGCACCGTGGGTAAGGGCAGCACTTTTTGGGCGGAATTCCCTGTGGTGAAGGGGCCGCTGGCGCGGCTGACGCCGCACCAGCCGGAAGAGCCCGGCGCGGATGGGCTCGATGCTTCCTCCGACATCGCCACCGTGCTCTACGTCGAGGATAACCTGTCCAATCTCGAACTCATCCAGCGTCTCTTGACCCGCCGGCCGGGGGTGCGACTCCTTCCGGCCATGCAAGGGCAGCTCGGTTTTGACTTGGCCCGCCGGCACCATCCCGATCTGATCCTGTTGGACCTGCACCTGCCCGACATCCCCGGGGACGAGGTCTTACGCCGCCTGCAGGCAGCGCCCGACACTCAGAATGTCCCGGTGGTCGTGATTAGTGCCGACGCGACCCCGAGTCGGATTGCACGGCTGCTCGCGGCCGGTGCATGGCAGTATTTGACCAAGCCCCTCGACGTGAAGCGGTTCCTCGCTCTTTTAGATGAGGCCCTGAAAGCACCAAAAGGCGGCCGTGCTGCACGAAGCGATTAGGGAACGGACGGATTGTCCTTATCGACGATCAAGCCGATGACCGGTTACGACGTCGTCGTGGTGGGACTCGGGGGCATGGGCAGCGCCGCGGCCTACCATCTCGCCCGGCGCGGTGCTCGTGTGCTCGGCCTCGAGCAGTTCGGAATCGCGCACGATCAGGGATCGTCCCACGGCAAAACGCGGGTCATCCGCCAGGCGTACTATGAGGGTCCGGACTACGTGCCGCTGCTGCTGCGCGCGTACGAGCTATGGCATGCGCTGGAACGCGAGGCCGGCACGCCGCTGCTCCGGACGACCGGGGCCCTCTACGTCGGCGTTCCTGAAGTCCCGCACATCGTCGGCGCGGAGTTGAGCGCGCGGACCCACCGCATTCCGTACGAAGTTCTGAGCGCGGAGGAGATCCGGGCGCGGTACCCGGTTCTCCGGCCGAGGCCCGGGACCGTGGGGCTTTACGAATTTAAAGCCGGCATCCTCGTGCCGGAGCAGTGTGTTGCCACGCACGTCGATCTGGCGCGGCGCCACGGGGCCGAGCTCCGCACGAGTGAACCCGTGGTGTCGTGGACCGCCAACCGCGACGGTGTCACCGTGCGGACCTCGCGCGGCAGTTACAACGGCGGCTGCCTTGTCGTGACCGCCGGCCCGTGGACGACACAGGTGCTTCACGGTCTCGCGCTGCCGATCCGGGTCGAGCGCGTGGTCCTGTACTGGTTCGAGCCCCGTGGGCACCGGGATGAATTGGCGCGGTTGCCGATCTACGGCTGGGACGTCGCCGATGTCCACGCCTACGGGTTTCCCTATGTCGAGGGACAGGGCGTCAAGGTGGCCTTTCACCAGGTCTTTCAGGAGGTCACGACGCCAGAGACCATCCGGCGGGAGGTGGGCGAGG
Organism: bacterium; assembly: GCA_035307565.1. Classification (GTDB taxonomy): domain Bacteria; phylum Sysuimicrobiota; class Sysuimicrobiia; order Sysuimicrobiales; family Segetimicrobiaceae; genus DASSJF01. The sequence goes on along the minus strand of DATGHZ010000013.1, from coordinate 90,842 downwards.
ACGAGAAGGCGCGTATGCACGAGTTTCTGGCCGGCTTTATCCCGGACGCGGCCGGCGCGCTGCTCGGGACGGCCACCTGCATGTACTCGAATACACCCGATTCGCACTTCATCATTGACCGCCATCCCGCGTTTGAGCGGGTCGTCTTCGCGGGTGGCTTTTCGGGCCACGGGTTCAAGTTCTGCCCGGTCGTGGGGGAGGTGCTGGCCGACCTGGCGTTGCGCGGAGAGACCGGCCTGCCGATCAAGCTGTTTGCGCTAAATCGGTTCGGCCGTTACGGCTCCTCGCCGCGCGTAATGTAATTGTAGAGGGTGCGGTCTCGATACGCCAGGTTGAACTGCACCGCCGCGTCCCGGCTGCGGCCCGTCTGGTAATAGGCCGATCCCAGCATGTAGTGCAGCACGCTGTTGTTGGGGTCCAGCCGCACCGCTTCTTCCCACTGTGCGATCGTGTTCTTGGCGTCCTTCCGCTGAGAGTAGACGTAACCGAGGTACCCGTGATTCATGGCGTTGCCGGGCTCCTGGCGCGTGATCTCCTGGAACTCGCGAAAGGTCACGTCGTGATTGCCGGCGACCGACGATGAAAAGGCCAGCGAGTAGCGCGCGAGGAGATCCTTGGGGTTCTGCTGCACGGCCGCCGCGGAGTGCCCGATGATGTTGCGCTCGAGCGCAGGCCGGCCGCTCTGCCCGCCCACCATCTTGTCGATCTGCTTGAAGACGTGCCAGCCGTCGATCAGCATGCCTTCGTGCGCGTACACCATCGCAAGCCGGAAGGCCGTCTCCGGATCGGGATGCTGCGCGGTCTGGGCCTTGAGTCCCGGGATCAATCCGCGCCAGTTCGATCCGGCCTGCTGGGCGCGCGCCAAGGGCCCGGACACGGCGGCGAGGGCTCCCGCGAGCAGCCCGATGAGGGACGCGGCATAGACGCTGCGGCGGAATCTGGCGGCGATCGAGGTCGAGAACGGTCCCGTCATTATTTCCTCCTGGGCACGACGTTCTGAGTATACCGCAGGGCGCCTTCCGCGGCGCCGAGAACTAGACCTCGATGCGCGCCGTCCGGTTCCACCAGCACGGGGGCCCCGAAGTGCTTGTCTACGAACAGGCGCCGGATCCGGTTCCCGGCCCCGGCCGCGTGCTGGTGCGCGTGCGCGCCTGCGCGGTCAACCATCTCGACATTCACGTCCGCCGCGGGATCCCCGGCATGACGCTGCCGCTGCCGCACATCCTGGGCAGCGACGTCGCCGGAGAGGTCGCGGCGATCGGGCCGGGCGTCACGAGTTGCAAGCCGGGGGATGTCGTGGTCGTGAACCCGGGCGTGAGTTGCGGCCACTGCGAGGTGTGTCTCTCCGCCGACGACAACCTCTGCCGGCAGTATTCGATCCTCGGCGAGCACATCCCGGGCGGCTACGCGGAACTCGCCGCGGTCCCCGAGGCCAATATCCTGCCCAAACCCGCCCGGCTCTCGTTCCCCGAGGCCGCGGCGGTACCGCTCGTGTTTCTGACCGCCTGGGACATGCTGGTGGCCGGCGCGCGCGTCCGGCCGTCGGAGACGGTCCTGATCTGGGGAGCCGGCAGCGGCGTCGGGAGCGCCGCCATTCAAATCGCGAAGATCTTCGATGCGCGGGTGATCGCCATTGCGGGCGCCGACTGGAAGCTGGAACGGGCCCGCGCACTCGGCGCCGACGACACGATCAACCACGCCACGCAGCCCGTCGGCGAAGAGGTCCGGCGCCTCACGGGGCGCCGCGGCGTGGACGTGGTGTTCGAACACGTGGGCCAGGCCACGTGGGAGACGAGTCTTCGGGCGCTCGCCCGCGGCGGACGCCTCGTCACGTGCGGCGCGACCAGTGGCTTCGCCGCGCAGACCGACCTCCGGTATGTCTTCGCCCGCCGCATCCTGATCCGCGGCAGCTTCATGGGGAGCAAGGGGACGATGTACGAAATCATGCGCCTCGTCGACGCCGGACGGCTGCGTCCGGTCGTGCACGCGGTGCGGCCGCTCGAGGACGCCCGGCACGCGCACGAGATGTTGGAGCGAAGCGAGCAGTTCGGAAAACTGGTGCTCGAGCCGTAGGGTCAGCCGGTCCGCCGCGGCGCGGCGTGCTCCTCCGTCCCGACCCAGGCGGCGCCGCCTTCCCACACTTCCTTCTTCCAGATGGGCACGGTCTGTTTCAGCGTGTCGATCATGTACCGGCCGGCCTCAAAGGCCGCCTGCCGGTGAGGCGCCGAGACCGCCACCGCGACGCTCGGCTCGCCCACGGCCAGGCGCCCCGTCCGATGCACGATGGCGAGGCGCGTGACCGGCCAGCGCGCGCAGACCACGGCCGCGATCTTCTCGAGTTCACGGCGCGCCAGCGCTTCGTACGCTTCGTAGATCAGGTGATCCACGCGCCGGCCCCGCGCATTATCGCGCACCACGCCGAGAAATAGGACGACGGCACCCGCCCTCGGGTCGGCGACCGCCTGGAGCACCCGGTCGGTGGAGATCGGGGCTGTGGTGAGTTCGATAACAGCGGCGCCCGCACCGCCGCTCACCGGCGGGATGAGCGCCACCTCGCCGGCCCCGCGGAGCGGGCGGTTCCCGCTCACGTACTCATCATCGACGGCGTACCCGGCCGGCCGCGGAAGCGCCCGCAGCCCGGGGTAGCGGTCGACGAGCGCGCTCCAGAGGGCTGCGCCGTCGGCATCCTCCGGGAGCGGCAATTCCACCTGCGAGGCCCCGACCGCTTCACGGTATGAGGCGAAGAGCCGTACCCTCACGTTCACGGCCACGATTGTAGCACAGGGTCCGCCCGGCGCCGCCGCGGACGCTTTCGCCGCCGCCCCGGCGCCCGCGAGGAACCCTGGGGCGGAGGGAAAAACTCTTCCCCAAGCCGGCGAACCGGCCCGGCGGAGGGCGCGTTGAGCACTGGGTCACGCGTCCGGGGTCGGGCCGAGCCTCGGCGCGATACCGGTCCAAAGGAGCGGAACGGCACGTGCAGATTCGACGCCTCGTCATCATCGCGGTCGCGGCCGCCTTCGTCGCCGCCGGCGCCTTTCCGGTCGCCGGACCCACGCCGGCTGCGCACGCGGCGCTGTTCGACATCAATGAGCAACAGGAGATCCAAATCGGCCGTGAAGTCGAACGCCAGCTCAGGCAGAAGCCCGGGTTCGTCGAGGATCCCGGCCTGACCGAGAACCTCACCCAACTGGGGCACCGGCTCGCCGCGGTGTCCGAGCGGCCGGGCCTGCCCTGGACGTATCACATCCTGCGGGACAGCAGCGTGAACGCGATCGCGGCCCCCGGCGGCTACATCTTCGCCACGCGCGGCCTGTTCGGGTTCGTTAAATCGCGGGACGAACTGGCCTTCGTCATCGGCCACGAGACCACGCACGTCGCACACCGCCACGCCGTCGATCTGGCGAAGCGCGACATGGAAGTCCAATTCGGGGCCGTGATCCTCACGAGCATCGTCTTTGGCGGCAGCTACCCGGCTTATATCGCCAGCCAGATCGGGCGGCAGATGATCGATGCCAAGTTCTCCCGCGACAAGGAGTACGAAGCCGATCACTTCGGCGTCATCTATGCCCGCAAGGCGGGCTTCGATCCGACGCAGTCGTTCCAATTTTTTGACCGGCTGCGCAAGCAAGAAAAATCGCAGCCGGGCCTCGCCAAGGCGTTTGAGAGCCACCCCGATACGCCCAAGCGAATCGGCGCGCTGTGCACCGAATTGACCGGGATGGGCTACCATATTGCGTGTCCGGTGACCCCGGGGCCGGAGACGCCCGCGGCCGCGCCCTCGAACAGGCCGGCGGCGCCGGCGGCCGCGCCGTCGAACGGGCCGGCCGCGCCGTCGCAGGGCACGCACCCGTAACTCCCGCGCGGTCACGAGAGCGGGGATCACCCGCGCGCGACCCGAATTGCCCGGCGTGAGCCGCGTCCGGATCACCGACCCGTACGCCGCGCCGGGATCGTACCGCAAGGCTCAACTGCACTGCCATACCACACGCTCGGACGGCCGCGATCCCCCGCGGGCCGTGCTGGAGCGTTATCGTGCCGCCGGATACAGTTTCGTGGTGTTCACCGACCACAATCGTGTGACGGCGTGCGACGATCTCAATGACGGCGCCTTCCTCGCCCTTCCCGGCGTCGAGACGACCATTCCGCGGCCGTTTCGGCCGCTCGGCCCGCACATGGGACGGCTCGGCGCCCCGGGATCGCTGACCGCCCGCGGCGCACAGGCGTGCGTCGATGCGACCGTGGCGGCCGGCGGGGTCGTCTCGCTCCACCACCCGACGTGGAACGGCAACCTCGGAACGGGGCGGTGGTCGCTCCGCGAGATGCTCGCGCTGCGCGGCTATCATCTGGTGGAGATCAGCAACCACCACAGCGGGACCGCGGCCGACGTGCGGCGCTGGACCGCCGTGCTGCGGCACCGCGGTCCGGCAGCACCCGTCGGGGCCGTGGCCGCGGATGATCTGCACCAGATGCGCGATCTGGATGCCGGATGGATCATGGCGAAAACGGCCGCGGTGGCGGCGGCACCGTTTCTCACGGCGCTTCGGTCGCAGGCCTTTTATGCGTCGACCGGGCCCGCGGCCGAGTTCGGCGTTCGGGATGGCGCGATCACCGTGGAGACCGACGCATCCCTGACCCGATTCCTCGATGCGACGGGTACCGTGCGGGCGGAGAAGGCCGGCCCCGCGGCGACCTACCAGCCGGCGGGCAACGAGCAGTTCGTCAGAGCGGAGTGCGTAGGGCGAACTCCCGCAAGCCGGACCGGTGTGCCCGCGACCGCGTGGTCGCAGGCGTTCTGGATTTCGAACGTCGCGTCAGACTAGGCGGCCACCCGGTGCCGCTCAACGCCGCCCGCGCCGTCGCGCCGTCCCCGCCCGCTGGGGCCGCGCCGGCGGTGCTCCCGCGACGGTGATGCGCGGCATTTTCGCCCCGAGGGCCAACCGGATGTACGTCGTCATCATGTGGTTGATCGCGAGGTGGACGTCCTCGACGACCTGATAGTCGTCGCTCGGCACCACAATGGCGTGGTCCGCGAGCGTCCGCACGGCGCCCCCGGTCCCGCCGAGCAGTGCCACCACGACCGCGCCCGACGCGTGCGCCGCGCGCGCCGCCGCGACGATATTCGGGGACTGTCCGCTCGCCGACAGCAGCAGGACGGCGTCCCCCGGCCGTGCGAGCGTGGTGATCTGCTCGGCAAACACGGTGTCATAGGCCTCGTCGTTGCCCCACGCCGTCAGCACGCTTGACGCGTCGCTGAGGGCCACGGCACGGACCCTGACCGCGTCGGGACGCGGCGGGCGGCCCAGCGTCGACTTGCTGAGGTCGACGGCCATATGCGCGGCGTTGGCCGCGCTTCCGCCGTTGCCCGCGATGAGTACGAGTCCACCGGCTCGGGCGATCTGCCACAATCGCTCCGTCACCGCGACGACCTCCGCAGTGTTGACCGCGGCGAGGGCCGCCCGCAGGCGAAACACGTGGTCGTCGATCGCGGCCCGGGCTTCCGACACCGGCACGCGGGCTTCGCTCTGCCGCTGACGTCGGCCGGCGCCCCGATCGACGCGCCGCGGCGTCTTCCGACCGCCGGACGGTTCGCGCCGCCTCCGGCCGCTATTCCTCGACATAGATGATCCGGCTCCCGAACGGTTCCAGGTGAATCGGGACGGGGCGGAGGTCCGGCAGGGACTCGCGGATGCGCGCGTGATCGCGCGGCGCTGCGAACAGGAGCAGGAATCCCCCGCCGCCGGCGCCGACCAGTTTCCCGCCGATCGCCCCCGACCCGCGCGCGCGCGAGTACCACTCGTCGATCTGGGGACTCGAGACCCCCGCGGCGAGCCCGCGTTTGATGCGCCAGCCGGCGTCCAGAATCTCGCCGAACGCGCCGAGGCGGCGTTCGAGGATGGCGGCGCGCAGTTCGATGGCGAGATCGCGCAGCCGTACCGCGTCGTCGAATGCGGTGTCGCCGTTCTCGAGGTTGCGCTGCTGCTCGGTGAGGATGGTATCCGCGCTTCGGGTCAATCCCGTGTACAGGAGCAGCAGGTGCTCCTCGAGGTCCCGCCGGAAGTCGCCGCCGGGGAGGAGGGGCTCGACCAGCACGCCGTCCGCCTCAAACCGGATGAACTGCAGGCCGCCGTAGGCGGCGATGTACTGGTCCTGCTTGCCGATGGGTTTGCGCAGACGGTCCAGTTCGATCTCGCAGGCTTCCTCGGCGAGCCGCTTGGCGCCCGCGTGCCGGCCGGCAAACGCGTGCAGCGCGTGCAGGAGTCCCACGGTGTAGGTGCTCGATGAGCCGAGGCCGGTACCGCGCGATGGGATATCCGAGATCGACGTAATCTCGATCCCGCCGGCGATGCCGGTCATGCGCAGGGCCTCGCGGATCAATTCGTGCTTCAGGTCGTCGACCCGGTCGACCATTTCGGTGGTCGAGTAGCTCGCGCGGATCCGGCCGTCGAACTTCCGGTTGACCGTGATGTACATGTACTTGTTGATCGTGCTCGCGACGACGGCGCCGGCGGCGCGCCGGTAGACTGCCGGAAAGTCCGAGCCGCCGCCGGCGAAGCTGATGCGAAGCGGAGTGCGTGTAATAATCACGGCGCAACACATTCGGCCTGCCCCGGAACGGTCCTTTCAAGACGCACCGCCGCGGCGCGCGTCGCGAAGCGCGGGCATGCGGACACCGCCGCGATTTGCCCGTGCCGTCCGGCCTGCCGTATAATTCAGGCGTGACGCACGCCCCCGCGGAGCTGCTCATCGTGTCGAGTGGTCCCGGGGAGGTCTCCACGTGGGCCGTGCCGATGGCCCGCGCAGCGGCGGCCTGGGCCGCCGCGCGCGGGCAGCCGCTCACCCTCTCGCTCGTCCTGCCGCCCTGTCAGTTCGCGAGCGGGCAGGAGGCGGCGTTCGCGCGCCGGCAAGGCCTCTTTGCGCGGGTGCTCGGACCGCGCGAGTGTCTCGGCGTGGTGACCGGCCTCCGCCGGTTGGCGCTCGCCGGCCCCGGCTGCGTCCTCCATCTCGGCGGCGATCTATGGTACTCGTCCACACTCGCGCACCGCGCCGGCGTGCCCGCGTTCGCGTACGCGGAGACCCCGCTTGTCCGCCGGCGCGCGCACCGCTTCGCGCGCATCTTCGTCCCTTCGCAGGACCTCGCCGAACGGCTGGCATCGGCCGGCGTACGGCGGGACCAGATCGTCACAGTCGGGGATCTACGCGTCGACGCGTTGTCAGGGGCGCGGCCGCCGGTCCGCGGCGCGCACGCCGGCGTGAACGTCGCGCTCTTTCCCGGCAGCCGGCGGTGGCTGGTCGAGGGCTTTCTGCCGTTTCTGCTCCAGGTCGCCGGCGCGATGCGGCACAGACGGTCCGACGTCGCCTTCTCGCTCGTGGCATCGCCGTTTCTTCCGCGCGACGCGCTGGCGGCTGTGCTCGACGGTCATCGGGCCGACCTGGACGGGCTCGGGATCGCCGTCGTGGACGGCGACGATCTCGGTGCGGCGGCCGGCGCCGATCTCGCGATCTCGCTGCCGGGAACGAACACCGTTCAACTGGCGGTGCTCGGCGTGCCGATGCTCGTCGTCCTGCCGCTGGACCATCCCGAACGGATCCGCACCGAGGGCCTGAGCGAGTGGATCGGACGGATTCCGGGCCTGGGGAGTGCCATCAAGCGCATCATGGTCCGCCGGTTCCTCCGGCATCCCCGGGCCGTTGCGTGGCCCAACCGTCAGGCGGGCCGGATGATCGTGCCCGAAATGGTCGGCCGCGTCGATCCCGCCGCCGTGGCCGCGCGGGCGCTCGCCATGGTCGAGGACCGCGGCGCGCTCGATGGCATGGCGCGGCAGCTTCGCGATCTGTACCGCACGCCTTCCGGGGTCGCCGACCGGATGCTGGATGTGATGGCGGCCTCTCTGGCGGCCCCGGGCGATCCCCGCGGCTCGCGTGTCAGGGCGGCGGGCGCCGCCAGCGCGTGAAACCGCGCCTCCTTATCGTCAGCAACGGATACGGGGAGGATCTCGAGGCCGCCCAGATCGTGCGCGCACTGCCGGCGGACCGTGTGGCGGTCTCCGCGTATCCGCTCGTGGGCCTCGGACGCTCCTATCCGCCGGACGTCGAACTGCTGGATCCCCGGCGGGACCTCCCAAGCGGCGGCTTCGGGATCCGCGCGGGCTGGCGCAGCCTGTGGGCCGACCTTCGGGCCGGGTGGTGGCGAATGTGGCGCTCGCAGCGCCGGACACTGCGGGCGCAGCGGGGCCGCGTGGGACTCGTGCTGGCGGCGGGCGACGTGTACTGTCTCGGCATGGCGGCCGCGGCGGGCGCACCGACAGTCTACCTCGCGCTGCCGAAATCGGAGTACATCTCGCCGCACTCGCCGCTCGAACTCGGGCTCATCCGGCGGTTTGCCGCGCACGTCTTCACCCGCGACGAGGTCACGGCCGACGCGCTGCGCCGGCAGGCCATCGAGGCGCAGTACGTCGGGTTTACGTTGATGGATACGCTCGCCCTCACAGGCGAGACGTTCGGCTTTGCCGACGGCCGTCCGGTGGTGACGGTCCTGCCGGGCAGCAAGCCGCCCGCGTTCAACAACCTGGGGCTGCTGCTGCGCACGATGCAGCGGGTGGCCGCGCAGCACCGTCCCGCGCCCGGCGTCCTGATCGCGTGGGCGCCCAACCTCGACCGGGACCGCCTGCGGCGCAGCGTAGAAGCCGCGGGCGGGCGATGGAGCGACGAGCGGCATTTCTCGTTCGGGCCGCTCGCGGCCACGGTGGCGTCGGATCACTTCGCGGATGCCCTCGCGCGCGGCACGGTCGTCCTCGGCATGGCCGGCGCCGCGCACGAGCAGGCCGCGGGACTCGGCAAGCCCGTCGTGGCGTTTCCCGGCACCGGGCCGCAGTTCACCGCGGCCTTTGTCGCGGAACAGCACCGGCTGCTCGGCGACGCGCTGGTCGCGGCGCGGTCGCCGGAAGACGCCGCGGATGCGGTCATACGCCTGCTCGGCGATCCCGCGGAACGTGACCGCCGCGGCCGGGTCGGACGCGAGCGGCAGGGCGGGCCCGGCGGCGCGGCGGCGATCGCCCGCTACCTGCTCACCCGGCTCGCGGCGTAGGTCCAGCCGTCGATGCCGCAGCGCGAGCAACGGTGGGCGGCGGCCGTGCTTCTGGCCGCCGCCGTCCTGACGTTCTACCGGCTCGGCGCCGGCACGCTCTGGGATCAGGACGAGACCAAGTACGCCGAAGTCGCGCGCGAAATTCTCCAGACCGGCGACCCGATTACGCTGCACGCAAACGGCGGTCCCTGGTACGTGCACCCGCCCCTGTACATGTGGCTTGTCGCCGGCACCGGGCGCATCGCGGGGTTCAGTACCTTCACCGTCCGTGTGTGGTCGGGGATCTTTAGCGTCGTTGCCGTCTACGCGACGATGCTGCTCGGGGGCGCGCTGTTCAATGCGCGGACGGGCGTCATGGCGGGCGCCGCCCTGGCGGTGACGTTCCACTTTCTTGTGCAGTCGCGCCTCGCCGTGTTCGATACCGTGCTGCTCGCGTTCGTGCTGCTCGCCGCCTACGGCGCGATCCGCGGCTATCAGCGCGGGCGCGCGGCCGATTATCTGCGGTTCTTCCTCTTTGCCGGCCTGGCGACACTGACCAAGGGCCCGATCGGTCTGGTCCTGCCGGGGCTCGTGATGGCGGCCTTTGTCACCGCGCGGCGAGCGTGGCCGCGGTGGCGGGAGGTGCCGTGGATTCCGGGGCTGGTCCTCTACGCGCTCATCGGCCTCTCCTGGTACGCTGCCGAGGCGGCGCTGCACGGCGCGGCGTTCGTACGGCCGGTCCTCGGCTACTACGGCGTGGGCCGGTTCTTCGGCGTGGTGGAGAATCAAGCGGGGCCGTGGTTTTACTACATCCCCATCCTGACGATTGGCGCGTTTCCGTGGACCGCGTTCTGGCCGGCGGCCGCGGTGTGGCACGCCCGCCGGCTCCGCCATGACGGCGGCCTGTTCGTCGTGCTGTGGTGCGCGATCGTCTTCGTCTTCTATTCGCTGGCCCAGACCAAACTGCCCAACTACGTGCTGCCGGTCTATCCGCTGGCCGCGGTCGGTATCGCGGCGATGTGGGACGGACTGCTCGACCAACCGGCGCAGGCGTGGTCCCGTTCGCTTGCGGCGTCGGCGGCGCTCTTGGCAGTGCTTGTCGCGGTGATGTACCTCGGCATCGGACATTACCTCGCGAAGCTGTACCCGGCGCAGTACCGTGAATTCAGCCACATCCTGCTGCCGCCCGCGATCCTCGTCGCCGCCGGCGTGGCGGCGGCGGGAGGCCTGCTGCTCGCGAGACGCCGCGGCGCCGCGTTTGTTACGCTGTGCGCCGCGATAGGGCTCTCCTGGCTTGCCGTGCTCACGTGGGTGGTCCCGCGTGTTGAAGCCGAGAAGCCGATGCCGGTCGCGGCCCGGGCCATCGCGGACGCATGGCGGCCGGGCGACCGCATCCTCGGCTACCGGCTCGATATCTACTCGTCTCTCATTTACTATTCAGGCCACCGCGTGGAGTGGATCACGACGCCGTTGCAGCTGGCCAACGGCGTCTGTCTTCCGGGCCCGGCCTTCATCGTCATCGCCGAGTCAGAACGGCCCCGCGTGGCGCTGCCGCGCGACCTCAGGCTGATGACGGCGTACAACGGCATCGACGTACTGGCGAAGCCGGCGAACTACCGGTGCCCGTAACGGGGGGATCCTCTCGCGGGGGCGGGCGCCGGTAAATCCTCGGGCGCCGGCGCCCGGGCACCCGGCGGCGTGCGCAGGGCCTCGAACACGCCCCGGTAGAATGCCGCCTGGAGCAGATTCTTGTAACACTCGTTGAGAATCCACAGCCAGTTGCGCCGCTCCCCGATCGGCACGAGTCGGCGCAGCGCCGGTATCACGAGCGGCGTGCGGTAGACAAGCCACTTGAGCGGCAGCATCCACGGAAGAATTTCCAGGAAGAAGCCGAGCCGGCGGGAGCGCCGGTGCTTGCGCCACACATACACCGCGGACCATCCCGCGCCGTACTGTTTGCGTTCGACGTCCGCAAGGGTCTCCACGTGATAGTGGACCCCACGCGCCTCGGGCTCGAACTCGAGGATGACCCCCGCCGCAGTCATGCGCAGCGCAAGATCGAGATCTTCGTAACCGTAGCCGCGCATCGCTTCGTCCAATCCGCCCGCGGCATCGAAGTCGGCTTTGAGCATCGACAGGTTGCGGTTGACGACGTGGTGCGGCGACATGCGGTGGCGGCGCCGCACCGTCAGGTCGAGGGTGAGGAGCTTCACCCGCATGAACGGTGTCGCGAGGGCGTCGGGATGAATCCCGGTCGTGATGCCTTGGACGGCAATCCCGCGCGCCCCCGCCGGGTAGTGGCAGTGGTGCGCCGCGAGCAGCCCCGGCTCGACCCAGAAGTCGGAATCCACGAACAAGATGACCCGTCCGCGCGCACTGCGCACGCCCAGGTTCTCCGTGGCGGCAAAGCCCCCGTGACGGTGGGCGACGTATCGGAGCGTGCCGGGGAACGGGTACGTCCGCACCATGTCCTCGGTGCCGTCCGTCGAACCGTCGTCTGCGACGATGACTTCGTACCGGTCGTGCGGGAAGGTCTGCGCGGCGAGGTGGTCCAGCGTGCGGCGGAGCACCCGACAATTATTGAAGCTCGGAATGACGACGCTAATCTCCATCCGCGGTGTGGCGGCCGGGGCCGATCGCCCGCGCCGGGCCGGCGGACGCGCCGCGCGCGGCGGGCTGCGCGGGCGCCGCGTGCGTGTGACGAAGCCGCCGGCGCGCGGCGAACACGCCGTCGTAGTAGGCTTCCCACGTCAGCTCGTTGTAACACTCGCTGGCGAGCAGCAGCCATCCGCGGCGTTCCGCGACCGGCAGCAGCCGCCGCAGCACCGGCATGAACAACGGCGTCCGAAACACCAGCCATTTGAGCGGCAGCATCGCGGGCAGGATTTCTAGGAACACGCCGAGGCGTGCCGGGCGGCCGTACTTGTCCCAGAAATAGACGGCGCCGGCGCCCGCCTCGCGCAGCTTGCGGCGGATGCTGTCGAGCGACTCCACATGGTAGTGGTGGCCCAGCGCCGCCGGTTCGTACTCGAACCGCACGCCCCGCGCGTGCATGCGGATCGCGAGTTCGATGTCCTCCCAACCGTAGCCGCTGAACGTCTCGTCGAAGCCGCCCGCGTCCAACACGTCCTGGCGCAGCATCGAGCAGTTTCGGGTCGTCACGTGGAACGGTGAGAGGTCGTGGCGCCGGCGCATCGTCAGATCCGGCGTGGTCTCTTTGACCTTCATGAACGGCGTCACACGCGAGTCGGGGTGGGGGACCGTCCGGCCCTGGACCCCGCGCGCCGTCACCCCCGACGGGTAATGTGCGAGGTGCTCGGCGAGCAGCGTGGGCGTGGCCCAGAGATCCGAATCGATGAAGACGGCGATGCGCCCTCGGGCGCTCCGGAGGCCGAGGTTGCGGGCCGCGGAGCGTCCGCGGTTGGCCTGCGCGACGTAGCGGATCGCGGGCCCCGGAGCGCGGGCGAGCTCCGCCACAGCGTCCGCCGTCCCGTCCGTGCTGCCGTCGTCTACCACCACGATCTCGTAGCGCTCGGCGGCAAGCGTCTGCGCTCGCGCCGCCCGGATCGTCTCGCGCAGCACCTCGCCGTTGTTGTAGGTTGGGATGATGACGCTGATTTCCATGCCGCGTCACGATCCTCCAAAGAGGTCGCCCGCGAGGGTGGCTACGTCCAACTCCAGGTAGGCCGCCACGTCTCCAAGGATGCCGCGCAGCGTGCCTACTTTAAGACTGCCGTGTCGCGGCACGGTGATGTGGTGGGCTCGACCTGTTGCCTTCGACGTCAACCGCATGTGGCTCCCGGTTTGGCGAGTGATTCGATATCCTCAGCGTTGAAGTACTCTGGCCAATTCCTCCCCGCTCAGGTCGCGGGGAAGCTTCATACAGCGATCAGTTCGTCCTTCACGAGGTGAAGACGGATCACGCGGGGACGGTCCGTTTCCTCGAAATGGCATATCACAGCGTCACGGACTGCGTCCCGGAGCGCTTCAATCGTGTCCGCTTGAGTAAAGATCGAATGATTGAGGGCGCGCGCTTCGTAGCCGCCCTCCGGGGACTCTTGAACCACAAAAATAACCTCGGTATTCATCTCAACTCTTATACCACCGCGCGGGGATTGACGTCGAGACCCCGCGGGGAGTGCAGCGCCCCCGACGTGCTGTCTCTTCTCCCCGGACTCTATCTACTCTCCGTGCACGTGCACCCGCGGGCGCTTCTGTACGTTCGCATGCAGGTGCGCCAGGTAGCGGGCGTTCAACACGCCGGACAGCAGCAGCCGCCCTAAGCCGGGCAGGCCGGCGCGGTCGGCGCGCCGCACCCAGGTTTCCACGTTCCCGGGATGCACCAAGCCGAACAACCGCTGCGCCGCATTGAGCGCCAGGTGAAACGGCGTGAACTGCAGCGCGAGGCGGGCCTCGAGCGTCGGGTGCTTGGCGTAGAACACCCAGGCGGTCCGGGCCCGTTCCTCCTCTTTCGTGAGGAGGCCGCTCAGGCTTCCCGGCGAGACCGGCTCCTGGTAGTGATAGAGGGCCGCGTCCCTGCGGTAGACGCGCCGCAGGCCGAGCGCCCGGAGCCGGAACCCCAGGTCGAGGCCTTCCCACCCGTACGGATAGAACACTTCATCGAAGGGCCCGACCTTCTCGAGGTGCTCGCGGCGGACGGAGGCGTTGTCCGTGTCGAAGTACGCCGTGGACAGATCGAGGAGTCCGCCGCGGACCGCGAATGGCTCGTCGAGCGACCGGGTCTGGATGACCGGCCCCCGCCCGACGGCGCGTCCGTGCGCCTCGTGAATCGCCAGGTGGGCCTCGAGAAAGGACGGGGCCGCGAGGTTATCGCTGTCCACGAAGACGATGACCGACCCGCGGGCTTCGCCGATGGCGTGGTTCCTCGCCCCCGGCACGCCCTTCCGCGAGTCGAGGCGAAATCCCCGGACGGCGCACCGCGCGGTGCGCGCGGCGTCGGCGAGCACGGCGCGGGTTTCGTCGGTCGAGGCGTCGTCCACCACCAGCACTTCATACCGCTCGGGCGCGAGCGTCTGGTCGGATAGGTAGCGCAGGCAGCGCGCCAGCATGTCGGCGCGGTTGCGTGTAGGCGTGATAACGCTGACGTCGAGACTCACGCGGTGGGCGCCGGCTTGATGCGCGGGGTGGGTTTGGCTGGCGCCGTCCGCGGTGCGGCGGGAGCCGGCGCGCCGGCCGGCACCGGGCTCGCCACCGGGCCGGCGTCCTCGAGCAGCTGGCTCCGCACGAGGCGGCTGTAGGGTCCGTCGCCCGAGGCGAGCTCGTCGTGGCGGCCCGACTCCACGATCTTGCCGTCCAGCATCACGATAATCCGGTCGGCGCTGCGGACCGTCGACAGCCGGTGCGCCACGATGAAGGTGGTCCGCCGCTGCGTCAGGCGCGCCATGGCGTCCTGGATGGCCTCTTCCGACTCGGTGTCGAGCGCGGAGGTGGCCTCGTCGAGGATGTAGATGGCCGGATCGTTCAGCATCGCGCGCGCCAGCGCCAGCCGCTGCCGCTGCCCGCCGGAGAGCTGTAGCCCGCCTTCACCCAGGACGGTGTCGTAGCCTCTCGGAAGCGCGGCGATGAAGCCGTGCGCGTTCGCGACACGGGCGGCCTGTTCGATGTCCGCCCGCGAGGCCGACGGCCGGCCGTAGGCGATGTTCTCGGCGATCGAGCCCGCGAACAGAATCGTCTCTTGGGGCACCAGGCCGATTTGGCCGCGGACCGACGCGATCGTGACGCGCCGGAGATCGCGGCCGTCAATTTCCACAGTCCCGTCCGTCGGATCGTAGAAGCGCGGAATCAGGTTGACGAGGCTCGTCTTGCCGGCGCCGCTCGGGCCGACGACGGCCACGTGCTCGCCCGGCTCGACGTCGAGCGAGATGTGCCGCAGGGCGAGGCGGCCCGGCTCATACGCGAGCGCGACGTCCTTGAAGCGGACGCGGCCCCGGATGCGCGGCAGCGGCACGGCGTCGGGCGCGTCGCGCACCGTTTCCGGGACGTCCAGCAGCTCGAAGACCCGCTCAAGGCCGGCCATCGCCTGCCGCGCTTCCGAATAGAGCCGCGTCAGGCTCATCGCGGGGTCCATGGAGAGCGCGAGGTACCCGAGGAACGCGAGCAGCGACCCCGGCGTCATCTCGTGCCGCGCGACGTACCGGACGCCCGCCCACAGCACGACGACCAAGGCGACCGCGGTGAGGCAGCTCACGAGCGACACTTCGACCGCGATCAGGCGCCGGATCCCGTAGTTCGCCTCGAACGTGCGCTCGTTTTCGCGGCCGAACCGCTGCTCCTCGCGCGACTCCTGGACGAACGCCCGGATCACGCGCGCGCCGATCACCGATTCCTTGATCAGGCCGGTGAGCGAGGCGACCTGCTGCTGCGCGTGGGCCGAAACCCGATGGACCTCGCGGGCGAACAGCCGCGCCGCCAGCACGAACACCGGGAGCGCCGCAAACGCGAGGACCGCAAGGCGCCAGTTGATCGTAAAGACCATCACGATGATGCCGAAGAGGGTGAGCGCGGTGGTGATCGTGTCCACGATGCCGCCGAGGAGCCGCTGCTCGACGAGCTGCGTGTCCTGAATCGTGCGGGAGATGACTTCACCGCTGTGCCACGCCGCGAAGCGCGCGAGCGACCACCGCTGCACCTGGTGGAAGATCTGGGCCCGAAGGTCGGCCACCAGGCGGTGGCCGACGAACGCCAGCAGCGACAACTGGACGTACAGGCACAGGCTGCGAAACAGGTAGATGCCGAGCACGATGAGCGCGGCGCGGTTGAGGATGCCGAGGCTCCCGGTCTGGATGATCCGGTCGGCCTGCGCGCCCAGATAGCGGGGCACATACAGCCACGCGACGGCGACCATCACCGCCGCGCCGACGCCGCCGGCCATCTGCAGGGTATACGGACGCAGAAACGCGGCGAGCCGCCGCAGTTCGGCCATGGCGCCATTATACACTGGCCCTGGAAACTCAGAGACGTTCTCCGTGCCCCATTCGCGGTGACGGAGGAATGACGGATGCCTGGACGAACACGGTGTGACGGGGCGTGGTCCGGTCGCGGACCGATTGCCGATTGTGAAGGGCATGGTATAGTGGGAAGGCCGTGCCCGGACGTTTCCAGCGCGGTACGGAGTGTGTGATGCGCATTCACCGGTACGCCGTCTTTTTGATCATCGCCGCGTGCGTCGGCGGCCTGCTGCTCCCGGCCGGGGCGGCGCCGCAGACCGCGTCCGAACAGCAACTGCGGGCGCTCTTCAGCCACCTCCTCGGCGATCCGCCCTTTCTACGGATGGAGGCGGTGCCCGATCTCTACGATGGCGGGTATGCGCGGATCAGCCTGTACGGGCGCAACGTCCTGATCAAGGGTATGCTGATCGACGAGTTGTGGATCCGGCTCACCGGCGTGTCGTTCGACCCGGCGGAGCTGGAGGCGGGGAATCTCAAGGTCGTCGACATTCGCGACAACGCGATCTACGGGAAATTGTCGCTCGCCGCGGTGCAGGACTTCCTCAACCGCCAGACCTCCGTGAAGGATGTCCGGCTCGCCACCAACGCGGAGGCGATTACCGGCGCGGCCACGGTCACGTACAACGGGATACCGACGCGCGTACGGATGCAGGGCATCTTCCAGGTGTACGGCGAGCCCGAGGTGTTCTTCCACATCCAGGCGCTATCCGTGAACTCCATCCCGGTGCCCTACATCCTGGCCGCCAACCTTGAGCGCCAGATCAACCCGGTCGTGGATTTCCGGACGTGGCCGGTGGCGTTCAAGATCCGTACGTTCAAGCAGACGGCGGACGGCTTTGTGCTCAGCAGCCAGCGAGACTTCTCGCAGCCGTGCAACATCTGCGGGGGACCGCCGCTCCAACTCGCCCCGTGAATTCGGCATTCGGCCACCCGTTCCGCGCCCGGCTGGCGCGCGGGCCCCTGCTGTGCGACGGGGCGATGGGGACGCTCCTCTACTCGAGGGGCGTGCCCTTTGATCACTGCTTCGACGCGCTCAACCTCAGCGACCGCGAGCGCGTCCTCAACGTTCACCTGGACTACCTGCGCGCCGGCGCCGAGATCATCGAGACCAACACGTTCGGCGCCAACGCCTTCAAACTCGCCGCGCACGCGCTCGACGGCCGCGTCCGCGAGATCAACCGGCAGGGCGCCAAGATCGCGAAGGAAGCGCGGGACGTGTTCGGCCGCGGGTTCTTCATCGCCGGGTCGGTCGGCCCGCTCGGGCGTCCCATGGCGCCGTTCGGCCGCATCACGCCGGCAGAGGCGCGGGCGGCCTTTCGGGCGCAGATCGACGGCTTGGTCGAAGGCGGGGTCGATCTGCTGATCCTCGAGACGTTCGCCGACCTGAGCGAATTGCTCGAGGCGGTGTCCGCCGCGCGGGAAGCGTGCGACCTGCCGTTGATCACCCAGATGACCTTCACGGAAGATGGCCGCACGCAGTACGGCCACACCCCGGCGGAGGTGGTGGCGGCGCTCGAAGCGGCCGGCGCCGATGTCGTCGGCGCGAACTGCAGCGTCGGCCCCGTCCCGATGCTGGAGGTCATCCAGCACATGGCGGCGGTGGCGCACGTCCCGCTGTCCGCGCAGCCGAACGCGGGCTTTCCCACCCTGGTGGAAGGCCGCTACATCTATCTCTCGTCGCCCGACCACATGGCGACGTACGCGAAAAAGATGGTCGACGCCGGCGCCCGCGTCATCGGCGGCTGTTGCGGGACGACGCCGGACCACATCACGGCGATCCGCCGGGCCATCGTCGACGTCGCACCCGCGCAGGGCCCGGGAGTCATCGAGGCCGTTCCCGCCGTCCCGCGCGACCACAAGCCGCCCGTCGTCGGCCAGCCGAGCGAACTGGCGCAGAAACTGCACCGGTCGTTCGTCATCAGCGTGGAGGTCGATCCGCCGAAGGGCCTGGACGCCACCAAGGACATCGAGGGCGCGCGCCTCCTCAAGGAGGCCGGGGCCGACGTGATCGATGTCGGCGACAGTCCCATCGGCCGCGTCCGCATGAGCGCGCTCGCGATGTGCTACCTCATTCAGCAGGACTGCGGCATCGAGACGATCATCCATTTCACGACCCGGGATCGGAACCTCGTCGGGCTGCAGGCCGATCTCATCGGCGCGCATGCAATGGGGGTGCGCAACGTGCTGGCCCTGACGGGGGAGCCGCCGCGCGGCGACTACCCGAACGTCACGGCGGTTTACGACGTGGACAGCGCGGGCCTGATGCGCATCATCAAGCGGTTCAACGAGGGCCTGGACCTCGCGGGGAAGTCCATTGGGCATCCGGCGCACTTTCTGATCGGTGGGGCGCTCGACATGGCGACGGCCACCCTCGATCGCGAACTGCCCAAGATGGAGCGCAAACTCGAGGCCGGCGTGGACTTCTTTATGACGCAGCCGATCTACGAGCCGGAGACGCTGGACGCGTTCGAGCGCCGGGTCGGTCGGCTCCCGGTGCCGGTGCTCGTGGGCGTGCTGCCCCTGCAGAGCTTCCGCCACGCCGAATTCTTACATAACGAGGTGCCCGGGATCACCATTCCGGATTGGGTGCGCGACCGCATGCGCGCAGCCGGGAACGCGGGCCGCGACGAGGGCTTCCGGCTGGCGAGGGACCTGCTTGACGGCCTCGTCGATCGAATCGACGGCGCATACCTTATGCCGTCGTTCGGCCGGTACGAGGTCTGCGCCGCGCTGGTGCGGGAGATTCGCTCGCGCGTCGGAGCCGGCACGAGGACGCGCGCCTAAGCGGGCCCGCGCCCGTCGCTACTCCCCCACATAGACCAACGACAGAAACGTCTGATCGTCGCCGCTTGTCTCGCGGATGGCGGTGGACGTCTGCCGCGTGTCGAGCGTCACGGTCTCGCCGGGCGCGAGGCGGTAGACGCCAAAGACCGTGCCCTTTCCCGTCGCGACGATGGTCCCATCGATTCGGATTTGCGCGACCATTGGATGGCCGTCGGCTGACGCGACGCCGCCCACTACCGCGTAGTTCCCCGCGGCCGGCGCGGCCAGCGACCGCGTGGATCCGCTGAATCGGACGATCGTTTCGATGTCCGGAAGAACCACCTGCCGCGCACGCTGGGAGACGCGCAGCAGCGGCTGCCGGTAGCGAAAACGGTCCGTGGCGCCTGTCTCGACGGCCCCGTCGCTCAGCACCACCGGACCGACCACGTGATCGGTCGAGTCATAGAAGGCGACCGACCCCGGCGGCGCTCCCAACGCGGTGCCATAGCGCCACTGCCATACCTTCTCGCCCGGCAGGCCCGTGCGCAGCTCGAACATCGCATTCGCGTCGCGGTCTCGATACGCCATCACCTTCGTTTCGGCGCCCCCCGTTCCGGGGCTTGCCCCGACGCCGATGCCCGCGTCGCTGATTACGAGCCGCTGGCGCGTGCGGTCCGCGTTGCGAAATTCTTCGTCATCCGCCGCGAAGGACAGGCTGACCCAATTGGCGGTGTTGAGATGGACGTTCGTGAGGCCGGCGTGGAACGACGGCAGCTGGACGGCGACGGCCGCGGGGCGCCGGCGCGTCCCGCCGTTCGCGGACGAGAAGTCGAGGTTCCATTCGGTGAAGGCATAGCCTTCGGCATCTTCGTAGTGCTGCTCGAAGGACTGGCGGAACTGGGGGTAGGCGTGATCTTGGCGGTCACCGCGGGCGCCGATGTTGTAGCCCCACATGAGCACATCGTTGGTTGGACCGCCGTTGTTGAAGCTCAATGGTTCGAATCGCCAGAGCCGGCCCAGGTCGACGAGCGATCCGGGCCGAGGCGGGGACGCGGACACCGGCGCGGCGTTCCGCCGGACCAGCGCGACGGTCAGCGCGGTGTTCCATGCCAGCAGGATCACGATCATGAGGCTCGTCCATCGGCCGATGGACATCTTGATGCGGTTCACGGCTTTCCTCCAGCGGTGGTCGGTAGCGGATGGTTAACGCAGGCATAGGTGCGTAGCGCCGGTCGCGCACTCTGCAAGAAATTCCACACGAGATTTCCTCTTGCCGAACCTGAACCCTCCCCCACGCTTCGACTTTACAGTCCGGAGTGCGCTACGGCGGCCCTCCAACCTTGATCGTCGTCGCGATGCCGGGAATCGTGCTGATGCCCAGCGTGATGAACCATTGGTTCAGCGAGGGGGTCGCGGGGAACGTCCGGTACACCAAGCTCAGGGCCACGCAATCGCACGTGGCGTTCACGTCGTAGTCGATCTCGCTCAACTGCTGGAGCGTTGTATTGTACTGCACGCTGGCGCCGAACTGCAGCGTCGGGCTGATCGAAAAACCGAGGATGAGGGCCGCCGTCGTCTGCTGCGTCACGAAATCGTACGTTTCGCTGATCGTCCCGTTCTGAAAGAATCCGCGGCTGGGGTAATAACTGTAACTCAGCGAGATCGCGCTGTCGTTGGCGACGGCGTCGAACGCGAACGGCGTCGTTCCGTTTACGGTCGCGAAGTTGTATGAGAGCGTCGTGGAACTCGTGGCATTGATCACCTCCGTCATCGCCGCGCTCGTCGCGATGATATTGCGCACGCCGCCCATGCTGTAGGCGTCGTAACGGTAGTAGCCGCCCGCGGACACCGTCAGCGACGGACCGAGGTGCATCGTGTCGGTCCCGAGCGTGAGGAGCCCTTCCGTCCGGAAGGCGCTGACCACGGTTTCGCTCTCCGCAAACTTCCCCGCCTGGACCGAGGCGGAATACACGAGCGGCAGCTGGCCGATCCGATGGCCGTTGAAATCCAGTTCCACGGTGTCCTGGTCGAGGTTGAACTCGTTGCCGTTTTGATCGAAGGTCAGCGCGCGTCCAAGATGGACGTCGATCAGATACTCGGGAAAGCGCCGGTCAAAGATCGCCTCGCCCGACAGACCGGATCGTGTCCCGAAGCGGGCCCGGATCTGGCTTTGCCAATCCCCGAGGGGAATGTACTGCGTGTACTCCGCCCAGACGCCGTTGAAGTTGTCGTAGCCGACCGTGGGGGCGCTCGACGCCTTGCGGCCGGGTTTGAGGGACGTCGTGTAGGCGGGGAGGGTGACGATCGGGACGCCGTAGATATACAGCGTCGCATCGTACGCCGTCATGTGATCGCCGGGGACGACGACCACTTTCCGCGCCGTCACCCGGAACGCCGGGTGGGCCGGGTCGCAGGGGGTCGCGGATGCCGCGAGCGCCACGCTTTGGCCGGCGGAGGTGGTGATGGTGTGGCCGGTCACGGTCCAGGGCGCAGTTTTCGCCGTGGCCTGTGACATCGCGCCGATGCGCGTGAGGTAGTTGTACCGGAGCGATTCCCCGGTCACCGTTTTGCCGGGCTGCGTCAGCGTCACATGGCCGGTGGCTTCCACGTCACCCGACTTGAGGTTGCCGTCAAGGTGGTCGGCCGTGATGGTCGTGTCGCCCCGTGTCGCTTTGACGTGGCCGTCCGCGACCACGTTGCCGGTCTGCTGGTCGTATTCGATGTGATCCGCGGTGAGCGTGACCGGCCCCTGATCCGGCGCCAGGACGGCTTGGGCCAGCGCGGGATGGGCCAGCGAGGCGGCCAGGACCAGACACGCCGCGGCGGCGGCCGCGCCGCGAAACAGCGGTCCGGGGCCTACCACGAGACCGGGGCGACGTCGGTCTGCCGGCGGAGGGCGTCTTCGAGGATGCCCTTGGCGCGCTCGAGCGCCTCGGGCGTGGTGCCTTCCGCGCGCACCACCAGCACCGGTTGGGTGTTGCTGGCGCGCACGAGCGCCCAGCCGTCGGGAAACACGACGCGGGCGCCGTCCACATCGATCACCTGATATTTGGCGCGAAATTCGCGAGTGAGCGCCTCGACCACCTGAAACTTCCGGTCGTCCGGACAGGCGACACGGATCTCGGGCGTGGCATGGTATCGCGGAATCTCCGCGGTCAGAGCGGAGAGTGGGGTGCCGGTGCGCGCGAGCATTCGCAGCAGGCGGCCGGCCGCGTAGACGGCGTCATCGAAGCCGTAGTACTCGTCCGCGAAAAACATGTGTCCCGACATCTCGCCCGCGAACACGGCTCCGGTCTCGCGCATGCGGGCTTTTATCAGCGAGTGTCCCGTGCGCGTGAACTCCGGGCGCCCGCCGAGACGGCGAATCTCGTCGATCAGGGCCTGGGAGCACTTCACTTCCACGAGCGCCAAGGCGCCGGGATGCGCCGCCAGCACTTCGCGCCAGAACAGCGCCATGAGAAGGTCGCCCCACAGAATCGCGCCGCGATCGTCCACAACCCCGATGCGGTCGCCGTCGCCGTCGAGGCCGATGCCGACATCAGCGCCGCTGTCCCGCACCAGCCGGATCAAATCCGTGAGATTCTCGGGCGCGACCGGGTCGGGATGGTGGTGAGGAAATGAGGGATCGAGATCGCAGTACAGCGGCAGCACGTCACATCCCCACGCCCTGAAGATCTCGGGTGCGAACGCCCCCGCGGTGCCGTTGCCGCAGTCGAGCGCGACGCGGAGACGCTTCGGGCCCAGGCGGATCCGTTCAACGAGCGCCTGCCGGTACGCCGGAAAGACGGCGCGGTCCTCCGTGGTGCCGGGTGTTGCCGCTTCGGTCGCGGCCTGTGTCAGCATCCGGACGTCTTGGATCTGCGCCCCGAACAGCGTGCCGGGACCGAGGCAGAGCTTGAAGCCGTTAAACTCGGGGGGGTTGTGGCTGGCCGTGACCATCATGCCGCCCGGGACCTCGAAGTGGTGCACCGCGAAGTACAGCATCGGGGTGATCGCGAGGCCGATGCCGATCACGTCGCATCCCGCCGCGGTGAGCCCCCGAGTCGCCGCCGTGTACAATTCCACGGAACTGACGCGGTTGTCGTGGCCGATCACGGCACGCCGGACTCCGGCGCGGCGCAGGTAGACGCCGAAGGCGCGGGCGATCATCCCGGCGGCGTCGGCGTCCAGATCGCGGCCGACGACGCCGCGAATATCGTACTCGCGGAAGATCTGGGCGGGCGGTTGCATGGGAAAGAAGTTTGTCCTCGCGTCCGCCGGCCCCTACCTCGGCGCGCTTAGGCCGCGGCCTTCCGGACGACCGCCATCACGGCATCGACGTGATCATCCCAGGAAAACTGCCCGGCGCGAATCCGGCCGGCTTCACCGAGCCGCGCGCGGAGCGCCGCATCGCCGGCTACACGGGCGACCTCCCGGGCCAGCGCACCGGCATCACGGGGCGCGTAGTAGACGGCCGCCCCGCCGCACATCTCGCGATTGAGGGGGAGATCCGCCGCGACGACGGGCAGGCCGGCGGCCATGGCTTCAACCAATGGAAAGCCGAACGATTCGCAGAGGCTCGGATAGACGAACAGGTCCGCGGCGGCGTAGACAAGATGCACCGCGTCGTGCGGGACGCGTCCGAGGAGCCGGACCTGTGTCCGCAGGTAGTGCCGTTCGATGAACGCGGCGTAGGCGGCGAACCCCGCCGGCCAATCTTCGCGCGCCACCGTGATCCACGTGGTGGCCGTTAGCAACCCGTCGTCCCGCAGCACGCGGCTCGCCTCGAGCAGCAGGTCGACCCCTTTGTAAGACGCGGCATGGGTCACATACAGCAGGCGCGTGCCCGTTGAACCTGCCATGCGGGCGGCCGCGCCGACCGGAAGCGACACCGCGCGCGGGAACGCCGCGTCGCCGAAGCCGTGCGGAACCACACAGAACTTCGCGGGGGCGAGACCGGGATAGCACGCGCGGATCATCTCGCGCATGGCCGCGGATGGGGTGATCACGCGCGTCGCGCCGCGCATGACGGCGTGGGCCACCGCCCGTGTCGCGGCCACCTCGAGGGAGCGGGCGCGGCCGAGCGACGCTAGATAGAAGGGACAGAAGTACACCGGATTGCGCTCCAGCACCACGTGGGGCACGGGGGACCGTACCGGCCCGAAGTTCAGCAGGGACAGGAGCGCATCCGCCTGTTCCCGTACCGCGACCCGCGCGACGCCCCACTGATCCCAGGCGGCGTGGGCGAGGCGGTTGCGCAGCGTCCCGGTTCTCAGCACGCGGATGTTCGGCGCGAGCGGCGGCAGCTGCGCGTCCGCGTTGACGCAGCACACGAAGCTGTCGTCGGGATAGCGCCGTCCGGCCGTCGCGAGAAAGTTGGGCAGGTGCGTGGCCGCCCCTCCCATGCGCGCCGCCGCCGCGTTGACGACCACGCGCAGCGGCCGGCTCAGCGCCACGCGGTCATCGCGACACGCCGGCCGGCCCCAGCCGGCGACCAGTACGGGACGCCGGAATCGCGGTAGCCGCCCAGATCGGCGATGCGGGTCCGCACATGCGCCCACGCGGTGGGCGCAATTTGAACGTAGTGATGCCGGGCCAACTGCGCGCGAAGGGTCGCGTCGATGACATAATACGGCTCCTGCCCGTGTCCGTAGTCGTTGAGAATGACGTAGTCGAACTCTTCGGCGTCGATCTTCCACCGCACATCGCCGCCCGTGATGTCGATCCACGCGGGGTCGCCTCCCGCATAGAACATCGTCTGCGGCGTATCCGCGATCGTCCTGCCGCGCGGAAGCGCGGCCACGATCTTCGCGGAGTAGAAGGGGGACGGATCGATCGGCGGTACGTGGGCCATCGAGGCCCGCGCGATCCGGTCGGTCATCGGGTCCCACGCGTCGTAGGCGGCGGTCAGTCCGACGACGACCACGAGGCCCGCGAGCAGGGCGCGCGGCAACTCCGGGCCGGGCCGTTCTCGGTCCACCGGATCGGCTGCGCCCGGTGCGTGCGGTCGAGCACTCCCCGTGACCGCCGCGTCCCGATGCCTGCGCACGGTCCACGTCCACAAGCCCGCGGCGGCCACAATGGTGAGAAGATACGTGGCCGGAAGATCATAGTAGCGATTCACCAGGCTGTCCCACGGCGCGAAGATGTACAGCACGATCCACGGCGCGCACCATACCCACACCGCGCGGAACCTTGCGGGCCAGCGCACCGCGGCCGCGATCCCGAAGAGCAGCAGCAGAAAGATCACAATGAAAAGATGCGCCTCCACGGCGAGCGGGATCTCGGACAATGCCTTCGCGATGCCGCGGAGGTCCCAGTCGCGGAAGAAAAAACGCTTCGTAAATCCCGACGAAGTCCGAAACGTCAGCCAGCCCGCCGCAACCCAGAGGAGACTGGGGAGTGCCGTCACCGCGGCGAAGGCCCCCGCCGCAAGCGCCGCTACGGCCGTCCGCGCGGGGCGGGTCGGCCACCACAGGACGAGAAACGCCGGGTAAAGGAGCAGGGTCGTAAACTTGAACCACACCGCCGTCGCCAGGCACACACCGGCCCACACCTCATCCCAACGATGCGCGATATCGCGGTACCGCAGCATGAAGACGGCCGCCGCCAGCGCCCAGCAAATGCTGAGTGTGTCCAGCTGCACGTTTTGTGAGAAGTAGACGAGTCCCGGCGCGACAGCGACGAACGCGGCCGCCGTCAGGGCGATCTGCTCACTGCGCGCGAGGCGCCGGGCGAGGGCCGCGACGAGAGGAATCGTCGCGATCCCGGCAAGCACAATCGGCAGCCGCGCCGCGGCCTCCGAGGTCCCAAACAGCTTCATGGACGCCCACATGAGCCACGGCCCCGCCGGCGAAAACGTGCGGTCCAAGCCGAGTTCGTTGTGCGGCGCCCAAAGCCCGTACCGGTCGAAATTAAGCGCCGTCATCGCATAGTGTCCTTCGTTCCATGCCATGAGGCGATTGAATGGACGGGCGATATGCGCGACACGAAGGACGGCGCCCAGCACCGTCGCGCATACGACCCCCCACCGGTACGCCGCGCCCGGAAGGTGGCGGCCTTCCCAGGGTGCAGACTGGTTGTCCGGCCGCGTCATACCGGGCCGGCCGGGCTCACGCCTCGCGCGCCGGCGCACATGGCGCCATTATACGTCCTGCGGCGCCGGTTCGAGCAGAGGACGCACGACGCGCCACGAGATCCCGGCCTCGCCGCACATGAGGGCAATCCGGTCGACCGCCTCCGTGCTCAGCGACGGCACCGCAACCAGGACCTCTTGGATCCGGTGCTCAGCGGCCAGGGCGGGGATGTCCCGGCCGGTGCCGAGCACTGGCAGTCCCCGTACGATGTCGCCCTGCTTGAAGGCATCATCGTCCACGAAGCCGACTGGGCTGCAGGCGAGCGACGGGTTGCTCCGCAGTTCGTGAAGCAGAAGCACGCCGCCCCGGCCGGCGCCGAAAATTAGAACGCGCTTTCCCCGTGTTCGCAGACTGATAAAGTACTCCTCGAGAACTCGCAGCGAGAGCCGCATTCCGCCCAGCAGGCCGAACGTGAGGATCCAATCGAGCACGAGGACGGCGCGGGAAAAGCCTCTGAGCCCCGCGACGAGAAAGAGCACCCCGACGCAAACGAGCGAGGCTAGCAGCGACGCACGCAGGAATGTGAGGAGATCGAGCAGGCCGACGTAGCGCCACTTCGTACGGTACAGACCCATACGGTAGAACAGGGTCAGTTTGACGGCGAGGACGACCGGCAGCGATTGGACGACAATCGGAACGTAGGCGGCGGGGATGGTCCCTTCGAAACGCAGCAGTGCCGCGCTGATGTAAGCCACGCAGATCAAAATGAAGTCGAGCACGATCGCGAGCAGCGAACGCTTGTGAAGCATCTGGGCCAACACGACCCGGGCGGTTCCGAGGGGGAGCGCCGCCACCTCGTAGACGCGGACCCTGGCCACTGTTAATCCCAGCGCGGTAAAGACGCAGACGAACACGCCGGCAAACACGAGGCCGGCCGCCGGACCGAGCCGTGACGCCAGCACGGCGGCGGAAGCCGACAACGCGCTCAAGGCCCACAGCAGCAGGACGGTCTGCCGTTCGGTCAGCCCAAGGACTACCAGGCGGTGCGAGGGATGGTCTGTGCCGCCCTGAAATAGCGGCCGTCCGCTCCACACCCGTGATATCGTCACCACGGCGGTATCGAAAATCGGAATACTGAGAATCAGGACGGGGACGACGAGCGCCAGGAAGAGCCCGGACACATGCCCGGCCGGACCGGAGAGGGCTAGGACGGCGAGTGTGAGCCCCAAAAATCCGCTCGCCGAATCGCCCATGAAAATGCTCGCCGGGCTGAAATTGAAGAACAGGAACCCGACGCAGGCGCCTGCGACGAGCGACGCGGTCACCGCCGTAGCCCCGTCGTGAAAAGCGAATGACAGGACCACCAAGGTGCCGGCCGCAATCGCGCTGACGCCGGCGGCGAGGCCGTCCATGTTGTCGAGCCAATTGACGGCATTGGTGAGTCCGAGGATCCACAACATCGCAATCGGCGTGCCGAGCACGGGCGGCAGTGCCTTCACGGTCACGCCGAACAACACGGGAATCGCCGCGCCGATGATCAGGAGCGTCAGCTTGAGCGGGCTCTGCAGGCCGGCCGTCAAATCGTCGACTAGGCCGACGATGAAAATGAAGACGCCGCCGGCGAGCCATCCCCGCATCGTGCCGCTCATGGGGCCGGGGAAGAAGAGCGCGATGCCTGCCAGCACCACGGCAACGATGGCCGGGCCCCCGGGGCGCGCGACGGGCCGCCGGTGCCAGCGGTCGGCGGTGGGACGATCGATCAGCCCGACGTACAGGAGAAAAGCGCGCAGGCCACCCGTCAAGAGGACCGCGCCCACTAGGCTATACGCAAACGGCTCGGCGATGATTCGTGCCGCGCTCACGGGCCGGCGCCGGAACTACAGTCGTGCAACCTTACGGTCGGGATCAGGGACGCTCCGCGTGGCGTTGCGGGTGTCGAAGATGCACTTCGCGTGCTCGACCACCCACCCGTAGTCGATCCCTCGGTGCTCGGTCAGAATCACGACGCAGTCGGCACCCTTGAGCGCGTCGGCGCTGAGGGGGACAGATTCGTACTCGCGGCCGTCCACCAGCACGCGGGGGACCATCGCGTCGTGGTACGCAACAGACGCGCCCCAGTTCGCCAGCAACGCAAGTACCTTGACGGCTGGCGACTCCCGCGGGTCCGGGACGCCCGTCTTATAGGCCACGCCGAGCGCGAGAATGCGCGCGCCCGCGATGCTCTTCCGGAGCCGCATGTTGACGGTGTCCCGCACCATCTCCGCAACGTGACGCGGCATCTCTTCGTTGACTTCCGTCGCGGCGGCGGTCAGGCGGGTGTTGAATTCGTACGCTCGTGCCTTCCACGTAAGGTAGTGCGGATCCACCGGAATACAGTGACCGCCCACGCCGGGTCCGGGGTAGAACGCTGCGAAGCCGAACGGTTTGGTCGCCGCCGCGTCGATGACTTCCCAGATATTGACGTCCATGCGCCGGCACAGTATCGCCAGTTCGTTGGCCAACGCGATGTTGACGCTTCGATAGACGTTCTCAAGGAGTTTGGTGGTTTCGGCGGCTCGTGCGGAGGACACTCGGTGCACATTCGGAACGACATGTTCGAGGAGCGCCTGACCGAGGAGCCCGCACACCGGCGTAATGCCACCGACCACCTTCGGAATGTCCCGCGTGGCGTACCGCGTGTTGCCGGGGTCCACGCGCTCCGGCGAAAAGGCGAGAAAGAAGTCTCTTCCGACCGTGAGACCAGATCCGGCCAGAAGCGGTAGGGCGACTTCCTCGGTTGTGCCCGGATAGGTCGTGCTTTGCAGGACGACTAACTGGCCCGGATGCAGATACCGCCGCACTTCCTGCAGCGAGGCGGTGACGTAGGTCAGATCGGGTTCTTTCGTCGACGTGAGCGGAGTTTGGACGCAGATGATGACCGCGTCGATCTCGCGGAGGATGTCGAAGTCGAACGCCGCCCGCAGCCGGCCCCGTGCGACCAGGTCCGCTACCGTCTCAGTTGGGACGTCGGGAATATAGGACCGGCCCGCGTTGAGATCGTGGACGCGGGTGCGGTCGACATCGATGCCGACGACCGGAAAGCCGGCGCGCGCGAATTCGACCGCGAGCGGCAGTCCGACGTAGCCGAGACCGATGATCCCTACGGTCGCCGTCTTGGAGGTGATGGACGCAGACAGTGCGGCGCCCGCTTTCGCCAAGTGCTCCAGCGTCATGCGGACTCGCTGTGGGATGGCATTGTTGGCGGGTAGTCGACGGCCTCCGCCCCGGTCGTGTGGAACGCCTCTTACATTCGTGACACCGGCCTGAGTCCCTCCGAAAGGGTTCGACCGGCCGTGCACCGTAGTAACGGCGGGTTCGACGTTTCGGTATCGACCCACGACGGAGACCGTAACGCCCGCGGCAGTGCTACACTCCACGATCGACCCCGCTGAGCACCCGGCGATTCACCCACAGTGGCGAAGCGCCGCCGCGGCCATACCCCGCTGTTTCCTCTACGCGATCACCGCCGTCGCGGCGATGGTACCAGGATATACGCTACGCGTGTATCCGTTGCTGAGCCTTCAGGGCGCGAAGATCAACCTAGAGGATGCGCTCGCCGCCGCCGCGGTGCTGACGGCGGCGCCGCTCATCGTGCGCGCGGTTTATCAGGGACGACGTGAACTTCTGTGGGTGGGGGCATTCGTGGCGTATATGGCCGTTCCATTTGTCGCTGGCCTGCGTGATCCCGGCGGAACGTTTCTCGCCGTGCGGGAACTCCGGCCCTTGTCCTTCTACCTGCTCGCGCTAGCGTACACTTGTGCGGGATTCCGCGGCAATGATTTTCGGCGACTGGCGGGCGTATATGTTTTCTTCACGTGTGTTGCGGCCGTGGCCGTCTTTTTGCAGTTGTCCGGCGTCATCGAGCTGCCCGGCAACCGGCCGGTGGCGCCGTTCGTCGCCCGGTACTTGGAGTGGTCGGTGCCGGTCGTGGCGTTCACCGTGGCGCTCGGCGGCGCGCTCGCCGACGAGACGCCGGTGGCGCGGCTCGCGTGGGCCGCCGCGCTGCCCGTCCTCATTTGGTACATCATCGCGATGCAGGAGCGCACGGCGGAGGGCCTCGCATTGGGCCTGTCGGTTCTCGTGCTGACGTTTGTTCCGTCCGGCGGGGCGGTCGCGCTCCGCGCGGCGCTCCTCGCGGTGGTCCTCACCGCCGTGTACGGCTATGGCGCAGGTGTTCTCCCCGGCCCGTCCTGGATCGTCGCTCCAATAAAGCAGATGATGGGACATTGGTCTCGGGCTGCGACGGACGGCTCGATGCTTCAGCGAATTTCCGAATTTCAGAGTGGGATTCCACGGTTTCTTCACGATCCACTCTTCGGCGTCGGACTCGGAGGCGTCACCGCCACCGCGCCGCCCGACAATGGTCCGGGCGGCCCGTGGCGGTATATGTCGACGGGATATGGATTCTTGCTGGTCAAGACCGGGGTGGTGGGGCTTGCGTTGTACACGTGGATCGTGGTCATGCCGTTGGTCACCGGGTTTCAGCGGCTGCGCGAGATCGCCGGTTCCCGCCCGTGGCCGCGATTCAAGATCGCGGTGACCGGTCTCACCGCGCTGGCGGTGCTGAATGTGCTGCATCCTGCTGTCGTGACCGAGGAAGGCGCCATTTTGTTTAGTTTTTTCTTTGGCATGATCATGTCCCGGCCGCGTACGTGATCGCCCTTTCCGCAGGTTCGCTCCACACTTTTGGGACGCTTCGTCTTGCGCGCCCGACGGCGGCGGCAGGCTTTTGATGGTCTCGAAATCGTAATCGACAATTGAGTAGGCACGCGCACTGGTCGGGAATTACGGTCGTAGCAGGATCGAGAGGGGGGAATTGACGATCGGTGCGAACGACCATATTTTTAATGTGAAGTGTAAATACCCGCGCCGAGAAGCGCGCGAAACGGAGTTGGAATAATGTGTCAACTGCACCGGCCGTTCACTCACGAGTTCCGGCCGTCCCCTTGGTAAGGGCTCTTATTGACGCCGCGTGCGCCGCGGCGGCCGTGATAGCATTGGAATGGTGGCTGCGGAGGTACGTTCGGGACGCCAACAAGAGTAACAGCGCACTCTGGCCGGTGATCTTGCATTCCGGCGCATTGAGTACGGGCGACCCATACAATGCCACCCAGCGATGTCCCAATACGACATTGGCATATCGGATGTACGGTTATGATGCGGAGTGCATCGCGGCCGCTGATATACGGACCAACAATCTCGGCTTCATCTCCCATCGCGACTACAGCTATGAGCGAGAGGCGGGAGAGTTCCGCATTGTCATTATTGGCGGTGAGCAGAGCGCGTCGTCGGTGTCAGACCAGAGCTGGCCGGATTTGCTAGAAGAGGAGCTGAACCGACGGGACACGTCAGTACGGTATCGGGTGTTTAATCTGGCATGGCCGGACGCGGGCCCCGAGCACTACGTCAAGGCGTGGCAGAACGAAGGACATAAGTTCTCCCCCGATCTCACCATTGTCAACTATGTCGAGACCGACTTTTACCGCCCGCTCGTTGGGGCGCCACTGCGGTATCAGGGTCATCCGGTCGCGAATGTCCTCGTTGAGTATCGAGTTGGCCCCGGCCTAGATGATGTCGCAGCCGCGGCGCCGGCGATTGTCCAAGGCTTTATGGCCACATCCTTTCGTCATCCGAAGGTGATTCCGGCCCGTCCGTACGGGTTCCAGGCATCCCGGAGCTTCGTCAAGGACGCGCGGCGCGTCCGGATGCTCCAGCGTCAGGTCGTCGATGACATGGTCGAGGGGGTGATGCCTCGGTTCGGAGCCTTGACCCTTCGCATGTTGACCGGAAAGCCGGTAAATATCGATGTCAGTCGGGTACGGGATTTCGACGTTCAAGCCCCGATGAGTGACCCGAGGCTGGATCGCCCGCGGATGATCGAGTTCGGCATCGTCCACTTCGGGTGGCTGGCCGAAACCGTACCCAATCTTGTCATCACCCACAATTTCCATTACTACGAGTTGAACCAGCCTTTCGAGTTCACGGACGCGATGGTGGCGCAGGCGCCCCACATCAGAGTCCTCGACATGCGCGGGCGCATTCCCGCCGGCACCACAGACGAGGAGTTGCGCTCCTGGTACCAATTCCCTCAGATGGTGGAAAAGTGGAGCGCGCGCGGGCACCGGGCCTACGCGCGTATGATGGCGGAGGTTGTCCTGGACCGGCGAGGGGTGAAATGGACGGACGGCGCCGCAGACTGGGGTGCTTTCAGACGCACTCGGAATGCGCTTTCGCAAGCAAATGCGCGGCAACTCGTGGCCCGTGTGGGACCCTGGACTCTGCCGGGCCGGGTGCACTGGTGCTTGCAGTGCCGGCGGTATCTGTGGCACAAGGCCAAGGAGCGGCTGGGCATCGTGAAGGGCGGGGCACGGCTGGATGACGGCCGCGACTGGGTCTCGCCGGCGTTGGGGCTGATGAATCCCCTCTGGACGCTAAAGATGGTGTTGCGAGACAAACGACAAAGAGACGCGGCGGTCGGACTCGTGAAAGACATGATCGTGCGCCAAGGAGTGCTTCGCGCGCTGCTTGTCAGACCGTGGCACCGGTGGCGCCGTCGCCATGCATCACCCTTCGAGTAGCCGTGCGTAATATTCCCGCATCGCCCTGCACAGCGTTGTCTCGTCGTAGGCCGGATAAACCGACTGCTGCGCGGCCAACCCCAGCCTCTGCCGCAGCGCCACATCCTCCAGTACTTGCTGAAGAGCCGCCGCGAGCCGCTGCGGGTTGCCGGGTTCGATGAGCAAACCGGTGCGTCCGTCCTGAATGATGTCCGGAATTCCACCCACACGAGTCGCCACAACCGCGCGCCGCGCGGCCATCGCCTCCATGGCAACGACCGGCGTTCCTTCGCTTCGAGACGTCACGGCCAGCACATCGATGCCCCAGTAGACCGCCCGAAGATCTCGCCGCCACCCGGTAAAAATGATTCGACTGTCGATCGCAGCCCGCCGTGCCTGCGCTTCCAGGTGCTGCCGCTCTGGTCCATCGCCGACGATCACGGCATATACCGGGCGCTCCATCGTACGGATCAACTCCTCGGCGGCCTCCAGAAAAAGATCGGCGCCCTTGATGGGCGCCAGCCGGCCGACGAATCCAATGAGCAGTGCGTCCGTCGGAATGTCGATCTCGCGCCGGAAGGCGTCACCCGATTCAGGCGGCGTAAGAAGGGGAGTCAGTGACAACCCCAAGCGAATGACTGTGATACGGTGGGGATCTACCATCCCGCGCTCGACTAGTTGCCGGCAAACCTCCGGACTGATGGCGATGGTATGATGCACTAGCCAGCGTCCCAGAAGCCGCTCCAAGAGCGTAACCGCCGTCGCGAGTGGCGGGAGAAAGTATCCTTGCAGCAAAGTGCCGTGATACGTCTGCACGACATGGGGGACGCCTGCCGCGCGCGCGGCAAGCGCGCCCAAGAACCGTGCTTTGAACTGATGGAGGTGCACGATGTGGGGTCGCATCGTTCGGAATTCGCGGTACAATGTCTGCATGGTCGCGAGCGCGGCGATCAATCCGGCGTCGTTCCGCAGGGCCCGGATCTGGACAAGGGGATAGCCGCCGGCTCTGGCTTCGGCGGTCAAATCGCCCTCGTTCGGCGTTGGAATACCGCAAATCAATCGGCTTCGGAAACGGCCGTCGTTCAGCGCACTCGTCAGAGTCATCACATGGCGGGAAGGTCCGCCGATATTAAGACGGGTGATCACGCGGGCAATTCGGATCGATTCGGTCACGTCATGCGCCAATGTCATTTCCCCTGTGCACGGTCTTCGATCGTGACACCGCCTCGGGCGGAGGAGAGCCTCGAAGCGTTATCGTACATTGCAGGCCAATGATATCGGAGCGGACGGAAGTGCAACATCCGAGCGCGGGACGAACAACCGTAAGATACGTCGCGGCGGCTGCCCAGTACGATATCGCGGCGCTGGATATTATCACAGGGCTGTCCGACTGGCGGATGTGGGGGCGGCTGGGCTGGCAAGAGATTAAGCGGCGCTACCGCCGAACCGCGATTGGCCCATTCTGGAATACGTTAAGCCTTGGCATCTTTATGCTCGCACTGGGTCTCGTCTGGGCGAATCTTTGGCATCAAGACCCTAAGGTTTACCTGCCGTTTCTTACCACCGGCTTGCTCGCCTGGAACCTGGTCGCCGCGGTCATCAGCGAGGGCTGCCAGACGTTTCTGTCTGGGGAGAGCCTCATCAAGCAACTGCGTTTCCCATACTCGCTCCTGGCCTGCACGGTCGTCTGGCGGAATCTGATCGTGTTCTTTCACAACTTCGTGATTTTCATCGGCGTCGCTATATTCGCGGGGCTTCACCCCAAAGTGGCGATGTTTCTCACAATTCCGGGCATACTCTTGGTCTGGATCAACGGCATCTGGTTCGCCATGATGCTGGGGATGGTATGCACGCGCTACCGGGACGTCCAACAGGTTGTGATGAGCATTCTCCAGATCTCCATGTTCGTAACGCCAATCTTCTTTACGCCCGAACAGTTGGGTCCGAAAATGACAAAGTACTTTGCCAACGGCAACCCGCTCTTTCATTACGTCGATGTGATCCGATCGCCTCTCCTCGGAAAGCTCCCGTCCCGTTTGACGTACGAATTTGTGCTACTGGCCACGGTTGTCGGCTGGGCCGTCACTCTGTGGACCTACAGCCGTTTTCGCCGGCGGCTGGCGTATTGGATGTAGGAGCGATCTTTCTATGGCGTCCGTTGCGGTTGAGAACGTCACGGTTAGCTTTCCGGTCTACGGGTCGCAAAAGATGTTCCGTAAGGAACTGGCGGCGCGCGTTGGAGGATTGATCCGGCGTGAGGGCCGCCACAATCGCGTGACCATCCGCGCCCTCGAGAACGTCTCGCTTAGAATCGATCACGGCGATCGCGTCGGAATCCTTGGGTACAACGGCGCCGGTAAATCCACGCTGCTGCGGGTTCTCGCTGGCGTCTATCAGCCGGTCGCGGGCCGCGTTGCGATCGAGGGCCGCGTTTCGCCGCTGTTCAACATTGCCCCCGGCCTCGACATGGATGATACGGGATACGAGAACATCATCACGTGCGGTCTATTTCTTGGTATGCACCGGGACGAGATTCGCGTCAAGATCGACGACATCGCGGCATTCTCCGAACTTGGCGATTACCTGTCGCTGCCGGTCAGGACCTACTCCTCGGGCATGCTCTCCCGGCTATGTTTCGCTGTTGCCACCGCCATTGATCCCGAGATACTGCTGCTCGACGAGGGAATCGGCGCCGGCGACGCGCGGTTCGCGGAGCGAGCGGCCAAGCGAGTTGATGCGTTGCTTGCGCGTGCAAACATCCTTGTGTTGGCCTCTCACTCGGACGCCATCATCCAGTCGATGTGCACCAAAGCGCTGCTCCTCGACAGCGGGCGCGTCGTGATGCTGGGCGACCTCCATGAGGTAAGTGAAGTGTATCGCAAAATGCGTGAGACCCCGCCGGAACAGCCGCAGCCTTCGCTGGCGGAAGCAGTGGCTGGGGGCCCGTAGTTGGATCCGCCGCCCCGGCGATCACGCGTAGAGATGGGCCCCCGCGTCGGCGCTGTCGGCGACCTGGAGGCGCCGGTTGCCGGCACGGCGCTGCGCCCCTTTTATTTCACGGTTGTATTCTGGGGGCCGGTGTACCGGGCCTACTTTACCGACCTCCTTCTCGCGTCGTTGTTGGCTCCCGGAAACATTCCCGCCCTGGACCCGGCCCGCGGAAGCAAGGTGCTAATCTCTACGACGGCCGAGGATTGGCAAGCCTTACAGAGCCATCCGTTGCTGACTCGACTCAAGGCCTACGCCGAGCCTGTGTGGTTGCCGCTCGAGGTAGAATCGGACGCGCACCGCCACGACCGCAAAATGAGCGTGATGTCGCGTGGTCAGGCCATGTTGGCGACCCGAGCGTTCCGAGATCGCGCGTACGGGATGTATCTTACTCCCGACGCCATGTTCGCCGACGGCTCGATTGCTGCACTCGAACGGTTGGTGGAGACGGGCAAAAAGGTGGTCTTTGCCATCGCCGTTCGGTTTCAGTACGAAGGCGCAATCCCGGAACTACAGCACCGCGGATATCTCGTGCCTGGACAGCCTCTCGTGATCGGGCCGAGGGATCTGATGCGCGTCGTGCTGCGGCACCTTCATTCGGAAACGCGCCGGTACGATTTTGATGCCCCCTGGTTTGCGGAATCACCCATTTCGCCGTACTGGCAGGTCCCGGGAGGAGACGGACTGATCTTCCACACCTTCAGTTGGGCGCCGTTGGTGATGGACTACGCGGCGCTCGCGAAACACGACATTTCGACGTTCGAGAATTGGACGCTGGACGGCGATTACGTCTATCGGAATTTCCCGAACGCGAATGACATATACATCGTCACCGATAGCGATGAAGTGGCGTACGTGAGTTTCACTAAAGAAGCGGATTTGCATTTCGACCTACGTCCCGAATTCGGGAAGCGGCCGGCCTGGCTCATCAACTGGTATAAGACTCAGCTGGTTCGCAAGTTGAAGGACAGCGAGGTCATGGATCCGCTGAAGCGGGAGGTCTTTCCGACTCCGGTGTGCTTCCACGCCACCGACGTATCGCCAGCCTGGACGCGGACCCAGCAGCGAGCGGCCAGGATGGTTGCTGATGTCTATGCGGCCCCCGGGCTCAAGCAGCGAGCCATCGAGGTGACAGCCGCGCTTCTCGCTCCCGGGTTGACGGCACGCATCGTCATGTCGAATTCGGCGCTGCGCAACATCCTGTGGTGTTACCGGTATCGCCGCTTTCTTTGGCAGCGAGCGAAGGAGAAAATAGGGTGGTCGAAGGGTCGCTCGCGGCTCGACGACGCGCGGGACTGGATAACACCGACGTTAGGGTTGATGAACCCGTTGTGGACCATGGCAGTCATCGCGCGCGATCAACCGCATCGGCGAGCCGCGTTGGGACTTATCCGCGGATGGCTATCTCAACGTAAGACCCTCGCGCCGATGTTCCTGGCTTTCTGGGGTTGGCGATACCGGCGGTATCTGTGGCAGCGGGTGAAAGAGAGATCGGGGTGGACGCGAGGCCGGTCGCGACTGGGCGACGCGCGGGACTGGGTCTCACCGACGATGGGTTTGATGAACCCGTTATGGACCGTGGCAGTAATCGTGCGGGACAGACGATACCGGCGGGCGGCGTGGGGCATCGTGCAGGGCTGGCTTGTCCGGCGGTGGTTCGGCCGGCCGATTGTGGTGGCATTTTGGGGTTGGCGGTACCGGCGGTATCTGTGGCAGCGGGTGAAAGAGAGAGCCGGGTGGACGCAGGGCCGGTCGCGACCGAACGACGAGCGTGACTGGGTCTCCCCGGCACTCGGGGTCATGAATCCTCTATGGACAATCGTGGCTGTGCTGCGGGACAAGAGATACCGGGATGCCACAAGTCGTTTGATCAAGAACTGGGCGGCACGGTACGTGCTGCGTCGCCGGCATCCATCAACACGGGCAAATGCGGGGCGACCTGAGTTGCCCCGAGGGCGAGATGCGACAGGCCGTATTTCTTGATCGCGATGGCGTCCTGACGGCCACGGCGGTACGACACGGCAAGGCATACGCGCCCCGGCAGTTGGAGGATTTTCGTCTGTTGGCCGGTGTTCGGGACGCCGTCCGAGCCCTCCGCGCGGCCGGATTTTTGATCGTCGTGGCGACCAACCAGCCCGATATTGCGCTTGGTCTTGTGGATATCGCTGCTGTAGAAGCGATGCATAGGAAACTCCGCGAATGGCTGCCCGTCCATGCGATCGAGATGTGTCCTCACTCGGATTGGGAGGATTGCGGGTGCCGAAAGCCGAAACCTGGACTGCTAGTGGCCGCGGCACGCCGCCTCGATATTGATCTTTCCTCGAGCGTCATAGTGGGAGACCGATGGAAAGACGTGGAGGCGGGCCGCCGTGCGGGCTGCCGAACGGTCTTCATCGACCGAGGCTACCATGAGCCGAAGCCGGTGGCGCCCGATTTCGTGACGGATTCTCTGCCCGCCGCGGTCGACTGGATCCTGGCGGTCAGCGCGGGCCCACAGTAGTCGCACCCGATCCTGGAGGCCGGGGGGCGGGATATGGAGCGCTTGCGAGGTCTCCGCGTCAAGATCTTTGCCGACGGGGCCGATCTCGCGGGGATCATGCGCCTCTACGGCAATCCCCTCATCAAAGGCTTCACCACCAACCCGACGTTGATGAGAAAGGCCGGCGTCGACGACTACGAATCGTTCGCACGAACCGTCCTCGCCGCCGTGCCCGACCGGCCCGTCTCGTTCGAAGTGTTCGCCGACGACTTTCCGGCGATGCTGCGGCAGGCCCGGACGATCGCGTCGTGGGGCCCCAACGTCTTCGTGAAAATCCCGGTCACGAACACGGCCGGCGAGTTCACCGGCTCCGTGATCACGGATCTGGCGCGCGAGGGCATCGCGCTCAACGTGACGGCGGTCCTCACGGTCGACCAGGTCCGCCGGGTGACGGCGTGCCTGGCGCGCGAGACCCCGGCGATCGTCTCGGTGTTCGCCGGGCGCGTGGCCGACACCGGGGTGGATCCGGTCCCCCTGATGCGGGAGGCCCTCGCTGTCATCGCGCCCCGGCCGAAGGCCGAGCTGCTCTGGGCGAGCCCGCGCGAGCTGCTGAACGTCTTCCAGGCCGATGAGATCGGTTGCCACATCATCACGGTGACGCACGACGTGCTGGCCAAACTGGAGCTGGTCGGACGCGACCTCGACGACTACTCGCTCGAGACGGTCAAGATGTTCCAGCGCGATGCGGTGGCGGCGGGCTATTCGATCACGACGGACGCCGTAACCGAACCGGCGTAGGCGCGACGCCGGCGCTCCGGCGGCGCACGAGACCCGATTGGCGGTGATTTCACGCATGCAGAACGTGCTCATCACGGGCGGGGCCGGCTACGTCGGCTGTGTGCTCGTTCCGCATCTGCTGTCATGCGGCTACGCGGTGACCGTGTACGATGTCCTGTACTTCGGCCGCGACGGACTCCCGCGCCATCCGCGATTAAACGTGATCGAGGGCGACATCCGCGACACCGAACGCCTGGGCCGGGCGTTCCGCGGCATGGACGTCGTGCTGCATCTCGCCTGCATCTCCAACGATCCGAGTTTTGAGCTCGACGAGCGGTTCAGCCGTACGATCAATTTCGAATGCTTCGAACCGATGGTCGTCGCCGCGCGGGACGCCGAGGTCAAGCGGTTCGTCTACTGCTCGTCGAGTTCGGTGTACGGGGTGTCGGACGCGCCCGACGTGACCGAAGAGCACCCGCTCGTCCCGCTGACGCTCTACAACAAATACAAGGGACTGTGCGAACCGCTGCTCTTCAGGCACCAGGCCTCCGGGTTCACCTGCGTGACGATCAGGCCCGCGACGGTGTGCGGGTACAGTCCGCGCATGCGGTTCGATCTGTCGGTCAACATCCTCACGAACCACGCGGTCAACCGGGGCGTGATCACGGTGTTCGGAGGCTCCCAGGTCCGGCCCAACCTCCACATCCAGGATATGGCGGAGGCGTACCAGCTGATGATCGAGGCGCCCGCGGAGAAGATCGCGGGGGAGACCTTCAACATCGGGTATCAGAACCTCACGATCGCCCGTATCACGGAGATCGTTCGCGACGTCGTGGGGCAGGAATATCCCGACCGGCCGGACATCAGGATTGAAACGACCCCGTCCGATGACCCCCGCACGTATCACATCAATTCCGACAAGATTCGCCGCGTGCTCGGGTACGCGCCGAAGCGAACCGTGGAAGACGCCGTCCGCGACGTGTGCCGGGCATTCAGGGCCGGCCGGCTGCCGGACAGCCTCGACGACGACCGGTACGTCAACGTCCGGCGCATGAAGGCGCTCGCCGTCGCATGACGGAGCTGAAAACATACGCCATCCTCGGCGCCGGCGGGTCGTTCGGCGTGCACACCGCGTTCTATCTGCTCAACCATGCCGAGTCGCGCAAGGTCATCGGCATCGGGCGGAACCCCCTGCGGCCCGAGCCGTTCTCGCTCAACATCGACCGCCAGCCGCGATATGAGTACCACGCCTACCATCTCAATTACGACATGGATTCGGTCTTGGAGGTGCTCGATCGCGAGCGTCCCGACGTCATCGTCAACTACGCTGCTCAAGGCGAGGGCGCGGTCTCCTGGAAGAAGTCCTGGCGTTTTTACGAGACCAACACGATGGCGCTCTCGCACTTGACGGAAGAGCTGATGGCGCGCGACTATCTGCGGCGGTTTATCCAGATCGGGACGTCCGAACTCTACGGCTCCGTGGACTTCGCCGCCCGCGAGGAGACGCCCATCAAGCCCACGAGCCCGTACGCGGTGTCCAAGGCGGCGTTCGACCTGCACCTGATCGCCATCCACCGCGTGCTAAAGTTCCCGATGAACATCATCCGGCCGTCCAACGCCTATTGTCCCGGGCAGCTCCTGCACCGCGTGATCCCGAAGGCCGTCGTCTGCGGGCTCACCGGCCGGCGGCTCCCGCTGCACGGCGGCGGCCGGGCGGAAAAGTCGTACATCCACGCGCGGGATCTCGCCCGCGCCATTCACCTGGTGGCGGAGCGCGCGCCGGTGGGCACGGTGTACAACGCCGGCCCCAAGGAGCCCACGTCGATCCGCCGCGTCGTCGAACTCACCGCCGAAGCGCTTCGGATGCCCTTCGACCAGCTCTGCGAGATGACCGGGGACCGCCTCGGACAAGACTCGCGGTACTGGCTGGACTCCAGCGCGATCAAGCGCGACGTCGCGTGGGAGCCGCAGATCGGCTGGACGGACGGACTGGCCGAGATGGTGGCGTGGGGCCGCAAGTACATCGATCAGCTGCGGGACTGGCCGATGGACTATCGGCTGCGGGCATGAAGACAGAGGTCACCGCCGGCGTTGTCACCGGGGCTTTCAGCGCGGCCGCCTCCCGGCGGCGGTGTCTCGCCTACCGGCGCCGGATACTGGATATTTCGCAGCGGGTCACGGCGCTCCACGTCGCCCCGGCGTTCTCGTGTCTGGAAATGGCCGACGTGATCTACACCGGGCTCATGCGGCCGGGGCCCGGCGATGCCGGCGCGTTCCGGGACGTGTTCTTGATGTCGAAGGGCCACGGCTGCATGGCTCAGTACGTGATCCTGGAACGGCTCGGCGTGCTGACCGCCGCGGACCTCGACCGGTACTGCACCGTCGACGGCCGGCTGGGCGCGCATCCCGATTTCGGCGTGCCGGGCATCGCGGCGTCGACCGGGTCGCTCGGCCACGGCCTGGGCCTGGCGGTCGGCATGAGCTACGCGGAGACGCTCAAGCACTCGGATGCCACGATCTACGTGCTGCTGTCCGACGGCGAGTTCATGGAGGGCTCGACCTGGGAAGCGGTGATGATGGCCGCGAACCTTGGGCTCCGCAACCTCGTCGGCTTCTTGGACCTCAACGATATCTCAGGCCTCGACCGCATGAGCCTGACGCATCCCGCGTTCTACCCGGTGTCCGACAAGTTGCGCGCGTTCGGCTGGGAGAGCGTCGAGGTGAACGGCCACGATGCGGCCGCCGTCTACGCGGCCGTTCGGGCGCGTCCCCGAGAGAAACCGTTCATGCTGGTCGGCAAAACGGTCAAGGGGCGCGGGGTCTCCTTCATGGAGCACCTGCCCATCTGGCACTACCGGTCACCCACCAAGGAGGAATACGCGAAAGCGATCGCCGAGCTCGCGGAGGTCGCGTCGTGACGCCGCGCCGTCCATGATCGTCCTCGGGCTTCACGGCGGCGTGACGGTGGGGCAGCATGAGCCGGCGGCCGCCCTCGCCGTCAACGGGCGCATTATCGCCGCCTGCGAAGAAGAGCGGTACCTTCGCAACAAATCGGCGTACGGCTACCTTCCGTATTACTCCATCCGGGCGTGTCTGAAGATTGCGAACATCGACTTCCGGGCCATCGATCTCGTGGTCACCCCGGGCGCCTCCTATCCGAGGTTTGACGAGGTGTGGCGGGACTATCTGCGCCACAATTTTGGATCGTCGCCCCGGATCGAACGCGTGCACCATCACATGGCGCACCTGGCGTCGGCGTTCTACGGGTCCGGCCACCGCGAGGCGCTGTGCCTCTCCCTCGACGCGACCGGGGACGGCGACTGCGCCATGCTGGCGCACGCGACGCGCGGTGACGGCATCACGGTCCTCGAGGAAATCCCCACCGAGCGCTCGCTGGGCTATTTCTATACGCTCATGACCTACTACCTCGGGTTCGTCGACGGGGACGAGTACAAGGTCATGGGGCTCGCACCGTACGGCCGGCCGTCGGTCGATCTGAGCCCGATCATTCGCCCGGCCCCGCACGGCTGGGAGTTCGATTGGTCCTTCGTCCGGGCGGATCCGCCGGTGAAGTCCCCGTTCGAGCCGCTCTACGCTGCGAAACTGGCGGAGGTGCTGGGCGTGCCGAACCGCAGGCCCGAAGAGCCCATCACCGATTTCCATCGCGACGTCGCAAGCAGCACCCAGGCCGTCACCGAGGACTGCGTGCTGCGGCTCGCCGAGCACCTGCGCGGCTACGCGCCGTCGACCCGTCATCTCTGCTACGCCGGCGGGCTCGCGCTGAATTGCTCCGCCAACCGGCGCCTGCTCTACGCGGACATGTTCGACCACATCTACGTTTCGCCGGTCTCCTCCGACCGCGGCCTGGCGCTGGGGTGCGCGTATCTCGGCGCGGTCATGCTCGGAGACTCACCCTGGCCGCTCCTGCACGCGTACCTTGGCTCCTGCTACTCGGACGCGGACATCCGCCACGAGCTCGAGGCCAACGGCTGCCGCTTCGAGGAACTTGAGGATCCCGCCGCGACCGGCGCCTGCCTGCTGGCCGACGGGAAGATCCTCGGGTGGTTTCAGGGACGGTCCGAGGCCGGGGCGCGCGCGCTCGGTAATCGCTCAATCGTGGCGAGTTGCGCGTCACAGGCGATGCGGGACCGGGTCAACGCCCGCATCAAATTTCGCGAGGAGTTCCGGCCGTTCGCGCCGTCGCTGCTGCAGGAGGCGGCGGGAGACTGGTTCGCCGTCAACGGACGGCCCGATTTCCCGTACATGACCTTCACGCTCGACGCGATCCCCGAGCGCGCGCCGACGATCGCGGCCGTCGTCCACGTCGACGGCACGGCGAGGGTCCAGACCGTGCGCAGCTCCGACAACGAGATCTACTACGAGATGATCCGGCGGTACGCGAACGAGACCGGCGTCCCGGTGATCCTCAACACGAGCTTCAACTTGAAAGGCCAGCCCATCATCGAATCGCCCCGGGACGCGCTCATGACGTTTTACGGGTGTGGATTGGACGCGCTCGTGATCGGGAACTTCCTTGTCCACAAGTGACGCCCGGCCGCGCCGGCACGACGCCGCCGTCGGGCGCGCCCTCGAGCGGCTCGGCATTCCACGGGACGGCGTCCTGCTGGTGCACAGCGCCTTCAAGACGATGGTCCAGGAGGGCCACGACGCCCGCGCGGTGCTCGACACGTTCCTGGACTACATGAGCCCCGGCACGCTCATGCTCCCCACGATGTCGTGGCGGTACGTCAAGCCCGCGGCGCCGGTGTTCGACGAGCTGCGGACACCGTCCAACGTGGGGATCCTGACCGAGCTGTTCCGGACGGAGCACGCGACGCGGCGCAGCCTCCATCCGACGCACTCCGCCGCGGCACGCGGGGACCTGGCCGACGACCTGCTGCGGTTCCATCATCTCGACGAGACGCCGTGCTCGGCCCGCAGCCCCTTCGGCCTTCTGGTCGAGTACGACGGCTGGGTCGTGATGATGGGCATCACGATGGACTGCTGCACGCTGATTCACCATGTGGAGGAGATGGTCGCGCCGGATCTCTACCTGCGGCCAGCTGCGGAGCGCGAGACGTACACGTGCCGGGACCGGCACGGGCGCGACACGCGGGTGTTCCTGCGCCGTCATCTCTTTCTGCCGCGGGACTATTTCCAAGTACAGGATGCGCTGGCCGCCGGCGGCCGGCTTCGCCTCGCCCGGATCGACAACACGATCTGCAGAGGTTTTCGGGCGCGCGACCTGGTGGGGTTCGTCACGCGGCTGTTGCGCGAACGGCCCGACGCCATCATTGCGCGGCCGGGCCAGCGCTACCGGATGATGTAGCCGGCATGAACGCCGATGCGTCGACGGCGCACGAGACGATGACGTGGTTGCCGGCCATTCAGCGGTACGCGTCCGTGTCGGACATGCGGGACGCGCTCGCGGCACGCCATCCCACGCTGGCGCCGGGCCGGCTCCGGGAGCTCGCTATCGTCGGCGCCGCCGGGGAGGGCCGGCGCCTGGCCGCCTTATGCGAGGAGCACGCGATCGCGGTACGCGCCGTCGCCGATGACGACCCGGCGAAGCAGGGCATGCGGATCGCGTCCGCCGCGGTCGTCCCCACGGCTGGCCTCGCCGCGCTGGATCGTTCGATCCCCGTCGTTATCGCGTCGCACCGCGTCCTGCGGGCCGCGGCCGGACCGCGGCGGCTCGGGTTCGCGAACGTCGCCCCCTTCGCCGCGCTGCAGGTCCTCCGGCCGGAGCGGTTCCCGCCGCACATGTTCTATGCCGGACTGCTCGAGGATTTGTTCGCGCACCGCGCGC
This sequence comes from bacterium, assembly GCA_035307565.1. GTDB lineage: Bacteria > Sysuimicrobiota > Sysuimicrobiia > Sysuimicrobiales > Segetimicrobiaceae > DASSJF01. Next base: position 46,343 of record DATGHZ010000013.1, on the reverse strand, counting down.
GCTACGCGGCCCTCGCGGCGCGCCTGTACGATGACGGGTCGCGGGCCGTCCTCGACGCGGTGCTCGGTTTCCGGCTCACGCTGGACGCGGAACTCCTCCGGGCCGTGGTGGACGAGAGCCTCTATTTCGCGGCGGGTCTGCTGACGTACGGGCCTGGGACCGTATACGTCGACGCGGGCGCCTTCGACGGGGACTCGATCCGCGCGTTCATCGACCGCGCCGGCGGCCGGTTCGGCCGCGTCTTGGCGTTCGAACCGGACCCGGCGACGTTCCGGCGCCTGGCCGAGAACTTCGCGGATGAGTCGCGCGTGCAGGCGTTCCCGATGGGACTGCACCGGCAGGGCGGCGTGCTGCATTTTATGAGCGACGCCAGCCGCGGTGCGCGGCTGGTGGATCAGGGCGGCGCGCCGGTGCCCGTGGCGGCGCTGGACGACGTCCTCCAGGGAGGCCCGGTCGACGTGGTCAAGATGAACATCGAGGGCGCCGAGATCGACGCGCTCGTCGGGGCGGCGGCGTCGATCCGCCGCTGGGCGCCGGCGCTGCTGATCGCCACGTATCACCGGCCGTCGGACCTGTGGCGTGTGCCGGAGACCGTCGAGGAGATCCGGTCCGGGTACCGGCTCTTTCTCCGGCAGCACGACGGCGGGATCATCGAAACCGTGCTCTACGCGCTCCCGTAGCAGGATGCTGTGAACCAGCGTCGTGGGGGGCCGCCGATGGAGACCGTGCTGGTGACGGGCGGCGCCGGGTTCATCGGATCCCACCTCGTCGCCGCGGCCGTGCGTCGTGGCCTCCGGGTGCGCGTGCTCGACAACGTGGGCGCCGGCGGGCTCGCGTCTCTGGCCGAGGCGCTCGGGATCGCTCCGCCGGCGCGCGACGGGCCCGGCCGGCGCGCCGCGCTCAGCGACGTCTGCGAATTCGTGCGGGGCGACGTTCGCGATCCGGCCGCGTGTGCCGAGGCCTGCGACGGGGTGTCGGTCGTCTTTCACTTGGCCGCGCAGCGCTCGATTCCGCGTTCGATCGCCGATCCGATCGGGGCGCTGGAGCACAACGCGATCGGGACAATGACGCTGCTCCTCGCCGCTCGGGACGCCGGCGTCCGCCGCGTCATCTACGCGAGTTCGTCCTCCGTGTACGGCGAGAGTCCGCAGCTGCCCAGCATGGAGACGCAGCGTCCGATGCCGATCTCGCCGTACGGGTTGTCCAAACTGGCGGGCGAGCACGCCTGCGCGGTTTGCTCGAGGCTGTACGGCATCTCGACGATCTCGCTGCGCTACTTCAACGTGTTCGGGCCGCGCCACGATCCGTCGAGCCCGTACGCCGCCGTGGTGCCGCGGTTTATCGCCGCGCTCGGCGCCGGCGACCCGGTGGTCGTGTACGGGGACGGCCAGCAATCGCGCGACTTCACCTACGTTGACAACGTCGTCGCGGCAAATTTCTTGGCGATGGAAGCCGCCCGCGGAGCCGGTGACACGTACAACATCAGCGGCGGGCGGGCCGTTACCGTCCTCGCGCTGATCGAGGCGCTCGGCCGCGTCATAGACCGTACCCCGCGGGTGGTCCACGCGGCGCCGCGCCCGGGCGACATCCGGCACAGCCTGGCCGATCTGACGGCGGCGCGTCTCGAGCTGGGTTACCGGCCGCTCGTGGATTTCGAAGAAGGCCTGCGCCGTACCGTGCGCGCGTTTGCGGCGCTGGCACAAACGTCGGATCCCGCATGACTGGCGCCCGCAACGGACGGGACGGGGTGGAGAGGCCGGTGGCGGTGGTCACCGGCGGCGCCGGCTTCATCGGCAGCCATATGGTGGATCTGCTGCTGGAACACGGCTTCCGCGTCCGGGTGATCGACAACCTGGTCGGGGGCCGGGAGAATAACCTCAGGCACCACGGTCCCGGCGCCGAACTGGAGGTTGAACACACGGATGTGCGGCGGCTCCAGCCCGGGAGCTCGCTGTTCGCGCAAGCGTGCTACGTTTTTCACTTCGCCGGAATCGGGGACATCGTGCCGTCCATCGAACGGCCCGCCGAGTATCTCGAGACCAACGTGCAGGGCACCGTGCGCGTCCTCGAGGCCGCCCGGCACGCCGGCGTCTCCAAGGTCGTCTACGCCGCCTCCTCGTCGTGCTATGGTCTCGCCGCGACGCCGACGCGCGAGGACCACCCGATCAATCCTCTGCACCCCTACGCGCTGTCGAAGCATCTCGGCGAGCAGGCGGCGCTGCACTGGGCGAAGATCTACCGCCTGCCGGTGAATTCGATCCGCATCTTCAACGCGTACGGCCCGCGGGTCCGGACGACGGGCGCGTACGGCGCGGTCTTCGGCGTGTTCTTCAAGCAGAAGCTCGAAGGACGGCCGTTTACGGTCGTCGGCGACGGCACCCAGCGCCGCGACTTCGTGTACGTGCGCGACGTCGCGGAGGCCTTCCTCATGGCCGCGGAGAGCCCTCACGCCGGACGGGTCTGGAACGTCGGCGGCGGAGATCCGCAGTCCGTCAACCGCCTGGTCGAGTTGTTGGGCGGTCCGGTGGTCCACGTGCCGAAACGTCCCGGGGAACCGGACGTCACGTGGGCCGACATTTCGAAGATCGCCGGCGACTTGGGCTGGCGGCCGCGCGTACCGTTCGAACAGGGCGTGGCGCGCATGATGGCCGACATCGAGTACTGGCGCGACGCGCCGCTGTGGGATCCGGAGTCGATCGCGCACGCGACGCGGTCGTGGTTCGAATTCCTCGGAACGGAGACGCGGCCATGATAGAGACGCTTGCCGGGGGCTACCGCCACAAGATCAAGACGGTCGACGAACTCTCTCGTCTCATCGGGCCGCGGCCGCGGGCTCGGACGGTCGCGATGTGCCACGGGGTCTTCGATCTGGTGCACCCCGGGCACATCCGCCACCTGCTGTATGCGAAGAGCAAGGCCGACGTGCTTGTTGTCAGCATCACATCCGACGCCCACATCACGAAGACCCCGTACCGGCCGTTCGTGCCGCAGGATCTTCGGGCGTTCAACCTCGCGGCGCTGGAGATGGTCGACTACGTCATCATCGACGGCCACCCCACGCCGCTGCGTACGCTCGCGGCGCTACAGCCGGATTTCTTCGCCAAGGGCTACGAATACGTCGACGGCGGCGTGCATCCAAAGACCAAGGAGGAGATGGAGGTCGTCCAGGGGTACGGCGGCGACATCCTCTTCACCCCCGGCGACATCGTGTACTCGTCCTCGGCGATCATCGAAACGGGCCCGCCGGATCTGTCGGTCGAGAAACTGTTGACGCTCATGGAGGCCGAGGATGTCAGCTTCGACCGGCTCCGCGAGGCCGCCTCGAAGTTCGAAGGCGTGCCGGTCCACGTCGTGGGCGATACGATCGTGGACAGCCTCTCGCATACGACGCTGCTCGGCGGGATGCTGAAGACGCCGACGTCCAGCGTGCGGCTGGACAACCGCATCGATTACGTTGGCGGCGCGGCGATCGTGGCGCTGCATCTGGCCGCGGCCGGCGCCCGGGTGATCTTCTCGACGGTGCTCGGGGAGGACCCGCTCGCCGACTTCGTCTTGGCGGAACTGCGCAAACACGACGTCCGGTGCGAGCCGGTCACCGACCGTACCCGCCCGACCACCCACAAGAACACGTTTCTGTGCGGCGACTACCGGCTGCTGAAAGTCGACACCGTGGACAATCGAACCATCTCGGACCGGACGCTCGAGACCATCGCCCGGCAGATCGAAGCGACCGACGCGCGCGCGGTCGTGTTCAGCGATTTCCGGCACGGGATCTTCAGCCGCCGGACAATTCCGGACCTCATCGGCGCCATTCCGCCGGGCGTCTTTCGCGTCGCGGACAGCCAGGTGGCCAGCCGGTGGGGCAACATTCTGGAGTTTAAGGGGTTCGATCTCATCACGCCCAACGAGCGGGAAGCCCGGTTTGCCCTGGCCGACCAGGACACCGGCGTGCGGCCGCTGGCCGCGCGGCTGCACGCGGATGCGGCCTGTAGGGTGCTGATCCTCAAACTGGGCGATCGCGGCGTGCTGACGTGCCGGGACAGCGAGCCCGAGAATCTTCGCTCGTTCTTCGTGATCGACAGTTTCGCCGAGCGTGTGGTCGACGCGGTCGGCGCCGGAGACGCGCTGCTGGCCTACGCGACGCTCTCGATGATTACGGACGGCTCCGACGTCGTCGCGTCGATCCTCGGCAACTTCGCCGCCGCCCTGGAATGTGAAGTGCAGGGCAACGTTCCGATCAAGCCGCTCGACGTCGGCCGCAAGACCGAATGGATGGAGCGGCGCGTCCGATACGAACGGCACGGTTCCGAGGCTGCGTCGCGGTGAAGGTGCTCGTCGCCGGGCTCGGCGTGCAGGGACGCAAGCGGCTGGCCGCGGCCGGCGGTGACGTCGCCGCAACGGCCGATCCGGTCGCCGCCGGCGCCCAGTATCGCGCCGTGGCCGACGTGCCGCTGCCAACGTACGATGCGGCGCTCGTCTGTGCGCCGGACGATGCGAAATTCGAATTACTGCGGTACCTGCTCGGCCACGGAAAACACGTGCTGGTGGAGAAACCGCTCGTCGCGGCGGACTCGCGCGCGTTGGACGAACTGTCGCGGCTGGCCGCCGCATCGGGCGCGGCCTGCTACACCGCGTACAATCACCGGTTCGAACCGCATGTGAAGCGCATGCGCGAGACCGTTGCATCCGGCGCGCTCGGCCGTCTTTATTGCTGCCGTCTCTTCTACGGGAACGGCACCGCGCGGGACGTTCGCGCGTCCTCCTGGCGCGACCGCGGTCTGGGTGTGCTGGCGGATCTCGGCTCGCACCTCCTCGACATGGCGCTGTACTGGTTCGAAATGCTCCCGCGTCCGTTCGTCCTGTGGTCGGCCAGCCGTTTCGAGAACCGGGCGATCGACCACGCCGTCTTCGGCGCCGCCGGGACCCCCACGCTGCAGATGGAGGCGTCGCTCATCAGCTGGCGCAATGAGTTCTCCGCCGACGTCTACGGCGAGCGCGGCAGCGCCCACATCCGGGGCCTGTGCAAGTGGGGCCCCTCGACGTTTACCGTGCGTACCCGGCGGTTTCCGAGCGGCCGCCCCGAGGAAGCAACCACGGAAGTCGCCGGTCCGGATCCGACCTGGGCGGAGGAGTACGAGTACTTCAAGACCCTCTGCCGGCGGGGCGGCGGCAATCTGTGGAATGACGTGCTCCTCAACGAGATGTTGCTGGAACTGGGACGGAGCATCGCACAGGCGGTGCCGTCGTGAGGCCCCCGGCCGTCGGCTTTGCGGGCCTCACCCACCTCGGGCTGGTCTCCGCCGCGGCGGCGGCCTCGACCGGGGCGCCGGTCGTCGGATGGGATCCGGACGCCGGCAGGGTGGATGCCATCGCCGGCGGCCGCCTGCCGGTCGCGGAGCCCGGCCTCGAGGCGCTGCTCGACGCCCACGGTGCCCGCCTCGCGTGGAGCCGGGATGCGGCGGCCCTGGCTCGCTGTGACATCATCTATATCGCCGCCGACGTGCCGACCGACGGCACCGGCGCCAGCGATCTGCGAGAGATTGCCGGGCTGATCGCCGCCGTCATCGCGGCCGCGCCGGCCGTCCGTGCGCTCGTCGTACTCTCGCAGGTGCCGCCGGGGTTTACGCGTGCGGTCCCGTTTGCGTCCGACCGGCTGTTTTGTCAGGTCGAGACCCTCGTGTTCGGCCGGGCCGTGGAACGCGCGACCCGGCCGGAACGGTTCATCGTTGGCATGGCGGAGCCCCGCAGCGCGCTCCCGGAGCCGTACGCGCTGTTCCTGCGGGAGTTCGGCTGCCCGATTGTGCAGGTCCGGTACGAAAGCGCCGAGCTCGCCAAGATCGCGATCAATTGTTATTTGGCCGCCTCAGTTACGGTGACCAACATGCTTGCCGAACTGAGTGAGCGCATCGGCGCGGACTGGCAGGAAATCGTACCGGCGCTGCGTCTTGACCGGCGGATCGGCCCGGACGCCTACGTGGTGCCCGGACTGGGGCTGTCGGGCGGCAACATCGAGCGAGACCTCGCCACGGTGCTGGGACTGGCCGGGGCCGCCGGCGCCGAGGCCGCCCCGATCCGCGCGATGCTGCGAAGCAGCGAGCGGCGCAGTGATTGGGCGCTCCGCATGCTGCACGCCGGCGTCCTCGCGGCCCGCCCCGACGCCGTCATCGGCATCCTCGGGCTCGCGTACAAACAGAACACCCGGTCCACCAAGAACTCGCCGGCGCTCGCCCTGCTTCGCCATCTCACGCCGTGGCGTGTGCGCGTGTACGACCCCGTGGTGCCGGCGGCCGAGGTGGAGCACCCGCGGGCGGTCGCGGCGCCTTCCGCACTGGCCGCGGCCGCGGGCGCCGACGCCGTCGCGATCATGACGCCGTGGCCGGAGTTTCGCGACCTGTCCGCGCCCGCGCTTGCGGCGGTCATGGCGGGGCGTACGGTGCTGGATCCGTACGGGGTGCTGGACCCCGGGGCCGCCGCGGCGGCGGGGTTGGAGTACTCCACACTCGGCGCGCCGCCCGCCCCGGCGGCGGAGCGGCGCCCCTAGTGCTGGAGCATCTCCGGACGCCGGTCAGCCCGGAGCGCGTCGTGGTTGTGGGCGCGGGGGGCTTTGTCGGCGGCAGCATCATGCGCCGGCTCGCCGCGGACGGCGTCCCGTCCCTCGCCGTGACCCGGCGGGAGCTCGACCTGCTCGATGCGGGGGCCGGCCGCTCACTCGCCGCACTGCTGCGGCCCTCGGACAGCGTGGTCTTGGTCTCGGCGGTGGCGCCCGCGCGCACGGCGGCTCATGTCACGCAGAATCTCAGGATGGCGGAGGCGTGGGCGGACGCGTTTGCGGCCGCACCGGTGGCCCACGTCGTCTACATCAGTTCGGACGCGGTCTACGCCGACGGCGACGGTCTCGTCTCTGAGACCTCCTGCGCCCAGCCGTCGAGCCTGCACGGGGTCATGCATCTGGCGCGCGAGGTGATGCTGTCGGCCGCCCTCAAAGCACCGCTTGCCGTCCTGCGGCCCAGTCTCCTGTACGGCCCCGGTGATCCCCACAACAGCTACGGACCGAACCGCTTCCGGCGTCTCGCGGCCGGCGGCGAGCCGATCGTGCTCTTCGGCGAGGGAGAGGAGCAGCGCGACCACGTCTGGATCGAGGACGTCGGGTCGATCGTCGGCCTGACGCTCGCGCACCGGAGCCGCGGCGTACTGAACGTCGCCACCGGGTCTTCAGTTTCGTTCCGGCGGGCCGCCGAGCTCGTCGCCCGCCTCGCCTCCCGGCCCGCGGTGATCCGGGGGACGCCGCGCCAGAGTCCGATCGTGCACCGGCATTTCGACGTGACGGCCTGCGTGAAGGCCTTTCCGGCCTTCCATTATGTGCCGCTGGAAGAGGGGCTGCGGCGCACCGTGCGCGCGGAAACAGCGGACGGCGCGCCGGCGCGCTGAGCCGGCCGTGCGGGAGATCAACCTGTTGAGCAAACTGCCCGCCGCGACCCGGAACGTCGCCGCCCGCGCCGCTGCCAAAAGCCCCGAAGTCATCAAGATCGCGCGCCAGTACGGCCAGGCGTATTTTGACGGGGCCCGGGAGTACGGGTACGGCGGATACCGCTATGACGGTCGCTGGATACCGGTCGCCGAAGACATGGTCCGGCATTTCGGCCTGCGGCCGGGGGACCGCGTGCTGGATGTCGGCGCGGCGAAGGGATTTCTCGTCAAAGATCTGATGAAAGTCTGTCCGGGACTCGAAGCCTTCGGCCTCGACATCTCCGAATACGCGCTCAAGCACTGTGAGCCCGACGTGGTGGGACGGCTGCACCTCGGGAACGCCGTCTCCCTGCCCTTCCCGGACGAGAGTTTCCAGGCCGTGATCTCGATCAATACGATCCACAACCTCGAACGGCCGGACGCGATCCGCGCCCTTCGGGAGATCGAGCGGGTGGCCCCCGGCCGGGGCTACGTGCAGGTGGATTCGTACCGCACGGCCGACGAACGCGGTCTCTTTCTCGGATGGGTCCTGACCGCGAAATTCCACGACTATCCCGAGGGATGGCGCGGGGTGTTCGCGGAGGCGGGCTACACCGGCGACTATTACTGGACGTTCGTGTGAGGAGCAGGAGCCGGCCCTCCGCATAACCGAAATGTCGGCATCACCGGCGGACGAGGTGGCGGGTGCGGAATACCTTCGCCAATACGATTTACGAGGCGGGGCGGCGCGACGATCGGATCGTCGTCGTCGTGGCCGATATCTCGCCCGCCGGGTCGATGCAGAAATTCCGCGACGAGTTTCCGGCGCGGTTCATCAACACGGGCGTCGCGGAGCAGGTCATGATCGGCATGTGCGCCGGCATGGCGCTGCGCGGCCTGCGGCCGATCGCGTATACCATCGCGACGTTTGCCTTGTTCCGCCCCTTCGAGTTCGTCCGCGATGATCTCTGTTACCAGGATCTGCCGGTGTCGGTCGTCGGCATCGGCGGCGGCGTCACGTACTCCACCCTCGGCGGCACCCACCACGCTCAGGAAGACATCGCCGTCGCGTCGGCGATTCCGAATATGACGGTGCTCGTTCCCTGCGATCCGGGGGAGACGCGCGAGGCGACGCTGTGGTGCGTCGGCCGGGAGCGGGGTCCCGTGTATCTTCGGCTCGGCAAGGCGGGCGAGCCCGACCTCACGTCCGGGGCGGCGGAGCCGTTTGTCTTCGGGCGCCTGCGGTATCTTCGCCGGGGCCGGGACGTATGCGTGATGGCCTACGGTCCCATCATGAAACTTGCTGCCGACGTCGCCGCACGGATCGAGGAGCGCGGCGCGAGCGTGTCACTGGTCTCCGTCCACACCGTCAAGCCGCTCGACGCGGACGGCGTTGCCGCCGCCCTGCGCGGCCACCGCCGCGTCATCGTGATCGAGGAAACCGTCCCGCACGGCACGCTCGGGTCGCGGGTCAAGGAGATCGCCTGGGATACCCGCGCGGCCTGCCGGATCGATGCGTTTTCGCTTCAGGACGCGTTTCTGCATGTGTACGGGACGCACGCCGACCTGCTCGCGGCGCACGGCCTGGAACCGGACGCGATTACAAGGAGGCTCGGACTCGCGTGAGCAGCGGGACGGCGACGTTGGCGATCCACGGAGGCGAACCGGTCAGGCAGACGCCGATGCCGCTGCGGGGCGCGCTCGGCGACGCCGAGGTCAGGATGATCGAGCAGGCCCTCGCATTCTACCGGGAGCGCGGCGTGGACCCCGGGTACCAGGGCTATTTTGAGAAGCTGTACACCGACGCGTTCGTCGCGATGATGGGCGGCGGGTTCGCCGACGCGGTGGCCACAGGCACGTCGGCGCTGTACGTGGCGGTCGCCGCGCTCGGGCTGCCCGAGGGCAGCGAAGTCCTCGTGTCGCCCATCACCGACCCCGGTACGATTAGCGCGCTGATTCTGAACCGGCTGCGGCCGCGCCTCATGGATGCCGAGCCCGGACGGTACGATGCCGGACTCGAGCAGTTCTTGGAGCGCGTGACGCCCAACACCCGCGCCGTGCTCGTGGTCCACTCCCTGGGGCACGCCTGTCCGATCGACACGATAACCGCCGAAGCGCACGCCCGGGACATTTTGGTGATCGAAGACTGCAGCCAGTCGCACGCCGCCAAGCTCGCCGGGCGCCCGGTCGGCACGTTCGGCGATATCGCGGCATTTTCCACGATGTACCGTAAGGCGCACGTGACCGGGGGAGCGGGGGGCGTCGTGTACTCCCGCGATCTCGAGGTGTTCCGGCGCGCCCTCGCGCACGCCGACCGCGGGAAGCCCCGGTGGCTGCCGGATTTCGACGACCGCAACCCCAATACGTTTCTCTTCCCGGCGCTCAATCACCACTCGGACGAACTCTCCTGCGCCGTCGGGCTCGCGTCGCTGGCGCGGCTCTCCGACACCATCATCCGTCGCCTGGCCTTCGTCGCCGAGGTCAGCTCGCGTTTGCTGGACAGCAGCGCGGAGGCGTGCCGGCCCTACGGATACTCGCCGAGCGATTCGCCGTTTGTGTACCCCATCATCGTCGAGGGCGGGCGGCTGCGGTGCGGCACACGGGAATTCGCCGAGGCGGTGTGCGCGGAGGGCATCGGACTGAATCCGCGCTACGAGTACGTCGTCGCGGAGTGGCCCTGGGTCCGGCCGTACCTGGCCGATGATTTCGAGACGCCGAACGCGCGGGCCGCGCGGGACGGGTCGTTCATTCTCTACGTGAACGAGAACTACGGAGACGGGGAGGCGAGAGACACCGTCGCGGCGATCGTTAAAGTCGAACGATATTACCGCGGGTGACCGTCCTGCGTCCGCTGTGCTTCGTCGTCGTCGTGTGGGGAGAGCGCTTCCGCCGCTACCTGACGGACTATTGTCTTCCGAGCCTGCTGTCGCCGGGGAACATTCCGGCCCTCGCCGGGGGACGCGGCAACCGGTTTCTGATTTGCACCACGCCTGCGGACCGCGCCGCCATCCGTGAGACCCCCGCGTTCATCGCGCTCGAACGGCACATCACGCCGGTGTTCGTCGAGATCCCGCTCCCGCCGGCCGGCCGGTCCGGCTGCGAGCATATGGGCGTGGGCCACCGCGCCGCCGCGGAACTCGTGCGGCGGGACGGGGGCTACGGCGTGTTCTTGACGCCTGATCTCATGCTCTCGGACGGCAGCGTGGCCGCGCTGGAACGCCACGCCCGGAACGGCCGGCGCGTCGTTCTCTGCGCGGCGTTCAGATTTGGCGAGGAACCGCTCTTCGAGCAACTCCGGGCGATGGGCGCGCTGCTCCCGAGCGGGGCGGCACCCGCGGCCGCCGTGATGGTCACGGGCCGGCAACTGGTCTCCGCAATGCTGCGCAGCTTCCACAGCGAAGGGCTGAGCTACGGGTGGGACGCGCCGGCGTTCGCCAACCTGCCCGCCGCGTGCTGGTGGCGCGTGCCCGGGGAGGACGGGATCGTGGTCCACAGCCTGAGTTGGGCGCCGCTGCTCCTCGATTACGCCGCGGTCGCCCGGCACGACACCACGGCGCTCGAGACGTGGACGATCGACGCCGACTACGTGTACCGCAATTTCGGGGACACGCCCGACATCCACATCGTCACCGATTCTGACGAGATCATGTTGGTCAGTTGGACGCCGCTGGCCGAGACGGCGCGCACGCAGTCGACCACACTGCCGGAGCGGCTGCCGCTCGCGCGGAACTGGATTAAAGGAGCCATCGTGCGCGGCGCGCTGACGAGCGGCATCTTCGATCCCCTGAAGCAGCGCAGTTTTTTCATCCCCGTCCGCTGGCACGCCGGTGATTTGACGCCGGCGTGGACCGAAACGGAGCGCCGCGCCGCGGCCATCCTGCGCCGCTATGCCGGCGATCCGGCCCCGGAGAGCCACGGCCCCGCGCGGGGCGCGGGCCTCGTCGCGCTCGCCGCTGCGGGCCGTCTGTGGATCGTCGCCGCCGATGTATTCGGGCACACCGACCGCCTGCGGCTGCGCGTCGCGCAGGCGCTGCGCGGCGATCGGGAGGCGGTGGACCGGCTGCGGAGTCGGGCGGGGCGCGCCTGGAAGACGATTCGCGGCTCGCCGGCGGCGGGGCACTGACGGGCCGTGTGCGGGATCGCGGGCATTTTTGACGCGGCCGGCGAGGTGCCCGACCCGGCACTGCTCGACCGCATGGCGGGTGCGATGATCCACCGCGGCCCGGATGACTCGGGGCGGCTGTGCCGCCCCGGCGCCGGCCTGGCGGTCCGGCGGCTGAAGGTGATCGACCTCGAGGGCGGGGCGCAGCCCATCACCAACGAGGACGGATCCGTGGCCGTCGTGTTCAACGGCGAGATCTACAACTTCGCCGAACTGCGGGACGGCCTCGCGCGGCGCGGACACCGCTTCGCGTCCCGGTCCGACACCGAAGTCATCGTGCATCTCTACGAAGAGCACGGCGCCGACTTCGCCGCGCGGCTGCGCGGGATGTTCGCGATCGCGCTCTGGGACGCGCGCACGGCGGAAGGCATCCTCGTGCGCGACCGGGCGGGCAAGAAGCCGCTCGTCTACGCTCAGGCCGGATCACGCCTCGTCTTCGCCTCGGAATTCCAGGCGCTGCTGCAAGTGTCGGACATTCCGCGTGCGGTGGATCCGGGCGCGCTGGGCGAGTATCTGGTCCGCGGCTGTGTGCCGGCGCCGGCCACCATCTACCGCGGCGTGCGCAAGCTGCCGCCGGGCCACCGGCTGCGGTGGCAGCGGGGACGGATGCGCGTCGAGCGCTACTGGCGTCCGGAGTACACTCCCAAGCTCGCGCTCGGCGAGCGCGACGCCGAAATCGAGTTGGAGCGCATTCTCGGCGAGGCGGTCCGGCTGCGTCTGGTTGCCGACGTGCCGGTCGGGGCGCTCTTGAGCGGGGGGATCGATTCCGGAACGATCGTCGCGCTCATGGCCCGGCTCTCTCCCTCGCGCGTCCGGACCTTCTCGATCGGCTTCCAGGATCAGGCGTACAACGAACTCGCGCACGCGCGGCGCGTCGCGGAACGGTACGGCACGGAGCACCATGAGTTCGTGGTCGAGCCGGATGCCGCGGCGGTCCTGCCCACGCTGGTGCGCCACTATGGGGAGCCCTACGCCGATTCGTCGGCGATTCCGACATTCTACGTCTGCCGGCTCGCGCGCACACGCGTGACGGTCGCGCTCACCGGCGACGGGGGCGACGAAGCGTTCGCCGGATACGATCGGTGCCGGGCGATGCTCTGGTCCGGCGCCGCCGCCGCGCTGCCGGGCGGCAAACGGTTCTGCGCGGCCCTTGCGCGCCGCATTGGCACGCGGAGCCGGCGCGGCTTTCGCCTGGCTAAATTTCTTCGCGGGGTCGCGCTGCCGGCCGCCGAGCGCCATCGCTACTGGCTGTCGAACGTCAACGAAAACCTCATGGCGTCCCTGCTGTCCGACGAGTGGGGCAGGGAGGTGGCGGCGGCGCGCGCGGGGCCGGCCGAGGCCGCGGACACGGACGGCGACGGGCTCCCGGCCCTCGACCGCATCCTCCGCACGGAATTCCTCACGTCGCTTCCCGACGATCTTCTGGTGAAGATGGACATCGCCAGTATGGCGAACTCGCTGGAAGCCCGCTCCCCCTTCCTGGACCAGAAGGTCGTCGAATTCGCCGCCCGGCTTCCCGCGCGGTTCAAGGTCCGCTACGGCGTGACCGGCAAGTATCTGCTGCGGCGCGTAGCCCGCAGGCTGCTTCCCGCGGAGAACGTCGACCGGCCAAAGATGGGATTCGGCGTACCGCTCGGCGGGTGGCTGCGCGGGCCGCTTCGCGAACTCGCGGCCGAGGCGTTGCTGGGCGGCCGCGCGCGCGGCCGCGGGTACTTCGGGCCGGAGCCGATCGGGCGGCTGTGGGCCGAGCACCAGTCGGGCGGCGCCGATCACGGTTCGGCGCTCTGGACGCTGCTCATGTTCGAGTTGTGGCACCGCGAGTTTATGGATGGCCGGCCGGCCCCGCACGCGGCGGCGGCAGTCGACGGGCCGCCGATGAAAGTCTTGTGACACTTGAAGGGAAACGGCGCGGCGGCATGAATCGTTAGAGTCGGTCGCGACGCGGCGCGTCGCCGCACGTCCCGTGTCTTCCATAGTCGTTCATCTCGCAAAGGAGGCCGTGACCTCAGGATGCCGGACTGGAGCAAGGCGGCCTGGGTGGACCCCTCGTTGCACTGGCAGCCACTGCCGGTCCCCGACCTGCCGCCGCGGCTGCTGCTCGATCTCGCCACCAAGTGCAACCTCCGCTGCCCGATGTGCCCGGTGTGGGGATCACCCGAGAACGACAAAATCGACTCGGTGGTCGGCGTCATGGACATCGAGGCGTCGCGGCGGCTGCTCGACGAAGTGCAGGCGGCGCGGCCGCTGGTCCAGCCGAACCTGTACGCCGAGCCGCTGCTGGCCCCCAAACTGCGCGAGCAGATCTCCAGCATGAAGCGCCGCGGCATGGCCGTGGCGATGAATACCAACGGCCTGTCGCTCTCGGAGGACCTGGCGAAGTTTTTCGTGGATGTGCAGGTTGATTCGATAATGTTCAGCATCGACGCGGTGACGCGCGAAACGCTGAAGCTGATCCGCGGCCTTGAAAAGATCGAGAAGATCGAGAGCGCCGTCTTCCGCCTGATGCGCGCGCGGGGCGCCGCGGACTATCCGCGGGTCGGCGTGTCCTTCACCATCCAGGACGGCAACCGACACGAGGTCGAGTCCTTTGTCGCCCGGTGGGTCGGCGTGGTCGACGTCGTCCGGACGGGACTCGTCTTCATCAACGGCCGCTTTCCGGATATGACGGAGCCGGAACCGCGCGTTCCGTGTCCGACGCTCTACCAGACCCTTCCGGTGCACAATGACGGCCAGGTCACGGTCTGCTGTCTGGACGGCTTCAAGGCGACCAACATGGGCAACGTGTTTCACGACGGGGTCCGGGTCGTCTGGCACGGTGAAGAGTTCGCGAAAGTGCGGTACTACCACGAGACCGGCCAGTACGACAAAGTCCCCTTCTGCAAGAACTGCAACGGCTGGGCACAGCACGAGTTCACCGAAGAGGTCCGGGACGGACTGCTGATCCGCCACTCGCCCCAGTTCGTCTATTACAACAAGATCGACCGCCTACGGACCTGGACCGGGAACCGGTTGGGCGGCCATCCGGCGCCGCCGCGGGAACTCGCCGAGGCCTGACATGAGCGAGCCCGCCGGCAGGGTGGGCCGTCCGGCAGTCCGGCTCAACAGCGGGATCGACGCGGTCCGCACGGAAGGGCTGGCGTGGGTGCTGCGCCGCCTGCGCTACCGGACGCCGTCGACGCGGACGGGGCGGGCGCTGCACACGTCCCTGCGCGCGCTCATCGGCACGCTGCGGAGTCCGGTCCGGTACGTGCCGCGCCGCCCGCTCCCACGGACCGCCGATGACACGCTGTACGCCTTCTACGACCTGGCGGTCGCGCACATTACCTACGACGCCGCCTGGTTCGCCGCCGCCGCCGATCTCGCCAGGAGGAGGCTCGGACTCGCGCGCGTCCACTTCGTCGTCGTTCCGGGCATCGTCAACGGCCTGCGCGAGGAGCGCACCGCCTACGAAGCGGTGGTCGACGCGGACCTTCGCGTCTGGCGGCTGCACAACGTCGTCGTGCCGATCTTCACGTTTGTTCCGTCCTGCGGAGGCTATACCGTGCTGCCGGCGCGCGCCGCCGCGGAGCCGCTTCGGGCGAGGGCGGGCCGGCGCGTCTACCCGGCATCATACGAGCCGGCGCTCCCCGTCGGGCATCATCCGTCCGAGCTTCTCGGGCCGGCGCGGGCCGGCGCGGCCGTCGGCGTGCTGCGCAGTTCGGAACCCGGCCGGCGCTTCGTGGAGCGATGGGCCGAAACCCGCCTTCGCGGCCGGCGCATGGTCACGATCACGCTTCGGGATTACGGATACATGACGGAGCGGAACAGCGACCTTGGGGCCTGGGCCGCGTTTGCGCGCCGGCTCGACCCCGCCGTGTACCTGCCCGTTTTTGTGCTGGACACGGAGCGGACGCTCGACCCGTCCCCCGCGTTTTTCGAGGGGTTCGAAGTATTTCGGGAAGCGTCGTGGAACGTCGGTCTTCGGATGGCGCTCTACGAGTCGAGTTTCGTGAATCTGGGCGTGAACAACGGGCCGCTGTTCATGGCGATGCTCAGCGAGCGCACGCGCATGCTCATCTTCAAGATGGTTACGCCGTCTGTGCCGCAGACGACGGAAGATTTCATGCGGCAGCTCGGATTCCCGATCGGCGGGCAGCTGCCGTTCGCCACGCCGCATCAACGGCTCGTCTGGGAAGACGATACGCTCGAGGTCATCGAACGTGAATTTGCGGCGATGGCCGCCCGGCTCGGCGCCGCCGGCGGCACGGCGTCGCCGGCGGTGGCGTCCCTCACCGCGCCGGCGGGAGGCGGCGGCCGGTGAGCCACGCGGAGCGATACTTCACGCAGGTGGAAGCCATCAGCCGCCTCATCGACGTCGAGCGGATCGAGGCGATCGCCGACGGGTTGGCCGCGCTTCGCGCACGCGGCGGGCGGCTGTTCCTCCTCGGCGTCGGCGGCGGCGCCGCCAACTGCTCGCACGCGGTGAACGACTTCCGCAAACTGTGCGGGATCGAGGCGTACACCCCGGTCGACAACGTGTCCGAACTGACGGCGCGCGCCAACGACGAGGGATGGGACACGGTATTCGCCGCCTGGCTAGCCGAAAGCCGGGCCGGTGAGCGCGACGCGGTGTTTGTGTTTTCCGTGGGGGGCGGCGACGCCGCGCGCAATATCAGTCCCAACATTGTGCGTGCGCTCGACTACGCCAAAGCCCGTGGCCTGACAATCTACGGCGTCGTCGGGCGGGACGGGGGATACACCCGCCGCGTCGGGGATCACGTGGTCGTCATTCCCGCCGCCGATCCGATGTATGTGACGCCGCACACCGAGGCCTTTCAGGCGGTCGTCTGGCATTGCCTCGTGTCCCACCCCAAGCTGCAAACCACCCCGGCGAAGTGGGAGGCGCAGTCCCGACCATAACGGGTGCGCCGGTTGCGGGGGACGCCCGCCGGCGCGTGGAATCGTGAGCGCGTGATCCAGGTTTCCATTCGTTCCCCGCGGGGTGTAATGCGCCGCAACGCGAGCGAACCGCGCGCGGGTCACTACACGTCTTTCGCCGCGCTGGTGACGGTGGCCGGCTTTTCGCTGGGGTACTCCTCGATCGGCTTCGGCCTGCTGTTCCTCGGCGCGCTGTGGAGCGCCGTCAAGAACCGCCGGATTCCGTGGGCGCGGACACCGCTCGACGTGCCGCTCGCCGTGTTCGGCGCCGTGCTGCTCGTGTCCGCCGCCGCCTCTCCATATCCACGACTGGCCGCCGGCGTCACGCTCATGCTGCTCATCTCCGGTGCCGTCTATTTCGGCGCGTTTGCCTGGCTGCTCGCGGCCGTACCCGGAACGCGGGACCGTCTGCTTCGCGGCTGGGCGGCCGGCGCCGTCCTGGCAGCGATCACAGGATTGATGTACCGGGCGCTGGCCCACCGGTTCGCCGCTCAGGACCTCCTGCAGGGCCGGGCCGAGATTCCCCGAGGGGTGGGCCCGAACGGCCTCGGCACGACGCTCATGCTCGGCGGCATCCTGTCGGCCGGCCTTGCGCTGCGGGCCGAACGCGGCGAACGCCTGTTGTGGGCGGGTGCCGGCGTCTTGTGTCTTGCCGGTTTGCTCGCATCCGGGTCGCGGGCGTCCCTCGCCGGCTGGATCGCCGGTGTCGCCTACGTGGTGTGGCGTGAATTGCGCGCCCGGCCGGCCCAGATGGCGGCGATCGCCGGAGCCGCTCTCCTGCTGCTCGTCGGAGCCGCGGCGGCGACGCCCCAGTTTGCCGGCCGTCTCGGGCATACCGTCAGCGATGTCAACGGCAACCGGGTGCGCATCTGGCATACGTCTCTCGAAATGATCGCCGACCGTCCGCTGCTCGGGACCGGGTTCGGCACGTTTGAGCGCGCGTACGATCGGCGGCGCGCCCAGGGCGCGAGTCCCGAGCCGTTCGCGTTCAACCTGTGGCTCAATCTCGCGGTGGAGACGGGGCTGGTGGGTCTTGCGGCGGCGCTCTGGGTCGCCGTCGCGGCCGTGCGGGGCTGGCGGCACCGCCCCGGGGCCGCCGACCCGCCGGGGGCGGCGGAGATGGGGCCCGCCATCGTCGCCCTGTGGATCGGCCTTCTCGTTGATCAGCTCGCGGACAATACGCTGTTTTCGATCAGCACGAGCGCGGGCCTGTGGCTGCTGCTTGCCCTTGTCACCGTGGTGCCCCCGGCGGGCGTCGGGCGTGGCGCGGGGGCCGCCGATTCGGCCGGTGCGGAGCCGGCGCCGGCCGCATCGGCGGTCTAGGAAGAGCTCTTATAAGGTACGTCAATGATGCTACGATGGTGACGAGCTGCCGGGCGGGCACAACGGCCGGCGCGACGGGGCAGGCATGAACCTCAGCGTGGTCGGCACCGGGTATGTAGGATTGGTCACGGCGGCGTGTCTCGCCGATCTCGGCCACCACGTCACCGGCGTAGACCGGGATGCCGGGCGCATCGCAGCGCTCGGGCAGAACCGCATGCCCTTTTACGAATCCGGACTGGAAGAACTGGTTCGGAAGGGACAGCAGGCCGGGCGGCTGCGGTTTCTGACCGACACCGCGGCGGCCATCGATGCGTCCGAAGTCGTCTTCATCACCGTCGGCACGCCGTCCCGCGACGACGGCAACGCGGATCTGACGGAAGTCTCCGCCGTTGCCGAAGTGATCGCGGGTTCGCTGCGCGACTATCGCTTGATCGTCGAGAAGAGCACCGTACCCATCCGGACCGGCGAACGCATCCGCGATCAGATTCAGCTGCTGACCCGCGGCGCGGTCCCGTTCGACGTGGCGTGCAACCCCGAATTCCTCCGCGAAGGGTCCGCGGTCTACGATTTCATGCACCCGGACCGCGTGGTGCTGGGTGTGACGAACGAGCGGAGCGAACGGCTGCTGCGCGAGGTCTACGGGCCGCTCGACTGTCCCATCCTGGTCACCGATTTGACGACCGCCGAGATGATCAAGCACGCCAGCAACGCGTTCCTCGCGATGAAGATCTCCTACATCAACGCGATCGCCAACATCTGCGAGCGCGTCGGGGCCGACGTGCGGCAGGTCGCCGACGGAATGGGCTATGACCGCCGGATCGGACGGGCCTTTCTTGACGCCGGCGTGGGGTACGGGGGGTCGTGCTTTCCCAAGGATGTGGCGGCGTTCATCCAGATCGCCAAGGAAGCGGGGTACGATTTCCGCCTGCTGGAGGAAGTCGCCCGGATCAACGAGGGTCAGCGGGACCTGCTGCTGCGCCACCTCAAAGACGCGCTGTGGGTGCTGCGCAACCGGACCGTCACCGTCCTCGGCCTCGCTTACAAAGCCAATACCGACGATATCCGCGAGGCGCCCGCGGTCGCAATCATCGAGGAACTGCGCCGCGAAGGAGCCGTGGTCCGGGCCTACGATCCCGCGGCGGAAGCGAACGCGCGGCGGGTGCTGGACGGCGTGCTCTACTGTACCGACCCCTATGAGGCGGCTCGGGAGAGCGACGCAGTCGTGGTGCTGACCGACTGGGACGAGTTTCGCGCGCTGGATCTTGCGCGGCTGCGCGATCTCATGCGCCGGCCGGTGCTGGTTGACGGCCGCAATATCTTCGACCCGGAGGCGGTGCGGGCGCTGGGGTTCCACTACGCCGGCATGGGCCGGTGAGCGGGACCTAGCATGTGCGGCATCTGCGGCGTCTACGGGGCGCCCGCGGGTCCCGGGACACCGCTCGGCCCGGCGACCGCCCGCATGGCCGCGGCGCTCACTCACCGCGGTCCCGATGACGAGGGTCTCTGGACCGACGCCGCGCGCCGGGTGAGCCTGGGCAATCGCAGGCTCGCCATCATCGATCGCTCGCCCGCCGGCCATCAGCCCATGGTGGATGCGAGCGGCCGCGTGGCCCTGACATTCAACGGCATGATTTACAATTTTCAGGACCTCCGCCGCGAGCTCGCCGGGTCGGGGTATCCGTTCCGCGGACACTCCGATACCGAAGTGATCCTGGCGCTGTACCTGCGCGACGGCGCCGATATGCTTCGGCGGCTTCGCGGGATGTTCGCGCTGGCGGTCTGGGACGGCCGGTCGGAGTCGCTGCTGCTCGCGCGTGACCGGCTCGGGATCAAGCCGCTCTACTACGCGGAGACCGCGGGCCGCTGGGTCTTCGCCTCCGAGATCCGGGCGCTGCGGGTGTCCGGTCTCGTCCCCGCCCCGGTAAACCCGGCGGCCCTCGCCGCGTTCCTGCGTCTCGGCTCGGTCCCCGGCCCCATGACGGCGTTCGAGGGCGTGCACGAACTCCCGCCGGCCACGATGCTGACCATCGATGCGGCCGGCCGCGGGACGCTGCGCCGATACTGGGAGTTTCCGCTCCCCGGCTCCGCGGTCCGGAATACGGAAGATGTCATCGCGGAGCTCCGTGCGCTGCTCGCCGACGCGGTGAGCCGCCACCTCATCAGCGACGTGCCGTTCGGCGTGTTTCTCAGCGGGGGGATCGATTCCGGCGCGGTGGTCGCGACGATGCGTGAGGCGGGCCATACGCGGATCCGCACCTTCTCCATCACGTTTCCGGAATGGGAGCGCGACGAAGGTCCCGACGCGGCGCGGCTCGCCGCCCGGTACGGCACCGATCATACCGCCCGCGAGGTGCGCGGCACCGAGGTGGCGGAGGACCTCGACCGCGTGATCGCGGCGATGGACCAGCCCACCATCGACGGGCTGAACACCTACTACGTTTCGCGCGTCACGCGCGAGACCGGCACTATCGTCGCACTGTCAGGGCTTGGCGGCGACGAACTGTTCTGCGGCTATCCGTCCTTCCAGCAGGCGCCGCGCCTGCTGGCCTGGCAGCAGGTCGCGTCCTGGCTGGGCCCCGCCCGGCCCATGCTGGCCGCGGCGCTCGGCGCACTGCCGTCGGGCCCGCCCGCAAAGGTGAGGGAGGGGCTGATGGACGCGGCCACGATGCCGGCCGCCTACCTCGCCGTGCGGGGGCTCCTCAGCCGCGGGGAGGTGTCGGACCTGCTGGCGCCCGGCCCGCTGCGCGACACCGCGCAGGGCTTGGACGCGGCGGCCGCCCTAGGCGCCCTCGCGCCGCCGCTGCCCAG
This sequence comes from bacterium, assembly GCA_035307565.1. GTDB lineage: Bacteria > Sysuimicrobiota > Sysuimicrobiia > Sysuimicrobiales > Segetimicrobiaceae > DASSJF01. Next base: position 25,687 of record DATGHZ010000013.1, on the reverse strand, counting down.
CGATCCGGTGGCGGCGACCGGCCTGCTCGAGTTGCGCGGATACATGCACAATCAGCTGCTGCGTGACACCGATGTCATGAGCATGGCGCACAGCCTTGAAGTGCGGGTGCCCTTGCTCGATGACCCGCTCGTCGAGTTTGCCGCGGGACTGCCCGGCCGTCTGCGGGCAAACGGGCATCCCCCGAAGTGGCTCCTCCTGCGGGCGCTCGGCGACCGGCTCCCTCCGGAGGCCGGACGGACCAAACGCGGGTTCACCTTCCCGATGGGCGAGTGGCTCAATGGGCCGCTCAAGCCGCGGGTCGACGATGCGCTGTGCGGCGGCGCCGGTCTTTTCCGGCCGGACGCGGTGCGGGCGCTCCGGGCGCGGACGGAGGCCGGACGGACGCACTGGTCTCGCCTGTGGGCGCTCCTGGTCCTCGCGCTGTGGCTTCGCCATGCGGCGCCGGTGCCGCAGCCGGCGTAGCGGTAACCGGCGCGGTCCTCACGCGACCGCGCCCGCGGCACCGACGATCTCGGCAAGACGATCGCGGTACCTGTTGCGGCCTTGGGTCACGCGACGGTAGCCAGCCTGCGCGATGCGGCGCCGGGCTTCCTCGTGCGCCAGGTAGTATCGAATCTTGCTCACCAGCTCGTCCGACGAAGCAAAGAATGCCGCTTCTTCATCCTCGCGGAAGAGCGCGAGATGTTCTTCCGTCCGCTCGGCCAGCATGAAGGCTCCGCAGGCCGGAATTTCAAAGGTGCGCATGGCGTGTCCGTCGCGATTGGCCCGTCGCACCAGGCAGAGGGCGATCCCCGCGCCGTGCAGCGCCAGCCGGTAGTCCCGGCCTACGGCGAACCCACGCGCGAACCGGCGGAAACGTGCATCGCGGGTCCAATACCCGCCGTACAGGGCCAGATCGATATTGCCGGCCGCGACGAGCGGCTCGAGATCGCGGAGGCGATCCCGGTCGGCGCCACCGGCGAGAACCACGTCGCTGCGGAACCGCCGCGTCTCGTCACCGGCCGCCGGCGGCTCCGGGAAATGCACAACCGGGTTGTAGCCGAACATCGTGTAGATGACGGAGCGGCCCCCGGCCCGCCTGACGTCATCCATGATGGCGCGCTTGGTGCAGGCATAGACATCGTACTCTGGGATGCCGGCCACGAGGTCGGGCGTCGCGTTGGCCTTGTTGAAAGGGTCGTCCGTCGCGTAATTGACGAGCACGGCGCCCGTGTCGTTCTTGATGCGCCGGAGGGTTGAGGGCATAATGTAGGCGCCCTTGACCACGACGACGAAGTCCGGGCGGAACCGGCGGGCCGCGGCCAGAAGATCCCGGTTGTAGCGCCAGCGCGCGAGCGGCCGCCGGTGGAGCACCCGGTACCCGATTTTGTGTACCAACGAGGTTTCGAGCGGCCGGAGGTAGGGCGCCTCGTCCACGAACAGCGTCTCGTACCCCAACTCTCCGGCGGCGTCTCGGAAGAACGGAGACACCGGCGCGTAGAGGGTCGTGTCAACGAGCAGCAGCCGTTTCATGTCATCGCACCAAAATTCGCAGCCGGGGGGAGTTGCCCTGTTCAGTGCCGGGTTGTTGCGTCGAGGCAGGGCGCGTTGAAGTTTCGCCTGGCGTACCTGGTCTCGCACCCAATCCAGTATCAGGTGCCGCTCCTGCAACGCCTCGCCGCGCACCCCGAGATCGCGCTGCACGTGTACTACATGACCGACGAGGGGGCGCGTCTCAGCCGCGACCCGGAGTTCGGCGTCCCGATCCAATGGGATGTCCCGCTGCTGGAAGGATATGCCTGGACGCTGCTGCGGAACCGCTCGTGGTGGCCGGGCGCCGACCACCCGCTTCGCTTCGTGCACCCGTCGCTCCCCGGCGTCCTCGGGCGGGAGCGGTACGATGCGCTCATTGTGCACGGGTACGCGCATGCGACGGAATGGCTCGCGTTTTGGGGCGCGCGGCGAAGCCGGACGCCGGTGCTGCTGCGGGGCGAGTCCAATTTGTTGGGCCGGCGCCCCCCCTGGGTGGCGGCGGCGAAGCGCGCCGCGCTCGGCGCGCTCCTGCGGCGGATTGACGGCGCCCTGGCAATCGGGACGCTCAACCGCGAGTTCTACCAGGCCTACGGCGTGCCCGAGGATCGCATCTTTTTCGTCCCCTACGCCGTGGACAACGCGCGGTTTCGCGCGGAGGCGGACCGGTGGCAGCCGTCGCGTTCCGCGCTCCGGGCGGCGCTCGGACTGCCGGCCGGCCTGCCGATGGTGCTCTATGCCGGCAAACTCATTCCACGGAAGCGGCCGCTCGATCTGCTCGACGCGTACGCGCGCGTGGCGGCCGACCATCCCGCGGCGCTCGTCTTTCTCGGGGAAGGCGCGGAGCGGCCGCGTCTTGAGGCCGCGATCGCGCGACACCAACTGCCGCACGTGGTCATCACGGGGTTTGTGAACCAAAGTGGGATCGGGCGCTACTATGCGGCCGCGGATGTAGTCGTGCTGCCGAGCAGCCACGAGCCGTGGGGGCTCGTGCTCAACGAGGCGATGTGTTTTGGCCTGCCCGTGATCGCGAGCGACGCCGTCGGCGCCGCGCCGGACCTCGTGCCCGGCGAGGAGAACGGCTTCGTCTATCCGGTCGGGGACATCACCGCGCTTGCGTCGGCCCTCCGCCGTCTCCTCGCCGATCCGGCGAAGCGGGCGGCGATGGGTGCCCGCTCCCGCGAAATCGTCGCGCGCTTCTCCTACGACGCCGACATCGACGGCATCGTGGAAGCGCTGCGCAGCGTGGCCTCGGCGGCGCGGCTCGGGGTCGCGTCGTGACGCCGTCGCCGATCCGCCGCGCGCTGCTCGGGGCAGTGTGGCTAAGCGCCACCGGCTACCTGACCTTCCTCTGCAACTTCGGGCTCAACCTGCTCCTCGCGCGCCTCCTGTTCCCGAAGGACTTCGGACAATTTGCCCTCGCCGGTTCGCTCGCCGAGATCCTCGGGATCGCGACGGGATTCAGTTTCTCCCAAGGCGTCATCCAGATGCAGGACGCGCCCGGCATCGTGGAGACCGCCTACGTGCTGAGCCTGCGGTTGTACGGCGCGCTCCTCGTCGGCGGGATCGCGCTCGGCGCGGCGCTGAGGCCGCATTTCCCCGGGCCGTTCATCCCGCTGTTTGTGGGCCTCTTCGCCGTCCGGAATCTCAGCGTGATCTCGTACGTCTTTTCGGCGACACTCGAGCGCGCGTTCCACTACAATCAGATTTCGCGCGTCCGCCTGGCGTCCGCCCTCTTGTCGATCGTGGCGGCGCTCGCGCTCGCTCGCGCGGGTGCCGGCGTGTGGAGCCTCCTCGGCCGCGAATTGGTCCTCTCCGCCGTGACGCTCGTTGGATTCAGAATATTGAGCGGGTGGCGGTACCGCGGGGGGTACAACGTGGAGACCGCCCACCGGCTGTGGCGGTTCGGGTGGCAGATGTTTGTGACCCGGGCGCTGGAGACGATCTGGTACCGCGGGGATACGGCGCTCCTCGGCGTCATCGCCGGCACGCTCACGCTCGGCTTCTACGACCGCGGCCGCTATCTCGCCGAGTTCGGGCACTACGTAGTGTCGTTCGCCGCCGTTCAGGTGGCGTTCCCCGTCTACGCGCGCCTGGCGGGCCGCCGGGACGCGCTCACCTACGCCTACCGCCAGTCGCACGGCCTGCTCGTGCGCTTCATGCTACCGGCGTTCATCTGGCTCGCCGTGTTCCCGCGCGAGGTCGTCGGCGTGCTCTACGGCGCCGGCGTCCGCTGGAACGAAACCGCCGCGATCCTCCCGTGGCTGGCCGCGTTCGGGTTCGTGTTCCCGGTCGTCGAGAACATCAAGGTGCTGCTCACCGGCATTGGACGGCTCCGCGACGGGATGTGGCTGCGTCTCGTCCAGGCGGCCGTGGCGCTGCCGCTGCTCGTCCCCGCGATCCGGATCGGCGGACCGTACGGCGCCGCCGCCGTGATGTTTCTGAGCGAACTGGCCGGGCTCGCCGTCGGGTACCGCGCGCTGCGGCGCGAAGTGACGAGCCTCTATCTGAGTACATACCTCCGGCCGGCGCTGGCGGCGTGCATCGCGGGCGGCGGCGTCGCCGCCCTGCGCGCGTTTCACCTGCTGCCCTGGGTAGGCCGGACGGGATACGCGGCGAACCTCGCGGCCGTCGGGGCGATCTACATTGTCTGTCTCTTTCTCATCGACCGTCAGCAGCTCCAAGAGCATCTGTGGGCGGTGTTGTCGGCGCTGCGCGGTGAGATTCCCGCCGAACTCGCCGCGCCGCCGAACGGCGACGGCGCGGCGGCCGCGGTTGAGCCGCTAACAAACGGGCGGAGGAACGCGCCCCTTCCGGTCGGCGACGACGTGCCGTGAAGGTGACCGTCTCGGTCGGGGGGACGTTCCACGCGTTCCGTCTCGCCGAGCAGCTCGACGCGCGCGGCATGCTCCACCGGCTCGTGACGACGCACAGGCCGCTGCGCGGCGAGCGCATCGCGCCGGAGCGCATTGCCGCGAACCCGTGGCCGGAGGTCCTCATGCGCGGGCCGCGAGCGCTGGGCTTGCGGTGGCAGCGCGGCGATTATCTGAAGGCCGTCGCGTTCGACCGGTGGGCATCGCGGTATGTGCACGGCTGCGACGTCTGGGTAGGGTTCGCACTCTTCTCGCTCGCCTCACAGCGGGCCGCCCAGACGGCGGGCGCGCGCACGGTCCTCGAGCGGGGGTCCACGCATATTCTGACCCGGGAGGATCTCGTCGCCGAGGAATACCGCCGGTGGCGATGCCCGCTGCCTCCGGTGGATCCGGGGCTGCGGAACAGGGAACTCCGAGAGTACGACGAGGCGGAGTACATTTCGGTGCCGAGCCGTTTTGCCTACCAAAGTTTCGTCGACCGCGGGGTCGCCGCCGGCCGGCTGCTGTTGATCCCGTACGGCGTCGACTGCCGGCTGTTCTCGCCCGGTGATCCGGCGCCGCGTCCGTTTCGGATCGTGACGGCCGGCCTGAGTCTCCGCAAAGGCACGCCCTATCTGCTGGAGGCCGCGGCGCGTCTCGGCGTGGGCGTCTCACCCGCCGGGCGCGAGATGGAACTCCTGCTCGCCGGTACCGTGGCGCCGGACGTTGCGCATGTGCTGCGGAATACGCCGGTGCCGTACCGCGCGCTCGGCGCGCTGTCACACAGGGAGCTGGCCGCCGTATACCGCGGTGCGTCCGTGTTTGCCCTGCCGTCCGTCGAAGAGGGCATGGCGTTGTCGATCCTCGAGGCCATGGCCGGTGGTCTTCCGGTGATCGCGACACCGAACACGGGGGCGGCGGATATTATCGAGGACGGGCGCGAGGGAGTGATCGTTCCCGCGCGCGATCCCGCCGCGCTGGCGGAGGCGCTCCTGTCGCTCTACGAAGACGAACCGAGGCGACGCGCGATGGCAGAAGCCGCGGCACAGACGGCTCGACGCTGGACGTGGGACGCGTACGGCGACCGCGTGGCGGCGGCATACGCCCGGCTCGGGCGCGAGACTCCCGTGGGCGTGACCGGGGCCGGCACGTGACGTCGACGGCTTGGCGACCGGGGCGGCCCGCATGAACGTGCTGCTGATCACGCCCCACTATCCGCCCGAGATCCGGAGCGTCTCGGTCCTGATGAGCCAGCTCGCCGAGGATCTGGCCGCGCGCGGGCACGCGGTCACCGTCATCGCGCCGCGCCCGCCGTCGCACATGGACGAGGCGTCCGTCTCGGCGCCGCCCGCGGAGGAGGAGCGCAACGGCGTCCGGGTCCGCCGCGTGGCGGTGCTGCCGTTCGTCAAGGTGCCGCGCGCGGTGCGGGCCGTCACGCACTTCACGCTCGCGGCCTCCGTGGTGTGGGGCGGTCTTCGCGCCGGCCGCCACGACGCGGTGATCGTGTACTCCCCGCCGCTGCCGCTGGCGCTGGCGGCGGAGATCGTGGCGCGGCGCTGGGCGGCGCCCGTCGTGGTGAACGTGCAGGACATCTACCCCCAGGCCTTGATCGACCTTGGGCTGGCCCGCAACCGCGTCGTACTCGGCGTGCTGCGCTGGTTGGAGCGGCGCGCGTACCGTCACGCCGCGGCCCTCGTTGTCCACTCCGACGGCAACCGGCGGCTGCTGCTGGCGCGCGGCATCGAGCCTGCGAAGGTCATGGTCGTTCCCAATTGGGTCGACACACGCGGCGCCGCGAGCGCCGGGCCCAATTCATACCGCGCCGAACTGCGGCTCGGCGACCGGTTCGTGGTCCTCTTCGCCGGCGTAATGGGGTACGCACAGGACATGTCGGTGATCGTCGAGGCCGCGTCGCTGTTGCGCGACGATTCGCGGATCGTCTTCGTGCTGGCCGGGGACGGCGTGCGACGCGGAGAGGCGGAGGCGGTTGTGCAATCCCGCGGCCTCACCAACGTCCGGTTTCTTCCGCTCCAGCCGATCGATCGCTATCCGTCGCTCGTCGATGCCGCCGATTGCTGCCTCGTCACGCTCGAGGCTTCGGTTGCCACACCCGTGGTCCCGTCGAAGATCGGCGGGATCCTTGCGCAGGCCCGCCCCATCGTCGCGGCCCTGCCGCGAGGCGATGCCCGCGACATCGTCGAAGAATCGGGCGGCGGCGTGTGCGTCGACCCGGGCGACGCGAACGGGCTGGCCCGCGCGATCCGGGAACTCGCCGCGGATCCCGCGGCTCGACACGCGATGGGCGAGGCGGGGCGGCGATACGCCGACGCGCATTTGTCGCGGACCGCGGCGACCGGAGCGTACGCGGCGCTGCTGGAGCGATTTCGCGCCCCGCAGGAAGGAGTGCGCGTCGGCGCCGCCAATCCCTAGGCGACGACGACGCGCTTGAACCGGTGACACTCATCGACTTTGCCGGAAATGACACCGCCGCCCGCGCGGCCGCGAGACCGGCCGGCCCGCTCGCGCGGGTGTCGGCGGGCCCGGGATACGCGTTGAAGTGGCCGCTTGAAGCCGTTCTGGCCGTGGCCGGCCTTCTTCTCTTGCTGCCCGTGTGCCTGATGGTCGCGGTCGCGATTTTGCTCGACGATCGCAGGCCGGTGTTCATCCGTCAGACGCGCGTGGGTCGACGCGGCGTGCCGTTCGGAGTGATCAAATTCCGTACGATGCGGTCCGTGGTCCACTTGGACGTCCAGCGGCAGGCGACGGTGACGGACAATCGCATTACGCGCACCGGCAGGGTGCTGCGCGCGGCCGCGCTCGACGAAATCCCGCAGTTGCTCAACGTGATCCGGGGCGAGATGAGCTTTGTCGGTCCCCGCGCGCTGCTGCCCCAGGAGATCGAGGTCGATCCCCGGTCGCACTACCACCGGATCGAAGACGTGCCCAACTACCACGTACGCATTTCCGTGACCCCGGGGCTGACCGGACTCGCCCAAGTCTACGCGCCCCGCGACATCAGCCGCCAGCGGAAGTTCAAGTACGATGCGCTCTACGTGCGCCGCATGAGCCTGTGGTTGGACCTGCGGTTGATCCTGCTGTCGATCTTTATCAGCCTGACCGGCCGGTGGCCGCGCCGCGGCCGCCACGAATGGCAGCGGCGCAATGGGAGATTGTCACCCTCTTGACGTTGGTGTGCTCCCGATCTATTATTTGTTGTAGTCTACTACTACAACATTTCCTGAGGAATTATGGCGGGACACGTTGCACGCGACCTTATCACGGTACGGGATGCTGCGCGGCAGTGTCATCGCACGACGGAGACGGTACGTCGATGGATTTGGGAAGGTAAGTTACCCGCACAGAAACTCGGCAACCAGCTTTTTATCAAGCGTGCCGACCTCGCGCGCGTTGCGAGGCCAGAGAAGAACAATCGGGCCGAAGAGCAACTTGCTCTTCTTGAGAGAATTCAAACCCTGCGTGAACGTATCGCACGCCGCATGGGACGAATGGCGGGTGTTCTCGAGGCGTTGGATCGGTCACGCGAATCGCATCCGTAATGGCCGGACAGGTTTGTGTCGACGCAAGTGTTGTATTGATGCTGCTGCTGCCTGACGATTTGACGGCCCAGGCTGAAAGCTTGTGGCAATTTTGGATGCGCGACGAGATCGAGCCGGTGACCGCGCCCCTGTTCTTCGCCGAGGTAACATCGGTCTTGCGAGAGCACGTGTACCACGGTCATTTACGAACTGAGGACGGGGACGCGGCCTTCTTGAACTTTACGGCTCTCGCGGTGCGAAGCGTTGTGCCCGACGACCTTCAACCGCAAGCGTGGCGCCTGGCGAAGAAGTACAATCGGCCGCGGGCCTATGATGCCCAGTACCTTGCTGTCGCGACGCGACTTGGCTGTGATCTTTGGACTGCCGATCGGCGCCTCGTAAATTCAGTCAATGCTCCCTGGGTGCGGTGGCTTGGCGACGCCCGTTGAATCAGTCGTGATTCGCGTTCGGGCGGTCATTGCAACGCAGGCCGAATGATCGAGCCTCAGGCAGCGCAGCACCATGGCATTGACACTCGGCCCGCCGCGGCCAGAGGCTCGGCGCCGCTCGCGGTCATTATCCTGACCCGGAATGAAGAAGAGAATTTGCCCCACGCGCTTGCCAGCGTCGCCGGCTGGGCGGCCGAGGTCTGGGTGGTTGACTCACACAGCACGGACCGGACGGCGCATCTCGCGCGGGAGCGCGGCGCCCGCGTCGTCGCGCATGAATTCGCCGGGTACCCCGCGCAGCGCAACTGGGCGCTCCGGTCGCTGCCGCTCGGACCCGACTGGGTACTGTTTCTGGACGCGGACGAAACGGTGACGCCCGAACTGCGCGTGGAACTGGCGGCGGTACTCGCGGCGCCGCCGGCCGGTGTCGCGGGGTTCGAGGTGAAGCGCCGCTTCGTCTTTCTCGGGCGCTGGCTCCGGCACGGCGGCTATTATCCCGTCTGGCTGCTCCGGGTCATGCGCCACCGGGTGGCCCGCTGCGAGGAACGGGGGGTGGACGAGCACCTGGTCGTAGAGGGGCCGACCGCGCGGCTGCAGGCCGATCTGCTGCACGAGGACCGCCGCCCGCTCGAACGGTGGATCGAACGGCATACCCGCTACGCGCGCCTCAAGGCCGACGATTTGATCGGCCCCGCGAGCGGCGGGCTTGCGGCACGCTGGAGCAGCCCCACGCAGGCCGAACGGACGCGCTGGTGGTACGATCGTGTCTACCGGCGCGCCCCGATGGGGCTCCGGGCATTCGGCTACTTTCTCTATCGCTACATCGTGCGCGGCGGCTTTCTCGACGGGCGGGAGGGGTTCATTTACCATTCACTGCAGGCCTTTTGGTACCGGCTGTTGATCGACGCGATGGTCTTTGACGCCCGCCGCGAGCGTGCGCCGCGATGAAGCAGGTCGTGCTCAGTCCCCGGACCGGCGCGCTCGAGGTCGCGGAGGTGCCGGTCCCGCAGGTGCGGCGGGGGACGGTCCTGGTGCGGACCGCCGCGTCGGTCGTGAGCGCGGGGACGGAGCGCCTGGTTATTGAACTCGCCGGAAAGAATCTCGTCGGCAAGGCGCGGGCCCGCCCCGACCTCGTCCGCGAGGCCCTCAACAAGGTGCGGCGGGACGGCCTGCGAACGACGCTCCGCGAAGCGTTCTTGCGGCTCGACCAGCCGTTCCCTCTCGGGTACAGTTCCGCGGGCACCGTCGCGGACGCCGGGACGGACGTCGCCGTCCTGCGCCCCGGGGACCGCGTGGCGTGTGCCGGCGCGACCTGGGCGGTGCACGCGGAGATGGCGGTTGTGCCCGAGGACCTCTGCGTCCCGCTGCCGCCCGCGGTGTCGTTCGAGGCGGGCGCCTTCGCCATGCTCGGCGGCATCGCGCTGCACGGTGTCCGGCGCGCGGCGATCGGCGCGGGGAACGTCGCGGCGGTGATCGGGCTGGGTCTCCTCGGCCAGCTGACCGTGCAGCTGCTGAAGCACGCCGGGTGCCGCGTGATCGGGCAAGACATCGCGCCGGCCCGGGTCGCCCTTTCGCGCGAACTCGGCGCGGACGCCGCCGTGACGGCGCCGGACGACGCGAGGGCGGCCGCCGCCACGCTCTCCGGCGGTCGCGGCGCGGACGCCGTGATCATCACCGCCGCGACGTCGAGCAACGTGCCGGTCGAACTGGCGGCCGATCTGGTGCGGGATGGGGGCACGATCGTCATGGTCGGCGTGACAGGCATGAACATTCCGCGCCGGCCCTACTGGGAGAAGGAACTGTCGTTTCTTCTCTCGCGGTCCTCGTCCCCGAAGGACAACGCCGACTTCATCGACACGGTCGCAACCGGCGGCGTCCGGGTCGAGCCTCTGATCACGCATAGATTTCCGATCGAGCGGGCCGGGGAAGCGTACGCGCTGATCCGGGGGCGGGTCCCCACGCCGCACCTCGGCGTCGTCCTGGAATACGCGCCGGGCGAGATCGGCGGACAGACGCAGACACTGAGGTCTGCCGCGGGAGGCGCGACCGCCGTGCCCGCGGCCGCGGGGTCGAGGAGCGCCGCGGCCGCCACCCGGCGGGCCGAGAGCGCCGGGTCCGGCGCGGTGACCGTGGGTGTGATCGGCGCCGGCCTGTTCGCGCAAACCGTCCTGCTGCCGGCCCTTCGGCGCCTTCCCGGGATCCGGCTCCGCACCGTCGCGACGCAGAGCGGGTTGTCGGCCCGGCACACGGCCGAGCGCTTGGGCTTCGAGCGGTGCAGCACCGATCCGCGCGAGGTGTTGGACGACCCGGAGATCCGGGCGGTGGTCATCGCGACCCGGCACGACGCGCACGCGTCGCTCGCGGCCGATGCGCTCCGGCGTGGCAAGCACGTGTTTGTCGAGAAGCCGCTCGCGCTCAACGTCCCAGAACTGCGCACGGTGTGGGAGGCGCACGCGGCGTCGGGCGGCGTGCTCGTGGTGGGGTTTAACCGGCGGTATTCGCCCCTCGCCGGGGCGTTGAAGGCCTTCGTCGGCGACCGGCGTCCGCTGGCCATGACATTCCGCGTGAACGCCGGCGACATTCCGTCCGACCACTGGGTCTACGACGCGCGCGAGGGGGGAGGGCGGTGGCTCGGCGAAGCCGGGCACTTTATCGACGTGCTGCAGTATCTGACCGGCACGGACCCCGTTGAAGTGTACGCGCGCCTGAGCGCCGCCGGGAGGCCCCCGTCGGGTGGGCTGCGGGACCTGTCGGCCGGGGCCACACTCACCGCGACGCTCACCTTCGGTGACGGCTCCACGGGCGCGGTGATTTACGCGGACGGGGCGGAGCGGGCCGAGTCCCGCGAACGTCTCGAAGTGTACGGCGCGGGGATCGCCGCGACGCTGGACGACAACCGCCGACTGACGCTCGTCCGCGGTGGCCGTGTGCGGCGCGCGCGCCGCGTCGAAGCGGCGCGGGGCTACCGGGAGGAACTGCGAGCCTGGATCGCCGCCGTGCGGGGCACAAGTGCACCGCCGGTCGCGATGTCCGCGTACGCGGCCAACACGCTGGCCGGGCTGGCGGCGCTGGAGTCCGCGCGTACCGGGAAGCCGGTCGCCGTGGATGCCGCCGCGGTCGCCCCGCCGGGGGCCGGGAGGCCGGGAGGAGTGAGGCAATGACGGCGCATCACGATTACGGCGGGCGCAGGATCCTCGTAACCGGCGGCGCCGGCTGCATCGGCGCGAGTCTCACGAGGGCGCTTGCCGCCTCCGGCGCGGCACGGATTGTGGTGCTCGACGATCTCTCGTCGGCCAGCCGCTGGAACCTGCCCGAGCACCCCGCGGTGCGGTTTGTGCAGGGCAGCGTGCTCGACGATGAGACGCTGCGCGGGGTGTTCGCGGACAAGCCGGATTACGTGTACCATCTCGCCGCGTTGTTCGCGAACCAAAACTCCGTCGACCATCCGGAGCAGGACCTGATGGTCAACGGCCTCGGCACGCTCAAGGTACTGCAGCACGCCCACCGCACCGGCGTGCGGCGGTTCGTCTACGCGTCGTCGGGGTGCTCGGTGTACGGGAGCGCCGCGCCGCTGCCGCTGCGCGAGGACTTCGTCTCCATCGATCTGGACACGCCGTACCAGATCACAAAACTGCTGGGGGAACTGTACTGCAATTTCTTCTTTCACTACTATAAATTGCCGGTCGTGCGGGCGCGGTTCTTCAACGTCTACGGACCGGGCGAGATCCCCGGCCGCTACCGCAACGTCATCCCCAACTTTCTCTACTGGGCCATGCGCAAAGAGCCGCTGCCGATCACCGGCACCGGCGAGGAGACGCGCGACTTCACGTACGTGGACGACATTGTCCAGGGCCTGCTGGCGGCCGGCGTTGCGGAGGCGGCCGTCGGCGAGGCGATGAACCTCGCCTCCGGCAAGGAAGTGACGGTGGCGCACCTCGCCTCGCTGATCAACGGGTTGACCGACAATCCCGCGGGCGTCCGCCACGTGGAGCGCCGCTCCTGGGACCATATTACCCGGCGCCGCGCCTCCGTCGAGAAGGCGGGCCGCCTGCTCGGCTACCGGCCGTCCACCGACTTCGAGCACGGCGTGCGCCGGACATGGGAATGGTTTGGCGCGAACTGGGACCGGATTGCCCGGGACGCGCGATTCTGACCCGGCCCCGGCTGCGGCCGAACGACTCCGAGAGTGCCGAACTGCGTTCGACGGTGTTGGCATGTTGACACCAACGTGCACATGCAGGATGGTACGAACGTGAGGATTGCTATAGATCTCCCAGACGAATATCGCGCTACCCTGTGCTCGATTGCGGCAAAGCGTGGCTGGAAGGGGTATTCCCGGGTGATCCAAGAGGCCGTCGACCGGTACCTGCGGCGCCAGGCCCGGCGTGACACGGACCGTCGGATCTTGCTTACCCGGCAGGGGACGTGGCGTCCGGAAGAGGCCGCCGTAGGAAGGGCCACGATCGCAGAGGTGCGCAAGGGATGGCAGCGCCGGTCGTCTGTGACACGGACGCGCTGATCGATTACGTCACCGTTGCTCACCCGAAGTTCGGAACGCTTCTCACAGGTGCGGGGACTGGTACTGGCGACGGATAGTTACGGCGGCGCCGCGGGATCCGGACGAACGTCGCTGCGAGCCGTCGGGATCATCTTGGATCATACTATTGATGCAAGGGGAGCGCACGCGGCTTCCTCGAATAGCACCGCAGACTGACCAAGGAGCCCAGATGTACGCGATCGTGCTCGCAGGAGGCAAGGGTGAACGGCTGCGGCCCTTCACCGAGGATCGGCCGAAGGCGATGGTGGAGATCGTCGGCATCCCGATCCTCAGTTATCAGCTTCAGTGGCTGCAGGCGCAGGGCGTGACGGACCTCATCATCGCCTCGGGCTACCGGCACGAAGTGATCGAGAGCTATTTTGGGGACGGCGAACGGCTCGGCCTGCGGATCAGCCACGCGATCGAACAGGCGCCGCTCGGCCGCGGCGGCGCGCTGCGCGCCGCGCTCGGCCAGGTGCCGGCCAAAGAAGACGTGGTCATCGCGACCAACGGCGACGTCATCACGAACATCCCGCTCGCGCCGCTACTGAGCGCGCATCGAGCCGGCCGGGTGCTCGCCACCATCATGCTGACGCCGTTCGTCAGCCCGTATGGCATCGTCGAAATCGACAACGAGGACCGTGTGACACAGTTTCGCGAGAAGCCCGAACTGCCGTACTGGATCAACGGGGGCGTGTATGCGCTCTCCCCGGCCATTCGCGACCTCCTCCCCGAGCGCGGCGACCATGAGACGACGACGTTTCCGGAACTCGCGCGCGACGGCCGTCTCGGGGCCTTCCGCACGCGCGGCTACTGGCGGGGCGTGGACACGATCAAAGACGTCAACGAGGTCGCCGCGGAGTTCCAGGGACGGCTCTTGAGCCTCTTCCGGGAAAGATGAGCGACGTGAACGCGATCATCCCGGTGGCCGGCCGGGGCACGCGCCTGCGGCCCCACACGCACACGCAGCCCAAGGTCCTCATGAACGTGGCGGGAAAGCCGATCCTCGCCTACATCCTCGACGAGCTGCGCGGGCTCGGCGTCGAGGAAGTGACGTTCATCGTGGGCCACCTGGCCGATCAGGTGGAGGAGTACGTCAACGAGCGCTACGCGTTCCGCGCGCACTTCGTCCACCAGGAGGAACCCCTCGGCAACGGGCACGCCATCTATGTCGCGCGGGAGCACCTCACCGGGCCCACGCTGATCGTGTTCGGAGACACGATCGTCGACGCCGACCTGCGCGCCGTGACAAAGTCCCCGTACTCCACCATCGGCGTGCACCACGTCGACGACCCGCGGGCGTTCGGTGTGGTCGAGGTGAACGGCGACGGCTTCGTCCGGCACCTCTGGGAGAAGCCCGAGCGTCCCCCGGCGGGCCTGTCGCATATTCCCGACATGGCGGTGGTCGGCGTGTACATGATCCGCGAGCCGCGTCCCTTCCGTGCGGCCCTCGAGGAGATGGTGGCGCGCCGCCAGATGGCGAAAGGCGAGTATTGGCTGGCCGATGCCCTGCAAATTTTCATCGATCGGGGAGGGCGCTTGGGTACGTTCCCCGTGCGCAACTGGTACGACTGCGGGACGCCCGAGGCGCTGCTTCGCGCGAATCACGCGCTGCTCGACGCCGCCCCCGCCCCGCGCCGCATCGACGGCACGTTCGTGATCCCTCCGTCGTCGATCGCGGACACCGCGGTCGTGGACGGTTCGGTGATCGGCCCCTACGTGACGATCGGTGAGGGCGCCCAGGTGGTCAACTCGATCCTGCGGGAGAGCATCGTCAACGCACACGCCCACGTGGAGCGGGTCGTGCTGGAGCATTCGATCATCGGCGAGCGCGCGACCGTGAAAGGTCGCCCGGCTCGGATCAATATCGGCGACAGTTCGGACATCGAGGTGACCTAGCCGCTCCCGGTCCTTCCGGCCCGGCCGCGAACGCGGGCCGCGATTTCCGCGCACGCCCAGCCGAGCCCCAGGCCGCCCAGTACGTCCGAGGTCCAGTGCTCGCCGAGGTACACCAGCGCCGCCATCATCGCCACGACCAGCGCCCCGGCGGCGGCCGGCGCCCGCCGCAGCACGGACGTCGCGAAGAACGTGATCCGCATGGTGTGCCCGGAGGGAAAACTGAACGGCTGTGCGACGCCGATGCCGTATCGCGCGACGGTGCGCTGGAGGTCCGGCGGCGGCCCGGGGTGCGGCACCATAAATTTGAGCGCAAAGGCAATGGTACTGACCGCGGCCAGACCAATCGCCAGCCGCAGGGCGCCGGCGCTCCGGACGCGGTCGCGGCGCCACCAGAGCAGCAGCCCCACGAACGCGACCGCCGGAATGAGCACTTCCGCGTCATCAAGGAACACAAAGACCGCCGCGGGTTGATCGGCCGTGGGCGCCGCCTGGTGCTGAAGCCACCTCGTCACGGCAACGTCCCACCCATGCGAGGGCAGCAGAAACGTGGCCGCGGCGACCACGACGCACAGCACGAGGGCGGCGCCGAGCCGCGCCGAGTTCACCAGGAGTGGGTTCACGGCGGCGAGGCGCCCGTTCCTCCCCGGACGCCTGCGTTGCCCGCGTGGCCAGACACACCGTACGTGTGCATAAGAGAGGAGCGGGAAGGGGGAACAGCGTATCGCCACGGACGGCATGCGGATTCTCGTCACCGGCGGATCGGGCTTCATGGGTAGTAACCTGGCGCGCCACCTCGCCGGGTTGGGCCACTCCTGCACCGTCTTCGACAACCTCTCCCGTCCGGGCGTACGAGCCAACCTCGAATGGCTCCGGGCGGAGGGGGATGGGCGCATCGAGTTCATCCACGGCGACGTACGCGACGCGGCGGCGATCGAGGCAGCGGTCCGCGGAGTGGAGGCGGTGTACCACCTCGCCGGGCAAACGGCCGTCACGACCTCGGTGCTCGAGCCGCGGGCCGACTTCGAAATCAACGCGGTCGGGACGTTCAACGTGCTCGAGGCGGCGCGGCGGGCTCCGCGGCCGCCCCGCGTCGTCTTCGCGTCCACGAACAAAGTCTACGGCGGCCTGCACGACCTCGAGATCGTGGAACGGGACACGCGCTACGCGCTCGCGCGCGGCGACGGCGTCTCCGAAACCCAGCCGATCGCGTTTTTCACACCCTACGGTTGCAGCAAGGGGGCCGCGGATCAGTACGTCCAGGACTACCATCGCATGTACGGCCTTCGCACGGCGGTCTTACGCCTGTCGTGCGTCTACGGACCCCGCCAGTTCGGCACCGAGGATCAGGGGTGGGTGGCGCATTTTGTCATCGCGGCGGTGCTCGGCCGTCCGCTGACGATCTACGGGAACGGGAGGCAGGTGCGGGACATTCTGTTCATCGACGACCTCGTCCGCCTGTATGCGCGCTTTCTCGAGGCCGGCGACACCGGCGTCTGGGGACGCGCCTACAACACCGGCGGCGGCGCCGCGTTCACCCTTTCGCTTCTCGAGTTGATCGACATCCTGGAGCGCGAAACCGGCCGGCGTCCGCGCGTGACATTTGAGGAATGGCGCCCCGCGGATCAGCGCGTCTACATCTCCGACACGGCGCACGTGCGGAAGGCCCTCGGATGGAAGCCGGAAGTTTCGCCGCAGGAGGGCGTCCACCGGCTGGTCGCCTGGGTCCAGTCGCACCGCGATCTGTTCGCCGCCGTCGGTCCCCGCGCATGAACGCCCCGGCGTGAACGCGCTGGTCCTGGCCGCCAAATACTTCGGGCTGGGCGGGGCCGAGGCGTACACGCGGATGTTCGTGGAGGCCATCGCGGCCAACGGCGCCCGCGTCGACGTCCTCTCGCTGCTGGACGGCGAGGCGTCCGACCGCTCCTGTCCCGGCCGGTATCTGGGCGACGAGGGCGCGCGCCCGGCGCGGCTGGCGCGGGCGCGCTTTGTCGGCCGGGCCGTGCGCCACGGCCTTCGATACGACCTCATCGTCTGCAGCCACGTCGCCCTGAGTCCGATTGCGCACATGCTGTTCCGGCTGCGGCGGCGGCCGTACATCGTGATCGGGTACGGCATCGACGTGTGGGGCGCTCTCGGTCCGAGACGCGAGACCGCCCTTCGGCGCGCGACCCGGGTCGTGGCGCTCAGCCGTTTCACAGCGCTTCAGGTCGCCGGCGTGCACCACGTCCCGGAGGCGAGGCTCTGCGTCATACACCCCGCGGTCGACCCGCCGCTGCTCGCCGAGGCGCGTTCCGACAGTCCTCCGCCCGCACACCGGGATCCCGTGACGCTCCTGACCGTGGCCCGGCTCTCGGCCATGGAGCGCTACAAGGGTTGTGATACGGTCATCGCGGCGCTGCCGGCCGTGCTCTCGGAGGTCCAGGCCCGCCGGGGTCCCGCGGTGCACTACGTCATCGCCGGAGACGGTGACGACCTGCCGCGCCTGCACGCCCTGGCCGAGCGCCATGGCGTGGCCGCGGCGGTGACCTTCGCCGGACAGGTGCAGCGATCGGACCTGCCGGCGCTGTACCGCGCGGCCGACATCTACGTCATGCCGTCGGTCGCCGAGCAGCGGCCGGACGGTTGGGCCGGCGAAGGCTTCGGCATCGTCTACATCGAGGCCGCCGCCTTCGGGCGGCCGGTCATCGCGGGAAAGGGCGGCGGCGCGCCGGAGGCGGTGCGGGACCGAATGACGGGATACGTCGTCGACGGCCGGGACGTCACCGCCGTGGCGAAAACCATCGCCAGGCTGGCGGGCGATGATCAACTTCGTCTTCGCTTGGGCGCCGCGGGACGCAACTGGGTGGAGGACTACTTCACGTTTGAACGGTTCCGGACGGATGTCGCGGCCGCGGTGGACGCGGCGATGGGCGCGGGCCGCGGCGGGGCGAGGACAACGGCCGAGGCGTAAACACGTGGCCGCGGGGGGAAGTGCGTCACGCGGCCACGGCGCTGTCCCGGCGCGAGAGAGGGCGACTACCGCGCGCCGCTCAGCGCGACCTTCTGCGACCCTTGCGCCACCTCGATCGGAATCTTCTTGGGCAGCACTGCTTCATGGATCGGCAGTGCGATCTCGAGCACCCCGTGGGTGTAGCTCGTCTTCAGGTGGTCCGACTTGAGGCCGTCGGGCAGCGTGAGGGTGCGCTCGAACGGTCCGTAGGCAAGCTTGCTGAGGGGGTACTAGTCGTCCTGCAGCCGGTACGGAAATGTCCGTTCCCCTTTGATGGTGAGGAGGTTGCCCGGGACCTGCACGTCTACCATGGACGGGTCGATCCCCGGCGGCCACGCCCGCACGATCAACTGGTTATCTTTGACATAGAACGACTCGATGCGAGGAGCCCACGTGGCGGTCCCGCCGCCGCTCCCCGCCCCGGGTCGTCTGACCGGCGGTCCCAACCGTCTTGCTCAGGAAGTTGTTCATGTCACGCTGCATCGCAAACAGATCCGCAAAGGGACTCCATCGCGTGATCCGTTCATTCCCTTCCGCCTCCTCCCCGTGGGGATTTACCGCGGGCGCCGGCCCGTGCGCCGTCGTTTCGGCATCCTTTCACGTCGTCTGTTCGAAGGCCGTTCTTCTCTGATGGCGGCGCCGGCCTTCCCTTGTATGAATGTGGGCTCCTCAGGCTCGCTGGCCGCGAGCCTCTGCCAAAGGTATGCACTAGTTTGAACCGAAATGCCGGACAATTCCCAACGTTGGGGGAAACGGGCTCATGCGTGCGCTTGTGACGGGAGGCGCCGGCTTCATCGGTTCCCATTTATCCGATGCTCTCATCGGTCAAGGACATCGCGTGATCTGTCTGGATGATCTGTCCACAGGAAGCCTTCGGAACATCCGCCGCCTGGAAGGCGAGGCGCGCTTCGAGTTCGTGCAGGGCTCGATCTTGGACCGCGCTACAGTCGATCGCCTGGTATCCGACGCCGACCACGTGTACCATCTCGGCGCGGCCGTGGGCGTGAAGTTAATCTACGGACGGCCTGTCGACACCATCATGACCAACGTGGTCGGGACCGAGATCGTGCTCAGCGCTGCGGCGCGGCACCGGCGTAAGATATTTGTGGCATCGACGTCCGAAGTCTACGGGAAGGATACTCGCGAGGGGTGCGGGCGTTTTCGCGAAACCGACGACATAACCTTGGGTTCCTCTATCCGATGGTGTTATGCGACCGCGAAGGCGCTCGACGAATACCTGGCTCGCGCCTACATGATCGAGCAAGGACTGGAGGTTGTCATCGGCCGCTTCTTCAACACCGTCGGGCCGCGCCAGAGCGGAGCGTACGGAATGGTGGTCCCTCGCTTCGTCCAGCAAGTCCTGGTGGGGGGACCAATCACGATTTACGGCGACGGGCGTCAGATTCGAACCTTCACCTGGGTTGCCGACACGGTGCATGCCGTGATCGGCTTGATGAACCATCCCGGCGCGATCGGTGAAATCTTCAACATCGGCAGCGAAGAACCGGTCACTATCAATGAACTGGCGCAGCTTGTGCAACATCTCGCGGGCCGCACTGTCGCGACGCAATACATTCCGTACGAGCTCGCGTACGGACCGGGGTTTGAGGACGCCCGCTACCGCGTCCCGGACATCAGCAAGCTGCGCGCGCTTCTCGGATACCGGCCCACGAGGAGCCTCGACGACGTTCTGCTTGAAGTCATCGAATATGTAAAGCGCTCTGTGGAGCGAGACGGAACTCTGCGGGCGGAAACGCCGGGCGTACTCCCTAAAGGCTGACATTTGCGGGGAGTTCCAAGACCAAACCTATTGAAAACCGGCGCCTTACTTTGAACGCCTCGAAATCGACGTTGTAGTGCCGTCCCTTTCAATAGCCGCCGGCGGCCGCAGAATCCTTGCATGCAACACGTTCGCGTTGTTACCCGCGGCGGCCCCGGTCTAAGACGAGCGCTGCCACACCCCAGAGCATGGTCAAAAGCGCGATCGTTCCTCCAATGATAGCCGTCCGATCGCGGTAGACGAAGCGCACGGTGTGGCGCCCCGGTACCACGGCAACGGCCCGAAAGAGATAGTTCGCCCGGTACACGGCCGCCGGCCGCCCGTCGATGATCGCCTGCCAGGCCGGATAGTAGACGTCGTTGAGGACGAGGAATCCGGCCCGCGCGAAGTCGGCCTCCGCGACGATCTCGTTGTCGCCGTACGATGTCACCGTGACACGACCGGGCGGGCCCGCGGCAGCGGTACTCTGGGCGAGGGCGAAGCCGGGCGGCAGCGCCGGTTCTTGCTCGAGCAGCGCGGTGGTTCGAGGGTCGAACCCCGCACGGTCGAGCTCGCGCAGAAGGGCTTCGGGATCGCGGACCACGTGATAGCTCCCCACGGCCATGGCGCGCGGAAACACGAGCGGATTGCGGTAGATGAAGTCATTCGGCGCAACCTGGACGAGCCGTAAGGGATCGCGCACGTGTGAGATGGGCTGATCCTGCGCGCTGACAATCGAGTACTTCACGTTGAGAAGCGCCAGCAGTGACGAATCAAGGCCTGCGCGAATCACGACACCGTGGGGGCCCTCCGGCCGCGCGCCGTTAGGCCCGCGGCCCTGCAGGGCGTCGGTGTACCGTTGGTATCTTGCGAGCAGCAGGCTCGGCTCGCCGTCCGTGTCTTGGACTCCAAACGCCGGCCCGCGATCGAACAGGCCGGACACGCGGTACAGCGACCGGTCGCCCGCCAGAAATTGGGTAATCCCGTCGGGCTCCGCGAGCGGCCGGAGGGGTGTGCCGGCGGCGATGAGCGGTGCCGACGCGTACAGAAGATCGGCCGAGAGGAACGCAATCGCGGCGGCGATCAACCACCCGGGCGCGGCGCGGTGCATCCTGCGGGCGCGGATCAGAGCCGCGCTCACGGCCCACGCCGCCGCGACAAACAGGGCGCTTTCCGCGGCGGTCTTGCGGACGAAGGGCAGCGACAACAACTCAAGACCGTGATAGCGCTCGTACAAGAGCGTCATGCCGACCAGGATCACACCGGATGCGACCGCGAGGGCGGTCCATTCGAGGACGCGATTCCAGATCGCATTCGAGCCTCCGGCCTTAGGGTCGTCCGGTTCGAGGAAGCGGTCGAAGCCGAACGCCGCCAGGACGGACGCGCTGAGTGGGACCAGAATGTTGATGTTTTCAACGTCCCGAAAGCTCTTGAGAATCGGGACGTAGGCGGCGAGGCGGTAGAGATAACCGAATTTCCCGAGCGCGATCCACAGGACCGCGATGCCGAACCCGGCAAAGAATCGGACGTGCGGGCGATCCCGCCGGGCCAGTACCGCGGCGATCGCCAGGACCAGCGTGAAGAATCCTGTGTAGAGGCTCGCGGCGTGCGGGTAGAACTCCCGCGCCGACAGTTCGCGCTCTCCCCACCAGCCGTGTATTTCGTCGCCGAAGAACCGCGGCGCCAGCACCGAGACCAAGCCGATCGGCGGGATGGAGCCGAGCGTCGCAAACCCGGCGTCGAGCCCGGGACGGTTGGAGTACCGGAAGTCCTCGAGCGTCGGGAGAAGTTGGGGCGCGGCGAGTCCGGCGCCGGCCACGAACATGACCGCGAGCAGCAGGCCGGCCCGGCGCACGGCGGCGCGGGGGGCCCGCCGGAGCACAATGGCCGCGAAGCGAAAGCCGGCGTAGGCGGCGAGCGCGAGCGTGGCGTGCGCGAACGCCTGCGGCTCCCCCGCAAAGCACTCCACGGCGATCACGAGGCCGCCGAGGAGCGCCGCGCCCATCCCGCGCCGGCCCGATGCGATCTCCTCGACGAGGTAGAAGGCGAGCGGCAGCCACGCGTACGTCGCGATGCGGGGAATGTCGCCTGACAGGATGCGCCAGCCGACGAATCCGGACAGCATGTACGCCATGGCGCCGGCGAAGCGGGCGGGCCGGGACAACCGCAGGCTCCCCAAGTAGACGTGCATGAAGAGCCCCGCGAGGACCATGTGCAGGACGAACATCGTGTTGAGGGCGCCGGCCACCGAGCCGAGCAGCAGCAGCGGGGCGGTGAGTGGGTAGAAGACGTTGGACGCGGGATCGGCGAGGCCGGGGTTGCCCGAGACCGTGTACGGATTCCACAACGGCACGTATCCGCGATGGAGCGCGCGGCCGACGAAGGCGTACAGCGAGTATTCGTGCGGCATCTCGCCGCGGCCGATCAACTCGCCGCGGAGAAGCGGCGGGAGGGCCACGGCCGCCGCCAGGAGCGGCAGGCAGAGGAGTTCCGGGAACAACGCTCGGGCCCGCGCGGGACGTCGGGTGTCGACGCCCGCGCGAAGCGTCGCGGTCACTTCACTCACGGGCGGCCCGGCGTGGACGGCGCGCATCAGGCTCTCTCATGCCCGGGTTGATGCTACGATGGTCGTGACGGATTGTCCAGTACGGCGCTCAGGCGGAGGAACATGACGGCGGTGAACGGAAGGTATTTCTCCCCCTAATGGGACCACGGGTGCTCGTCACCGGCGGCGCGGGCTATCTCGGCTCCGTGCTGTGCGAGCATCTCCTCGACGCCGGGTACGGGGTGACCGCGCTCGACACCCTGACGCACCGCCAGCCATCGCTGTTCCATCTCTGCGCGAACCCGGCCTTTGTGTTCCAGTTCGGCGACGCGCGCGACGAGGCGCTGATGCGCCGCCTCGTGGCGGACGCCGACATCGTGATCCCGCTCGCCGCGGTGGTGGGCGCGCCGGCCTGCGACCGCGATCCGTGGCTCGCGCGCGCGCTCAACCTGGACGCGGTGCGCCTGCTGAACCGGCTGCGCAGCCCGGACCAGCTCGTCGTGTTTCCGACGACCAACAGCGGATACGGGATGAAGCCGGGCGCGGAGTACTGCACGGAGGAGACGCCGCTCGAACCGGTGTCGCTGTACGGCCGGACGAAGGCCGAGGCGGAGGCGGAGCTGCTGGATGCGCGGAACGTGATCTCGCTGCGGCTGGCGACCGTGTTCGGGATGTCGCCGCGGATGCGCATCGACCTGCTGGTCAACCACTTCGTCTACGCCGCGGTGAAAGACCGGTATCTCGTGATCTTCGAAAAGCATTTCCGGCGAAACTTCGTCCACATTCGCGACGTCGCGGACTGCATGATCCACTCCATCCGGCACGCGCGCACCATGGCCGGGCGATGCTATAATGTCGGTCTGGACTCGGCGAACCTGACGAAAGAAGAGCTCGCGCTGAAGGTCAAGGAGCAGGTACCCGACTTCCGCATCGAGTTCGCGTCCGTTGGGCATGATCCCGATCGGCGCGATTACATCGTGTCGAATCAGCGGCTGCGGGAAGCCGGGTTCGAAGCCCGCCGATCCCTCGAGGAGGGCATTACGGAGTTGCGCAAAGGCTACGCGATGCTGGCCTGGGGGCCGTTCCAGAATGTTTAGGCGCGGCGCGATGCACGCCGCCCGCGTCGACCGCGCGCAGCGCGTCCGCGCGCACCTCGCCGAGAGCGCGGAGGTCAGCGGCCGCGTCGCCGCGGATCTCACCGGCGCCATTCTCGCCGCGGCCGATCTGGTCGCCGGGGCGTTCCGCGGCGGCGGCAAAGTCCTCTTGTGTGGAAACGGCGGCAGCGCCGCGGACTGCCAGCATCTCGCGGCGGAATTCGTCAACCGGCTGACCAAGGAGTTTCCGCGCCCCGGCCTGCCGGCGATCGCGCTGACGACGGATTCCTCGGTCCTGACCGCGGTGGCGAACGACACCGGCGTGGACGAGATCTTCGCGCGCCAGGTGGAGACGTTCGGCCGGCCGGGCGACGTGCTCGTGGCGATCAGCACGAGCGGCGAGTCCCCCAACGTCGTGCGGGCGGTCGAGGCGGCGCACGCGGCCGGCCTCAAGACGATCGCGCTGACCGGCGGCGGCGGCCGCCTCGCGCAGGCGGCGTCGGTCGGGATCGCCGTCCCGAGCAGTTCGGTGCAGCATATTCAGGAGGCGCATCTCGCGATCGAGCACGTGCTCTGTGATCTTGTGGAACGCGCGCTCTTCTCGAG
The DNA here is from genome assembly GCA_035307565.1 of bacterium. Taxonomy (GTDB): domain Bacteria; phylum Sysuimicrobiota; class Sysuimicrobiia; order Sysuimicrobiales; family Segetimicrobiaceae; genus DASSJF01. The sequence continues at coordinate 1,911 of DATGHZ010000013.1, read as the reverse complement.
GCGGGAGGACCGGCCGGAATGATCATCACACGGACACCATACCGGATTTCGTTCTTCGGCGGCGGGACGGACTACCCGTCCTGGTACCGCGAGCACGGCGGCGCCGTGCTCGCCACCACGATCGACAAGTACTGCTATCTCACGTGCCGCTACCTGCCGCCGTTTTTCGAGCACCGCATTCGCGTCGTGTGGTCGCGGATCGAGATGTGCCACCATCGCGACGAGATCCGGCACCCGGCGGTTCGTGAAGTCCTGCGGCACGTCGGGATCGAGCGCGGTGTGGAGATTCACCACGACGGCGATCTGCCGGCCCGCAGCGGCATGGGGTCCAGCTCGGCGTTTACGGTCGGCCTCCTGCACGCCCTGTATGCGCTCAAGGGGCACATGCCGAGCAAGCGGGAGTTGGCGCTCGAGAGCGTGGCGATCGAACAGGACCGCCTCAAGGAGGCCGTGGGGTCCCAGGATCAGGTCCTCGCCGCGCACGGGGGCCTGAACCATGTGGTCTTCGGGCGCGACGGCGAGATTTCGGTCAACCCACTCACGCTGAGCGCCGATCTCACACAGCAGCTGTGCCGGCACCTCATGCTGTTCTACACGGGGATCACCCGGACGGCCTCGGAGGTCGCCGAGAGCTACATCCAGCGCACGAACATCAAAGAGCGGCACATGCAGGCGCTCGGCCAGATGGTGGACGAGGGTCTCGCCATCCTCAACGAGGGGCGCGACCTCGTGCGGTTCGGACGCCTGCTGCACGAGGCGTGGGAGGCGAAGCGGAGTCTCAGCGCGAGCGTGTCGAATAAGGAGATCGACGACCTGTACGCGGACGCGCGCGGGGCGGGCGCGATCGGCGGCAAGCTGACGGGGGCCGGCGGCGGCGGGTTCATGCTGCTGTTCGTCGAGCCGCACAACCGCGCCCGGGTGCGCGAGCGGCTGAGCGGCCTGCTCCACGTCCCGTTCCGCTTCTCGTTCGGCGGCAGCCAGGTCGTCTTCTTCGACCCCGAGCAGGACTACTCGGCGGAAGAGCAGGACCGGGCCGCCCGCATCCTCCGGCCGTTCCGGGAGTCGACCCCGGGGCGCATCTCGTGGGGCCGGCGCTGACCATGCGCGGCGCGCACCCCCGTCGTCGCGGGGCCGTGCGGCCGTACGGACCGGCGTGAGCCGTTGCCCCTGATGCCGGCGCCGCGGCGCGTCCTCATCACCGGCGTGGCCGGCTCGGGGGGGAGTTACCTCGCCGAGTACATCCTCGAGCATCACCCCGAGGTCGAAGCGCACGGCATCGCCCGCTGGCACAGCGCCGCGCGGCACCGCGACCTCTTTGCAGGGCGGGTCACGCTCCACGAGTGCGACCTGCTCGAGTTCGGGTCGGTCGTGTCGGCGCTCGAACGCGCCCGCCCGGACGGGATCTTCCACCTCGCCGCGCACGCCAACGTGCGCGCGTCGTTCGACATCCCCGGCGTTGTGCTCGAGAACAACATCCTCGGCACCAGCAACCTCTTCGAGGCGGTCCGGCGGCTGGGGCTCGACCCGTTGATTCAGTTGTGCAGCACGTCGGAGGTGTACGGGCAGGTCGAGCCCAAGGATGTACCGATCCGCGAAGACGCCCCGCTGCGTCCCGTCAGCCCCTACGCGGTGTCGAAGGCGGCGCAGGACCTGCTCGGGTGGAGTTACTTCACCACGTACGGCATGCGCATCATCCGCACCCGCATGTTCACGTACCTCAATCCCCGGCGCACGGACCTCTTCGCGACCGCGTTCGCCCGGCAGATCGCGTGGATCGAGGAGGGTCTCGCCGCGGAACTTGTGCACGGCAATCTCAACTCGGTGCGCACGTTCATCGATGTGCGGGACGCGATGCGCGCGTACTGGGAGGCCCTGCGGCACTGTCGGCCCGGCGAGGTCTACAACATCGGC
>DATGHZ010000012.1:0-165032 GCA_035307565.1 bacterium | reverse complement strand
GGACCGTTCCGGATGGTCTCGTACGTGCCGGGTTCCGAGCTGACCCTGGAGCGCAATCCGGACTACTGGCGGTCCGGAGTGCCGCGCGCCGACCGGCTCGTGATCCGCTACATTCCGGAGGCGCAGACGGCTGTCGCGGCGCTGCTATCCGGGTCAGTCGGTCTCGTCTACCCGACGCCGGTGACTGTGGTGACGTTGAAGCGCGTGACTGGACTGCGGGTCGTGACCGTGGCCAGCTCCTCGACCTTTCAAATCAACATGGGCAGCGTCAAACCGCCCCTCGACAACGTGAACGTCCGGCGGGCTATCGCGTCGAGCATCGATCGGTCCGCGGTGGTCAAGCTGGCGCTGCTCGGTGAGGGCGTGCCAACCGGCCCCTTCCCGCCCGGCCACCCGTGGGCCGTGCCGCTGGCCCAACAGCCCTATTATCAGCGCGACATCGTCAAGGCCAAACAACTGTTGACACAGGCGGGATACGCGAACGGCGTCGACCTGACGTTCATGTGGCCCACGCTAGGCGATACGTGGCCCCGCATCGCGCAGGTGCTGCAGAGCCAGCTGGCCGAGTCCGGAATTCGACTGACGTTGCAGCAGTTGGAGACGAACGTCTGGCTAGATCGCCTGGTCAAGGCTAATTACGATCTCACGATGACGAACGCCCCGTACTTCGCCGATCCGAGCCTGTACATTGTGCCGCGCGCGGGCCGGCAGGGTCCGACCCCGGCGGAGCTCCAGACGCTGCTGGACCGAGCGACCCAGGCGTCGTACGCCCAATTGCCGGGCATTTACCGGCAGATCCAGCTCACCGAGGCGAACCTCGTGTATCCGTTCACGGGTGTCGTCGCCGAAAACAAATGGGTGGCGTACCTTCCCCGTCAGGTCGAGGGCGTTACGTTCGATTTCACGGGGAGCCGTCGGTTCTATTTCTCGGTGAGGCGTCCAGCCCCGTAGCGGTGCGTTACGGCGAGGGCCGGATCCGATGACGCGTTATGTCGCGCAGCGATGCGCGGCCGGCCTCGGCGTCCTGCTGGTCGTGTCGTTTCTCATCTTCTGGCTCGGGACGTTGATCCCGGGCGATCTCAGCACGGTGCTCGTGGGCTCGGAGGGCGCGACCCAGCAGCAGTATCGCGAGCTGCGGCACCGGCTCGGTCTGGATCAGCCCCTCGTCGTACAGTACGCGCACTGGCTCGATGGTGCGCTTCGGGGCAACTTCGGGAAGTCTCCAATCACCGGCCTGTACGCCACCGCTGAGATCGCTCGACGCGCCCCCATCACGCTGGAGTTGGCGCTGCTCGCGCTTGCAGAGTCGATCGTGCTCGGGGTATTACTCGGCGTGTTTACCGCCGTGCGGGCCGGCGGCCTTGCCGACGTCATGGTGCGCACGATCCTCTTCGTGATGTTCGCAATTCCGCCGTTCGTGGCGGGCGTGCTGCTCGTGCTGGCCGGCGCGTTATTCTTGAAGCCGTTGTATCAGATAGGGTACGTGCCGCTGGCGCAGAGTGTCGGGCTCAACCTGCGCTCGATGCTCCTGCCGAGCGTGTCGATCGCCGTGCCGCTCGCCGCGATGACGGCGCAGATGACGCGAACGTCGCTGCTGGAGACGCTCGGCCAGCCGTACATCGTCACCGCCATGGCGAAAGGGGCTCCGCAGCGGAACGTAATCTACCGCCATGCCCTCAAGAACGCCCTTGCGCCGATTATCACGCTGCAGGGCTATGTGTTCGGCAGCCTGGTCGGCGGCCTGATCGTGACGGAGCAGGTCTTCAACCTCGATGGCCTCGCGAGCGGCCTGCTGGCGGCGATCGGGCGGCGCGATTATTCGTTCGTCGTCACCGGCACGCTCGTGATCGCCGCGACATACATTCTCGCGAACCTGCTGGTGGATCTCCTCTATCCCATCGTGGATCCGACGCAGCGGGCATGACGGCGACCGCGGCGGCCACGTTCACCGGCGGCCGGCGTGGTCGCCTCGGCCGTCTCCTCGGTCACGCGGAGGGACGGTTCGCGGTCGCGCTTCTCGTACTCATCGTGCTGCTGAGCCTGGTGGCGCCGCACGTGCTGCCGTACGGACCCACGCAGATCAACCCGCGCGACGCGCTGCAGGCGCCGGACCTCGCCCACTGGTTTGGCACCGACGAACTGGGCCGCGATCAGCTGAGCCGTGTCGCCGCGGCCGCCCCCATCGCGCTCTACTCGGCCGCCGCGTCCGTCGGGGTCGCGCTGGTGGCCGGTACGACGATCGGGCTGGTGGCGGGGTACGCGGGCGGGCCGGCCGACCTCGCTCTGAGCGGGGTTGTTGAGATCATGTTCTCGATGCCGGCACTGCTGCTGGCACTCCTCGTCGTCGGCGTTCTGGGCCCCGGTCTTAACAACGCGCTTCTGGCCGTGGCCATCGTGTACGTGCCGCGGTTTGCGCGTATCGCCCGCGGGGCGACGTTGTCGACGCGTCAGCGCGAGTTCATCGAGGCGGCGCGGGCGACCGGTTGCTCGCCGGCGCGCGTCGTCGTCGAGCACGTGCTGCCGAACATCCTTCCCTCGATGATCGTGCAGACCGCCCTCAGCCTGTCCACGGCCGAGATCGCGCAGGCGTCGCTGAGTTTTCTGGGGCTCGGCGTCCAGCCGCCGCATGCCGATTGGGGCAACATGCTGGCTGCCTCCCGCAGTTTCGTGACGGTCGCTCCGTGGCTCGTGATCTTTCCATCCTTGGCGCTCGTGCTCATCATCATCGCGTTCAATCTGCTCGGCGACGCCCTCCGCGATGTCCTCGACCCGCGGCTGCGGACCGGTCGCGGGGAGCAAGCCGGTATGCGGCCGGGCACTGCGTAGCGGAAGGGAGATCGCGAGACATGACAGAGGTGGTACAGACCGTCCTGGGCCCGATCCCGCCCGCGGCGCTCGGCATTACGCTGAGCCACGAGCATCTGCTCTGCGACCAGCGCGGCGTGACATTCCAGGAGCCGACGGACGCGGCGGACCGCGCGCTCGCGCGCAGGCCCGTCTCGCTCGAGATCTTCCACTGGATTCAGTTCAACTGGGCCTCCAATCTCGACAATCTGGTGCTGGACAGCGAGGGGACGGCGATCGACGAGGCCCGCCTGTATAGGGAGGCCGGCGGGCAAGGCATCGTCGACTGCACGTCGGTGGGACTTGGCCGAGACCCCCATGCGATCGCGCGTATCGCCCGCGCGACCGGGCTGCACATCGTGATGGGGTGCGGATACTACGTGGCGCCGACCCATCCTCCGTGTGTGGCGTCGATGACCGAGGACGACATCACCCGGGAGATCATCCGCGACATTACCGAGGGAGTCGGCGACACCGGCATTCGGGCCGGGTTCATTGGAGAGATCGGCAGTTCGTGGCCGCTTGTGCCGGTAGAGGCCAAGGTCTTCCGCGCGGCCGCGGTGGCGCAGGCGGCGCTCGGGTGCGGCCTGTCGGTGCATCCCGGCCGCCATCCCGACTCGCCGTTCGCGATCGTCGACATTCTTCGATCGGGTGGGGCCGACCCGCGGCGCGTGGTCATTTCTCACATCGACCGGACCGTGCAGAGCCTCGACCGGCTCAAGGCCCTGGCGGATACCGGCTGCTACTTGGAATACGACCTTTTTGGGTGCGAGACAACGGCGACGTTCCCGTATCAGGCGTTCGGTATCGACATGCCGAGCGACGCGCAGCGGCTCGATCTGGTGCGCGCCCTTATGGACGCAGGGTACGGCGCCCAACTGCTCTTCTCGCACGACGTCTGCACGAAGCACCGCACGCGGCGCTACGGCGGCCCCGGTTACGACCACATCGTGCGAAATATTTTGCCATGGATGCGGCGGCGCGGCTTCACGGAAAGTGAGGTCCGGCTGCCGGTCATCGACAACCCGCGCCGCGTATTCGCCATGCCGGCGGACCGGTGATGTGATGCGCCCCGAGCTTTGCGCGCCCGAGAGGAGACCCCTGATGGCTGTGCTGCGAATGAACCAGGCAATCTGCCGCGCGCTCGCGGACGAGATGCGGGCGGACCCGTCGGTGATGGTGCTCGGCGAGGACGTCGCCGCGGCGGGGGGCGTCTTCAAAGCGACGGAAGGGCTGCTCGAGGAGTTCGGCCCGATGCGCGTGCGCGACACGCCGATTTCGGAGACCGCCATCCTCGGTGCCGCGGTGGGAGCCGCGATGGCCGGGATGCGCCCTGTGGCCGAGATGATGTTCGTGGAGTTCCTGGGCGTCGCCCTGGATCAGGTTGTGACTCAGGCCGCCAAGATGTGCTACCTTTCGGCCGGCCAGTTCTCGGTCCCGCTGGTTGTCCGCGCGTCCGTGGGCGCCGGTCTGGGATTCGGGGCCCAGCACTCACAGACGCTGGAGACATGGCTGCTGAACACGCCGGGGCTCAGGGTCGCGAGCCCGTCAGGACCGAGTTCCGCCTACCGAGTCCTCCGCGCCGCGATCCGCGATCCCGATCCTGTGGTCGTGCTCGAACCGCGCGCACTGTATTTTATCCGCGAGGAGTTCGACCCCGCGGACCAGGTGCCGAGTCCTCTCGGAATGGCGCGGCGCGTACGGGAGGGTGACGCCGTGACTGTCGTGGCGCTCGGACAGATGGTGCGGGTGGCCGCGCAAGCCGCCGAGGCGGTTGCGAAGACCTGGCCCGTCGACCTGTTGGACCTGGAAACGATTCTGCCGTGGGATCGCCGGAGCGTACTCGAATCCGTCGCGCGCACGCACCGCCTCATCGTCATCGAGGAAAATCCGTACACCGGAGGGTGGGGGGCGGACGTAGTCGCGCATGTGGTGGAGCGGGGATGGGACTCGCTCGACGCCCCGCCTGTGCGCGTGACCTGCCCCGACGTGCCCGTGCCGTTCTCCGCGGCACTCGAGCGGCGCTATTTGCCGTCGCCGGAATTCGTCGCAAAGCAGATCGACGCGTTGTGCGCGGAAGGCCGGGCGTTGACCCCGTGGTGGGCGGAGGAGTGACGATGATCACAACGGACGCGACGCCTGTCGAGCGGCGGACCGCCCTTCAAGGCGGCAATCTCCACGCGGCGCTCGACCGCATGGTCGAGATCCGCGTGCTCGAGGAGCACGTTCAGCAACTGTTCCTTCAGGGCCTGATCCCCGGGACGACGCACACTTGTCAGGGCCAGGAAGGCGTTTGCGTAGCGGTCGCGGGAACAACGCGCACGACCGACCAGGTCCTCTGCACGTACCGTGGCCACGGCTGGGCACTGGCGTTGGGAATGCCGGCGACAGCGGTGCTTGGCGAGATTATGGGGCGGCGCGCCGGTTGCACGGGCGGGCTCGGCGGCTCGATGCATCTGTCGGACCGGGCGCTCGGTCTGTGGCCGACGGTCGCGATCGTCGGCGCGCAGCTGCCAATTGCCGCCGGCGCGGCGCTGGCGAGCCAGACCCGTGGCGACGACGCGGTCACCGTCGCGGTTTTCGGCGACGGGGCCGCGAACATCGGTGCGTTCCACGAAGCGCTCAATCTGGCCGGCCTCTGGGCGCTGCCCGTCGTGTTCGTGTGCGAAAACAATCTCTACGCGGAGTATTCGCGCATCGACGGGACCACCGCGGTGCCGGAGATCGCATCACGGGCCGCGGGCTACGGGATGCCCGGGGTGGCGGTCGATGGGCAACGCGTCGATGCGATGCGCGCGGCGATGCTGGAAGCGGTCGATCGGGCGCGTGCCCGGCGCGGGCCGACTTTGATCGAGGCGAAGACCTACCGGTTCGTCGGCCACTCCCGCAGCGACCCGGCCAAGTACCGCCTGCCGGGCGAGCTCGAAGCCTGGAAGGCGCGCGATCCGGTTCGCCTGGTGGCCGCGGAACTCCGACCCAACGACCCCGACGTGCTGATCGCGGAGATCCGAGCTCGTTGGGAGGCGACCATGGCGTTGGTGGTCGAGGCTGTGAAGGCGGCGCCCGAACCGGTCGAGCAAGATATGTTCCAGCACGTCTATGCAGGGGGGAGAGGATCGAATGTACTGGGCTGAGCACGTCGGGATCATCGTCTCGGATATGGAGCGATCGGTCAAATTCTACAGCGGGCTGTTCGAGGCTGAGCCGATCCAGAAAGTGGAGTTTCGCGGAAAGGGCGCCGAGCCGGTTGCCGCGATGGTGGGGCAGCCGGGCATCGAGCTCGACGTGACCTTCTTTCAGATTCCCCACACCAACACCATCATCGAGTTGGTGAAGTACTACCATCTGCCGGGCCAGGCGAGGGTCACCTACCCGCCGGAGGCGATCGGCGGGCTGCACCTGGCGTTCTTCGCCGAGGATCTCGATGAGGCGGTGAAGCGGTTGCAGCGGATCGGCGCCACCATAATGACGCCCGTGGATTTGATTTTTGGAGCGTACACTGGCGGACGAGCCGTGTACTTCCGTGGCCCCGACAACGAACTGCTCCAAATCATGGCGGTCACCCAGCGGCCGGGCAAACTTCCCGTGCTGCGTCCGAGCATGCCAGCGCCTCGACGGTAACACGCGCATGGATAGCGCGCGATCCGGGGCACCGACCCGCGCTACCGTGCGGGTGGCACTCTTCGGCTTCGGACGGGTCGGCCGCCGGATGGCCGCGCTGCTCGCGTGCCGGGACGGGGTCGAGGTCGTCGCGGTGATCTCGCGGTCGCTCGCGGGTCAACCCGCGTGCAACCACGTACCGGAGCTCCCGCCGGGGGTCGCCATTGCCGCCATTGCGGCGCCGGCGCTCGCGGACGCGCATCCGGACGTCGTTCTGCACGCAACGGTGCCGGTGCTCAACCAGGCGCTCGGCCAGATCACCGAGGCAGTGCGGGCGCGTGCGCACGTGATTTCGACCTGTGAGGAACTGGCGTACCCGTGGGTCGTTCATCGCGCCGCCGCCGAAACCTTGGATCGTGAGGCGCGCGCGGCCGGGGTAAGTGTCCTGGGTGCCGGAGTGAATCCTGGGTTCGTGTTCGACGCCTTGGTGCTGGAGGCGCTTAGCTCGCGGTGGCACCCGAGCGCCATCGTGGTGTCGAGAGTGACGGACGCGTCGGGCTTCGGGCGGGCCGTGCGCGACCGCCTCGGGCTCGGACTGGCGCCCGCGGCGTTCGAACAGAGGATCTCCTCCGGCGGCATCGCGGGGCATATCGGCTTCCGCGAAAGTATGGACATGATCGCCGCCGCCTTGGGCACGGAGGTCCAAAGTTTCCAGGAATCGATCAAGCCGCTGATTGCGGGCCATGCCGAGGACGGTATTGCGCAGGGCACGGCCGCGGGACTCGTGCAGCAGGCGATCGGGATATGCGCCGGCGGCCTGCGCTTCGATTTCCGACTTTCGCTTCACGTGCGCCCCGAATCGCTCTGCCTCGAAGTCCTGGATTCCGTCAGTATCGAGGACGGTGGCTCAACGCACCACGTCCAGGTCCGTCCCGCGTCGCCGCCAGTGGAGACCGCCGCGGCGCAGGCCGTCAACGCGATCCCGCAGATCTTGGCCGTGGAGCCGGGGCTGCGCACGAGGCTCGACCTGCGCTCCCCGACGCCCTGGATGAGCCTTTCTCGCGCGGCGCGGCGCAGTTTGTTCTGACAGGCCAAGCCGTGACCGCGGACGTATTGATCGGTACGTATGTTCCATCCTCGATTCGAACCTAAGCCCTACTGGTGGCAAGCATGGACGCCAAGTGCCGAAGGTTCGGCCGAATTGCCTGGCAGGACCGACGTGGCGATCGTTGGCGGCGGCTATGCGGGACTCTCCGCCGCCCTCGAACTCGCCCGCGCGGGCACGGTGGTCACCGTGATCGAGGCCAACGAGTTCGGCCACGGCGCGAGTACTCGGAACGGCGGCGCGGTCAGCGGTGGGGTTAAGCTGGCAAAGGGACTGTCCGGGCGTAGCGGGCGTAAGGACCGCGAGGCGGCGGAGCAGGACGTGGAGACGATGCTCACGAGCGCCGCCGAGTCGCTCCGCACGATCGAAACCATCATCGCACGCGAGAAGATCGACTGCTTCTACGAACGCTCCGGCCGATTTGTCGGCGCCTACACCCCCAAGCACTATGACGACCTCGCCCGTAACGTAGAGCTACTCAACCGGTACACGGAGGCCGGCGCCTCCATGGTGCCCCGGGAGCGCCAACACACGGAGATTGCGAGCGACTTTTACTTCGGCGGCATGGTCGCCGCGGGCTCGGGCAAGCTTCATCCGGCACTTTATTACAAAGGCTTGCTCGATGCCTGCTGTGGGCAGGGTGTGAGGCTCTGCGCAAGGACGCGCGTGGGCAAGATCACGGGCAAGGCGGGCGGCTTCGTGCTCGCGACCGATCGTGGCCAAATCGAGGCTGCCGAGGTCGTGATCGCCACCAACGGGGAAACCGGCGATGCCACGCCCTCGCTCAAGCGTCGCATCATTCCCGTTGCGAGTCACATCATTGCCACCGAGGAACTGCCGGCCGACCTGGCCCGGAGCCTGTTTCCGACCGGCAAGACCATCAGCGATACGCCGCGCATCCTCACCTACTACCGGATGTCGCCCGACGGCAAGCGCGTGTTGTTCGGAGGCCGCGCGCGCTTCACTCAGGTGACGCCGGCGATAAGCGCTCCCGTCCTCTACCGTTTCATGACCGATCGCCTGCCGCAGCTGAAGGGTATTCGGATTACCCATGCCTGGACGGGCAACGTGGCGTTCACCTTTGATTTCTTGCCGCATATGGGTAGAGAGCGCGGGATGTATTACGCATTAGGTTGCAACGGCAGTGGCGTCGCAATGATGACCTATCTTGGAACCCAGACCGCCCGGAAAATCCTCGGTGGCACCGGGGCCGCGTGTGCGTTTGACGATCGCGAACTGCCCGGTGCGCCGTGGTATTTTGGCGATCCATGGTTCCTTCCGCTGGTGTGGCGCTACTTTCATGCCCGGGATACCCTTGATCGACGGTTTGCCTAAACAGCTTGGCCAGTGCGGCATCATGTCGAACGCGTTCGCGCCTGGCTTGCGGCGCCGCGCAGCGCCGCCGTCGCCGCCTCATCCACGACGAAATCCTCCGGCAAGAGCACTGTCTCGCTCTCCGGCGCGAGCCGGCGGATCACGACGCCGTAATCTTGTCGCGCCGCGTCGATGCTCACGAACCCGTTGAGCACGTCGCGCAGCACCGCCGCGGGGTCACGCGTGAAGGGGTCTCCGAAGCCGCCGCCGCCGGCGAGATCGAGAATCACGCGCCGCTCCGCCGGCACCTGCTGCGTGCGCTTGAAGTCGAGCGTGTCGCCCGAATCGAGCGCCGTGCGGGCCGCGGCGCCGGGACGTCCGCCGTCCGCGCCCTCGGCGGGACAGCGTGTGCGGTCCGCCGAGGCCGCGATGCTGTACCGGCGGCCGGTTCGGACGCTGAGTTCGATCGTCTGCCCCAGCCCCCCGCGCTGACGGCCCGCGCCGCCCGAGCCGTCGCGAAGCGCCCGCCGGTGCATCAGCACGGGCGCCAGCGTCTCCGTGACCTCCGCGGCCATGCCGGCGACGCCGCTGGGGAACCCCGTCGTGGAGAGGCCGTCCTTCGCCGCCCTCGCCCCCATCCCGCCAACACAGAAGAAGGTGTAGGTGAAGGGCGGCGCCGCGGCATCGCCCTGCTCGCCGTGCACGGAAATGAGGCAGATCGAATCGGCGCCGGCGGCCATGGCGCGGGGCCCGACCGCCGCCCCGAGCGCGCGGAAGATTGTCCCCGGCAGGAAATGGCCCACGATCGCCCGCGCCGCGACCGGCGCGGGGGGCTGCGCGTTCAAGATGCACCCGGGCGGCGCGACCACGCGCACCGGCCGGAAGCTGCCGTCGTTGTTGGGCACCTCCGGAGCGATGGCCGCCTTGATCGCGAAGGTGGTGTACGCCTCGGTGTAGTTGAGCGGCACGTTGATGCCCCGGCGGTCCTGGCCGGACGTGCCGGTGTAGTCGACCGTGACCCCGTCCCCTGCGACGACGACTCTCGTCTTGATCCTGACCGGAGCGTCGAGCCCGTCTGCCGTCGTCTCGCTCGCGTACTCGCCGTCGGGCAGCGCTGCAATGGCGCGCCGCAGCGCCTCCTCCGATCGCTGGATGATCGCGGTCGACAGTCCGTCGAGGGAGTCAAGGTCAAATTCGCGCATCAACGCGAGAAGACTGCGAGCGCCCACGTCGTTGCACGCGACCTGCGCGTGGATGTCGCCGAGCACCGGCACCGGCGCCCGCGTATTCGCCCGCAGAATACGGAACAACGGCTCGCTCGGCCGGCCGTCTTCGTAGAGCTTCATGATGGGGATGTACAGGCCTTCCTCGTACACGTCATCGGCGTCCGCGGAGAACGGCCGGCCGCCGATGTCGAGCGAGTGGCAGGTGTTGGCAAAGAATCCGACGAGCGTGTCGCCCGAAAACACCGGCGTCGCGATGGTCAGGTCGAGGAGATGGCCGGACGTCTGCCACGGGTCGTTGGTGATGAGCACATCGCCCGGGCGCAGCGTGCCGGCCGGGTACGCGGCGAGAAAATGCTTCATCCCGGTGGCCATCGAGTTGATGTGTCCCGGTGTGCCGGTGACCGACTGCGCGATCATGTAGCCGCGGCGGTCGAAGACGGCCGCGGAGAGATCTTCGGCGTCTCTCACGATCGGCGTGAACGCCGTGCGGATCAGCGCGGCCGCCTGCTCGTTGGTCACGGAGATGAGCCGCTGCCACAAGACCTGCAGGACGACGGGGTCGCCCAGAGCGGCCGTCATCGGCGGGCCCCCGCGGACTGTCCGACGGCATCCGGATCCTGCCGGCGGGCCGGAAGCGTGACGATGACGTTGAGGAACTCGTCTACCTCGGCCTGCCCGCCCGGACCCACGATGATCGTGGATTCGCGCTCCTCGATGATGGCCGGGCCTTCCACGGCCGCGCCGGGTGCAAGCCGGTACCGATCGTAGACCGGAGTGTCGACGAACCCGTGGCCGTCGTCGAAGTATGCCGGGCGCGATCCCTTCCGCGCATCCCGCGGCGCCTGGCCGTCCGGTACGGCGGGAGCGATGCGCAGGGCCGGCCGTGGACCGCGGACCGTCACACGCCAGTTCACGATTTCCAACTCGGATCCCGGGACGGTCCGGCCGTACAGCGCGCGATACCGTTCCTCGAAGGCGCCGCGAATGGAATCGACGCCCCCCGCCGAGAGCACGCCCCCGGGTACCGCGACGGTGACTTCCGAACCCTGGCCTTCGTAGCGCAGATCGCAGGCGCGATCCACCTCGATCGCAGCGGACGCCACGCCGGCGTTTCGCAGCAGCGCGCGGCCGCGCGTCTCCATGTCGCCCAGGGACTCGTTGACGCGCGCCCAGTCCACGTCCGGGAGCCGCGCGTACCAGCCGTGGACAAATTCGAAGGCCGGCGGCGCGGTGAGGAAGCCGACCGCCGACGCGACCCCGGCCCCCGCCGGCACGACGATTGACGGCGCGCCGAGGAGCGACGCCACACCGTACGCGTGCACCGGCCCCGCCCCGCCGAACGCAAAGACGGCGTAGGCGCGGGGGTCGGTTCCCCGTTCGACCAGGTGCACGTGAGCGGCGTTGGCCATGTTTTCGTTGACGATCCGGTGAGTGCCCCACGCGGCGCGCACGGGATCGAGGCCGAGCGGGCGGGCGACCTGATCGCCGATCGCGCGGCGCGCCGCGTCCGCGTCGAGCGGCATCTGGCCGCCGAGGAAGTAGGCCGGATCCAGGTACCCGAGCAGCAGATCCGCGTCCGTGACGGTCGGCTGCTCGCCCCCGCGCCCATAGCATGCAGGGCCCGGATGCGCCCCGGCGCTTTCCGGCCCGACCCGGATCAGGCCGAGCCGGTCGACGCGCGCGATACTGCCGCCGCCCGCGCCGATCTCGATCATTTCGATCACAGGGATCCGCACGGGGAACCCGCTGCCGCGGGCAAACCGGTACACGCGGGCGACCTCAAAGCCCGGCGCGACCATCGGCTCGCCGTTGTTGATCACCGCCAGTTTCGCCGTCGTCCCGCCCATGTCGAAGGACAGCAAGCGGTCGCGGCGGGCGACGCGGCCGGCGTTCGCGGCCGCGAGCGCGCCGCCGGCCGGGCCGGACTCCAGGATCCGGACCGGAAACTCGCGCGCCGTGGCGGTGCTGAGCAGGCCGCCGCTCGACTGCATTAGGTAAAAGGCGCCACGAAACCCGGCGCGGCCGAGGTCCCGCTCGAGCCGCTCCAGGTAGCCGTCGACCCGCGCCTGCACGTATGCGTTGCACAGGGTCGTGGAGGCGCGCTCATACTCTTTGATCTCGGGCGCGACGCGCGATGAGAGCGACACCCGCAGCGCTGGCGCCGTGTCCTTGGCGATCTCGGCGATCGCCGCCTCATGGGCCGGATTGCGGTAGCTGTGAAGCAGACAGACCGCGAGCGCCTCGATGCCGCGCTCCTGGAGCCGGCGGAGCAACTGCGCGACCTGTTCCCGATTCAACAGCGCGGCCACCCGGCCGTCCGCGGTCACCCGTTCCTCAATGTCGAAGCGAAGGTGGCGGGGTGCGAGGGGCTTCGGCGCTTCGAGCAGCACGTCGTACATGTCGTAGCGCTGCTCGCGGCGAATCTCGATCGCGTCCCGGTGCCCCTGTGTGGCGAAGAGCGCCGTGCGGGACCCCGTCCGTTCGATCAGCGTGTTGATCGCGAGCGTCGTGCCGTGGACCAGGACCTCGACGTCGGCCGGCGACGCGTCCACGCGATCCATGGCCTGCGCGACCACCGCCATCACACCCTCGGCAGGGTCGGGGTAGGTCGTCAGGCCCTTTTCGATCGTTACGCTGCCCGTCCGGTCGTCCACGAGCAGCAGATCCGTGAACGTCCCGCCGATGTCCACGCCCATGCGCAGAGCCATTCCGGTGAACCCCCTCCGGTCACGGCGACGCCCACAGCGCGGATGAGCATGCGGCGTGGGCGTTCCAGCGTGTTCTGGGATATCGAATCCGAGTCCTCCGCGCCGAGGGCGGGCATGCGCCGAGGCCGGAGGCGGCAGGGATCCGCTTCCAATCTTCCATCGAAGTACCGGCGGCATGGGAGGGCGGCGGAGGCGCAGGCCCCCGCACGAACGTCCTCCGCAGGGTCATTTCGGGGCAGAACTAGTATCCCAAGCCCTCATACTAGCCGGCGTTGATGACGGGGTGACGCAATGACGGATGTCAGCTGGTCGACCTGGGGGACGATCATATCCGTGGTCCTCATGGTTGTACCGGCGCTCGTTCGGTTGCGCCAGCATCTCGTGAAGCTGCAGGATCTGATTATCGAGATCGTCGGCGTCGTTGTCCTGTTGGTGGGGGCCGTCCTGTATATGGTCACCGTGCCGCAGTGGGTGCCGGTGCGCGAACAGATGGAACGGCTCGGGACGGACGTCCAAAGCCTGTCGATTCTGTTCTTCGGTTCGATCGCCATGACGATGCTCGGAGCCATGCTCACCCTGTTTGGAATCCTCGGGCGCGTTTCGACGACTCTTAAGCGGAGATAACAGGCGCGGGTCCTTCGCCTGCGCCCGCTCTGCCGGCTAATTCGGTTCCGTCTCCGTTCGGTTGAGAGGCCCACGACTTTATTTCGCTCCGCCGCCCGTTGCGGTGGACCTGAGCGGAAACGCGCGTCCGATTATCGAAGATGTCTCCCGCCCAAACACACAGGGGGAGGCCGGCATTGACCACGGGACATCACGACGTCGGGCTCTTGCTGGGGGACGTGCGCACCGGACGCCTGACCCGGCGCGAGGCGATTGGACGGCTGGTGGGCCTCGGCCTGTCGGCGGCGGGAGTGGCGGCTGCCCTGGCAGCGGTCGAAACGGAACCGGCGCGCGCAGCCGCCGGCGGCCGCGGGACCGGCGGAGTTCTGCGGATCCTCTACTGGCAGGCCCCGACGATTTTGAATCCGCACCTGACGGGATCGAACCAGGACCTGCAAGCGGCACGACTGTGTCTTGAGCCGCTGCTGACCGTGGACGCGGCCGGCGTGTTCACTCCCGTGCTGGCCACCGTCGTGCCGAGCCGAACGAACGGCGGCCTGTCGGCGGATGGGCGATCGGTGACCTACCGGCTCAAGCGGGCCGTGCGGTGGGCCGACGGACAGCCGTTTACGGCTCGGGACGTCATATTTACCTATCGGTTCATCGCGGACAAGCAGACTGGGTCGACGTGGTACGCCAGCTATAACAGTATCGAGACGATTGAGGCGCCCGATCCCTATACCGTTCGGATCATCTTCAACCGGCCCACGCCTGCCTGGTTCCTGCCGTTTGTCGGCGACAAGGGCCTGATTCTCCCAGAGCACGTGATGCGAGACTACGTGGGACCCGACGCGCGCCGCGCGCCCTTCAACTCGAAGTGCTTCGGCACCGGCCCGTATAAGGTCGACGACTTCGTGCCGGGCGACCACATCACGTACTCAATCAACGAATTGTATCGGGAACCGGGCAAGCCGTCGTTCAGCCAGGTCCAGTTCAAAGGCGGCGGCGATGCCCCCTCGGCGGCCCGCGCGGTTCTGGAGACCGGCGAGTACGATTTTGCGATCAACCTCCAGGTCGAGTGGCCGGTGCTCGAAAACATGGAGCGCGCCGGCAAGGGGATTGTGGAGACCATTCCGGGCGCCGGGGTCGAGGCGATCTACTGCAATCAGTCCGACCCGAACAAAGAAGTCGACGGACAGCGCTCGTACACGGGAGCGCCGCATCCATTTCTTACCGACGTGCGCGTCCGGCAGGCGCTGGCGCTCGCGGTCGACAAGCGGACAATCGAGCAGCAGCTGTACGGCTCAGAAGGCACCGCGACCTCCAACGTTCTCACCACGCCGACCAAGTACGCGTCGAAGAACACCAAGCTCGTTTTCGACATCGCCCAGGCCAACCGTCTGCTCGACGAAGCGGGCTGGCAGCGCGGCACCGACGGTGTGCGGACCAAGGGCGGCGTGCGCCTTCACGTTACCTTTGTGACGAGCGTGAACAGCCTCCGGCAGAAAGAACAGGCCGTCGTCAAATCCGCGTGGGAGCAGATCGGCGTCGGCGTCGACCTCAAGGCGACCGAGTCGAACGTCTTCTTCAGCACGTCCCTGGGCAACAACGACACATTCCTGCATTTTTACAGCGACATCGAGATGTACACGCAGAACTTCTCGCTCTTCCCGAGCCTCTACATGGCCCAGTTTTACAGTGGCGATCCGGCGCGGACGATCCCGCAGCGTGAAAACAACTGGTCAGGCCAGGCCGTCACGCGCTGGCAGAACGCCGAATACAACCGGCTCTACGAGCAGGCGCTGGCGGAGCTCGACCCGCAGAAGAACGCGGCGTTGTGGATCGCGATGAACGATCTCGTTGTCAATCAGGCCATCGAGATCCCGATCATCGACCGGCGGACCGTAGCCGCCCGGGCGCGGAATTTGTATACCGGGCACAATCTGAGTCCGTTTGATAACGCGACACCCAACGTGGCGGAGTGGAGGCGCACAGGCTGACGGATCGCTCACCGAGCCGCTCGTACCAAGGTCGAGGGGATCCGGCGCGGCGGAGGGCGGCCGCATGGCCACGCGGCTGACCGGTTGGATCGATGTCGCGGCGCTGCCGCCGGCATCCCGGCACTCATTTGATCTCTCCATCGCTCCGCTGGCCGACGGCTCGTCTCTGGCCATCCCGATAGAAGTCATCGTCGGGTCCCGCCCGCGCCCTCGACTGGTGGCGATTGCGGGGATCCACGGGGACGAGCCGGAGGGCATGCTCGCGCTCTTGGACTTTGCGGAGCGGTGCGACCCCGCGACGGTGCTCGGTACCGTGGTGTTGGTGCCCGTCGCCAATCCGCCGGCGTTCGCGGCTCACCAACGGCGCAGCCCGTTGGACGGTCTCGACCTCAACAGGACGTTCCCAGGCAGACCCGATGGGACGCCTTCAGAGCGGCTTGCCCACCGGTTGGTGCACGATCTTCTCGCTGGAGCGGATCTTGTCTTTACGCTGCACAGCTGGTACGCGACTGGAATGGTCGTCCCTCACGTCGAGGTGCCGGATGGCGGTGACGCCGTGTCCCGCAAGAGTTGGGAGGCGGCCGCCGCCGCGGGTTTCACCCGTATTCGTGGCGGCGGATGGCAGGGGGGCGTGCTGGGATTGGCCGCCGTCGCCCGAGGCATTCCGGTGCTCGAAGCGGAGATCGGCGGCCAGGGAATGTCCACGCCAGAGAACCGCGCGGCGTACCTTGATCACTTGACGCGCCTGCTGCGGCACCTGCGCATTCTGGACGGTGATCCGCCGCCCAACCGGAACGTCGAGACACTCGGCCGGGGTCTTGTCCACGCGCCCGTCGGCGGCATGCTTCGGCTTGATGTCCGCTTGGGTGACTACGTGGAGACGGATGCCGTCCTGGCGTCGATCACCAATCTGCACGGCGAGCGCCTTACGGAAGTCCGCGCTCCCCACGCCGGCCTGGTGACCGCGGTTCGCCGGTTTGTCTCGGTCAATCCGGGCGATCTCGTGCTTGCACTGTATCCGCGTCTTTGACGGCCGTTCACCGCAGCGCCGATCCTAGACCAAGAAGGCCTACCAGCACCAGAAAGCCCAGGATGGTGACTTCGAACGCGCGGTCAGACAGACTGCGTGCGACGGCTACGCCGGCCGCGAACCCGGCGACCAGCACCGGCAGCAGCTTCGCCGTGAGCAGGAGGGTTGCTGCGGTCATCGACCCGCCGGCGGCGAGCAGCACGACGCTCGTCGCCGTGGCGAGGAAGACGTACACGACCATGTTGGCCCGAAACGTGTTCTTTGCGAGTCCGCGCGCCATGAGGTAGAGGGCGATCGGGGGGCCGTTGAGGCTCGTGCTCGTCGACAGGATGCCGCTCACGAAGCCGGCGGTCATGGTCTCAAAGAGCGTGCCCCGAAGGCGCGGCCGAAAGCGTGTCAGCATCAGGATCGCGAACGCCGCCGTGACCACCGCGATCGCCGCCTTGAGCAGGCGGGCCGGGCCCCACGCAAACAACGCGAGGCCGATCGGCATCCCGGCGAGGCTCGACAGATAGAGCGGGCGGATCACGCGCCAGTCCACCTCCCGGCGGATATCCTGCCGCAGCGACAGCAGGCCGCTCGAGGCCAAGCCGAGCACCAGCGTCAAGACCACCACGAGGCGCGGCGGGTACATCAGCGTGAGTACCGGCGCGCTGACAAGATTGAATCCGAAGCCGGTCACGGCGGCGGCCGCCGCCGATACGCCGATGATGAGCGCGATGGTGATCAGCACAGGGGCGCGGCTCCGGGCGGCCCGTGCCGCGCCGCGGTCACGATGAGCGCATCAGCGTCAGAAGATCGAGCCCATCGATCAGCCGGCGGAAGCTCGCCGCCGTCTGTTCGTCCCATTCGCCGCCGCGGATCGGGCCGCGCACGTACGCCGACCGGATAATGCCGGCGCGGAGGAGGACTTCCTTGACGGCCCGCTGGCCGCCGAGGTGGATTTCGAACGTCACGAGCGGCAGGTACCGGGCCAGCAGTTGCGCCGCGCCCGTGCGGTCATCCTCGCGGTATAGCGCGAGCATCCGGACGAAGACATCCGGGAGCAGGCTGCTCGGCATGGTGCCCGCGGCCCCGTGGTCCAGTTCCTCGAGGAAGAGCAGCCCCGCGGCGCCGCCAAAAAGTCCCTGAAGGGCATCGCCACCCAATCGCCGTATCGCGCCGATTTTGGCCGGCGCGCCGCCTGTTTCTACCTTAAAGTAGCCTAAGCGCTCGACAGCCCGTGCGAGCTCCGCAAGAAATGGGGCCGGCATGACGATGCCGCTCAGCGGATGATCCTGCAATATCAGCGGCACTCGTGTCGCCCTGGAAATCGCCTCGCAGTGCCGGCGGATGCCGTCGAGGTCGGCGACCCACTGGCCGAAGAAGGGCGGAAGAAACATCACGGCGTCCGCGCCGAGGGCCTCCGCTTCCCGCGCGAACCGCACCGCACCGGCCGTGCTCGGATGATTGCAGGTGGCGACGACCGGCACGCGTCCCCGGACGTGCGTGACCACAGACGTGATCAGCGCGGTCCGCTCCGCGTCTCCGACGGCGTAGCCTTCGCTCGCGTTGGCCAGTACCACCAGGCCGTGCACGCCGGCGCGCAGCAGAACGTCAAGGGTCGAGCGCTGGCCGGCATCGTCCAAATCGCCGTGATCGTCGAAGATCGTCGGCACGATTGGAAATACGCCTTGCAGCGCACGGGTCGTCGGCATCGGCGTGGTCGCCCCGCTGCTCATCGTACCGCATCGCCGCCGGCGCAGCAGGGCGGGCGCGGCAACCCACGAAGGTAGCGGACGCTGTGCAGGCAGCCGCGTCCATGAAGATTGCCGATGTCAAGGCGACGGTGCTGCGGATGCCCCGTCCGGGATCCCCATTGTCCGGCGGGGCGGGCGTTCGCGGGCGCGCGCGGCCTGTCGCGGATTCCACGTATCAGATTATCGAGCCGTACCCGACCGTCTACCCGGCCGCGGTCGAGACGCTCCTGGTCTCGGTCGAGACCGATGCCGGCGTCGCCGGTCTCGGTGAAGGGCAGTTTCCCGTAGCGCCGGAGGCCGGCGCCGTCATCGTGGAACGGGTGCTGCGGCCTCTGCTGCTCGGCAGGAATCCGCTCGCCCGGGAGCCGCTGTACGAGATGCTCTACTCCGCGATGCGGTACCGCGGCCACATCACCGGGTTCTACCTGGACGCGGTGGCGGCCGTCGACAACGCGTTGTGGGACCTCGCCGGCCGGGCCCTCGGGCAGCCGGCCTGCCGGCTGCTCGGCGGCTGCGCGCGCGACCGCATCCCCACCTACGTCTCCGGGCTTGTTGGCGCGACGCGCGACGGCCGGATCGAGGAGGCGCTGGCATTCAAGCGGCGCGGCTTCGGCGCCTTCAAGATTTTCGGCGGCCACGGCGTCGAAGAAGACCTGGCCGAGGCGGCGGCGATCCGTGACGCTCTCGGGTCCGGCGTCGTGCTCTGCGTCGACGCGCAGTGGATGTACGATCCGGAGTCGGCGATCCGGCTGGGCCGCGGACTGGAGCGGGTCGGCGTCGCGTTCCTCGAGACGCCGGTGGCGCCGGAGGACATGGACGGGACCGCGCGGGTGGCGCAAAGCCTCGACCTGCCGGTCGCCGGCGGCGAATGCGAACGCACGCGCCACCAGTTCGCTCCGTGGCTCCGGGCCGGCGCGCTCGACATCGTCCAGGTGGATGTCGGGCGCTGCGGAACGACGGAGGCTCGGGCCATTGCGCTGCTGGCGGGCGGCTTCCACCGGCCGTTGATGCTTCATCTGGGCGTGGGCCTCTTCGGTTACATCGCGGCGTCGCTGCAGGTGGCGGCATGGGCCCCAAATCTATGGATGGTGGAGTACCAGCCCCAGATGGTCGAACTCGCCTCGGGCCTGTTGGAGGAGCCATTCCGGATGGAAGGCGGCTGCTTCGTCCTTCCTGGCGGCCCCGGCATGGGCGTACGGCCAAACATCGACTCGCTCGCGCCATATACGGTGCGGCCGCGCGGCGGGCGCTGGCGAGACATCGCGGAGTGAAGAGGGAATCGCCCGTGCGCGCGAAAACTCCCGGAACCACCGCTCGACGGTCCGCCGCGTTCGCGCGGCGGTAAGGGAGGCGCGACATGGAGTTCCGCGGGTTGTTTCCCCCCATGATCACACCGTTTCGGGACGGACGGGTGGACGCCGCGAGCATCGAGCGGTTGGTCGACGCTTGCGCGCCGCATCTCGACGGGATGGTGGTCGCCGGTAGCACGGGCGAGGGCCCCAGCATGACGTTTCCCGAACGCTCCGCGGCGATCGAGCACTTCGCCCGCGCCATGCGCGGCCGGCTGCGGCTCATCGTCGGGGTGGCCGAAACCTCACTCGAGGAGATCCGCGAGGTCATGCGGTTCGGCGACGAGCACGGCGCGGCCGGGTATCTTGTGCCACTCCCGTTCTATTTCCGCCACACCGCCGAGACGATCGCCGCGTTCTTCCGCGAAGTGTCCGGCTACACCGACCGTGAGATCATCGTCTACGACAATCCGTTCGCGACCAAGACGCTGCTGACCGCCGCCGACTACGGTGTCCTCGCCGGCCTGCGGCGGAACATCCGGCACGTCAAGATGACCGATACCGCGCTGGCCAAGGTCGACGCGGCGAAGCAGCGCGGCGACCTGATCCTGCTGTCCGGCTCCGACGAGGTGATGCAGCAGCAGATCGTGCGCGGCTGCGAAGGCGCCATCACCGCGATCCCGCAGGTGTTTCCCGCCGCCGCGCGGGCGTGGTTTGACGCGACGCGCGCGGGGGACCTCGCGGCGTCGTCCCGGCTGTTCGCGCGCCTTCTGCCGCTCATCAACGAGATGATGATCGGGACCGATGAATATCCCGCGGTGGTCAAGTTCGCGCTGCGGCACCGCGGGGTGATCGCCTCCGATGAGGTCCGCCCGCCGCTGCAGCCCCTCGGCGAGGCGCGGCGGCGCATCCTGAGCAGCATCATGCCGCTGCTCGAGGAACTGACATGAGGCGGAGGGAGGCCGGCCGGGGATACTTGCGATGAAAGACTTTTTCACCCTGTTCAACTTCACGGGCGCGGGGGAGTACCTGCCGGATCTGTTTCGGGGAGCGCTCGTCAGCGTCGAGCTCACCCTCACGGTGATGGGCCTGAGCCTCGTCTTCGGGCTCATCGTGGCGCTCGCGCGGCTGACCCGGTTCCGAGTCGTCCGGACGGTCGCGACCACCTACATCGAGATCATCCGCGGGACGCCGGCCTTGCTGCAGCTTTTCTACATCTACTTCGTGCTGCCGGCGTTCGGCCTCAAGTTCCCGCCTTTTACGGCCGGGGTCATCGGGCTCACGCTGAACTACTCGGCGTACCTGTCCGAGGTGTACCGGGCCGGCATCCAGGCCGTGGCGAAGGGGCAGCTCGAGGCGGCCCAAGCGCTCGGCATGTCGCGGACCGTGATGATGCGGCTGATTATCCTCCCGCAGGCGGTCCGAATCGTCGTCCCGCCACTCGGCAACTACTTCATCTCGCTCTTCAAGGACACCGCGCTCGCGTCGATCATCACGGTGAAGGAAATGATTTTCACCGGGCAGATCATCGCCGCGACGAATTTTCAGTACTTCGCCATTTTCACGATCATCGGCGCGATCTACCTGGCCATCTCCTATCCCGGGTCGCTCGGAGTGCAGTATCTCGAGCGCCGCATGAAGATCGGCTACCGGTCGCGCCGGCGGCGCGCGACGTTCGGGGGGCCGGCCCAGGGCGCCCCGCAGGGGGCGGTGTCGTGATCCGGCTGGAGGGCATCAACAAATCGTTCGGCCGGCTGCACGTGCTGCGGGACGTGTCGCTCGAAGTGCAGAAGGGCGAGGTCGTCTGCCTCATCGGGCCGTCGGGCGCCGGCAAGTCGACGCTGCTGCGGTGCATCAATCATCTCGAGCCGCTCGACAGCGGCACGATCTACATCGAAGGGGTCCCGGTCTACCGGTACGCGCGAGGCGACCAGGTGATCGCCGATTCCGACCGCAAGATCGAGGTCCTGCGCTCCGAGATCGGCATGGTGTTTCAGTCCTTCAACCTCTTCCCGCACTTCACCGCCCTCGAGAACCTTATGGTGGCACCCGTGCACGTGCGGCGCGAGCCGAGGGAGCAGGCCCGCCGGCGGGCGCTCGCGCTGCTCGAGAAAGTCGGTCTCTCGGACAAAGTGGACGCGTACCCTCACGAGCTCAGCGGAGGCCAGCAGCAGCGCGTGGCCATCGCGCGGGCGCTGGCCATGCAGCCGAAGGCGATGTTGTTCGATGAGGTGACCTCCGCCCTCGATCCGGAGCTGATCGGCGAGGTGCTGCGGGTCATGCGGCAGCTCGCGGCCGAAGGGATGACGATGCTCGTCGTTACCCACGAGATGGGCTTCGCGCGGGACGTCGCCGACCGCGTGATCTTCATGGCCGACGGCATGATCCTGGAAGAAGGGACGCCGCAGCAGATGTTCTCCGCTCCGAAGAACGAACGCACACGGCAGTTTCTCCAGTCAATCCTCGAACCCAACGCGAGCGTCGAGGAGACCAGGGCCTTTTCGGGCACGGCGTCCAACGTCGGGTGACCGGCCCGGGGCGCCGCCACGGCGCCGCCGGCCGGCCGTTCGATTCACAAGTGCGGACCACGGCGCCGCCGTCGGCGCGGCGCGGGAGGAGGTGCGCGGCAGGGGGGACGCCGCGAGTGTGCCGCAGTCGGTCAGTTCATGGAGGGAGGGGGAGAATCGTAATGCATCGGAAGGCACGGGCACTCCTGTTTGTCCTCGTTGCCGGGCTCTTCGTCGTCACCATGTCCCTGCCGGTCGCCGGCGGCGTCGGCGGGATTCAGGGCATCAGCTCGTTTACGGGGGGCGACGGCTCCTTCAAGCGCGTGCTCCGCGAAGGCATCACGATCGGCATCGCCAACGATTTTCCGTTCACCTATCAGGACGCCAAGACGAAAGAGATGGACGGCCTTGACGTCCGCATCTTCCGCCAGATCACCAAGCTGCTCGGGATCGAAAAAGTGTCCTGGGAGATCGTCCAGTTCGACGCGATGATCCCGGGCCTCGTGTCCAGGCGGTGGGACGTCGCGGCCGACAACATCCATGAAAATCCGAAGCGGCTCGCGGTCATCGATTTCACCAGCCCCGCGTACTGGTACGGCTCGTCGCTGGCCGTGCACAAGGGCAATCCCAAGAACATTCACACGTCGGCGGACCTTGCCGGCAAACTCGTGGGCGTGATCCGCGGGAGCTACTATCACGACCTCCTGTCGAAGCGTCACGACTTTAAGGACCTGAAGATCTACACCACCAACGAGGCGGAGTTCGCCGATTTGGTCAACGGGCGCATCGACGTGGCCCAGGAGGACGACATCAAGGTCGGCCTGTTTATCAAGAATCACCCCGGCGTGCCGATCGAGTTTGCGAGCGGCTACCAGCCGTCGCTCGAGGAGTACGGCTACGCACGCTACGGGATCCGCAAGGACGACATCGATCTCAATAACGCGATCTCGCGCGCGATCGACGAACTGCGTGGGCGGCGGGACGGCATTCCCAAGATCCTCGAAGACGGCGGCCTGAGCCTCCGCAACATGTGGTACTGGTCGGTGACGAAGTAGAACCCGGCGGAAGGGGCGGCGCGCGGCGCGCGCCGCCCCGCCGGCGCCCAAACGGAGGACGGCGGCCGATGAAGATTACCAAGGTCGAGGCGATTCCGCTGCGGATCCCCGACCTCGATTGGACGCGCGCGGACGGCATTCAGGACGACCTCATCGTGCGCGTGCACACCGACGCCGGTATCACCGGCGTCGGCGAAGCGGACTCCTCGCCCGACGTCGTCAAGGCGCTGGTCGACGCGCCGGAATCGTGGATGCGGTCGCGGGGACTCGCCGGCATGCTCGTCGGTGAGGACCCGCTCCACACCGAGCGCCTGTGGGACAAGATGTACCACGGCACGCTGTGGATGGGCCGCGGCGGCGTGACGATCCAGGCGATCAGCGCCGTCGACCTGGCACTCTGGGACATCAAGGGCAAGGCGCTGGGGCTTCCAGTCCACACGCTGCTCGGCGGCGCCCGACGTGCCACCGTCCCCGTATACGCCAGCATGCTGTTTGAGGCGGACCAGGGGTTGATGCAGGAGCGGGCGCGCCGGCACGTCGCCGATGGCTACCGCGCCGTGAAGTTCGGTTGGGGACCGATGGGCCCGGACCTGGCGACCGACGTGGCGCTTGTCCGCGCCGCCCGGGACGCCATCGGCGAGCAGGCGGAGCTGCTGGTCGACGCCGGGGCAGTCTGGACCGCGCAGGAGGCGATCCGGCGGGTCGACGCGTTCCGGGAGTACCGGCCGTTCTGGCTCGAGGAGGCCCTCGCGAGTGACGATCTCGCCGGTTGGGCGCGCCTCACCGCCGCCGCCCGCGGCATGCGCATCGCGACGGGCGAACAGGAGACGCTCGTCGGTGCGTTTCGGGATCTCGTGGAGACGGGCCACGTCGACGTGATCCAGCCCGACCTGGCCCGGGCCGGCGGCTTCACGCAGTGCCGCCGCATCGCCGACGTCGCCGTGGCGAACCACGCGCTCTGCGTGCCGCACGCCTGGAAATCCGGGATTCTCGTCGCCGCGACGCTGCACTTCGCGGCCACACTGGCGGAGATCCCGTTCGTCGAATACACGATGGCCGCGTCTCCGCTGCGCCGCGATCTGGTCCGGACGGACGTGCGGGTGGCCGGCGGCGTGGCGCACATTCCTGACACGCCGGGGTTGGGCGTGGAGATCAACGAGGAAGTGGTGGCACGGTACCGGATCGACCGGTAGGAGGCGAGACGCTTGGACGTGACGCAGACGATCCCCAACCTCTTTCTCGACTTTATGCAGATGCGGGAGTTCGCGAAGGACCCGCTCGTCTTCACCGGCGGCGAGGGGATCCGGCTCACCGATACCGCGGGGCGCCGCTACATCGACGGTCTCTCCGGCGTGTTCGTGACGAGCCTCGGCCACGGCAACATGCCGGTGATCGAAGCGATGGCCGCGCAGGCGCGGCAGCTGGCCTTCGCGCCGCCGCTCCACAGCACCACGGTACCGGCGCTCACGCTGACGGACATGCTGCTGCGCATCGCCCCGGAAGGCGTTGGCGCCGTGAAGTTTCTGAGCGGCGGGTCGGAGGCGACGGAAGCGGCGATGAAACTGTCCCGGCAGTACCATCAGCAGTCCGGCCACCCGCGTAAGTACAAGATCGTCAGCCGGTACGGCGCCTATCACGGCGGCACGATGGGCGCCTTGTCGGCCGGCGGCGGCCGGGAGCGCAAGGCGGTGTACGAGCCCCTCGGCGTCGGCTTCATCCACGTTCACCCGCCGTACTGCTACCGCTGCCCGTTCGATCAGACCTACCCGCAATGCGGCCGCACCTGCGTGACGCTGCTCGAGCGGACGATCGAGGCGGAAGATCCCGACACGGTGGCCGCCGTGATCGTGGAGCCGATTTCGATCTCCTCCGCCGGGTTTATCGTGCCGCCGCCCGACTATCTGCCCCGGCTGCGGGACGTCTGCACGCGCCACAACGTCGTGCTGATCTACGACGAAATCATCACGGGGTTCGGGCGCCTGGGCACCATGTTCGCGTCCGAGTATTATCAGGCTCCGCCCGACATCACGTGCTGCGGCAAGGGGATGAGCGGCGGCTATGCGCCGCTCGCGGCGATCCTCATCCGCGACCGCATCGCCAACACATTTTACGGGGATGCGGAGGACAACCGGCAGTTCCACCACGGCCACACGTATGCCGGCAACCCCGTCGCATGCGCGGCGGGTGTCGCGGCCGTCAAGCAGCTCATTGAACGCGACGTCGTCGGCAACGCCCGCCGGCAGGGCGAGCGCCTGCACGCTCGCCTCACCGACCTCGCGAAGCGCTTCCCGCTCGTCGGGGACGTGCGCGGCGCCGGACTGCTGCAGGGGGTCGAGTTCGTGCGCGATCGCGCCTCCAAGGCGCTGTTTCCGCCGCGCGTCCGGCCCGGCAAGATCGTGGAGCGGGCCGCCCGCGAGCGGGGACTCCTCCTGCGTTGCGGCAATGAGTTCGCGGCGGTGGCTCCGCCGCTCATCGTCACGGCCTCGGACATTGACGAGATCTGCGCGATTCTCGGAGAGAGCATCGGCGTCGCGCAGCGCGAACTGCTCGGGGGGGCGGCGTGACGGCTCCGTCCGAGGGAGGCTTTCGCGCCGGCGTCGGCCGCGAAATCATCACGCCGGCGCTGTCCGTGCCGCACGCCGGCTGGGGGGCACAGACCCACTTGTACGCCGACGGCGTGGAGACGGACCTGTGGGCGACGGCACTCATTGTGGCCGACGACGAGGACATGGCTGTCGTCATCGATGTCGATCTCGTCGCGGTGACGCCCGGTGACGCCCACGCGATGCGCACCGAGGTGGCCCGCGCTCTGGGCGTGGCGCCGGAGAAAGTGCGCGTGACGGAGACGCACAATCACGCCGGGCCGCCGCCCAGCACGTGGGCATGGATGAAAGACGGCACCGCCGCGCTCAAGCGCTACTATGCGCAACTGCCCGACCGCGCGGCGGGCGCCGCGAGGGCCGCGCTAAGGTCGCTCCGGCCCGCGCGGGTGGCGGCTGGATCCGGGGAGAGCCGGGTCGCGGTGAACCGCCGGGAGCGGTCGCCCGACGGGCGCATGGCCACCGGCGTGAACCCCGACGGCGTCATGGATCCGCAGGTCTTCGTCGTCCGCATCGACGGCCGGGACGAGCGGCCGCTGGCCGCGGTCGTTGGCTACACGGCGCATCCCACCACGATGGGGCCGACGAACCGGCGCTTCAGCGCGGACTGGCCCGGCCATCTCAAGCGCACCGTGGAGAGTCTGACCGGCGCCGTCTGCCTGTTTGCGCAGGGCGCCACCGGCAACGTCGGTCCGGGGCCGGAAGGCTTCACGGACGACGCCCGCGTCATCCAGCGCCTCGGCCGGACGGTCGGGTGCGAAGCGGCCCGCGTCTATCTCGGCCTGCGGCTCCCGCCGGCGCGCTTCCGGCACGAGCGCGTCTGGGAATCGGGGGCGCCGCTCGGGAAGTGGACGGAAGTGCGGGAGCCCGAAGCCGGCGCCCGCGTGCGTGTGATGACGCGGGAGATCCGCCTACCGCTGCGGCCGCATCCACCGCTCGCCAAGGCCGAAGCGCAGGCGGAGGACGCGCGGCGACGGCTCAACGATCTCATCGACCGCGGCGCACCGGCCGCGGAGGTTGAAGCCGCCACGTTCGTCACCAAGCGCGCCGCGATGACGGTGGAGCGCTCGCGGGCGTTCGCCGGCAAGTCGGAGCTTCCGGTCGAGCTACAACTCCTGCAACTGGGCCCGGCGGTGCTCGCCGGTATTCCGGCCGAGCCGTTCTGCGAGATCGGTCTTGCGATCAAGGCGCGATCGCCGTTTGCGCATACCTGGTTCGGAGGGTACGTGGGCGGCTGGTCCGGCTACATTCCGACCCTCGACGAGTATGCCCGCGGCGGATACGAGGTCGAGACGTCGCCGTTCACCCCGGAGGCGGCCGCGCGGGTCATCGAGGACACGAGCGCGGCGCTGGCCGATCTTCAGAGAGCGACGGCGCGGTGAGCGCCGGCACGCGTGAACGCGGCAGGGAGGGGGCGCGCGTGGACCATCAGCTGACGCGTCGTGAGTTGATCCTCGGCGCGGGGGCCGTCGCGAGCGCCGGTCTTGCGAGGGCGACGTGGCTCGGGGCCGCCCCGGGCGCCGCCGCAGCGACTGCCGCGAAACGCGGCGGCCGCGTGACGTGGGGCATGACCTCCGACCCGACCTCCGTCATCCCCTTCGGCGCCGTCGCCGGGTCCAACTTTGAAATCACATCGCTCGTCTACGAGTCGCTGCTGCGGTGGGACCGGCGGCTGAACATCCAGCCGGCGCTCGCCGAATCGTGGCAGATCCCCGACAACAAGACGTACGTTTTCAAATTGCGGCGCGGCGTCAAGTTCCACAGCGGGAAAGAACTGGACTCCGGCGACGTCAAGTATTCACTGGAGCTGCAGAAAACACCGCCGCCGCCCGGCTCGATCACGAGTTTCTATCCGAAGATCGCCGGGGTGACGGCCGTCGACAAGTACACGGTCCGCGTCGTGATGGCGGAACCCGACGCGACGATGCTCGGCTACCTCGCCTGGGGACGGTACTCGGCGGTCATTCCCAAGGGCTTGTACGACCGCGCCGATCTGCGGACCCACGCCGACGGGACGGGCCCCTTCCGGCTCGAGGAATACGTGCCCAACGACCACACTCGGCTCACCCGGTTCAAGGACTACTGGCGTCCCGAGCTTCCGTACCTCGACGAGATCACGATGAAGGTGCTGCAGGACGAACAGGCCCGGCTCGCCGCGCTGCGCTCCGGCGCCGTTGACGGCGCCCAACTCTCCGCCGACACGGTCGCCGGCCTGGGCGGCGACGCGTCGCTGCAGATCCTGAAGGGCCTCACCGCGGTGTTTCGGGAAATCGAGTTTACGATCAAGGGCACCGGGAAGCCGTGGGACAACGTTAAAGTCCGGCAGGCCGTCAACGCGGCGATCAACCGCCAAGCGCTCATCGAAAACGTCTACGGCGGGGACGCCGTGTACTCCAGCAAGATCCCGCCCGGCTACGGACCCTGGCCGCTCTCCCAGGACGCCCTCAAACTGCGGTGGGAACGATACGACCTTCCCCGAGCGAGGGCCCTCATGACCGACGCCGGGATGGCCGGAGGCTTCTCGGTGACGCTCCAGTCCATCGCCCATCCCGTCGATTACACGCAGAACGCCGAGGTCATCAAGGAGCAACTGAAACTCATCAACATCAACGTCACCGTGCAGCCCTTGGAGATCGGCACGTTCGCCCGGAACAACGGCCAGGGCAACTTCGAGTGGCAGTCTACGGGACGCGGGATGCGGGGGGATCCGAGCGGCTTCATCGCCGACTTCGATCCTAACAGTTCGATTTACAAGGCCTGGTATCAGGGCGGGTACGACAACAAGGAACTAACGGACCTGTACTTCGAGGGGCTGCACACGACCGACCGCACGAAGCGGCTGCAGATCTACCGCCGGCTGCAGGAAATCGTCCTGACCGAGTGGCCGGCCCTCCCGCTCGTCAATCCGATGATCTACTTCGTCGTGCGCCGCCGGCTGCACGACATGTACGTTGCCTACGAGGCCACCGAGCGGGGCCTCGTCGAGGCGTGGGCCGAATGACGCCGCGGTAGCGAAGGGCATCGCTCGTGGCCCGTTATGCGCTGCGCCGGCTGCTGTTCGTCGTGCCGACGCTGTTCGGGATGTCGATCCTCATCTTTGCGATGGTCCGCCTGCTGCCGGGCGACGTCGTCGACGCAATGTTCACGGGCGAGGCGGGCGCGGCGGCGACGGCCAAGCAGGCGATCCGCAAAGCCCTCGGGCTCACCGATCCGCTGCCGGTCCAGTACATCAGATTTGTCGGCGGCGTGGCGACCGGCGCCCTCGGGCAGTCGTTGACGAGCGGCGAGCGGGTGTCGGCGATCATGGCGCGGGCCCTGCCCATCACCGTGGAACTGGCCGCGCTCGCGGCGGTCACGGCGACGGCGGCCGGCGTCCCGCTCGGTGTGCTCTCGGCGGTCAGGCCGAACACCGCAGTCGACCTCGCAGCCCGCGTGGGTGGTCTCATCGGCCTCTCCGTGCCCAACTTCTGGTTCGCCACGCTGGCACTGCTCGCGACGTCGGTGTTCCTCCACTGGACCCCCCCGGTCACCTGGATCCCGCCGTGGCGCGATCTGCCGGC
This sequence comes from bacterium, assembly GCA_035307565.1. Lineage (GTDB taxonomy): Bacteria > Sysuimicrobiota > Sysuimicrobiia > Sysuimicrobiales > Segetimicrobiaceae > DASSJF01. The sequence continues at coordinate 135,852 of DATGHZ010000012.1, read as the reverse complement.
GAATCTCGCGCAGATGGCCATCCCGGCTCTGGCCATCGGCGTGTATCTGATGGCCACGGTCATGCGGATGACGCGCGCCACGATGCTCGAGGTGCTGCGGCAGGACTACATCCGCACGGCGCTCGCCAAGGGGGCGGCGTCACGGGCGGTGCTGTTCCGGCACGCGCTCCGCAACGCGCTGATTCCCGTGATCACGGTGATCGGCTTCCAAGTCGGCACCTTGATCGGGGGGGCGACGATTGTCGAAGTCATCTTCGGTCTGCCCGGCATGGGCTACACACTGGTCCAGGCCATCTTCGCCCGCGATTACACCGTCATCGAGGTCGCCGCGCTCCTCCTGGCGCTCGTCTTCGTGCTGCTCAATCTCGCCGTCGACGTCCTGTACGGGCTGCTCGACCCCCGGATCGAGCAGGCATGAACGCCCACCCGGCCGTCGGGCTCCCGGCCACCCAAGTGCGCCGGGCGGCCCCGCCTCCGCGGTGGCGCGCATTCGCCGCCCGCATCCGGCGCAACGCCATTGGGAGCACCGGCGCCGTGATTATTCTGGCGACCCTCGCCTGCGCGCTGCTCGGACCGCTGGCGTGGCGGACCGACTATGCGAGCCAGGCGTCCCGGCGCCTCATGGCCCCGAGCGCGGCGCATCCGCTCGGAACCGACGAACTGGGCCGCGACGAGTTGAGCCGGATCGTGCACGGCACCCAGGTATCGCTGCAGGTGGGGATCATCTCCGTCGTGATCGCGCTGGTCAGCGGCACGGTGACGGGTGTCGCGGCCGGATTCTACGGCGGGGCCGTCGACGCCGTGCTGATGCGCGCGGTGGACATCATGTTTGCCTTTCCCGGATTGGTCCTCGCGATCGTGATCGCCGGGCTGCTCGGTCCGAGCCGGACCAACGCCATGGTCGCGATCGGGATCGTCTACGCGCCGGCCTTTGCGCGCGTCGTCCGCGGGTCGACGCTCGGGGTGCTGGGGCTGCCGTATGTGGAGGCGGCGCGGAGCCTCGGCATCTCGGACGCCCGCATCGTGCGCCGGCACCTGCTGCCCAACATCATGGCGCCGTTGATTGTGCTGACGACGGTGTACCTGTCGACGGCCATCCTCACCGAGGCGGCTTTGAGTTTTCTCGGCCTGGGCACACAGCCGCCGGAGCCGTCCTGGGGCAGCATGCTGAACGCCGCTCGATCGTACATGGAGCGGGCGCCGTGGCTGGCGGTCGCGCCCGGGCTGGCGATCATGATCGTGGTGCTCGGCTTCAATTTTCTGGGAGACGGCCTCCGCGACGTGCTCGATCCGCAACTGCGCGACGCGTAGAGCCGCGCCCGCGTCCCGACGCGGGCGAAGGAGGGGGTAGGCATGCTCGCCATGCGCACGATTAATCAGGTCGCGTTGGTCGTCGAAGATCTCGACGAGGCCGTACGCCGGTATTGGAAACTCTGCGGGATCGGGCCGTGGCGGATCTACACTTACCAGCCACCGCTCGTGAAGGACATGACGTATCGCGGCCGCCGGCACGATTACCGGATGCGCCTCGCACTCGCCCAGATGGGCGACATGATGCTCGAGCTCATCCAGTCGCTCTCCGACGAGAACATCTACACGGAGCATCTGCGCGAGAAGGGACCCGGCCTTCACCATGTCGGCATCGTCGTGCCGTCCGTTGAAGAGGCCGTGGCCGGCGCCGCAGTGGCCGGGATTCAGGTGCTCCAGAGCGGGCGCGGCTACGGTCTGCGCGGGGACGGCGCGTACGCGTACATGGACACGCAGAGCCTGCTCGGCATGATCGTCGAGTTCATCGAGTTTCCAAAAGAGCGCGTCCCACCCGAGGCGGTGTATCCGCGCTGAGCGAGGACCGGCAAGGGGACGTGCCTCACGCACGCGAAGGGCGACGACGAATCCCGCACGCGGATCCGACAAGTGGAGGCTGGCAGACGATGACCGATTCATACGATGCCATCGTTGTCGGCGGCGGCCACAACGGCCTGGTCTGCGCCGCCTATCTGGCGAAAGCCGGCCTCGACGTGCTGGTCCTCGAGCGCCGCGACCAGGTCGGCGGGGCCTGCATCACCGAGGAGTTGTTTCCCGGCTACCGGTTCTCCGCGTGCTCGTACTACTGCTACCTCCTTCAGACCAAGGTCATCGAGGATCTCGAGCTGCGGCGCCACGGGTTCCATGTGACCCCGCTGGATCCGTTGAAGTGCTGCCTCTTCCCCGACGGCCGCGCCCTCCTGACCTGGGACAGCGTGGAGCGCACGCAGGATGCGATCGGGCGGTTTTCCAAGCGGGACGCCGAGGCGTATCCGCGGTGGGTGGCGTTCTGGGAGCGTGCCGCGGGCTTTCTCTATCCCTACTTCCTGACGGCGCCCCCGACGCTCGCGGAACTGGCCGCGGGGCTCCGGACTTCGGAAGACCGAGCGTTTTTCGACCGGCTGCTCACCGCGAGCGTCGAGGACGTCGTGACGGACTTCTTCGAGGACGAAGCCGTGCGCGGCGCGTTCATCCACGCGCACGACGCGGGCGATGTTACCGCGCCGGGGAGCGCCTGGGCGTTCACGTACATTCGCTCGAGCGCGCTCACGCCCCGCGAGAACACCGGAATCGTGAGAGGCGGAATGGGATCCATCACGCAGGCGATGGCGGCGGCGGCCCGGTCGTATGGGGCCACGATCCAGACGAGTGTGACGGTGTCGGAGATCATGGTCGAGCGCGGCGGCGCGATCGGCGTGCGTCTTGCGGACGGCGGCGAGATTCGCGCACGGGCCGTCGCGTCGAACGCCGATCCCAAGCGGACGTTCGCGGATCTCGTGAGCCCGGACCACCTGCCCGTGGAGTTCCGGCGCAGCGTCGGCCGGCTCAAGACGAACGCGGCCTATTTCAAGTTCCACGCCGCGCTCAGCCGGCTGCCCGATCTCTCACGGTACTTTGACGGCGACTTGGACGTGCGCTACCTTGGCTACACGAAAATCTCGCCGTCGGTCGCGTACTTCAAGCAGAGTTGGGACGATGCGAGGCACGGCTGGCCGCCGCGCGGGCCGGTGCTGGATATCCAAATCCCGTCGGGATACGACTCGACGATGGCGCCTCCCGGCAGGCATGTGATGTCGATCTGGGCGTCCTACGCGCCGGTGCGCCTGGCCGAGGGCACGTGGGACGAGCGGCGCGGCGAGGCCGGCGAGCACCTCATCGACGTCCTGGCCGGCTACGCGCCGGACATCCGGGACTGTCTCATCGACTGGCAACTCTTCACGCCCCACGATCTTGAGACACGCGTCGGCCTCACGGACGGCAACATCCGCCATCTCGATATCGTGCCGAGCCAGCTCCTCGCCTCGCGGCCCATCCCCGGCTGGGCGCATTATCGCACCCCGCTTCGAGGCCTGTACCTGTGCGGAGCGGGCACGCATCCGGGAGGGGAAGTGACCGGCGCGCCCGGCCATAACGCGGCGAACACCATCCTCGCGGACCTCGCGTGACGCGCGAGCCGGGGCCGCCGTGATGTTTTCGTTGGCTGGAAAGGCGTGCGTCGTGACGGGGGCCAGCCGGGGGCTCGGGCGCGCGATCGCGCTCGCGTTCGCGGCGCAGGGGGCGAGCGTCCTGCTGGCGGCGAGAAGCCGTGCCGGCCTGGAAGAGGTGCGCGCGGCGATCGCCGCGCGCGGCGGACGCGCGGCCGTGCAGCCGGCCGACGTCACGGACATCGGGCAGCTCACCGCCGCCGCGACAGCGGCCGTGGACCAGTTCGGCAAGATCGACGTCTGGGTCAACAACGCCGGCGGGTTCACCGACGCGCCGGGGAGCACCGCGGAATGGCTCGAAGTCACCCCCGCGGGGTGGGAGCAGATGCTGCGTCTGAACTTGACGGCGCAGGTGTTTGGCGCCCAGGCCGCGGCGCGCGTCATGCGGGGGCAGGCCACCGGCGGCGTCATCCTGTTCATGTCCTCAATCGACAGCCTGTACGCAGCGCCCGGTGGCGAAGGGATCTACGGCGCCTGCAAAGCCGCACTCAACAACGTGACCCAGACGATGGCCGTGGAGTTGGGACAGTACCGGATTCGCGTGAACGCGATCGCGCCGGCGGTCGTCGAAACGCCCCTGACCGCGCCGTGGCTGGCGACGGAAGAAGACCGGCGGTCGCGCGCGGCATTTTACCCGCTGCGCCGGGTCGGCCGGCCCGAAGACGTTGCCGCGGCCGCGGTCTACTTTGCGTCCGACGAGGCGGCGTGGGTGTCCGGGGCGGTGCTTCTCGTCTCCGGTGGCGCGGTCATGACGAGCGACCCCTACCGGTACCTGATGCGCGTCAACACTCCTCGGCAAGAATAGTTCGGGCGGTGCTGCGGGGCCGGCGCGCTCCGGCGGGGACGCTCGGGAGCGCTATTTAATGGAAGAGTATTCCGCCTTCGACATTGATCGCCTGACCGGTGATGTAGCGGGCGTCATCTGAGCACAGAAACGCCACCGCGTCCGCCACGTCTTCGGGCTTTTCCAAACGGCCCAGCGCAATCGTCTTGAGGCGGCTGTCCGTCAACTCACCCGGCCCGAGGCCCAAGATGCGGCCGGCCTCGCGCTCGATTTTGGCCCACATCTCGGTGTCCACGATGCCCGGGCAGACACAGTTCACGTTGATGCCGCGCCTGCCGTACGCCATCGCCAGGTTGCGCGTGAGCGCGACGACGCCGGCTTTGCTGACGTTGTAGTGAATCCAAGCGACGCTGCCGGCCTTGGCGGCGATACTGGCGATGTTGACGATCCGGCCCGCACCGCGTTCGAGCATGTGCGGCAGCACGGCCTGACACATGAAGTAGGTCCCTTTCAAGTTGACGGCCTGGACCAGGTCCCACTCTTCTTCGGTGATGTCCAGCGGCCCGCTGAGCCGAATGATGCCGGCGTTGTTGACCAGGACGTCGATTCGGCCGAACGCCGAGACCGCCGCGTCTACGAGCGCGCGCCGGTCCGCGGCCGCCGCCACGTCGGTGCGAACGGTGGCGGCCCGCCGGCCTGCCGTCTCGACCTCGGCGGCGACGCCGGACGCCGTCTTCGTGTTCAGGTCGGCGATGACGAGGTCCGCGCCCTCGTGGGCGAGGCGGAGGGCGATGGCGCGGCCGATGCCCTGGCCGGCGCCGGTCACGATCGCGACCTTGTCTCGCAGTCCGCGCATCGCACCCTCCTGCTCGGGCGTTTTCGGCCGCATCGGGAGCCGATCAGCGCCCGATACGTACCGCGGTGCCGCGTTCGAGATCCACGACGACCCCGTAGTCGCTCCGCGCACGCTCCGCCGAGACGTAACCGTTCCGCACATCCTCTGCGACGAGGGCCGGATCCCGTTCCGCCGGCGGCCCGAAGCCGCCGCCGCCCGGAAGGTTCAACGTGACTTCGGTCCCCGCGGGCAGAAGCGTCCGCGTCTTGGGCCGAACGGGTGATGCGGGATCGTTCGTGGTGACGGCCCCCGCGGCCCCCGCCCCGCCGCCGAGCAGGCCAGCCGCCGGATGCGCGATCCGTTCGTAGAGACCCGAAAACAGGAAGGGGCGGTCGGTGCGGACGGCGACCTGGATTGTCTGGCCGAGGCCGCCGCGAAACTTCCCCGGGCCGCCGGAGTCCTGGCGCAGTTCGCGCCGCCGGATCACCACCGGCGAGAGCGCCTCGATGACCTCGACCGGCGTCCCCGCGATGCCGCTCGGGAAGGCCGTGGCCGAGAGGCCGTCCTGCGTCGCGAGCGCCCCGGTGCCTCCGGCGGAGAACCACACGTACGTAAAAGGCGCACCCCGGCGGGGATCGTGGCCGAAGATCTGAGTGTCCCACAACCCGTCGAACCCGGGGGCTTTGACGCGATCCGCCAGCACCTGGGCGAGCGCCCCAAAGACAGCGCTCGGCAGAAAATGTCCCACAAGGTGCCGACCCGCGACGGCGGCCGGAAACCGCGCGTTGAGGATGGAGCCCTCCGGCGCCGAGACCGTCACCGGTCGGAAGCTGCCTTCGTTGTTCGGCACGTCCGGTGAGATGGCGCACTTGACGGCGTAGGTCGTGTAGGCGTGCGTGTAGTTGAGCGCGACGTTGATCCCCTGCCGGACCTGCGCCGACGAGCCGGCGTAGTCGATGCCGAGTTGATCGCCCCGGACCGTCACCGTTGCCACGATGCGGACCGGCGCGTCAAACCCGTCGCAGACGAGCTCATAGCGGTAGGCGCCGTCGGGCAGCCCGGCGATGCGCGCGCGCATCGCCGACTCGGACCGCTCCACGATCACGTCGGAGAGTTCTTCGATGTCCGCAAGGCCGAACTCATCGAGAAAGGTGAGCAGCTGCTGCCCACCGATCTCGTTGCCCACGACTTGGGCGTGCAGATCGCCCAGGACTTCCTCGGGAGTGCGCACGTTCGCGCGCAGCAGATCGAACAGCGCCGCGTTGGGATGTCCTCGATCGTAGAGCTTCATGATCGGAATTTGCAGGCCTTCCTCGAACACTTCGCCGGCATCGGCCGACAGGCCGCGGCCCCCGATATCGAGGGCGTGGCACGTGTTGCCGAAGAACGCCACCAGGTGACCGCCGCGAAACACCGGCGTCATCATCGTGATGTCGTTGAGTTGCGAGGCCGTCTTCCATGGGTCGTTCGTGACCAGCACGTCGCCGGGCGCCAGCGTCTCGAGCGCGAACGCGGCAAGGAAGTGGCGCATGCTCGTCGCCATCGAGTTGATGTGCCCGGGCGTGCCGGTGACCGCCTGGGCAATCATCCGGCCGCGCCGGTCGAAGACGCCCGCCGAGATATCCCCCGCCTCGCGGACGACCGTCGTGAACGACGTCCGCATCAGCGCGGCGGCCTGTTCGTTCACGACGCCGATCAGACGGTTCCAGAGGACTTCGAGCAGGATCGGCTCCATCACGGTGCGCTCACGGGCGCGGAAGGTCCGTCCTCGATGACCAGGCTGCGCCACGCGTCCACCCAGACACGCGCGTTGGGGCCGACGACGACCGTGGATTCGCGCTCCTCGACGATGGCCGGGCCTCGAAGCTCGTGGCCGGGTGCGAGCCGGTAGCGGTCGTATACCGGCACCTCGGCAAATCCCTTTCGCTCCGGCAGGTAGGCGGCCCGCCGCGTCTTGAGGGCTGCCTCCGGGCTGGGCGCACCCGGAGCCTCCGGGGCTCGGCGGAGTACCGGCCGCGGCCCGTAGGCGGCAACGCGCCAATTCACCACATCCACGCCCACGCCGGGCGCGGTGTGTCCGTAGATTGCCGCGTAGGCCCGCTCGAAGGCGGCGCGGAGCCCGGCCTCGCTGCCGGGTCCCAGCGCTCCGTCCGGAAGCGGGACCCGGATCTCGTGCCCCTGTCCCCGGTACCGCATGTCCGCCCAGCGGCGAAAACCGATGTCGTCCTCCCGCACGGTCCGTGCGAGGACGCGGCGGCCCTCGTGTTCCATCTCGCGCGCGGCGTCGCGGACCGCGGTCCAGTCAACCCACTCGAGCCCGCTGTGCAGCGTGCGCACGAAGTCGAAGACGAGCGGGGCGACAAGGAATCCCATGGCGGAGGTCACCCCGGCCCCCAGCGGGCAGACGACGGTCCGGCACCGCAAGATGCGAGCGACGCGGTGGGCGTGCACTGGGCCCGCGCCGCCGAAGGCGAAGAGTGGAAAGCGCCGGACGTCCTTGCCCCGCTCGACGGCGTGCATGCGGACCGCCGAGGCCATGTTCTCGTTGACCACCTGGTGGATGCCCCACGCCGCCTGCACGGCGTCCAGGCGGAGCGGCCCGGCCACGCGTTCTTCGATCGCGCGCCGCGCGGCCTCGCGGTCGAGCCGGAGGCGCCCGCCGAGAAAGAACTCCGGGTCGAGATATCCTAATATGAGGTCCGCGTCCGTCACTGTTGGTTCGGTGCCGCGACGGCCGTAACACGCCGGCCCCGGGTCCGCGCCTGCGCTGTCAGGCCCGACCTTGAGGAGTCCCAGGCGGTCGACGTGCGCGAGACTGCCCCCGCCGGCGCCGATCTCGATCATCTCGATCGCGGGCACTTTGATCGGCAGGCCGCTGCCGCGCTTGAAGCGGTAGACTCTGGCGACCTCGAACTCCGGCGCGGTCAGCGGCTCGCCGCCTTCGATCAGGCACGCCTTCGCGGTCGTGCCGCCCATATCGAAGGACAGGAGGTCCGGCCGTCCCGCCAGCGTCCCGTAGTGCGCCGCGGCGAGCGCGCCCGCGGCGGGGCCCGATTCGACCACCCGGATCGGAAACCGGCACGCCGTCTCGACGGAACTGATGCCGCCGGTGGACTGCATGATGAACAGCGGCCCGCCGATCCCCATCGCCTCGAGACGCTCCTCGAGCCGGCTCAGGTAGCGCGAAGCGAGTCCCTGGATGTACACGTTGGCGACCGTCGTGCTGGTCCGTTCGTACTCCCGGATCTCCGGTACGACTTCGTGCGAGAGCGCGACCGCACATCGCGGCGCGCCGGCCCGGAGCAGCTCGCCGACCGCGCGTTCGTGCGCCGGCGCCCGGTAACTGTGGAGAAAGCAGACCGCGACCGCCTCGATATCGTCGCGGTGCAGCGTCTCGACGAGGCGGCGCGCCTCTTCCAGGTCGAGCGGTTTGATCGCCGCGCCGTCCTCGAGGACGCGCTCGTCCAGTTCGAAACGCCGGTGGCGGGGTACGAGCGGCGCCGGGCGCTCCATGAAGAGGTCGTACATGTCGTATCGGTGCTCGCGGGCGATTTCGAGGGCGTCCCGAAAACCCCGCGTGGTGATGAGGGCGGTGCGGGCGCCCTTCCGCTCGATGAGCGCGTTAGTGAGGAGCGTCGTGCCGTGGACGACCTGGCTCACGGCCCCGGCGTCGATTCCCGCCGCGTCGAGGAGGGCCCGCGCCCCGTCCGTCGCCGCGCCCGCCGGGTCCGCCGGCGCCGTTAGCACCTTGCCCACCTGAAAGACCGTGCCCGCGTCGTCGAGGAGAATCAGGTCGGTAAAGGTGCCGCCGATGTCGACGCCGAGCCGGAAGGCCCCGGTCATGCCTTGCGGCGCGTGTGATTCACCGCGAACACGGACTCGATCTCGAACAGCAACTGCGCGGCCACGATGGCGGTGACGTCGTTGGTGTCGCAGGCCGGCGAGACTTCGACCAGGTCCGCGCCGACCAGGTGCAGCCCCGCGAACCCGCGGATGATCTGCATCGCCTGCCAGGTTGAGAGCCCGCCGATCTCGGGGACACCTGTGCCCGGCGCGCACATCGGATCCAATCCATCGATATCGAACGAAAAGTACAGCGGCGCGTCGCCGACCGTCCGGCGCATGTCCTCGACCACCGCATCGATGCCCCGGCGGTGGACGTCGTCGGCCGTCACGAGCGTATAGTGATCGCGCGACCACGCCAGATCGTCCGGATAAAAGAGGCTGCCCCGGATCCCGATCTGCACCACCTTGGCGGGGATGATGAGGCCCTCCTCATGGGCGCGCCGGAAGGGCGTCGCGTGCGTCAGCCGGTAGCCGAACTGCGTGTCGTGTGTGTCGGTGTGGGAATCGATCTGCACGAGGGCCACGGGGCCGGTGTGCCGCGCCACGGCCCGCAGGATCGGATACGTGATGCCGTGATCACCGCCGACCGCGATCGTCCGGCACCCGGCGGCGTAGATCGCGTCGAATTCCCGCGTGATCGAGTCGTAGGTCTTCTCGATCTCGAACGGCGTCGTCACCACGTCGCCGTAGTCCGCGATCCGGACGCGCTCGTGCACCGTGACGTTGTGCACAGGGTGGTGCAGCCGGACCTGGCTGGAGCATTCACGGATCGCGCGCGGCCCCAGCCGGGCGCCGACGCGGTAGCCGGCGCTCGTATCGAACGGCACGCCGACGAACGCGACGTCGAGTTGACGCGGGTCGGCGATATGGGGCAGCCGCATGAAGGTCGCGATGCCGCTGTGCCGGGGATACACCATGCTGTCGACAGGCTTTGGAAACTCCATCCGCCGCGCCCCCTCCGGTTCTCGATGTGCCGCCGCGGGCCGCTCGTCAGCGTCCCGGCGCCGGGTCTTCCGACAGAAACGTCGCGAGCCGGTCGTACCACGTGACCTGATCGTCCACTGTGAAGTGCGCGTTGGCCGGGCTCGGGTTGGGCGCGACGAAGAGGCGGGTGGGCCCGACGGTGAGGGGCTGCGGGCCCAGCGCGGCCTGCGCCGGATCGCCGCGCAGCGCGAACTGCACGAACGGCCGGTAGCCGGTCAGGCCGTGAAAGCACGCGACGCGCGGGCGGTACGCCCTCAAGCGGCGCAGCAGCCGCGGCGCCCATTCCCTGAACGCGTCCGGCGGCAATTCGCCGGCGTTGCGGCTCGGCAGTTTCACCACATCGGTGAACCCGATTCCGAATTGCAGCAGCGACGCGTCCTGCTCCGGGCCGAGGGCGGGAAGGCGCAGCGCGCGGCGAACCGGCGCGGACAGTCGCGAGCGCGAGAACGCCGGCCAGAACCGGCTCGTCCGCCGCGCGAAGTAGTGGCCGCGTTCGACCGAGTAAACGCCGGGGTTGATGCCGATGAACAAGAGACGCAGGTCCGGCGCCATGTAGTCCGGCAGCGTGGCAAACGGATACCGGAGCGTTCCGGGCACGAGTGTCGCTTCTGCGCCTCCGGGAGCATCCCTGGCGCGCCGCACACAGGGCCGGATTCGCGCGGCATGGAATCCGTGCCAGCACGAGGTGCCGACGGTGTTGACGTTTGATCACGTGGCGATCGCGGTGCGCCGCATTCTGGATGCCGAGCCGTTCCTCCGCGACCTGCTCGGCGGCACGCCCGGGGAGCGCGGCACCGGCAACGGGTTCACCTTCCAGCAGTACGCGTTTCCGGGCGGGGTCGTTGAGCTGTTGGAGCCGAGGGGAGAGGACAGTTTTCTCGTGCGGTTCCTGCGCGACCGCGGCGAGGGCCTGCATCACATCACGTTCAAGGTCGCGGGGCTGCGGGCGTGGGCGGACAAACTGCGTTCGGCCGGGTACCGCGTGGTCGGCGAGAACTACGACAATCCGGCGTGGCGGGAACTCTTCGTGCACCCGAAGAGCGGCCACGGCGTGCTCATTCAGTTGGCCGAGACGCTGGCCGACGGCGCGCCAGAGTGACCGTGACCCTCTCCGCCGGAAGCCAGTCCGGCGCGTCCGGCGCCTCATACTTCTTGCGGAGCGCCCGACTCGGGTACCGGTGCTGGTCGATGGACGATCTCGCGCTTGCGGCCGCGCTGTGGGCCGACCCGGACGTGACGCGGCTCATCGGCGGCCCGCTCCCGGCCGCCGCCCTGGAACAGCGGCTTCGCGGGGAGATCGAGTCGATGGCCGCGCACGGGGTGCAGTACTGGCCGACCTTTCTGCTGGCGGACGGCGCTCACGCGGGTTGCGCCGGACTTCGCTCCTACCGTCCGGACGAACGGATCTACGAGCTGGGATTCCACCTCCGGCCGGCCTACTGGGGACAGGGCCTTGCGACGGAGGCCGGCGAGGCGGTCGTCGCGTTTGGATTCGAGAGGCTCGGCGCCGCGGCGCTCTTTGCCGGCCATCATCCCGCCAACGCGACATCGCGCCGCGTCCTCGAGAAATTGGGGTTCCGCTTCACGCACGAGGAATTCTATGCCCCGACCGGGCTGAGACACCCCTCGTACCTTCTGGCGCGATCGGCCTATGCCGGGCGGCCCAAGGTCCCGTCGTCTTCGCAGGAGCGGCTGTGATCGGGTCTAAGGACCTCATCGCCATCGATGTCCATGTTCATCCCACAAGCCGCGAGGCGTTCGGCGTGCTCGCGCCCGACGTCGAGGGCATGGCGCGGTATTTCGGCAGCGACGTGCCGCGCTTGTCGATGGACGAACTGGCCGAACAGTACCGCGCGCGCCGCATGATGGCCGTGTTGCTCGCGATGGACACCTCGACCGTTTCCGGCCAGCCGCCGGTCCCCAACGACCACATCGCGGACGCGGTGCGGGCCCATCCCAACGTATTCATCGGCTTCGCCGGCGTCGATCCGTGGAAGGGGCGCCTCGCGATCGACGAGGCCCGGCGCGCCCGGGAGGTGCTCGGACTCCGTGGCCTCAAGCTCCATCCGGGTCTGCAGAAATTCGCGCCGAACGACGAGCGATTCTATCCGCTCTGGGAGGCGGCCGCCTCGCTCGGATTCGTCTGCCTCTTCCATTCCGGGACAATGGGCACCGGGGCGGGTCTGCCGGGCGGCGGAGGCTTTAAGCTCAAGTATGTGAACCCGATGCTGCTCGACGACGTGGCCGCGGACTTTCCATCCCTGCAGATCATCCTGGCGCATCCGGGCTGGCCGTGGCAGGCTGAGCAGTTGGCGATGGCGCGCCACAAGGCCAACGTCTACATCGACCTGTCGGGCTGGTCGCCCAAGTTCTTTCCGCCAGAACTCGTGCAGCAGATGAACGGCCCGCTGCAGGACAAATGCCTCTTCGGCTCCGATTGGCCGTTCCTCACCCCCGAGCGATGGCTCGCGGACTTCGCGGCCCTCGCGGTCAAGGACACGGTGCGGCCGAAGGTGCTGCGTGAGAATGCCCGGCGCCTGCTCCTCGGAGTGCCGGCGCCCGACCCGCACTAAGGGAGGACGAGGTCATGGCGCAGATGCCGCAGGAACAACGGACCGCGCTCGCGTGGATCGAACAGCACCGCCCGCGGTTCTCCCGCTTCTGCGAAACGATCTGGCGCCACGCCGAGCCGGCGTGGCGCGAGTACAAGTCCGCCCGCGCGTACTGCGATCTGCTCCGTGCGGAAGGGTTTCAGGTCGAAGAGGGCACCGGCGGGATGCCGACCGCCTTTCGCGCAACCTTCGGCGACGGCCGGCCCGTGCTTGGCTCGTACGCCGAGTACGACGCGGTGCCGGAAAATTCGCAGGAGCCGGTACCGTACCGCGCCCCGCGGGAAGGCCTCCATCCCTACGCGGCCGGACATACGGATCCCCATTCCGCGCTCGGTGTCGCCGCGCTCACCGGCGTGCTGGCGGCCAAAGCGGCGATGCAGGAGCACGGCCTCCGCGGGACCCTGCGCTTTTTCGGCGAGCCGGCGGAGAAGGTCTGCGGCTCCAAGCCCGTTCATGCGGCGAAAGGCTACTACGACGGCGCGGACGCCTACCTCGCGTACCATCCGAATCCGTACAACACCGTGGCCTGGGAGACGCAGTGTGGATCGTACTGGAGCGCCCAGTACGCGTTCGAGTGCCTGGAGCCCGAGACGTGGATCGACCAGTCGCTGCTGCCGTTCCGGCACTCACACGCGACGGCGCGGTGTCCGGGTGCGCTGGATGCGGCGTGCCTGATGTACACGAGCAGCAAATACTTGAAGGAAGCGATGTTCCCGCACACCGGCACGTGGACGCTCAACGAGTTCCTGATGGTCGGGGGTCAGTGCACGTCCGACAACCTGCCGCCGCGCTATGCCGCGATCCAGTACGCGTGGCGGTCCCCGAGCCTCGGCATCCAGAAGCAGATCGCGAAGGTGCTGGAGTCGAACGCCGCCCACGCCGCGGCGGTCACCCACTGCCGGTCGAGCGTCCGTTGGATCACCAAGACGCGCGTAGGCCTGCCGAACCGCGCCCTGGCCGAACTGGTGTACCGGAATCTCGAGGCGGCGGGCGCGCCGGTCTTCGGCGAGGACGCGCGGCGCTTCGGGCGCGAGATCCAGCGCAACTTGGGACTGGCGCCGATGGAGGATCCGTTCCTCGAATCGTGCGGGCGGCTCGTGCCGCCGGCGGAGTATGAGACGCGGCTTCGGGAAGTGCTGCCGGCCTGGCAGCAGAGCTTCACGTCGGACGATTATGTCGATTACACATGGCACGCGCCGACGGCCCGCCTGTTCACCGGGCGGCCGCGGCTCCGGCCGCCGCAGGCCGGGTACGAGTACCCGGCGTGGACGTCGAACGCGATCGGCGGGGTGCCGGCGTGCATCGATCCGATGACGTTCACGGCGGGCAAGACGATCGCGTGGAGCCTCGTCGACCTGCTGATCCATCCGGACGAATTGGCGAGGGCGCGCGCGGAGTTCGAGGAGCGGACCGGCGGCGGCGTCGGCGGGACGCGGTGGGTCGCACCGCTTCTGCCGAGCGACTTCGTTGCGCCGGTGGACCTACGCTGGCCGGAGTACGTGACGACGCCGCGGGGCGAGGAGTGGTGGATCCCGACGCCGGCGCATCTCCCCCAGCGGGGACCTGCGGCCGCCGGCTAGTCCCGCTTAGCGGGGCGACCCCGGCCGAAGGTCCCGCCGGCTAAGACCGCGCGTCCGCGAACAGCTCTGCTGCCGGGCCTCGCCACGGAATGCCGCGCTCGAATTCCAGCAGCGCGCGTTTGATCGGAAGCCCGCCGCCGTAGCCGGTGAGCGATCCGTCGCCGCCGATGACCCGGTGGCACGGGACGATGATGGGCCAGGGATTCTGCCCGTTCGCGGCGCCCACGGCGCGCACCGCGCGGGGCAAGCCGATGGCGGCCGCGACGGCGCCGTACGAACGGGTCTCCCCGTAGGGAATCGCCGCCACTGCATCCCACACGCGCTGCTGAAACGGCGTGCCCTGAGGCGCGAACCGCACATCGAACGCCCGGCGTGTACCCGCGAAGTATTCGTGAAGCTGCGCGGCGGTCTCGAGTTCGGCCGGGTCGACGGGGCGCCACGCCGGGTCGATACGGCGCCGCCTCCGGCCGTCTTCGAACTGCACGGCGAAAAGCCCGTCCTCCGATTCCGCGACCAGGATCGGCCCGACCGGCGTCGCGAGCCGTGAACAGCGCACGTCCGGCATCACTGCCTCCGCCGTTTCACGTCGTCGGTGAATAGGCGATTCAGTTCGCTGCCGGACGCCGCCTCCGCGAACGCGTCGAAGGTGCCGGCCGTGAGGCCCTTCGCCGCGCGCATGAACCCGCCCCAGGCGGCGCGCGCCAGCGCGCCGCCGACGCTGATCCGGCGCACGCCGAGCGCAGCGGCGTCCTGCAGCGCGAGGCCCATAGGCGACCCGATCAGCAGGTTGACCGGCTTCGGCGCCACGGCCTCGACCACGGCGGCGATCTGCTCGCGCGTGCGGATCCCCGGCGCGTAGAGGCAGTCGGCCCCGGCGCCCGAATAGGCCTTGAGCCGCCGGATGGTTTCGTCGAGGTCCGGCGCGCCCGCGATGAACCCTTCCGACCGGCCGACGAGGAGGACATCGTCCCCCGCGCGGTCGATCGCGCGGCGCGCGGCGCGGATGCGCGCCACCGCCAGGTCGAATTCATAGAGCGGCCTCGAGGCGTTGCCGGTGGAGTCTTCGATCGACAGGCCCGCCACGCCGGTTTGGACGCACAGCCGCACGTTTTCGGCAATGCCGTCCGGATCGTCAGCGTACCCTGATTCGAAGTCGGCGTTGACCGGCAGGTCGGACGCTTCGACGATCATGCGGATGTGGGCCAGCATCGGGTCCCGAGTGACCGCCCAGTCTTCGTCGGGACAGGCCATCGACCACGCGGCGCCGGAACTCGTCGTCGCGAGAGCGTGGAAGCCGAGCTGCTGCAGATAGCGCGCGGTGCCGGCGTCCCACGGGTTCGGAATAATGAAGCACCCCGATTCGTGGAGTTGGCGGAACGCGCGGCGCTTTTCGGCGATTGTCGGCATCGCGGACACGTCTCCTCGCGGTCGGTTCGGCGGCTTTGGACGAGGTCGAACGGTCTGCCCGTTGGATGCGGCACCGTGCGTCTCCTGCTCATAGGGCGCCCGCGCTGCACTACCGAAGGTTGTCGCGAACGACAGGGAGCGTGCCCGTGGACGCAGGCGGCACCGCGGTTGAGCCCACGAGTCCCGCGCCCGCGCACGCGGGCGGAAGGGGCCGGCGGCTGCTCGTCGAGCCGCTGTTCGCGGTCGTGCTGTGGGGGGGCATTTATCCCGGCGCCCGGCTGGCCCTGCGGGAAATCCCCGTCCTCGATGTCACGTTCCTGCGCCTGGTCATCGCCGCGGCCGTTCTGGCGGCCGTGTGGATCCCACACCGGCGCCCGGCGGTTCCAGGACTGTGGCGTCTCATCGGGGCGGCGGGGATCGCGCAGGCGGTGTTTCAGATTTTGCTCATCGGCGGCCTGCGCTGGACCACGGCGGGACAGAGCGCGATCTTGTTTGCGGCGTCGCCGCTCTTGACATCGGTCTGGCTGGCGGCGCGCCGCGGCGAAACGTTGGACGTCCGGCGCTGGGCCGGGTTGCTGACCGGCTTCGTTGGTGTGGCGATTCTGGTGTGGGGGCAAGCGGGGGATGCCGGCGTGTCGCGGCTGCTCGGCGACCTGCTCGCGCTCGGCGCCGCGGCGGCCTGGAGTTGGTACAGTCTCGTGATCGCTCCGGCCGTCGCGGCGACGGGCACGTGGCAGGCGACAGGTTCGGCAATGGGGATTGCCCTGCTGCTGTTCACGCCGCTCGCCCTCCCCGACGTCGCGCGCCACGCATGGGGCGCGGTCTCGTGGCAGGCCTGGGCCGGGCTTGTCTACGGCAGCACCGCCGGCATGGTCCTGGCGATGGCCTTGTGGGGACGGTCGCTCCATCGCTTCGGCCAGCGGCAGACGATGGTGTACGTGTACTTCGAGCCGGTCTCCGCGGTTGTGATCGCCTCGCTCCTGCTCGGCGAGTCGTTCAGCATGCTGCAGGCGGCCGGCGCGGTGCTCACATTCGCCGGGGTGTGGCTCGCCTCCGACGACAGCCGAGGAACTTGACGGCTAAGCACCGAAGCGGGGGGCGTTCCGCAGCACGAATCCGAACAGGGGGGCGACATGGAGCGCATCCAACGGAACGGCGGCACCGCGGGCTTCGTTACGGCGGTCTGCCTGGCGCTGCTGTTCATTGTGTTCGCGTCGAGCGGCCTCGACATGCAGGCGATGCAAGACCCGGCGAAAGCGCTGCCGGCCCTGGGCCAGAAGAGCGGAGTGTTCGCCTCCACAGGGGTGCTCGGATTTCTGGCGTCCGGGTTTGGGCTCGTCTTCACCTTCGGGATTTGGGTCCGGCTGCGCGAGAAATCGCCCACGCGGGCGGTTGCGACGTTGGGCCTCGCGTTCATGGGCCTGACCGCACACGCGGCCGGTGCGGCCTTGCTGTGGCAGGGCGGTGCGACGCTCGTCGCGCTGTCCGCGCGAGACCAGACCGCGGCGGCCCACGCGTGGGCCGCTCTCGGCGCGGTCAATCAGGGCCTCATGGCGATGGGGAACGCATTCACTGGCGCGGCGGCGCTGGTCGCCGGCTGGGCCATCATCGCGACCGGCGCCATGGGCGCGGCCCTGGGCTGGGTGGCGGTCGTGGCCGGCGTCCTCGAGATTCTGCAGGTGTTCAGCGCGCAGATGGCGCTCATGGGCCTCGGTTTCCTGTTCGTCATCATCTGGCTGGCCTGGGGCGGCGCTCAGTTGAGGCGATCCCCGGCATAAACCGCCGCCCGGGCGTTTGCAGCGCAGGCGGCCCGCGCCGTGCCGCTTACGCCGGGAGACGGTCCCCCTGCGCGATTCCGAGGAGTTGCCGCGAGTCCGCCGAGAACCTATGTCCCGGGAGAGCGAGGCCTCTCATCGGCATACCGGAGGAACCTAGCGCATGGCGAAACGCCGGGTAGTGCTCGTCGGAGCCGCGGGCTACATCGCGCAGCGGATGTTCCCCGAACTCCACGAGCGGTGGGATCTCGTACCCATCGACGTCACGCCGACGACGCGGGACGGCACGCGGGTCCCCGGGATCGTCGTCTGCGATCTCACGCGGCGCAATCGCGACGAGTACCGCGCCCATTTCCGGGGCGCCGACGCCGTGATCCACTGCGGCTTCGTCAAAGCGCCGGGCCTCGACGCGACGACGTGGCAGAACAACAGCGACGCCAAGTTCTGGGCCGAGCACGAGAACGTCGCGCTTGCCTACAATGTCTACCGCACCGCCCTCGAGGAAGGCGTGCGCCGCGTGGTCGTCGCCAGTTCCAACCACGCCGCCGACTACTACGAGCGGCTCATCTGGGCCGGGCGCATGGAGATGGTGACGCCGGAGATGCCGCCGCGCTCGGACAATTTCTACGGGTGGGCCAAGGCGGCGTACGAATTGCTCGCCTTCGTGTTCGCGACGGGCCGCGTGGACGACCGGCATCTCGAGATCGTGCAGTGGCGGATCGGCGCGCCGCGCGACGACGACATCGACAGCGTGAGCTCCGGCGACCTGCCGGTGATGCACCGCGCGCTCGGGGCGTTTCTGTCCCGCCGGGACCAGGTCCAGCAGGCGATCCGCATGGTAGAGACCGAGCACATCGCGGACGAGCACGGCGTCCCGTTCCTGATCATCTACGGCATCAGCGGCAATACGCACCGATTTTGGAGCCTCGCCAATGCCCGCGACAAACTCGGCTACGCGCCGGAGGACGACAGCCAGGTGTTGTTCGCGGAGAAGATCGCCGAGATCGCGAAGGCCAAACGCTAGCGGTTACGCGAGGGAGACGCCCACGTCCACGTCCAGCCATCCGTGAGGCGTGACCGCTGCCCGCTCGCGGGGACGCAAGAGCACCGTGGTCGCTTCGGACTCCACGATCGCGGGACCGTCGATCTGCGCGCCGGGCGCAAGCCCGTGCCAGGCGTGCACCGGCACCTCGCGCCAGCCCTGTAGGTAGACCCGCCGGGTGGCCGGCGCCGGGGCGTCTCGCGGCGGGCGCCGCGCACCCGATGCGGTGCGAGCGGCCGCGTCCGGATCGGACAACGATGATCCGCCGGCCGGCCGCGAGGCTCGGATGGGTGCGGCCGACGGCTCCAGGGCCGGCTCCACGGGCAGCGACGCGAGCCGTCCGATGACCGCGAGCCGCGCATTCACGAGGACCACTTCCTGGTCCGGCGCGCTGTACGTGTAGAGTTCCTCGTGGCGTTTGTGAAAGCGCTCCAGGATCCGTTCGATGAGGCCGGCGTCCTCGAGCGCGATTCCATCGAGCGGGACGTCGATCTCGAAGATCTGCTCGCCGTAGCGCAGATCGAGCGACCGCACGACGTCGAGATGCAACCCGGCGCCTTCGCCGTTCCGTCCGGGGACGGCGCCGAGCGCGCCGGCGGCCGCACCACGGACCCCGTCCTGTGGGCCGCCGTCCGGCGCGCCGGCGGACGCGGCCAGGGCCGGTTCAAGCCGCCGCCGTCCGTCCCGCTCCATCTCCGCAAAAAGCCGGCGCAGGCGCGGCGCTCCCACCTTGCGCACGTCCCCGACGTGGGTGCGCACGACGTTGTAGCGCAGGTCGGCGGCCAGCATGCCCCAGGCGGACAAGACGGGAGCGTGGCGCGGCATCACCACACGGCCGATCCCGAGCATCCCGGCGACCGCGGTGGCGTGGAGGCCCGCTGCGCCGCCGAAGGCCAGGAGGGCAAACCGGCGCGGATCGATGCCGCGGCGGACGGAGACGACGCGGATTCCCTCGGCCATCGCGGTGTTGATGACTTCATGGATGCCGCGCGCCGCGTCGACGGCCGACCCGCCGAGGCGCTTCGTGAGGGTGTCCACGGCACGGCGCGCCGCCTCGGCGTCCAAGCGCCGCCGTCCGCCCCAGAACGTGTCCGGATCGAGATATCCCAGCACGACGTTTGCGTCTGTGACGGTCGGGCGGGTGCCGCCGCGCCCGTAACAGGCAGGCCCGGGTTCCGCGCCGGCGCTTTCCGGACCGACGTGGAGGATGCCGCCTGCGTCCACGCGCGCGAGTGACCCGCCGCCGGCGCCGATCGTGTGAATGTCAAGGCTCGGCAGCGCGAGCGTGTGACCGCTGACGCGGCGGTCGGCCGCTACCCTTGGCCGTCCGTCCTCGAACAGCGCGATGTCGGTGCTGGTCCCGCCCATGTCAAAGGTGATGAGGTTGCCCTGGCCGAGCAGGCGCGCGGCGTACTGGCCTCCGGCGATGCCCCCGGCCGGCCCGGACAGAATGGCCCCCGCCGCGAGCCGCGTCGCTTCTGAAATCGCGGCCACGCCGCCGTGCGACTGCATCACCAGCACGTGCCGCCGGAAGCCCGCGGCGCGCAGGCGCGACGCGAGCCGGGTCAGGTACCGGTCCAGCACCGGCCCGACGTAAGCATTGATGACGGTCGTGCAGACCCGCTCATATTCCTTGATCTGCGGCAGCACGTCCCATGCGAGCGATACGTAGGCCCGCGGCAGACGGCGCCGCACCGCGTCGCGCGCCGCCAGTTCGTGTGCGGGATTGCGGTAGGCGTGCAGGAAGCATACCGCGACCGCGTCGGCCCCGGCGCGTGTAAGCGCGCCGACGGCCCGGTCGAGCGACGCCCGGCTGAGCGGGACGGCCGCACGGCCGTCCGCCAGGACCCGTTCGCGCACACCCAGCCGCAGCGCCCTCGGCACGAGCGGGGCCGGGGGCGGCATGCGGAGGTTGTACCGTTCCGGCTTCAGCCCCTCGCGCATTTCCAGCACGTCGCGGTGCCCCTGAGTGGTGAGGAGTCCCACGCGCGCGCCCCGGCGTTCGAGCAGCGCGTTGGTCGCGACGGTCGTCCCGTGCACGATCTGCCAGGTCGCGGCGAGGAGCGCCCGGCTGTCGACGGCGAGCCGCTCGGCCAGGGCCTGGATCGCATCGAGGACGCCGATCGACGGATCGGCGGGCGTGGAGGCCGCTTTGGCGAGGGTCACCGACCCGCCTTCGTCGACACACACCGCGTCCGTGAACGTGCCGCCGACGTCGATCCCGATGCGGTAAGACGAACTCATGCGCGGTGGCGAGCGGCGGCCCGCCGCGCCGGTGTGGCCCGGCCGCGGGAACGGCGTTTCGGGCGCGAACGCGGTGCGCGGCGCGTGACGAAGCCGTCCGCGAGGTCGGCGGCCCGCGCCGCGGCGGCCCGGCGCGGGGGCGGCCCGTACCCGCCGCCTCCCGACGACTCGATCAGAAACACATCCCCACCGTGTACCGGGATGCCGACCTCTTTCGTCCGCAGCACCCGGCTCCGGCCGCGCGAGACGAGCCGGTACCGGTGCACGGCGCCCTCGCGGCCGCCGAAGAGCCCGTAGGGCGCATGCCGGACACCGTCGCCCGCGGTGTTCGCGACCGCCGGTTCCGAGATTTGCACGCGCATGATGAGCTGCGCGCCCACGCCGCCGCGGAACTGCCCCTCGCCTCCGGAATCCGGTCTGAACTCGTGTCGCTCCATCAGCAGGGGAAATCGGACTTCGGTGACCTCAACGCTGCCGAACTTGAGGCCGCCCGCGGCCTGGCCTTCCCCCGCGGTTGGCCACCCGTCTCCCACCGGGGACGCGCCTCCCCCAGGCCGCGCGTGGAACATGTGCCAGATGAAGGGCCGCCCGCTGCGCGGATCGGTGCCGCGGAGCGCGATCCGGAACCGGCGGCCCCAGCCGGCCACGGCGCGGTCCGGACATGCCGGCGCCAGTGCTTTGATCACCGACTCGGCGATCTCCTGACCGCAGTGATTGGTGGACAGCGTGACGGGGGCGGGGGGCCGCGGATGGACGATGGTACCTTCCCTCGTCAGGACCCGGACCGGCCGGAACGTCCCATCGTTCTTCGGGATGTCCGCGTCGATGAGGTACGCGATCGCCATGTGGACCGCGGACATCGTATTGGGCAGCGCGGAGTTGACGAAGCCGGTGACTTGGGGGTCGCTGCGCCGGAGGTCCACCGTCAGCGCATCGCCGCGCTTCGTCACCGTCGCGCGCACCGCGATGTCCGTGGCCCCGTGGCCGTCGTCGTCGAGCACGGCCTCGCCGCGATACACGCCGTCGCGCCAGGGCCGGATGCACGCGCGCGTCCGCCGTTCGGTCCCGTCGAGCACCTCACGGAGCGCGTCCACCAGCAG
This sequence comes from bacterium, assembly GCA_035307565.1. Taxonomy (GTDB): domain Bacteria; phylum Sysuimicrobiota; class Sysuimicrobiia; order Sysuimicrobiales; family Segetimicrobiaceae; genus DASSJF01. The sequence continues at coordinate 114,134 of DATGHZ010000012.1, read as the reverse complement.
ATCCATCCCGTACTCGTCCGCCAGATGAAGAATCCGGCGCTCCCCGAGCCGCGCCGAGCCCATGGAGGCTCGCAGATCGCCGAGAAAATCGCGCGAGTGACGCACGTTGATGGCGACCATGGTGAGCACGTCGTCACGCTCGACCCCGGCGTCGTACAGTTTGAGCGGCGGGATGCGCAGGCCTTCCTGCCAGATCTCGGTCGCCGCGGCGTTGTAACTGCCATGCGTCGCGCCGCCGATGTCGCTCTGATGCGCACGGTTGACGGTCCAGCAGAGCAGCCTCTCATCCGCGCTCGCGTGTCCCCCGCCGGCCGGTGTGGAAGCGAACACCGGCAGCACCACGGTCACATCCGGGAGATGGCTGCCGCCGTGGTAGGGATCGTTGACGAGATACAAATCGCCCGGACGGATGCGCCCGCGGAAGAAATCGAGAACCGACCGCACGGACCAGGGCAGGGCACCGACGTGGATCGGTACGTGCTCGGCCTGGGCGAGGAGCCGGCCGTCCGCGTCGCAGAGGGCGGTCGAGAAATCGCGGCTCGAGTTGAGGATTTGGGAGTAGGCGGTCCGCAGCATCGCCTCCCCCATCTCTGCGACAATGGCGGTCAGCCGGTGCTGGACGACGGAGACGGTGATGCGGTCGGGCGCCGCCTGGCGGGCATCGCGGGATTCGGGCACGGCCCAGGGTTCGATGCGGCCGCGCGGCGGTCCCCCGGACGGAGCCCACGGCCGTGCCGGGCGGTCAACCCGGTGTGAGGAAGCCGTTTGGGCCGTTTCACTACAGTCCTATGAGACCTTCACAATTCATACATCGCCCGGGGCTACATTGAAGGCGCCTCAATCGCTAAGTTCGACCCAGCGAGTAAAAACGCCAGGTTAGATGGATAGAAGGGAATATTAGGAGGCGGCAGATGCGCAATCGGTGGGTCCCAGCGCTCGTGGCTCTGGCAGGCATCGCGATGCTGACCGGTTTACTCGGCGGGGCGCCCGGGGGATTGGCCACGCCGGCGCTGGCTCAGCAGGGTACTCATTTGAGCGCCCAGGGCGCTCCGGCGCCCTCGACGCCGAATGCTCCGGGAGGTCCGGGCTACGGCCCGGGGAATCCCGGCTATGGGCCCCGGTTTGGTCCGGGATTTGGCCCCGGCGGGGTGCCCTTCGGCCGCGGCCGCCGCGGATTTGGCGCGCGCGCCGGCATCGCCGCGGGGCTGTTTGCCATTGGAGCGCTTCTGCGTTTCGTGTTCCTGATCGCGCTGCTCGTCATCGCGTGGAAGGTGATCACGCTCCGGTCGCTCTGGGGCCGTCCCGACGCGGCGGTCCAGGTCGTCCGGGAGCGGTTCGCCCGCGGCGAGATCAGCGAGGAAGAATACCGCAAGAGATTGGCGGCGCTGTCGTGAACGGCGCCGCCGTGAAGGGACTGACAGTCGTGCCGACGGTGCTCGTTGTAGACGACGAACCGCAGATCGTCGAGTTGCTGCGCACCTATCTCGAGCGCGATGGCTTCGGCGTCGCGCTGGCCGCGGACGGGGAGGCGGCGCTCAGGGAGCACGAGCGCGTGCGCCCGGACCTGGTGATCTTGGATCTCATGCTGCCGAAGCTCGACGGCCGCGAGGTCTGCCGGCGGATTCGCGAGCGGGCCCGCACGCCGATCATCATGCTGACGGCGCGCGACGAGGAGTCGGACAAACTCTTGGGCCTTGAGCTCGGCGCCGACGACTACATCACTAAGCCGTTCAGCCCGCGCGAGGTGGTGGCCCGTGTCCGGGCCGTCCTGCGGCGCGGCGGCCACGAGGCGCCGGAAGTCCTCCGGCTCGGCGAGATGGTCATCGACCTGCGCGGCCATCAGGTCACCCTGGCCGGGCGGACGGTTGACCTCACGCCGACGGAGTTTCGGATGCTGGAGACGCTCGCGAGCCATCCGAACCAGGTCTTCACCCGCATGCAGCTAATCGACCGCGTCCACGGCCATGCCTTCGAAGGCTACGAGCGCACCGTGGACGCGCACATCAAAAACCTTCGGAGCAAAATCGAACATGACCCCCGCAACCCACGCTTTATCCTTACCGTCTACGGGGTCGGCTACAAGTTCCAGCGTCCGGAAGACGATCGGCGGCAGCAAGCCGCGCATGCGTAGCCTGAGAGCGCGGCTCAGCGTCGCGTTCATCGCGGTGGCGATTCTCACCACCGTGCTGTCGGCGACGTTTGCCACGTATCAGGCCCGCCGCACGTTCCGGCAGTACGTCGAGCGGCGGGAGACGCCCGCCGTCACCGTGCCGGGGTCAAGAGTCGCCCCCCAGCCGCAGCCGGAGCCGCGCGAGCAGCGGCGCCCGCTCGGGGCGCGCGAACTCCTCTTTGCGAGCCGGATCCGCGACGGCATCTGGGCCGGCACGGGGGCCGCGGCCCTCCTCGGCGTGCTGCTGGCGCTGCTGCTGGCCCGCCGGATGGTGCGGCCCGTCGCCGATCTCACATCCGCGGCGCGGGTGATCGCCCGCGGCGGCACGCCGACACCGGTGCCCGTGCGGGGCGAGGACGAAATTGCGGAACTGGCGCGCGCCTTCAATAAAATGGCGGAGCGTCTCGCCACGGATGAAGAGCAGCGCCGCCGGCTGTTCGCCGGGATCGCGCATGAGCTGCGAACGCCGCTGTCGGTGATTCAGGGGACGCTCGAAGGGGTGTTGGACCGCGTGCTCGAGGCCACGCCCGAGCGGATCGCCACGCTGCACAGCCAGACGCTGTTGCTGGCGCGCCTCATCACCGATCTGCGCGACGTGTCGCTCGCGCAGGCCGGCGAACTGCAGCTCAATCTCGAGGCGGTCGACGCCGGCCCGGTCGTCCGGGAGACGCTCGAGGCGCTCGCGCCGCTCGCGGAAGAGCGCGGCGTGGAGCTGCGCGTCGACGTCGCGCGGGGACTGCCGCGGATCGACGCGGATCCGGACCGTCTCCGGCAGATCGTACAGAACCTCGTCGAGAACGCCGTGCGCTACACGCCCGAGGGCGGCCAGGTCCGCGTGACAATGCGGGGGGACGCCGCGGGCGGTGTCCGGCTGGCCGTCGCGGACACCGGCATCGGTGTCGCGGAGGCCGACCTGCCGCACATTTTCCGGCACTTCTACCGCGCAGACCAATCACGCGCCCGCACCAGCGGCGGCACGGGGCTGGGACTCGCCATCGTCAAGTCACTCGTCGAGGCGCACGGCGGACGCGTGAGCGTCGAGAGCGCCGTGGGCCGGGGCAGCACCTTTACGGTCACATTCCCGCGGCGGCAGGAAACCGCCGCGGTGCAGGAGGCTATGGCATGAGCGGAGTGGTCCGCCAGCTGGCCGTGATCGTCGTCGCCCTGTCCTTGAGCACGGCGACGTTCTCGGTGCCGTGGGCGCAGGCGGCGCAGGCCCCGTCTGCGCCGGCGACACAGCCGGGGACACCGCAACCGGCGGCGCCGCAGGTGCCGGCGACTCCGCCCTCGGCCGCGCCGGGGGCCCCGGTCCAGACGTTCACGTTCGAGCAGGTCGTGCAGGCCACCCTGACGCACAATCCGCAGATCGTCGCGGCCGACCAGAACGTGGTGTCCGCGCAGCAGAGCGTGATCGAGGCCAAAGCCGGGTACGGGCCGACCGTGTCCGTCAACGCGAACGGTGCCCTCGGTACGGCCAACTCGATCTCCAACAACGCGGCTCCACCCTCGAACGTGGGCGCGAGCGGGAGCGCCACGCTGGCGGGCAATGTCACGCTCTTCGACAACGGCCGCACCCGGACGCTCGTCGAGTCGGCGCAGGCCGCGCTCGCGTCGGCGCAGGCCACATTGCGGAAAACCGAGCAGGATCTCGCCCTGCAGGCCGGCACGCAGTTTTTCACGGTGCTGAGCAACGAAGGCGTTGCCAGCGCCGATCAGCAGGTTCTGACGCAGGCGCAGGCACAGCTGGCGCTGGTGGAGGCGCAGGTGCGGGCTGGCGTGGCGCCCCAGGCGGACGTGATTCAGGCGCAGGCGCAGGTCGCCCAGGCGCAGGTCGCCGTGGTCAATGCGCAGGCGCAGATCCTGACGGCCAAGGCGGCGCTCGCGAGCACGATGGGGACGGACGCGACCGCGCCGATCGAAGTCGTGAGTCCCGGCACGCCGTCACCGCAGGTGACGGTGACGGCCGACGAGGTGCTCGCCGCCGCGCTCCAGAACCGGCCGGAGATCGCGCAGGCCAACGCCTCGGTCCAGTCGGCGCAAGCCGGGGTCGACACCGCATATGTCAACGCCGGCCCACAGGTGAACATCAGCGCCGGTGCCGGGTACACGCCGCTCGCCACCTCATCGGGCGTAAGTAACACGTCGACCTACGGGGTCACCGGAACGCTCAGCCTGCCGCTCTTCGACAGCGGGCGCGGCCACGCGGAGATCGCCGCGGCACAGGCCGGGCTCAAGAGCGCGCAGGCCTCGCTCGCCTCGACCATCCTGTCCGTCCGCCAGGACGCCTATCAATCCTACTTGGCCGCGGTGCAGGCGGCGGCGAACCTGACCGCGACCCAGGCCGCCAAAGCGGCCGCGGACCAGGCGCTCGCCGTCACCCAGGGCCAGTACCGTGCCGGAGTTGGTACAATCATCGCCGTGATCCAGGCCCAGACGACCGCGGCGCAGGCCGACGTCAACGCGGCGTCCGCGGTGTACACCTACGAGTCCGCGCTCGTTACGCTCCAGCATGCCGAGGGCGCGCCGATCGTCGCGCGCGCCGGGGGAGGCGCACAATGAAACTGTTGAGATGGTTCACGCCCCGCCGCGCGATCGCGCTCGTCGTCGTCGCGGCGCTCGCGGCCGGCGGCGTCATCGCCGAGCAGCGCCTCACCCAGCGCCGCACAGCCCTGCGCTACATCACGCGGCCGGTACAATATACCGACATCTCGTCGACCGTCAGCGAAACAGGGACAATCAATCCGGTCGACCAGATCCAGGTCGGCACGCAGGTGTCCGGGACCATCGCCACGTTGGGCGCCGATTACAACTCGGTGGTGAAGAAGGGCCAGGTGCTCGCCACGCTGGATCCGACCTCGTTCCAGGCGGCGGTCGAGCAGCAGGGCGCCGCCCTCGCCGCGACACAATCGACGGCCGCGGCGTCGACCAGTACGCTGGCCCAGGCGCAGGTGGCGATTACCACCGCGCAGGCCAATTACCAGCAATCGCTAGCGAACCTCCGCAACGCGGCGGCGGGCGCGACGAAAGCGCAGAGCCAACTCGCGCTGGCTCAAACGACGGTGAAGCGCGACGCGTCCCTGCTGGGGCAGGGCTACATCGCGCAGAGCCAGATGGACACGGATCAAGCGGCGGCGCAGGCGGCGGCGGACGACTCTGCCGCGGCGCAGGCGGCGATCAGCGTGGCCCAGGCACAGATAGCGTCCAACCTCTCCCAGGTGCGGGCCGCCCAGCAGGCAGTGCACACCGCGGCCGATCAGGCCGCTGCGTCAAGCCACCAGGTTACCTCGGCCGCCGCGCAGCTGCAGACGGCGCAGTACAACCTGTCGCGCACCATCATCACGAGCCCGGTCGATGGCGTCGTGATGGCCCGCAACGTCAGCGTCGGCCAGACCGTCGCCGCGTCGCTGCAGACGCCGACGCTCTTTACCATCGCCACGAACCTGAAAGACATGCAGGTGGATACCTCCGTCGATGAGGCGGACGTCGGCAGCGTCAAACAGGGCAACCCGGCCACGATTACGGTGACCGCCTATCCCAACGTTACGTTCGCTGGAACGGTCCAGCAGGTGCGCGTGAATCCGACGGTCGTTTCCAACGTCGTGACCTACGACGCCGTGGTGGCGGTTCATGACGACTCCGGCCGGCTCTTCCCCGGTATGACGGCCCAAGTCACCGTTAGGACCGCGACGAAGACACACGTCCTCGCCGTTCCGCTGCAGGCGCTGCTCTTCCGTCCGCTCCAACGGGGTTCGCGCCCCACTTCATCGGGCGGTGGCGGGGCCGCTCCGTCGGGGGGGCCGCTCGGCGGCGGGCTCGGCGGGCCGGGCGGCGGTGGTGGTGGGGGCGGCGGCGGTGGGGCGGCGAACGCGCCGGTCGCGGGGGCTCCTGGATCGACGGTGACGGTGTGGGTGCTGCGCAACGGCCAGCCGTCGCCGGTGCGCGTCGTCATAGGCGCGTCCGACAGTCAGAACGTCGAGATCACGTCCGGGAACGTCCAGGCGGGCCAGCAGGTGATCATCGCGGCGGTTCGCGGCGGTTCCGGACAGGCGCGCGGTACCGGCCAGGGCGGCGCTCCGGCGGTGACTCCGTGATGGCGATTCGGCGAGCGCCGGAATCCAAGTCCGACCTGTTGATCGAAGTCCGTGACATGACGAAGGTCTACGGCACGGGCGAGATGGCGGTCCACGCGCTGTGGGGCGTGAGCCTGGACGTGCGCCGCGGTGAGTTCGTCGCGATCATGGGGCCGTCCGGGTCCGGGAAGTCCACGTTCATGCATCTCCTCGGCTGTCTGGACCGTCCGACCTCGGGCTCCTACCGCTTGGCGGGCCAAGAGGTGTCACGGCTCTCGGCCGACGAGCTGGCGATCGTGCGGAGCCGCCAGATCGGCTTCGTGTTCCAGAGCTTCAACCTGCTCGCCCGGACGAGCGCGCTCGAGAACGTGGAGCTGCCGATGCTGTATGCGGGGATCGCACGCGAGACGCGCACCGTGCGGGCCAAGGAACTCTTGACGAGCGTGGGCTTGGGCAACCGGCTCGATCACAAGCCGAGCGAACTGTCCGGCGGGCAGCAGCAGCGCGTCGCGATCGCGCGCTCGCTGGCCAACGGCGTGCCGCTGCTCATGGCGGACGAGCCGACGGGGAACCTTGACAGCAAGAGCAGCGCCGAAATCATGACGCTGTTCCGGCATCTCAACGACGAGCAGGGGCTCACGGTCGTGACCGTCACGCACGACACGAGTGTCGCGGCATGGTCGAAACGCGTCGTCACGTTCAGCGACGGCCGGATCCTCTCCGACAAGCCGGTGACTGAGGCGGTGCCGGAAGCGGTGCGCGCCAGCGTCGATCAGGCGCACGCAACGGTGCGACAGGAGGCCGCGGTATGAGTCTCGGGCTGCTGCTGCGGGTCGCGTGGCAGGCGCTCCGGCGCAACGCGACCCGCTCGATGCTCACCATGCTCGGTATCATCATCGGCGTGGGCGCCGTGATCACGTCCATGGCGATCGGCGCCGGCGCCCAGGCCGCCGTGCTCGCGCAGATCGAGAGCCTCGGCGCCAACCTGGTCGTCGTGATTCCGGGAGCGGTCTCGCAGGGGGGCGTGAACCTTGGCGGCGGCAGCCGGACGACGCTCAAGGTGGGCGACGCGACCGCGATCGCTACCGAGGTGCCCGAGGTGGCCGCCGCGGCGCCGCAGTCGTCCACGAACGCGCAGGTCGTGGCGAGCGGCAATAACTGGTTCACGTCCATTCAGGGCAGTACGCCGGGATGGACGGACGTGCGCGCCTGGACGGTCGCGTCCGGCCGGTTCTTCACCCAGGGGGAGGTCACCCAGGAGGCCAAGGTGGCTGTCCTGGGCTCGACGGTCGCGCAGAACCTGTTCCCCACGGGTTCCCCGATCGGCGCGACGGTCGTGATCAAAAATGTGCCGTTCCGGGTCGTCGGCGTCATGACGTCCAAGGGCCAGTCCGGCTTCGGCCGCGACCAGGACGACTTCGTGATGGTGCCGATCACGACGCTGCTCGACCGGCTGACCGGACAAAGCTACGTCGGCCAGATTCTCGTGTCGGCGAGCACGCCCGATAGCGTGCCCGGGGTCATCGACGCGACGGACCGGCTGCTGCGCCTGCGGCACCATCTCACCGCGGCGCAACCGGACGACTTCTCGGTGCGCAACATCGCCGACATCCAGCAGGTCCGGATCGCGACCTCGCAAACGCAGGCCCTGCTGCTCGCCGGCATCGCGGTCGTGTCCCTCGTGGTCGGCGGCATCGGCATCATGAACATCATGCTCGTGTCCGTCACGGAGCGCACGCGCGAGATCGGGCTCCGCATGGCGGTCGGCGCCCGCGGCTACGACATCCTGATGCAGTTCCTCGTCGAGGCGCTTACGCTGGCCTGCCTCGGCGGCCTCATCGGCATCGCGATGGGCGTCGCGACGGCCCAGGGCGCGTCCGTGATGGCCCACTGGCCGACGCTCATTTCGCCCATGTCGATCGTGCTCGGCTTCGTCTCCTCGCTGCTGGTCGGCGTGATCTTCGGTTTCTATCCGGCGCAGCGGGCGGCGGCGCTGGATCCGATCGTGGCGCTCCGGTACGAGTAATTTCCGGCCGGTGTCTACAACCTTCGCCACGCCACGCTTGTGTGTTGCTTATACCGTTGCCTGCGCGGTCTTGCCGGCCTGTCCCAGGTAGTGGACGGTTAGGCCAAGCGATCGGCCCGCGCGGACCAGAGTCATATCGGCCGTCGCAATGCCAATCGCGTTGGTCGCCGCGACCGCGAGGTGGAGCGCGTCCACCGTTCGCAACGAGATGTCGAACGTGCCGAGCCAATTTTGAGCCATGTGATAGGCGGCCCGCTCCAACTCGAGTCGAGCGTACGCGCCGCCGTCGAGATGGCCAATGAATAACGCGGTGACGCGATGGGCGTCCTCACGGGTCAGCCCACGCTCCCGTACCTTCCTGGCAAGGGCGGAGAAAAATTCCACCTCGCCGAGATCACTCAGCGCGACGTCCGGAGTCTGGCGCAAGAACTGCTGTACCCGGTCACTGAGTGCCTCGGGCACATAGTAGGGCACGAGGATGCTTGTGTCGGCGTAGATCAAAAGCGTTCCTCGCGGCGCCCTTTGATCACCGTGGCGCTCAGCGGCCCGCCCTTGACCCGGATAGATGCTCTGAAGGCCGTGAGATCCGGCAGCGGCATGCGCGGCCGGCCGGGCGGCAGGAGCCGTGCGGCGACTTTGCCGCGCCGCTGGATTACTATCTCCTCGCCCTTGGCGACGCGGTTCAGCAGGCCGGGAAGGCCTGCCCGGGCGTCCCGCGCATTGACCTTCTTCACGGAGACCACCTCGCGCGCGAAGTAAAAAAAGAGAATGTACATGTCAGTACACTAACCACGCCGGCACCGCAAGTCATTGTCCGCCGGCGCCTCGAATTGATACGATGAGCATCGCCGCGACGCGGCGATCCGCCGCGGCGGCGGAGGAGTTTATGGTCACGAACGCCGAGGCAATTGCGGCCTGCCTCGCGGACGCCGGCATCGAGTACGCCTTCGGCCTTCCCGGCGGCGAGATCACCGTGCTCATCGAGGCTTGCCGCCGCGCGGGCATCCGGTTCTACCTTACGGGCCACGAAGCCAGCGCCGCATTCATGGCCGATGTCACCGGGCAAATCACGGGCCGGCCCGGCGTGTGCCTGGCCACCCTGGGGCCCGGTGCGGTGAACCTCGGTCTCGGCGTCGCGAACGCGTTCCTGGACCGGTCGCCCGTGCTCGCCATCACCGCGGATCTCGCGACGGGACTGGCGCCGCACTTTCCGCACCAGCGGCTTCCCCTCGGCCGGCTGTTCGGCGCGATCGCGAAGGCGAGCGCCACCGTCAGCGGCCGCGGCACCGAGGAGCTTGTGCGAGGCGCCATCGTCCTCGCGACAAGTCCGCCTCAAGGTCCGGTCCACATTTCGTTGCCGAGCAACCTCGCCGCCTCGGCGGTCTCGGCGGGGCCCGCGCCCCTCGATCTCGCCGCGGGTCCGCCGGCGGCCGGCCCCGACGAGACGCGGCGCGCGCAGGCGCTGGCCGAAGCGCATGACCTGCTGGACGGCGCCGCCCGGCCGCTCCTCCTCGTGGGCCTGGGATGCAGCCCGCGCGATGCGGCGGCCCTGCGGGTTTTCGTCGACCGCACCCGCTGGCCGTTTGTGGTCACGCCAAAGGCGAAGGGCATGCTGCCGGAAGACGCGCCGGGGTTCCTCGGCGTTGCCGGCGGTATGGCGGTGGACGCCGCGGTGCTGGAGACCATTGAACAGGCCGACGTGCTGCTGGGTGTGGGCTTCGATCCGGTCGAGTGCGACAAAGATTGGTACGTGCGCCGCCGGATCGTCAACGTCTCCCGCGCCGCCACCGCCGAAGGCGGCTACCGGCCGGTGGAAGTGCTCGGGGACATCGGTGCCTCGCTCACGGCACTCGCCGGCCTCGGGCCCCGGCCGTGGGCGGAGGCCGCGCTCGCCGCGGCCCGCGCACGTATCCGTCCCGAGCCGCTGACGTTTCCGGGCGACGGCGGTCTGAGTCCGCTCGCCGCGATGCGGGCGCTGCGGGATGCCGCGCCGAAGGAGACGCTGCTCACGTGCGATGTGGGATCGCACAAATACTACTGCGGCCAATTCTGGACGACGTATGAGCCCCAGACATTTTTCATGTCGAACGGTCTCTCGGGCATGGGCTACGGCGTCCCCGCGGCGATCGCGGCGAAGCTGCGGTTTCCCGAGCGGCCGGTGCTGTCCATCGTGGGCGACGGCGGGCTCCTTATGATGCTGCACAACTTGACTTTCCTCCGCCAGTACGAGGTGCCGGTCACCATCGTGTGCTTCGTTGATGCGAGTCTGAGTTTGATCCGCGTGGGCCAGCGGCGCCGCGGCTTCGACCCCTACGGTGTCGATTTTCCGACGCCCGCGTTTGAGACCATCGCGGCGGGCTTCGGCATCGACGGCACGCGCGCCGGCACATTGGACGCGCTGCGCCGCACGGTTGCCACCGCCCTGGCGTCCGGCCGGCCGGCCGTCGTCACCGTGCCTGTCGACGGCCGGGAGTACGAGACCTACTGCTGAGCGGCGGGTCGATGCAGGAGCGCTTGCGGCGCGCGCCCGCACTCGGGCGTGCCGCGCTCCCACGGCCGCTCTCGCGTCTCATCGCGCCGTTGACGATGGCGCTGCCGGTCACGATCTTCGGGGTCGCGGCGCTCAGTTTTCCCTTGACGCTCGCGCGGCTGCTCGGGGTGCCGGGGGGCGCGACGGCGAGCTGGATCGCGACGCTCTACGGAGTGCCCGGCGTCCTGAGCCTGGCGCTGACATGGTGGTACCGCCAGCCGCTGCTGGTCGCGTGGAGCACGCTCGGCACCGTGGCGGCGGCGACGTTTGTCGGACAGGCGTCGTATCCAGAACTGCGCGGTGCCTCAATGGTGGCGGGCGCTCTCGTCTTCCTCCTGGGGGCCGTCGGACTGAGCGAGCGTGTCGCCCGCTGGGTGCCGCCGCCGATCGTGATGGCGATGGTGGCGGGGGCGGTCCTGCCCTACGTCGCCGGCATGTTCAGTACGGCGGGGGCGGCGCCGCTCGTCGTCGGCGGCGCCTTTCTGGCCTACATCCTCGGCCGCCGGTTTCTGCCCTCGCGGATTCCGCCCGTGCTTCCCGGCGTCGTTGTGGGCCTCGGGGCGGCGGCGTTCACCGGTATCTTGGACCCCCGCGGATTCCGGTTCGCGGCGCCCGCGCTGCAGGGCTCGGCGCCGGGCTTCGCGTGGACGGCGATCGTGTCGTTTGCGCCGGTGCTCGCCGTGCTGATGAGCACGTCGGCCAACCTGGCCTCGGTCGTCTACATCCGAAGCCAGCGCTATCCGGCGGCGCTTCGGGCCATCGATATCGCGACCGGCGCCGCCACCATGGCCGGGTCGTTCTTCGGGTTCACGCCCATTTGCATGGCGTCGTTTCTCGCCGCGCCCACCGCGGGCCCGGATGCCGGCGACCATGATGTTCGCCACTGGTCGGTGTACTTCTCGAGCATCGGGTTCTTCGCCATCGCCGCGCTGGCGGGACTCGCCGCCGACCTCCTGCGAATCGTGCCGCTTTCGGTGCTGCTCGCGCTCGCGGGCCTCGCGCTGATCAGTGTGCTCGGCGCCACCCTCCAGGAGGCGGTGCGGGGGCCGCTTGTCTTTGGACCGCTCATGACGTTTGCCGTCGCGGTCTCGCATCTGTCGTATTTGGGATTCGGCCCGCTCTTGTGGTCGCTGGTCATTGGCACGGCAACATCGGCGGTGCTGGAGCGCGAGCAGTTCGCCGCGGTGCGTGCCGCCGCCGGTGCGGCCGCAGCGGGAATCGCGCAGGGCGGGGCCCGCGGGACGGCGCCGTAGCCGGACCGCTACCGGTCCAGCCAGACCTGCTCGAGACGTCCGAAGTTGTACTGAACCTGGTGCGGGACCAGGTTCCGGACGGAATGTCCTTGCCGGCGCATGGGTAGCGGCGCTACCCCAGTCGCTCCAGGCAGGCCTCCACGTGCCGGCACGCTTCCTGGATCGCGGCGGTCACGGCGTTGCGGCCGCGGACCAGGTCGACGCGCAGGAACTTCGCCTCGTCGCCGTCGGGCGGCAGCGTGGCAAGCCGGCGCGCGCCATGGAGGCGCGGCAGGAACGTCGTCTCGAGTGCCGCGTCGTGGCCGTACGGCCCGGTCGCTGTATACGTCGCCGGGATGAGCGTGCGTCCGAGTTGGCGCAGGCACGCGTTGATGTGGCGGGCCGGCGCACCACCGGTCACCGGCTGGGCCGCCCGGCTCAACCGGCCGCACAGTTCTTCGAGACGTGCCGCCGCGGCGGTGGCGGGCCGGAGATCGAACCCGCCGTCCGATTCGCGGGCGGGAACGGCCGCCGCGAGGTCCTCGAGACTCTGTCTGAGGTCGCGGGCGGCGGCCGCGTAATCGAGCGGCAGCACCGGATTCTCCAGCAGCCGCGAGAGCGCCAGCACGAAGATTTTCGTGTCGCGGACGAGCCGCGCCGCGTCGATCTTGTCGAGCGTGTCGTGCGGCGTGTGCCACCACCACCCGAGGCTGCCGTCAGCCTGATGCGAGACCGAGCCGAGCAGCGAGGGCACGCCGGCCCCGAGGAACGATTGATCGGAGTTGCGGCCCACGCGTTTCGCGTCCAGGACCGCCCCGGCGGCCTCCTTGACGGCCCAGATGCCGAGCGGCGCTGTTTCCGGCATCGAGTTGGTGGCGAAGGTGTCCGCGTCGATGCCCCCGAGGGAATCGACGTTGACGTGGCACACGCAGCGCTCCGCGAGTTCGAACCAGTTCGTGTCGGCGTACCAGGCGGAGGACGAATAGCGGCCGTGAGAATGACCGGACCAGAACGCGAGCCGGAGCCCCCGGCGGAAGGACGCCTTCCGAGGCGCGAGCACTCGTGCCACTTCGAGCATCGCGGCATTGGCGCTGCCGTTGTCCATCGCGCCGAGATACCAGCTGTCGAGGTGGCCGGAAAACAGCACGAAGCTTGAGTCGGCGTCATGGTGCCCGGCGGCGAGATCGCCGACCACGATCGGGGTCTTCGTCCAGCCCGTCTCGACCCGTGCTGTGAACTCAACATCCGCGCGGCCGCGCGCGCACAGATCCCGCAGCCCTTCGCCGTCGGCTTTGTTCACGGAGAGGAGATGGACCCGAGGCAGCTGCGCCTTGGCGCTCTCGGAGGGGTTGCCCCAAACGGGCGAGCAGCACATCTCGTGCGCGTGCCGGCCGCTGATGCAGATGATCCCAAGGGCGCCGGCGCGCGTCGCCGCGACCGCGTGCGCGGGCGTGGCTCGCCCCTCGACGAGCGCGACCTTCCCCGCGGCGCCCGCTCTCGCATACTCCTCCGGCGTTCCCTTGCCGGCGTACACGAGTTCCGCGGAGACGGGCTGCGCGCCGGTGGGGATCCCCATCGAATGCGTGATGCAGAATACCTCGCGCGACTCCGGGCGGGTGATGCGGAGCGCTGCCTCGCGCGGCAGGCTGATGTAGGCGTCGTGGAGGATCGTCGTGGACGCGTAGCCGAACGACCGTAACCGTTCTTCCACGTATGCGGTCGCTTCGCGCTCGTCGGACGTGCCGGACAGGCGCGTCCACCCGGCGATCGTACGGTTGAACTCCGTGAGGTGCGCCTGGGACACCGTGTTGTGCGGGATCATGAACGGCCCTCCTCCATGTCGGGCGTCTCAGCCCGTGATGCGGGGATCGTGCCCGCTCTTCGACTCCCGCGGGGCGCAGCCCTCGCATCTGGAGGCCGGCTGCACGCACGGCGCCGAACCACTAAAAGTGCGAAATAGTTGATCGCGGCGGATTGCCGCGGAGGTGACGGTTCCTTGGCCGGTGCATCGGTGGAGGCCGCCGTGGCGGCGGTACGGCCTGAGCGGCTGGCGCGTCATCTGGAGTCGTTCGCGGGGGTGCGGCGGGACACCGCCGGACCGGGCGAGCGCCAGGCGGCGGAGTATATCGCCGGCCGGCTGCGCGAGGCGGGCGTGCCGGTCGAAGTGCACGAGTTCGACGCTTTTCTCAGTTACCCGATTCGCGCGACGCTCGAGGTGCTCGAGCCGGAGCGGCTCACCGTGCCGTGTCTCACGCATTCATTTGCGCGGCCGACCGGGCCGAACGGCGTCGTGGCCGAGCTCGCCGACGTCGCCGACGGTCAGGTCGAGCGTGGGGCGGGCCGGGCGGTCCTCGTCGGCGGGCTCGCGACGCCCGTGACCGTGCTGCGTGCGAGCCGCGTCGGCTGCGCCGCGGTCGTCTTCACGAATCAGGATCGTGTCATCCACAACATGATCGGCACGACGATCTGGGGGACGCCCGACCTCGACCAGGCAGACCGGCTGCCGCAGTGTCCCGCGATCTCGGTCGACGTGGACGGCGGCCGGACGCTCCGGAGCCTTGTGGGCCGCGGCGCGCCCGTGCGCGTCCGCATCGTCGCCGAGGTCAGAACCGAATGGCTGCGCTCCCTGCTGCCGGAAGCCGCGATCCCCGGGACCGGAGCGGAGGGCGCCGATGCGGACCAGTTTGTGCTGGTCGGGGCCCACTACTGTTCCTGGAATACGGGCATCACCGACAACGCGACCGGGGACGCGTGCCTGCTCGAGATGGCGCGGGTGCTGTGGGAGCACCGCGCCCGCCTTGCGCGCGGCGTGCGGGTCTGCTGGTGGCCGGGCCACTCCCACGGTCGGTACAGCGGGTCGACGTGGTACGCGGACACGCGCTTCTTCGACCTGGCCGAGCGGTGCCTCGCATACTACAATGTCGATTCCCCGGGCGTGCGCGGCGCGACCCGGTACGTCGCCCGCAACACCACGGCGGACATCGAGCGGTTCGCCAAACACATCATCACGCGGACGACGGGACTCACCGAGCCGCCGGCGCACCGGCCAGCCCGGGCGGCGGACCAATCGTTTCTACCCAACGGCGTCTCGTCGTTTTCCATCTATCCGTTTCTGCCGGAGGACCACCCGGACTTCCGGCCGTGGACCGGCGGCGCGGCCAATGCCTGGTGGTGGCACACCGACTTCGACACGCTGGACAAGGCGGATACCGCCATTCTCGCAGCGGACACACGGATCGGCGTGACGGCGGTCGCCGAACTCGCGAGCGCGCGCATCCTGCCGCTCGCGCCCGGCGACGCCGGTGAGGAGATCCGCGCGATTGCCTCAGACCTCCGCTCGCCGGTTGGCACGCATCTCGATCTCGGGCCGCTCATCGCAGATGCCGACGCGTTTATCACGGCGTCCAGAAGCCTCGAGGAGGCCCGCGGGCGCGCGCTCGATTCGGCCGCGGCGCGCCGGCTTAACACGGCCCTGCTGCGCCTCACCCGCATTATCAACCCCGTCCTGTACAGCCGCCGGGGACGGTTCTTTCACGATCCGGCCGAGTGGTCACCGATCATGCGGGCCGGCGGCCGCTATGTGCTGCCGGGACTCAGTCCCGCCGCGGCGCTGCCGTCCCTTGCGGGCACCCGCGACTACGGGTTCCTGCGCGCGCAGTTGCTGCGGGAGTGCAATCGCGTGCGGGCGGCGCTGCGTGACGCCTCATCGCTCGCTCTCGAGACGGCGGAGGTGTTGGGCAGGCACTGACGCCGGAGGCGGCCATTGTGCCTCGCCCGCGATCAGAGATCAGCGAAGCGCCTCGAGCACCGCCCGTCCCGCCGCGCGTGTCGACGCTACGGTGCCGTCCGGCCGAAGTCCGAGCCCGCCGCTTTCCGCCACGCGGTCGACCGCGCGCCGCAGACGGTCCGCGCCCTCCGTGAGGCCGAGCCATTCCAGCATCATCGCGCCGGCGAGGATCATCGCGGTCGGGTTGGCGCGGTCGGTGCCGGCGATGCCCGGCGCCGACCCGTGGACCGGCTCGAAGAGTCCGTGCCGCTCGCCGACGTTGGCAGCCGGACAAAAGCCGAGGCCGCCGACCGTGGCGGCCGCGGCATCGCTCAGGATGTCGCCGATGAGGTTCTCCGCCAGCAGCACGTCGAAGCGCCGCGACTGGTCGACGATGGCCGCCGCCGCGGCATCAGCGTAGACGGCATCAAACGCCACGTCGGGATACTGGTCGGCGACTTCTCCAACGACGCGCCGGAAGAACGCAAACGACCGCAGCACGTTTGCCTTGTCGCAGCACGTCACCCGAGGCCCCGCCGGATCGGCGGCGCCGCGGGGGCCGGCTGCGACCGTTCGGCCGGCCGCGACCGTTTGGCCGGCCGACCGCTGCCTCGCCAGATCGAACGCGAGCCGTGCCACCCGCGTCGTGCCTTCCCGCGTAATCCGGATCCGGTCCTCGGCGATGTCGTCCGTGGCTTCGCCGGCCCCGCGCGTCGCGTAGGCGCCCTCGATGTTCTCGCGCACGATGACGTAGTCGGTGCCCTCGGGCGCGAGCGCGGGAATGCCGGGCAGTCGTCGCACCGGCCGCACGTTCGCAAACAGCGTAAACGCCTTGCGAAGGGGTCCGGCGACGGTCCCCGCCTCGGTCCCGTCGGCGTGCCGCACGCCCGGCAGGCCGGCGGGGCCTTTCAACATCGCGCGAACGCGGCGGCAGGCCTCGAGCACATCGGGCGGCACGCTGCTCCCGCTGCGGGCGTACGCGCGCGTGCCGGCGTCGAGCCGGCGCCAGACGAGCCGCGCGCCGCAGGCCTCCGCCGCGGCCTCGAGCGCCGGAAGCGCCGCGGCGACGATCTCCGGGCCGATGCCGTCGCCTTCGATCAAGGCAATCGTGTGCGCCGCGGTCGTGATGGACACGGCGCGTGGTTCAACGGCAGGACGCCCGGTTCCCGGCCAAAAAGGAACCCGCACGTCCCGCGAGGAGGCTGGCATGGCATCCCAGGCGGCGCACTACGACGCGATCGTCATCGGGTCGGGTCAGGGCGGAACGCCCCTCGCGAGGGCGCTCGCCGGCGCGGGCCGGCGGACGGCGCTCATCGAACGCGAGCACGTCGGCGGCACCTGCGTCAACGAAGGCTGCTCGCCGACCAAGACGATGGTCGCGAGCGCGCGCGTCGCCTATCTCGTGCGCCGCGGCGCCGACTACGGTGTCCGCACGGGCGGCGTGTCCGTCGACATGGCGACGGTCCGCGAGCGCAAGCGCCGGATCGTCGACAGGTTCCGAGCCGGCGACGAGCGCGGGCTCGAGCGCACGGAACACCTCGAGCTCATCCGCGGCGAGGCGCGCTTCAGCGGCCCGCATACACTCGAGGTCACGCCGGCCGGCCAGGGCGGAGGCGCCGCCGGCCGCGCGCTCAGCGCCGACCAGATCTTCATTAATACCGGGGCCCGGCCGGCGCGTCCCCGGCTGCCCGGGCTGGACGCCGTGCCCGCCCTCGATTCCACGTCGGTCATGGAACTGGACGCCGTGCCGCGGCATCTGCTCGTCCTCGGCGGCGGCTACATCGGTATTGAATTCGGCCAGATGTTCCGCCGCTTTGGCGCGCAGGTGACCATCGTGCAGAGCGGGCGGCAGCTGCTCGAGCGAGAAGACCCGGACATCGCGGCCGCGGTCGAAGGGATTCTCCGGGAGGACGGCATCGAGATTCTGCTCGGCGCCGAGGCGCAGCGGGTCGATCGCGGCGCGGACGATGCGATCCGGCTCACGGTGCGCGACGGCGGCGGCGAGCGCGCGCTCACCGGCTCGCACCTGCTCGTCGCCGCGGGACGGACGCCGAACACGGATCGGCTCAACTTCGCCGCGGCCGGCATCGAGGCCGACGCGCGGGGCTTCATCCGGGTCAACGACCGGCTGGAAACGAACGTGCCCGGCGTCTACTGCCTCGGCGATGCGAAGGGCGGCCCGGCGTTCACGCACGTCTCTTACGACGACTTTCGCGTCGTGCAGGCGAACGTGCTGAACGGCGGCGGGAGGACCATTGCGGACCGTCTGGTCCCCTACTGCGTGTTCATGGATCCCGAATTGGGCCGCGTCGGGCTCAGCGAAACGGAGGCCCGCGCGAAGGGCCGGCCGGTCCGTGTCTTCACGATGCCGATGAAAAGCGTGGCGCGCGCGATCGAAATGGACGAAACCCGCGGCCTCATGAAGGCGGTGGTCGATTCCGCCACGCAGCAGATCCTGGGATGCGCGGTCCTCGGGGTGATGGGCGGCGAGGTGATGACGGTGGTCGAGATCGCCATGATGGGCCGGTTGCCCTTCACCGCGCTGCGGGACGCCACGATCGCGCACCCGGCCGTCTCCGAGGCCCTGAACAACCTCTTCGATCAATAACGTGGCGAGGGAGGCGCGGCACTCGATGGCACGGCATCTCGTCTGTCTCACGTTCGACTTCGACGCCGTCTCGATCTGGATCCGGCGCGGGCAAACGACGCCGACCGCGCTCTCGCGCGGCGAGTTCGCGGTCGTGGGCGCGGAGCGCATCCTCGACCTCCTGCGGGACCGCCGCATCCGGGCCACCTGGTTCATTCCAGGGCACACCCTCGACACGTATCCCGAGATGTGCCGGCGCATCCACGCGGACGGCCATGAGATCGCGCACCACGGCTACCTGCACGAACCGCCGGCCACCCTCAGCCGGGATGACGAGGAACACGTGCTCGTCCGCGGCCTGGAGGCGATCGGCCGCGTCACGGGCCGCGCGCCGCGCGGATACCGTTCGCCCGCATGGGACCTGAGCGCGCATACGGTCGGGCTGCTGCTGGCGCACGGCTTTGTCTACGACTCCAGCATGATGGCCCACGACTGTCTGCCGTACCGCGCGCGAGACGGCGACCAGGTCGGCGCGGACGGCGCCGTGCGGTGGGGGCGGCAGACGCCGCTCATTGAAATGCCGGTCGCGTGGTCGCTCGACGACTATCCGCACTTCGAGCGGGCGGCCGGGCCGAACGGGCTGCAGCCGGGGCTGATGCACGCGGCCGGCGTGCTCGACAATTGGGTGGACGATTTTCGCTATCTGGCGCGCACGGCCGGCTGGGGCGTGTTGACCTACACCTTCCACCCGCAGGTGAGCGGCCGCGGGCACCGCATGTTGACGATCGAGCGGCTGATCGACGCGACGCGCGACCTCGGCGCGACGTTCGTGCGCATGGATGAAGCCGCCGCCGAATTCGCGGCGCGCGACGGCGGCGCGAGGGGTGTCCGCCCCGGGCCGGCGCGGGGCGCGGCGAAGCGGGCGAAGACGGCGGGCGGCGGCGCCGGGAAGCGGAGGGCGGGGCGATGAAGGTCACCGGCGGCGACGCCGCGTGCTACCGGATCCGGCTGCGGCAGCCGTGGCAGAGTTCGAGCCACACGATCACCGTCTTCGAGTTGATCACGGCGCGTCTGCGGACCGATACGGGACAGGAGGGCACGGGCTGGACGTTCACCGTCGGCGCGGGCGGGACGGCGATCGCGGCTTTCCTGACCGACGATCTGCTCCCGATGGTCCCCGGGATGGATCCCGTGGCGGTCGAGCGCGCGTGGCGGGCGCTGCATGGCAAAGTCCGTGACGCGGCGCCGGGCGGGCTTGCGCTCCTCGGACTGGCGGCGGTGGACATCGCGCTGTGGGACCTCAAGGCCCAGGCGGCGGGCGAGCCGTTGTACCGGCTGCTCGGCGCAAGCCGCGAACGCGCCGAGGCGTACGGGAGCGGCATCAACCTGAACCTGCCGGTGCCCGAGCTGCTCGCGCAGTTTCGGCGGTGGCAGGCGCGCGGCTTCCGCGCCTTCAAGATGAAGGTGGGGTCGGATGACGCCGGGGCGGACGTCGAGCGCGTCCGGGCCGTGCGGGAAGAGATCGGACCCGGCGCGATCCTGATGCTGGACGCGAACCAAAAGTGGACGGCCGGGGAGGCGGCCCGCCGGATACGCGCGTTCGAGCCGTACGATCCCTACTGGATCGAGGAGCCGCTGCCGGCCGAGGACGTTGCCGGCCACGCGTGGCTGCGGTCGCAGATCCACTGCCCCGTCGCCCTGGGCGAGAACCTCTTCTCGGCCGCGGCGTTCAACGAGTTCCTCCGCCACGACGCTGTGGACGTCGTGCAGCCGGACGTCGTGCGCGTCGGCGGGATCACGCCGTTTTTGAAGATCGCGCACCTCGCGGAGGGCTACGGCGTGCCGACCGCGCCCCACCTCGTGTTGGAACTCTCCGGCCAGCTGTGCTGCGCCGTTCAGCATGCGTCGATGATCGAGGATCTCGACGGCGGGAACCTTACCGAGCTCGACGCGCTCGAGGAACCGATCACGGTCGCCGGCGGGTACTTCACGCCGCCGCCGCGGCCGGGGCACGGTGTGTGCTTCAATTGGGACGCGCTCGCCAAATGGCGGACGCCGGCGGAGCAGCCACGCCGTGGGTGACCTCGCCGGCAAGACGGTCCTGGTCACGGGCGCGTCCCGCGGGATCGGCCGGGCGGTCGCGGTCCGGTGCGCCGCGGAGGGCGCCGCGGTCGTTGCGGCGGATCTCGTTCCGCCCGAAGAGACCGCCGGCGCGGTCCGGGCGGCGGGCGGGCGCGCGCTGGCCGTCGCGGTCGACGTCGCCGATCAGGCGAAGGTGCGCGCGATGGCCGCCGCGGCGGCGCGGGAGTTCGAGACCGTGGACGTGCTCGTCTCGAACGCCGGCATCGGCTTTCCAGACCCCGTGCTCGAGATCACCGAAGAGCGGTGGGACCGCGTCCTCAACGTCAACCTGCGGGGCGCCCTCTTCTGCGCGCAGGCGCTGCTTCCTGCGATGCTGGCGCGCCGCGAGGGAACGCTGGTCTTCGTGTCCTCGATCGCCGGCCGGCGCCTCAGCCTCGTCAACGGCGCGCAGTACACGTGCTCCAAGTACGGGCTCGTGGGCCTGACGCGCCACCTGGCGTCCGAACTCGCCGGCACCGGTATCCGCGTCAACTGCGTCTGTCCCGGTCCGACCGAAACGGATCTGCTGGACCGGTATACCTCGGATGCGGACCGCCGCGCGATGGTCGAGCGGACGCCGCTCCGCCGCCTCGCGCGGCCCGACGACGTCGCCGACGTGATCGTCTTCGCCGCCTCACCCCGCGCGCGCCACGTTCACGGCGCGATCCTGGACGTGAACGGCGGGCTGTACTGAGCGGTGCCGGTCGACCTCCTCGTCCGCGGAGGCACGGTGGTGACGCCGGAAGAGAGCCGGCGCGCCCACGTGCTCATCGAGGACGGCCGCATCCTCGATGTGGTCGCCGGCGACGCGCTGCCGCCGGCCCGCGACACGATCGACGCCGGCGGCCTCCACGTGCTGCCCGGGCTCATCGACCCGCACGTCCATTTCCGCACCCCGGGGCTCGAATACAAGGAGGACTTCGCGACCGGCTCCCGCGCGGCGGCGGCGGGCGGCATCACCATGGTCATCGATATGCCGAATGTGGTGCCGCCGACGTGGAGCGTCGAGGCGCTCGAGACGAAACTCGCCGCCATTCGCGGACGCGCCTACGTCGATTACGCGCTGTACGCGGTGCTCGTCGAGGGCAACACCTCGCAGATCGGGCCCCTCGCCGCGTCCGGCGTCTGCGGCTACAAGATCTTCCTTGGCGAGACGACCGGCAACATCCCGGCGCCGTCGGACGGGGAGATCCTCGACGGCTGGCGCCTGCTCGCCGAGACCGGCCTACGGTGCGGCGTGCACGCGGAAGATAACGGGATCGTCCTCTACCGGCGGGCCCGGCTGCAGGCCGAAGGGCGGCGCGACCCGCTGGCGCACGTCGAGTCGCGGCCGGCGATCGCGGAGGCCGAAGCGGTCTCCCGGACGATCCTGTTCGCCCGCGAGGCCGGCAGCCGGCTCATGATTTTTCACACGAGCGCGGCGCCGAGCGTGGAACTCATCCGGCGGGGCAAGGCCGGCGGCGTCGACATCGTGGCCGAAACCTGCCCGCAGTATCTGCTGCTGGAGGCGGACGACATGGTCCGCCGCGGCCTCGGCACGATTCTCAAGGCCAACCCGCCCGTGCGCTCCCGCGAGCACCAGGACGCGCTCTGGCAGGGCCTGCTCGATGGCACCATCGAGGTCATCGGGACGGACCACGCGCCGCACACGGCCGAGGAAAAGATGGCGGACGCGCCGATGGGGGACATCTGGAAGGCGGCGGCGGGCTGCCCCGGCGTTGAGACGTCGGTGCCGCTCATGCTCACGCAGGTCAACGCCGGGCGTCTGTCGCTGAGTCAGTACGTGCGGCTGCAGTCGGAAGGGCCGGCGCGAGCGTGGAATCTCTGGCCGCGGAAGGGGCGCCTCGGCCGCGGCGCCGACGCGGATCTGACGATCGTCGACCTGCGGGCCGAGGATGTCGTCGACCCAGCCCGGCTCCACAGCAAGAGCCGGAGCACACCGTTTGCCGGAACCCGGGTAAGCGGGCTGCCGGTCTACACGATTGTCCGCGGCCGCGTCGTCATGCGGCGCGGCGAACTCGCCGGATCCCCCTCCGGCGAGTTCGTGCGGCCCTAGAAACGTCCGATCGAGTGGTGCGGGCTCAGTCGCCTGTTTTGTTCGACGTGAAGATGGCCTTGTACTGGCCCGGTGGGAAGACGTAGATCAGCGACACCCGCTGGTCGAGCGCCCCGCCTTCGTCCACGACGAACGCGATCCCGAGCTTGTTGTAGACGTACGTCGCGTCGTCCTGGTGCTGGTCGATCGTGTCCTCTTTGCCGTACACGCCCTGGAAGGCATTGATGTCCGATCCGATCGTGACACCGCGGTCGGTCTTGTAGGTGTCGTCCAGAGAGACGACCAGCGCGACAATCCGCTTGGAGCCCTTTTCGGCGATCACGCCGATCCGCTTCAGCGGCCAGTAATAGCCGGTCATGTTGCCGGACGGCAGGTCATCCGAGGAATGGAGCGGGCCAAGCGTGGAAACCAGTGGGTCGAGCGCCTCCCCGAGCTGGTAATCGCCGACGGCCTTTCCAGGGATGACGGCCGACCCTTGTGCCGCGGCGGCGGTGACAAGCGCCACGATCCCAACCAGCGCGAGCACGTAGCCCGAGAGGCGACGCATCAAAATTACCCCCTTGTGCGATTTCGAAGCGCGTGTGGGTTGCGCCGTGTATTTACCCCGTCCGCGCCGGCGCGCCCCACCAATCGGCCGCGGCCGGAGGTCCCCCCGGAGGCGGGCAGGACTGCCCGTTTGACCCATCGAACGGCGTGACCCATTTACAGCAGCCGGGGCCGAGGGGGGCGTCCGGCGTGAGGAGGTCGAGTGCATGCGTCACCGGCTCATCGTCTCGGCCGCGGTTGCCGTCGCCCTGGCGGTGTGCGGCCCTCTCCCCGGATCCGGAGCCGCGGCGCCCGTCAAGATCGGCGTGCTGATGCCGCTCAGCGGCAACGCCGGCGCCGCCGGGCAGGCGTCCAAAGCGGCGATCGAGGTGGGCGCCCAGATTGTGAACGAGGCCCATCCCGACATGTCCAATATTCCGCTCGCCGCGACGGCCGGACTGCCGAAACTCGACGGCGCCAGGATCGAACTGATTGTCGCGGACCATCAGGGCGACCCGTCGCTCGGGCAGAGCGAAGCCCTGCGGCTCATCACGCAGCAGCACGTCGTGGCGCTGCTGGGCGCGTACCAGTCCTCGGTGACGTTCGCCGCGACCACGGTGGCCGAACGGAACGGCATCCCCTGGATGGTCGGCGACTCCTCCTCACCCAATATCACGGGGCGCGGTTTTAAGTGGGTCTTCCGGACGACCCCGATCGGCCCCGACTTCGCGGCGGCCTATTCCGGCTTCCTCAAAGACCTCGAGACGATGGGCCACCCGGTGCGGACGGTCGCGATCGTCAACGAGAACACCGAGTACGGCACCTCCGTCGGCGGCGGTATCCACGAGCGGCTGGCGAAGGACGGTTATAACGTCGTCGCGCAGATCCCGTACAACGCGAACGGGACCGACGTCTCGGCCCAGGTGCTGCAGCTCAAAGAGAAGCAGCCGGACGTCGTCATCTTCGTCAGCTACACGTCGGATTCGATTCTGTACATGAAGACCTTCAAGACCCTCGGCTACAAGCCGAAAGTCGTGATCGGGGACGACTCCGGATTTTCAGACCCCTCGTTCGTCACCACCGTCGGCGACCTCGCGCAGGGCGCGATCAACCGCAGCGCCTGGAGCGTCGGCAAACCGGGCAGCACAACCTACCACATCAACCAGCTGTACCGGGCCAAAACCGGACGCGACCTCGACGACACGAGCGGGCGCAACATGCAGGGCTTCCTGGTGCTTGCCGACGCGATCAACCGCGCGGGGTCGACGAACCCGGAGGCGATCCGGGCCGCGCTCGTCGCGACGAACCTGGCGCCGCGGCAGCTCATGATGGGCTACAAAGGCGTCCGCTTCGATGCGACGGGGCAAAACGTGCTCGCGTACACGTATCTCACGCAGCTCGTAGGCAAAGAGTGGGTGACCGTGTGGCCCAAGTCGGCGGAGGAGCGGGCGCTGGCCTGGCCGTTCCAGGGCTGGCAGCCGTAGCCGTTCCCACCCTCGCGCGGGGCGCGGCGTCCCTGATGAGGACCTGCGGCCCCGCGCGGTGATCGTCGCTCTCCAAGTCGTCGTAGGCGGCCTGCTCCTCGGGGCCGTCTACGCGTTATTCTCCTCCGGCCTCACGCTCATCTGGGGCATGATGAACGTCGTCAATTTCGCGCACGGCGACTTCGTCATGGCCGGCATGTATCTCGCATTTCTCGCGGTGGTGTGGCTGCGCGCCGGCCCGGCGGTCTTCACGGGCGTGGCCGCGGCGCTGCTCTTTCTGTTCGGCACGGCGGTCTACTACGGGCTCGTGCGCCGCGTCATGCGGGGGCCGGTGCTGTCGCAGATCCTCTCGACCTTCGGACTCGCGCTGCTGCTGCGCTACAGCGCCTTTTGGATCTTCAGCGCCAATTTCGTCACGCTGCCCACGGTCGCGCTTAGCGGGACCGTGCACCTCGGACCGGTCGTGGTGGGCACGGCGCAGCTCGTCGCCGGCGGCGCCGCCCTGCTGCTCACCGCCGGCATGCACCGCCTGCTCACCGCGACGGCGCTCGGCAGCCAAATCCTCGCCGTGGCCGAGGACCGGCAGGCGGCGATGCTGATGGGCATCCGTCCCGACCGCATGCAGGCGCTCGCGTGGGGCCTGGCGGCGGCCGCGGCCGGGATCGCGGGCGCCCTCATCGCGACCTTCTACTATATTTCGCCGACGGTTGGCGAGTCGCTTGCGATTATTGCCTTCGTGGTCGTGGCGTTCGGCGGTTTCGGCAGCGTGCCCGGGGCGATGGTCGCCGGCCTTCTCATCGGACTCATCGAGGCGACGTCGGCCTTCTACATCGGCCCGGTGTACAAAGACGTCGTGGTCTACGCGCTGTTCGTGGCGATCCTCTGGGTGCGGCCCCAGGGGTTGATGGGCGCGCGCCTCTGATGCGCTGGCGTCTGGCGCTGCTCGCCGCGGCGGCCCTGGCCGCGCCGCTCCTCGTCCAGGGGTCGTTCTACCATCGGGTGCTTGCGCTCATCCTGCTCGTGGCGATCTCCGCATCGGCGTGGAACATCCTGGGCGGCTACGCCGGCCAGGTTTCGTTCGGGCACGCGATGTTTTTCGGCGCCGGCGCGTACATGCCGGCCCTCGTGTACTCGCAGTGGCATGCCGCGCCGGCGCTCGGCGTGCCGCTCGGCGTGGCCGTCAGCCTCGGCATCGCCGCGGTGCTCGGTGTGCCGACCTTCCGGCTTCAAGGCCATTACTTTTCCATGGCGACCATCGCGGTCGCCGAGCTCATCCGGATCCTCGTCGGCAACTGGCGGCTGCTGGGCGCGGCCGTGGGTCTGCAGGGCCCGGCGACCGGGCGCACGCTGTGGGACCTCACGTTCCGCGGCTCCGTTTCGTACTACTACATCTTTCTCGGTGTGCTGGCCGCTCTGCTCGGCATCACCGCGGCGATGGAGCGAAGCCGAATGGGGTACTATCTCCGGGCGATCCGCTCGGGCGAACGGGCGGCGCGGAGCCTCGGGGTGCCGGCGCGGCGGTACAAACTGTACGCCCTGTTCCTGAGCGCCGCGTTCACGGCGCTCGCAGGCTCGCTCTACCTCGTCATGATCGGCTTTGTCGATCCCGACAGCGGGCTCGGCATCCTTGTCTCCGTCCAGATGGTGATCGTGGCGGCGCTCGGCGGGGCCGGCACGCTCTTCGGTCCGCTGCTCGGGGCCGCCATCCTGATTCCGCTGCAGCAGACGGGCAATGTGTTGTTCGGCGGCGGGGGGACGGGCGCCACCTACATTTTCTACGGCGGGATCATCATTGTGCTGAGCCTGTTCGAACCCGGCGGACTGCTCGCGATCTGGCGCGAGCGTCTCGCCCCGCTCGGCGGCCGGTGGGCCGGGCGCCCGAAGGGGCTGCGCCGTGCTGCTTGAGGCACGCGCCGTCTCGAAGGCGTTCGACGGCTTTCTCGCCGTGCGGGGCGTGGATCTCGAGGTCGCCCCCGGCGAGATCGTCGGCATCATCGGGCCCAACGGCGCGGGCAAATCGACGTTCTTCAACTGCCTGGCCGGCGAGGACCGGCCGACCGCGGGCGTCGTGCGCTTCGACGGCGCCGATGTCACCGCGGCACCGCCGGAGGCCCACGCGCGCCTCGGGATCGCCCGGACCTTCCAGATCCCCGCCACCTTCACGGATCTGACGATTCTCGACAACGTGATGGTGGGCGCCTTTGTCCGACATCCCGGCGCGGCCGCCGCGCGCGAGGCGGCGATGCGCGTGCTGGAATTCGCGGGCCTCGCGGGGATGGCGCACCTGCGCGCGGCGGCCCTCGGCACGCCCGGCCGCAAACGGCTTGAGATCGCCCGCGCCCTCGCCACGGAACCGCGCCTGCTGCTCCTGGACGAGGCGCTGGCGGGGCTCACGCCGGCGGAGATTCAGCGCGCGATCGCGCTCGTGCGCGAGATCCACGGGCGCGGCGTGACGCTGGTTATCGTCGAGCACGTAATGGAGGTCATCCTCGCGCTCGCGCAGCGCATCATCGTGCTGAACCACGGCGAGGTCATCGCCGCCGGGGCGCCGGACGACGTCGTGGACCTGCCGGAGGTCGTCGAAGCGTATCTGGGCCGCCGTCTGGCGCGCCGCCACGGGGACGGGCCGTGACGCGGATGGGACGGGCCGTGGCGCCGGCATGCTGACGGTCGAGCACCTCGAGGTGCGCTACGGCGACCTCGTCGGGGTCGCCGATGTCTCGTTCGAAGTCCGTCAAGGCGCGGTCGTTGCGCTGCTCGGGTCAAACGGCGCCGGCAAGACTTCGACGCTGAACGCCGTGACGGGCCTCGTCGCGCCGAGCCGGGGCACGGTGACGTGGAGCGGCGCGCGCATCGAGCGCCTCGGCGCGACGGCGATCGTCCGCCGCGGTCTCGCGCTCTCCCCCGAGGGCTGGCGCCTGTTTACGAAGCAGACCGTGGAACAGAATCTCCGGCTCGGCGCCGTGCCGCTCGGCGACCGGGCGCGGATGCCGGCGCTCCTCGACCGCGTCTACACGCTCTTCCCCCGGCTGCGGGAGCGGGCCCGCCAGCGCGCCGGCACCCTGAGCGGCGGCGAGCGCCAGATGCTCGCGCTCGGCCGCGCGCTCATGAGCGATCCCAAACTGCTGCTCCTCGACGAGCCGAGCCTTGGACTCGCCCCCACCGTGGTGCAGGCGCTCTACGATACGCTGCGGCGGCTTCACGGAGAAGGCCTCACCCTGCTGCTGGCAGAGCAGTCGGTATCCCTCGCGCTCGAGCTCGCCGACTACGCGTACGTCCTCCAGACCGGACGCACGGTATTGGAGGGCCGGGCGGATGTACTGCGCCGCGACCCGCAGGTCGAACGCATTTATCTCGGTATCGAGCGCGGGGGTGCGGGGGCATGACGATCTTCGTGGAACTCGCCGGAACCGCTCGGCACGGACGCCGTACGAGCCGGTGCGTGGTGCCGTCCTCCATAGTAAAATTGTCTCGGCGCCGGTGCGGAGTTTCGCCGGCGCAGTTGCCGTGAGGGGGAGTGACGCCACTGTCGCCGACCGAATCATACCGTGCCCGTGCCGAGCGCCGCGCCGCGGCGGCCGCCGCCTCGCGGGCCCGGCGTGACACCGCAGCAGATCAGGCGCCGCGCGCCGCCACCGTCCGGCGCGGAAGGTGGTGGACGGGATGGATTGCCGGCGCCATCATCCTCGTTGTCGCGGGGGGCGTCGCGTGGTGGGCGGCGGCCGGCCGCGCAAAGGTGCCGTCCGGCCCGCAGGGACCGGCCCTCGGACAGCAAGTGCGGGACGAAGGATGGGAGCACGTGCCGGTCGGGTCGCAGATCCACTACCGGGCCAACCCGCCGTCGTCCGGGCCGCACTATCCGTTCCCCGCGCCTGCCGGCGTGTACCCCAACGGCCTGCAGACCGGCTTTTGGGTGCACAGTCTCGAGCACGGATACATCGTGCTGCTGTACAAGCCGCCCGCCTCGCCGGAGCATCTGGCCGCCTTCGACCGGATGGTCACGGACTTTCCGAAGAGCAAGTTCGGCAATGTGAAACTCCTCATCGTCCCGTACTCCGACATGTCCCATCCCTACGCGGCGATGGCGTGGGACTGGCGTTTGGACATGGACGAGTTCAAAGAGGGAACGGTGCTGCAGTTCTACAAGCAGCGTGTGGACCACGGCCGGGAAGACATCCCGTAAGGGCCGGCCGCGCCGGCCGGGGCCGCCACACCATGTGGGCCGGAAGCCCCGACATCCGGGGCATCGCGAGGGAGGCCAGCCATGAAGATGTACGTCGGCACGGAATGGATCGATAAGCGGCAGACCATCCCCGTCACGAACCCCTTTGACGGGTCGACCGTCGACACGGTCCCGAAGGGCGATGCCGACGACGTCGAGCGCGCCCTGGCCACAGCGGTGCGGGGCGCCAAATCGATGCGGGCCCTCACCGGCTACCAGCGCTCGCAGATCCTCAAGAAGGCCGCGGAACTGCTCGTCGCCCGGACCGAGGATTTCGCGCGCACGATCACCCTCGAAGAGGGCAAGATCCTCGCGGAGTCGCGCATCGAAGTCGCCCGCGCCGCCGAGATTCTCGTCCTCTCCGGCGAAGAGGCCAAGCGCCTCGGCAGCGAGGTGGTGCCCCTCGACGGCGCGCCGGGTGTCACGACGCAGATGGGCTTCACGCTGCGCGTGCCCTGCGGCGTGGTCGTCGGGATCAGCCCGTTCAATTTTCCGCTGCATCTGGTCGCGCATAAAGTGGGGCCCGCGCTCGCCGGCGGCAACGCCGTCATTCTGAAGCCCGCGACCGACACCCCGCTCTCCGCCCTGAAACTGACCCAGGTGCTGCTCGACGCCGGGGTGCCGGCGGATGCGATCCAGTGCCTCACCGGGAACGGCCGCGAGATCGGGGAGAAGTTGTGCGCCGACGCGCGCGTGCGCAAGATCACGTTCACCGGCAGCCGCGACGTGGGCGAGCAGATCTGCAAGGTCGCCGGGCTGAAGAAGGTCACGATGGAACTCGGCAGCAACTCGCCGACCATCGTCATGCCGGACGCCGATCTCGAGAAGGTCGCCGCGGCCGTGGCGGCGACCGGTTACGCCAACGCCGGCCAGGTCTGCATCAGCGCGCAGCGCGTGATCCCGCTCCAGCCCATTTACGGCGATTTCGTGAACCTCCTGAAGACCAAGGTCTCCGCCATCACCACCGGCAACCCGCTCGAGGAAGGCGTCAAGATGGGGCCGATGGTCCGTGAGTCGGACGCGCGGCGGGTGGAATCCTGGATCGCGGAGGCCGTCGCGGGCGGCGCGCGGCTCGTCACCGGCGGGGAGCGGCGCGGTGCCATCTACGCGCCGACCGTCGTGGCCGACGTCAAACCCGACATGCGCATCTCGCGCAGCGAACTCTTCGGGCCCGCGGTCGCGGTCACGCCGGCGCAGTCCATCGACGAGGCGATCGCGCTCGCGAACGACACGAATTACGGACTCTCGGCCGGCGTGTTTACGCAGAACGTCAACTGGGCGATGCGGTTTGCGCGCGAGGTCGAATCCGGCAACATCCACATCAACTGGGGCCCGCAGTGGCGCGTCGATCTCATGCCGTACGGCGGCCTCAAGGAAAGCGGCTTCGGCAAGGAAGGGCCCAAGTACGCGGTGCAGGAGATGACCGAGCTCAAAATGGTGGTATTCCACCTGTCGTAGGCGCGGCCGGACCGTGTGGCCGTCCGCGCGCGCCGCGCGGGGCCGGCCGGCATGACGTAGGTCAGGGGGGCAGCGTATGAACGCCGTCCGCGTGCACGAGTGCGGTGGACCGGAGGTCCTCCGCGTCGAAGAGCTCCCGACACCGTCTCCCGGCGCCGCGGAGGCGCTCGTCCGGATCGAGGCGGCCGGAGTCAACTTCGTCGACATCTACCAATGCAGCGGCCTCTACAAGATGCCGCTGCCGTTCACGGCGGGCAGCGAGGCGGCGGGCGTGGTCGAAGCGGTGGGCGGCGAGGTGACCGACCTGCGCCCGGGCGACCGCGTGGCGTACGCGGGTGTGCTCGGAGCGTACGCCACGCACGCGCTCGTGCCGGCCGCCCGGCTGGTGAAGATTCCGCCGGGCGTGGATGCCAAGACCGCGGCCGCGTCGATGCTCCAGGGCATGACCGCGCACTACCTGACCCACTCGACTTACCCGCTCGGGCCGGCCGACACGCTGCTGCTCCACGCCGCCGCCGGCGGGGTGGGGCTGCTCTTGACGCAGATGGCGAAGATGCGCGGCGCCAAGGTAATCGGCACGGTGTCGACCGAGGCCAAGGCCGCGCTGGCACGGCAGGCCGGCGCGGACGAGGTCATCCTCTACAGCCGGCAGGACTTCGAGGCCGAGACGAAACGCCTCACCGGGGGGCGCGGCGTGCAGGTCGTCTACGACTCGGTCGGCAAGACGACGTTCGACAAAAGCATGAGCTGCCTGGCGCCGCGCGGCTGTCTCGTCTCGTTCGGGCAATCGAGCGGGCCGGTGGCCCCGGTCGATACGCAGCTGCTGAGCCAGAAGGGGTCGCTCTTCTTGACGCGGCCGACGATGCGCGACTACGTCCTGACCCGTGAAGACCTGACCAAGCGCGCCGGCGACGTGCTCGGTTGGATTGCGTCCGGGCGGCTCAAGATTCGCATCGACCGCACGGTGCCGCTCGCCCAGGCGGCCGAGGCGCATCGCGCGCTCGCGAGCCGGGCGACCGCGGGAAAGGTGCTGTTGACTCCCTAGCCCCACTTTGACGAGACGGCCGCCCGGGTTGCAGGTGGCGATGGGACGCGCGCTCGCGCTGGCCCTGGCGGTAGCGGCCGTGGCGGGGCCGGGCATCCCTCCGGGCGCGTACGGCGCGCCCGGATCGCCCGCGACGGTCAACCCAGCCGTCTTTCAACTTTTGACGCTCACCCGCGCCGACGACAGCGTCGTGTTCGAGGGCACGGCGTTTTTCATCGCTCCGGATGGAACGGCGCTCACGAACAGCCACGTGGTCCACTTCGCGCACACCGATCCCGCCCGGTATCAGCTGATCGCGCTGTACGGCAGCGAGTATTACAGCGTCGCGGTGGTGTGCGCAAGCCCGCTCGCGGCGCCGCCGTCGCCGGATGGGACGCAGCGCACGCCGGTCATCGGCCGGGATGTCGCCGAGATCAAGTTGGAGCCGTCGCGGGTGATGGGCGCGAAGGTCTTGCAATTTCGCGACGGTCCCAACTTCAGTGCGCACCTTACCCGTCTGCCGGCCTTCCGGGCATTGCGGCTTGGTACCGATCCGGCGCCGGGCACGCGCGTCCGCGTCACCGGGTATGGGCTGATTCAGGAACGCCTCCGGGTGACGCCGTGGGAGCAGTGGACGACGACGGGCGTGATCACGGCGGTCGCGAAGGCCCCCGACGGCACGCCGGTGTTCCGCATCACCTCCGTCGACGCGCCGCGCCCGGGCAACAGCGGCTCCCCGGTACTCGACGAGACGGACCAGGTCGTCGGTATCCTCGTGTGGGCCTCGGTCTCGGACTTCGCCTTCAGCGCCGGGATTGCGGGCTCCGCGCTCAGAGCGCCCTGCAGGTCCACGCCCTCGCCCCGCCCCCGCGGACGCTCGTGAGTTGAAGGAGACGCCCCCGCCGCACCGAACGCGAACCCCCACATTTTGAAACCGCCGCGGCGGGCGCCGCGGCCAGGCGGCGGGGTGGAGGGTGGAAACGCAATGACACGCGCACGGCTTTCTGCGCTGGCGTGGCCGCTTATCGCGGCCGTCGTCGGATTGATAGTCTCGCCGGCGGGATCACAGCAGCCGCGGCGCGGCGGCTCGGTCACGATCGCCCTGTACCAGGAGCCCGAACTCCTCAATCCGCTGATCGCGTCGCAGACTGCCGCGTTCGAGGTCAGCATCATGACGGTGGAAGGGCTGCTGCGGAACGGGCCGGACGGACGCCCCATTCCGCAACTCGCAGCCGAGGTGCCCGACCAAAAGAACGGCGGGGTGTCGGCGGACGGCAAGACGATCACCTACCACCTGAAACCGAGCGTGGTGTGGTCCGACGGCCAGCCCATGACCTGCGACGATGTGAAGTTTACGTGGCAGGTACTCACCACCCCGAAGAGCGGCGCGATCTACACGAGCGGCTACGATCAGATCCAGGCCGTCGACTGTCCCGCGCCCCAAACGGTTGTCGTGCGGTACAAGCAGCTCTATGCGCCGTTTCTCTCGCGCTTCGGCGCCATTCTGCCGCGCCACGCCACCGGCGACCCGGCCGAGATGACGAAGTGGGCGTACAACCGCAAGCCCGTGGGCACCGGGCCGTTCATGGTCACGGAATGGGCGTCCGGGGACCACATCACGCTGGTCCGCAACCCGCGCTACCGGGTCAAGGACCAGCCGTACCTCGACCGCGTCATCGTCCGTATCGTACCCAGCCGGGAAGTCGGGAAGCAGGTGATCAAGACGGGCGACGTCGACGTGGTGTGGGACCTGATCGAATCGGATGTGCCAGAACTCAAAGGCGCATCGGGCGTGAAGATCAGTTCGGCCCCGGGCCCGAGCGCGGAACGCCTCGTCGTCAACCTCGCCGACCCGTCACTCGACGGACCGTCCCCCGACATCGTCGGGCAGCATCCCCATCCGATCCTGGGCGACCCGCGGGTGCGCGAGGCGATCGAGCTCGGCATTAACAAGCGCGAGATCACGAGCAAACTGCTGTACGGGCTCGCTTCGGTCGGCACCAACGAACTGCACATTGGGTGGGCGGAGTGCGACACGCCCACCAGCTCGTACAACCCGCCCCGCGCGCGGGCGCTGCTGCAGGAGGCCGGGTGGGCGCCCGGTCCCGACGGGATCCGCGTGGCCCGGAACGCGCGGTACGCGACGGACGGCACGCGGCTGCGGCTGAAGATACAAACCACGACGGGCAACAAGCTGCGGGAAGAGGCCGAGCAGCTCATCATTCAGTACATGCGGGCGATTGGCCTCGAGTTTTACATCGAGAACGTGCCGTCCCCGGTGCTCTTCGGGTCGTGGGCGAGCGGGGCGTTCCGCAAGCACGGCCACTTCGACGTGGTGATGTACACGACGAACCCGGACGTGGACCCGCAGTCGCAGGTCGAGGGGTATTTCGCGTCCTGGAAGATGCCCACCGCGCAGAACGGCGGTGACGGGTTCAACTACGCGCGTTACGCGAGTCCGCAGGTCGACGCCGACGTGAAGAAGGCGGCGTCGTCGACCGATCTCACCATCCGGCGCGCCGCGTACTGCGAGGCGATGCACCAGATCGTCGCGGACCGGCCCCACATCTATCTGTACAATCGCGCCTCGCTGAGCGCGTACCGGGACCGCCTGCAGGGCTGGGTCACGAACGTCTGGGAAAACCTGCCCTGGAACGCGCAGGCGTGGTGGGTGACCCGCTAGAATCGGCCGCCGCGGCACCGCCGTCTCCATGATCCGGTATCTGGGACGGCGCCTACTGCAGGCGATTCCGCTCCTGCTGTTCGTCAGCGCCGCGGTCTTCTTCCTCATCAATATCGTGCCGGGCGGCCCCACCGCCGCCTACGAAAACAATCCGCGCCTCACCTCCGAGGACATCGCACGGATCGAGGCGGAGCTGGGTCTCAACCAGCCGATTTACGTGCGCTACCTGCGCTGGCTCGGCGCCGTCGCACACGCGGATTGGGGATACTCGCTCGTGACCAAACGCCCGGTGCTCGTCGAGATCGGCGAACGGTTCCCGAACACGCTGTACCTGATCGGGATTCAGTACCTCGTGACGCTGGCGATCGCGGTGCCGGCCGGCACGTTGTCCGCGGTCCGGCGGTACTCGGTGTTCGACCACGCCACCACGACCGTCGCCTTCATGGGCCAATCCATCCCGATCTTCTGGTTTGGGCTCATCCTGATCATCGTGTTTCACGTGACGCTCCGCAGTCCGCTGACCGGGCTTCCGCTGCTGCCGGCGGGCGGCATGTACACGATCGGGGAGCCGTTCTCGCTCGCCGACCGGATCCGCCACCTGATCCTGCCGGTCGCGATGCTGACGCTGGCCAACTGCGCGGCGATCGTCCGCTACGTCCGCGCCAGCATGATTGAGGTGCTGCACGCGGACTACATCCGGACCGCGCGCTCCAAGGGGGCGAGCGGCCGGCGCGTGATCTGGAGCCATGCGCTGAAGAACGCCGCGCTCCCGGTCGTGACGATCGTCGCGCTCGACCTGCCGGTCCTGTTCGGCGGGGCGCTGTTCACCGAAACGATCTTCAGCTGGCCCGGCATGGGCCGGCTGTTTTATGACTCCGCCCTGCGCTTCGACTACGCCCTCTTGATGAGCATCGTGATGATCACCGCCGTCTTGATCGTGGCGTCGAACCTCGCCGCCGACGTCGGGTACGCGTACCTCGATCCCAGGATCCGGTACGGTTAGATGGGCGCGGCGCCCGCAGCGGGTGACCTTCCGTGACCGCGAGGCCGTCGCCGGCCGCGGCGCTCGACCCGGCCCTCGCGGCGGCGGACGTCCCGGCGGCGCGGCGCCGCCATCGCAGCGCCGCGCGGATGGCGTGGAACCGGTTCCGCCGGCACCGAATGGCGCTGGCGGGACTCGCGGTGGTCGCGGCCTTTGCGCTCGCCTCGGCGGCCCCCCGCCTGGCATCGCCGTACGATCCCCAGTCGTCCGATCTGGACCACCGGCTGGCGGCGCCGACGTGGGCGCACCCCATGGGGACCGACGATCTCGGCCGGGACCTGCTCACCCGCATTTTGTACGGCGGCCGAATCTCGCTCACCATCGGCGTGGCCGCCATGGCGCTCGCGGTGACGCTCGGGACGGCCGTCGGCGCGGCCGCCGGATTCTACGGGCGCTGGGTAGACAACGCGCTCATGCGGCTCACCGACCTCGTCCTTTCCTTTCCGCAGCTGTTCGTGCTGATTGTGCTCGCGCTCGTGCTGCGGAACGTGTCGTTGCCCGCGCTCCGCACTGGCGCCGCGAGCGTGCTGCCGATCGTGCTGGTGATCGCTGTCACCTCCTGGATGCCGGTGGCGCGCCTCGTGCGCGCGACGTTTCTGTCGCTGCGCGAGGCGACGTTCGTCGAGGCCGCGCGGGGCCTCGGCGTGCGGAACGGCCGCATCATCGCGCGGCACGTGCTGCCGAACAGCCTCGGGCCGATCATCGTCGCGGCGACCCTGCGTGTCGCCAGTTCCATCATCACGGAGTCCGGACTGAGTTTTCTCGGCTTCGGCGTGCAGCCGCCCACGCCGACGTGGGGCAACATGCTGAACGCCGCGCAGGACCAAATGACGAGCGCGCCGTGGACGGCCATCTATCCGGGCCTCATGATTTTCCTGACCGTGATCGCGATCAACTACATCGGCGACGGCCTGCGCGACGCGCTCGACCCGCATCACGCGCGCTGACGCCCGCCGCCGAGCCGACGCGAGGGAGCCCCGTGCCGTGCCGAAGATTCTGATCGCCGAGTGCATGCAGGAGATCTCCTCGTTCAACCCCGTGCCGAGCGAGTACGAGAATTTCCTGGTGCGCCGCGGCGGCGAGCTTTTGACGCAGCGGGGCCGCAACACCGCGCTCGGCGGCGCCTTCGCCCTCCTCGCCGGGCGCGGGGATGTGGAAGCCGTCCCGGCCTACAGCGCGCGGGCGGGAAGCGCCGGGCTTCTGTCCCGCCGCGGATGGGAGCGGCTGGCCGACGAATTCCTGGCCTCGGTCGCCTCAGCCGGCCGGGCCGACGCGGTCTACCTCTCGCTCCACGGCGCGATGGGCGCCGACGGCGAACTCGACCCCGAAGGCTTCCTCCTGGAGCGCGTGCGGGAAATCGCCGGGCCGCATGCTCCGATCGTGGTATCGCTCGATCTGCACGGGATTCTTACCGCCCGCATGCTGCGGCAGATCGATGGGCTCGCCGTCTATCACACCTACCCGCACGTCGACTTCGACGACACCGGGCACCGCGCGGCGCGGCTGCTCCTGAAGATCCTGGATGAGGATCTCCGTCCCGTGATCGCGCGCGTGACGATACCGGCCCTGGTCCGGGGCGACGAGCTGATCACCAAGACCGGTTGCTACGGCGACGTCGTCCGTGAGGCGCAGCGGCTGGAGCGGGAGGGCCGCGCGCTCGCCGCGGCGGTGATGATCGGCAATCCGTTTACGGATGTCCCGGAACTGTGCAGCCAAGCCGTGGTGGTCGCCGAGGACGACGCGGCGCTGGCCGGCGCGGAGGCCGTGCGCCTCGCGGCGGAATTTTGGAACGGCCGGCACCGGATGCAGGCGAAGCTCATCGCGCTCGATCGCGCGATCGCGCAGGCCCGGCATATGGCCGGCCCGGTCATCTTCACGGACGCGGCCGACGCGACGTCGTCCGGGGCCACGGGCGACAGCAACGCGATCCTGGCCGCCCTGCTGGCCGCGCGCTACCCCCGGCCGGCACTGGTCCCCATCGTCGATCCGCCCGCGGCGGCGGAGGCACACCGCGCCGGGGTCGGCAAGACGATCCGCGTGCGGCTCGGCGGCGCCCTGGACGCGCGGTTTGCCCCGGTGGAGATTACCGCGGCGGTCGACATGCTGTCGTCCGGGCGTGCCGCGCTCGAGACGAGCGGCACCGAGCTCAACGCCGGCCCGACCGCGGTTCTGCTGGCCGGTAACGTCACGATCATCGTGATGACGCGGCCGGTCAGCCTCTTCGACCGCGCCATGTTCCTGGCGCACGGACGCGATCCCCGCGCCTACGGCCTGATCGTCGTCAAATCGCCGCACTGCGAGCCCCACATGTTCGACGAGTGGGCCGAGAAGAACTTCAACATCGACGCCCCGGGGGCGACCAGCGCGAACCTGCGGTCGCTCGGCCACCGGATCTGCCGCCGGCCGATGTTCCCGCTCGATGGTGAGGTCGGGTTCGCACCGGCGCCGGAGGTGTTTCGCCGCGCGGGCGCGTGACACCGCGCCTGACCGCGTTCGCGTCGCCGGTTACTGCAAGGCGTTGGAGAGATCTACGCTGGGCGGGCCGGCACCCCTTCGCGCAGACAGGCCTCGAGCGCGTCGACCGCCCGGCGCATCGTTTCGGGATGCGCCTGCGTGCCGAGGTGGCCGATCCGGATCACCTTTCCGGCGAGCTGTTCGAGTCCGCCGGAGATCGCAAACCCCCGCGCCCGCATGCTCCGAATGAGCGTCGTCGCGTCGACCCCGGCCGGCGGATAGGCGACCGTGACGGTCGGGGAGGCGAACCGCGCTTCCGCGTACAGGCGGAACCCCAGGCGCTCCAGCCCCTCGCGGAGGGCCGTCTGCGCGCGGCGGTGGCGGTCGAACCGCTTGTCCAGGCCTTCGTCGAGGATCATTTGGAGCGCGCGATCCAGCGCGAGAATCAAGTTGCTCGGGATGGTCACGGGATATGGGTGATGCGCGGCCCACTCGCGTTCGAACCGCCGCCACGTGCGGACATTCAGGTACCATCCGTGGGACGCCGGCTGCCGGTCGATGATCTCCCACCCGGCCTTTGTGATCGCGACGGGGGCGAGGCCCGGCGGACTCTCCAGGCACTTCTGCGAGGCGGTCGAGACCGCGGCGAACCCCCAGGCATCCGTCTCAAGCGGCGCGCCTGCGAGCGACGAGACGGCGTCCACGGCGGTCCCGGCGCCCTCGGCCCGCGCCGCGGCCGCGATCTCGCGGACCGGATTCAGCACGCCCGTCGACGTGTCGCTGTGCACGACGGCGATCAGCGGCAGCTTGTGCGTCCGCACCCATCGCCGGACATCGTCCGGATCCGCCGGGCGGTCCCAGGGCACGTCGAGGACTTCGACGTTCCGCGAATACGAGCGCGCGATTTCCACGACGCGGTTGCCGAAGAAGCCGTTCGCGATGACGCCGATCCGGCCGTCCGCCCCGGTGAGGCTGCCGACGACGGCGTCGAGCCCCCCGCTGCCCGACGCCGGGATGGGATACACCGAACCGGCCGTGAGAAACACACGGCGCAGGCGGGCGACGAAGCGTTCGTACTGCGGCATCCAGTCGGGACCGTAGTGCTGCTCGACCTGATGGCTCATCACTTCCAGCACTTCATCCGACACCGGGATCGGTCCGGGGATCAGCAGTTCGACGTGGCGCGCGTCCATCGGGTGGCGGTCCTCCTTCTGGTGCAGCGGGCGTGCAGCCGGATGCTCGGCTTCGGTGACGGCCGGAAGCGCTCCTCCGTTGCGCACACGCGCGGCCGCAGGAGCAGCGTGCGGCGCCCAAAATGGTTTGCCGGCGCCGCGATGAACCCGGCACAAGGAGGGTCTGATGGACATCGACGACGGGGGTGAGCGCGTGGAACGCCGTACATACAGTTCCGGGACGCCGTGGGAGCCGATCGTCGGGTACTCACGCGCCGTCCGCGTGGGACACACTGTGCAGGTGGCCGGCACGACCGCGACCGACGCGCACGGCCGGGTCGTCGGTGCGGGTGACGCCTACGCTCAGACCGTCCAGGTGCTCAAGAACATCGAAAGCGCCCTGCGCGGCCTCGGCGCGCGCCTCACGGACGTCGTGCGCACCCGAATTTTCGTGACCAACATCGCCGACTGGGAGGCCGTCGGGCGGGCGCACGGCGAGGTCTTTCGCGACATCCGCCCAGCTTGCACGCTCGTCGCCGTCACGCGGCTCGTGGATCCCATCATGCTGGTGGAGATCGAAGCGGAAGCCATCGTGTCCTAGTAGCCTCGCACCGAGGGCTTGACAATCCCCGCCATATTTCGATAATATTCGAAATAATGACGCCGTGCGCGGGGTAGACTCCATGACCCATCGCCTCCGCGCGTGCCGCCGCGCCGGACCACGGGAGGACGGGATGCCGGACGAGCTCAAGGCAGTCGTACGCGATAAGTACGCGGCCGCGGCGCGGCGCGCCGCCGTGGGTGGCGCCGCCTGTTGCGGAGACGCCTGCTGCGGCGGGACGGCGTCCGGCTCCGGGTGCGGCGATCCGATCACGTCCAACTTGTACGCGGTCCAGGACGTCGCGGATCTGCCCCCTGAGGCACTCCTCGCATCGCTCGGCTGCGGCAACCCGACCGCGCTCGCCGGCCTGCGTCCCGGGGAGACGGTCCTCGACCTCGGCTCGGGCGGCGGCATCGACGTCCTGCTCTCCGCCCGGCGCGTTGCTCCGGGAGGCAAAGCCTACGGGCTGGACATGACCGATGAGATGCTTGCGCTGGCCCGCGAGAACCAGCGCAAAGCGGGACTCGACAATGTCGAGTTTCTGAAGGGCGAGATCGAAGCCATCCCGCTGCCCGACAACTCCGTCGACGTGATCATCTCGAACTGCGTCATCAACCTGTCCGGAGACAAGGACCGTGTCTTCGCGGAAGCCTACCGTGTGCTGCGGCCCGGCGGCCGGTTCGCCGTCTCGGACGTCGTGGTGCGCGGCCCGGTGCCCGACGCGATCCGGCGCAGCATGGAGCTGTGGATCGGCTGCGTTGCCGGGGCGCTCGAGGAATCCGATTACGCGGCGCGGCTTGCCCGCGCCGGTTTTGAAGCCATCACGCTCGAGCCGACGCGCGTCTACGGCGCCCGCGACGCCCGGGACTTTCTCTCCGGGCACGGCATCGACGTGGACGCGGTGGCGCCCCAGGTGGATCAGAAATTCATGAGCGCCTTCGTCCGCGCGCGCAAACCGGCGGCGCCTACGGGCGCGCGCCGCGCGTGAGCGACCGGAACGCCGCGAAGATGCCGGCGATGATCAGCCCCGACGACAATACCTGAATGAGCGTCACCGGTTCGTGCAGCACGAGGCCGCCGAGCACCATCCCGAACAGCGGCAGCAGGTTGTTGAAGAGCATCGCGTAGTCCGCGCCGATGTCCCGCACCGCGGCACTCCAGCAGGCGTAGGCGATCGCCGACGGGCCGACCGCAAGATAGAGCAGGATCGGCAGGTGCGCGCCGATCGCCGCCCACATGTGCGCCGGGCGCTCCATCGCCACGACCGCGATGAGGAACGGGGAGCCCGCCAGCATCGCGCCCGACGTCACCACGAGCGGCGAGAGGGTCCGGCTCATCCGCTGCACGCCCAGATTGTAGAAACCCCACGTCACCATCGTTGCGATGACCAAGAGCGCTCCGGGGTCGACCGCGAGGTGGAGCCCGCCGCCCGCCGGGTGTCCTGAGGCGACCGCGTGCGCCGGATCGCCGGCCGGCGCTGCGCCGAACGCCGTCACGAGAAACGCGCCCGCGACGGAAATCAACAGACCGCGGAAGAGACCGGGCGAGAACGGCTCCGCACCCACCAGGATCGCGATCGTCGCCGTGACGAGCGGGCTCGCGGCGTTCAAGATGATCACATTGGTCGCGAGGCTCCAGTGGAGCGCGAGGTAGGTCAGGTACTGGCTCGTAACGATTCCGAGGAGTCCGAGGCCCAGCATCGGTCCGAGAACGCGGCGCCCCTCACGGGGCCATCCGTGGGTGGCGAGGATCCATATACCCATCGGCACTCCGGCCACGAGCGCGCGGAACGCCGCGATCGTGCCGGGGGTCAGCGTGTCCCGGAGTTCGCGGCCGATGATGAAGTTCGTGCTCCAGATCGCCATCGCGGCGAGCGCGTAGACCTGGCCACGGCGAATGCTGCGGGGAGCGGCGGTCACGACGGTCACGGCCGCCCCCAGTGTATAATGCAGCCGTGACCCGCACCACCGCGTCCGCGCGCCCCGGCGCCGGACCCTCCGCGGCCGACGGCGCCGGAGTCATCGTCGCCAGCCATCTCACCAAGCGCTTCGGCGGCGCCGCCGTCGTCGACGACGTCTCGTTCATTGTGCCGGCCGGCGCGATCGTGGGATTCCTCGGGCCGAACGGCGCGGGCAAGACGACGACGATCGGGATGCTGCTCGGCCTGCTGCGGCCGTCACAGGGCCGCGTCGAGATCCTCGGGCTGCCGATGCCGGAGGCTCGGCAGGCGATTCTCGCGCGCGTCAATTTCACCTCGCCGTACGTGTCGCTGCCCGGCAACCTGACGGTCGCGGAGAACCTGGCGGTCTTCGCGCGCCTCTACGGCGTGCGCAAATCTCGCGCCGAGATGGAGCAGCTCCTCGCGCGGATGGGGCTGGCCGGCATGTCGTCGCGCCGCACGGGCCAGCTGTCCTCCGGCGAAGGGACGCGCTTTGGGCTCGTGAAGGCGCTGCTCAACGATCCCGAGGTGCTCTTTCTCGACGAACCGACGGCCAGCCTCGATCCGGACGGGGCCGACCGCGTCCGCGAGAACCTGCATGCCATCCGCGCCGAGCGCGGGATGACGATTTTCTACACCTCGCACAACATGCAGGAGGTGGAGCGGCTGAGCGACCGGATCCTCTTTCTGCACCGCGGCCGCATCATCGCCGACGGGCCGCCGGGCGAGGTCCTGCGGCAGTTCGACGAGGAGACGCTCGAGCAGATGTTCCTCGATCTTGCACGGGAAGAGACCCGCGCATGAGCGCGACCGCCCTCCCGGCCGCGGGCCCGCTCCCCGGCCGCCGCCCGGGGCCGGTCGGCAGCTTCAGCCTGCGGCGCGTGTCGGCGCTGCTCCTCCGGCAGGTCTTCCTGTACCGGCGCAGCATGATCCGCTCGCTCGAAGTCGTCTACTGGCCGGTGCTCGATCTGCTGATGTGGGGGTTCCTCAGCGTCTACGTCGCCCGCCTGCGCGGCGGCGGTGCGACGGCGATCGCGTTTCTGATCGGCGGGCTGATCCTGTGGGACATCTTCTTTCGGGTGCAGCAGGCCATCTCCGTGTCGTTTCTGGAGGATATCTGGACCCGCAACCTCGTGAACGTCTTCGTGAGCCCGGTGAGCACGGCGGAGTTTCTCGGCGCGACGATGCTCCTCGGCGTCATCAAAGTCGCCGTGATCGGCCTGCTGATGTCGGGCCTCGCCCTCGCCCTGTACGCCTTCAACATCTTCCCCTACGGCCTCGCGCTGCTGCCGTTCGCGGTCAACCTGATTCTGGCCGCGTGGGGCATGGGGATCATCACGACCGCGCTGATCCTCCGGTACGGCCAGGGCGCCGAGGTGCTGGCGTGGGCCGTGGCGTTCCTGTTTCAGCCGTTCTCCGCCGTGTTCTATCCCGTCACGGTGCTTCCGCCGGCGCTGCGGTACGTGGCCTGGGCGCTGCCCACGACGTACGCGTTCGAGGGGATGCGCGCCGTCCTGGCCGGTCATCCGCTCCCGTGGGGCTACGTCGCCTGGGCGCTCGGCCTCAACGCGGTGCTGTTCGGAATCGCCGCCGCCGTGTTCGCCCGTGTCATGTGGATCGCGCGGGAACTCGGCCTCCTGATGCGCACCGAGGGGTGAATCGCACGGCCACCGTTCCCCCGTCGAACACATCCGCCGCCTCACCCGGCGTGCCTTCCCGGGTCATGGCGGGCACGTCGGGGTTCGGGTTCAAGGAATGGAAGGGCGGGTTCTATCCTGACGATCTGCCGGCCGAACGCTTTCTCGCGTTCTATGCGACGCGGCTGCCGACGGTCGAAATCAACGCGTCGTTCTACCGCATGCCGGCCGCGGAGACGTTCGAGGCGTGGAAGAACCAGACGCCGGAGTCGTTCC
The DNA here is from genome assembly GCA_035307565.1 of bacterium. Classification (GTDB taxonomy): domain Bacteria; phylum Sysuimicrobiota; class Sysuimicrobiia; order Sysuimicrobiales; family Segetimicrobiaceae; genus DASSJF01. The sequence continues at coordinate 71,059 of DATGHZ010000012.1, read as the reverse complement.
GGTTCACGATCAAGGCGCATCGCAGCATCACGCACATGAAGCGGCTTCGCGATGTCGACGAGAACGTACGCTGGCTGTACGATCGCGTCGTCCTACTCGGGCCGCGGCTCGGTCCGGTACTGTTTCAGTTTCCGCCGACCTTCAAGCGGGATCTGCCGCTCCTGCAGCAGTTTCTGGCGGGCCTGCCGCCGCTCCCCTACGTCGCCCTCGAGTTCCGGCACGCGACGTGGCACGACGACGCGGTCTACCAGACGCTGCGCACGTACCGCGCCGCGCTCTGCATCGCGGAGGACGACGACTCCGCCGACCCGCGCGTGCACACGGCGCCGTGGGGATACTATCGCCTCCACCGGCTCCGGTACACGGAAGAGCAGATCGCCGCGTGGGCGGAGCACTTGGCCGGCGTCCCGGATCTGCGGCCGGTCTTCTGTTACTTCACGCATGACACGGGGCCCGAGGCGGTCGCGTACGCCGAGCGCCTGATGGCGCTCGCGTCGGGCACGGACGCCGCCGCGCCGCGCACACGATGACGCTCGACACGTACCGGCGGAAACGGCGCTTCGACCAAACGCCCGAGCCGAGCGGCGAGCCGGCCCGCGGCCGCCCGGCCAACGCGCCCGCCGCCGCCCCGGGGCTCCGTTTCGTCGTCCAGGAACATCACGCGACGCGCCTGCACTGGGACCTGCGGCTGGAGATGGCCGGCGCGCTGCGTTCCTGGGCCGTCCCGAAGGGACCCTCACTCGATCCGGCAGAGAAGCGGCTGGCCGTCCTCGTCGAGGATCATCCTATTGAATACGGCGAGTTCGAAGGGGTCATCCCGCCGGGCAACTATGGCGCCGGGACCGTCCTGCTGTGGGACCGCGGCACGTATACGTGCCGGGAGGGCGATCCCACGGCGGCCTTTGAGCGCGGCAAACTGACGCTCGACTTCGAGGGCGAGCGCCTGCGGGGCGAGTTCCATTTTGTTCGCACGAAACGCAACAACGGCCGCGACTGGTTGCTGTTCAAAGGCCGGGACGAATACGTCGAGCCGGGGTTCGTCCCGGTGGGACGCCGCTCGGTGGCGAGCGGGCGAACGATCGAAGAGATCGCCGATGACCGCGGCTCGCGGTGGACGTCCGGCCCGCCGGAGGAACGGCGTCGAACCCCGCCTTCCGCACCGGCCCCGTCCCGCCCCGCCGCGACCCCGCGCGCGCGCGAGTCGTCGGGTTCCAAATCCGCCAAGGCGGCCGGTTCGCCCAAACCCTCCGGTGGGAAGCGGGGGCGCGCCGCCACGCGCAGCCGGGGCACCGATCCGTTTCCCCGGCCGTTCAAGCCCATGCTCGCCGAGTCCGGGCGCGTGCCGTTCGACCGGGTGGGATGGTCGTTCGAAGTGAAATGGGACGGCGTGCGGGCGCTCGCGTTCGTCCGTCGCGAGGGCGCGGCGCAGGAGATCGTCCTCTACGGCCGGAGCCTCCGCCGCCTCAACTCGCAGTTTCCCGAAATCGTCGACGCGCTGGCCGGGCTCGACGTGGACAGCGCGGTGCTGGACGGCGAGATCTTCGCGCCGGACGACGATGGGCGCCCGAGTTTCCACCGGCTCCAGCAGCGCCTCCATCTCAATGCCGCGGCGGGGGAGCGGCCCGCGATCGGGGACGTCCACGTGGCCTACACCGCGTTCGACTGCCTGTATCTCGAGGGGCACGATCTCCGGAGCCGTCCGTTTGTGGAACGCCGGGCCGCCTTGGACTCACTCGCGCTGTCGGGCGCAGGCCTCGTCAAAACCGACGCGATCCCCGAGCGCGGTACCGCCTTGTTCGAGGCCGCGCGGGCCCATGGGTTCGAGGGCATCGTCGCAAAGAAATTGTCGAGCCCGTACCGGGCGGGCGCGCGAAGCGCGGATTGGGTCAAGGTGAAGATTCGCCGGACGCTCGACGCTGTCGTCGGCGGCGTGACGCGGGGACGCGGCGGCCGGTCGACGTCGTTCGGCGCGCTCGTGCTGGGCCAGTGCGATGAGACCGGCGGGCTCGTCCACATCGGCCAAACCGGCGGCGGATTCAGCGACGCCGATCTCGAGCAGTTTCGGCGGAGGCTCGCGCCCCTCGAAACGACAACCTCTCCGTTCGCCAAGCGCCCAAACATTCCGGGCCCCGTCACCTGGGTCCGGCCGGAGATCGTCGTGGAAGTCGAGTACGGCGAGTGGACGCCGGACGGGTTGTTGCGTTTTCCGATCTTCATGCGGGTGCGCGACGACGTGGCGCCCCAAGATGTGCGGCTCGAGCGGCCCAAACGGGAAGACGCGCCGCCGGCCGCAGCGATTCCGAAGCCGCCGGGGGACGGAGCGATATCTGCGCCGGGGGCGCCGGTCGCCGGGCGCGCGGGCGCGCCGGGGAGGGAGGAGGCCGCGGGACCGGCGCCGCTGCCCGCGTCCAGACGGCGTGCGCCCGCGGCGGTTCGATCGGCGCGGTCGATCGACGCCGCGACGCTGCCGCCGGACATTGCCTTCTCCAACCTCGACAAGGTGTTCTTTCCGGAGCGCGGGTACACCAAGGGGAACGTGATCGAGTTCTACCGGCGGATCGCGCCGTATATTGTTCCGCACCTCGAGGATCGTCCGCTGACCCTGCGCCGGTGGCCGAACGGCATCCACGGCGAGGACTTCTTTCAGAAGGACACTCCCGAGGCACCGCCGTTCGTGCGCACCCTGCCCGTGTGGTCGGACCAAGGCGGCAACGACAACCAACTCATCATCGGCGCGGACGAAAAGGTCCTCCTGTGGCTCGCGCAAATGGGGTGCATCGAAATGCACCCGTGGTTTTCGCGGATCACCCCCATCCCGCGCCGCGGGGCGAACCGCCCGGCCACGGTGTTCGGCGGCTCCGAGGCGGTGATCGAGGCGAGCACTCTCAATTACCCGGACTTCGTCGTGTTCGATATCGATCCGTTCCTCTTTCCGAAGGGCGAGAAGCCGGTGGTGCGCCACGGTGAGAAAGATCCCGACTACAGCCGGCAGGGCTTCGCCGCCGCGCGTCGCGCGACGCTGTGGGTGCGCGAAGCCCTCGACCAACTCGGGCTGCGGGCCTTCGTCAAGACATCCGGCAAGACCGGGCTGCATGTCGTGGTGCCCCTCAAGCGGCGGTACACGTACGCGCAGACGCACGCCTTTGCGCGCACGTTTGCGGAGTGGCTGACCGCGCAGCACCCGGACGAACTGACGACCGCGTGGGCGGTGGAGCAGCGGGTCGACAAAGTGTTCCTCGACTACAATCAGAACGCGCGTGGCAAAACGATGGCCAGCGTGTACAGCCTCCGGCCGATCCCCGAGGCGACGGTGAGCGTGCCGGTGAAGTGGGAGGAACTGGAGGCCGGGTTCGATCCCCTCGAGTGGACGATCGAGACGGTCTTCGACCGCCTCGCCCGGACGGGCGATCTGTGGGCCGGCGTGCTCGACGCCGCCCAGGAGTTGAACCTGCGCGGCGCGGGGACGCCGGCGGGACCGCAACAAGCCCGTGCGGAAGGCCGGTAAAAGCGCTATAGTGAAACAATCACGATCATGCGGAGGCGTGAATCGATGGCTGATCGGGCGCAGTTCGTCTGGTTCGACGGCAAGATCGTGCCATGGGACGATGCGAAGGTCCACGTGTCGACCGCCACGGTGCTGCGCGGCGCCAACATTTTCGAAGGCGTTCGCGCGTACTGGAACGACGCCGAGCGGGAACTCTATATTTTCCGCAATGCCGACCATATGGCGCGGCTGTGGAACTCCGCGAAGATCATGCGCATGCCGATCCCGTGGTCGGCGGACGAGCTGACGCAGGCCGAGATCGACGTCATCCGCGCCAACAAGTTCCAGGGCACGGTGTGGTTCCGGCTCACGCTGTACGTCGGCGAGGAAGAGCAGAGCAGCTCACCGCTCGCCGGCAAGGAGTCCACCGGCGGGTTTATCCTGCCGCGGCTGTCGCCCCACGGCAAAGGCATTACGGAGGGCGTCGACTCCTGCGTCAGCACGTGGACGCGGATCTCCGATGTGTCCGTCCCGCCGCGGGTTAAGTCCGGCGCCAACTATCACAACTCCCGCTTCGCCTGGACGGAGGCGCGCCTCAACGGCTACAACGGCTCGCCCGTGATGCTGAACGAGCGCGGGAAAGTCTCGGAGGGCCCCGGGGCGTGCTTCATGATGATTCGGGGCGGCCGCCTCGTGACGCCGCCGATCACGGCGAACATTCTCGAGTCGATCACGCGCACTACGGTGCTGGAGCTGGCGCGCGACATGCTTCGCCTCCCGGTGGAAGAGCGGGAAGTGGACCGGACGGAGCTGTACATCGCCGACGAGGCGTTCTTCTGCGGCAGCGGCGCCGAGATCACGCCGGTGAACACCATCGACCGCTACCCGATCGGGTCCGGACGGCCGGGCCCGCTGACCCGGAAACTCCAGGAAATCTACTTCTCGGTAGCGGAAGGCCGCGTGCCGGAGTACCGGCACTGGCTCACGCCGGTGTACAAACCGGTGACGGCGCGGAGGTAAGACTTACCGAGCGAAGTTTTTCCCACCATGAGGGGCCCCCAAGGCGGGGGCCCCTTCGTGCTCCGCGGCGGCCGGCGTCAGCGGCGGCCGGCGGCGACGCGCGCCTCAGGCACCGACGAATCCGGCGTGTCCAGACCTTCGACTTCGCGGACAACGTGCGGATAGGGCGTCCATTCTGCGACGAACTCCGCGCCGAACAAGAAGCAGCACGCGAGAGCGTACACCCAGATAATCAACGCCATGATCGTCTGCACCTGGTTGTAGAGCGTCGAATAGTCGGACACGTAGGCGAGATACCAGGCGATGCCGATCACGATGATATGCCAGAGGACGGCGGCAACGAATGCGCCCAACCACGCGTCACGCCACCGGATGCGGACGTTGGGGAGGAGCCTGTACGCCACCCAAAAGACGGCGAACTGCGCCGCCGCGGTCGTGATCGACAGGCCGCTCGTCGGTCCGCTGCGGGGCAGGCGCGGATGCCCGAGCAGCGCGCCGACTTCGCCGAAGCGTAGGAACCGCATCGTCGTCGCGATGAGGAGCAGCATTCCGAGGAACATCAACAGCGACATGGCCATCATGAGCACGCCGAGGAGAAACTGTAGATGAAAGCGCCGGCCCGGCACCTCCCAGACCCGGTTCAGGGCGAACTGGACGGCGTTGAAGACGCCCGCGGCCGCCGCGATGAGCGCGATTCCGCCGAACCAGCCCAGGCGCCCGTGCTGCGCGTAGGCCGAGCGGATCGTCGTGAGCAGGATATTGGTGTCCGTGAGGCCGCCGAACAGCCGCCCCATGTTGCGGGTGACCAAGTCGCCCGGGAAGATCAGTTGGAGGCTGACGAGCAGCAGGATGGCCAGCGGCAAGAGTGAGAAGAGAGCATAGAAACTGATCGCCGCGGCCGGGAAGAAATCGCCGTGCCGCCAGAAACGCTCAAGCGCGCGGACAAAAGTGGCATCCGCGCGCCGACCGGGGGAAGGGCGGGTCGCTTCCCCGGCGGCTCGGAACCGGCCCGGCACGTGCACTGTCCTCGCCATACGTCACCCTTTTTGCCCAAACCAAGGCGCCGGAGGTGCGTAATGCCTAAGCGTTCCCCGTCGTTGGCGTGGTTCCTCGCTCCGGCGCTGGCCGTGGCGGGCCTGGGGGCGTTTCCGTCCGGCCCGCTGCCCTCGCCCGCGTCGGCCGCCGCCACGGCGGGCGCAGGGATCGTGACGTTCCACTACGATGAGGCGCGCACTGGCTGGGACCCGGCTGAGCGGGTGCTCACGTCCCAGGCGCTGCGGTCGCGCCCGCTCCGCCGGCTGTGGAGCGAGCCGGTCGACGGCGACATCTACGCGTCACCGGTCATTGTCTCGGGCGTGGCCGTGCGTGGCCAACCGAAAGCGCTCGTGTACGTGGTGACGGAGCGCGACACAGTCTACGCGTTCGATGCCGCGAGCGGAGGCCGTGTTTGGGGGCCGGTCTCCGTCGGCACGTCCGTGCCCCGGTCGAGCCTGCCCTGCGGGAACATCGACCCCGTCGGCATCACGGGCACCCCGGTCGCCGACCCGTCATCCGGCCTGCTGTTCGCTGCGGCGCTGACGTCATCTGACGGCGGCCGGACGCGGTCGTACCGGGTCGCGGCGCTCGACCTCGCGACCGGCGCCGAGCACGCCGGGTGGCCGGTCACGCTCGATCCGCCGGCCTCGAACGGTCTCAAGTTCGACGTCGGGCCGCAGCAGGAGCGGGGGGCGCTCACGTTTCTGCACGGCGTGGTCTATGTACCGTTCGGCGGCTATTGGGGGGACTGCGGAGATTACCATGGCTGGATCGTCGCGGTCCCGGTCGCGTCGCCCGCGAAGCAGGAGGCGTACGCCACGCCGACGACCCGCAGGGGCGGCATCTGGGCCCACGGCGGGATGGCGGCGGACGGGGAAGGCCGGCTGTACGCCGGGACGGGCAACAGCGATTCCGGCGGCCGGGTCGATTTTGGAGAAGCCGTGCTGCGGCTCGAGACGTCGCCGTCGCTGCGATTTTCCGCCGCCAGCCGTGATTATTTCGTGCCGAGCAACTTCGTATCGCTCAACGATACCGACAGCGATCTCGGGTCGGGCACGCCGATTGTGCTGCCGGACCAGCCGGGCACATCCACGCCCCACCTCGTGTTCGCCGCCGGCAAGCAGGGCGTCGCGTACCTGATCAACCGCGACGACATGGGCGGCGTGTCGAAGGGCAACGGCGTCGCCGGGGAGGGGGTCTACAGCCGCTGCGTCTTCGGCGCGTGCGGCCGCGGCGGGTTCAGCGTCTTTTCCGCGCCGGCTTACTGGGACGGCGGGGCGGCCGGCCGCTTCGTGTACGTCCCCGGGCCCGGCCGCGGCGCGCAGCCCGAGCCCTGCCGCGGCAGCGGCGGCATCGTCGCGCTTCGGCTGGGCGTCTCGGCGCAGTCGCACACCTCGACGCTGGACGTGGCGTGGTGCAGTCCCGCGATGCGCGATGCCGGCGCGCCGGCGGTGACCGGCTCCGGATCGAACGGCGTCGTGTGGGTGATCGATACGGCGGAGGGGACGCTGCATGCCTTCGACGCCCGCAGCGGCGCGTCGCTCGTCGGCGTGCAAAACGGCGAGGCGATCGGCGCGGCGCACCGGTTCATCACCCCGGCCGTGTTCGACGGCCGCGTCTATGTCGGCGCGGCCCGTGAGGTCGTGGCCTACGGGCTCAAGTAGCGGGCTCCACGGTCTTTGCCTTCACGTAGCGGCCGGCACGGCCATGATGGCGGCGCGCTGGATGTCCTCGTATCGGACCTTCGAAATGTCGAAGGCTTCGATGTTGGCGACCAGTTTGGTGAAGGTCTGATCGAATCCGGGCAGCGTCTTGCGGGCCCGGGTGAGCGGGGTCGTACGGGCGAGCACGAAGTTCTTGACGTAGGGGTGCCGGAGCCCCCGTTTCTTCAGGCGCTCGACGACATCCCCGAGCGTCTCGTCCGCCTGGCGCACCAGGGCGGCGCGTTCTTCGCGCTGCCGGAGGGCCTTGGGGAACACGCCGCCCTTGAGGAAACCGTCCACGCGACGGAGGATCGGCGCGAAGGCGCCGCCGGCAAAGCGCTTGTTGGTCTCGTACAGGAGGCCGAGCGTGATGAAGTACGCGGCTTCGAACTCGAAGGCATAGTCTTCCTCGCCTTTAGACGGCTGGGTTTCGACCAGCCCGCGATACATGCGGATGACTTCGAGCGCCTTGTCCTTCAGGTTGTGGGCCTTTTCGGTGTTGAGCGCGAGAATCTGAAAGGCGACCTCGGGCTCGGGCACGACGATGGCCGGGATCATGCCGGCTTTGAGTTTGCGCATGACCTCCCGGCGGTGGTTTCCGTTCGGCGTCCAGTACGTTCCCGGTTCCGGGGACATCACGACGATCGGATCGACGGCCCGGTCGAGTTTCTTGACGACGGTTTGCAGCCGTTTCACGTGCGTCGGCGAGAGGTCGCGCTGATACGGGGTCGCTTCGACTCTGTCCGTCGGCAAGAGACAGAAAATCTGCCAGTGCTCGCCCACGGGCTCGCGGTAGACCGCGAGCACGTGGCCACCGTCGCGCTCGATCTGCTCGGCCAGCGCGCCGACTTTGGCCGGCGGCGCTTCGTCCGGATAGGTCGTCCAGCCGGTCATCGATCCTCCTTGAACACGCCTGGCCCGCGTGCCAGCGGGGCGTCAGCGGACGTTGGCCGGTAACAGGCGTTCCACGATCACGACGTCGAGCCACTCGCCGTCGAGCTTGGCGTGCTTTTCGTAGCGCCCCACCTCCCGAAAGCCGACCGACCTGAGGAGCCGCAGGCTGGCCGTGTTGTGCGGGAACACGCGGGAGACGAGTTTCCAGAACCCGGCGTCCTCGGCCTCCCGGATCAGCGCTTCCATCGCGGCCCCGCCGGCTCCGCGGCCGCGCGCTTCGCGGGCCACGTACACCGAGAATTCGGCGATGCCGGCATAGCAGTCGCGCGGCCGGTACGTCGAGGTCGCCGCGAACGCCAGCACGCGCTCCTCGTCTTCCGCTACGACGATGGGATGAACGCCGTCGAACCAGGCGCGAACGTCCGACGCGGTCCGCGGGCGCGTCTCGAAGGTCGCGACGCGGTCCTCGATGCCTTCATTATAAATGCGCGCGATGGTCTCGGCGTCGCCGGGGATCGCCCGGCGCGTCTGCAGCATGGACATCATTCTGGCACCGCGGCGACGGGGATCACAAGCCCCGCGCCCCGACTTAGAAGTAGTTTGAGGTAATCCCGCCGTCCACGACCATGACGGCGCCGTTCACCCACGCCGCCTCGTCCGACGCCAGGTAGAGGGCCATATTGACGATGTCGTCCGGCCGGCCGAACCGGCCGGCGGGAATGCGGTCGAGGCGTTTCTTTTTCTCCGCGGGATTGGTCAGGAGCCACGACATGAGCAGCGGCGTTTCGATGGGCCCGGGGGCGATCGCGTTCGTCCGGATGTGCTTGGGGCCGAACTGCACCGCGAGCGATTTGGTGAGCGCGAGCACGCCGCCCTTGCTCGCCGTATAGGCATCCTGCGGCACCGTGCACCCGACCAGGGCGACGAACGACGCGACGTTGACGATCGAGCCGCCGCCGGCACGGAGGAGTTCCGGGATGGCATGCTTGCAGCACAGGTAGATGCCTTTGAGGTTGACCGCCATCACACGGTCCCAGACCTCTTCGGCGACGTCGACCACGGAGCCGTCGTCCGCCGGAAAGATGCCGGCGTTGTTGTAGAGGACGTCAAGCCGCCCGAAGGCCTCGACGCCGCGGCGGACGAGCGCCTGAACGTCCCGCTCGCGCGCGACGTCGGCCGCGACGAACACCGCCTCGCCGCCGGCCCGCGCGACCTCCGCCGCGGCCGCTTCCCCGGCTTCATGCGCCACGTCCGCGAGCACGACGCGGGCGCCCTCGCGGGCGAAGACCTCGGCCGCGAGCCGGCCCATTCCGCTGCCGGCCCCGGTGATCAGGGCGACCTTGTCGCGCAGGCGCGGCGCCATCGGGCGTTAGGTGCGCTCGAAATTGCGGCCCAGTTCCCAGCAGGTGACGGCGCGGTCGTAGGCCTCCTGCTCCAGGCGCGCGGTATGGAGGTAGTGCTCGAGGACGCGCTCGCCGAAGGCCTCTCGCGCGATCTCGCTGCGCTCGAGGGCCGCCGTGGCGTCGCGGAGCGTCCGCGGGATGCGGGGCAGGTCGGCGGCGCGGTAGGCGTCGCCCTCAAACATGTCGGGCGGCTCGATTCGCCGCTCGATGCCCCACAGCCCCGCGGCCAGCGTCGCCGCGAACATGAGGTACGGGTTGGCGTCGGCGCCGGGGATGCGGTTTTCGACGCGCAGCGAGTCGCGATGGCCCACGACGCGGAACCCGCAGGTGCGGTTGTCGTGGCTCCACACGGCGGCCACCGGCGCGAACGTGCCGGCCATGTAGCGCTTGTACGAGTTGACGTACGGGGCGAAGAAGTAGGCGAGCTCCCGCGCGCCGGCCAGCAGGCCGCCGAGGAAGTGCCGGAACAGCGGGGACATGCCGAGCGGGCGGCCGCCTTCCTCCCAAAAGACATTCCGCGCCCCGCCGGCGTCCCACAGGCTGGCGTGCAGGTGGCATGACGACCCGGCGAGGTCGGCGCGCCACTTCGCCATGAACGTGATCGCGACATCGTTGAGCGCCGCGATTTCCTTGGCGCCGTGTTTGAAAATCGCGTGGCGGTCCGCCATCTCGAGCGGGGCCGCGTAGCGAAGGTTCAGTTCGTGCTGTCCCGGGCCCCACTCGCCTTTGCTGAACTCGACGGGCACGCCGGCCGCGTCGAGGCCGTTGCGGAGCTGGCGGACGAACCATTCCTCGTTGGTGCCCTGCTGGATGTGGTAGTCTTCGATGTACCGCCCGTAGGGCTCGAGGTCGTGAAAGTGCTTGCGCTGCGCACTCGCGTAGGACTCCCGGAAGATATAGAACTCGAGTTCCGAGGCCACCATCGCGAGGTAGCCCCGTTCGCGCGCGCGCTCGACCTGGCGGCGGAGAATCTGCCGCGGCGACTCCTCGACCGGAGTGCCGTCGTCATGCGCAACGTCACAGAGCACGAGGGCGGTGCCGGGGAGCCACGGCACGCGGCGCAGCGACCCGAGGTCGGGCCGCATATGCACGTCCTGATAGCCGGTGTCCCAGCTCGTGAGGCGGTAGCCGGGGAGCGGCTCCATCTCGACGTCCACGCCGAGCAGATAACTGCAGGCGTGCGCGCCGCTCTCCGCCACCTGGTCGAGGAAAAACCGGCCGGTCACGCGTTTGCCCATTAACCGGCCCTGCATGTCGACCATCGCGAGGATGACGGTGTCGATTTCGCCGGGGGCGACGAGGGTACGGAGATCGTCGAGCGTCAGCCGGCCGCGCACGGTCTCGGTCATGGGCTTGTCGGTTTCCATCCCTTGGAACGGGAACCCTCCAGATCCCGGACGCACACGCACCGCGGGATGATACCGGGCGGCAGGCCTTGAACTAGACCGCCGTGGGGAGCGGCGCCCCGGCACGGGTCCTCGACGCGATCGGCAACACGCCGCTCGTGGAGTTGAGCTGTCTCGTCCCCCCCGGCGCCGCCCGCGTCGTGGCCAAGCTCGAGTCCGCAAACCCGACCGGCAGCATGAAGGACCGCATGGCGCGCGCGATCGTGGAGCGCGCCGTGGCAGACGAACGGCTGCCGCCCGGCGGGACGGTCGTGGAGTACACCGCCGGGACGACCGGGGTCTCGCTCGCCTTTGTCTGCGCCGCGCTCGGGTACAAGACGCACTTCGTCTTCTCCGACGCGTTCAGCGGCGAGAAGCGCTACACGATGCTGGCCTACGGGGCCGTGCTCACCGACGTGCCGAGCGACCACGGCAGGATTAACGAGCAGCTGATCAAGGCCATGATCGCCACCGCCGGGACGATCAGCCGGCGACCGGGACACTGGTGGGCCGACCAGCTGAACAACCGCGACGGTGAAGCCGGCTATCATTCGCTCGGCGAGGAACTGTGGCGGCAGACGGGCGGCCGCGTGGACGCGTTTGTGCACGCGGTCAGCACGGCCCATTCGATTCACGGGACCGCGCACGCGCTGCGGCGCCACAACCCACGCCTTCACGTCACCGCGGTCGAGCCCGCGGAATCGGCCGTGCTGTCGGGCAAGCCCTCCGGATCGCACAAGATCGAAGGGATCGGCGTCGGCTTCGTCCCACCGCTGTGGAAACGGGACGAGGTGGACGAGATCCTGACCGTGAGCACGGCCGACGCGAAGACGATGGCGCGCCGCCTTGCCCGCGAGGAGGGGATCTTCGCCGGCACGTCCACGGGGGCCAATGTCACCGCCGCGCTCCGGGTCGCGGAGCGGCTCGGCCGGGGCGCCACGGTCGCGACGATCATCGTGGATTCCGGCCTCCGGTATCTGACCACCGACGTCTTCCGGCCGGCGGACGAGCGCGCGTGACGCAAGCGGTTCGGGTCAACGGCCGCACGCTGTCGTGGCCCGCCCGGCCGTCCATCGTGGTGTGCTTCGATGGCTGCGATCCCGCCTATATCGAGGCGGCGAATGCCGCCGAAGCCATCCCGACCATCGCGCGCATGGCGCGGGATGGATTCTCCGCGATCGCGCACGCCGCGATGCCGACGTTCACGAACCCCAACAACATCTCCATCGTGTGCGGGGCGCCGCCCGCCGTCCACGGTGTGTCCGGCAACTACTACCTCGACCGTGAGACCGGCCGTGAGATCATGATGACGGACGCGACGCCGCTGCGCACGCCGACGATACTCGCGGCGTTCTCGCAGGCCGGGGCGCGCGTTGTCGCGATCACCGCCAAGGACAAGCTCCGCAAGGCGTTCGCCAAGGACCTCCGGGGCATTGCCTTCTCCGCCGAGCACGCCGGCGCGGCCACCGAGGCGGAGCACGGCATCACCGGGGTGCTCGACCTCGTCGGACGGCCGGAGCCCGATCAGTACAGCGCCGACCTGTCGCTGTTTGTGCTGGACGCCGGGATCGCGCTGCTGCGCACGCGGCGGCCGGATCTCATGTACCTGTCGCTGTCGGACTACGTGCAGCACAAGTACGCCTCGGGGACTCCGGAGGCCAACCAGTTTATGCGCGACGTCGATGACCGGCTCGCGTTGCTCGTGGGCGCCGACGCCACGGTGGGAGTCGTCGCCGACCACGGCATGACCGATATGGCGCTCCCGGACGGGCGTCCGAACGTCCTGTACCTCGGGGACTATCTCGACGCGGCGTTGGGCGAAGGGGCCGCGCGCGTGATCTGTCCCATCACCGATCCGTTCGTGCGCCACCACGGCGCGCTCGGCGGGTTTGTGCGCGTCCACCTGATGCGGCCGGGCGTGGACCGTGATGCCGTGCTGCGCCGCGTGCGCTCGCTGCCCGGAGTGGCGCTGGCGCTCGTCCGGGAGGAGGCCGCGGCGAAGTTCGAGCTGCCGGCGGACCGGGAGGGGGACATCGCGGTCGTCGGCGAGCGCGGCTGCGCAATCGGCTCCAGAGCGGCCGAACACGACCTCTCCCAGCTCGCGGGGGCGCGCCTTCGATCGCACGGGAGCCTCGCCGAGCAGCCCGTCCCGTTTCTGCTCTCGCGGCCGCTCACCGACGCGTATGCTGGACGGCCCGCGGCGCCCGTGCTCCGCAACTTCGACATCTTCGAGTACGTGCTGAACGGCACGCACTGACGTTCGCCCCTGGCGCGGGCCTCCGGCCGCGAATTTCGCCGGACGTTAACCGCGCCGTCACAGCCGCATCATGCGCCGCGCAGGGGGGCCGTCCCGTCGCGGTGAACTTGGATCGGCACCGCACGTCACGTTCCAGGGGGAATGGATAATGGCGGTCGTCAAGCCAACGCCCGCGACACGGGGGGCTGAAGCACTCACCCGGGAGCATGTCCTCATCCCGTGGGAGGCGCAGGCCGGGCCCCCGCCGCTGTTGATCGATCACGCGAAGGGCTGCTACCTCTACACGGCCGACGGCGGTCGCATCCTCGACTTCTGCTCGGGTCTCATCAACGTCAACGCCGGGCACAGCCACCCCAAGATCGCGGCCGCGATCGCGCGCCAGGCCGAACGTCTCACCTTCGTCAACCCGAGTTTCTCGACGGAGCCGCGCGCGCGGCTGGCGGAGATGCTCTCGCGCATCGCGCCCGGTCAAGCGTACCCCAAGGTGTTCTTTACGAACGGCGGCGCCGACGCGAACGAGAACGCCGTGAAGATGGCGCGGCTGTTCACCGGCCGCCAGAAGGTGCTGGTGTCCTACCGCGGTTACCACGGGGCGACGTACGGCGCCATCACACTGAGCGGCGATCCCCGCCGCTGGCCGGCGGAGCCCGGTATCCCTGGCGTCGTCCGGTTCCTCACGCCGTATCCGTACCGGAGCCCCTTCCAGGCGCCGGCGGAGCGCGAAGCCGCCGCGGCGCTCGAGCACCTCGAGACCGTCCTGATGTACGAAGGGCCCGACAGCGTGGCGGCGATCTTGATCGAGGCGATGATCGGCGGCAGCGGGCTGGTCATCTATCCGGAGGGCTACCTGCGGGGCGTGCGCGAGATCTGCGACCGCCACGGTATCGCGCTCATCTTCGACGAGGTCATGACCGGCTTCGGCCGCACCGGCAAGTGGTTCGCCTGCGAGCACTGGAACGCGCTGCCGGATATGATTTCGTTCGCCAAAGGCGTCACGTCGGGGTACGTGCCGCTCGGCGGCGTGCTCGTCTCTGAGCCGATCGCCCGGCACTTCGACAACAACGTACTGTGGGCGGGCCTCACGTACTCCGGACACCCGCTCGCCTGCGCGGCCGGGATCGCCAACCTCGAAGTCTTCGAAGAGGAGCGGTTGATCGACCGCGCGCGCCGCATGGGCGAGATCCTGGGCGCCAAGTTGCGCCGCCTCACAGACCGCCACCCCAAGGTCGGCGATGTCCGCGGCCTGGGACTCTTCTGGGGCATCGAGTTGGTCAAGGATCGGACGTCCAAGGAACCGCTCGAGCCGTTCAGCCGCCGCGGTCCGGGGTCGAGCCCCATGAAGTCGCTCGTGGCGGCCGCCCGGGCGCGGGGCGCGTACATTATGGGCCGCTACAACGTCTTTCTGGCGGCGCCGCCGCTTGTGGTCTCCGAAGAGGAGATCGACGCGGGCGTGGCGGCGATTGACGGTGCGTTGTCGGACATCGGGGCTTAAGGGGGGTGCCGCGGGAGCGGACCGAAGGGACCGGGGGAAACCCACACGATGAGATGTAAGAACGGCAGGGTACTCGAGACGAAGGGGGGCGCGACGTAATGGCGTTGAGGCGTGGAGCAATTGTCAGTCTCGCCTTGCTGGCCGTCGCCGGGCTCATGCTCGGGCCCGCCAGACTGGGCTGGAGCGCGGCCTCGCCGATCAAGATCGGCGAGGTCGGACCGCTCTCGCCGCCGGGCGGCTACGAGGACGGCAAGCTCATGCTGGACGCGGCGAAGATGGCCGTGGACGAGATCAACTCGGCCGGCGGGGTGCTCGGCCGGCCGATTCAGCTCATCGAGGCGGACACGCGCGGCAAGCCCGAAGAGGGCACCGCGGGCGCGGAGCGCTTGACAGCCCAGGAGCACGTGGCCGCCATGTTCGGAGAATTCCACAGCGGCGTCTTCCTGGCCGAGATGGAAGTCGCGCACAAGACCGGGACCCCGATCGTCGCGGTTGACGTCTGGGCCAACAAGATCACGGCCAAGGGCTACCCGGAGGTTTTCCGGGTGGCGCCGTGCCAGGCCATCATCGCGAACCGCTACGGCGATTGGATCGCCGCCGCGGGATTCAAGAACGTGCTCGTGATGTATGAGAAGACCGACGGCGGCGAGGGCCACCGCGACGTGCTGCTGGCCAACCTGCAGCGCCACAACGTGCACTACGACGTCGTCGGCGTGGACCTGAACCAGACCGAATTCACGGCGGAGCTCCAGCGCCTGCTCGCCCACAACCCGCCGTACGATCTCTTCGCCACCGCCTACAGCGAAGCGGGCCTCTATCCGCTGGTCAGCCAGTCGAAGAGCATCGGTTTCGCCCCCACGCCGCACACCGCCATGTACAATTCCGGCGGCCCGGCGACGACTGAGGCCTTCTGGAAGAACGTCGCCGAGGCGGGGCTCTACATCGTGACGGAAAACCCCGGATTGCCGAAGGCCAAGTGGAACGCCAAGACCAAGGCGTTCGTGGCGGCGTTTGAAGGCCGGTTCCACTCGGCGACCACGCCGCAGTCGATGGAGAGCTATGACGCGGCGTACATCGTGGCCGACGCGATCAAGCGCGCGGGCAGCACAGATCCCAAGGCCATCATCCACGCACTCGAGACCTCCAAGTACAGTGGCACCCGGGGCCAGTACGCGTTCTCGACGAGCCACTCCCCGGACTGGGCGTACCACCAGTACGTGGACGCGCCGCTTTACCTGCTCCAGTACGACAAGGTCGGGCAGAAGCCCGAGGACGCGCCGGTGATCTGGCCGCGGAACCTCGCGACCGTGCCGTACACTTACAAAAAGCCGATGCAGTGATCCGCGGCTCCGGCTGAATCGCGCGACTGTTCTGGCGGGGGAAGGCCGCGTCCGAGCGGATGAGCGGCCTTCCCCCGTCGTCTAAGCGCGGCATCGCGGCAACCCGCTGATGGATTACCTGCTCATCCAGGCGACGAACGGCCTCGTCATCGGCATCATCTACGCTCTGGTGGCCGTCGGCGTCACGCTCATCTTCTCGATCCTGAAGATCGTGAACTTCGCCCACGGCGACCTGTACATGCTCGGCGGGTACACCGCGTATTACGCGATCACGCTTGCCGGGATCCCGCCGTTCGCCGCGATGTTCATCGCAATGGCCGCGGTCTTTAGCCTGGGCGTGATCTTGGAGCGCCTGCTGTTGACGCCGCTGTACAGCGAGCGTACGGAGCGCAAGGATGAGTACGGCATCATCGTCACGTTCGGTCTCGCGTTTTTCCTGCGCAACGCGGCGATCATCGTCTTTGGGGTGTTCCCGCTCAGGCCGCCCTCGTTCGTGGCCGGCATGCACCGGATCGGCGCGCTCGTCGTCACGAACGACCGGCTGGTCGCGGGGGTCGTCGGCCTCCTCTTGATCTTCGCGCTGCTCTGGTTCATGAACGGCACCATCTGGGGACAGGCCCTCGATGCCGTCAGCCAGTCGCGCGACTCGGCCTCGATCGTCGGCATCAATCCGCGCCGGTTCAACACGCTGGCCTACGCCGTCGGCGCGGCGCTCGCCGCCGCCGCGGGGGCCCTCATCGGGCCGATCTTCTCGCTGTCGCCGGACATGGGGGTCCTGCCCAACATCCAGTCGTACGTCATCGTGATCCTCGGCGGCATGGGGTCGGTGCTCGGCAGCGTCATCGCGGGCGTCACGCTCGGCGAGGCCCAGGCGCTCTTCACGGCGTTCCTGCCCGACGTCACGCGCGCGCTGTCGTACTCCAACGCCTTCGCCGTCTTCGTGTTGATGGTGGTGTTGATGTTCCGGCCGACGGGGTTCTTCGGCCGCCGCCATCTGCGGATGGAATAGCCTCGTGCGCGGACTGCCTGCCGCCCTGCTCGTCGCCGCCGGCGCCCTGCTGCTGGGCTACGGGCATCTCATGAACTCCTACTGGATGCACATTGTCATCATCGCGATGTTCTACGCCATCCTCACTGCAAGTTGGTCCATGCTGGCGGGCTACGCCGGGTTGTTCTCGCTCGGCCACATTGCGTTCGCATCGGTGGGCGGGTACACGTCCGCCCTGCTGGTGCAGTGGTCCGGGATTCCGGTGCCGGCCGGCATGGCGGTGGGCGCCATCGTCTGCTGCCTGCTCGGCGGGTGGATCGGCTTGGTGTGCCTCCGCCTCAGCGGTCCGTACCTCGCGATCTTCACGCTCGCGTTCTCGGAAATCGTGCGGATCACCGTGTCGACCGAAGACCAGGTCACCCGCGGGATGACCGGCCTGCACACGGTGCCGCTCTTCCAGACCTCTTCGCGGCTGCCGTATTTCTACATGGCCTTCGGCCTGCTTGTCGGGTCGCTGGCGCTCATGGGGTTTCTGGTGCACTCGCGCTGGGGGCTCTTCCTCAGGGCGATTCGCGAGGACGAGCAGGCCGCCGCGGCGTCCGGCGTGGCCGTCGCGCGCTTTCGCATTTTGGTGTTTGCGATCGCGAGCGGCTTCGCCGGGCTCGCCGGCAGCTTCTTTGCCCACTACACCCCCGTGCTGACCCCGGACATCGGCGACCTCGACCGGATGGCGCTCATCGTCGTGATGACCGTGATCGGAGGCATGGAGCGCATTCCCACAGCGGTGGGCGGCGCTATCGGCGTGGAATTTCTCCAGGAGTACTTGCGCGCGTTCGGCATTTGGCGGCTCGAGATCTTCGGGATCGTGCTGCTCGTCACCATGCGCTTCGCCCGCAACGGCCTGCTGACGCCCCTGTGGCAGCAGTTCATGCGGTTGGGCGAAGCGCGGCACGCGAAGGCCTCGGCGACGCTCGCCGATCGGCCCGGGACGGCGAACGCCGCCAACGGGTCGGGCGGATGACCGGCGTCGCCCCGCCGGGGGCGAATGGCACGCTGATCGCCGGCGCGGCGCTGTCCAAGCACTTCGGCGGCATCGCGGCGGTCGACGGCGTTGATTTCTCGGTGGCCGCGGGCGACCTCATCGGCTTGATCGGTCCGAACGGCTCCGGCAAGACGACGCTCATCAACGTGCTGACCGGCCATTTGAGCCCCGAGGCCGGCGAGGTCGTGGTACGCGGCCGCCGCATGACCGGACGGCCGGCGCACGAACTCGCGGCGCTCGGCATCGCCCGGACGTTCCAGCTGACGCAGCTGTTCGGCCGGATGACGGTCCTGGAGAACCTGCTCGTGCCCGGGTTGACGCGGCCGCACTCGACCCGGCAATCCGCCGCGCGGCAGGCGCGGACCTACCTGACCTTCTTAAACCTCGGTCACCTGGAAGGCCTCGAGGCGAAGAACCTGTCGGGCGGGCAGCAGAAATTGCTCGAGCTCGGTCGGGCGCTCATGCTCGAACCGAGCGTGCTGTTCCTCGATGAGCCGTTCGCCGGCGTGCACCCGCGCCTGCGCGACGAGTTGATCAAACGGATCCAAGAGCTCCACGCCGCGGGGCGGACGTTCGTCGTCGTCGACCACGACATGGAGTCCATTCTGCGGATCGCCCGCCGCCTCGTGGTGATGGCGCGGGGGCGCAAGATCGCCGACGGCCCGCCGGCGGCGGTGCGCACGGACCAGACCGTGCTCGCGGCGTACTCGGGCCTGTAGCATGGACACCAACGGCCACTGTCTCGTCGCGCGAGGCGTTGTCGCCGGGTACTTGCCCGGCATCAGCATCCTCCGCGGCGTCTCCGTCGGCGCCTCTCGGGGGCGCATCGCCTGCGTGCTCGGCCCCAACGGCACGGGCAAATCGACGCTGCTCAAAGTCTTGTTCGGCTTTCTGCCGCCGTCCGATGGCGACATTACACTTGACGGGCGGTCGATTCGCGGCGTCGCGCCGTATCAGATGGGAGACCGCGGGATCGCCTATCTGCCGCAGCGGCCCAGCATCTTTCCGCATCTCAGCGTGGAGTGGAACCTGCGTCTCGGGGCCTGGCGGCACAAGCGGGAGCGCGCCCGGGTCACCGAACTCGTGGAGCGGGCGATTGAGCAGTTTCCGATTCTGGCCGAGAAGCGGCGGCACTCCGCCGGGACGCTGAGCGGCGGCCAGCAGCGGCAGCTCGAGATGGCGCGCAACCTGATGTACGATCCCTCGGTCTTTCTCATCGATGAGCCGACCGCGGGCATCGAGCCGCGCGTGGCCACGCAGATCTACGGGTTGATCAAGGACCTCGCGGCGAAGGGCAAAGCTGTGCTCCTCGTGGACCAGAACATCAAGCGGGCGCTCGAGATCGCGGACTACGTGTACGTCATGCGGACCGGGACCGTGCTCTCGGAGGGGTCGCGCGAATCGTTCGGCGGCGATACGGACGCCCTAGTCGCGCGGTGGCTGTACGAGAGCGGGCATCCGTAGCCGCGTCCGGGTCCGGCGCCTGCGGCGATGCGGCAGCGCGGCTCAACGCCGTGCGGGTGCCGCGCCGTCCGGCGTGGAGCGCGGCGCGGATTGCTTGGCTGACGATGGTTGCCGGCTCGCGTAGACGTGGCCGGCGACCGCCGCTAAGATGATCGCCCCGCCGATCCAGGTTGCGAGCGGTGGTACTTCGCGAAAGGCGAACCACACCCACAGCGGCCCGAGGGGCACCTCTGACGCCTGAATCAGCGCCGTCTCGGTCGCCGAGATCAGCCTGGCCCCCAGCGTGAGCAACAGCAATCCCAGCCCAAACTGCGTCACCCCGAAGAGGACCAGGTACAGCATGTTGACGCCGCCGGCCGCGCCGGGGTGGGCGAACGGCCACACGAACGCGGGACACAGCAGCGCGGAGAGGCACGCGGCCGGCATCATCGGTGTCTCCCGGTGGCGCCGGATGAGGAGCATCATCCCGGCCATGCACACGGCCATCCCGAACGCCAGGAGATCGCCCGTCAGATGGCCCTCGCGCACGGATCCGCCGACCATGACCATGGTCCCGACGAGCGCGACGGCACTGGCGGCCAAGGTGCTCCACCGTTCGCGCTCCCGCAGCCACAGCCAGCCGACGGTCGCGGCGATGAACGGTGTCGTCGCGTTCATGATCATCACGTCCGCCACCGACGTGCGGCGGAAGGCATTGATGTACATGATGGTGGCGAGCGTGGAGAGGCACGCCGCCGCGAGCCCCGGGGCGCCGATGCCGCGCACCACGTCGAGCGTCCGCCGGCGGTAGAGCCATACGATGACGCCGCCGATGAAGACGCCGGCGAAGAGGCCGCGCCAGAACAGGATCGTCCACGGGTCGAGCGGGATGAGCCGCGTCCAGAAGCCGGAGGTGCTGTAGGCAATCGCGGACGCGAGGTTCAGCACGATCCCGAGCCCGTGCCTGCCGCGCAAATCGTGCCCGGGACTCGCGTCGGCGCCCGCGCCGGGACCCCGGGCCGGCCGGCCGCCTGCGCCGGATGCGGCTACCCGTGCGCGGGAGGCGTCCGGTGCGCCGGCGGCCTGGTCTACCGCGGATGTTGGGCGAGCCATGCTCCGACCCGTTCGGCGTCCATGTTGGGCGGGAAGACCGGATAGAAAACGTGCTGGATGCGGCCGTCGTGCAGCACCAGCGTGAGGCGCTTGATCAGTTCGGCCGGCTGCGCGCCGAAGCTCCAGGCGAACTCGAACGTCGGCAACCGGAGCGCCCGGGCGAATTTGAGATCGTGGTCGCTCAACAGCGCAAACGGGAGATGGAGCCGCGTCACCGCCTCGCGCTGGTACTCGGTCGTCTGCGTGCTGAGGCCGAACACGCGCGTCCCGAGCGCTTGGAACTCGGTGTAGTGATCCCGAAAGGCGCACGACTGGGGAGTGCAGCCGCGGGCGCCCGGGATTTGATCCCAGCCTTCCGGCACCGCCTGATCAGGCCGCCCGGTCCGCGGGTAACAGTAGATGACCGTCCGCCCGGGCAGCGCGGACAGATCGACCGCGCCGCCCGCGGTGGACGGCAGCGCGATCGACGGGACGCGCGTCCCGGGGAGGTGGGCGCACGCGCCGTCGTCCGCAGGGACCGGAAGGTCGGGCGGAAGATCGAGGGGATTATGTGCCGGCATGAGGCATCCTCCGTCGGAGCCGTTGATGGGCTGGCTGTAGTTTCGCCCTAGCGGCGATTGTCCACTTCGGACAGGCACGCATCGAGGATCGCCAGGGCGCGATCCAACTCCTCTTTGGTCACGGTCAGCGGCGGGGCCGGCGTGATGACGCTCCCCATAGCACAAGATCCGTCATGCGTGTGCCACCGCCCGCGGACGGCCGCCGTCCG
Organism: bacterium; assembly: GCA_035307565.1. Taxonomy (GTDB): domain Bacteria; phylum Sysuimicrobiota; class Sysuimicrobiia; order Sysuimicrobiales; family Segetimicrobiaceae; genus DASSJF01. The sequence continues at coordinate 49,691 of DATGHZ010000012.1, read as the reverse complement.
GGGTCACGCCGAGGTGCTGGTGGAACGCCCGCCGCCCCCGCTCGGTAACCACGACGACCCGGCCCCCGGGACGCCGGACGACCCAGCCGCGCTCCAACGCCCGCGCCCACAGCGCCGCGCCGAGCGCGCCGCCCAGGTGAGCGCGCCGTTCGCTCCAATCGCCGCAGGCCGTCGCGAACCGGCGCCGCTCGAGCCGCACCTCGTCGAGAGCGATGCCGAGGTGCTCGAACGTTGCCGGGCCGGCGGGGCCGAGGTCGATGGGACCCCGGTACCGGGCGTCCGGATGGCGGATCGCGCGGCGCGCGACGAGAGCGTCGAAGATCGCCACGCCGAGGCGGCCCGCCAGGTGATCGTAGCAGGTGCGCGCCCGTGCCAGCGGCGGCGACATCTTGAGCCGTTCGCCGCTGCCGGCGATGAGGCCGAGCGATTCGACGAGTTGGCCCACCGAGGGATCGGTGACCTCGTACACGCGCTGCCGGCCGATGCGGGTCACGCCGACCAATCCGCGCTCGCGCAGCACGGCGAGATGGTTGGAAACCTTGGGCTGCGCCTCGCCGGTGAGCGCGATGAGTTCGGACACGGCCGCCGGGCCGTCGGTCAACCGCTCCAGGATTCGGAGGCGCGTCGGATCGGCGAGCGCGTGCGCGATGGCGGTGGCCGCGGCGGTCGTCATCTCTCATCACTCCTGATATATGCGGCATACATAAATCAGACAACGGTGATATGTTACCGAGCGGGCTCGGGCGAGTCAAGGCCGCCGGACAGGGACGTGGTGTCCGGCCGGCCAACATGCCAGTTCGTGCGCGAGTTGCCGGTGGGACCGGCGATCGACGACCCCGCGCGGCGGGCCCGCCGCGCGCGCCTCGCGGAGGGCCAGTTCGACGTGCTGGTCATCGGGGGCGGCATCACCGGCGCCGGCGTCGCGCTCGACGCCGCCGCGCGCGGACTGACGGTCGCGTTGGTCGAACAAGACGACTTCGCCGCCGGCACGAGCAGCCGGTCCACGAAATTGGTGCACGGCGGCCTGCGGTATCTGCCGCTCGGCGACCTCCGGCAGGTCCGCGAGGACCTGGCCGAGCGCGCGTGGTTGCTCCGCAACGTGCCGTACTTGGTGCGTCCGCTGCCGTTTGTGCTGCCGCTCTACAGGCGCGCGCGCCGCCCCCTCGGGATCGACCTCCCGCCGATCCTTGGGGCCGCCACGCCGCTCGGCGTTTCGGCGGGGCTCTGGGCCTACGACATGCTGGGCGGCCGGCGCTCGGGCGGGCCTCACCGCGCGCTGGCGCCTGACGCGGCGCGAATGCTGGTGCCGTCCATTCGCCTGGACGGCCTCCGCCGCGCGTACCTGTACCACGACGCGGCCGCGGATGACGCGCGCCTCGTCATGGCGGTCGTGCGGACGGCGCGCTCGCGCGGGGCGGTCGTGCTCAATTACGCGCGCGCCGTTGAACTGGTGCGCGGAGGCGGCCGGGTCGCCGGGGCGCGCGTGATCGACGGCCCGAGCGGGGAGGCCGTCACAATCACGGCGCGCACGACGGTGAACGCGGCCGGTGTGTGGGCCGGCGACGTGGCGGCGCTGGCCGGCCCGCCGCGGTTTCACCTGCGGCGGGCCAAGGGCGTGCATCTGGTCGTGCGGGCGGACCGGCTCCTCGCCGGGCGCGCGGCGCTCGTGCTGCCCGAGACCGATGACGGGCGCATCGCCTTCGTCGTGCCGTGGGAGGGCGCCGCGCTGCTCGGCACCACGGACACCGAATGGACAGGCCGGCCGGACGCCGCGGCCGCCGACGCGTCGGACGTTTCCTATTTGCTCGATCATGCGGCGAGGTTCCTCGCCGTGCCGGTGCGCCGGGACGACGTGGTGAGCGCCTTCGCCGGACTCCGCCCGCTCATCGCATCCACGGACGATCGCGCCACCTCAGGTCTGTCCCGCCGTCACGAGATCTTCTCCGGCCCGCCCGGTTTCGTCTCGATCGTCGGCGGCAAACTCACGACGTACCGCCGGATGGCCGAAGATGCCGTCAACCACATACTCGGGCGGCGGGACGGCACGCCGTCGCCGACGCGGGGTCTCTCCCTCGACGGCACCGCCGGGTTCATGAGCGCCCTTCCCGCGCTGCGCGCACGCGCGCTGCGCGCCGGGCTTTCCCGGGGGACGCTGCGGCATCTTCTGCGCGCGTACGGCGCGCGGACCGCGCGCGTGCTTGACCTGATCGGGGAACGCCCGGGCCTTGGCTCACCGATCGCCGACAACCATCCGGACGTCGCGGCCGAAGTGGTGCTGGCGGCCCGTGAAGACATGGCGGTGTCCGTCGAAGACGTGCTGCTGCGTCGGACGCGGCTCGGCCACGTCGTGCCTGACCAGTGCGGCACGGCGGCGCCCGCGGTGGCCGCGCTCATGGCGGCGGAGTTGGGATGGTCGTGCGAGATCACGGCGGCGCAGGTCGAGGCCTACCGGCGTGCGGCCGCCCGGCTTGCCCTACCGGTTCGCCGCCCGTGACCGCGCCGCGGGCGTGTCGACTCAGAACGCAGGAGACATAGCGCCCTCGGCGCGCGGCGGGGCCCACACCGCCGGCGTCGACAGCAGAAATTCGCCGACATCGATGCGCGCGCTCTTGTACAGGTGCATGAGGGCGCGCGCCTCGAGATAGGGACCGACGGCATCCGGGTCGACGTCGCGTTCGCCGTTCATCTGCGCGACCGCGGCAGGCTCATCGGCATGCAGGGCCACGCTACGGTACCCGAGCCGCCGCACCTTCCACAGCGCGTAGACGATAGCGCGCCGGGCGGCGTGCGGGCCCTCCTGTGAAATCCGGACGAGAGGAACCCTATCGAGGACGTGCCCGGCTTCGTCCACGAACACGGCCGACGGCGCCGCGTTGAGCCGCGGCGCCGTCGCGATGTAGACGTGGAGGAGCCGGGGTAACCGGCGTCCCGCCCTTGGGAAGTCGAGGTTCTGATCCGAGCCTCGTCCTGTCGAGGCGGAACGGGCGTCCACGCGCGCTCCCCGGCGCCGCCTCAGCACTCCCTGCCCCGCTCACCAGGCAATTCCGGCGGCCAGCCGCTACGGGGAAGGCTACCGTGCCGGCATTAAGCGCACGTTAACGCGGGCCCGACCGCGCCGCAAGAGTCGGCGATAACTTGGCGTCGGGTCGATCGCCGGCGTGCGCCGCCGTCGTACGAGACCAGAATGCGTGACGCTCCGCCGCTTCCGTGTTATGCTCGGAACGTAGATGCTGACGTACGATGCGCAGGATGCGCGACGGGGGGACGACCCCGGCACCCGCCGCGGCCAAAAGCCGCGGATTCTTCTTGTCGACGATGAGCGCGCCATCGTCGAATCTCTCCGCTACGCGCTTGAGAAGGAAGGCTACGAAGTGCTGGAGGCCGGCGAGGGTGGCGAGGCCCTGGAGCTCGCGCGCCGTTCGTCGCCGGACTTGGTGTTGCTCGACATCATGCTGCCGGGCATGAGCGGCTTCGAGATTTGCCGGGTGCTGCGGCAGGAGTCCACCGTGCCGATTCTGATGCTCACCGCGCGCGGCGACGAACCCGATCGCATCGTCGGTCTCGATCTCGGCGCGGATGACTACATCACGAAACCGTTCAGCCTGCGCGAAGTCCTCGCCAGGGTGCGCGCGGCGCTGCGGCGCGCGCAGACCGCGGCCCGCGAGACCCGCGAGCGCGAAGAACTGCTGTCGGTCGGCGAAGTCGCGATGGACGTCGCCCGTCACGAGGTGACGGTGCGCGGACAGCCGATCGTGCTGCCGCCCCGTCAATTCGATTTGCTGCGCGCGTTCCTGGCAAATCCCGGACGCGTGCTCACCCGGGCGGCGCTGCTTCAGCACGTGTGGGGTTACGATTTTACGGGCGACGACCGCACGGTCGACGTCCACGTCCGCTGGCTCAGGCAGAAACTGCAGGACGCCGGGTCGCCGACGACCATCGAAACGGTCCGGGGTGTAGGCTACAAGCTCGGAGCGTAGCGTGACGCTTCCCCGCGCGTTGATGGCGGCCATGGCGCTGTACGCCGCGCTCGTCGCCGTCGCCGCGTTCGCGCTGTTCGCCGCCGCCGGATGGCCGCGGCATTTTCCGGAATTGGCGCTCCCGCTGCTCGGGACGATGCTCGTCGCGGCCGCCGTGGCCGCGGTGATCGCACGGCGCCTCGCCGACACGATAGCCCGTCCGTTACGGGAAGTCGCCGACGCGGCGTGGTCGGGCGTCGAGGGCCGGCTCCGGCCGGCGAGCGAAGCGTCGCGCGAAGCCCCGTTCGACGAGATCCGCGAGACGGTGGCGGCGTTCAACGCCATGGCGCTCGAAGCAAGCCGCACGATTGCGCAACTGGAATTCCGAAATTCCACGCTTGAGTCGGTGCTCGCACACATGAGCGACGCGCTTCTGGTGCTCGACGTTCACGGCGCGCTCACGCTGCTCAACCCCGCGGCCGAACGGTTCTTCGGCCTCGCCGCGCCGTCCGCCGTCGGCCACCGGTTGATCGAAGTATTCCGTCACTTCGAGATGGACGCCCTCGTCCGGCAGGCCGAGCGGGAGCGGCGGCCCTACGCCCGCGAGATCCAGCTGTACCATCCGGAGCCGCGCCTGCTGCGGGTGCAGGCGAACCCGGTGAGCGGGCCGCGCGGAGAATTCCTTGGTGTTGTGGTCGTCGCGCAGGACGTCACCGAGCAGCGGCGCACCGACACGGTGCGCCGGGAGTTTGTCGCCAACGTCTCGCACGAGCTCCGGACACCCCTCACGTCCGTGCGGGCCCTCGCGGAGGCGCTGGCGGGGGGTGCGGCGCAGGACCGCGAGGCGGGGCCGCGGTTCCTCGAACGGATCATGGCGGAGATCGACCGGCTCACACTCCTCGTCAACGACCTCCTGGACCTGTCGGCCATCGAAAGCGGCAGCGCCAAGTCGGAGATGGAGGCCGTCGCGCTCGGCGACGTGATCGACGACGTGCTGACCAAATTCCGGCCGATGGCGGACCGGCGTGGGATCGCCCTCCGCGGCGGCGGTACGTCGACCGGTCCGCTGCGCGCCTGGGCCGATCGCAGCCGTGTGACGCAGGCGGTTGCCAACCTCGTGGACAACGCGATCAAGTATACGCAGGACGGCGGAACGGTCACGGTCGAGGAAGAGGCGCGGAACGGCATGGTGGCGATTTCGGTCGCGGACACCGGGATAGGCATCGCGCCGGAACACCTGCCCCGGATTTTCGAGCGATTCTACCGCGTCGACCGCTCGCGCTCCCGTTCGCTCGGCGGCACGGGCCTTGGCCTCAGCATCGTCAAGCACATCGCGACGTCGCACGGCGGCGACGTGGAAGTCAGGAGCGTGGAAGGGCGCGGCACGCGGTTCTCGCTTCTCCTCCCCCGGGCGCCGGGCTGATCTGCGCCATTCACCGTTGTCGCGTCCGAGTCGCGGGTCCGTTTGGTCGTTTCTTTCGCCGTCCGTTTCCAAACGATAACGGCCGGTTAACGGGGAGGCCCTACCCTCACGATACATGGGCGACTTGCTCCCCGAGATGATCCCCTGTGAACCGGCGTGGATGGGAGCCTCCGGGCCGCGCTGGTCGTTGCGGTCGTGCTCGCCCTTCTGGCCGGCGCGTCCTCGTACTTCGTCCGGGTGATCGCCCGTAGATGGCACTCGACGCCGGGGTTCGCATGGGACGGCGCAAGAAAATCGCGTTGATCGCGCACGACAACAAGAAGGCTGACCTCGTCGCGTGGATGCGGTTCAACCGCGAACTGCTGGCAGAGCACGACCTGTACGCGACGCGCACCACGGGCCGGCTGAGTCGCGAGACGCTTGGGTTGCAGGTCACCGGGTTTCACAGCGGGCCGCTCGGTGGCGATCAGCAGATCGGCGCGAAGATCGTGGCAGGCGAATGTGATTTTTTGATCTTCTTCTGGGATCCGCTCGAACCGCATCCGCATGATCCGGACGTCCGCGCGCTGCTGCGCATTGCGGCCGTGTGGAACGTGCCGGTCGCGTGCAACCCGCGCCACGGCGGATTTTATGATCTCGTCTCCGCTGATGGCGGAGGAGTACGAGCGGCTTATCGAGCCCTACGACGACGCGCCGGAAGACTCCCCCCGGCGGTCCGGGTTCTAAGCCTCGCACACCGGCATGCCGCGATCCTTAACATCGGCTTAATGACGGCTTAACCGGTTCCGGGCGGAGGATTAATATGCCGGCGTTACGCTGAGCGTGATAGGATCGCCAGACAGATCGAGAAGGGGGATTCGATGAAAGGGATGCCAATGTTGCGCTCCGTACTGGCGGTTGCCGCGATCGGCGCTCTGGTCGCGGGGACGAGTCCGGCGGTGCAGCCGGCAAGAGGCGCAGGTGTCGTCATGCTCAACGGCGCCGGCGCAACCTTTCCCTACCCGCTCTACTCCCGATGGTTCGCGGAGTACAACCGCGCCCATCCCGAGGTGCGGATCAACTACCAGTCCATTGGGAGCGGCGGGGGCATCGAGCAGGTGAGGAAGGGTACCGTCGACTTCGGCGCCTCCGACGCGCCGCTCTCCGATCAGCAGCTCAAGGAGATGGGCCAGCCGATCGTCCTGATTCCGACGGTCGCCGGCGCGATCGCGATGAGCTACAACCTTCCCAACATCGGAACCGGGCTGCGCCTGACGCCGCAGAACATCGTGGCGCTGTATATGGGCCGGATCGCCAAGTGGAACGATCCGAAGCTCGCGGCCGATAACCCGGCGCTGAAGCTGCCCGATTTGCCCGTGACCATCGCGCACCGTTCCGACGGCAGCGGTACGACGTTCCATTTCACGTCGTTCCTGTCGGCGGTCAGCCCCGAGTGGGAATCCAAGGTGGGCCACGGGACCTCGGTCGAGTGGCCGGTCGGCATCGGTGGGAAGGGCAACGAAGGGGTCGCGGGAGCGGTGAAGCAGACGCCCGGCGGCATCGGCTACGTCGAACTGGCCTACGTCAAGCAGAACAACCTCACCTACGCGGTCGTGAAAAACCGCGACGGTCACTGGGTGGCGCCGTCGCTCGGTGCGACGACCGCGGCTGCTGAAGGCGGCGCGCAACAGATGGTGCGGAGCCACGACGTGCGGGTCTCCATCGCGTATGCGCCGGGGCCGGGCACGTATCCCATCGTCGGCTTTACGTATCTGCTGATCCCCCAGGAGCAAAAGGACGCCGTAAAGGGACGCGCGCTTGTCGACTTCCTCTGGTGGGCCATCCATGACGGCGAGAAGGACGCGGCGCAGCTGCTGTACGCTCAACTCCCGCCGCCGGTGGTCAAACTCGACGAGAGCCTGATCAAGCAGGTGACATATCAGGGCAAGGCGTTGCTGATGACGCAGTAAGCGCCTCATGTCCTACGCCGTACCGGCCGGAAGGGGAGCATCGCCGCCGCTCCCGGCGGTGCCTCGATCCGGCGGCCGCCGCCGCGGTGATGCGATATTTCGCATCACGCTGACCGCGTTCGGCGTGGCCGTGGTCGTCCTCGTCGCGGCCATCGCGGCCGTCCTCGCGGCGGCCGCCATGCCGTCGATCCGGCGCTTCGGGCCGACGTTCCTGTGGAGCTCACGGTGGGATCCAGTCCACAATGTCTTCGGCGCCCTGCCGTTCATCTTCGGCACGACCGCGTCGTCGGCGCTGGCGCTCGTGATCGCGGTGCCGATCAGCCTGGGCGTGGCCGTGTACCTCGTCGAGATCGCTCCAGCGCGGACGTCGCTCGCGCTGTCGTTCGTGGTCGAGCTGCTGGCCGCGGTCCCGAGCGTCATCCTGGGCCTGTGGGGCATTTTCGTACTGGCGCCGTGGGTGCGGTCCACCGTCGAGCCTGCCCTGTCGGCGGGACTGGGCTGGCTGCCGGTCTTCAGCGGCCCGCGCTACGGCGTCGGGCTGCTCGCGGCCGGGATCATCCTGGCGATCATGATCATCCCGATCATCTCCTCCGTGTCGCGGGATGTGCTGCGCGCCGTACCGGGGGAGCAACGCGAAGCGATGTACGCGCTCGGGGCGACGCGGTGGGAGGTCATCAGCCGCGCCGTTATACCGTACGGCCGGGCCGGGATCATCGGCGCCGTCATCCTGGGCCTCGGCCGGGCCCTGGGTGAGACCATGGCGGTGACGATGGTGATCGGCAACCGGCCGCAAATCGCGGCGTCCCTCTTTCAGCCTGCTTACACGATCGCGGCCGTGCTGGCCAATGAGTTTACCGAAGCCACCTCCGACCTGTACCTGTCCGCCCTCATCGAGATCGCCCTGGTGCTCTTTGCCCTCTCGCTGCTCGTAAACGCCGCCGCCCGCTGGCTCGTCGCGCGGGTCACGTCCGGCGTACGGGTCCGCCTGTGACCGTCCTCGGGTATCGTACGGCCACGCGGCGCCGGCTCGTGGACCGGTTGATGGGCGGGGTATGCCTCGGCGCGATCCTCGTCGCGGTGGCCCCGCTGGCCAGCGTGTTGGGCTATGTCGTCGTCCAGGGCGTGTCGGCGTTGAACTGGGCGTTCTTCACCCATCTCCCTGCCCCGGTCGGCGAGCCGGGCGGCGGGATGGCGAACGCCATCGCCGGTACCCTGACGCTCATCGCGCTCGCGTCGTGCGTCGGGGTTCCCGTCGGGATCCTGGGCGGGATGTTCCTCGCTGAGGCGGGCGACGGACGCCTCGGCTGGTGGATCCGGTTCACCGCCGACGTCCTGAACGGGCTTCCCAGCATCGTCGTCGGGGTCTTCGTCTACGCGCTCGTCGTAGTCCCGATGAAGCGGTTTTCGGCGCTCGCCGGCGGGCTCGCGTTGGGCGTGATGATGATTCCGTTGGTGATGCGGACCACCGAGGAGATGGTACGGCTCGTGCCGTCCTCGCTGCGTGAGGCATCGCTTGCGCTCGGCATCCCGTGGTGGGTGACGAGCCTGCGGATCGTCCTCCGGACCGCGACGGCGGGTGTGATCACGGGCCTGATGCTGGCCGTCGCCAGGATAGGCGGGGAGACCGCGCCGCTCTTGTTCACCGCGTTCAACAATCAGTACTGGCAGTCGGGCCTCGACCAGCCGATCGCCTCGCTTACGGTACAGTTATTCAACTACTCGATCGCGCCGTACGACGACTGGCACCGGCAGGCATGGGGCGCGGCGCTGGTCTTGATGACGATCACGCTCCTGCTGAACGTGGGGGCGCGCGTCGCCGCCCGCCAACGATTCACGGCCCGCGGGAGGTAGCGCCGCAATGGTGTCCGAAGTCATGACGCAGGACGGACCGATCACGACGCTGTGGGATCACGCGATTGCCTCCGCGTTGGCCAAGGGGCAGGCCATCGATACCGACGTTCCGGCACAACTGGTCGTCCATGATCTCCACGCCTACTTCGGGCGCACCCACGCCGTCCGGGGAATCTCGCTTCGCCTTGCCGCCAACCGGATCACCGCGATCATCGGCCCCTCCGGGTGCGGGAAGTCGACCCTCCTGCGGTGTCTCAACCGCATGCACGAGGTCGTCCTGGGCGCCCGGCTGGAAGGCCGCGTCCTCCTCGACGGCGAGGACATCTACGCACCCGGCGTGGACCCCGTTGACGTCCGCCGCCGCGTCGGCATGGTATTTCAGCGGGCCAATCCCTTCCCGACCATGTCGATCTACGACAACGTGGTCGTGGGTCTGCGCCTGAACGGCGTTCGGGACCGCCGGATGCTCGACGAGGTGGCGGAACGCAGCCTGCGTCAGGCCGCGTTGTGGGATGAGGTCAAGGACGTGCTCGCCCGGCCGGGCACGAGCCTTTCGGGTGGCCAGCAACAGCGGCTGTGCATCGCCCGGGCCCTCGCGGTCGAGCCCGAAGTGCTGCTGATGGACGAGCCGGCGTCCGCGCTCGATCCCCTCTCGACGTTGAAGATCGAGGATCTGGCCCGGACGCTGCGCCAGACGCTGACGATCGTGATCGTTACGCACAACATGCAGCAGGCAGCCCGCGTCTCCGACAGCACGGCCTTCATGCTGGCCGGCGAACTGATCGAGTACCGTCCGACGGCCGAACTGTTCACGCGTCCCAAGGAGAAGCAGACGGAAGATTACATCACCGGCCGGTTCGGCTGACCGGGGGCCCGACAGGAAGTGATCCCGGGAAGCGGGAAGCGTCGCGCGGGCGGACCAGGCGGGGGATGATCGTGCAGACGCGGGAGACGTTCGACCGGGAACTGACCGGCCTCCAGGACGATCTGCTGCGCATGGGCGCGCTGGTGGAGGAGGCGGTGCGCCGCTCCATCGAGGCGCTGCGGGCGCGCAGCGTAGACGGCGCCGAGGCCGTCATCACCGCGGACAACGCCATCGACGCGCTGCACCTCGAGTTGGAAGAGCGGTGCCTCATGTTGATGGCCACGCAGCAACCCATGGCCAAGGATCTCCGCACCATTGCCGCGGTGTGGGCGATGACGATGGACCTCGAGCGCATCGGCGATCACGCCGAGGACATCGCGCGGGCGACGCGGCGCATGGCGGGCCAGCCGCTGCTCAAGCCGCTCATCGACATCCCCCGCATGGCCGAGATGGTCCAGCAGATGCTGCGCACCGGGCTCGACGCGTTCGTGCGGCACGACGTCCAACTCGCGCACCAGATGGCGGCCGCCGACGACGAGGTGGACCATCTCTACAGTCAGGTGTTCCACGAGCTGCTCACGTACATGATCGAGGATCCCCACAACATCCAACGCGCCACGTATCTGCTCTTCTGCGCGCAGGCGCTTGAGCGGATGGGCGACCATGCCACAAACATCGCCGAGCGCGTCATTTACATGGTGACGGGCACGCTCAAAGAACTGAACGTCTAGCACGGCGGCGGCGGGAGGAAGCCGTCCGCGCCGCCGTGAACGTGCTTCTCCCATGCCTGCAGCGCCTGACTGCCGCCGTCTCGCCGAGGAACACCGGGACGAGCTTGTGGCTGTCGCCCGGGACCTCGTCCGCATCGACACGACCAACACCGGCGTCATGCCGACCGGGAACGAAACCGAGGCGGCGACGCACCTCGCGCGCGTCCTGCGCGCCGGCGGCATCGAGCCGGAGATCGCCGGACGCGTCCCCGAGCGAGGCAACCTCGTCGCGCGCCTGCCGGGACGCAGCGGCCGCACCGCGCTCGTGCTGGCCTCCCACACCGACGTCGTGCCGGCCGGCGACGCGTCGCAGTGGACCCAGCCGCCGTTCGCCGCCACGCTCGAAGACGGCCACCTGCTCGGCCGCGGCGCCGCGGACATGAAGGGCACCGTCGCGGCGCAGACGATGGCGCTCATCCTTTTGCAGCGGTCCGGCGCGGCGCTCGCGCACGGGGTCAATTTCGTGTGCGTGGCGGACGAAGAGGCCGGCGGCTCATACGGGATGGGCTGGGTGGTCCGCGAGCGTCCCGACTGGGTGCGCGGCGGCCTGTGTCTGAACGAGGGCGGCGGCTTCTTCATCCCGGTTGACGGGCGCGACTGGTGCGTGCTCGGCGTCGGCGAGAAAGGCCGGTTTGAAGTCGCCGCGACCTTTCGCGGCCGCGGCGCGCACGCCGCACGCCCGTGGCAGGGCGACAACGCCTTCTACAAGGCGGCGGCGGCGCTCGAACGGCTCCGCGCCTACGAGCCGGAGCGCGATACGAGCGGGCCCATCTTTTCCGCCGTGAGCCGCCTCACGGGCCCGGTGCTGCCGGCCAACGTGGACGACGTGATTACGCGCTTGAACGCTTCGAACCCGCGCCTGGCCGATCACCTGCGCCAGGTCTCCCGCATGCTGGTCACGCCGACGCTCATCGCGGGCGGCGTGAAGTCGAACAGCGTCCCGGACATCTGCCGCCTGACATGCGACGTACGCGCCCTGCCGCATCAGGGCCCCTCGTACGTCGAAGCGCACACACGGGCGCTGCTCGGTGAGGCGGAGGTCCGCGTCGACCAGACCGCGGTGGCCAACACCTCGCCGGCCACGGAGGCCCTCCTCGCGGCGCTTTCCGACTCGCTGCACCGGACCCTCGGCCGCCCGGTCGATGTGGTGGCGAGCCTCAGCGGGGGCTTCACCGACTCCCGGTTCGTCCGCGACATCGGCGTGCCGGCCTACGGATTTTCGCCGAGCCACCCGGACAGCGACCCCGGCCGCCATCGCGCGCACGGCCCGAACGAAGCCATCGCGATCCGCGACCTCGTCCTGCAGACCGCCGTGTACCTGGACCTCGCCTACCGCTACGCGGCCGCCTGAGAGGAGTGCCCCGATGTTCACCGCGTTTGTCATGATTCAGGCGGAGCGCCGGCGCATTCCGGACGTCGCCCGGCGGCTCGCCGAAATCCCGGGGGTCGAAGAAGTGTATTCGGTCACCGGGGAATGGGACATCATCGCCGTGCTGAAACTGCGCGACTACGAGGAGCTCGCGGACGTCGTGACGAGCCGGATGACCGACGTGCCCGGCGTCGTCCGCACGAACACCCACCTCGCGTTTCGCGCGTTCCCGCAGTCGCTGCTCGAGCGGCCGTTCTCGCTCGGACTGGAGGAGAAACCGGAATGAGCGCCGTCACCGCGTCCCCTCCGGAGCTCAGCCCCGCGCGATTGGTCGACATGCTGCGCATGATGATGCGCATCCGCGAGTTCGACCAGCGCGCGCTCGAACTGTACCGCGAAGGCGTCATGCGGGGGACCACGCATCCCTACATCGGGATGGAGGCGGTCGCGGTCGGGGCGTGCGCGACGCTGCGGCCGGGTGATCGCATCACGAGCACGCACCGCGGGCACGGCCACTGCCTCGCCAAAGGCGGAGACCCGCGGCTCATGATGGCGGAACTGCTGGGCCGCGCCGCGGGCTACTGCAAGGGCAAGGGCGGCTCCATGCACATCGCCGACGTCGACGCCGGCATCCTCGGCGCCAACGGCATCGTGGGCGGCGGCATTGGCCTCGCCACCGGCGCGGCCCTGGCGAGCAAACTGGCCGGGCGCGACGAGGTCGCCGTCTGCTTCTTCGGCGACGGCGCGCTCAATCAGGGCATCTTCCACGAGGCCGCCAACCTGGCCGCGATCTGGCGGCTGCCGGTGATCTACGTCTGCGAGAACAACCAGTACGCCATGTCCGCGCGCGCCGACCGCTTCACGTCGGTGCCGGACCCCGCGGTCCGGGCGGACGCGTATGGATTCCCCGGCGGCAGCTGCGACGGCATGGACGCGCTGGCGGTCTACTCCGCCGTCGGCGCCGCCGTGGCGAGGGCGCGGGCGGGCGAGGGGCCGTCGCTGGTGGTCTGCGTCACGTACCGCTACCTCGGGCACCACGTCGGGGACCCGCTCAACTACCGCGACAAGGCGGAGGTCGAGGCGTGGCGGGCCAAGGATCCGATCGAGCGGCTGCGGGCCGCGCTGATCGAGCGGCGCGCGCTCACGGCCGCGGACGCCGACGCCGCGCGGGCGGACGTGGAGCGTGAGATCGCCGACGCGGTCGCCTTTGCGAAGGCGAGCCCGGAGCCGGATCTGGCCACGCTGACCGAGGACGTGTACGCATGAGCGCGGTCGAAACCCAGCAGGCGCCGGCCGGTACCCGCGTCCTGACCTACGCGGAGGCGCTCAACGAGGCGCTGCGCGAGGAGATGCGGCGCGATCCCCGCGTGTTCGTGATGGGCGAAGACGTCGCGGTATGGGGCGGCGGCGGCGTGTTCGGCGTCACCAAGGGGCTGGTCGAGGAGTTCGGCCCGGAGCGGATTCGGGACACGCCCATCTCCGAGGAAGCGATCGCCGCGCTCGCGGTCGGCGCAGCCATGGCGGGCGCCCGCCCGGTCGCGGAGTTCATGTACGCGGACTTCATGACGCTGGCGATGGAGCCGATCGTCAACCAGGCCGCCAAGATCCGCTACATGTTCGGCGGCAAGGCGCGCGTGCCGGCGGTCTTTCGCGCCCAGGAAGGCGCCGGCCGCGGCAACGCCGCGCAGCACTCGCAGTCGCTCGAGGCCTGGTTCTGCCACATCCCCGGCCTCAAGGTCGTGACACCGAGCACGCCCGCGGACGCGAAGGGCCTGCTCATCTCCGCGATCCGCGACGACAACCCGGTCGTGTTTCTCGAGCACAAGATGCTCTACAACACGAAGGGCCCGGTGCCGGCCGGCGACCACACGGTGCCTCTCGGTGTCGCCGAGCGCAAGCGCGACGGGCGGCACATCACGGTCGTCGGCGTCCACACGATGGTGTTGAAGGCGCTCCAGGCCGCCGACCGGCTCGCCGCGGAAGGCATCGAGCTCGAGGTCATCGATCCCCGTACGCTCGTGCCGTTCGATCTCGACATGGTCGTCGCGTCGGTCCGCAAGACCGGGCGGCTCATTGTCACCCACGAGGCATACGAGCGTTGCGGGGTCGGCGCCGAAGTCATCGCGCAGGTCGTGGCCACGGCGTTCGACGCGCTCGACGCGCCGCCGGTGCGCCTGTGCGGCGCGAACGTGCCGGTGCCCTACAGCGGCGCCCTCGAAGCGGCGGCGCTGCCCCAGGTGGACGGCATCGTCGCGGCGGCTCGGCAGTTGATGGCCTGACGGAACCTCATGGCCACCGAAGTCGTGCTCCCGAAACTCGGGCTGACCCAGGACGAGGGCACGATCGTCCGGTGGGTCAAGGCCGAGGGCAGCCGCGTCAACAAGGGCGAGCCGCTCTTCGAGGTTCTCACCGACAAAGCCACGATTGAGGTCGAGGCGCCGGCATCGGGCGTGCTGCTCCGGATCCTCGTCCCGGAGGGCGCGACGGCCCCCGTCGCGACGCCCATTGCTGTGATCGGCGAGCCCGGCGAACACGTCACGTCCGCCGCGCCGCATCCCGTGGCGGCGCCGGCATCTCGTTCCCAGCATCCGCCTTCCGCCGGTGCGCCGGCCGGAGGAGCGATTCGAACCGGGGCGGCCGGCAGTATTGCCATCGGTGACGGACGCGTGCGGGTCTCACCCCGGGCACGCACGCTCGCCGCCGCTCACGGCATCGATCTCGGTGCGCTGCGCGGCAGCGGCCCCGACGGCCGCATCGTCGAGCGGGACGTGCAGCGCGCCGTGGAGGCGGGCGGGACGGGCCGCGCGGCCGCGGCACGCCATGCGACGGTGCCGGGAGCAGTTGGTGCGCCTGCCGCCCCCGCCGCGGCGCCCGGAGGCCCGGCGCGGCCGGTGATCTCGGCACGGTTGCGCGCCATCATCGCACGCCGCATGACCGAGAGCCTTCAGGGCACGGCCCAGCTCACGCTCACCACCGAAGCCGACATGGCGGAGGCGGCGAAGCTGCGCGACCAAGTCGGAGCCGAACTCGAGCGGCGCGGCGGCGACCGGCCGACCTACACCGACCTGGTCGTGCGCGCGGCGGCGCTTGCGCTGCGGGACCACCCGCGGCTCAATGCGCGCTGGGCCGATGATGGCGTGCGCCTGTTGCCGGACATTCACGTCGGGGTCGCCGTGGCGCTCGACGAGGGCCTCGTCGTTCCCGTGATCCGTCACGCCGACCGGGCCACACTGGCGCAGATCTCCGCCGCGCTGCGTGACCTCTCCGAGCGGGCGCGCACCTTGAGGCTCAAACCGGACGAGATGGACGGCGGCACCTTCACCGTCACCAACCTCGGCATGTACGACGTCGACGCGTTCACGCCGATCCTCAACCCGCCGGAGGCCGCGATCCTCGGCGTCGGCCGCGTGCACCGCCGGCCCGTGGCGGCGGGCGAGGCCTCGGGAGGAGAGGACCGGGTGGAGGTGCGGCCGGTGATGGCGCTGTCGCTCACCTTCGACCACCGCGTCGTGGACGGGGCGCCCGCAGCGCAGTTTCTGCAGCGCATCAAGCACGTGCTCGAACACCCGTATCTCCTGCTGTTGCCCTAGAGGGACCCGTGGAGTTGCCGTTGACCCCGCTCGAATTCGCCCGCCGGGCCCGGGCGCTGTACCCGGAGCGCGAGGCCGTGGTCGACGGTCCTCGCCGGTTGACCTACGAGGCCTTCTTCGAGCGGTGCGACCGGTGGGCGAGCCGGCTGCAGCACCTTGGCGTGCGGCCGGGCGACCGCGTCGCCTATATCGCCCCGAATATCCACGGTCTGCTCGAGGCATTCTACGCGGTGCCGCAGATCGGCGCGGTGCTCGTTCCTATCAACTACCGCCTCGCCGCGGGAGACTTCGAGTACATCATCAACCACAGCGGCGCACGGATCGTTTGCGCGGCCGCCGAACACCTCGCCGCGGTGGACGGCATCCGCGCGTCGCTGCCGCGGGTGCGGCACTTCGTGGCGCTCGACGGCGCGGGCCCCGGATGGCTCGACTACGATGACCTGCTCGAGCAGTCCGACGGCCGGTACGACCGTCCGGAGATCGCGGAAGGCGATGTGCTCAGCGTCAACTACACGAGCGGCACCACCGCCCGGCCGAAAGGCGTCATGCTCACGCACCGCAACGCTTACATGAACGTACTCGGGACGCTCGCGCACATTCACATGACGGCGGCGGACCGGTATCTCTGGACCCTGCCGATGTTCCACTGCAACGGCTGGACGTTCGTGTGGATTGTGACCGCGGTGGGCGGCGCGCACCTGTGCCTGCGGCGCGTTGAGCCGGACCAGGTCTTTGCGCTGTGCCGGGACGAGGGCGCGACCATGCTGTGCGCCGCGCCGACCGTGCTGATCCGGCTTGCCAACGCGCCGGAAGACCTCCGCCGCGGGCTCCGGCGCGGGATCCGCGTCGTGACCGCCGGCGCGCCGCCTGCCGCGGCCACCATCGGCCGCATCGAGGGCGACCTCGGATGGGAGATCGTTCACGTCTACGGACTGACGGAAACCTCGCCGTTCATCACGATCTGCGAACCGCGGCCGGAGCACGCCGCGCTGTCCACGGAGGCGCGCGCGGCCGTCAAAGCGCGGCAGGGCGTGGAGTTGTTCTCGTCCGGCGAGCTGCGCGTCGTCGACGGCGGCGGCGCGGACGTGCCGCGTGACGGGCGGACGGTGGGGGAGATCGTCGTGCGCGGCAACGCCGTCATGAAAGGCTACTACAACGATCCGGACGCCACGGCCAAGGCCTTCGCCGGCGGCTGGTTCCACACCGGCGATGCCGCCGTCGTGCACGCGGACGGCTACGTGGAGATCCGCGACCGGATGAAGGACATCATCATCAGCGGCGGCGAGAACATTTCATCGGTCGAAGTGGAAGGGGCGCTGCTCCGCCATCCCGCGGTGCAGGAGGTGGCCGTGGTCGGCCGGCCGGACGAGCAGTGGGGCGAAGCGCCGCATGCCTTTGTCGTCCTGAAGGCCGGAGCCGCGGCCGGGGAGGCGGAGCTGCGGCAGTTCGCGCGCGACTCGCTCGCCCACTTCAAGGTGCCGAAGGTGTTTCACTTCGTGGACGACCTGCCGAGAACCGCGACCGGCAAAATCCAGAAGTACGTGCTCCGCGGAACGCAGGCGGCGATCGGCAAACAATAACAGGACGGCGGCCGGGATCTCCCGGCCGCCGTCCTCAAGCGCGCTATCCGTTTCGCGGCTTACGAGCCGGTGCCCGCATCCGGTGGCGGTGCCTGGACCTGCGGCGGCGCCGGCGTCTGCACGGTGTCGTTGCAGGCGAACGCCGCGGTCGCGGCGATGGCGACCGCCGCCAGCGCGATCAGGGCGGTAAGCAGTTTCATCATCTCCGTGCCCTCCTTTCGAAGGGCCCCGAGGACCGACATCGGGGTCTCGCCCGTGCGGTTCGGCGTGCAACGGCGCAGTCCTGCCGCTCAGGCGTACGCCGGCCGGGGCCGCCCGCGGCCCCGGTCACGCCATCTCGACATCGTGGTGGTGCCGCAGCGCCGCGACCTCGGCCGCCTCCGGAACGCCCGCGCCGTACGCCGCTGCTGTATCGCGCAGGTAGCGTTCCAGACCGGCCGGACAAAAGAGCACGAGCACGCGCGCGGGCCCTGGCCCCGCGGCCGCAAAGGCGTGGACCGTGCCCCGCGGGATATAAATGAACGTGCCCGCGTCCGCCTCCGTCGTCTCACCGCCGAGCTGCGCCCGTACGCGGCCTTCCAGCACGTAAAGCGCTTCGTCGGACCTCCGGTGCAGGTGCGCGCCGAGTCCGGGCGCCCCCGCCTCCGGCACGCTTTCCACCAGCGCGAAGAGTCCGGCGGTGCGGCCGCCATCCGCCAGGACGGTCGCCGCGGCGCCGCGGTCGCGGAGCGCGAGCCGTTCACCGTGTCCCGGCTTCACCACGTATGGTGCGCGCGCAGCCATGCTGATGCTCCTCCCGCGCATGTTACAATGAGGTCCCGATGCGATTTCGCCCCGAGGTCGATTACTACGAGGTCCTTCAGGTCCATCCCCGCGCCTCCGCGGAAATGGTGAAAAAAGCCTACCGCACGCTTATGGGGGAGATGGGCGGGCATCCCGATCTCGGTGGCGATGAAGAGCGCGCGAAACTGCTTAACGAGGCCTACGCGGTGCTCGGCGATCCCGACCTGCGCCGCGCGTACGACCAGGCCCGTGCCGGGGCGGCGCCGAGGGGGGTGGGGGGTCTCGGCGCCGGGTGGCCGGGCGCGGGCCGGCCCGCTTCGCAGGGATCATGGACCGTGGGCCGCGGACCCGGCGGAGAACTGGAGCACTGGTCCGCCTTCGTGACGAAGGTGATGTTTTCCGCGATCGTCGTCGTGGTCGGCATGATGATCGCGCGCCTTATCAAGAGCCCGGCCATCGATCTCGCGGATTTGGTGGCCACGGCTGCGGTGTTGTTCCGGATCTGGCAGCAGACCGGCGGCGTGCGCTGATCCCACGCAGCGTGTTCCCCCGCAGCAGCACGTCCACACTACCGCGCCGTTGTTATCCGGGCGTTAACGTCCGGGTGGGATTCAGCGAAAAGCGCGTGACGCGGCGAGCGCGTTACGCCCGTTCGTTCGCGGAAGAGATCGGCCGGTGCCCGTGCCCGCGCACCATCGAGACGGCCTCGGCGACCAGGTCGGCGTTGCCGCGGGCGCGGCGGCCGTCCGGCAGATACAGCGTGTCCTCGAGACCGATCCGGATGTCGCGGGCACGGTCGAGCGCGGCATCGAGCACCGCCCACGTCGCGTGGCCTTCACCGTGGTGAACGCGGGGAAGGGCGATCCCGGCCCGGTCCAGCGCCGCATCCATAGCGGCGGCCGCGGCGACGGCGTCCTTGGGATCGAGCGGCTGGGCTTCGACAAGAATCCGCAGACACTTGGCGGCTAGGTCAGAGGCGATGAGGGCGCGCACGTCATCGAGCGACCACAGGCCGGCTTCGATGCCGACGCCGCGGCGCAGCAGCGCCTCGCACACGGCGGCCGTCCCGGGCTCGGAGAAGTTCACCGAGGCGAAGTCCGGCAGCACGGTCCACGACTCGATGAGCGCGACCCGGCGGCGGGGATCGGGTGCCATCCAGGCCGCGGTGCTCAACCCGACGGGAATGCCGGGGCATGCGCGGCGGAGGGCCGTGATCGCGCCGCCGCAAGCCCCCGCGTCCAGCGTCTCGCGTTCGTCCGCCCCGCGCGGGTGCACGTGAAGCGCGGCCGCGCCGGCCTCCACCGCCGCGCGGCCGTCCGCTGCCAGTTCGTCCGGCGTCACGGGCACCGCCTCGTGCTCGGCGCGGTGCCGGCCGCCGTTCAGGCAGGCCTTCACGAGCACGCGGCCGTGGGAGGCCTCACGCGGCATGCCGGGCCGGTCCTAGGCTACAGCGGCGGTATGCGCTCGCCCCATTGCGTCGCACCTTCGTACGCCGCGGCCAGCGACAGCAGGGTGACTTCCTCGAAGGGCCGGCCGCCGAACTGAATGCCGAGGGGCAGGCCGCCCTTCGTGAATCCGCAGGGCACGGTGATGCTCGGAAACCCGAGGAAACTGAAGGGCCGGTTGTAGACCGGCGACCCGGTGCTGCCGAGTCCGGCCGGCGCGGGACCGGGCGCCGACGGCGTCGCCAGCACGTCCACATCGCGCATCAGCCCGCGGATCGCCTCAATGAGGATCGTGCGGATCTGCTGCGCGCGAACGTACGCCGGCGCCGGGACGTGGAAGCCCGCTTCGATAATCGCGCGAAGTTTCTGCCCGTAGTCGTCCGGACGCTCGCGATAGGTGTCGGCGTGCACGGCCGCGGCCTCGGTGTGGTGGATGAGTTCGTGCGCGTCCATCGCCGTCTCGAACAGCTCGGGTAGGCGCACGGGCTCGACCCGGCAGCCGAGATCCCCGAGCGCCCGCAGCGCGTCGCGGTACGCCGCCGCTCCCTCGGGGTCGAGTCCCTCGTCGAAGTAGCGGTCCGGCACGCCGACCCGGAGGCCCCGGACAACGGCATCGCGGGCCCGCGGATCGGCTAGCGCGGCGGCGGCCGCCGGAGGCGGCGGCGCCGAGACGGTCGTCGGGTCGTTCGGGTCGGGACCGGCGACCGCGTCGAGCAGGATCGCCACGTCGCGCACCGTGCGCGCCATCGGTCCGGGATGATCGAGCGTCCACGCGAGCGGATGAACGCCGTAGCGGCTGACCCGGCCGAACGTCGGCTTGAGTCCGACGATGCCGCAGTAGGCCGCGGGACGGCAGATCGAGCCGGAGGTCTGGCTCCCGAGCGCGCCGTGGCACATCCGTGCCGCGAGCGACGCGGCCGAGCCGCTGCTCGAGCCGCCGGGCGTGTGGTTGAGCGCCCACGGGTTCCGGGCCGGCGACGGGTCGAAGGACGCGAACTCCGTGGTGTGGGTCTTGCCCAGCACGACGGCGCCGGCGCGGCGGAGGCGCGCGACCGCGGTGGCGTCGTACGCCGGCACGAACCCGCTCATGATCTTCGAGCCGCACGACGTCTCCAGCCCTGCCGTGTAAAAGATGTCCTTGAGACCGACGGGGACGCCGTGAAGCGGCCCGAGCAGCGTTCCCGCCGCGCGGAGGTCGGTGAGCCGGCGCGCCGCCTTCCGCGCCTCGTCGGCGCGCACGCGCGCCCACGCGTGGACTCGGGGCTCCACGCGCTCGAGACGGTCGAGGGTGGCGTCGACCAGTTCGACGGGTGACAGACGGCCGGACGCGATCTCCGCGGCCGCGTCGCTGAGGGACAGGACCCAGGGTTCGGTCATGCAGGGTGCGGGCGGCGAGGCGGCGGCCGCCTACCCCTCACCACGGTCCAGCCGCGGCGCGCCCGCAGGATCGGTCTCCTTCGGCACCGGCGCGGCCGCAACGCGTTCGATGCGGCGCTGTGTGACGGTCCATTCCTCGTCGAAGCGTTCGCCGTGGTCCGGCAGCCGCAGCAGCGCGTGCAATCCGCCGGGCTTCGGCGCGTGATGCGTGCCGTCGCCGTGATGGTGCGCCACACAAGGGTCTTGGCCCGGAGACCGGAAACCTCCTCCCGTGTCCACCGTGGGCCCGCGCGACGCGGAGCGGCCGGTTGTGCTCGCGCTCGACATGGGCAGCGGCTCGCTTCGGGCGATCTTCTACGACCGCCTGGGGCGCGAAGTGGCCGGCACGGAGGGCCGCACCGCCACCGCGTGGACGCGGACGTCCGACGGCGGAGTGGAAGCCGACGCCGAGGCGCTCGTGGCCGGCGTCGGCGCCGCGATCGATGCCGCGCTCGCCGGCTTGGGAGATGTCGCCTCGGAGATCCGCGCCGTCGGTGTCTCCACGTTCTGGCACAACGTGCTCGGCATCGACGCGGCGGGCCGGCCCCTCACGCCGCTGTACTCGTGGGCCGACGGCCGGAGTGCCGCCGCGGTCGCGGCGCTGCGCGAGCGTCTCGACGAAGAGGCGGTGCGCCGGCGCACGGGCTGTGTCTTTCATCCGAGTTACCTGCCGGCCCGCCTTCTGTGGCTGCGCACGGCCCGGGCGGGGGTCTTCCGGGCGGTCCGGACGTGGATGAGCATCGGCGAATATCTCACGCTGCGCCTCTTCGGCCGCGCCGTCTGCAGCATTTCAATGGCGTCCGGCACGGGGATGCTGGACCTTCGCCGGTGCGGGTGGGACGGTGAAGTGCTCGACGCCGTGGGTCTCTCGACCGAGCGGCTGTGCCCGCTCGGCGACCTCGACGCACCGTTGTGCGGTCTGGCCCGGGAGTACGCGTCGCGGTGGCCGGCGCTGGCGCGAGTTCCGTGGCTGCCGGCCGCGGGGGACGGCGCGCTCAGCAACATCGGGACCGCTTGCGTCGGGCGCGGCCGTACGGCGCTCAGCCTGGGTACCTCGGGTGCGCTTCGCGTCCTGTGGCCGGGCGACGTGCCGGACGTCCCGCGCGCGTTGTGGGTGTATCGCGCCGACCGGCGCCGCGTCCTCACCGGGGGCGCGGTGTCCAACGGGGGCAGTGTCTACCGCTGGCTGCGCGATCAATTCGTGCTCGCCGATCCCGCGGAGACGGACGCGGCGCTGCGCGACCGGCCGCCGGACTCGCACGGCTTGGTGATGCTGCCGTTTCTCTCCGGCGAGCGCAGTCCCGCCTGGCCGGCGGCGTCGCGCGGGGCGATCGTCGGGATGACGCTCGCCACGCAGCCGCTCGACCTTGTCCAGGCGGCCCTCGAGGCGGTCGCCTACCGCCTCGCGCTGATCTGGGACGCCTTGAGCGCGCTGCGTAGGCCGCACGGGCCCGGGGACGGAGCCGGCGAAATCGTGGCGAGCGGCGGCGCGCTGGCGCACCTGCCGGTGTGGCTGCAGATCATCGCCGACGTCTTGGGACGGGAGATCATCCGCTCCGCCGAGGACGAAGGGAGCAGCCGCGGCGCGGCGCTCTCCGCCCTCGAAGTGCTGGGTGCCCTGCGCACAGAGGACATGTCCGTACCGCGCGCCGCGGTGGTCAGGCCGGACCCGTCCAGGCACGCGCGCTACCAGGACGCGCGGGCGCGCCACGCGCGTGTCGAGCACGCGCTTGAGCCGCTGCAACCCCAAGGTGCGGGCGCCGCTCCGCCGGCGCCGGCGGCCGGCCCGGTGGATTAGCGATGGGGAGGCACACGTGATGGCGCAACTGCAGCCGTGGCAGAACTTCTACATGCTCCTCGGCGGCGCGTCGGCCACACTGGTCGGCTTGATGTTCATTGCGATCTCGCTCGGGTCCGGCTGGTGGACGGCCGCCGAGAGATCAACGCTCAATGCGAGTTTCAACGCGTTCATGAGCCCCACGTTTATTCACTTCGTCTACGTGCTGGTGACCGCCGTCGTGGTGCTCGTGCCGACGCTCAGCGAACCGGTGCTCGGCGGCTTCTTGGTGCTCACCGGCCTCGGCAGTCTCGCCCACGTCGCCCGCAACCTGCCGTTTCTCCATGACCGATATCGCGCGCGCATTATCGACCGGAGCGACGTCGTATGGTACTCGCTGATGCCGTCCCTCGGGTACATTTTGTATCTCGCCGCCGGCGCCGGATTGCTGAGGGCGGCCCTCCTCGGGACGCGTCCGGCGCAGGCGCTCGACGCGCTGGCGGCGGCAAATGTGCTGCTGATGGTGATCGGCGTGCGCAACGCGTGGGACCTCGTGGTGTTTCTGGTGATGAGAAGAGCCGACGGCGCACCGGCGGACCGCCGCGGTGAGGCGGCGTCTCGCGCGGGTCGCGCCGAGTGATCCCGGTCGCGCCGGCGCGGGGCGCCGCGACAAAACCCCGATAATCCCGCGATCTGAGGGCCGGCGCAGGAGCGTACCGCCGAGCCGCGAAGCGTGCACGCACCGAAGGCACCGGAGGGAGACGATGGGCCGCTCCGCCTCTTCCGCACGCCGGTCGCTCACGCGCCGCGAGCTCCTCCGCCGGACGGGCCGCACCGCCGCCGGTGTCGCCGCGGGGCTCGCCGCGGCGAACGCCGGTAGATGGACAGGGCTGGAGACCGCGTGGGCGGCCGCGCCGGCGCCCAAGACGGGCGGGACGCTGACGATCAGTCAATCCGTCGACATCAATACGCTGCACCCGTGGACCGGCACGCTCAACGTGTGGAAGGTCATCAAGACCAACATCTACGACCAGCTCTCGTATCAAGACCCCGTCACCCTCGAGTTCAAACCCAAGCTCGCGAAGTCGTTCGAGTGGACCGACGGCAACACCGGCCTGCTCGTGACCCTGCCGGCGGGCGTGCGGTTTCACAACGGCGAGGCGTTGACTGCGGCCGACGTCAAGTTCACGCTCGACAGCATTCGCGATCCGAAGGTCGGCTCGTGGCTGCGCGGGTTTATCGCCCCCATCATGGACGTGCAGGTGCTCGACGACACACATCTCAAGATCAAGACGGACACGATCGAGAACCAGCTGATCCCGGCGTTTGCCTATGTCGACATCGTGCCGCGGAGCCAGGGCACCGATCTGTCCCGCAAGACGCCGGTCGGCTCAGGGCCGTACCGGTTCGTGGAATGGGTGCCGAACGACCACGTCACCCTCCAGCGCAATCCGCGCTACTGGAACCAGGCAGGCGCGGGCTACGTGGACCGGATCGTGCTCCGGCCGGTGACGGAACTGCAGACGCGCATCTCGCAGCTGCTGGCCGGCGACGTGGATCTCGTGTACGACTTCAGCCTGATCGAGGTCCCGAGACTGCGCGCCGACCGCCGCGTCGAGTTGGCGGTCGTGCCGCCCGTGGACCAGATGTTCGTCATGTATCTCAACATGCGCAAGCCCCCGTTCAACAAGGTGGAGATGCGGCAGGCCATGGGGTGGGCGCTCGATCGCGAGGGGTTCATCAAGAACTTCATGGCCGGCCAAGGGCGTGTGGACAACAGTCCGTTTACGCCCAAGCACTGGGCCTTCGATCCCCGAACGGAGCACGCGTACAGCTACAACCCCGACCAGGTGGGGCGGCTGCTGGAAAAGGCCGGGTATCCCAAAGGGCAGGGCCTGACCTTCAGCCTGCTCACGCCGGCCGGGTATCCGGAGTTCACCCAGATCTCCACGCTCGTGCAGGCGACCTTCGCCTCGATCGGGTACCGCCCGGCGATCGAGGAGGTCGACATCGGCCAGTGGGCGGCGCGCCTGAACCAGTCCCGTGACTTCCACGCGGCGGTCGACTATCCGCCGCGCGGGTCCGCCGACCCCGCGCTGACGTACGCCGCGGGCCTGCTCTTTCCGCCGAACGCGGCCAACATCTGCGGGCTGACCCCGGAGGCGATTCCCGGCTACGTGGCGGCGCTGCACCGGGGCGCGACCACGCTCGCCCGTCCCGCGCGCTCGGTGGCGTACTTCAGCGTCCAGGAGTTGTGGCTGCAGTCCCTGCCGGGGCCGATCTTCTGCCACCGCTCGACGGCGCACGCCGCGCTGCCGTCCGTCAAAGGATTTGTGCCGCACCCGGCGTTCCAGCAGAGCTTCGCCGGCGTCTGGCTGGCCCATTGACCGCCTGACCGCGCACCGGCACGTCCCCTCGGGTTCGCGGTGACGAAATATCTCATCTGGCGCTCGCTCAGCGTCATCCCCACGCTGATCGGCGTCAGCATCCTCGTGTTTCTCGTCACCTACTTCATCCCGGGAGACCCCGCCCAGATTCTGGCGGGCACCGAAGCGACCCCGGACGTGGTGGCCGGCCTGCGCCATCAGTGGGGCCTCGACCGCCCGATCTACGTACGCTACGCGCTGTGGGCCGCGAACGCCGCGCGGGGCAATCTCGGCGAGTCGTATTTCAGCCATATGACCGTGCTGCAGCTGGTCGCGACGGCGTCGCGCGTGACCGTCGAGCTCGCGCTGCTGGCCCTCCTCGTCGCGGTGGCGATTGCCGTCCCGGCCGGCATCATCTCCGCGGTCCGGCCCGGCTCCTGGTTTGACCTGACCGCGACCGCGGTCGGCTTCGGCGGCCTGTCGATTCCCGGCTTCTGGCTCGGGATCATGCTCATCTACGTGTTCAGCGTCTATCTGCGGTGGCTGCCCGCGGGCGGCTTCACGCCGCTTGCGAGCGGCCTCGTCCCGAACCTCCGCAGCATGATTCTGCCGGCGATCGCGCTCGGCACCTTCGCCTCGACGCAGTTCATGCGCTACCTGCGCGCGAGCATGCTCGAAGTGCTCGGCGCGGATTTCACGCGGACCGCGCGGGCGAAGGGCCTCACGGAGCCGATCGTGCTCGTGCGCCACGCCATGCGCAATGCGCTGATTCCGTTCGTGACGGTCCTCGGCGTGCAGATGGGCTATTTGCTCGGGGGCACCGTGATCACCGAATCGGTCTTCGCGCTGCCCGGCATCGGCCGCCTCGTGCTGAACGCGATCCTGAACCGCGACTACCAGGTCGCCACGGGGATCGTGCTGCTGATCGCCACCGCGTTCGTGCTGGTCAACCTGGTCGTGGATCTCCTCTATCCGGTCCTCGATCCACGCGTCCGGCTCGGCCGGCCCACGACGTCGCCGTGACGCTCGACACGAGCCGCCTCGATCCCGCGTCCACCGACGCGCGGCCGGCCGTCCCGGCCGTGCCCGCGGCACCACCCGCGTTCCGGCGCCCCGCCCGCGCGGCGCGCTGGTTCGGGAGGCGCCGCACGCTGGTTCTCGGCCTCGCCGTGGTGATGGTGCTGTGCCTGAGCGCGATCGGCGCGGGTCTGCTCGCGTCGTACGCGCCCGACGCGCAGCAGATGTCGGCCACCCTGCAGCCGCCGTCCGCCCGGCACCCGCTCGGCACCGACGAGTTCGGACGGGATTTGCTGAGCCGGATGCTCTTTGGGGCGCGCCTCACGATCCTCGCGAGCAGCGTCTCCGTGCTGCTGGCGGCGGTGTGCGGGAGCGCCCTCGGCCTCACCACGGGCTACTTCGGCGGCGCCTACGACAGCCTGGCCGGGCGGGTCATCGACGTGCTGTTCTCGTTTCCGGTGGTGCTGCTCGGCATCGCGATCGTGGCCGTGCTGGGCCCCGGCGAGCCGAGCGTGGTGTTCGCGATCGCCGTCGCCTCGCTTCCAAATTTCGCGCGCGTGTCGCGGTCGGCCGTCATCGCGGAGCGCGAGCGCGAGTACGTGATGGCCGCCCACGCGATCGGGGCCCCGGTTCCCTACGTGATCGTGCGGACGCTGCTGCCCAACCTGGTGGGGCCGCTCGTGGTGCTCGTGTCGCTGGGGTTCGCCTACGCGGTCCTGTACGAGGCGTCGTTCAGTTTTCTGGGCCTCGGCGCCCAGCCGCCCACGCCGGAGTGGGGCGTTATGCTGTCGAGCGCCCGCAATTACCTGTTTCAGGCGCCCTGGTACGCGTTCTTTCCGGGGGCGGCCATCTTTATCTTGGTGTTCTCGCTCAACCTCGTCGGCGACGGACTGCGGGACCTCCTGGACCCGCGGCGGCACAACCGGTAACTACTCCTCCGGCAGCGGCAGCGTCACCGCCCTGCCCGCGGCCCACGCGCGGTCGATCGCAAGACACACTTCGTGGCTGCGGGCCGCGTCGCCGAGGGCGGCGACCGGGGCGCGGTCCTCCCGGATCGCGGCGACCAGGTCGTCGACCTCGGCCTGAAACGGGTGGTGGGTGACGTCGGCGCTGTCCGGCAGCACGGTGGGGATCGTCGCGTAGCCGGTCTGGCCCTCCAGCGTCCCGGCGTACAGTTGATTGTTCCGGAGCGTTCCGCGGCTGCCGTAGAGGTTGATGTTGAAGACGTACGGCGTATAGGCTTCAAACGTCACGCTGACTTTGCCGACGGCCCCGCCGGCAAAGCGCAGCGACGCCGTCACGGTAGGCGGATAGTCGAACTCGCGCCGCGCGACATGCGCCGCGTACGCGGAGACACTCGCCACGTCTCCGGCGCAGAAGCGCAGCGCGTCCACGGCGTGGCATCCGCCCATGAGCAGCGCACCGCCGCTCGTCTCGCCGCGGCCCTTCCACTCCCAGCCCGGCCGCACCGGGTCGACGCGGTGAATGTAGTCGGCCTCGACGAGCACGAGGTCACCGAGTGTGCCGTCCCGCACGAGACGCCGCGCCATCCGGACGAGCGGGTTCCATCGAAGGACGAACCCCACGGTCGCCTTGACGCGGTACTCCTCGACCGCGGCCTCGACGGCCCGCAGGTCGCGGAGCGTCAGCGCGATCGGCTTTTCCACGACGAGGTGCTTGCCGGCGCGGGCGGCGAGCATCGCCTCACGCGCGTGCAGGTGGTTCGGCGTGCAGATGGCCACGATGTCCACGTCGTCGCGGCCGAGCGCCGCGTCCAGGCGGTCCGCCGTCTCGCAGGTCAGGCCGTACGCCGCGGCGCACCGGCGCGCCGCCTCGGCGGTCCGGCTCGTGATCATCCGTACCTCGGTGTGCGGGTTGCGCGAGAACGCCTGGATGTACTGCGTCGCGACGTTGCCCGCGCCGTGTATGGCGACGCCGAGCCGCGCGCCTGCCGTCACCCTGCCGGCCCTCGGTCCATCTCACGCGGCAGGCCGCCGGCATCATCGAACGCCACGGCGTCCGTGGGGCGCGGCCCGGTCATGCCTCCCGCGTCGAAGAAGCGTTCCACGCGGCTGAGATACGGGACGAGGCTCGAGCGGTCCTCCGGCGGGGCGCCAAAGGGAAACCGGCCGGGTGCAAGAATGCAGACGGCAGATCGTCCTTGCTCCGATCGCAGTTCCCAACTGCCTGTGCGAGGTGGCACCGATGGATGGCAGCAAAGTCCGGACTGATACCGGTGCGCCGGTCGCGGCCCCCAACAGCGATCCCTCATCGAGATCCGCCGAGTACATGACCCGGGCCGGCCGTCACCTGGCCGGCGGGGTCAACAGCAACATCCGGCTCGATGAGCGGCCGGCGCCGTTCGTGGCGGTGCGGGGCCGCGGTGCGGAGGTCGAAGACCTGGACGGCCGCCGCTACGTCGACTACGTCTGCGGCATGGGCGCCGTGATCCTGGGGCACGCTGATCCGGGCGTCACCGAGGCGGTCGTCGCCACCATGCGCGAGGGGGTCGCCTTTGCCGGGCAGCACCCACTCGAGGCCGAGGTTGCCGAGCGGATCAGCGCCGCGGTGCCCTCGGCGGAAGTCGTCCGCTGCACGTCCTCGGGTTCCGAGGCGGTCCACGCCGCCATCCGCATTGCCCGCGCGGCCACGGGCCGGTGGCCAGTGGTGCGCTTCGACGGCCACTACCACGGCTGGCTCGACTCGATTCACACAGCCGCCCGGTCTCCGGAAGGCGGCCTGGGGGCGGCTGCGCCGGCGCGGCCCGGCAGCCGGGGGCAGCCGCCCGCGGCGGTGCACGATGTGCTTGTCATGCCCTGGAACGACCTAGAGGCCGTCCGCTCGGCGGCCGGCCTCCACCGGGGCCGCATCGCCACGATCATCCTCGAGCCCATCCTTTGCAATACCGGCGTGATTCCGCCGGCGCCGGGGTTCCTCGAGGCGATCCGCGACTGGTGCAGCCGCGACGGCACCGTGCTGATTTTCGATGAGGTTATCACGGGCTTCCGGGTGGCGCTGGGCGGCGCGCAGTCCCTCCTCGGGATGACGCCGGACCTTACGGTCTTCGGCAAGGCGGTGGCCAACGGATTCCCAATGAGTGCCGTAGCCGGACGGCGCGACCTCATGGGCACACTGGTAAGCGGGGGCGTCCTGCACGGCGGAACCTACAATGGGAATCCGCCGGTGATGGCGGCGGCGCGGGCGACCCTGGACGCGCTCGCGGCGGATGGCGGCGCCGCGTACGCGGCGCTCACCGCGGCCGGCCGCTCCCTGATGCAGGGCCTCGCCGGCGCGGGGGCGGAGCGCGGCGTGCCGGTGCTGACGCAGGGCCCCGGTCCCGTGTTTCAAATGTGGATAACCGGGCGGCCGTCCGTGAGCGACGCGGCCACCGCGCGCGCCACGGGTGTGGCGGCGGGCGCGCTATTCGCCGACGCGATGCGGCGGCGCGGCGTGCGGAGCCTGCCGAGCGGGCGCTGGCTGCTGTCGGTGGCGCATTCCGCCGATCACATCGCGCGAACGGTCGAGGCCGCGCGCGGCGCATTCGACGAGGTGCGCGAGGCCGGGTTGGGGGAGCGTTAACTATGGCGAAGGCGGCGCGACAATTGTTTGAGGAAGCGATACAGATGGAACCCATGGAACGGGTCGCCTTGATTGAACTGCTGGTCGAAAGCCTCGATCCCGATTCCGAGGACGGCGCGGAGGCCGCCTGGCTCAGAGAATTGGACCGGCGGATCGCGGAACTCGATACCGGCGGCGTGAAGTCGGTGCCCTGGAAGGACCTGCGCGCACGGCTCGTCGGCGGGTAGGATGCCTGCAAAGCCCGTGAAGTTCCATCCGGCCGCTGCCGACGAAGCGGCCGCCCATACCTGGTACGCCAAGGGCAGCGCGGCGGTCGCGCGGGCGTTCCGCCGGGACCTCCTGCACGCCGTCGATGCCATCGCGGAGGACGCGGATCGATGGCCCCGCTTCGGGCCCGGGACGCGGACCCGGTGCTATCCCCTGCCGAGATTCCCGTTCGTCGTCATCTATCGAAACCGCTACGGCTCCGTCGAGGTGCTCGCGGTGGCGCACGACAACCTCCGGCCCCACTGGCGGCTGCGGATGCAGCGCCTGCCTTGAACCTTCCGCGGCCGGATGGAAGAATAGAAGAGATAAGATAGTCCTGCCCGCTACTGCGGCCGCCGGGAGTCGATCATGCCGACCACGCAGACCATCGACCAACTCTGCGTCAATACCATCCGCACGCTGTCGATCGATGCGGTCCAGAAAGCCAATTCGGGCCACCCCGGGGCGCCGATGGGGGCGGCCCCGATGGCGTATCTGCTATGGATGCGCCACATGCGCTACAATCCCAAGAACCCCGACTGGCCGGACCGCGACCGCTTCGTGCTGTCGGCCGGCCACGCGAGCATGCTGTTGTACAGCATGCTGTACCTCACCGGCTACGATCTGAGCCTCGACGACATCAAGCAATTCCGCCAGTGGGGCAGCCGCACACCCGGACATCCCGAGCGGCACTGCGCCCCGGGCGTCGAGGTCAGCACGGGGCCGCTTGGCCAGGGCGTCGGCAACAGCGTCGGCATGGCCATCGTGGAGCGCTGGCTGGCGGCACGCTTCAACCGTCCCGGGCACACGGTCGTCGATCACTTCACGTACGTGATCGCAAGCGACGGCGATATGATGGAAGGCGTCTGCGCGGAAGCCGGTTCGCTGGCCGGCCACCTCCGGCTGGGACGCCTGATCGTCCTCTACGACGCCAACGAGGTGAGCCTGTCCGGCACCACCTCCGTGACGTTCAGCGAGGACGTCGGGCGGCGCTTCGAAGCCTACGGCTGGCACGTGCAGCACGTGGCGGACGGCAACGACCTCACGGCGCTCGATCGCGCGATCGGCGCGGCCAAGGCGGAGACCTCGAAGCCGTCGCTGATCGTCGTGCGGACGCATCTCGGGTTCGGCAGCCCGCACAAGCAGGACACGTTTGAGGCGCACGGCAACCCGCTCGGCGACGGCGAGGTCAAAGCGACCAAGCGGGCGTACGGCTGGCCGGAGGACAAGACGTTCTACGTGCCCGACGAAGCCCTGCGCGAATTCCGGCGCGCCGTCACACGGGGGGCGGAATGGGAAGGCGGCTGGAGCCGCCGGCTGGACGCGTACCGGCAGGCCTTACCCGACCTCGCCCGCGAGTTCGAGCAGGCGTTCGCCGGTCGTCTGCGAGAGGGATGGGACGCGGCGCTCCCCGCGTTCACGGCCGCGGACAAGCCGCTCGCGACGCGCGAGGCCTCCGGGAAGGTGATGAACGCCATCGCCTCGGCGGTGCCCACGCTGGCCGGCGGCTCGGCGGACCTCGATCCGTCGACGTTCACGCAGCTCAAGGGAGAAGGCGATTTCGAAAGTCCCGACAGCCCGCACGCCGGCGTCCAGGGCGACTCGGGCGGGCCGTGGAGTTACGCGGGCCGCAACGTGCACTTCGGGGTGCGTGAGCACGCGATGGGAGCGGCGCTGGTCGGGATGGCCGCGCACGGCGGAGTCCGGCCGTACGGCGCGACCTTCCTCGTGTTCTCGGACTACATGCGGCCAAGCGTGCGCCTCGCGGCCCTCTCCGACCTCGAGGTGCTGTACGTGTGGACGCACGACAGCGTGGCCCTCGGCGAAGACGGGCCGACCCATCAGCCCATCGAGCATCTCGCGAGCCTGCGGGCGATTCCGAACCTCGTCGTGCTGCGGCCCGCCGATGCCACCGAGACCGTCGAGGCCTGGCGTGTGGCGCTGCGGCGTACCGGGGGCCCGACCGCGATCGTCTGCTCGCGCCAGAAGTTGCCGGTGCTCGATCGCGGCACCCTTGCGCCCGCGGCGGGGGTCGCGCGCGGGGCGTACGTGCTGGCCGAGGCAGAGCGCCCCGGCGATCCGGAGGTGATTCTCATCGCCACCGGGTCCGAGGTCTCCCTCGCCCTCGAAGCCCATCAGCGCCTCGTACGGGACGGCGTCCGCAGCCGGGTCGTCTCGATGCCGTCGTGGGAACTGTTCGCAGCGCAGCCCGAGGCGTATCGCGACGCGGTGCTGCCGCCGCAGGTTCGCGCGCGCGTCAGCGTCGAGGCCGCGGCGACGTTCGGTTGGGACCGCTGGGTCGGTCTGGACGGCGCGATCATCGGCATCGAGCGGTTCGGCGCGTCCGCGCCCGGGGGCGTGGTACTGAAGGAATTAGGATTCACCGCGGACCACGTGGTCGCGGCCGCCAAGGCGGTGCTTGAACGTACGCGCGCCGCGGCGCAGCCCGCAGGGAGGCATGGACATGGCTAATCCGAGAGACGGCGCCACAAGCGGCCGGAGGTCCTCGACAGGGGACGCCGGCGATCCGATCCGCGCGGTGCGGGATGCCGGGCAGAGCATCTGGCTCGATTTCATCCACCGCGGCATCCTGAAATCGGGCGAGCTGGGGCGGCTGGTCCAGGAGGGCGTGAGCGGCGTCACCAGCAACCCGACGATCTTCGAAAAGGCGATCGACGGCAGCCGCGATTACGACGAGCAGCTGTCCCGGCTCGTGGCCAAGGGCAAGAGCGTCACAGACATCTACGAAGCCGTGATCACCGATGACATCCAGGGCGCGGCCGACACGCTGCGCCCGGTGCACGATGCGACCGGCGGCGCCGACGGGTTCGTGTCGATCGAGGTCTCGCCGCTCGTGGCGCACGACACCGAGCGCACGATGCAGGAAGTCCGGCGGTGGAACAGCCTCGTCGCCCGGCCGAACGTGATGGTGAAAATCCCCGGGACGCCGGAGGGGGTCCCGGCGATCGAAGAAATGATCTTCGAAGGCCGGCACATCAACATCACGCTGCTCTTCTCCATCGAGGCGTACCGCCGCGTGCAGGAGGCGTATCTGCGCGGGCTCGAGCGCCGCGCCGCGGCGGGCCAGCCGGTCCATCAGATCGCCTCGGTCGCGAGTTTCTTCGTCAGCCGGATCGATACGGAGGCGGACAAGCGGCTGGAGGCCCGCGCCGCGGAGACGCCGCCGCGGCAGGCGGAGGCGCTGCGCGCCCTGCGCGGCAAAGTGGCGGTCGCGAATGCCAAACTCGCCTACCGGCTGTTTCAGGAGACCTTTGCCGGCCCCCGCTGGAAGGCGCTGGCCGGCCGGGGCGCCCGCGTGCAGCGTCCACTGTGGGCCAGCACCAGCACCAAGAATCCGGCGTATCCCGATCTGCTGTACGTGGAGACGCTCGTCGGCCGGGATACCGTCAACACGCTGCCTCCGCAAACCATCGAGGCGCTGCGGGACCACGGCCGCATCGTCCCGGACGCGGTGACGCAGGGCGTCGATGAGGCGGAGCGCGTCTTCGCGCAGCTCCGGGAGCTCGGCATCAGCATCGACGCGATCACGCAGACGGTGCTCGACGCCGGTGTCGGGTCGTTCGCCGATTCGTTCAATCAACTGATGAAGGCGATCGGCGGCCGGACGCGCGACGTCGCCGCCGGAGGCCGCCGATGAAGCTGGGGTTCGTCGGGTTTGGCCGCATGGGCGGCAACATGGTGACCCGCCTGGTCCAGCGCGGCCACACGATCGCGGTCTACGCCCGCCGGCCCGAGGTGCGAGCGGAGGCGAAGGCCAAGGGCGCCACCCCCGCGGCGTCGCTCGGCGAACTCGTAGGGCTGCTCACCCCGCCGCGGATCGTCTGGATGATGGTGCCGGCCGGGGATGCCGTCGAACAGACGATCGCGGAGCTGACGCCGCTGCTCGCCCGCGGAGACATCCTCGTCGACGGCGGCAACTCGAACTACCACGACACCATGCGGCGCGCCGCGGCCGCCAAGGCGCGCGGCTTTCAGTATGTCGACGCCGGCACGAGCGGCGGCATTTGGGGCCTGCAGATCGGCTACTGCATGATGGTCGGCGGTGATCCGGAGCCTGTCAAATTACTGGAACCCGTGTTCCGCGACCTCGCGCCGGAGCAGGGGTATCTCCATGCCGGGCCGAGCGGCGCGGGGCACTACGTGAAGATGGTCCACAACGGCATCGAGTACGGCATGCTGCAGGCGTACGGCGAGGGTTTCGCGATTCTCCATCAGGCGCCGTTCCGCCTCGACCTGCGCGCCATCAGCACGCTGTGGAACCACGGCAGCGTGGTGCGGTCCTGGCTCCTCGAGCTGGCCGAGCGCGCCTTCACGGACGATCCCAACATGGAGACCATCCGCGGCTACGTCGAGGACTCCGGCGAAGGGCGGTGGACGGTCCAGGAAGCCATCGACCGGAACGTGCCCGCGCCGGTGATCACGCTCTCGCTTCTGCAGCGGCTCCGCTCGCGCGAGGACGAGGACTTCGGCGACAAGGTGATCGCCGCGCTGCGCCGGCAGTTCGGCGGGCACGCGACCAAGGCCCGGTAAAGGCCGGATGGACGTGGTCTCCACCCCGTTTGCGCTGCGGGAGGGTCTGCGGCTGCGCCGCATGCCGGACCCCTGCGCCGTGGTCATCTTCGGCGCCACGGGCGACCTCACGCAGACGAAGCTGATGCCGGCGCTGTATACACTGGCGCGGCTCGGCATGATCCCGTCCAACCTGGCCGTCGTGGGGGTGGCGCGCCGGCCGAAGACCGACGCGGTGTTCCGCAAGGAAATGGCGGAGGCCGTCGCACCGGACGGCGCCGCGCCGGCGACGGGTGCGAAGGCCGGGACGCGCGCGCTCTGGGATGCGTTTGCCCGGGGACTCTACTACGTGCAGGGCGAGTTCCACGATCCCGAGGGCTACGTCCGGCTGCACGCCGCCCTCGAGCGGGCCGACCAGGAACGCGGCACCGCCGGTAACCGGCTCTACTATCTTGCGACGGCGCCCGAATTCTACGCCGACATTATCCAGCAGCTGGACCGGCACGGCCTGGTCGAGCGGGGCGCGCCGCGGGGCGGCGAGGTCCGGCGTCCGTGGACGCGCGTCGTGGTGGAAAAGCCGTTCGGCCGCGACCTGCGGAGCGCGCAGGCCCTCAACCGCGCGCTGCTGCGCGTGTTCCGCGAGGGACAGATCTACCGGATCGACCACTACCTCGGCAAGGAAACCGTGCAGAACATCCTCGTCTTCCGGTTCGCCAACGGCATCTTCGAGCCGCTCTGGAATCAGCACTACATCGATCACGTGCAGATCACCGTGGCCGAGTCCGGCGGCGTCGACGGGCGCGCCGGGTATTACGAGACCGCGGGCGTCGTGCGCGATATCGTGCAGAACCACATGATGCAGCTGCTCACGCTCGCGACGATGGAGGCCCCGGTCGCCGTCGACGCGGACCAGGTGCGCGACGAAAAGGTCAAGGTGCTGCGGGCGGCGCGGCGTCCGTCGCCGGACGGCGTCGAGGCCGAGGTCGTGCTGGGCCAGTACGCGGCCGGGGTGGTCGGCGGCCAGGAGGTCGTGGGCTACCGGTCCGAACCGCGGGTCGCCGAGGGCTCGCGTACGCCGACGTTTATCGCGATGCGCCTCTTCCTCGACAACTGGCGCTGGGCCGGGGTACCCTTCTACCTCCGCACCGGCAAGCGGCTGCCCAAGCGCGCCACCGAGATCGCCGTGCAGTTCAAGCAAGCGCCGCTGCCGCTCTTTCGCGAGGGGAGCCGTGAGCCCAATCTCCTGACGCTCAACATCCAGCCGGACGAGGGGATCTCGCTGCGGTTCATCGCGAAGGCGCCGGGGACGGCGATGAGCCTCCGCCCGGTCAATATGGGTTTCCAGTACGGCGCCGCGTTCGGGGGCGAGGAGCTGACCGCCTACGAGCGGCTCCTGCTCGACTGCATGATCGGCGATCAAACGTTGTTTACGCGTCGCGACGAAGTGGAGTCGGCGTGGGAGTTGTTCGAGCCGCTCTTGACGTGGTGGGACAAATCCGAACCGCCGCCGCCCGCGCTGCCCTACGAGGCCGGGACGTGGGGTCCGGACGCGGCGCGGATACTCATCGAACGGGACGGCCGGAGATGGCGCCGGCTGTGAAGCCCATGCGCGTCGCCGGCACGCCGGAGCGCGCGGACGTCGACGGCATCGAGCGGGAGTTGCGGCGGCTTTGGTCGTCGCTCGACGGCGACCCGTCCCCGCCGCCGCAGGCCGCGGCCGCGCAGGTTACACGGATCTGCACCCTCACCCTGCTTGCGGTGGTCCGAAACGGCCGGCCCGGGGAGGCGGCCGCCCTCGCGCAACATCTGGGCGAGCGCTACCCGTCCCGAAGCATCATCCTGGACTTGCCGGCCGCCGAGGCCGGAGCCGCTCCTTCTGTTGTAAGACCCCACGAGGGGTCGCGGGTTGACGGTCGTCTGGATGTCGAGATCGCGCTGCACTGCCACGCCCCCGGCGCCACCGGACGCCAGGCGGTGTGTTGCGAGCAGATCTCCGTCACCGCGGCCGGCCGCGCGATCGCCAGGGTGCCGGCGCTTGTGCTGCCGCTGCTGGTGCCCGATCTTCCGGTCTACCTGTGGTGGCCGGAGGATCCGCCTTCAGCGGGTTCCGGGGCGGAGGGGACGGCGGCCGATCCCGCCGCCGATCTCCTGCGGCGGCTCGCCGAGGGCGCGGACGCGCTCATCGTCGACTCCGGTACAATGCGACGGCCGGTCGCCGGCTTGGCCGCGGTGTCATCGCTCGCGGGGCGGCTTCCGGGCGGGGTCCGCGATCTCACGTGGGGGCGGCTGACCCCCTGGCGGGACCTCCTCGTGCAATGTTTCGACCCCGCGCCGATGCGGCAGGCGCTCGAGCGATTGGAGCGGATCCGCATTCGCACCGACGGAGACGCGGCGGCGCCGTCGCGCGCTCCCGACGCCGCCGGCGCCGCGGCCTCGTCCGGGCAGGAGCGCGATCCCATTGCCGGCCTGTTGTTGGGCGGTTGGCTCGCCGGCCGGCTCGGATGGGAACCCGCCGGGCCCGCGCGGCGGGAAGGCACCATCCTGCGCGCGCTGTTCTGGCGCGGCGGCGGTGGACTCGAGCTCGCCGTTGAGGGCGGCGCGGGCCCCATCGCTTCACTCGAATGCGCCGCGGGCGGCAGCGAACCGTTCTCGCTCTCGATCACCCGCCAGAGCGGCGCGGCGGCGGTGGACATTGAAACGCGCCTCGGGCGCGGGCGCCCGCGGACCACGGCGGCCGCCCTTGCGGCGCCCGATGCAGCGGCGTTGATCGGCGCGGAACTCGAACTCGCGGAGGCCGATCACGTGCTGCGTGAATCGCTCGACATCGTCCTCCGCATCATGTCTGGGGTGCGCGCATGAGTCCTGAAGTGGTGGTCTTTCCTGATCTGGATGCGGCCGCCGCGGAGGCGGCGGAGCGCATCGCCTCGATCTGCGACCGGGCCGTTGCGTCCCGGGGCGCCTGTGCGATCGCGCTGTCGGGCGGCGACTCGCCGAAACCGCTGTTCGCGCGGCTGGCCGCGGAGCCGTACCGCCGGCGGATGCCGTGGGAGCGCCTTCAGGTGTTTTGGAGCGACGAGCGTTGTGTCCCGCCGGACGATCCGCGCAGCAACTACAAACTCGCGCATGACCTGCTGCTCGCCAAAGTGCCGGTCCCGAAAGGGCAGATCTTCCGCATGCCCGGGGGGGCGGCCGATCCCCCTGCCGCCGCGGCCGCGTACGAGCAGACGCTGCGGGCGCACCTGCCCGCCACGGCCGACGGCTGGCCCCGTTTCGACATCGTGCTCCTCGGGCTCGGCGCGAACGCGCACACGGCGTCGTTGTTCCCGCGCACGGCCGCGGTCCGCGAGCGCGACCGCGCGGTGGTCGCTCAGTTTGTCGACGAGGTCGGGATGTGGCGGATGACGCTGACGGTGCCGGTGCTGCGGCGCGCGGCGGACACCCTGTTTCTCGTCGCGGGCGCCTCGAAGGCCGAGGCCGTGCGTGCCGCCTTGGAAGGACCGCCGAACGGAGACGAGGTCCCCGCGTCGCTCATTCGGCCTCTCGACGGCCGCGTGGCCTGGCTCCTGGACGCTGCGGCGGCGTCGGCTCTGACCCATTACCGCCGTGCCGCAGGCGCCGAATGAGATAGACGGTCGTCCCGCGCCGCCCCTGCTCGATCCGAACCGAATCGGCTAAGTGACGCATGAGGTAGAGGCCCCGGCCGCGATCCGCGATAGGGTCAGGCCTCTCGATGGGCGGAACGCGCCATCGGCCGCCGGGACTCGTCACGGCGACGGCGACCCGGTCGCCGTGGGCCAGCAGTTCCACCATGACGACGTCGCCGGCCCTGACCGAGAGTGCGGGTGCGCGCGCTCCCCGGCGCGGGCCCGTGGTTCCCCCGCGGGGACCTTCTGCCGGCTGGCGAGGACTTTCGGCCGGCCGGGCCCCATGCAGGACGGCGTTTGTCACCGCTTCTCCCACCGCGACGAGCAGCTCTTCCGCGGCCTCGGGCGGCATGCCGAGGCGGGACAGCCTCGGCGCGAGATATTGTCGCGCCCGCCGCGGCGTGCCTGGGTCTCTTGGCAGCAGCACACGCTCCATCGTTGGCACGGCACTCCGTCCCGCCCGGACGACGTTCATGTTACGTGTTATACCCTCGCCCCCGCGCGGCGCCGTGAGATTTTGCCCCGGCGTGCGCGAGGCCTTACGCCAAAGGGTTTTGCGCGGGCGCCGCCGCAGTAGTGGGAGACGACAGCTTTGGGGAGGTGTTGCCTCGATGTGGCGTGGCAGCAGGTGGGGCGTGCTCGTCCTTGTCGCCTTGCTCGCCGCGGGACCCGCCGGTCTGTCGGTCGGACCGGCGCGGGCGGCGGCGCAGACGCTGCACCTCGGCTACTCGACGTGGGTGGGCTACGGCCCGCTGTTTCTTGCCCGCGACAACCGGTACTTCGATGAGGCCGGCGTGAACGTGGAGCTCACCAACATCGAAGATCCGAAACTGCGGTTCGCGGCCCTGGCCGCCGGCAAGCTGGACGGGCTCGTCACCACGCTCGACACGTTGAGCCTGTACTGGAAGCCGAATTTGCAGTTCCAGGCGGTTCTGGGCTTGGACGACAGCAAAGGCGGCGATGGGATCGTCTCCAGCGACGCCATCAAGACGGTCAAGGATCTGCGCGGCAAGCGCGTCGCCTTCAATGAGGGTTCCGTGTCCCACTTCTTTCTGAGCGTGCTCCTCCGCCAGAACGGCATGACGGAGAAGGACGTGCGGGCCATCAACCTGCGCCAGGACGACGCGGGCGCCGCGTTCCTCGCCGGCAAGGTCGACGCCGCGGTGACCTGGGAGCCGTGGCTGACTCGGGCCAAGCAGAAGGCCGGCAGCCACATCCTGGTGGACAGCAGCAAGACCCCGGGCCTGATCGTCGACGTGATGGTGATCCGCCGCGACGTGCTCAAGGCGCACCCCGGGGCGGTCCGGGCCGCGGTCCTCGGCTGGTACAAGGCCGTCGACTACTGGAAGAAGAATCCCGCCGACGCCGACCGCATCATGGCCAAAGCCGTGGGCGGCTGGCTCAAGGACGTGAAGACCTTCCAGGAGACCCTGGACGGCGTCCGCTACTACGACGAGGCGATCAACCGCGAGTACATGGCGCCGGGCGGCCAGATTTGGGTCACCGCGCAGAACGCGATCGACATCTGGAGTTCGCTCGGCAAGATCGAGACCAAGGAAGCGGCCGGGGACATCGTCAACAACTCGTTCGTGATGGCCAAGTAAGTCCGGTACCGCACAGGGCGGAGCCGCGGGCCTATGGCGGGAGCCGCGGGCGTGCACCGTAGGTCGCCGTAGGCCCTGGGCCTACGGCGTGTGCTAGACCGCGCGGTCGCATGACGGTCGCCCAGCCCGCCCCCGCGCAAAGCGCTCTCCGCGGCCTGCTCCGCGGCCTCGGAGAATACCTGCGCCCGCAGGAGCCGATCCCGCGGCAAACCTACCTCGGCATCCTCATCGCGAGCGCCGGCGGGCTCATCGCGCTATGGTGCGTGGTGACGTACTCGGGCCTGGTCGAGCCACTCTTCCTGCCGACGCCGACGGCGATCCTCCGCTCCGGCGCCGACATGACGGCCGACGGCAGCCTGCTTCAGAACGCCGGGGCCAGCCTCTACGTCATAGTCACCGGCTGGGTCCTCGCGGTGGCGTCGGGCGTGCCGGTCGGCATCCTCATGGGCTCCTTCAAGGCCGTGGAGGCCCTCATCGAGCCGGTCATAGACTTCGTCCGCTACCTCCCGGTCAGCGCCCTGATTCCGCTCTTGATTCTCTATATCGGCATCGGGACGTCCGAGAAGATCGCGGTGATCTTCATCGGCACCTTCTTCCAGCTGGTGCTGCTCGTCGCCGACGTGGCGGCGCACGTGCCGCGCGAGCAGATCGACGTGTCGTACACGCTCGGCGCCTCGCGCGCGCAGGTCATCCGGCGCGTGCTGCTGCCGGCGACGCTGCCGGGCGTCATGGATACGCTGCGCATTACGATGGGCTGGGCCTGGACGTACCTCGTCGTCGCCGAACTCGTCTCCGCCGACCGCGGGCTCGGCTATCTGATTCTCAACTCCATGCGGGGGCTGTTTACCGACCGGATCTTCGTCGGGCTGTTCACCATCGGGGGCCTCGGGCTCGGGTTTGATCTGCTCTTCAAGTGGCTCCACCGCCGGCTGCTGCCGTGGTCGCCCAAAGCGTAGCGTCCTCGTCCCCTAGCGGGGACCTTCGGCCGCAGCGCGGGCCGTCTTCGGCCGGAGACGGGGGTGGCGGCTTCAAACTGTCACTCCGGGACGTCAGCGTGGCGTTTCGGGGCCGCGGCGGGCGCGAGATCGCGGCGATCGAGCGCTTGTCGCTCGACGTCTCCGACCGCGAGATCGTGAGCATCGTGGGGCCCAGCGGGTGCGGCAAGAGTACGCTGCTGCGCCTTGTCGCGGGCCTCGTTCGTCCGACCACGGGCGAGATCCGCCTGGACGGCCGCGCCGTCACCGTTCCCGGCGCGGACCGAGGAATGGTGTTTCAATCGTACACGCTCTTCCCGTGGCTCACCGTCCAGGGCAACGTGGAGTTCGGGCCGCGACTTCGGGGCCTCGACACCGCGTACTGCCGTGAGGTCGCGACCCGCTTCATCCAGACGGTGGGGCTCGTCGGGTTCGAGCACGCGTACCCCAAGGAACTGTCCGGCGGGATGATGCAGCGGGTGGCGATCGCGCGCGCCCTGGCAAACGATCCGGAAGTGCTGCTGATGGACGAGCCGTTCGGCGCCCTCGACGCGCAGACACGCGTGTTCATGCAGGAGCTGCTGCTCGACATCTGGCAGAAGACGCCGAAGACCATCCTGTTCGTGACCCATGACATCGACGAGGCGCTGTTCCTCGGCGACCGGGTCTTCGTCATGACGGCGCGGCCGGGACGATTCCGCGAGGAAATCCGGCTCGACCTCCCGCGGCCCCGCACGCTCGACATCACCATGTCGCCGGCCTTCGTTGCCGCCAAGCGCCGCGTGCTCGGCATCATCCGGGAAGAGGCCGGGCGGACCATGGGGCTCGAGGGCGCGCCGCCCGCCGCGGCGGGATCCGCATGAGCAGCGAATTCGTGCCGCCGAACGCCTTCCGCTCGCCGCGGTTTGCGCAGCTTTCCACCTTCATGCGGCTGCCGTACCGGGCCGACCCTGCGGGCCTCGACGCCGGCATCATCGGAATCCCGTTTGACGGCGGCGTTAGTTTCCGGTCGGGCGCGCGGTTCGGGCCGAAGGAGGTTCGCAACAACTCACTCCTCATCCGTCCCTACAATCCCGTGCTGCGCACCTCGCCGTTCGAACGGCTGCGGATCGCCGACTGCGGCGACGTGGACACGAACCCGATGGACATCCTCGACACCTACGCGCGCGTCGAGGCGGCGGTCGGGCGCATCCTCGCCGCGGGCGCGGTGCCCGCCTGCGTCGGCGGTGACCATTCGCTGACGCTGCCGATCATGCGCGCCGTCGCGAAGGTCCGCGGGCGTCCCCTCGCGCTGGTGCACTTCGACAGCCACCAGGACATGTGGGAGGAATACTTCGGCAACCGGTACTTTCACGGCACCCCGTTCCGGCGCGCCCAGGAAGAGGGGCTCTACGACGGGCACGCGACGGTGCAGTTCGGGATCCGCGGGCCGGTGTACAGCGAGGACGACTTCGCCTTCGGGGCGCAGCACGGCGTCACCGTTGTCCGCGCGGAGGCGATTCACCGCGACGGCGTGGACGCGGCGCTGCGCCATCTGGACCGCGTGCGCGGCCGCGGCGTCTATGTTTCCTTCGATATCGATTCGGTCGACCCGGCATTCGCGCCCGGCACGGGCACGCCGGAAGTGGGGGGCCTCACGAGTGCGCAGGCCCTCGCGCTGGTCCGCGGTTTGGCCGGTCTGGATATCGTAGGGTTCGATATCGTGGAGGTGTCGCCGCCGTACGATCAGAGCGGAATTACGGCGATGCTGGCCGCGAACGTGTTGTTCGAGCTGCTGTCGGTGCTGTCGCTCAAGCGCTAGGGTCGCGCCGCATCTCCCCGCGATGCCGGTCGCGTCGGTTCAGGAGGTTCGTGCGGCGCGCCCCGCGAGCACCGTCTTGAGGGCGGCGACCACGCGGCGGTTCTCATCCGCGGTGCCGACGGTGATGCGCACCCACGTCGGCAGGCGCCACATCGCGCCGGGCCGAACGATGACGCCGTGCGGCAGCAGTTGTCGCGCCACCTCATCGGCGGGGCGCCCGAGGTCGCTCAGCACGAAGTTGCCCTGGCTTGGGATGACCCGCAGCCCCAGCTCCGAAAGTGCGCCGCTGAGCCAGGTCCGCCCCGCGCGGTTGTTCTCGAAGGCGGCGCGGACGTAGGCCTCATCGTCCAGCGTCGCTTCCGCCGCGGCCTGGGCCAACCGGTCGACCGGGAACGGCTCCCGCACCAGATTGAAACAGGCGATGAGATCCGGGGATGCGAGCGCGTATCCCACCCGCAGCCCCGCGAGGCCGTAAATCTTGGAGAACGTCCGCAGCACGATCAAATTCGGGTAGCGGCGCAGCAGCGCGGCCGCGTCCGGGAAGGTCGGGTCGTCCACGAACTCGGCGTAGGCCTCATCCAGCACCGGCAGCACCGTGGACGGAAGGCGCCGCAAGAACGTGTCGACCTCGTCATGTGTGACGATCGTGCCGGTCGGATTGTTGGGATTGCAGACGACCACCATCTTGGCCCCGGCGGCGGCGCCGGCCATCGCCGGCAGATCGAGCCGCCAGTCGCGCAGCGGCACCTCGACCGGGGCGGCGTTGAGGAGGAGCGCCAGCGCCGCGTACGTCGTGTACGTCGGCGCCCCCACCACGCACCGGTCGCCGGCATCGAGGAACGCGAGCCCAAGGCACGTGAGCACGTTGTCGACGCCGTTCGCGACGCAGACGTGGTCCGGCGTCAGCCCGAACCGCTCGGCGAGCCGGTGCCGCAGGCTCGCACACGTCGGGTCGGGATACTGATGCACACTGTCCATGATCTCCAGCATCGCGTCGCGAATGCGGGGCGAGACGCCGAGGGGGTTCTCGTTGCTGCCGAGTTTCGCGACCGACGACAGACCGTACTGTTTCCGCACGTCCTCGGCCGACCGGCCCGGGACGTACGGCTCGATCGCCGAGAGCGACTTCCTCGCCAGCGGATGCAACCGCGTCTTCTGCAGTTCCTTCATGGATATTCCTTTCGTACGCGGAGTACCGGTATGGGCTGCCGTTATTCAGTCTACCCCGCGTCGACCTTCCGCGGCGCGTCAAGATCCTGGGCGGCCGCTTCTGCCAATCGGCCGCGGTGCGGCGCGGCCGTCGTGACGGCGGGGGCAGCGGCGATGGACCGGGGCGTCTAGTTCTCCACTCCCGCTTCGTCGATCGATAGGGTCCGTTCCGTGGCGTCGAGGTGCGCCCGGACGCCGATGGGCAGGGTGAGGTGGAACGTGCCGTGGCCGCACGCCAACCCGTAGATCGCGGGCTTGCCGAGCGGCACGATATGGTCGTCCAGAATTTGCCGCAGGGACAGCGTCTCATCCCGCTCGGCCGTGTACCGGCACTCCCCAACCACAATGCCGGCCACTTGGTCGAGGATCCCGGACAAGCGCAGGTGCGCCAGTTTCCGGTCGAACCGGTAGAGCTTATCACCGACGTCTTCGAGGAAGAGAATCGCGCCGCGAAAGTCGCGGGTCTCAGGCGCAAACGGGGTGCCGAGCAACCCCGTTAAGAGCGCGGCATTCCCGCCGATCAGCAGTCCGTCGGCGGCGCCTGGGACGAGCGTCTCGACGGCCGGTGCTCCGGGGGGATTGAGGAGCCGGCCTAGCGGCGCCGGGCGGGTGACCGCGCGCAGCATTTCCAAGTAATCATGCGGGTCGGACTGAGCGACGGCCGCCGCCATCGGACCGTGGAACGTCACGAAGCCGCACTGCGTGTAGAACGCGAGGTGCAGCGCCGTAATATCACTGTATCCGATGAAGACCTTGGGCCGCCGTCCGATGGCTTGGTAATCAAGGCGGTCCAAGAGCCGGTGCGCCCCGTAGCCGCCGCGAATGCACAGGATGCCGTGGATGGCCGCG
The DNA here is from genome assembly GCA_035307565.1 of bacterium. Classification (GTDB taxonomy): domain Bacteria; phylum Sysuimicrobiota; class Sysuimicrobiia; order Sysuimicrobiales; family Segetimicrobiaceae; genus DASSJF01. Next base: position 5,098 of record DATGHZ010000012.1, on the reverse strand, counting down.
TCTTCCAGCATGGCCTGCAAATCCGCCGCGCGGTCCGCGTCCGAGCCGGCGAGGTAGCCTCGGGCGTCGAAGGCGTGCGGCGCCACGACGGTGCGAAAGCCGACGCTGTGCAGCCGGTGTCTCGTCTGTTCGACGGTGTCCGGCGTGGTACCGTTGCCCCCGGCCCGGCTGGGTCCGGACGGCGAGACGAGCCCGATCGTGTCGCCGGGCGCGAGCGGCCGCGGCTTGCGGAGCGCGGAGGCCATTACGCTGACGTTCTCCCTCGTCGCGAACCACTCCTCGACCGAGCGCTCCGGGCGCTTGACAAGGGGCCGGCTCCATCGGTACACTGCCTGTGCCTGGTTTTTAGTGCATGCTAAATTAGTTTAGTCCGATCGTGGAACGTGGGAGACGGCGGCGTGTCGGCGATCAGCGGCGTGATGCAAGACTACCTCAAGGCGATCTACAAACTGCAGCAGGGGCGCGATTCGGTCTCGACGTCCGAGATCGCCGCGCGCCTCGGGGTCGCCGCGGCGTCCGCGACCAACATGATCAAGCGCCTCGCGCGCCTCCGGCTGGTCGCGTATTCACGGTATCAGGGGTTTGTGCTCACGCTGGCCGGCGAGAAGATCGCCCTCGAAATCATCCGTCACCACCGCCTGATCGAACTGTATCTGGCGCAGCACCTCGGCGTTCCCCTCGAACAGGTGCACTGGGAAGCGGAGCGGATGGAGCACGTGTTGTCGGACGAGGTGGAGGCGCGAATGGCGACCGCCTTGGGCAATCCCGTCCAGGACCCGCACGGGGATCCGATCCCCGCGTCGGACGGAACTATGCGCGACGTCCGGTACCCTAAGCTCGAGACACTGGCACCGGGGGCCCGGGGCGTCGTCGCCCATGTCAGCGACCAGAGTCCGGCGCTGCTCCGCCGGCTGGCGCGCCTCGGCGTGCTGCCGGGCGCGGTGCTCAAGATGCTGGGGCGCCGCCGCGACGGCTGCGAGGTGGAAATCGAGGGCCGCCGGTTGACCCTGTCCCACACGCTGAGCGAGAGCGTGCGAGTTCAATAGCCGAGTGCGCCAATCCAAGCTTACGAGTTCGCGGCTAAGAGTCCAAAACCGCCGGGAGGTCCGCGATGGAAGGACGGACTGAATATCTGCGGGCACAGGTTGCGCCGGCAGTCCCTACGGTAGGCCCCGGGCCCGGCCTGCTCGGGGAAGCCGGTTCGGGTGAGATTACCCACGAGGACCTGGACCGGGCCCGGGACCGCCTTGCGGTCGAACGTGCGCGGCGGGCCGGCAGTGGCCGAATATCCCTCGTCCGGCGGTTATGGCCGCTCTGGCTCCTCGTTGGGCCAGGAATACTGGTGTTTCTGGGCGAGAACGACGCGCCCAGCATGCTGTCCTACGCGGCCACGGGAGCGCAGTACGGCATCGGGTTTTTTGTGCCGTTCATCCTGGTCACGTTTCTGATGGCCTTCGTGGTCCAGGAGATGACCGTGCGGCTCGGCGCGGTCACGCACCGCGGGCATGCCGAACTCATCTTCGACCGCTTCGGGACGTTCTGGGGCCGCTTCGCGATGGGCGATTTGATCGTCGGCAACTTCCTCACCTTGGTGACGGAGTTCATCGGGATCCGCGCGGGACTCAGCTTCTTTGGCGTGCCCCCGGTGGTGGCCGTCGGCGGCTCGATGCTCCTCGTGTTCGGCGTGATCCTCACGCACCGCTACTGGACCTGGGAGCGTATCACGCTGGGGCTCGCGGCGTTCAACGGCCTGTTCATACCGGCCGCCCTCTTTGCCCATCCGCAGTGGGGAGCGCTCGGTCACGCATTTCTGACGTGGTCCCCGTTTCCCCAGGGCGGCCTGTTCAAGCCGGACGTGATGCTGCTCCTCATGTCCAACATCGGCGCCACCGTGACGCCGTGGATGCTCTTCTTTCAGCAGAGCGCCGTCGTGGACAAGGGTCTGCAGCCACGCGACATTCGGGCCGGGCGGACGGACACGATGATCGGGACGCTCCTGGCCGCGGCCTTTGGGATCGCCGCCCTGGTGGCAACCGCGCCGCTGCTCGCGCACGGCATCAAAACGGAAGATTACCAGGCGGCGCAGTTCGCCCAGGCGCTACAGCCGTGGATCGGGCGGGCCGGCGCCACCTGTTTTGCGCTGGGGATCTTCGAGGCGGGCCTGCTCGCGGCCATGACCATCTCCACCTCGTCCGCCTACGCCTTTGGCGAAGTCTTTCACCGCCCGCACAGCCTCAACCGGCCGTTGTGGGAAGGATGGTCGTTCTACGGCATCTTGCTTGCCTCCGCGTTTGCCGCCGGGGCGCTGGTGTTGCTCCCCAACGCGCCCCTCACTTACATCGTGCTCATTGTCAACGTCATCGCGGTTCTCGCGATGCCGCCCGCGCTGCTGTTCCTGGTGCTCCTGTGCAATGATCGCGAGGTCGTGGGTGAGCATACCAGCGGGCGGTGGGGGAACATTGCCATCGTCACCGTGACAGTCCTGCTGATCGTGGCCGGGTTGGGATACGGATTGGTCACGGTGTTTCCCAAGCTCTTGGGCGGCGGCTAGGCGGCGGATGGCCGTGCGGACGCTGTATTCACGCGACAACATGCGGAGGCGAAAGCGATGAAACCCGAACACGGTACCGTGGGCGCCCCCCCCGGGCGGGTTGAGGCGGCGTCTCCACGCGAAGGGCCTGATGTCGACTTGGAGCACCGTCCCGAGGCGGTGCTGTCGGTGCTGGAGGCCGATCAGCTGGTCGCCGCCAAGGAACGGGCGCATCTCGGCCGGATGCGGCTGTCGGGGGGAGTTCGGGTCCTCTTGGGCGGCCTCCGCCTGTACGTGGTCGCGATGATGATCATCGTGCTGGTCCAGGTGCTGAATGCGGTGCACGGGGGGCATTGATGGCGGCCCTCGGCATGCCCCGGGAGGTTCCCCTGAATTGATCTTCGGTTAACACGTACACCCGCGCCGACCGCATCGGGCTGTTGATCATGGCCCACCCAACGGGCGGACTGGTCTCGACGCGGTGTTCACCGGCAGCGTCGCGTCCAAGGTCGTCGGCCGGTATGCGGGGCCGGCGCTGCTCGTGCGGGCTCCCGCCGATTCTGATTGACACTCGTTTGAGTGGCCGTTATACTCGCCTCAACGTTCCTACAGCACTGCCGTAAGCGACGCAGCGTGCTCAACGCAACGCCGCCCCCGACGCCGGCGCATATCGCCGGTTAGTCCCGCGTGAAGCGGGGTGCCGCCGATCAGGGGATGGCCATGATGGAGCGCATCGGACCAGACGACGTGGCAGTGCATGACGCATTGGGGGAAATGAAGACCCGGAGGGAAGTCTTCGGACTTCTCGCACCGGGTCTCTCTCGTTTTTCCGGGATCTTACCGGCAAACCGGGTCTAAACCGCGGACGTATCGGGCATTGACTAGCCCACCGGATGAACCGGCCACAACCGGCGAACGTACGGGGTAATACAAGGGCAGGTTATCGGGATACCAACGCCGGCGCGGCGACTCGAAAGGCGGCCCGGTGACAGGACAGGTGAATAACAATATGGAAGCGATTGCCACCGTCGCGGACTACGTCGCACAGAGCGGGACCAACCGCCGCCTCGGCCGCACCACCCTCCATTATATCTCCGACATGATGGACTACTTCGGCAAGGTCAAGGTCTTCGAAGGTATCTACGGTATGGACAAGCAGCTCGACGATATCGTCGCGTTCTTCCGCGGCTACGCGATGAGCATGGAGCGGCGGCTGCTGCTGCTCGTCGGCCCGCAGGGGTCCGGCAAGTCGATGACCGTGGACAAGATCAAACAGCGGCTGGAGGAGTACTCGCGGACGCCCGACGGCGCGCTGTACGCCGTGGACGGCTGCCCGTTCCACCAGCATCCGTTTGATCTCGTTCCGCTCGACGTGCGGCGGGCGGAGGATCTGCAGTGGCATGAAGAAGCCGTGCCCTGTCCGGTCTGCGAGCGCCTCATCGCCAAGACGGGCGGGTGGGAGCGCGTGCCGGTGCTGCGCATCAATGTCTCGGCCCGGGACAAAGTCGGCGTGGCCAAGCACACGCCCACCGACCTGCGGCGCGAAGACATCACGAACTTCGTCGGCAACATCAACTTCGCGATGCTGAAGGAAAAGGGCTCGACGTACGACCCCGACGCCTACGACTTCGAAGGGAAGGTGATCTGGGCCAACCGCGGGATCCTCGATTGGACCGAGGTCTTCAAGAGCCGGCGCCAGCTGCTCTCGCTGCTCCTCGAACTGATCCAGTCCAAGCGCATCGATCTCGCGAACTTCCCGACCGTGCACGTCGACATGGCCGTGATCGGCCACACCAACTACCCGGAGTACAACGTCTTCCTGTCCGAAGACATCATGGAACCGCTGCGGGGCCGGATCCACAAAGTCGATTTCCCGTACAACGTGGATACGCCCGGCGAGATGCAGATCTACCGGGATCTCGTCGAGCGGGCCAACCGCGTCCGCCGGGAGACCAAGCACGTGCCCAAGGACGTCTACGAGCTGGCCGCGACGTACGCCATCAAGACGCGCGCGGAATCCCAGGGCCTCCGGGGTCTGTCGCCGCGGTTCTTCGAAGATACGTTCTCCCTGGCCTACACGTCGGCCCGGACCTGCATCGACCTGGAGGTCATCACCGACGCGGTCGAGTCGACGTTCGCCCACCAGTCGATCAAGGACTTGAACCAAAAGGACCTCCTCAAGATCTTCGAGGAGACGAAAGTCGAGTTCATCAACAAGAAGGTCGAGCAGCTGGTCGAGAACATCGTGCCGACGCACTTCTACGACTACGGCCAGAACCTGTACCTCAACTATCTCGACGCGGCCTCGCGCAGTGTGCTCGGCGAGACGCTCGGCGACAGCGACAAGGAGCTGCTCGACGAGGTCGAGGGCATCCTGGTGCAAAAGCGGCAGATCAGCCGGCAGGGGCGCGTCGCCTTCGAGAACGTGCTGCTCGAGCGCCGCGACGAGCTGCGCAAGATGAGCTACAAGGACAACGAGCACCTGCGCGGCGCGATCAACGAGATCGTGTTCAACAAGATCAAGAACTGCCTGCGCCTCTACGAGAAGACCGAGGAGATGGACGCGAA
>DATGHZ010000011.1:0-25641 GCA_035307565.1 bacterium | reverse complement strand
TATGGATTATGACTTGGGCTACTTTGATCTGGAGACGCGCGTCCTTGAACCGCTCGACAATCCGTTTGGGCCGAAAGTGTTACCCATGTCTTAGGTACAAAGTGTTACCTATGTCTCCGGGCTGGACCCAGAAAAATCTGGTGGGCCCTGAGGGACTCGAACCCCCGACGCCCGGGTTAAAAGCCCGGCGCTCTACCCGCTGAGCTAAGGGCCCGCCGGGGCCAGTGTACCACACGTATCATGGACGGACTCCCGCGTTCGTTCAGTCGATTCGGTTCCTCGCGACCGAGGGCCCGCCCATCTCCATGACACTGGGATGCACAACGAAGATTGAATTTTTTGGTTCACAATTTTCGAAGACGCGAATTTACATAGTCGAACACAACTATCGCCGTTGCATCAGTACGCAGCCGGGACAAATCGCCTAAGCATTTTCCTACTCGTTGGAGCGCGGACAATCTGCATCTGCACAATTCGCGTATATGCGCGCGTGAAATTGGGGATAACGGACTGACGCACACTTCCAGTTCCAGGAGGTGAATGCAAATGCCGGTCTGGCTGGTTTGGTTCTTGGCAGGGGTAACGGTGACGACGATCGCCGCGTCGAACCCGAATCCGACTCCTCCGGAGAACCCGCACGCTGGCGTTGAACAGACGGTATCCGAGCACGCGCAGTAGAGATCGCGACAACCGAATAAGCGGGGCCGGCCTCGGCAAGTCGACGGGGCCGGCCCCGTATGCAAAACCGTCCCGCACGGAACCCACTTATGAGCGGTGCTTGCTCCGTCGTGTTGCCTGGATGTGGGTGTCCTACCCTCCCGGACGGCCCGCCACGGGTTTGCTGAAAATCAGCAGCGCGTTGGACACCGGACGCTCATGACCATCCGATGGTGAGTTGACCACGACTGGGGCGCGGTGTCCCGGCAGGCGTACGGCCATCGTTACTGATCCCCCGCTGTCGAATTCCATCGCCTGATACGCGCCGAGCCAGCGCATATATGCCGCGAGCTGCGGCTGGGTCAAGCCGATACTCACCCGCGGCTGGCGGCCGTCGACCGCCACCAGCAACATCGTCCGGCCGTCGGCCGAGATGCCGACGGCGCATACCGGATCACGATGGTACTTCTCGCCGGGTACGGGATTGAACGGGTCATCTACGATCCGGCCGTTCTGCACGAGGAGCGGTCCGCCGCCCACCACGGTCGCGCCATTTCTCCAGGTGGGGTCCGTGTTCAGGTTGACGTCGATCGCGGCACCGGCCGCGACGTTGCGGAGCAGCCATTCCGCCGCGGTACCCCGGCCGACGAGAAGGATTTCGTTTCGCGGAAAGGGCGCATAGTACGCTTGTTGCGTCCACACCCGCCGGACCGTGTATCGCGACGGTGTGTTCGCGGGCGCAAGTTCGACGACCGTTTGACGCACTCCGGGACCGGGTTCAGGCGCACCGTATCCCCGCACATTGGACAGCACGGTCAGACCGTCGGGGAAGATCCCGGTATTGAAGCCCGCGATCCAGTACGATTGCCGCGTGGCGGCCAAGACGACCGAACCATCCCACCGGTAGCGCACAATTCGTACGCTGCGGTCTTTACCGATGGCAAGCGCCACCCGGCCGGACGGGCTGCGCAGGAGTTCACCATCTTTGACCATGATGTTGAGCGGCATGCCGGAGTCGTGGATGTCGAAATAATCGGCGTTCATGCCGCCCACGGCGCGGTAGCGTCGCGCCATGGAAGAGACGGGTTCGTTGTCGCCGACCAATTGATCGTAGGACAACGATGTGCTGAGGTGCACCGTTGGATTACCGAGGTCGACGCGAAGGTGGTGAATGCTAAGCGGCCCGGCCGACGTACGGAGCGCATACCGGCTGTAGAGAATGCCGGGCGCCACCTGCACCGAGTAGCCCGTCGAGGATCGTACGACCGGCCAGAATGGCGGCGAACTCGCGAGGCCCGGCCGTGCCAGTGACAGCAGCAAGATTCCGGCGATCGACCAACTAAGCCGGCGGATGCGGCGACGCAGTGCGGCTCCCCCCCAACGAGTGCGACCGTTGTGTCGAACGTCGCTACGAGTGTCCCTTCCTTTTCAAGCGAAAAACCGGGTTCCCTGGTTCCCAGCCGCCCGCGTCAACGTCTGACGGCCTTCACCCGCGTGTATAAATGCCCAAAGCACGACAGGGGAGACCTCTATGAAGATACCCTCGCTGGGTTGGCCGGCTCTGTGCGGCTTGCTTCTCGCGGCAGCCCCGGTCTGGGCGCAGCCGCAGATGAATCCGGATCAGCCGCCGCCGGACCAGCAGGTACAGCCGACCCCGCCACCGGGCACCGCCGTCGTCTATCTGGTGAACTTCAGCCTGGGCCGCTCGCTGTTCATCATCGCGCCCCACGGCCCCCGCCTCTTCTTCGGCGCCCGGCCCAAGGACGAAACCATCGCGTGCGATGTCGCCTCATCAACGAGATTCGGCCAGCGTACGATTTTCCCGGGATCGTGGTGCCGGGTCTACGTCAATACCACGCATCACCTCTGGCTGTGGGCGGAGACCTATTATCCGAACACGCGGTGCTCGGAGTTTGGGTGCTGGAAGGGCACGACAGTCTACTACACCAACCGGGTGCAGCTGACGGGGCTCGCGGAAGGCGGCCTCTACGAGTACGACGCATGTGGGGCCGTCGGCGTAAACGGAGCCACCTGCGGGTGGCGCGAAATCACAGAACAGGACAAGGTCTACTAAGAACGATTTAGCCGGCGACGACCGCAATCACGTCTATCTCAACACGGCTGCTGACCGGAATGAGACCCGTCACCACAGTGGTGGTCGCAACCGGTTTGAAGTAGCGCTCCAGAATCTTGTGGACGGCGTCAAAATCCCCTGGATGGGTCAAGTATACGTTTCTCTTCACGACATGCTCGAACGACGTCCCCGCAACTTCTAGGATGGCTTTGATGTTCTCGAGTACCTGCACCGTCTGGGCCTCTATCGTGCCCATCTCGCCGATGGCCGCGCGATTTGTCAATCCATCTTGTCCCCGCGCGACGGCGACCTGGCCCGTCACGAAGACGAATCCCCCGGCCTTCGTTCCGTGCGCCGTTGTACTGGAGTAGCCGCGTCCAACCGTCGGTGCGCTCAGGATTTCAACGCGCGTCGCCATGTCAGATTTTGGGCGTCTTGGCCGCGTCCACTATCTCGTTGGTCATCACTTCCCCCGGTGGGATCTCGCGCGGAATTTGCTTGAGGCCGTAGTAAGTGTCGCTGATCGCCTTCCACACCTTCGGATCCATGTACCCCAGCCCGTGCTGCTTCGTCATCTCCGACGACATGTACGGGATCTCGTTCTTCCACGTCTGCAATTCGAGCGGGCGGCTGAGCGCGGGGGCGGCCTTGATCACCCAGTCGACCGCCTCGTCCGGATGCTCCGCGGCGTACGCCCAGCCGCGGCCGCTCGCCGACAGGAACCTCACGAGGAGGTCTTTGCGCTCGCTCAGTACGCGGTCGGTCGTGAAGTACGTGTACGCGTACAAATGAATGCCGAGATCCCAGAGTTTGAAGTAGCCGTAACTGCCGGCCTGCCGCACCGCTTCGACCTGCGGCGCGTCGATGATCCAGCCGGTGATCACGTCGACCTGCCCCGTGACGAGCGGGCGGGTGTCGCCACCCACAAACTGCACCTTGACCTTGTCCACCGGCACGTGGTATTTGGCGAGCACCGCCTCGAGCAGCGGCCGAGCGGTTGCCTGGATGCCGATGGTCTTGCCTTCGAAGTCTTTGGGCGTGCGGATGCCCGACTTCGTGAAAAACATGAACGCAAACGGGTGCCGCTGGAGCACCGCGCCGAACGCCTTGACGGGCAGCCCGCGGCTGCGGGCGTTCACGAGAACGGCGACCGAGGACACGTTGCCGAACGGGACGCCGCCGCCCGCGACGATTTGGACGGGGTCGATGTTAGGCCCGCCCGGCTGGATCTTGAGATCGATGCCGGCGTCCTTGAAATAACCCTTCCCGATCGCCACGAAGTCGCCGGCCATCTGCGCATTGACGAGCCAGCCGAGCTGCTCCGAGACGCCGGTGACGGCCTGCGCCTGGGCCGCCGGCACGAGGCCCAGCACCGCGCCGCCCGCCGCGCCGAGGCCCAGCACCGCGCCGCCGGCGAGCAGGCCGCGCCGGCTGAGCGGTCCGCGGAAGAGCGTGATCGCATCTCGCTTCATGCGCTCCCTCCTGTACAACCGTTCCTCACACTTTGGGCGTCTTGGCCATCGCGACCAGTTCGTTCGTCATGATCTCGTCCGGTTTGACGGGGCGCGGCATCTGCTCGAGCGCGACGTACGTGTCGCTGAGTTCCGCCCACACCTTCGGGTCCATGTAGCCCCACCCGTACTGCTTGGTGGCGATGGACGTGAAGTACTCTCCCATGTTGCGCAGCGTGGTGATTTCCAGCGCCCGGTTGAGGCCCGTCGCGCTGCGAAGGACGATGTCGATCGCCTCCTCCGGATGGTCGCGCGCGTCCATCCAGCCCTTGGCACTCGCCGACAGGAAGCGCGCGAGCACGTCCCGGCGCTGCGTGTACGCCTGGTCGGTCGTGAAGTACGTATACGCGTACTGCCGGATGCCGAGGTCCCACAGCCGGAAGTACCCGATCTGGCCGCCGAGTCCCAGGTTGGTAAACAGCGGCAGCCGGTCGATCACCCATCCCGTGATCACGTCCACCTGGTGGGTGGCGAGCGGGGCGATATCGCCGCCCACGAAGATGACTTTGACGCGGTCCTTGGAGACCTGGTGCTTCCGCAGCACCGCATCGAGCAGCGGCCGCGCGGTCGGTTGGATGCCGATGGTCTTGCCGTCGAAGTCTTTGGGTGTGCGGATCCCGGACGACTTCAGGAAGAAAAACGCGAAGGGATGCTTCTGCAGCACGGTGCCAAACGCTTTGATCGGCAGGCCCCGGCTGCGGGCGTTCAGCAGCACGCCGATGGAGGCCACGTCCCCGAACGTCGTCCCGCCGCCCGCCACTACCTGAATGGGATCGAGAGCCGGGCCGCCCGGCTGCATCTTGAGGTCGATTCCGGCGTCGCGATAGTAGCCCTTCGCGATGGCGACGAGTTCGCCGGCCGCCTGGGAGTTCAGAAACCAGGCGAACTGCATCGAGATCGCGACGGCCGCCTGGGCCTCGGCCCGCCGTACGGAACTTCCTAGAGCGGCGCCGGCCCCGGCCGCGAGCGCGCTCAGCGCGCCGTGGCACAAGAGATCCCGGCGGCTCATCACAGAACTCACTAGCGTCACCCGATCTCGTGCCATCTGACGACTCACCCCCGTAGATTTCGCCCCCGCAGCGTCACACGGCCTCGTCCGCGTGCAGCCGCCGGATTTCATCGTCGCCGTATCTAAGCTCGCGGAGGATCTCGTCGGTGTGCTCACCCGCCTCAGGCGCGCCCCGGCGCACCACTGCCGCCGTTTCGCTTAGTTTCACCGGATTGCCGACCGTCCGGACACGGCCGCGCCGGCGGTCCGGAACGTCGATGACCATCTCGTTGACCGCGACCTGGGAGTCGGCGAGCGCCTCCGCAAGCGTGCGGATCGGGGCGCACAGGATGTCCTCGCGCTCCAGGGCCGCGAGCGCTTCGTCCTGTGTCAGTTCGGCGACCCGCCGGCGGAAGATCGCCTGCAGGTCCGCGCGGTGGGCCATCTGCGCCGCCTCGGTGGCGAAACGCGGGTCCTCATGGAGTGGCTCGAGCTTGAGCGCCCGGCAGATGTCCCGCAGCGGCTCCTGCTTGAACGCACCGAGAAAGAGAATCCATTTTCCGTCATGCGTCTGGAAGAAGCCGTTGAGCGGCATGCGGCTCCAGTTGATCTCCTGGCCGGCGTTCAGCATGCACGCCGCTTCCTGCTGCTGCATGTACAGCATGCTGTCGAAGAGGGACGACGTCACGAGCTGTCCGCGGCCCGTCGTGGTCCGGGCCACGAGGGCGAGCAGAATGCCCTGCACCAGCAGCATCCCGGCCGCGAAGTCGCAGACCGCCACGGTAAACGGTTCCGGCGGGGTCCCGGGGTCCGCGCGCCGCATCAAGGACCCGGCCATCGCCTGTGCGAGCCAGTCCTGTCCGCCCTTCAGCCGATACGGTCCCGACGGGCCGAACCCCGTGCCCATCGCGTAAATGAGGCGCGGGTTGATCTCGCGCACCGGCTCGTAGCCGTAGCCGAGCTTTTCCATGGCGCCCGGACGGAAGTTGTGGACCAGCACATCGGCGCCGCGCAGCAGCCGCTCCATGATCTCCCGCCCGCCGGGTTTGCGCAGGTCGAGCGTCATGGCGCGCTTGTTCCGGTTTCCCGCGATGTACAGGAAGCTCGTGCCGTCCGGCTGCGGCAATGTCGCGCGCAGAAAATCCCCCGTGCCGGGACGTTCGATCTTGATGACGTCGGCGCCGAAATCACCGAGCATCTGCGTCCCGATCGGCCCGAGTGTGATCTGGGTAAAGTCGAGCACCCGAACGCCGTCGAGCGGGAGCGGCGCCCGCTCCGGCGCCGTCACTTGCCCCTCCAGCGCGGCGGCCGCTTCTCGCGAAACGCACTCGTGCCTTCTTCCGCGTCCTCCGAGGCGACAGCCTCCATGACGCGGCGAGGGAACCAGCGCGGAGCCGCCCACGACGGCAGATCGCGGCCTTCCATGGCGATCTGCTTGGTGCCCTCGACGGAGAGCGGCGCGCACGCGACGATGTCCGCGGCCCACCGCTCCGCCGCCGCGATGAGGGTGCCGCCGGGCGCGACCTCATTGACGAAGCCCGCCGCGGCGCCGTCGCGCGCGGTCACGCGGCGGCCGGTGAGCAGGAGACCCATCGCGATCTTATAGGGAATCTGCCGCGTGAGCATGGCGATCCCGCCGTCGAGCGCCATGTAGCCGACGCGCGGTTCCGGGAAGCCGAACTCCGCGTGCTCGGCGGCGACGATGAGATCGCAGGCCAGCGCGAGCTCGAACCCCGTGCCGAGGGCCAGGCCGTTCACCGCCGCGATCACGGGCTTGAGGAGATCGCGCCGGAAGGACAGCCCGCCCGCACCCAACGCCGGCCCGTCCCACAGATACGGGACGCCGTTCTTGGCGCCGGGATCCTTGAGATCGGTACCCGCGCAGAACGCCTTGGTCCCGGCGCCGGTGAGAATCGCCACGCGGACGCCCGGGTCGTCCCGGACCTCGTCCCACACCGACGCCAGCGCCGCGTGCGCCGCCCGGCTCAGGGCGTTCAGGACCTGGGGCCGGTCGATCGTTACGCGCGCGAGCGGTCCGTCCTTCGTGACACGGATCCCGGCCTCGCGGCGCGCGGCGTCGTTCATGAGCCCGCGCCGTACCTGGCGGTCGCGGCGATCGGCGAGCCGAGGATCGCGCCTTGGGCCGCGAGGCGTTCCTGCAAGGCGCCAACGTCGACGCGCCGCGGCTCCACGCCGGTCTCGAGCGCGAGAGCCGCCGCCGTCCCCGCCGCCTCGCCCATCACCATGCACGGCGGGATCTCGCGGCTGATCTTCTGCGCTTCCGGCGTGGCCGAGTAGTGCCGCCCCGCGACGAGGAGCCCCTCCACGCCGACGGGCAACAGGCTCCGGTAGGGCATGTAGTAGTCGCGGCCGCGGCCGATCACGTCGGGGAATGTGCGCCGCCCCGCGATGTCCTCCTTGGTCAACACGTACTCGCCCAGCAGCAGGCGCGTCTGCCGCACGCCCGCCTGCGGCGCGGCGTCCAGGATGTAGGACCGCTCAAACCCGGGAAAGTGCTGGCGCAGCCACGCGGCCGCTTTGACGAACCGGCGGCGCGCCTCGATCTCGAGCCGCGTGAGGTCCTCCACCTTCAAGCCGTCGAGACCGTGCAGGTGCGGCGTGTTGCACCAGATGACGCCGTCGCGCGGCGTGTGCAGCCACCACAAGTCCCAGGACGCGCCGAAGATCTGCTTGACCTCGTGGTTGAGCCGCCGCGCGTCCGCGGGATGTTCGCGCTCGAACCGCGTAGCGCGCGCGGTGTCGACGTCGGCGAGGCGGTGGACCAGCGTCATCATATAGGCGCCCTGAATGTGCGGCGCGCCGGCGCCCGCGTACACGTCCCCGTCGCCGGTCGCGTCGATGAAGATGCGCCCCTCCACGGCCTGCCGGCCCTCTTTCGTCTCCACGATCACCGCGCGCATCCGGCCGTCCTCGACCACGGGGCGCGAGAACCAGGAATGGAGCCGCAGCGCCACGCCCGCGTCGAGCGCCATCTCGTGCGAGACTTGCTTCCAGACCTCCGGATCGAAGGAGGCGCCGTAGGTCGTTGGATGCGGCTGCACGCGGGCGTAGAAATCCTCGAAGCCCCACCGCGCCCACTTCCACCAGAGGTCCTCATCCTGACGGAAGCACTCGTCGAGCGGCGGGACGACGCAGCCGCCGGCCGCGACCATGCGCTCGACGATCTCGTGGCCGAGGCCGCCGACCGTGCGCCCGCCCCGGTCGCACATATCGTCGAGGAGCAGCACCATGCCGCCCGACGCGAGCCCGCCGAGATACCCGTAGCGCTCCAGGATCAACGTGTGCGCGCCGCTCCGCGCCGCGGCGACCGCCGCGGCGATGCCGGCGGGGCCGCCGCCGATGACCACGACGTCTGCGCCGGCGACGACCGGAACATCGCGCGCGGGCTCGTGCACGGTCTTCACGGCCGGCCTCCTTCCTTCCAGCGAATGGCGCGGGGGCGCACCGCTATCCCGCCGCTCCGCCGGTCCGGCGCCACGGCACGAAGTACCCCTCGAGGACCGAGATGAGTCCGAACAGCGCGAGCGCTAGTGCCGATGCGACCGCCATCGTCGCGTACAAGAGCGGCGTGCGGTAGTCATAGGTGGCGGCGAGAATGAGATACCCGAGCCCCCTGTTGGATCCGATCCACTCGGCGACGATGGCGCCGAGCAGGCTCGCGGTGCTGGCGATGCGCAGCGCCGAGAACAGGTACGGCAGCGAGGTCGTCCAGCGCAGGTACCGGAACACTTCCCACTTCGTGGCCGACAGCACGTGCATCAGTTCCTGCGCCTGCGGATCGACCGCGTTGAGCCCGTCCACCATGTTGACCAGCGTTGGGAAGAACGTGATCAGCGCGGCGATCGCGATCTTGGGCGCGTAGCCGCTGCCGAGCAGCAGCACGAGGATCGGGCTGATCGCCACGATCGGCAGCGTGCGGACGGTGACGGCGAGCGGATAGACCGTGTGCTGGAACGTCCGGTTGTGGACGAAGCCGATCGCGATCACGACGGCGATGACGTTGCCGACGACGAACCCGCCGATTGTCTCCACGATCGTCGGCCACGCGTTGATCGCCAGGATGACGGGCTGCGCCCGCAGCGCGTCCACGACCTCGAGCGGAGTCGCGGCGATGTAGTGCGGTACTTTGAAGACGACCATGACCGCCTGCCACAGCGCGAGCACGGCCAGGATGCCGAGCGCGGAAAGCGCGACGCGCCGTGCACTGTTGTCGCGGTCCGGCATCTGCCCGGCCGGCACACCGGCGGCCGGTGCCGCAGCGGAAGGGACGGCCCGTTCGGCGGCCTTCATGAGGCGCCGGCCGTCACGGGGCGCCCGCCCTCACGATGCCTCCTCGAGCGCCGCGCGCAGTTCGGCCGAGAAGCGGGTGAACTCGGGCGTGTCCTTCATCCGGGGTTGCCGCGGGTATGGCAGATCGATCTCGACGATGCGCCGGATGCGGGCCGGCCGCGGCGACATCACGACGACGCGCATGGACAGGTACACCGCTTCGGCGATGCTGTGGGTCACGAACACAACCGTACGGCGGACCTGCGTCCAGATCCGCAGCAGTTCCTCGTTGAGCCGGTCCCGCGTGATGGCGTCGAGCGCCCCGAAGGGCTCGTCCATCAGCAGGACCTTGGGGTCGCTCACGAGCGCCCGGGCGATGGCGACGCGCTGCTGCATGCCGCCGGAGAGCTGCGCCGGCCGCGCGTGGTTGAATCCTTCCAGTCCGACGAGGCGCAGGAGCGCGTCCGGCGTGCCGGCCGGGCGGTGGCGCGCGCCCCAGTTGCCGATGCGCAGCGGGAGACCGACGTTCTCCTCGGCGCTGAGCCACGGTAGCAGCACCGGCTGCTGGAACACCATGCCGAGCGCCCGGGTCCGGCGGGCCTCGGCCGGCGAGGCGCCAAGCACGGCGGCGCGGCCCCGCGTGGGCGGCAGGATGTCCGCGATGACGCGCAGCAGGGTCGACTTGCCGCAGCCCGACGGGCCCAGGAGGGAGACGAATTCGCCCTGCCGGACCGTGAGCGTGATGCCGCGAAGTACTTCGAGGACGCCGTCCGGAAGCACGAACGACATGCCGACGTCGCCGAGTTCGATCGCCGGCGCATCCACCATGACCGACATTTGACTGGCGTTCTGCGGTTTGCGAACAGAGTCCTTTCGTATCGGAGGTGCGCGCGACGTGCGTCAGATTCTGCGGGGCGGCACCGTGGTCACGATGAACTCGCGGAGCGAGATCCTCGCCCGCGGCACGGTCGTCATCGACGGCGCGCGCATCATTGAGGTCCGTGAAGAGTGCGCGGCGGGCCCCGCGTCTCCGGCACCGCGCGGGGGCGCGGGCGTGCCGGCGGAGCCGGGTGATGTGGTGATCGACTGCTCGGATCACGTCGTCATGCCGGGTCTGATCAACACACACACGCACGCGGGCTTTGCGCTGTTCCGGGGACTCGCGGAAGACCGGTCCCGCGACGCATGGTTCGCGTCCGCGTACGGCCCGCCGTACATGGACCGCGCCGTACCGGAGGACTACTACTGGGGCACGATGCTCGGCGGTCTCGAGATGCTGCTGAGCGGCACCACCTGCACCGCGGACCGGTTCTCCCACATGGCGGTCATCGCCGAGGCGTTCGACCGGCTCGGGATGCGGGCGGTTGTCTGTCACACTCTCCGGGACATCACCGCGCCGCTGGAGTGGGATCGGGCGACGGCGCTGATCGACCGGTGGGGGGTCGCCGGCGGTTCCCGGATCCGCTGCGGCATCGGGCCGCACGCGCCGGACACGTGTTCCGACGACCTGCTGCGCCGGATCCGCGGGACCGCCCGGGAGACCGGCGCCCACGTCTTTATCCACTGCTCGCAGGCGCGGGCCGAACTCGAGGCGCTGCGGACGCGTGGGCATGCCGGTGGCGTGCACTGCCTCGCGTCGACGGGTCTGCTCGGACCGGATGTCGTCGCGGCTCACTGCATCTACATCGATGAAGACGAGATTCGTCTCTTGGCCGACAGCGGGACCTGGGTCAGCCACTGCCCCGTCAGCGCGGCCCGAATCGAAGGGCACCTCGCGCCGGTTCCGGCCCTACTCCGCGCGGGCGCGCACGTGGCGCTCGGCACCGATTGGGCGGTGACGAACAACGGCATGGACTTGTTCGACGAAATGAAGTGCGCAGGCGTGCTCAACAAGGTTACCGCCGGCGATACGTCCGTCCTGCCCTCGGCGGCATTGCTTCGGATGGCCACGATCGACGCCGCCAGGGCACTGGGACTCGACGGGGAGGTCGGCAGTCTCGAGCCCGGCAAACGGGCCGACATCATCGCGCTCGACATGCGGAGCCCGCATCTTCAACCGTTGCACGATGTCGCCGCGACGCTCGTTTATTCGGCTAAAGGCCTCGACGTGCGCCATGTGTGGGTAGATGGACGGTGGTTGATTCGGGACCGGCGCCCGACCGATCTCAACGTGGATGACGTGTACGCGAACGTAGAGCGTATCTGGCAGCGTTTCCGGAGGAGCGGCGCCTAAAGCGCATGGCCACCACCCGCGCGGACGTGCTGATCATCGGCGGCGGCGTTATCGGCTCGTCGATCGCCTATCATTTGACCCTCCGACACGCGCAGGTCGTTGTGCTCGATCAAGCGCCGCCGGCGACACCGCCGAGCGCGTCATGGGCCAGCGCCGGCGGCGTCAGGCAGCAGCGGCGGGATCCGCGCGAGTGGCCGCTGACCCGAGCGGCGGCCCAGCGCTGGCCACGGCTGTCGGATGAGCTCGGGACGGACATCGAGTTCGGACAGGGCGGCCATCTGCACGTGGTGGAAACCGAACAGGACCGCCGCGCGCTCGAGGACCGCGTTGCGCGCGAGCGGGACGCCGGTCTCGATGTCCGAATCGTGTCCGGGACCGACGCCCGGCGTCTCGCGCCCGGCCTCGTTGAACGCGTCCTCGCGGCGTCCTGGAGTCCGAGCGACGGGCAGGCCAATCCTGTCAAGACGACGCGCGCATTTGCGGCGGCCGCCTCGGCCCGTGGAGCAGCGTATCGCACGGGACCGCCGGCCCGGCTGCTGCGTGACGGGAATCGAGTGCTCGGCGCCGCGGCCGGCGACGAAGTGTGCGAAGCGGACGTGACCGTCGTCGCCGCCGGCGCGTGGACCGCCCGGCTCGCCGCGCCGATCGGCGTGCCGCTCGCCATCGTGCCGCGCGGGCCACAGATGATTCTCACCGACCAGGCGCCGCCTGTGCTTGCGCCGACGATCACGGGAAGCGGCCGGGCGTTGTCGCTCAAGCAGTTGCCGGATGGCGCGTTTTTCATCGGTGGCGGCTGGCCGTCCGACGTCGATGCCGAGCGCATGACGTGCACTGTCCGCGACGAGAGCGTGCGCGGCAGCTGGCGGGTCGCGACCGAGGTGTTCGCGCCGCTGCGGGGCTGCCGGATCCGGCAGGTGTGGTGCGGCCTGGAAGCCGAGAGCGCGGATGGCGTCCCGTTGATCGGACCGGTACCGGGTGTGAGCGGCGTCTATGTTGCGGCCGGGTTCTCGGGGCACGGGTTTCAACTCGCGCCGGCCGTCGGGGCGGCCGTTGCCGCGTCGCTCCACGGCGAACCGCAGGTTGGTCTTGAGGCGCTGTCTCCGGCCCGGGCGATGGGGAATGGTGCCGGTTAGCCTAACATGACCCCGCGGCCCGGCTCGTTGAGCCGGTCGCCGTATTCGTTTTCACCGATGAGGAGATCGCCTTCTTTGAACCGGGTGGCGCGGAAGGGCCTCAGCGGCACAGTGCGCGGCGCTCCCGCGGTCATCCATTCGGCGAGCGCGGCGCCGAGCGCGGGCGCCGTCTTGAAGCCGGAACCGTTGTCGCCGGTACAGATCCAGAGGCCCTCGATCTCGGGATGGCGGTCGATCACCTGCTTGCCGTCGGGAGTGATCGTGATCGCGCCGGCCCAGCCGCCCCGCATCGGGGCCCCGCCGATCCCGGGCATGCGCCGCGCGAGGCGCTCTTTGGCCCGCACGACGTAGTCGCCGTCGACGCCCTCGTCGAGGGCGTCCGGATCGGGCAGCTCCTGCCGGGTTGAAATGCCGACGAGTGTGCTGCCCCATCCCGGACCCTCGGGACGCAGCCAGAGATCGTTGGCGCCGTCGATGCAGATCGGATGGAGCGCCGCGTGTTCCGGCGGCCGCCGGAACAGCGTGACCTGCGTGCGGACCGTCGTCAGATCGCCGGCCGCACCGACCTGCCGCAGCAGCGGCATCGCCCAGGCCCCGCCGGCCACGACGACGGCCGGCGCCGCGATGGAGCCGGCCGAAGTCTCGACAGCTTCGATTCGGCCTTTGGCGACCCGCAGCGCGCGCACGTCGGTTCCGAGACGCACGTCCGCGCCGAGGGCCGCCGCGCGCGACGCGAAGCCGTGCGTCGTCGCGATGGGATCCGCCATCCCCGAGTCGGGCTCGTAGGCGGCGGCCACGATGTCGTCGGTGCGCCACGAGGGCACGATCGCACGGACGTTGTCGGACCCCATCACGGTCGTATTGATCCCGAGACGCCGCAGCATCGCGACGTTGGCCCGGAGTTTCCCCTCATGGGCCGTCGCGACGAACCGCAGCATTCCCGTGTTGACGAACCCGGATGATCCGGGGCCGACGAGGTCACTCCAGTGCTGGAAATACGGCAGGCTTGCCGCGGCGAGCCGGGCTTCGGGCTCGTTCGTGTAGTGCATGCGCACCAGCGCACCGGATTTGCCGGTGGCCCCCGCCGCGAGGAACCGCCGCTCGCACAGCACCACCCGGCCCGCGCGGCGCGAGCACAGATGAAACGCGACGCTCGTGCCGACGACTCCCCCACCGACGACGACAACGTCCGCGGTGTCAGGCATGCTGGTGCGTGCTTCCGCCGCGCGGATGGAAGTCCTGCAACACTCGGGCCTCACCGCGGGCGCGGTGAAGGGCTGACCGGCGCCGGACCGAAATAGCGGGGCCATGGCGGATCCGCGGCGCTGGGCGCTGGTGCTCGGGGCGAGCAGCGGATTTGGCGAGGCCACGAGCCTGGAGCTCGCCCGCGCCGGCTACGACATCATCGGCGTCCATCTCGACCGCAAGGCGACGATGCCGCACGTTGAAGAGGTGATCGGCGGCATCCGCGCCGCCGGACGGGCGGCCGTGTTCTTCAACGTCAACGCCGCGGACGCGAAGCGCCGCGTCGAGGTGCTCGCCCGCGCGAAGGAAGAGGCGGGCGCCGACGGCACGGTCGGCGTCCTGCTGCACTCGCTCGCCTTCGGCAACCTGCGCCCGTACATCGCGGCCTCTTCCGAGGAGTCCATCACGCCGGCACAAATGGACATGACGCTTGGGGTGATGGCGCACAGCCTGGTGTACTGGACGCAGGACTTGGTGTACTCGGGGCTCATCCGGCGCGGGGGGAAGATCTTCGCGATGACGAGCGCCGGCGGGGCACGCGTGCTGCCGAACTACGGCGCCGTCTCGGCGGCCAAAGCGGCCCTCGAATCGCACGTCCGGCAACTCGCGATGGAACTCGCGCCGCGCGGCATCGCCGTCAACGCCGTCCGCGCCGGGGTGACGGACACGCCGGCGCTGCGTAAGATTCCCGGGCACGAGGCGATCGCCGACACCGCGCTGCGGCGGAACCCTTCCGGCCGCCTGACGACGACGGAGGACGTTGCCCGCGCGATCGCCGTGCTGTGCCGCCCGGGCACCGAATGGATCACCGGCAACGTGATCGGCGTGGACGGCGGCGAGGACGTGATCGGGTAGAGCTGCCCGAGGGCCCCCGGGCTCAGCTCAGGGCTCGACGATCTTCCAGTATGAGTCCTTCTTAACGATCTTGCCGTCCCTGAACTGGAAGTGATCGCACCCGCGCGCCTCGACGCGCACGCCGGCCGGCGTCGTCCCGGTGATCGTCCATTCCGATACGCCGCGGCTTCCACAGACCCAGTGCGTGTCGCCGCCGTAATGGACGTCCGGGAGGCCCGCGAACCGGCTCGCGAGGCCGTCGCGGACCTGCTGCTTGCCCACGTACCGCCGTCCCCACGGCTCCGGCCCACGGGGCATTTCGAATACGCAGTCGTCGGCAAAGAACTCCATGATGCGGTCGAGATCGTGGCGGTTAAATGCGTCCAAGACCTGCTTGAGGGTTTCGACGGTGACCGGGGACCGCGTGGACGAGCCGGCGCGCGCAGGCACGGACGTCAGCGCCGGTCGACCGGCACGTAGGTCCGATCGCGGGGACCGACGTACTCGGCGCGCGGCCGGATGATCCTGTTGTCGGCAAGCTGCTCGAGGACGTGCGCCGTCCACCCGCTAATCCGGCTGACGGCGAACACCGGCGTGAACAATTCCAGTGGGATGCCGAGCGCGTAGTAGCAGGTTGCCGAGTAGAAGTCGACGTTGGCGTAGATATGCTTCTCCGACAGCATGAACTGTTCCAGCGCCCGCGACATCTCGAACCACTTCAGGTCGCCCCGCCGGCGGCCCAGCTCTTCGGACATCTTGCGGAGGTGTGTCGCGCGCGGGTCTTCGGTCTTGTAGACGCGGTGGCCGAACCCGGGGATCTTCTGCTTGGCCGCGAGCATCGCGCGCGCAACCGGCACAACGCGAGCGGGCTCCCCTATCTTGAGCAGCAGGCGCATCACGGCCTCATTGGCCCCGCCGTGAAGCGGCCCTTTCAGCGTCCCGATCGCGGAAGTGATCGCCGAATGCACGTCGGCGAGGGTTGCCGCGGTGACACGCGCGGAAAACGTGCTGGCGTTCAGTTCATGATCGGCGTGCAGGATCAGCGCGATATCCACCGTCTTCACGCCAGTGTCGTCGGGCCTGCGCCCCCACAGCATATAGAGGAAGTTGGCCGCGTGGTTGAGCGATGGGTCCGGTTCAACGGGATCTTTAGCCTCGCGGCAGCGGCCGATCGCCGCCACGACCGTGGCGACCTGCGCGGTGAGCCGGATGGACTTTCGGAGGTTGGCCTCCAGGGAGTCGTCGCGCGTCTCCGGATCATGAATCCCAAGCGCCGACACCGCGGTCCGAAGCGCGTCCATCGGCAAGACGTCTTTAGGAAGCTCCCGCAGGAGGCCCAGGACCGGCGCCGGCAACGAGCGCGCCGCTATCAGATCTTTGTTGAGCGCGTCGAGCTGAGCGCGGGTCGGCAGATCACCGTGCCAGAGGAGATAGGCGACCTCCTCGAACCCCGCGTGCGCCGCCAGGTCATGGATATCGTAGCCCTGGTAGATAAGCCGACCTTGAATGCCATCGACGAAGCAGATGCGGCTTTCCGCCGCGACAATCCCTTCGAGCCCCTCGGCGACCTGCGAGGCGGGGCCGCCCCGGGCGGCCGGGGGCGTGCCGGGTGCGGGCTGCATGTTCCCACTATGTCCCGAGAATAGGGTCAGGTCAAGTGTACGCCTGCGCGGGTCTGAATCGAGCGAGGATGAGTGGACGGCCGTCAGGCTGCGGTGATCGCCGCGGCCAGATCGCGCACGAATCTCTCAAGACGAGCGATATCGTGGGGATCGTCTTCGATCATCTGCACCAGTGCGCTGCCCACGATGACGCCGTCGGCTACACGCGCGACCTCGCGCGCCTGCGCCGGACGGCTGATGCCGAACCCTACACAGACCGGCTTCTCCGTCTCAGCACGGATCCGCGCGATGAGTGCGGGCAGGCCTTCGGGGAGCGTATCCCGCACACCGGTCACGCCGGTCCGCGAGACGCAGTAGACGAAGCCGGTTGACGCGGCCGCCACCGCACGGATCCGCTCCAGCGTGCTCGTCGGCGCGGCCATGAACACCGTCGCGAGCCCGGCCCGCCGAGCCTCGCTGGTGAGTTCTTCGGCCGTGTCGGGCGGAAGGTCCGCGGCGATGAGGCCGTCCAGTCCGGCCGACACCGCCTCCCGCGCGAACCGCCCGGGCCCGTACCGCAGCACCAAGTTGTAGTAGGTCATGATGAGGAGCGGCACCTGCGTGCGCGTGCGCAGCCGCGCCACCAGATCGAGCGCCGGACGGATCGCCATGCCCTGCGCCATCGCGCGCAGTCCGGCGCGCTGATTGACAGGGCCGTCCGCGATCGGGTCGCTAAACGGCACGCCGAGTTCCACGGCCGAGGCGCCGGACGCCACCAACGTGTCGACGAGTTGCTCCGTCGCCGGCACGTCCGGGTCGCCGGCCATGATGTACGGGATCAGGGCGCAGCGTCGTTCGGCGCGGAGCGCGGCGAACGCGCGCACGAGACGGTTGGCGGCCAAGGGGCCTGGCACGGCGTCGCGCCGCGCGGCGACGGCGTCGGCTGTGACCCCGGAGGCGGATTCGCCGCGGCGGGCCGCGGTCACCGCGACAGTTCCTCGCCCATCGTCTTGGCGACCGTGTCGACGTCCTTGTCTCCGCGTCCGCTGAGGCACACGAGGAGGGTCTTGCCGCGGCCCAGTTGCGGCGCGAGCGTCTTGAGATAGGCGATTGCGTGCGAGGACTCGAGTGCCGGGATAATCCCCTCCAGGCGGCAGAGCATGTGAAAACCGTCGAGCGCCTCGCTGTCCGTGACCGCCACGTAGCGCGCGCGGCCGGTATCCTTGAAGTAGGAGTGCTCCGGGCCCACACCGGGATAGTCGAGCCCGGCGGAGATCGAGTGGGTCGGCAGCACCTGGCCCTGCTGATCCTGGAGCACATAACTCATCGCGCCGTGCAGCACGCCCGGCGCCCCCGCGACGAGCGTCGCGGCGTGGCGTCCCGAAGCAACACCTTCGCCCGCGGCCTCGACACCGATGAGCGCGACACCGGCGTCGTCCTTAAAGGGATGGAATGTGCCCATTGAGTTGCTCCCGCCGCCGACACAGGCCACCACGGCATCCGGGAGTCGCCCCTCGGCCTCCAGGATTTGGAGGCGGGCCTCGCGGCCGATCACGGACTGCAGATCGCGCACCAGCATCGGATATGGATGGGGACCGACGACGGAGCCGATCACGTAGTAGGTCGTCTCGACATTGGTGACCCAGTCGCGGAGCGCCTCGTTGATCGCGTCCTTCAGTGTGCGGCTGCCGTTGTCGACCGGGACGACGCGCGCGCCCAGGAGCCGCATCCGAAAGACGTTGAGCGCCTGGCGGGTCATATCTTCGGTGCCCATGTAGACTTCGCACGGCAGCCCGAGAACGGCCGCGGCCGTGGCGGTCGCGACGCCGTGCTGGCCGGCGCCGGTCTCGGCGATGATGCGGCGCTTGCCCATGCGGTGGGCGAGCAGCACCTGGCCGATCGCGTTGTTGATCTTGTGCGCGCCCGTGTGCAGCAGGTCTTCGCGCTTGAGATAAATGCGGGCGCCGCCGAGCGACTCGGTCAGCCGCCGGCCACAGTACAGCGGCGTCGGACGGCCGCAGAAGGTCCGAAGGTACCGGTCCATCTCGCCGGCAAACGCCGAGTCGTGCTGCGCCGCCACGTAGGCCGCTTCAAGTTCTTCGAGCGCGGGGACGAGTGTCTCCGGGACAAACCGCCCCCCGTAGTCGCCGAACCAGCCGCCGGCGCGCGGGCGGGGAGCCGCCTGCGGCTGCGCGTGGCTGGGCACCGTCATCGCCGCACCTCCCCCGTCAGGACGTTCCATGCCTGCACGCGCGCGATAAACGCACGGATCTTTTCCGGGTCTTTCTCGCCGTCCGTCTCGACGCCGGACGCGACGTCGACCGCGTAGGGCCGCGCCCGCCGGATCGCCTCCTCGACGTTGCCGGCGGTCAATCCGCCGGAGATGATGATCGGCCCGGCCTCGCGCGCGTGTTCGGCGAGACTCCAGTCGAAGCTCTGGCCCGTCCCGCCCGGCGCCGCGGCGCCGGGCACGTGGGTGTCTAATAGGAACCCCGCGACACGGTACCGCGCGAGACCGGCCAGGCTCTCCGGGCCGCGCACCTTGATGCTCTTGATCACCGGCCGATCGAGCGCGGCGCAGACCTGCGGTGACTCGGCCCCGTGGAGTTGCAGCGCGTCGAGGCCGACGAGATCCGCGATCGCGCGGATCGTCTCGGGCTCCTCGTCGACGAACACGCCCACTTTGCAGACGAAGGGCGGCAACGCATGCGCGATCTGCCGCGCCACTTCGGGCGTCACATACCGCCGGCCCGGCCGCCAGAAATTGAGGCCGATGGCATCCGCGCCCGCGTCAGCCGCGGCCATCGCGTCGGCCAGGCGCCGGATGCCGCAGATTTTGACGCGGACGGCTCTGCTCATGTGCGGGCCGCGGCCGCTCCCTCACGCGCTTCGCGGAAGTAGTCCATGCCCATCCGGTCGAGGCACAGCGTGAGCGTCGCCTGCGCCTCCCGCCGCGCGACGCGGCTGCCCTCGATGACGATCTCGCGCATCCGCTCCGGGCGCGCCGCCCAGGCCGCCCGCCGCTCGCGGATTGGGTCCAGGAACTCGTTGAGGGCGCCCACGAGGCGCTTCTTGACCTCGACGTCGCCCACGGTGCCGTTGCGGTAGCGGCCCTTGAGTTCCTCGACTTCCGCCTTGTCCCGATTGAACGCATCGTGGTACGCGAACACGGGATTGCCTTCCACGTGTCCCGGATCCGTCGGGTGGATGCGCGTCGGATCCGTATACATGCCCATGACCTTCCGGCGCACCGTCTCGGCGTCGTCCGAGAGGTCGATCGTGTTGCCGAGCGACTTGCTCATCTTGGCCTGGCCGTCCGTGCCCACGAGTGTGCCGACCCGTCCGGTGATCGTTTCGGGCTCCGGAAACACGGGGCCGTACAGTTCGTTGAAGCGGCGCGCGATCTCGCGAGTCACCTCGAGGTGACTCGACTGGTCTTTGCCTACGGGCACCACGTCGGCGCGCACCATCAGGATGTCCGCGGCCTGCAGCACCGGATAGGTGAGGAGACCGGCGGTCGCGGTTTCGAGTTTCAGGTCGCGCATGACGTCCTTGAGCGTGGGCACGCGCTGCAGCCGCGGCACGGTCGTGAGCATCGAGAAGATGAGGTGCAGGACCGCGACTTCGGGAACGAGCGACTGCACGTAAATCGTGCTGCGTTCCGGATCGATCCCGATGCTCAGGTAGTCCAGCAGCAACTCCTGGATATGACCGCCGATCTCGCGGGTCCGTTCGGCGCCGGTCGTGAGCACGTGATAGTCCGCGACGATGAAGAAACACTCATACTCTTCCTGAAGCCGCAGGCGGTTCTCGAGCGAGCCGACGTAGTGGCCGAGGTGCAGGCGGCCGGTCGGACGGTCGCCCGTGAGGAGCCGCCCCCTTTTGCCCGGCGCGGCGCGCCGGATCAGCGTCTGTCCCGTCTGTGTCTGTGCCATGCCGCCTCCTTGGTTACGCTCCGCGCTGCGACGCCGGCCGAAAGCCCCGCCGGCTAGTCACCTTGGG
This sequence comes from bacterium, assembly GCA_035307565.1. GTDB lineage: Bacteria > Sysuimicrobiota > Sysuimicrobiia > Sysuimicrobiales > Segetimicrobiaceae > DASSJF01. Next base: position 5,073 of record DATGHZ010000011.1, on the reverse strand, counting down.
GCGCGGCAGCGCCGAAGAGTTCGCGAACGCGCGCGCCCGGGTCGCCCGGCCGCATGAGCGCGGTGCCGATCAGCACGGCGTGCACGCCGAGCCGCTCCATCTCCTCCACGTCCCGGCGCGACTCGATCCCGCTCTCCGACACAACCGTCACATCGGGCGGCACGAGCGGCCGCAGGCGCCGTGTGACGTCGAGCGATGTTTCGAGCGTATCGAGGTTGCGGTTGTTAATGCCGACGAGCCGGCCCCCCGCGGCATCGCGCCCCGCGCCGGCCCCAGGGACGGCCAGCGCTGTCTCCAGTTCGGCCGACGTGTGCGCTTCGATGAGCGTGGCCATCCCGAGCTCTCCGGCGAGCGCCGCTAGGTCCGCGAGCGCGCCGCGGTCCAGAATCGCCGCGATCAGCAGCACGGCGTCCGCCCCGATGGCCCGCGCCTCATACACGTGATACGGGTCGAGGGTGAAGTCCTTGCGGAGCACCGGGAGATCCGCCGCGGCGCGCACCCGCCGGAGATGCTCGTCCGCGCCGTGGAAGAACCGGGCGTCGGTCAGGACAGAGACGGCCGACGCGCCCGCGGCAGCGTAGGCGCGCGCGACCGCCGCCGGGTCGAACTCGGCGCGGATGATGCCGGCCGAAGGCGAGGCGCCCTTCACCTCCGCGATGAGCCGCACGCGGGGGACTCCGGCACCGGCCGCCACCCCGCGTGCACGTCCCCCGGACGCGCCCGGCCCACGCAGCGCGGCGTGGAACGGCCGCGCAGGCGGGGCGTCGGCGGCCCGCCTGCGCACGTCCGCGAGCGGCATCTGCCGCCGGCGGGTGGCCAGTTCCTCTCGCTTGTGCTCGACGATCTGATCGAGGATCCCCATGCCCGCTGCTACACCGTCTCCGACGGCGCCCTCATGCTACGCGAACTTCGTCCGAAGCCGCAGCGCCTCGAGCCGCTCGTACGCGCGGCCGGTATCGATACTCTGCGCCGCGCGCGCAATACCGTCGTCAATGGACTTCGCGATGTCCGCGGCCACGAGCGCCACGCCCGCGTTGAACACCACGATGTCACGGCGCGGCCCGCGTTCTTCGCCTGTCAAGATGGCCACGGCCATCGCCGCGTTCTCCCGGGGCGTGCCGCCGCGAAGGTCTTCCAGCGCGGCGCGTTTGAGTCCGAACTGCTCCGGCGCGATGGTGGAGGTCCGGACGGTGCCGTCCTGGACCTCCGTCACCTGGGTCGGCGCGCACAGCGTGATTTCATCCATGCCGTCGAGGCCGTGCACGACAAACGCGCGGTCGGCGCCCAACTGCGCGAGCACCCGGCCCATCACTTCCGTGTGGGCCGCACTCGGCGCGCCCTGCAGGTACCGGCGGGCGCCCGCCGGGTTGGTGAGGGGCCCGAGGATATTGAACACCGTGCGAATCCCGATCTCGCGCCGCGGCACCAGCGCGTGCTTGAACGCGGGATGGAACCGCGGCGCAAAGAGAAACCCGAAGCCCACTTCCTCGATGCACAGCTGGACCACTTCGGGCGGCGCGTCGAGGTTGACACCCAGCGCTTCCAGCACGTCCGCCGCGCCGCTTTTGCTGCTGGCCGCGCGGTTGCCGTGCTTGGCCACGTGCCCGCCCGCGCCGGCGATGACGAACGCGGACGTGGTGGAGATGTTGAACGTGTTGAGGCGGTCGCCGCCGGTGCCGACGATGTCTACGAGATGATCCGCCCGCGGCGCGATCGTCACGGCGTGCTCGCGGATCGCCCGCGCGAAGCCGGTGATCTCTTCGACAGTCTCGCCGCGGATCGCAAGGCCGGTGATGAACGCGGCGATCTGCGCCGGTGTCGCTTCGCCGTCCATGATGAGGCTCATCGCCGCGTGCGCCTCGGCCTCGGTGAGGGTTTCGCGGGCGGCGACCTTCGCGATCGCGGGACGCAGCGGCATCGCGTCTACCTCGTGCCTGGGGCACGCCCCGCGGCTGCGCGGGCGACGCCGGCGGGAGACGCATGCTCCGCGCCGCGGGCGCGCCCCGCAGGGGCGTCCGGCAGCGTCCCGGCGAGCCCGGGCGGGGTGTGTCCGCGGGCCAGAGCCAGGAAGTTCCTCAAAATGGCGTGGCCGTATTCGGTCAGCACCGACTCGGGGTGGAACTGGACGCCTTCGACGATGGCCGTCCGGTGCCGCACGCCCATGATGACCCCGTCCTCGGTGCGGGCCGACACTTCGAGCGCTGCGGGCAGCTGGCCCGCATCGACGACGAGGGAATGGTAGCGCGTGCCGGTGATCGGAGTCGGCAGGCCCGTAAAAATGGTACGGCCGTCGTGGTGGATGCGGGCGGTCTTGCCGTGCACGGGGGCGCCGCCGCGGACCACCAGTCCTCCGCAGGCCGCGCCGATGCACTGATGCCCCAGGCAGACGCCGAGGATCGGGACGCGTCCCGCCAGCGCTTCGATAAGCGGCGCGCTGATGCCGGCCTCCGCGGGCGTGCACGGGCCCGGCGAGATGACGATCGCTTCCGGCGCCAGCGCGCGCACGTCGTCCACCGTGACGGCGTCGTTGCGGCGGACGTCAGGAACCTCGCCCAGTTCGCCCAGATACTGCACGAGGTTGTAGGTGAACGAGTCGTAGTTGTCGATCACCAGGATCATCGCGATCTCTCCAGGTGTGGGCCCGCGCGCCGTGCCGCGCTCATGCCGGCGGCCGCCTACAACCCGCGCCGCGCCATCTCGAGCGCGCGGATCAGGACTTTGGCTTTGTTGACCGTTTCGTCGTACTCGGCGGCCGGCTCGGAGTCGGCGACGATCCCGCCGCCGGCCTGGACGTATGCCACGCCGTCCCGCAGCGTGACCGTCCGGATCGCGATGCACGTGTCGAGCGCGCCGCCGAAGCCGGCATAGCCCACGGCGCCGGCATAGGGGCCGCGCGTCGTCGGCTCGAGCTCGTCGAGGATTTCCATCGCGCGCACCTTGGGCGCGCCGCTCACGGTGCCGTGCGGAAAGACCGCGCGCAGCACATCGAACGCGTCGAGGCCCTCCCGCAGGCGGCCCTCGACGAGGCTGACGATGTGCATGACGTGGGAGTACCGTTCGACCGTCATGAGTTCGGGCACGCGGACGGTGCCGTAGCGGGCCACCCGCCCGACATCGTTGCGGGTCAGATCGACCAGCATCACGTGCTCGGCGCGCTCCTTCTCGCTCGCCAGCATCTCGGCTTCCAGCCGGCGGTCCTCGTCGTCGTCGAGGCCACGCCGGCGCGTGCCGGCAATCGGGCGCATCTGGATGCGGTCGCCTTCGAGCCGCACCAGCAGTTCCGGGGATGCGCCCACGAGCGTCGCGTCGCTCCCGCCGAGATAGAACATGAACGGCGACGGGTTGATGGCGCGCACGGCGCGGTACACCGCGAACGGATCGAGATCCCCGACGTCCGCGGCAAAGCGCTGGGAGAAGACGATCTGAAACGCATCGCCGGCGTGGATGTACGCCCTGCACCGCTCCACTCCCGCGACGTAGCGTTCCCGCGTCATGTTGGAGCGCAGGCGCAGCGGCGGATACGGGCCGCCCGCCGGCACCTCCGGCATGGGGGCGCGGAGGAGGTCGATCCACTGCTCGATGCGCCGTCGCGCGTCACGGTACGCGCCGTCGGCGCCCCCGTCCTCGATGGCCGCGTTGGCGACGATCCGGATCCGGTGGCGGACGTGGTCGAAGATCACCACCGTATCGGCGAGGGCGAGGCTCAGAATCGGGAGACCGTAATCGTCGGGGGGCTGGTGCGGCAGGCGTTCGATCGTGCGGATGAGATCGTATCCGAAGTAGCCGACCAACCCTCCATAGAACCGGGGCAGCGAAGGATCGGCCGCGGGGCGGTATCGCGCCAGCAGGTCGCGCGCCGCGGCGAGCGGCCCGCCGGCGGTATGCGGCAGGCGGCGGACGGAGGCGCCCTCGTGGAACTCGACCCGTCCGGGAAACGCGCGCAGCACGGCGCGGGGGGCGGCCCCGAGGAAGGAGTAGCGCGCGACCTTCTCGCTGCCTTCGGCGCTCTCGAGGAGAAACGGATACGGCAGATGGCGGATTCGCAGGAACGCGGAGATCGGCGTATCGAGATCCGCCATGATTTCGCAGGACACCGGGACAAGGTTGCCTTCTCGCGCGCGCCGGTCGAACTCGGCGACGCTCGGCGCGAGGCTGAGGGCGACGCTCATGCGTCCCCCCTCGGCGGCAGCTTGAGCCGGGCCCGCCGCGCGTCTTCGAGCAGCGCGTCCAGGTCGCCGCCGTCGGCGAGCGCGCGCTCGAGCCGGTCCAGCCGTCCGCGGAAGGCACGCAGCGCGTCGACGATCTCCTGCCGGTTGAGCCGGCAGATCTGCGCCCACATCTCCACGGGGCTGCCGGCCACGCGCGTCGCGCCGAGGAAGGATGGGCCCGCGGCCGCGGTTTCGTCGGCCGCGGCGCCCATGAGCGCCGCGGCGAGGAGGTACGGCAGGTGGCTCACCCGCGCCACGGCCCGGTCGTGGGTGTCCGGGTCCATGACCGTGGGCCGGGCCCCGACCGCGCGGGCCAGGGCGACGACGCGCTCCGCGGCGTCGGCGTCGGTCCGCGGCGTGCGGGTGACGATGTAGACCGCGCCTTCGAACAACCCCGCGGACGCCGCCAGCACGCCCCGGCCTTCGTTGCCGGCCATGGGGTGCCCGCCCACGAAGGCCCCACCGGGGCGGGACGTCAACGCCGATTCGATGCCCCGGACGATCTCGCCCTTGACGCTCGCCACGTCGGTAAGGATGGCGCCGGCGCGGAGGTACGGCAGCACCTGCTGCGCCATGGGGACCACGAGCTCCGGCGGCGTTGCGAGCACCACGAGGTCCGCGTCCTGAACGCCTTCCACGGGATCGGTCGTGCCGCGGTCGATCGCGCCCCGCGTCCGCGCAATCCCGATGGTCTCGGACACGCGGGCCACACCGACGACCTCGCCCGCGAGACGCCGCGCGCGCATGGCCATCCCCAGGGAGCCGCCGATCAGGCCCACGCCGATAACGGCCGCGCGGGAGAAGGGCGTCACGCCCGGCTACACTCGGCGCCCCACCGCGAGCGCGATCCCGTCGAGTTCCTGCA
>DATGHZ010000010.1:0-21044 GCA_035307565.1 bacterium | reverse complement strand
GTCCCGCTAGCAACGCGGGTTCTTAGCCTAAATTGTACCGGCCACTGGGCGCGAGGAGTGAAATTCCGTCCGGCGAGTGTTCCACCATGCGGGACGAGCGTTACGTTTCGCGCAATATTGAGGGTCCTTATCTCCTAACCCGTCAACGATGGTTACGGGCGTCACATCAGTCCAGCGGTCTAGAGTGTGGGAACCTACTCTTATCAGGCTCTTCGCCAATCAACTTAATGGCGGACAGGCAATATAGGAACCTAATATGCGCGCATCCGCAGCGCGAGGCCATTCATCAGGCCTTGGCGGCGGGGCATTCGTTCCGGGACATCCGCGATCTATGTTTCGATGGTTCACCGGCTTCGTGTGGAGAGCCCGCTAACGGGTGTCCTCGCTAGTGATGATAATGGGTTCAATGTCTTCAATAACCCTCGGGAACGAGCCAGGATAACAGCTTAGCATCTAAAGCGTTCTTAGCGACCCATACGACGAGATTCACTAGAACAACAACACCGACCAAGACCAGCAAGATTCCATACCAAAGGGCACTTCGATCTTGATCGCAATCGCAGAAGGCGTCGGCGCAGGTCCAGTTATCGACCACCCACAGCCAAGAATGTAGAGCTTTCCCTCAATCGCCTGAGCAGCATCCACGCGGCGGCGGTGATCCCGGCAAGGACGAGCGCGGCCCGCCTACCGGCCGTATTCATCGTGGCGTCGGACCCAAAACTGCTTGAAGTCGTGGCCGGCCTCGTCGCGGCCCTTGGGCACGAGATCGAGGTAGTGGTAGGCCGTATTCAACATGTCGATCCCGCGCGCGTAGGCCGAGTAGGTGTGAAAGACGGCGCCCTTCGCCTCATAGAAGACGCTGACCCCTTCACGGTCCGACACTCCCGGGTTTTGGATCTTGAAGTTATAGAAGGCGCGTCCCTTGGACAATGCGTCCGGCCGGAACGAGGCCTGGTAGTCGAAATTGAAGTCGTTGCCGAACGAGGAGAGCCACTTGAACCCCCAGCTCATTCGCTTCTTGTAGGCCGCCAGTTTCCGATACGGCGCTCGGGAGACGGCGACCAACGTGACGTCGCGGTGAGCGAGATGCACGATATTGTCGTCAAAGTTGTCGGCCCAGAACGAGCAATTCGGGCACCCAGCGTCCCATTCCGGAGGAAACATGAAGTGATAGACGACCAATTGATGGCGGCCCTCGAACAATTCCGCCAGCGTCTCTTTGCCGTCCGGGCCGTCGAACACGTACTTTTTGTCGACGCGCTCCCAGGGAAGAGCGCGGCGTTGCGCGCTCAACCGGTCGCGGAGGCGCGTGAACGCCCTCTCTTTGAGGAGAAACTTCCGCCGCGCCTCCAGCCATTTGTCGTGGGACACGATCTTGTGACGCTCCGGCATGTGCCTTCCTCCCTGCGGATATGTATCCGGAATTGTCGTTTTGGCTTTTCGGGCTCAACCTTCAGTGTGCACCTGCACGCCTTGCATTGGAGGATTCCACCGCAGTTTCCTCGGGCGCGGGCCCCCGAAGAGCCCGTTCTGACAATGCGTGCACTCGCACGGACACCGGGCTCAAAGCGCCAAATTACTTCGCCGACTTGGCGGGGAACCTCCGATGGCGGACTTCATCTTCTAGCTGGCACATCGCCCAACTGCGAGTGGCCGGTACCTTAAGTCGCGTCGGCGATCACGGCCGCATGGCCGTCACCCGTCCATGCCCGTCGAGTCCAATCGTGACCACCGCCTGAGCCACCGGTGCCCCGGGCGCGTCGACCGTAAACGTCAGGGTAACCGTCACAGGCGATGTGAGCGGGGGGCGAGAACCGACGACAAGCGCATAGGCCACCCGCTCGCTGTCTTTCTGGTCGGAGAGCAAGGTCGTCGTCCCGTTTCTGTCCAGGTTGAGGGCCGGCGTGGTCCCCGCGTTCGTGGCGATCGCGCAAGCAGTGCCGGTCGCCGGTTGGAGGGCGAGGTCCAGCTGCGCCGATGGGCTCGTCGAGTAAGATGCGCCCAGCGACCAGCCGCGGATCGATGTCCGTACCAGAATCGCCACACACCCGCCCGTGCCGTCATTCGCGGGGAGCGTCACGGACGGCGTGATAACATCAACGACGATTGGGTGACCGGAGGTTATCGCGATGTTTAACGTGCCGTTACTACCCGCGTCGACCGCGGCAGGGCCGCTCAGGACGACCACGAGAACCGCCAACATCGGCGCGGCTCTGTAACGACGACGACCCGATTTGGTCCTGTAAATTGGATTCCACACGGTCGCGCCCTCGCGCCTGTGGCGTTGCGTCCATCATAAGGGAAGAGCGCCCATCGAGTAAACCGCCAGCCGCCTGATTCGATGGTCCGGCGACCCACCGAGTATGCTAACGCCTTCCCCACCCCTGCGCCACCCGGCGCGTCGCCGAACGAGTCGCGTGCGCCTCGATCGCGCGCAAACCGGCATTAAAATCACGATAGAGCACAACAACCGGATAGTTCTGCCGTCGCCCCGCCGTACGTAATTTCCCTCGCGACCCTCCGTCGATTTGCGGATGGTCATCCGTACCGGTATGGATACCGCGCACTGCCGGGCCGCGCGATGATGCTTGTGGGACAGATCGGCTGCATCAGAGCGGCTAAGACGCAGAGGGGAGATCCCAATGAATAAGACTCCAAGGAACACTGTGATGATCCGAATCGCAGGGCTGCTCGCCGCGGCGGCGCTCGCCGCACTACCGGCACCCGCGGGCGCCGCCACGAGCGGCAGCGGCACGCTGACGATCACGGTCACGCCTGGCCAGGCGATCAGCGTGACGGTGAACCCGGTGACGCTGACCTTCGCCGAGGACGTCAACACGCCGGGCGTCGGCTGGACGTTCGCGACGGGATCCGCATGGTTCCCGGCCGGCTGGGGCAGCGCGTACACCTACAGCGGCGGAGCCGGCGCGTGCCTCGCGATCACCGTGAACACCTCGGACGCGAACTGGGGACTCACGGCTTCGTTTACGACGGCCCCGCTGGCCAACACGACGAACGTGGCGCTCGCCAAGACCACACTCAGCGGCAGCACCTGCACCGCACCCGCCAGCAACGCCAACACGACCATCTTGAGCGGCGGCTCGACGACGCTGCTCTCGGGCCAGAACCAGGGCCAGACGGTGTACTACTACGTGATCGTGCAGCCGACGACCGCGATCACGCTCAATACGACGCTCACGCTCACTTTCACGGCCCAGTAACGGGCGGAGCGGGCGTATGTTCACGGGATGCGCAATACGGAGGGGAGGTAGCGCGGCACTCCCCATGATCCCTTCCCGCCGCCTCTCCGTCATTGCGCTGCTCGCCGCGGCCTTGGCCGGCCTACTCCAGCCGGCCGAGGCCGCCGATAACATCACGGTGACGCCCGCGACCGTAAGCGCCGCCGAAGACGTGTACGCCCCGGGCGCGGGTTGGACGTTCGACACGGCCGCGTCGTGGTTCCCGGCCGGCTGGAACAGCGCGTACACGTACCATACAAGCGGCTGCGCCACAGTCGGGATCACCGGCGGCGGCGGCACCCCGTGGTCCCTGACCGCCTACTACACGACGAACCCCGCCACGGCTGTGAACGTGGCCGTCGCGCAGGCGGGCGTCGGCGCGTGCGGCACCCCGGCGGGTCCGGGGACGCCGCTCAGCGCGAACAGCGGTAGCCCGACGACGCTGCTCACCAACCAGAGCGGCAATCAAACAACCGACTACTTCGTCGTCGTGCAGCCGACGATCGCCCTGACCGCGCCCACCACGATCACCATCACGTTCACCGTCGCCGGCAAGAGCGTCAACAGCGCGACGCTCGCGATGACCATGAGTCCCGGCAATGCCTTTGCGGTCACCCTCACGCCCTCGGCCACGAGCTTTGCCGAGGACGTGACGACGCCCGGGCCCGGCTGGGCGTTCACCACCGGCGCCTCGTGGCTCCCGGGCGGGTGGAACAGCGCGTACACGTACTACACGGGCGGCTGTGTCGCGGTGCAGGTGAAGACGTCCGTGCAGGGCTGGAACCTCACCGCCTACTACACGACCAGCCCGTCGACCTCAATCAACCTGGCCGTAGCGCAGGCCGGCACGGGCGGCACGTGCGGCACGCCGGCCGGCTCCGGCACGCCGGTAAGCGCCAATAGCGGGAGCCCGACCACGCTGCTGACGGCCCAGAACGGCACCCAAACCGTCAACTACTACATCGTCACTCAGCCGGCGGTCGCGGTGACGTCCAACGTCACCGTCACGACGACCTTCACGAGCCAATAGCGATGCGCGCGATCTTGGAGTCCGGTACCGTCCGCGCGGCCCGGCGGGCCGCGAAGGACGCATCCTCGCACAAAGGGGGCACGGTCATGAAGACCTTCTTCCGCGCGGCTGCGGTCGCGCTCGCGCTTGCCGCGATTGCCGGGGTGCTCTTCAAGCGGCGCGCACGGGAGCTCGGGCTGTGAGACGGGCGGGCGCGTTTCTCGCCGCGGCGCTGGTAATCGCGGTCGTAGCGGGCGTGGCGCCGCTAACGGGCGCGTCCGCCGCCGCGCCGGCCGGCACGATCGCGGCCGGGCCGCGGTTTCAGGCGGCCGCCGCCGGCGCCGGCACCGCGGTGACCTTCACGTTCAGCGTCCGCAACTTCAACGAGCAGGCGCCGCTGCCGGTCAGCTTCGAACTGGCCGACCTGAACCCGCAGGGGTGGCTGGCCGGCCCGCGGACCACGCCGTACAGTCTGGTCGGCCTGGCGACGCTGCCCGATGCGCTGACGCTGGCGCCGGGAGAGATGCGGCAGGTGTCGGCGACCGTGCGGGGCGACGGGCGCACCCACTACGGCTCGGTCGTCGTCGTGGCGGGGCCGCCCGGGGCGCCCTTCGCGCGCATCGTGCTCAAGGTCGTGGTAACGGCGCCGAACGCCGCCGCCGACCCGGAGGTACACTTGACGCCCGCGGCGACCGGCACGGTCAAGCTCGACCTGCAGAACGGCGGCGACGGACTGTTCAACACGCGCGGAGTGCTCTTCTTCCTGTCGCCGGACGGCCGGTTCCTCGGCCGGCTCGACATTCCGCCGGTGGCGGTGCTGCCGCGGGGAGCTTCGTCGGTCACGCTCACGTGGCCGGAGAGCCTGCCGTCGGGCACCATCGCACGCGCCGTTCTGACCCTGGATGGGAGAGAAACGCCATTCGTCGTGAATGCCGCGGTGCCGTAGCGCTGTTCCTCGCGCTCACCGCGGCCGCTGCACTGGGGAGCGCGCCCGCGGCCGCCCAGGACGCCGGACCGTCCGCGGCGCTCCCGGCCTCGACACCGCTTCGCGTCCGGGTCGGCGAACAGCTGATGCTGCGCGCGCCCGCCGGCGTAATCCACGCCGAGGCCGCCGACCCGTCGGTCGCGTCGGTTACCATGCCGTCGCCCGACGTGATCGTCGTGCTCGGCATCCGGCCGGCCGATACGGAGCTGCTCCTCGTGAACAGCGCCACCGTGCTCGTGCAGGCGCTTCACGTCACCCCTCCGCTCGTCCTGGCGTCGACGCTCCCCGGCGCCCCGGCGGCGACCGGGTTCGTCGATCTCACCTACATCCCGCAGACGCAGGCGTTCTGGGCCGACCTCCACCGCCCGGGGTTCGATGCGACCGTGAGCTCCAGCGCGTGGCAGTATCATCTCCTCACCGGCACGCTCACCATGACGGGCTCGAGCGGCTTCGAAACGCCGCTTCAGAACTTCGGCGCGCCGGCGGGTCCCGGCACGAGCGTGCGCATGCCCGCGGGATGGGAGGTCGTGGCCAGCGCAGCGCAATCGCAGATCGCCTATCACCGGACGCTCGGCGCCGGCAGCGACGCGGAGCTCGCGGCGACGGTGGACGGGCCGCTTGCCGCGGTGCATCTCGTGCGCGGCGCCATCGGCGTCGATCTCGCGGCGCTGTACGGACAGAGCGGGCTCGAGACCGCGGGCACCGTCGGATCGACGATGGGCTCGGTGGCGCTGGCGTACTCGTTCGGCCCTCAGGGAAGCGGCGTCACCGCGCAGCTGCTGCAGAAGGGCTGGACGTTCAGCGCGGCAGAGGGCGCGCAGGGCGTCCAGGTCGGCATTCAGGCGACGGCCGCGGGTAACCACGTGAACGTCTGGTGGAGCGCGCAGGGCGGATACGGCCTCGGCCTGACGCTGCCGCTCGGCTCCGCGGGGACGATGTCCGTCAACGGGAATTCGGGGACGGTGTTTGCCGCGACGAATTCGGCCGACAATCCCACCGCCGCCGTCACGAGCACGACGGGCTTCGGCGCGGGACAGCTGACCTTGACGAGCCCGCCGCCCGGCTTCCCGCCGCTCACGCCGCCGCTGTCGCCGCAGGTCTCGCCGGCCGCGGCACCCGGCCCCGGCTTCGGCGATCCCGTCACCCCCTACTATGTGCGGGCGAGGGTCGAGATCCCGGCGGGACCGTCCGGCCTTGCGGCCCTCGTACCGGCCGGCGCGCCTGGGGCGCAGATCGCGATCCCGACGGGGTCGGCGGCGCTCATCACACACGTCTGCCTCCACAGCGCCAGCCCGAAGACGACCTGCGACCCCAGCGATCCGACGATCGCGGTGCGGCTCTACGTGGACGACCGGGCGGTCGAGCTGACCGGGGTCGCGCTGCCGATCGCCCCCGGACCGCACACGATTTCCATCAACCCGCAGGACCTGCCGGCGTTCGTGGTGCCGCTGGGGCCGCTGTCCTGCCCCATCACGGCCGTCGCCGGCGGCGTGGCGGTCTGCGACTTCGCCTTCCGGCGGGCCGGGACGCCGTAGCCTACGACGCGCCTTCCATCTGCATCGGCTCGTTCATCATCCACAGCATCGCGATGCCGCCCGTGCGCACGAACCGCCAGACCAAGACGGCCGCGAGGGCAAGGAATATCACGTTGAGAACGGTGGTGTAGTTCCACGCCAGGTGCGCTTCGATGACGACGGCGCGGTGGACCGCCGGAACGAGGCCCGCGGCCCGGAACAGCAATTCGACGACGAGGCCGGCGGCCGCCATGACCGCATAGGAGGTGGCCAGCAAGTACAGCGCCATGTGGAGGCCGTAGTACCGCCGGTAGATGTCGAGGATCGGCAGCACGATCAGGTCGGCGAAAATGAACGCGACCACGCCCCCGAAACTCACCCCGCCGTTCCAGAGGACCGCGGCGAGCGGCACGTTCCCGACCGAGCACACGAACGACAAAATCGCGACAAACGGCGCGATGAGCGGGCTCCAGAGCAGATTGCCCAGCGGATGCCCGGTCAAAAAGAATGTGCGCCAGAACGCGTCCGGCACCCACGCCGCGATCGCCCCCGCGATCAGCAACCCTCCCGCCACATCCATCCAGACGGCGGCCCAGTCCATCACGAAGTAGTGACTGACGGCCGTGAACCCTTCCGGTGAGCGCAGACGGGCCAGCAGCGGCCGGCCGTCGACCACCGACATGTCCATCTGGGCGTGCCCTTCCATCCGTCCGGCGATGCCTTCGTCGGCCTGGCGGCGCGCCGCGGCCACGAGCGCGGGCCGCAATGTCGCGCGGAAGAGCCACCACAGGAACGCGATCATGATCGGGCCCCCGATGAACTCCGCCGCGGTGAACTGCCACCCCAGCAGTACCGCCATGATAATGCCGAGCTCGATCACGAGATTCGTCGAGGCGAACTGGAAGACGATGGAGGCCGTGAAGTTGGCGCCCCGGCGGAACAGCGAGCGCGCCAGGGCCACGGCCGCATAGGAACACGACGACGACGCGAACCCGAACAGGCTCGCGAGGGTGATGCTCCGCGGCGAGTCGTCGCCGAGCAGCCGCACCATCGCGCGCTTGGAGACGAACGCCTGCACCGCGGCGGAGAGCGCGAAGCCGAGAATCAACGGCCACAGGATCTCCCAGAACATGGCAAACGCCAGGCCGAGGGCGTGGAGCAGCGCGCCGGTCATCGCGCGGGAATGCGGCCGCGGCGCACGTCGTTACCTCGGCCGATGAGACTTTCGATCATCGACCAGTCGCCGGTGCCATCCGGCTCGACTCCCGCCGATGCGCTGCACAACACAATCGACCTCGCCCGCCGGGCCGACGCCCTCGGGTACGAGCGGTACTGGATCGCCGAGCATCATGCGACGCCCGGCTTCGCGAGCCCCGCGCCGGAGGTCCTGATCGCGCGGGTGGCGGCGGAGACGTGCGGCATTCGGGTGGGCGCCGGCGGCATACTGCTGCCCCACTATAGTCCCTTGAAGGTCGCCGAGGTCTTTCGGGTACTGCACGCGCTGTACCCGGACCGCATCGACCTTGGGATCGGCCGGGCGCCCGGCAGCGCGCCGCTCGAAGCCTACGCGCTCCGCCGCGACCGCGGCCGCGGCGAATGGGTGGACGACTTTCCGGAGCAGCTCGTCGAACTGCTGGCATTCCTGCGCCGGGGCTTTCCGCCGGCGCATCCCTTCGCGCGCATCTTGGTAACGCCGGATATGCCCGGCGGCCCGGACGTCTGGCTGCTCGGCTCAAGCCCATGGAGCGCGCAGGCGGCCGCGGAACTCGGCCTGCCGTACGCGTTTGCGCACTTCATCAATCCCGAACCCACGCGCGAGGCGCTCGAGTACTATCGCGCGCACGTCGACGAGGGGAAGCGCCGCACGATTCTGGCGCTCGGCGCCATCTGCGCGGAGACCGAAGCCGAGGCGGAGCGGCAGGCCGCGCCGGTGAAATTGCGGCGCTACCTCCGCGCGCAGGGCATCGAACCCGGCGCGATCCCGACTCCCGAAGACGCCCTCGCGCAGCTCGGCCCGGGAGACTCCATGCCTCCCGAGCGCGCCGAATGGCCGCGGTACGTCGTAGGCACGCCCGATCAGGTGCGCGACCGGCTCGCCGGCACGGCCGCCGACCTGGCCGTGGACGAACTCATGATCCTGACGATTGTCCACGACCACCGGGCTCGCGTGCGATCGTACGAGTTGCTGGCGGAGGCGTTTCGCCTCCCGCCGCGCAACGGCACCGCCGGCGGCCCGGCGAACGTCAGCCGCTCCGTCCGACGGCGGTAGGGCGCGCCGCCGGCGCCGCGTCCGCGACCCACGCCGGCACGTTGACGTACGAGCGGTCCAGCGCGGACACCGCGGCGCACCCCAGCAGTTTTAGGTTGCGCACGAGGTCGGCCTTGAGAATCTCGAGCGCGCGGGCCACCCCCGCCTCGCCGGCCGCGCCGAGCCCGTAGGCGTACGCGCGGCCCACCAGCACGGCGCGGGCACCGAGGCACACGGCTTTGATCACGTCGGTGCCCCGCCGGATGCCGCCGTCCAACAGCACTTCGGCGCGGCCGTCGACCGCGGCGACGATTTCCGGCAGCGCGCGGAGCGTGGCGGGCGACGACTCGAGCTGACGTCCGCCGTGGTTCGAGACGACGAGGCCGGCGGCGCCGTGATCGAGGCACCGGCGCGCGTCCTCCGCCGTCAAGACTCCTTTGAAGACGATGGGCCCCGGCCAGACTTCCCGGATCCACGGCAGGTCGTCCCAACTGAACGACCGGCGGATGAGACTGCCCACGTCGCGGAGGCGCATCGGCCCAACACCGGGCGTCACGATGTTCGGCAGTGGGTGGACGCCCCCGTCACGCAGGAAGTCGACGAGCCAGGCCGGGTGCGCGAGAATGTTCGGCAGGTATGGAAGTTTCGCGAACGGATTGTCGCCGAGCAGAACCGACGTGTGGTTGTGGTGATCGCGCTCCCGCATGCCGATCACGTACGTGTCGATCGTGATGACGAGGACCGTATAGCCCGCCGCGTGCGCCCGCGTGAGCGCGTCGACCGCGGCGTCCCGTCCCCCGGTCACGTACAGTTGGAACCACGCGGGACCGCGCGTCGCCGCCTTCACGTCTTCCAGGCGGTGCCCGGACGCGGTGGATAGGATGTACGTAGTGCCGGCCGCGCCGGCCGCCCGGGCCGCGCCAACCTCGCCCACCGGGTGAAACATGCGGCAGTAGCCGACCGGCGCGAGCAGGACCGGCAGCGCGTGATCGTGGCCGAGCACGCGCACGCGAAGATCGATGTCGTCGACGCCGACGCCGTGGCGAGGCCGGAACGACACCTCTTCGAACGCGCGCCGGTTTTCGCGCAGCGTGACTTCATCCTCCGCGCCGCCGTCGACGTAATCGAAGATGGCTTTGGGGAGCCGGCGCTTCGCCATGAGCCGTAGATCGGCGATATTAACGGCGCGCGACGCCTTGGACATCGCTGGGGGCACCTCCGGGACGCCGGGGCCTTCGCGAACGGGCGTTCAACGGCGGGCGGCCATCTCGGCCTGAATCGCGCGCCACGCCTCGCGGGCCTCCTCGACCGACCCCTCGTCCTCAATCGTGGAGATGTCCCCGGGGTCCTTGCCGAGAATCACCGCCTTGAGGACGCGGCGCATGATCTTGCCGCTCCGCGTCTTGGGCACCACGCCGACGAAGTTGAGCTCGCCGATCACTGCGATGGGACCGAGTTCCCGGCGGGCCGTCGCGACGATCTCATCTCTGAGGCGCGCGGACGGTTCGTGGCCCAATTTGAGGACGACGAACGCGCTGATGACCTCCCCGCGGACCTCGTCCGGCCGCCCCGTCACGGCGGCCTCCGCCACCGCCGAGTGCTTGAGCAGGGCCGTTTCGACCTCGATCGTGCCGATGCGGTGCGCGGCAATCTTGATGATCTCGTCCGCCCGTCCCGCGAACCACACATATCCGTCCTCGTCGAGGTGCGCGGAGTCGCCGGTGTAGTATACGCGCCGGCCGGGAATCCGTTCCCAGTAGTCGCGCGCGTAGCGCGCCGCGTCGCCCCACAGCGTCTGGATAAGCCCCGGGAACGGCCGCGCGATGACGAGAATGCCTTTCTCACCCGGCGCGCAGGCGGCCCCATCCGGTGTGACGACGGCGGCGTCGATCCCGGGCAGCGGAATACCGCCCGACCCCGGCTTGATCGGCAGCAGGCCGAGCCCGTACGGATTGCCGACGATCGGCCCCGCGGTTTCGGTCTGCCACATGTGATCGATGACCGGGATGCGGTCGGCGAAGACCTTCTTCTGCAGCCATTCCCAGGCGGGCGCGTTGAGGGGTTCGCCGGCGCAAAACACGCGCTCGAGCGACGCCAGCCGGTAGCCCTTCACCGGCTCTTCCCCGTACCGCATCAGCAGGCGCACCGCGGTGGGCGACGTGAAGACGCCCGTGACGCCGAACTCGTCGATGACCTTCCAAAAGACGTCGGGGCCGGGGTGGTCGAGCGCCCCTTCGTAGGCGACGGTCGTACACCCGACGAGCAGCGGCGCGTAGACAATGTAACTGTGTCCCACGACCCACCCGATATCGGACGTGGACCACCAGACGTCGGCGGGACGCAGGTCGAACATCCAGCGCGCCATGCTGTGGACGTGGACGGCGTAGGGCCCGTGCATGTGGACCGAGAGTTTCGGGGTTGCCGTGGTCCCCGATGTTGCCAGAATGTACGCCGGTTGGTTGGATTCCACGGCGACGGCCTCGCCGGTATGTCCGCGGCCGGCGGCCAGGAACTCGGCCCAATCGAGATCGCGATCCGGCGCCATCGGCGCCGGATCGGCGCCCCGCCGGAGCACGATCACGTGCTCCACGGTGTCGCCGGCGTCCTCGAGCGCCGCGTCGACGATGCCCTTGAGCGGGACCTCGCGCCCCTTCCGGAAGGCGACATCCGCCGCGAACACGAGCCGCGAGCCGCTCGCCTTGATGCGGCCGCCCAGCGCGCCGGCGCCGAAGCCGGCGTAGACGACCGAGTGGATCGCGCCGATCCGGACCGCGGCCAGCATGACGATGATGGCTTCCGGACACGTCGGCATATAGATCGTGACGCGGTCGCCCTTGCCGATGCCCATGCCGCGGAGCGCCGCCGCTGCCCGTTCGACCTCGTAGAGCAGTTGCGCGTACGTGAAGATGCGCCGGTCGCCGCGCTCGTTCACGTAGACGAGGGCCGCGACACCACCGCGGCCGCCGGCCACGTGATGGTCAAGACAGGCCAGGGCGAGGTTGGTTTGTCCTCCGATGAACCACCGGAACGTGGGATACGTCCATTCGAAGACCCGATCCCAGGTCCGGACCCAGGGCAGCGCGCGCGCGGCGCGGTCCCAGAACCGCTCGGTGTCCTCGAGCGCGTCCCGCTGCCAGCGCCGGACGATCGGATTCACGACTTCCATACGACACACGTACAACAGTGGAAATGCCGCCCCCTCCCGCTGCCGCGCCTGCGAGCCGGCGTTCTCCGCCGGGCGCCGTCTGGGTAACTATCCGGCGGAATTACCGTCCTCGCGCTGTCTCAGGACAACAATCCTACGGAACAGGCCCGCGAACACTCCGAGAAAAACTGGGGCGGGATGCTGGCCGGCCTCAAGAAACTGCTGGAGTGAACCGGCCGTCCGTCAGCGCGCGGCTCGACGGCGCTGCCGCCGCCGCAGCGTCACAATTGCCAGCACCGTGCCGAAGGTCAGCAATAACGCGCTCGCGACAAATGGCGCGTCCGGTCCGGCGCGATCGTACAGGAAGCCGCCGAGCAGCGGCCCAGCGATCAGGCCGGCTCCTTGGGCCGTCTCCGATGCCCCCATGACGAGACCGGTGCGCCCGGGCGGCGCGGTCTCGCTGATCAGCGCGAGCCAGGCGGGCGACGAGATCGCGTAGCTTCCGCCGAGCAGCACGGCCGCGGCACCGAGAAGGACGACGTTCCCGCGCCCCGCCACGGGCAGCAGCCACATGCCGGCGCTCGCCATCGCCATCCCCCACGCAACCGTCCGGGGCCGTCCGATGCGGTCCGCGAGCCGGCCGCCGGGCACGGACGCCGCGGCCACCGCGAGAACGAGGACGAGAAACACGATACCGAGCGTGCGGTCGGCGAGGTGCACGACTTCGTGTGCGTAGATGACCAGAATCGGCGCGAGCAGGCCCACGCCGAACATCTGCACAAACGCCACCGACAGCATGGCCGGCAGCCCGGGCGACGACCGCACGGCCGCGAACGTGGCGGCCGGCGACAGGGCGGGCGCCGCGCTTCCCTCGGACGGCGCATCACCGGCGACCGAGACCGGCCGGCCGGCATCCGCGCGAAACACTGTCGAAGCCGCGGCCGCTCCGGCAAGCAGAAGTGTCGCGGCGAGATAGAATCCGGCGCGATAATCGCCGAACGCGGCGGCCGCGAACAATCCGGCGCTCGGACCGAGGGCCAGTCCGCCGAGGAAGAACATGTTGAGCATGCCCATGCCGGCCGCGCGGCGCGGCCCGACGGTGCGTTCGGCGATCGCCGCCGCGGCGCACGGCCACACCGCGGCGCTCCCCGCGCCGTCGACGAGCCGCAGAGGCACGAACAAGACGGGAACCCGGATCAGCGTCATGAGCAGCGGCGCGGCGCTCGCGACGAGGAGCCCGCCGGTGATCACGGCACGGCGTCCCACACGATCGGCGAGACCGCCCCACACCGTTTTCAGCGATGTGTCGACCGCCGCAAACGTGGCCACCACGACCCCAATGAGTGTCGCGCCGGCGCCAAGCCGCTCTCGGAGATATAGCGGCAGGAGCGGAACGACGGTCGCGAAGCCGAGTTCGGCGAGGCCCATCACCGCCGCGATGGGCACGGGCGAGCGGTCCAGGCCGCGCCCGGAGAGCGGCCGCCGGCTCACCGCCTCACCGAAAGGCTACGAAGCGCGGGCGCCCAGCCGGGTCAGCATCGCCTCGCGGGCCCGCGTCTCGAAGGTATCGGGCAGCGGGGCCAGCGTGAACTCGGGGAACCGCCGGCTCAGCGCCTCACGTATCAGGCGATCCGCAAAAGCGGGATTTTTCGGCAGCAGCGGACCGTGCAAATACGTGCCGTACACGCGGCCGGACACGGCGCCTTCGGTGTGGTCGCTCCCGTTGTTGCCGAACCCGACCACGACACGGCCGAGCGGCCGCGAGCCCGGACCGAGATACGTGCGGCCGCCGTGATTTTCGAAGCCGACCAGCGGCGGCTCACCGTCCTCCGGCTCAATGACGAGGTTGCCGATGAGGCGCGGCGCGGACGGACCGGCGTGTTCCGTCCACATATCCAGCAGTCCGAGTCCGGGCAGGTCGTCGCCCTCGGCCGGCCGGTAGAACTTGCCGAGCAGCTGGTACCCGCCGCACACGGCCAGCACCACGGCGCCGCCGGCCACCGCCGCCGCGAGCGGACCGCGCTTCCGTCCGGCGAGGTCACCCACAGCGATGCGCTGCTGGCGGTCCTCGCCGCCGCCGATGAAGAAGAGATCGGCGTCCTCCGGCGCGATGTCGTCGCCCAATCCGGCATCGCGCACGAGGACGTCGATGCCGCGGCGGCGCGCCCGGGCGGCGAGCACCATGATGTTGCCGCGGTCGCCGTACAGGTTCAACAGGTCCGGGTACAGATGGCAGATCCGCAGCACCCGCGTCATTCCCAGAACCTCGCCACGACGCCGCGGCGTTCCAGCACGGCCCGAAGCGCGAGCATCGCCGTGTAGGTCGGGAGGACGAAGAGCCGGCCGGACCCCACAAGCGCAAGCGCACGCCGCAGGGCGGCGTCATAGGACCGCTCCACCTCGATCGCGGCCGGCGGGATGCCGGCGTACTCGAGCCGCACCGCCATGTCTTCCGCGCGCAGCCCGGATGCGACGACCCGGTCCACGTGTCCCGCCAGCATTTCGAAGTCGACGTCCCAGAGCCACGAGACGTCCCGGCCGTCCGCGATGAGGTCGTTGATCGCGATCAAAAGCACCGGAAGCGGCCCCCCGGCGAGCACCGTCCGCAGCACCTCGTTGAACCCGGCCGGGTTCTTCACCAACAGGATTTGCACGTCGTGCCCGTCGAGCGTCATGCGTTCCGCCCGGCCGAACGCGGGCGCAAACGTGCCGACGGCGGCGGCGGCGCGGGCAAGCGGCGCGCCCAACTGGAGGGTGGCGGCGATCGCGGCGAGCACGTTGTAGATATTGTAAAGGCCCGGGAGCCGCGTGCGCACGCCGGCGCGGCCGGCGGGTCCGGCGTCCACGACGAACGAGGCGCCGTCCGGACCGGCGAGGCCGATCTCTTTCGCGACGACATCCGGATCGGGCCGCGCCACACCGCACGTGGGACACCGGTACCGGCCCATATGGCCGAAGTACGTGACGGCGTAGACATAGGGCGTGCCGCACCGGTAGCAATAGCGCGCCTCGGCCGTGTGCTCGAGCGCCGGCAGCGCGTGGCGGTCGTCGTCCAGCCCGTACGTCACGAGCGTGCCGGGCATCTCCCGCACCGCGTCGTAGACCAGCGGGTCGTCCGCGTTGGCCACCCGCACGAAGCCCGGCGTCAACCGGGCGCCGGCCGCGCGCCACAGCCCGGAGATGTAATCGATCTCACCGTAGCGGTCGAGTTGATCGCGGAACAGGTTCGTGAAGACGGCGACGCGCGGTTGGAGCGCCGGAACGACACGCGGCACCGTCGCCTCGTCCACCTCGAAAATCCCGAGATCGCCGGCCGGATCCCCGCGGAGATCCGCGTGCTCGACGAGGGCCGAGGCGATGCCCGCCGCCAGGTTCGCGCCGGCGCGATTGTGCACGACCCGGCGCCCCTCCGCGCGCATGATGTGCGCGATTAGGTGCGCCGTCGTGGTCTTGCCGTTCGTTCCCGCGACGAGCACGGTCCCGCCGGTGAGACGGCGGGCCAGCAGACCGACGACATCCGGCTCGACGGCGCGCGCAACCCGCCCCGGCATGGTGGTCCCGCCGCCGCGGCCGAGGACGCGGCTCAGCGTCGCGGCGGTCTTCCCGAGGGCGATCGCCGTGCTCAGACGGACGTTGAGGGACACGGACGAGCAGCCTTAGTAGCGGCGCGCCCCCAGGAATCTGGCCCGAAAGTACGGTTCGTCCATCGACGACACGACGACGCCCCGCGAGGCCGACGCGTGAATGAAGCGGTTGCCGCCGAGATAGATGCCCACGTGCGAGGGGCCGCTGGTGTAGGTTCGGAAGAACACAAGATCTCCGGGAACGAGCCGCGCCGCCGGCACGGCCGTCCCCGCGCCGTACTGCTCCGACGAACTGTGCGGCAAAGCAACGCCGGCCGCGGCGAAGACCCGGGAGACCAGACCGGAACAGTCGAACCCGCCGCGTCCGATGCCGGCCCATCGGTATGGACTGCCGAGATGCGCGAGGGCCTCATGGATGAGCGCGGCGGTCCTCGGCAAGGCGGCCCACAGAAGCGGCAGGCCCCACGCCGCCATGCCACCGGCCGGCACGGGGTCCGCCGTGATCGCGGCCGGCGCGGCCGCGGCCTGCGCCGCCGTTCCGTTTTGCGCCGCGACAAGGGACGCGCAGAGCAGGATCGCACAGCACACGACCCGCAACATCATCCCGGCTATTCGGGTCATGCGCGATACGCCCCTGCACGAGGGCCCGCGTGCCGTGATTCGCCGAGGCCGGGGCTCGAAGGTGAGGCACGTGGGAATAACCAAAATGAATGCCCCACCGTACCGCGCGAGGTTGAAGGGCCCACGACGGCACGAGTAGAAGCAGCACGACGAACTCGCCGCCGGAGGTATCGGCATGGTCACCATGAAAGTGAAGACGGTCGCGATGGACCAGCAGATGAATCCGGTGGTGCTGCTGGTCGATCAGGCCGAGACGCTGGCCCTGCCGATCTGGATCGGCGGCTCCGAAGCCCAATCGATCGCGTTTCAGCTCCAAGGCGTGCAGATGCCGCGCCCGATGACCCACGACCTCATCAAACAGATGCTGCAGCACCTCACGGTCAGCATCAGCCGCATCGTGGTGACCGACATCCAAAACGGGACGTACTTCGCGGAGATTCATCTCCAGCGCAACGGGAAGGAGCTGGTCGTCGATTCCCGGCCGAGCGACGCGATCGCCATCGCCCTACGCACGTCCGCGCCGATCCTCGTCGAGGACAAAGTCGCGGCCACGGCGATTCAGCTGAAGAAGGCGTTCGACGAGCACGAAGTGGAAGAATTCAAGCGGTTCATCGAGAACGTCAAACCCGGCGACTTCGCGAAGAAGATCAAAGAGTCGTAAGCCCAAACACTCTCGACCGCAACGGACCGGGTGCCGCGTGCCCCGGTCCGCGTGTTGTTGGACATGCGCTCACCCCTCGTGCGGTGTCTCTACCCACGAGGGGCGGGCTTGAGACTCGGACGTCAGCGCGTCACCACGCCTCCCGACACGATGAGCGTATCCCCCGTCACGTAGGCCGCGTCGTCCGACGCGAGGAACGCCGCGGCCCGGGCGACCTCTTCCGGCTGCGCGAACCGCCCGAGCGGGATGCGCGACGCGATGGCTTGGCGGTCCGCGATCGAGCGTTCGGCGTGGAACGCCGTCTCCGTGTAGCCGGGCGCGATGGCGTTCACGCGCACGTGCGGCGCCAAGTCGCGGGCGAGACACCGGGTCAGCATGATGACCGCCGCTTTGCTCACGTTGTAGTGCACGGCGCCGGTGCCCGGTTCGATGCCGCGCATCGACGCGATGTTGATGATAACGCCGCCGCCCTGCGCGGCCATGGGTTCGGCCGCGGCCTGCGCGGCGAAAAAGGGCCCGGTGACGTGCACGTCCATCATGCGGTGCCACGTCGCCTCGTCGATCTCGGCAAACGGCGTGCGGTCGCTGATGCCGGCGTTGTTGACGAGGACGTCGAGGCGCCCAAACTCCCGAACGGCCTCGGCGATGAGACGGCGCGCCTCGGCGGGCTTGGTCACGTCGGCCTGGATCGCGGCGGCCTTGCCGCCGCTGGCGGCGATCGCCTGCGCCGCGGCACGCGCCTCGGCGATCGACCGCGCCGCGTTCAACACGACCGCGGCGCCTTCGCGCGCGAAGGCCTGGGCGATCGCGCGTCCGATCCCGCGGCTGGATCCGGTGACGACGGCGACCCGGCCTCGGAGCCGGCTCATCGGCCGCCCGGAACCGTCTGCAGCATGCGGGACACCCGCTCGACATCGCGGACGACCGCCCGCCAGTCCGCGAGCACGCGTTCCCGCGCCCGGGCGATCTCGGGCAGCCTCGCAGCGGCACTCGCGGGGACGGCGTCTTCGTCCAGCACCTGCACGCGGCCCTCGGGCGTGACCAGCACGTCCACCTCGAGATCCTCCCACTCCAGCCGGTCTCGTCCGATCGTGACCGGCCCGCTCAAATTAAAGTAGTAGGCGAGCGTCTCGCCCGAGGGCGCAATCCAGTGATAAACGTTGTAGGGCCGGCCGGTCCAGTAATAGGCGACGGTGAGGGTGCCCGGCATCAACTGTACGTCGGCGACGCGCCCTGCACCGGTGATGCGGTAAAGGAGAACGGCGTGGTCTTCCGCCACCTCGGCCGCTTCACAGGGATACATGCGCACGCTTCCGTCGAGGCGGCGCTTGACCTCTGTGATGGTCATAAGATAATGAGTTCCTGTTGAGGAAACCGCTCCCCTGTGAGGAGCGGTGTGCAACGCGGGCAGTGAGGCGTTTATGTCGAGGACAGGCCCCGACGGTCGTAGGTGTAGACTTTGCCGTTCGCGCGTAACTTAACGGGGTTGCGCCAGAGAGCGTACACCGCCTTCAGGAACAGCCCGACCCGCTTCGGCTCCAGCTTGCGGTCCTCGTCCTGGTGCACGAGCAGCAGGTCGCGGCCGCAGGACGACGGGTCGACTTCGATCCGCGGATCGCCCTTGTAGAGCTTCTGGTTGATCAGCATCTCCTTGACCTTCTGGAGATCGTAGCTCTTCTGCTTTTCCTTCGGGTCGTAGACGAAGATGTCGAGCCGCCGCACGAGATCGTCGGTCAGCACCGTGTCGATCAGGCTCACGTCCTCGTAGAACCGGCGCAACTGCAGCGCCCGGTCGAAGCCGTCGTGGTCGCGGATGGACTTGAACAGCGTGTAGCCGATCGTGTACGGCGCCGGCCGGTTGCAGAGGTGGACCGAAATGCTGGCCCATTCCTGCGCGCTGAGCAGGCGCGTCAGCAGTTCCGCCTCGACGAAGGTGGCCCAGCCCTCGTTGATGATGTGGGTGCGCTGGATGAGGTCGAAGTACTCTGCCTCCTCGCGGATCGCCTCGAGCACCGTGCGCTCGAAATCCTCGAGCGGCGCCTTCTCCTCGAGATAGTATATGAGCCGCCGGCGGCGCTCCTTGGGGCTGCGTTCGAACGCATTGACCGACGTCGCGACGGTGAGCAGCGCGTCGAGAAGCTTCTCAACGCGGTCGCGGCCGAATTGGCGCTCGTAGGCGCGGATCATTCGCGCGTGCCGTTCGGCCTCGTTGAGCATGTTCTTGTTCGATTTCTGGTACCAGTGGTTGTTCGCGAAGAAATCCGCGTGCCCGAAGACGTGCGCGATCACCAGGACGTTCTCGAGGTACGTGTTGGTGGACCGTAAAAATGCGTGCGACGGAGCGGTGTTCAGCACCAGTTCCAGGATGCTGAACACTTCCTTGTTCTGCTGCGTGACGAGCTCCTTGTACACGCCGCCCCAGTACCAGTGCACGAACCGGTTCGGCAGCCCCATGCTGGCGACTTCGGCGATCTCGTCGCTGTCGGTGAGCTGGAAGATCACCGGATCGAACGCGAGCCCGCGATCGTGCGCCAGGTCCTCCAGGCGGCCGATGACGGCGTTGTACTCGTTCAGCGACGGCTGCTGCACGGCCACGGCCTCAGTCCCTCCTCGCCGCGGTGACCGCGGTGGGCCGCCGCGCCGCCCGCGACTCGAAGAAGCCGAGGAAGTCGCGCATCGCCGTCCGGATCGTCTCGAGATCCACGAGGTTGGCGAACATCGCACCCTGGCGCGTCCGGACCGCTTCCTGCACGAACTCGCTGAAGCCGCCGATGCCGCGGCCGCCGGGGTTCACGTGCCCGTAACACACCAGGTCGAACCCGCCGAGGGCCTCGTCGAACCGTTTCTTCGCGAGGTCGAAGTCGCCCGAGCTCGTCTCGCCGTCGGTGAACATGAAGAGGAACTTGTCGTACTCCGTGACCCCGTCGAGCAGGCTGATCGCCTTCTCGAACCCCGTGCTGATGTGCGTGCCGCCGCTCGATTCCACGCAGAAGAACTCGTCGCGCGTCTTCTCCTCCGCCACGTCCTGGAACACGACATAGCGCCGGAGGTTCGTCGGGTAGCGCTTTTCGAGGTAATGCCACAGGATGAAGATCGTCTTCCGGACGAGCGCGAGGTACTCGCCGCGCATCGACCCGGAGATGTCGAGTACGTAGACCTCGACCGACCGGTTGTTCTGGAACGTCGTCGGGTCTTCGATGAAGTACCAGGCGTCCTGCTGGACGTCGACGTCGTAGTCGAGCCGGCCCCGTTCACGCGTGTTGCGCAGCAGGCTCTGCGTCATCGTCTCTTCGAGGTTGAGGTCGGCCCGCAGTCCGATCCGGTCGATGTCGTCGAGCTCCACGAGCTCCTGGGCCTCCACCTCGCCGGCGCGTCCCGGATCGTGGAAGGCCGGCAGACGCAGGTCGTCGAGCAGCACCTCCTGCGCCAGACGCACGAACTCGTCGAAGTCGAGCTCGACCTGCAATTCCTTGCCGTGATGGTCGCCGCCGAGCAGGCCGCCGAGCGCCTGGACCTGGTCGTTCCCCGCCCCCGCCCCGGCCCCCGCGCCGCCAGCGCCGCCCGATCCGCTGCCCTGCGCGAGGAACTGCGTCTCCTCGCCGAACTTGAGCGTCGGCAGGTCGAGGGTCGCGATCTGCGTCTTGACCCGGCCGTCGATGATCAGTTCCTTCTGCTGGATCAGCTCGTTCAGGTTCTGCTTAAGGTACTCGCGCAGCAGCTGATCGTGCTTGTACTGGGCGATCCGTCCGCGGTGAATGCGCATGGGCGCCCTCCGGCCCGGCCCTCTGAGGCTAGAAGCTCCTGCCGATCGTCCGGAAGAGCGAGCGCGCGCAGGAGTCGCAGTAGCCGTGCTCCTCGATGGCGCTGCGCTGCAGCACGTCGAGGAGCTCCCGGCTCTTCGCGTCCATCTCCTCGGTCTTCTCGTAGAGGCGCAGGCAGTTCTTGATCTTGTTGAACACGATCTCGTTGATCGCGCCGCGCAGGTGCTCGTTGTCCTTGTAGCTCATCTTGCGCAGCTCGTCGCGGCGCTCGAGCAGC
>DATGHZ010000009.1:0-24653 GCA_035307565.1 bacterium | reverse complement strand
TTGTCAAGGCGGTCGAGCCGCAAGGAGGGATTGATCTTCTCCCCGAGAGTGGCATCCCTCAGTTGCCATCGTTCGACACTGACCACAGGCACTGTGACATAAGAGGGGGGAGGCGTCATGATGCTGGCAGATACTGATCTGCACGCGCTGCGCAGCTCGCTCCGAGGACCCGTCATCCTTCCCCAGGATCCGGCGTACGAGGAGCGCGCAGGATTCACAACGCGATGATCGACCGGCATCCTGCCATGATTGTGCGGTGCGCCGGCGTTGCCGACGTAAGCGCGGCCGTCAAATTTGCCCGGCGGCACGACATCGAAGTCGCGGTGCGCGCGACGGGCCACAATGTGGCAGGGCTCAGCCTGTGCAACGGGGGCATGGTCATTGACCTTTCGGCGATGAAGGGCATTCATGTGAATCCTGAGCACCGCACGGCGCGCGTCGAGCCCGGCGTTACGTGGGCGGAACTCAATCACGAGCTGCAGCTCTTCGATCTGGCGGCGACCGGTGGCTTCGTGGGGACGACCGGCGTAGCCGGGCTCACACTCGGCGGCGGGCTCGGCTGGATGGTCCGGAAGCACGGCTGCGCCCTGGACAATTTGCTCTCCGCGGACGTCGTCACGGCGGACGGCCGGGTCATCCGCGCCAGTTCGACCGAGCATTCAGATCTATTTTGGGGTATCCGGGGCGGCGGCGGCAACTTCGGCATTGTGACATCGTTTGAATTTCAGGTGCCCGGCCGGGACCGTATTGGCCGGGCTGGTACTGCATCCCGCTTCCGAGGGCGCCAAGGTCCTGCGGTTCTGGCGGGAATACGAATCGACGGCGCCCGAGGAAATGAGCAACAGCGCGCTTCTATTCCACGCACCGGAGCTGCCGCTGCCCGATGCGCTCCGAAGCGGCCCCATGGTGGGTATCGGCGGTGTGTGGGTCGGCCCGCTTGATGCCGGCGCGCGCGCGTTGCAGCCGCTGCGTCAGTTTGGGCCTCCCGCCGCGGACATTTATCAGCCGATGCCGTACAGTGCCGCGCAGACCATGGCGGATTTCCTCTGGCCCGAGGGCAGGCACAATTACTGGAAGTCGGGTTTTCTAAAATCGTTCAGCGATGGCGCCATCGACACCATCCTCGATTTCTATGCGGACACCCCGTCGATTCGCACCGTCGTCGTCGAGCACGATGGGGACAGCGCATGGAATCGGGTGCCCGACGGTGCGACGGCGTTCGGTCACCGGAACTGGCCGTATAATCTCGTCTGCATCACCGCCTGGACTGATCCCAAAGACACAGACGCCAACGTTCGGTGGACGCGGGAGTTTTGGGATGCGATGAAGCCCTTCCTCGCGGATGCGGCGTATGTCAACTACCTCGGCGATGTGGATGACGCGGGCGTCCGTACGGCCTACGGAAGGAAGTATGAGAGGCTGGCGGCGCTGAAGGCGAAATACGATCCCACAAACTTCTTCCATGTGAACCAGAACATACCGCCCGCACAGACAGCACTCTAAGGAACACGACGTCCCTCGGCACGGCCGGCCGGGCCTTTTGACGGCCGGCCGTGTCATGCGCGGGGGCTTGATGGCCCGCGCCGGCCGTAAGACTCAACGTGCCATAGATGTAAGCGTCCCACGCGCGGGGAATTGTGCTACTCATTTCCAGGGGAACCAGGTAGGCAGCGGTTCGGAGCACCTCGTCCAAGAGGAGTTGCCGGAAATGGAGTGGGACCGCCGGCGGCGCCCGGCAGACAGCATTCTCGACACGGCGGGGCTGACGCCGCTCGTGCGGATCCGCCGCGTGACCGCGCCGGCGGCGGCCGCGGTGTTCGGCAAGCTGGAATACTTCGGCCCCAGCGGCAGCGTCAAGGACCGCATCCTGCCGTACATCGTGGCGGAAGCCGAACGGCGGGGTGAGTTGCGGCCGGGGATGATTCTCATGGAAGGCACCACGGGCAACACCGGCATCGCGACCGCGATGGTGGGGGCGGCCAAAGGGTACCGGGTCATCATCGTGATGCCGGAAGGGATGAGCCGGGAGCGCCAGCAGGTGATCCGCGCCTACGGGGCCGAGCTCGTGCTGACGCCGGGCGGTGAGAGCGACGTCGACCTCGTGCTCGACAAAGTCCGCGAGCTCAAGGCGGCCCACGGCGACGGCATCTTCGAAGTGGGCCAGTTCAGCAATGCCGACAACGTGCGCGCCCACCGCGAGACCACCGGGCCTGAGATCTGGGAGCAAACCGGCGGTGCCATCGACGCCTTCGTCGCGGCCCAGGGCACCGGGGGCACGCTGACCGGCGCCGGCGCCTACCTCAAGGGGCGCCGTCCGGACGTCCTGTGCTTTGCCGTGGAGCCGGCCGAATGCGCCATTCTGGCGGGCCGCGGCTGGGGCGCGCACCGCATCGAGGGCATCGGCGACGGCTTCATCCCGGACGTGCTGGATCTGCGCTGGGTTGACGGTGTCGTGACCGTCTCGTCGGACGAGGCGCTCGCGATGGCCCGCCGGCTCGCGCGCGAGGAAGGCATCTTCTGCGGCATTTCGTCGGGATGCAACGTGGCGGCGTGCGTAAAGCTCAGCCGGCGCTACCCTGACCTGAAGACGATCGTGACCATGATCAACGACAACGGCCTGCGCTACCTCACGACCGAGCTTACCGGCGCGTCCTCCGAGCCCGCCGCGCCGGCGGCCGACCGCGAGCACGTGCCCCGGCCCGAGGACGCGCGCCGCCTCGCCGCCAAGCGGCTCGTCGTGATCGACTGACCCGGGGTCGTCCCACCGATTTCTCCGACGCGCGGCGCAAGAAACATCGCGTAAAGCGCGGCGCAATTTCCATCCGACTGCCGTGATTGTTGCGCCGCGGCGGGATAGCGACGCGGGCATCCGTACGGATACGGATGGTCCACCGTAGCAATACGGATGTGTGAGAGCCGTGGTGGCGGTTCATAATAGGGCGAAGCGTCCGGCGTGCTGACCGGATACTTATGCGCGGGGTGGCGACGGGTGCAGAGCGCTCGCCCGACAGGACCGGCCGGCAAGGTTTCGAGTCCCCCGGAGACGCCGGCACGCAACGGCGACACGGCCGCCCCTCAGGGCGACGTAGCCGCCCGCAACGGCGGCGCGCCCGGACGCAACGGCAACGCACCGTCGCGCAACGGGCGCGACAACGGCGGAGCCCGCCAGCCGTGGGGTGAAATTCTCGTCTCCCGCGGCGCGATCACACGGGATCAATTAAACCGGGCGCTCGATGCGCAGCGCGGCAACGGCATGCGGCTCGGCGAGGTCCTGCGCTCCATGGGCGTGGCTTCGCGGTACATCGCCGACGCCCTCAGCGAGCAGCTCGGCGTGCCGCTGGTCCGGCTCTACAAGGCCGATCTCGACGAAGCCGTCGTCCGGATGATCCCGGAGCACCTGGCGCGCCGCCACCAGGCCCTGCCGATCAACGCCACCGACTCCCGCATCACCGTCGCGCTCGTCGATCCCTTCGACGTGATCGTCATCGACGATATCCGCCGCCTGACGGGGCGGGAGGTCGATGTCGTCGTCACGCCGGCGGAAGATTTCGACGCCGCGATCAGCCGGTATCTGGCCTTCGACTCCGACCCGCGCGGCGAGGACGGGGGGACCGCCGCGCTGATCGAGGACAACGAGCCCGCGCCTGATACGCTGCTGCAGATGGGCAGGGAAGCGCCCATCGTCCGCCTCGTGTCACAGATTATCGGCCAGGCGATCGGCCAGCGCTCCAGCGACATTCATATCGAGGCCCAGGAGCGTGACGTCCGGGTCCGATACCGCGTCGACGGCGTGCTCGCCAACGCGATGAGCGTTCCCAAACACCTGCACCCCGCGGTGATCTCGCGGCTCAAGATTCTGGCCAGCATGGACATCGCCGAACACCGCGTCCCGCAGGACGGGCGCATCCGCATCCGGTCCGGATCGCAGGATGTGGACATCCGCGTCAGCACGATTCCCAGCGTGCACGGCGAGAACGTCGTCATGCGCCTGCTGACGCGCCAGCGCACCATGACCCTCAACGAACTGGGGCTGTCGGCGCACGACCGCGGCCGGATCGACGACATCGTGAAGCGGCCCCACGGCGTCTTCCTGATGACCGGCCCCACCGGCAGCGGCAAGACGAATACGCTGTACGCGCTGCTCAACGTGCTGAATACGCCGGACCGCAAGATCCTCGCGATCGAAGACCCTGTCGAGTACAATTTGCCGGGCCTCATGCAGGTCCAGGTGAATCCAAAGACCGGCCTCACGTTCGCGGCGGGCCTCCGGGCCTTCCTGCGCCACGACCCGGACATCATCATGGTCGGCGAGATCCGGGACAAGGAGACCGCGATGATCGCGGTCCAGGCCGCGCTGACCGGCCACCTGGTCCTGTCGACCCTGCACACGAACGACGCGACCGGCGTGGTGACGCGTCTCGTCGACATGGGGGTCGAACCGTACCTCATCGCGTCGACGCTGCTCGGCGCGGGCGCGCAGCGCCTCGTCCGTGTCCTGTGCCCGGAATGCCGCGAGGCGGTCGCGGTAGAGCCGGAAACGGCCGCCTGGCTCGGCGAGTCCGCGGACGGCCTGCCGCAGAAAATCTACCGCGCGCACGGCTGCTCGACCTGTCAGGACAGCGGCTATTGGGGCCGGACCGGGATCTTCGAAATCATGCGCGTCACGGACAAGATGGGCGCTGGAATCGCGAACCGGATCCATGAACAGGAACTCCGCAAGCTCGCCGCCGAGGACGGGACGCAGGCGCTGCTGGCGGACGGCGCCCGCAAGGTGGCGGCCGGGATCACCTCGGTGAACGAACTGCTGCGCGTCATCAACGTGACGGAGAGCGAGGCGGAACCCGCGACACCCGCGCTGCGCCACATCACCCCCGCGTCCTGACACGATACGCCGGCCCGCCCCCCCGCCGCGGTTCCTCCGGCGGACCGAGGAAGAGGGCCCCGCATCCCAGAACTGCCTCCGCGTACCTGATTGGGGGGATGCGGCGTGAAAGTCGCGGCGGCCGTCGCGGAGATCCTCAAGCGCGAGGGCGTTGAGTTTCTCATCGGCTATCCGGTAAACCCGATCATCGAGGCCGCCGCGGTGGCGGACATCCGGACAATCATCGTCCGGCAGGAACGCACCGGCCTCCACATGGCCGACGCCGTCAGCCGCCTCTCCTCCGGCCGGCGCATCGGCGTGTTCGCGATGCAGCACGGCCCCGGCGCGGAAAACGCGTTCGGCGGCGTCGCGCAGGCCTACGGCGATTCGTCGCCGATCGTGGTCCTGCCGGCCGGCTACCCGCGGCGGTTGACCAACGTCGCCCCCAACTTCAACTCCGCGCTCAACTACCGCCACGTCACCAAGTGGGCCGAACAGGTGCTGCTCCCGGCGGAGGCGCCGGCCGCGATGCGGCGGGCGTTCTCGCAGGTACGCAACGGCCGGCCGCGGCCCGTCCTGATCGAGTTTCCCACGGACGTGCTGGCCGCCGACATTCCGGAACCCCTCGACTACCACCCGCCGGCCGCGGTGCGGACCGGGCCCGATCCGAAGGCGATCGAGACCATCGCGGGGGTCCTGGTCGAAGCGCGCCGGCCGGTCATCTACGCCGGGCAAGGCGTGCATTATGCGCGGGCCTGGACGCAGCTCAAGGACCTCGCGGAGTGGCTGGGGGTGCCGGTCACCACGACCCTCCAGGGCAAGAGTGCCTTTCCGGAGACGCATCCGCTGTCGCTCGGGTGCGCCGGACGCTCGATGCCGAAGCCGGTGCACGACTTTCTCGCCGGCAGCGACGTGATCTTCGGCGTCGGCTGCAGTTTCGCGGCGACGAACTTCGGCGTCGCGATGCCGGAGGGCAAGACGATCATCCAGGCGACCCTCGATCCGGGCGATCTGAACAAGGATATCCGGGCCGACTACGTCGTGGTCGGGGACGCGGGGCTGGTGCTGGAGGCGCTGTTGGCGGCGGTAAAGGACCGCGTGGCCGCGGCGCGCCAGGACCGCGCCGCGGCCACGGCGGCCGAAATCCGCGCCGGACATGCGGCCTGGCTCGGGCAGTGGACGCCCAAACTCGCCTCCGACGAAGTGCCGCTGTCGCCGTACCGGGTGATCCGCGATCTGCTGCGGACCGTGGACGTGCCCAACACGGTCATCACCCACGACGCCGGCAGCCCGCGCGACCAGCTCTCGCCGTTCTGGCAGGCCGAAGCGCCGCTGTCGTACATCGGCTGGGGCAAGACAACACAGCTCGGCTACGGCCTCGGCCTCGCCATGGGCGCCAAGCTCGCCGCGCCCGAGAAACTCTGCATCAACGTGTGGGGCGACGCCGCGATCGGCTTCACCGGCATGGACTTCGAGACGGCGGTGCGGGAACGCATTCCGATCCTGTCCGTCCTGCTCAACAACGCCTGCATGGCGATCGAACTACCGGTGATGCCGGTCTCCACTCAGAAGTACCGCAGCACCGACATCTCCGGGAATTACGCGGCGTTCGCCCAGGCCCTGGGAGGGTATGGGGAACGTGTCGAACGTCCGGCCGACATCGTGCCGGCGATCAAGCGGGCTGTTGCGAAAACACACGAAGGCACACCGGCGCTCCTCGAGTTCATGACGGCGCGAGAGATCGAGTTTTCCGTCTTTAAGTAAAGAGACTAAGTAGCGAGACGCCCCCGCGCGGAGGCGGCCTCAGGCGTCCGCGATCGGAGGCCAAGGGCTGGTACCGGATATCAGCTCCGGGCTGCACGTGTAAGTATGGCAAAACATATGTTCGTATAATCAACGGCGAAAGATCCTCGCGGGGGCGGGAAAGTCAGGTTATCGCAGTATTGTTAGCCTCCAGGAGCCCGTGTTAGCGTTTTAAGCGCATTTCCACACACTCCCGGGGGGAGAGGGCATGCCACACCCGACGGGCGTTCTTCGCCCGTTCCATCGGCTTCTGCTGTACGCCGGTCTGCTCGTCGCGATCCTCGTCGTCGTCCCGGCGGCCGGCTTCGATGGGCCGGCCAGTGCCCAAACGTGGCTGCAGGCCGGCTGGCAGGCGTATCAGGCCGGTCAAATGGGGCAGGCGGCCAATGCGTTTGCAAGGGCTGCCGCCACAGCACCCGGTTCGGCCACGCCGGCCGTGTGGATGGGCGCCGTCCTGATGGCGCAGGGTGATCAGCTCCACGCAGGCCACTGGTTCCGCCTCGCGCTACTCCTGAACCCAACCACCTCGCAGACGCACTACGTTTTGGCATGGTTGGCGCGTCTGGGCCAATCTGTCGCACTGGCCGGTGCGGCGGCGATCAATCCCACCAAGGCTACGCCTCAACGTGTCGAAGCCACAACGGCCGAGGGGATCACGCGCTTTATTCGTACGTCCAACCCGGCGATTTCTCCGTCGTTCGCCGCCTGGGAAGGCGTTGCCATTCAGAAAGCGGCCGCGCAGGAAGGCGTCGATCAACGCCTCATGACGGCCCTCGTCTTCGTCGAAAGCCGCTTCGATCCGGGCGCGGTCTCGCCCGTCGGAGCGCAGGGGCTCGGCCAGCTCATGCCGGAGACCGCGGCCGAACTGGGCGTGAATCCTCGGGACCCGTGGCAGAACCTCGTCGGAGCCGCGCGTCTCTTGCGGCAAAATGAGGCGCAATTCCATTCGCTGCCGCTTATGCTTGCCGCATACAACGCGGGTGACGGCGCGGTGCGAACTTACGGAGGCATCCCGCCGTACCCGGAGACGCAGAACTACGTGTGGAAGATTCTGACGATCTTCGGGACGCTGCTCGGCTGATCGCCGCACACAGAGAGCATTAATCTCGCGGGCCGGCGCTCTTTGCCGGCCCGATCTTTTCAGTAAACACCGGCATAGGCGAGCAAGGCACGTGCCCATAAACCGGCGTCTGGAACGCGGTAGCGGCCCGACCATTATGGCGAGACGGCCGGCTGAATTCACGTGAAAGGCAGACGCCCATTGCGAAGAATCATCGAGTCTACGTTATTGTCGCTCGACGGCGTCATTGAGGATCCGGCGACGTGGGTCGGAGACTACTTGGATGCCGACTTCCAAAAGGGTGCGCTGGAACGACTGATGGAGAGTGACGCGATGTTGCTGGGAAGGCGGACATACGCGCTGCTCGCGCGAGATTTGGCCGCCCAAACCGGCGACTTTGCCCACCGAATCAACAGCATCCGCAAGTACGTCTTCTCGTCCACCTTGGCCCGGGCCGACTGGAACAACTCGACCATCATCAAGGGTGACGCTGTTGGCGAGGTGCGCAAGCTCAAAGAACAAGCCGGCGCGAGCCTCGCCGTCTACGGTCACGGTCTCCTCGCCCGGACGTTATTGAAACACGGCCTGCTCGATGAGATCCGACTTTCGGTCTTTCCGCTCTTTGTGGGCAGGGGGCAGTTGTTCTTCGGGGAGGGCGGTACCACAAAGTCACGACTACTCGACGCTACTAGCTTGCCGACCGGTGTTGTGGTCATGCGCTACCGGCCGATATAGTGCTGGAGCGGCGTCGGCGCTTATTTGTCGCGCGGAATCCCCCCGATTATTAGGGAAAATGAATTGACGACATCGATGCAGAGGGCCGACTCATGCGACATGTTGTTGCAGCGGTATTGGCGGCCTGCCTCGTGGCGGGTGCGGTCGTCACCGTCCAACCACCCGCGCTGCCGGTGGTGCGCCACCTGAGGATCGACCATTCGCCCGCGCCGCCGCTCAGATCTGTGGAGATCAGCCAGGCCTCACCCACCGTGACGCCGATCACGGCGCCGGGATCCGGGGCGGTGTGCAGCAGCTGTCCGCCACCGAACACCGGACCGTGCGGGGCGTGTCCGCCGCAACCTGCGAGCGTGAACATTAACTTAGTGCAGGTGCCCCTGTAGGCGCTCGGCGTCCTCGGTCTGCGGTCCAAGGCCGAAGGTCCCCGCGGCGCACGTCGTAGGGGCAGGCCCCCCGCGCCCGGGGGCGAAACGTGCACCCCATGGAATGGGGGATGCGCAACCGGCTGAACCGCATCGTGCGGCCCGAAACGGGCCGCACGGTTATGTTGGCGGTGGACCACGGATACTTCATGGGCCCGACCACCAAACTTGAGGTTCCCCGGAAGACCATTGAACCGCTCCTCCCCTTCGCCGATTCCCTCATGGCGACGCGCGGCGTCGTCCGGTCATCTGTCGACCCGGGGTCCCCCGTGCCGATCGTTCTGCGGGTGTCCGGCGGCACGAGCATTCTCGCCGAGGACCTGTCCAACGAAGGCGTCATGACAACGATGAAAGACGCGCTCCGGCTGAACGCCGCGGCGGTGGCCCTGTCGATCTTCATCGGGACGCCGCATGAGCGCGAGAGCCTGCTCAATCTGGGCGCGCTGGTGAGTGAGGGGCAGGAATGCGGGATGCCGGTGCTTGCCGTGACGGCGGTCGGCAAGGAGTTGGAGAAACGCGACGCCCGCTACCTCGCGCTGTGCTGCCGGATCGCCGCGGAGGCGGGGGCACACCTCGTCAAAACCTACTACTGTGAGGGGTTCGACAAGGTCGTGGAAGGCTGCCCCGTGCCTCTTGTCGTCGCCGGCGGACCGAAACTCGACACCGAGATAGACGTCTTTGAGTTGACGTCGCGCGCGCTCCGGCAGGGGGCCGCCGGCGTGGACATGGGCCGCAACATCTGGCAGCACCCCGCCCCGGTCGCGATGATCAAGGCGGTCCGCGCGATCGTGCACGACGGCGCGTCGCCGGAGGACGCCCTGGGCCTGTTCCACCGGACGCGGGCCGGCGAGGCGCACCGCGCGGGGAAACGGTGACAGTACCGCGGGACACTCTCGCGGGATCCGCGAGCCCGCGGTGATGCGGGCCGCGGTCTACTACTCGAACCGCGACGTCCGTCTCGAAGACCGGCCGGTCCCGGCCATCGGCCCCGACGAACTGCTGCTTCGCATCGAGCGCAGCGGCATCTGCGGCAGCGACGTCATGGAATGGTACCGCCGCCGGCGCGCACCGCTCGTGCTCGGCCATGAAGTCGCCGGGACCGTGGCCGCCTGCGGCGTGAACGTCCGCCGCTACCGCGCCGGGGACCGCGTCACGGCCGCGCATCACGTGCCGTGCAACACGTGCCGGTACTGCCGGCGCGGCCACCACACGATGTGCCACACGCTGCACACCACGAATTTCGACCCCGGCGGCTTCGCGGAGTACGCGCGCCTCTCCGCGATCCACGTCGACCGCGGCGTCGTTCCGCTCCCGAACGACGTGACGGCGGAGCAGGCGGTGTTCGTCGAACCCCTTGCGTGTGTCGTCCGCGCGCAGCATGCCGCGCCCGTCCGGGACGACGACACGGTCTTCGTGGTCGGCAGCGGCATCATCGGACTGCTGCACGTGAAGGCGGCTCGGGCGGCGGGCGCCCGCCGGATTCTCGCCACCGACCTGTCTGACTACCGGCTGGCCGCCGCGGCTCGGTTCGGCGCGGACGCCGTCTTCCGGCCCGACGCCGGCCTCGCAACGCAGGTACGCGAGGCGAACGCCGGACGGTTGGCCGACCTCGTCATCGTCTGCACGGGCGCGGCTTCCGCCATCGCCGCGTCCCTCGCCTGCGCGGAGCCGGGGGGAACGGTGATGCTCTTCGCGCCCGCGGGCCCGGACGCGAGTTTTCCGGCCGTCGCCTTCAACGAGACGTTTTTCCGCACGGATCTGACGGTGACAACCTCATACGGCGCGGCCCCCGCGGACTACGCGGAGGCCGTGGACCTGATCAGCCGCCGCCGCATTCAGGTCGAGGACATGATCACACACCGCCTGGGACTGTCGGAGGCGGCGACAGGCTTCCGGCTCGTCGCGGAGGCCGGGGAGTCGATCAAGGTCATTCTCGATCACGCCCGATAGGGCGCGGCGGCCGCCGCCGCGATGGGCGAAGCGGCCTACTGGCCGACGATCTGCGGCCTCATGGGACCCAGCAGCGCCAGCAGATCGCTTTTCTCTTTGGCGGGCACCTTGAACTTGTTGAGCGCCCCGACAAGATCCTGGACCAGGGCATCGAAGTCCGCGTTGGTGATCGCCATGCCCTTGTGCGCCGTCTTCATGTCCTTCCCCGTGTACTTGCAGGGACCGCCGCTGGCCTGACACACGAGGGTCACGAGATTCGTCTTGAGCCGGGCCATCCGGGCCGGGTCGGCCACGGCCGCGGCGAAGAAGCGGTTGATCCGCTTATCCGCCCCTACACGGGCCACGAACTCGTCGATGACCGCGGTGATCGCGGTCTTGCCTCCGAGCCGCTCGTACAGGGATTTCTGTGTCGTGGCGGCCGAACTGATCGCCGATGTTGCGAGCACGAGCATGACGCAGGACGCGATCCTGAACACTGACGTCAATGCGCGCATCGTGACCCCCTCAACACGGTTGTCGGCGGCATGACCATGCGGCTGGAGCGGATAAAATGACCCGCCGGCAAAACATTCGCTGTGCGCGATCCGAGCCCTGCGAGCGCTCCGGGATTACGGGGAGCCGGACGGCCGTGCGTTCTTAGAGCGCGGCGACCTCCGCGCGGGCCCGCCCGTTCTGCTTGGCCCGGTACAGCGCGGCATCCGCACTCCGCAGGAGCGCCTCGCCGGTGGTCCCGTGCGGCGGGAAACCGGCCACGCCCACGGAGAGGGTGCTGGTGCCGAGGGGCTGGCCCCGGTGCGTCACGCTCAATGCCTCGACCGACTCCCCCAGCAGGCGGGCCCGCTCCAGCGTCGACTCGAGCGTCGCCTCGGGAAGGACCACGACGAATTCATCGCCGCCGTAGCGGCAGACCACATCGTCGCGGCGGAACCGCTCGCGCAGCAGCACGCCTAGTTCGCGGAGGTACGCGTCGCCCGTTTCGTGGCCGAAGGTATCGTTGAGCCGCTTAAAGCCGTCGATATCGAACATGATGAGGCCGAGCGGATGATGCGCGCGTTCCGCGCGCCGGATCTCCCGCTCGAGCGTCTCTTCCAGGTACCGGCGATTGAACACACCGGTGAGCGGATCCCGGATGGACTGTGCGCGCAGCGACTCGCGCAAACGCAGGTTCGCGATCGCGAGCGCGGCACGGTCTCCCGCCGCCCTCGCCAAAGCGACGATCGGCTCGCCCGACAACGGGGCTTCCGTCTCGGCCCCGCCGTTCGGTCCGGCGGCATCCGCGGCAAGCAGCACCGCACCCAACGTTTCGCCCTGGGCCGTGAGCGGCAGGCACAGCGTCGCAGCCGGGGGCGGGAAGGCCGTGTGGCGGCACGGCACGCCGCCGTGCCGCACGTCCACCGGGTGCGCCTGGTTGCGCCGCAGCGCCCAGCAGTCGTCCGTGGCGAAACCGGTCGGCAGCGGATGACGCCTGTCTTTGCCCCAGGAGGCCGCCATCTCCACGGCGTCCGGCGAGGCGCCGACGAGGTAAACTGCCCCGAAAGCGCACGGAAGCATTTCGTGCATGTAGCGGCTGACAACGCTCAGCGCGTCCTCGACCGACGCGCTGGCCTCGAGCATCTCGCTCATTTGCCGCAGCAGCGCCGACCGCCGGTCCCGGGTCGCGATCTGCTCGGCCATGTCGTTGAAGGCGAGCCCCAACTGGCCGATCTCGTCCGCCCGCCGCACCGTAACGCGGCGGCCGAGGTCTCCGGCCGCGAGGCCCCTCGAGGCATCGATGATTCCTTCGAGGGCGCCGGTTGCCCCGGTGGCCTGATAAAAGCCGAGCAGCAGCACCAGCACCAGGATCAGCGGGATGGTCACCGCCACGCCCTCGGCGAGTCGTGTCGCCGCCCGGCCCTGCGCCACCTCGGATGCCAGACGGTCGTCCTCCGCGCCGGCGAGCGCGTCGTAGGCGCGGCGGATCGTGTCCGCGGCGGCCTGCGATTTGCGCCCGGTGATGAACGTCACCACCGTCGATTCCGCGGCCTCGGCCGCGAGCGCATGCTGCCGGGCGATTCGTTCGACGGCCACGCTGGCCGCAACGAGCTCAGCGGGTGGCGTGCCCGCCTCGGCGGCCGCGAGCGTGTCGAGCAGCGCGGCCGCCTGGGACGCATCGGCCGACACGAGCGCCGGCGGCGTCATCCGCAGGACGGCCGTGAGGTGGTCTCGCAGCGCTACGGCCTCGTCGTGCGACCCGCGCAGCGTATCGGCGCCGCGCGAGGTCGCGTATCCGGCGACGGTGGCGCGAAGACGCGCGGCTTCGCCGGCCGCGGCCCGGCTCGCCGCGGCGTAGCCGACCGGCGCGCCGCGCCGCGCCGCGATTTCTTCCTGCGCGACGTCGTACCGCCAGCGGAGAAAGAGCCGCTCGAGAAGGCGGACGCGCTCGATCTGCGCAGGATCGTCCGCGAGCAGCGCGACGAGGTTGGCGGCGGCCCGCGGGACAGTGGTTAGCGCGTCCGTATACGCATCGAGAAATCGCTCGTTGCCGGTCAGCAGGAACCCGCGCTCGCCGGCCTGTGCGTCGCCGATCGCCCGGATCATCGTGGCGGCCTGCGTGCGGATCTCGCTGGTGCGCGCCATCCCTTCGCTCGTCTGGCTGGTGACCGTGATGGCCCGATAGATGAGCGCGGTGCCGCCGGCGGTGAGCACGATGAGCGCGATCAAACCCCACAGCACCATCGTGCGGAGCGAACGTCGGCTGAATAGGTGGGCCCAGCGTACGGTGAACCGTCGTGGTGCGTCCTGGACCTCCGCCCCGGCGCCTTTCGGCCGCCGGCGCGGGCCAACACGCGCGTGCGACGCCATTCCAACCCCCCGGCGTCGCGGCCGCCTCCCCACACGGGTGACGCGACACCGGCGCCGGCCGTTCCGGCGCCCTCAACGTTATGCCCGTCGCAACGGCGCCGCAGCAGGCGGGGACGCCCGCCGGGGACGGGCGCACGGCACGCTGGAGGGGGGCTTTACCGCCGGGCGGAATAGGTCGCGGCGATGAGCGTCCTCGAATCCCGCATCGACCTCGATTCGGCCGAGTGTCAGAGCAATCGCGAGTACCATGAAGGGCTGGCGCGGCGCCTGGCGGAGCGGCTCGCACAGGTCAAGGCGGGCGGGGGCGAGCGGGCGCAGCGCCGCCTTCGCGAGCAGGGCAAGTTGAACGTCCGTGAACGCATCGATCGGCTCCTCGATCCCGGGTCTCCGCTGCTGGAGCTCGCGCCGCTCGCCGCGTGGGACATGTACGGCGGCGAGGCGCCGGCGGCGGGGCTCGTCACCGGCATCGGACGGGTCCGCGGCCTCGAGTGCATGATCGTCGCGAACGACCCGACGGTGAAGGGCGGCACCTACTATCCCCTCACCGTGAAAAAGCATCTGCGCGCGCAGCGGATCGCGCGCGAGAACCATCTGCCGTGCATCTACCTGGTCGATTCCGGCGGCGCGTTCCTGCCGCTGCAGGCGGATGTGTTTCCCGACCGCGAGCATTTCGGCCGCATCTTCTACCATCAGGCCGTGCTGTCCGCGGAAGGAATTCCGCAGATCGCCGCGGTGCTGGGGTCCTGCACGGCCGGCGGGGCGTACGTGCCCGCGATGGCGGACGAGGCGGTGATCGTCCGCGGAAGCGGCACCATCTTCCTCGGCGGTCCGCCGCTCGTTCGCGCGGCCACCGGCGAAGAGGTCTCCGCGGAAGAGCTCGGCGGCGCCGACGTGCACACGCGCCGCAGCGGGGTCGCGGATCACATGGCGGAGGATGACGGCGACGCCATGGAGATCGTCCGGGGCATCGTGGGCACGCTCAACCGCGTGAAGCGCCCGGCGCTCGACCTCGTCCCGCCGGAGGCGCCCCGCTACGATCCGCGCGAGATCTACGGCATTCTGCCCCGCGACCTGCGGCGGCAGTTCGATGCGCGCGAGGTGATCGCGCGCGTGGTCGACGGCAGCCGCTTCCAGGAGTTCAAGGCGCTCTACGGGACGACGCTCGTGACCGGGTTCGCGCACATCCACGGCATCCCCGTTGGCATCGTCGCGAACAACGGCGTGCTGTTCGTCGAGAGCGCGGAGAAGGGCGCCCACTTCATTGAGCTCTGCGGGCAGCGCCGGGTGCCCATCGTCTTTCTGCAAAACATCACGGGCTTTATCGTCGGCCGCCAGTACGAGGCCGCGGGCATCGCGCGGGCCGGCGCGAAGATGGTGCACGCCGTGGCCACCAGCGGCGTCCCGCGCCTCACCGTCATCATCGGCGGGTCGTACGGCGCCGGGAATTATGCGATGTGCGGCCGCGCCTACGACCCGCGGTTTCTCTGGATGTGGCCCAACGCGCGGATCTCGGTGATGGGCGGCGAGCAGGCCGCGACGGTGCTGCTCACGGTGAAGCGCGATCAATTGCGGCGCGAGGGCCGCGAGTTGTCTCGGAGCGAGGAGGAGGCTCTGGTCGAGCCCATCCTCGCCAAGTACGAGACCGAGGGCGACCCGTACTACAGCACGGCGCGCCTGTGGGACGACGGCATCATCGACCCGGCCGACACGCGCACCGTGCTCGCGCTGGGGCTGTCGGCCCTGCTCAACGCACCGATTCAGCCCATGCATCCCGGCGTCTTCCGGATGTAGCCGCGTGCCTGCGCCGGCCGGGGGGGCCCGTGTCCGCGACGGCATCCACCGCGTGCTCGTGGCCAATCGCGGCGAGATCGCGGTGCGGATCATCCGGGCGTGCCGCGAACTCGGTTTCGAGACCGTGGCCGTCGCGAGCGACGCGGATCTCGAGTCGCGGCATGCGCGTCTGGCGGACAGGCTCGAGCGGCTCGGTCCGGCGGACCCCGCGGAGAGCTACCTGCATCAGGGCCGCGTGATCGACGCGGCACGGCGATCCGGCGCGGACACGATCCATCCCGGCTACGGCTTTCTCGCTGAATCCGCCGCGTTCGCGGAGGCCGCGGCCGCCGCGGGGCTGCGGTTTGTCGGACCGCCCGCGAGCGTTATCGCGCGGCTCGGCGACAAGACCTCGGCTCGAACGCTGGCGGAACAGGCGGGCGTGTCCCCGGTTCCCGGGGCCGTGGCCGCGGGGGCGCCCGGAGATCCGGCCGCCTTGGCCGCCGCCGCCGGCGGAGTCGGGTTCCCGCTCCTGGTCAAGGCCGCGGCCGGCGGCGGCGGCCGCGGGATGCGTCTGGTCGAGCGCGCCGCCGATCTCCCCGCGGCGCTTGCGTCCGGAGAGCGCGAAGCGCGCGCCGCCTTCGGGGACGGCCGGCTGTTTCTGGAGCGCCGGCTCGACGACGTCCGGCACGTCGAAGTCCAAATCCTCGCCGACGCCGCCGGACATATCGCAGCGCTCGGCGAGCGCGAGTGCAGCATCCAGCGGCGCCACCAGAAACTCATCGAAGAGGCGCCCTCGCCGCGCGTCGAGGCCGCGCTGCGGCGCGAGCTGGCCGGCGCGGCGATCGCGGTGGCGCGCGCGGCCGGCTACGTCAACGCCGGCACGGTGGAATTCTTGCTGGCGCCGGACGGGCGTTTCTATTTTCTGGAGGTCAACACGCGCCTGCAGGTCGAGCATCCGGTGACGGAGCTCACGACCGGCGTTGATCTCGTCAAGGCGCAGTTCAGGCTGGCCGCGGGCGACACGCTCGAGGCGGCCGCGATTGGGGCGCGGGGCGC
The DNA here is from genome assembly GCA_035307565.1 of bacterium. Lineage (GTDB taxonomy): Bacteria > Sysuimicrobiota > Sysuimicrobiia > Sysuimicrobiales > Segetimicrobiaceae > DASSJF01. The sequence goes on along the minus strand of DATGHZ010000009.1, from coordinate 8,152 downwards.
CGGTCCGCGGGGCGCGCGCGACGTCCCGCCGTCGCCGTGGGGGCACGCCATCGAGTGCCGGGTGTGCGCGGAGGATCCCGCCGACGGCTTTCGGCCGTCCCCCGGACCGATCCTCGTGCTGGACGAGCCGTCCGGTCCCGGGGTGCGCGTGGATTCGGGCGTGCGGGACGGGTGGACGGTACCCGCGGCCTACGACTCGCTGCTCGCCAAGGTGATCGTCTGGGACCGTACCCGCGCGGAGGCGATCGCGCGCATGGACCGCGCGCTCGCGCAGTACGTGATCCTCGGCTGCGGGACCAACCTCGCGTTTCTCCGGGACCTGATACGCCACGACGCGTTTGCCCGGGGCGAAACGGCAACCGACTTCCTCGAACGGCATTTCCCGCGATGGCAGCCGCGGCCGTCGGTGCGCCTCCTCGCCGCCGCGGCGGCGCTGGCTGCGGCACACCCGGCCGCGCCGGTTCGGGCGGCCGGGGACCCGGCACGCGGCGCGCTAGAGGCCGGCGGGCCGCCCAGATGGGACCCGTGGGACAGCGCCTCCGGCTGGCGCATCGGCGGGCCGCGTGGCTGACATCGTCCTGCTCGCAAACGGGCGGCGCCTCGAGGCGCGGATCGAAACGCGCGACGGCGAAACGGTGGTGCGGATCGCCGGCGCTGAGACGCGCCTGCGCCTCCAGCGGCTCGACCCGACAACGTGGCGCTTCGCGGGCGAGGACGGGACGACACGCATCGCACGCGCCGTCGAGCACGCCGGCACATGGTGGCTGCACCTCGACGGCGAGATCATGAGCGTGCGGCGGGCGGAACCGGCCGCTCGGCGTCGGACCGGCGCACGCCGGCCTGAGGGCCTCGAGGCGCCGATGCCTGGGGCCGTGACGCAGGTGGCCGTGCACGAAGGCGACGCGGTCACCGCGGGCCAGCCGATCGTCATCATCGAGGCCATGAAGATGGAGCACGTGATCCGCGCGCCCCACGCCGGGCGCGTCGTGGCGCTGCGCGTTCGCGCCGGTGACCAGGTGGAGGCCGGGACCGTCGTGGCCGAACTCCAGTCCGCCGGTGCGTCGGCGGCGGAGCCGGAAGCGCACGGGGCATGACGCTGCGCGTTCCGCGCCGCGTCCGGGTGGTAGAGGTCGGTCCGCGCGATGGGCTGCAAAACGAGTCCGTCGTGCTGCCGCTCGACCGGAAGGTCGAGTTCGTGACGCGGCTCGCCGCGTGCGGCTTTCTCCAGATCGAGGCGGGCGCGTTCGTTCGGGAGGACCGCGTGCCGCAGATGGCCGGCACGGATGCGCTGTTCCGGCGCCTCGCCGCCCTCCCGCCGGTCCGCGGCGGCGCACCTCCGGCGACCGTGTTCTCGGCCCTCGTGCCGAACCGCCAGGGTATGGAGCGCGCCCTCGCCTGCGGCGCTGGGGAAGTCGCCGTCTTCACCGCCGCCACCGACGCGTTTGCGCGGCACAACATCAACATGACGATCGCGGAATCGCTGGAGCGCTTTCGGGACGTGCTCGCGATGGCGGCGCAGCACGGGCGGCGTGTGCGCGCCTACCTCTCCACGGCGTGGTGGTGTCCGTACACGGGCCGGGTCGCGCCGGAGGCCGCCCGGCGCGTCGCGGTGGCGCTCGCCGAGATGGGGTGTTACGAAATTGCGCTCAGCGACACGATCGGCGCCGCGACGCCGCGGGAGGTGGCGGCGCTCATCGAGGACGTCGCCCGCGACATCCCGGTGGAACGCCTCGCGGTTCACCTGCATGACACGCGGGGCACGGCGCTTGCGAACGTGCTGGCCGCCCTCGGCGAGGGGGTCCCGACGGTCGATGCGGCGGCCGGCGGCCTGGGCGGCTGTCCGTACGCGCCCGGCGCCTCCGGCAATCTCGCGACCGAGGATCTACTGTACATGCTGCATGGGATGGGCGTGGAGACCGGCATCGACCTGGACGCGGTGGCCGCGACGTCTCGCTGGCTGGCCGGCTGCATCGGCCGCCCGCTACCGTCCCGGTATCTCACGGCCGGCCCGGCGGTCCCGTCGGAGGCCGGAAACGCCGCGGCCGAGAACGGGTAGCCGTGCGCATCGGCCTCATGCTCGTGAACCAGCATCCCCCCGCCGACCCGCTGGTGGATCGATGGGGCGAAGTGCTGGAACAGGTGCGGCTGGCCCGCAGCCTGGGGTTCGATCTCGTCGTCTTCGGGCAGCACTATCTCGTCGGCGAGTTCGCGATGCTGCAGCCGGCGGTCTCCGTCGCCCGGGCCGCCGCCGAAGCCGGAACGATGCGGCTCGGCGTGTCGATCTATCTGCTGCCGCTGCTGAACCCGGTCGCGGTGGCGGAAGAGGCCGCGACGCTCGATGTGATCACGGGCGGCCGCTTCATTTTCGGCATCGGCCTCGGCTACCGGGAGGTGGAAGACCGCGCCTTCGGTGTCGCGAAGGGCGAGCGCGTGCGCCGGCTGCGCGACCACCTGCGGGTGATCCGGCAGTTGTGGGCCGGGGAGCCCGCCACGCTGGACACGCCGTACTGCCGGCTCGACGGCGTTCGGATCGGCCTGCGGCCGGTGCAGCGGCCCGGCCCCCCGGTATGGATGGCGGCCAACAACGACCGCGCCGTGGAGCGCGCCGCCCGGATCGGCGACACCTGGGTCATCAACCCGCACGCCACGCTCGGGACGATCACGCGGCAGATGGACATCTATCGCGCGGCGCTGGCGCGCGCGGGCCGGCCCTTTCCGGCGGAACTGCCGATGCGCCGCGAACTGTTCGTCGCGGACACGTCCGCCCGCGCGCTCGCGCTCGCGCGCCCCTATGTCGAGAAGAAGTACGAAGCGTACGTGGCGTGGGGCCAGCACCGCGCCCTCCCGGCCGGCGACGACATGACGCAGGCGTTCGAGGGCCTCGCGCAGGACCGGTTTATCCTCGGCGACCCGGCGCGGTGCGCCGACGAGATCAACCGATGTGTCGGGCTCACCGGCGCCACCACCATGATCTTCCGCGTGAACTTCCCCGGGATGCCGCACGACGTGGTCACCGCGGCGATGCGGCTCCTCGCCGAGCAGGTACGGCCGCGTTTGACGAGTAAAGCGTCATGAACGCTACCGGCGCCCCTTCGGGGCGCGGTCGGGAGGGATAGGGATGCGCAGCACCATGTGCCGCACGCTCGTCGCGCTGGCGGCGATCGCCGCGATCGGCGTCCTCGGCGCGGCGGCCGGCGCGCAGCAAGGCGCCGAGATCTTGAAACTCGGGGCGCCGCTCGCCGCGACCGGCGCGGACGCGCGCGAGGGCGCGCTTGCCAAGCAGGGGTACGACCTGTGGGCGGATACGGTGAACGCCCGCGGCGGCATCAAGGCCGGCGGGAAGACCTACAAGGTGCAGATCGTCTACTACGACGACCAGAGCAAGCCGCAGACCTCGGCGGAGCTGACGGACCGCCTCATCAACCAGGACCACGTCGCCTTCCTGCTCGGCCCGTACGGCAGCCCGGCCACGTTCGCCGACGCCGGCATCGCGGACAAGTACAAGATGCCGATGGTCGACGCGAACGGCGCGGCCGCCAAGATCTTCGAGCAGGGGTACAAGTACGTCTTCGGCATCAGCAGCCCGGCCGCCGATTACGCCGCGGCCATGCTGCAGGCCGCGGTTGCGCAGGCGCCGCGGCCCTCCACCGTGGCGATCATCACCGCGGATGATCTCTTCTCGCTCGAGGTCGCGAACGGGGCGAAGGATTGGGCCGATCGCAACGGGCTGCGCGTCGTGTACTTCCAGAAGTATCCCGTCGGCGCGAACGATCTGAGCGCGGCCCTCACCGCCATCAAGGCGGCCGGCGCCGACATCTTCCTCGAATCCGGCCACTTACAGGAATCCCTGATCGCGATGCGGCAGGCGCAGAGCCTCGAGGTCAATGCGAAGTTCTTCGGCTTCACGGTCGGGCCGACGACGCCCGACTTCGTCAAGGCGCTCGGCGCGGCGGCGGAGTACGTCTTCGCGTCGTCGCAGTGGACGCCCGACGTCAAGTACACGGGGCCGCTCTTCGGCAGCACGCGGCAGTACGCGGACGCGTTCCAAAAGCGCTACGGCTTCGAGCCGGACTACCATGCCGCGAACGGGTCCGCGGGCGGCCTCGCCCTGCAGCTGGCGATCCAAAACGCCGGTGGCCTCGACCGGGAGAAGGTGCGGAACGCCCTCGCCGCGCTCGATGTGATCACGTTCTACGGCCGGCTCAAGTTCAACGACAAAGGATTTAATACGTACAAACCGATGGTGACGGTCCAGATTCAGCACGGCAAGGTCGTCACCGTCTGGCCGGGGGACGTCGCGGCGGCGAAGGCCATTTACCCCACGCCGGTGTGGACGGCGCGCAAGTAAACCGCCGGGCTCCCCGGCCTGCCGTGCGGAAGAGGGGACGGGGCGGCGCGGGAGCGCCGCCCCCGTCCCGTCTGAGGCGGCCCGGGCGTACGGCCGCGGGCGGCGGCCGCACGGGGAGAGGCGCAGGCGCGTGAGTCCGTCCACGCAGATCGCGCTCCAAAACGCGGTCAACGGCCTCCTGATCGGCGGCACGTACGCGACCGTCGGCCTCGGCATGTCGCTCGTCTGGGGCGTGCTCAATGTCATCAACATCGCCCACGGCGCCTTCGTCATGCTCGGCGCGTACACGACCTACTGGCTCTTCACGCTGTACGGCCTCGACCCGTTTGCCACGCTTCCGCTGGCCGGCGCGGCGCTGTTTGTGCTCGGCTACGGGCTGCAGCGGATCGTGATCAACCAGGTCATCCGCGCGTCGTTTCTCATCACATTCCTGCTCACGTTCGGCTTCGATCTCCTGATCACCAACACCGCGCTCGCCGTGTGGACGGCCGACGTGCGCGCCGTCACCACGGCCTACTCGGGCCGCAGCCTGCACCTCGGGCCCGTGATCGTGCCCGCGATCCGGCTCATGACGCTCGCCGCGGCGCTGCTCGTGGCGGCCGTCCTTCACCTGGTGATGAGCCGCACGCGGCTCGGTAGCGCGATCCGGGCGACGGCGTCGGATCAGGAAGCGGCGCGGCTCATGGGCATCCCGATCGCCCACATCTACGCGCTCACGTTCGCGATCGCGCTGGCGACGGCGGGCATCGCGGGCGGGCTCGCGGGCATGAGCTTTCCCATCTATCCTGCGATGGGCGCCAACTACACGTTCATCGGCTTTGTCGTTTGCGTCCTCGGCGGGCTCGGCAGCGTGGCGGGTGCGCTGCTCGGCGGGCTGATCTTCGGCCTGCTCACAACGTACGCGGCGGGCTGGCTCGGACCGAACTACGACTACATTGTCGCGTTCAGCGCGCTGATTCTGGTGCTGCTGGCCAAGCCGACGGGGCTCCTCGGGCGAACGGTGCGGTTTCGCGGATGATCCGTCCCCCCGCGGTTGGAACGGCCGTTTCCGGGGCGGAGGCGACGGCCGGCCCGCTGCCGTCGCGGGCCGCCGATGCGCGCGGCATCGCGCTCGCCGCCGCGGCGTTGATCGCGGCGCTCGTGCTGCCGGCCGTCCTCAACACCTACTACGTCCGCATCATCACCGGCATCTTCCTCTTCGGCATTCTGGCCTCGGCGTGGAACCTCATCGGCGGGTACACCGGCTATCCCGACTTCGGCGGCGCGGCGTTCCTCGGCATCGGCGCCTATACGACCGGCATCCTCATGCTGCGCGGCCACGCGCCGTTCGCCGCGGCGCTGCCGGCCGGGTGCATCCTCGCCGCGATCGCGGCGGCCGGGATGGGCGCGCTGCTGCTGCGGCTGCGCGGGCACTACTTTGCGATCGCCACCCTCGGGTTCATGCTCGTACTGCGGCAGTTGACGGCGAACCTCGACATCACGGGCGGCGGTTCCGGGATCAATCTCCCCGCGGCGAGCGATTTCACGGTCTTCTATTACTGGATGCTGGGGGCGCTCGTGGTGGCGGTGCTCGCCGGCTTCGCGCTGCCGCGCACGCGCGCCGGGTATGCGATCGCGGCGATCCGCGAGAACCAGGACGCGGCGCAGGTGCTCGGCATCGAGCCGCTGCCGTACAAGATCCTCGCCTACGCCGCGAACGCCTTCCTCTTCGCGGCGGCAGGCGGGATTTACGCGTACTGGCTCACGTTCATCGAGCCGCTGACGATCTTCAACATCGACTTCACGGTCCAGGCGGTGGTCATGGCGCTCTTCGGCGGGCCGGGCACCGTGTTCGGTCCCGTGGTCGGCGCGGTCATCCTCAAGACGCTGGACGTCGTCCTGACCAACATCTCGCTGTTCCTGCACAACGTGTTTTTCGGCGGCCTCGTCTGCCTGCTCGTCATCTTCGCCCCGCGGGGGCTCGCGGAGATCTTTCAGTCACCCGCGGGGCTGCGCGCGTCGATCCGGGACGCGCTGCGGGAGAACCGGGTCTAGTGGCGCTCCTTGCCGCGGCGGGGGTGACGAAGCTCTTCGGGCGCCTCGCCGCGCTCAACCGGGTGGACGTCGCGATCGAGCCCGGCGAAATCGTCGGCCTCATCGGTCCGAACGGCGCCGGGAAGAGCACGCTGGTCAATCTCATCACCGGCATGGAAACGCCGACGGCGGGCCGCATCACCTTCGACGGCGCGGACATCACCGGCCGGCGGCCCGCGGCGATCGCGCGGCTCGGGATCGCGCGCACCTTCCAGATCGCACAGCCGTTCCGCAACATGACGGTCCGCCAGAACGTGGCCGTGCCGTCGCTCTTCCGCGCGGCCCGCGCCTCCGGGGTCGCCGAGGCGCTGGACCGCGCCGACGGTGTCCTCGACCTCGTCGGCTTGGGCGCCAAACGCGCACTGCCGGCGCGCGCGCTCACCACCCCGGACCTCCGCCGTCTCGAACTCGCCAAAGCCATCGCGCTCGGGCCGCGGCTCATGCTGCTCGACGAGGTGATGGCCGGCCTCACGCCGGCCGAGACCGACGCCGAGATGGCGCTGCTGCGCCGCATCAACACGCAGGGCATCACGCTGCTTGTGATCGAGCATGTGCTGCGCGTCGTGATGGGCCTGTGCCGCCGCATCGTCGTGCTGCACCACGGTACGAAGATCGCCGAAGGTTCCCCGCAGGCCGTCACGTCGGATCCGGCCGTGGTCGCCGCCTACCTGGGCGTGCGGCATGCCGGCCGCGACGACGCGGGCCCGCGATGACGGCCGCTCCGGCCGGCGGGACGGACGGCGAGCCGCTGCTCCGGGTCGAGCACCTGGACGCCGGCTACGGCAGCGCCCAGGTGCTGTGGGACATCACGCTCGACGTGCGGCGGGGCGAGGTCGTCGCGCTCGTGGGCAGCAACGGCGCCGGCAAGTCGACGCTCCTGCGTACCGTGTCGGGCCTGCAGCGTCCGTGGCGCGGGCGGGTGGGCTGGGCGGGCCGGGACATCGCCGGCGAGCCGCCGGAGTCGCTCGTGCGCCTCGGGATGGCGCACGTGCCGCAGGGGAGGCGGCTGTTCGCGGACCTGACCGTGCGGGAAAACCTGCTGGTCGGTGCGTACGCCCGCGCGAATCGCGCCGCGATCGCCGCGGATCTGCGCGACGTGCTGGGCCTCTTTCCGGTGCTCGCCGAGCGTCTGCACCTGACGGCGGGACAGCTCAGCGGGGGCGAGCAGCAGATGGCGGCGCTGGCCCGCGCGCTCATGGCGCGGCCGCAGCTGCTGCTGATCGACGAGCCGTCGTTGGGCCTGGCCCCGATCGCGGTGCAGGCGCTGATGGAGGCCGTGGACCGTCTGCGCGCGCGCGGGACCAGTCTGCTGCTCGTCGAGCAGGACGTCGCCGTCGCGCTCGAGCATGCCGATCGCGGCTACGTTATGGAGACGGGGCGGCTGACGCTCGCCGGCAGCGCGGCGGCGCTCCTCCGCAGTCCCCGCGTGAAAGAGGCGTATTTAGGCCTCGCCGCCGGAAGCGGGGAGACTCCACGGTAAGGATACAGTCTGACCACTATATGTTTGTGGAACGAGCCGTGCCGCTTCCCGACGTGGTCACATTCTCTTGCCGGGCACCGTCATCGTTGTTGAGACGCGACACGCCGGCGTGACAAGACTCCCTATGTCAAGAGCATAAGGGCAAGGGACGGATGAGCAGAGCGAGCCTTAAGGAACAAAGCCTCATCGTACGACCGGCGATCGCGGCGCATGGCGATAATGATGCGCAGCCAGACGTTGCCGAGCATCCG
>DATGHZ010000008.1:0-168710 GCA_035307565.1 bacterium | reverse complement strand
GGGTTCACCAGCGCCAGCAGACCGCGCCCGGTGTCGGCCATCACGATCCGCAGCGGCACCTCGATCTGTACCGCGGCGAGCCCGACGCCTTCCGCGTGCCGCATCGTCACCGCCATGTCGGCGATGAGCCGGCGGATCGCCGCGTCGACCTGAGGCACCGCGCGGCTCCGCCGGCGAAGCACGGCGCCCGCGGCGTCGGTGACCGTCACGATGCGCCGCACGCGCCCTCGGGGGCCGGGCACGGCCATCTGTCCGTTCGGGCTGGGGGCGCGCGGCGCGGGCGACGTCCGCGGCGAGGAACGCACAGGTCTCGGCATAGGCGAGATACCTGTTTGGGAGCGGTCGAAACGTTCTCCTGCGGTTAGGCTTTGACTTTCACCGTGTGGTAGCCCTGGCCGCCGTCGGGAAGCGTCGGCTTCGGCTGGGCCGGCTGCATCTTGCCGGTTCCGTCGTAGGCGCGCACCTTGAGCGTGTACTCCCCGGGAGCCGGCGGCTTCCACTCGGCCGACCAGAACTGCCAGCAGTTCATGTTGAGCGGCTCTTTGACCGCGGCGGGGAGCCACGTCTTGCCGTCGTCCGGACTGAATTCCACCTTGGAGATCCCGCGGTTGCCCGCATAGGCCCAGCCGCCGAGCGCGAGCATGCCGCCCTCGCGCTGCTCGACCGTGAACGCGCTGTTCACCTTGACGATCGCTTCCTTGCTCCAGCCCTGCTGCTCCCAGTAGCCCGAATAGTCGTGGTTGACGGCCTCGATGCCGGTAAGCCACTTGGGCTGCTTCATCCCGTAGCGGTTCAGGAGCAGCACGCGCACGGGGGCGCCGTGCTTCTGAGGAATCGGGACGCCGTTCATCTCGTAGGCGAGCAGCGTCTCGGGATCCTCGGCGATCGACCGCGCGATCGATTCCGTGTAGCCGTCGGCCGCGTGCCAGACGATCGTCGTGGCGCCGGACTGCACGCCGGCGCGCGCGAGCACGTCGCGCACACGGACGGCCTTCCACTTGGCGGTGCCGATCAGGTCGCCCCCGACCTCGTTGCTGATGCACTCGAACGTTTGGTAACGTTCGACGGGCGCGGCGACGGCCTTGAGCTCGTCGAGCGACAGTTTGAGCGGCGTGTTCACGAGACCGGTTACTTCCAACCGCCACTTGCCGACATCCACTGTGGGGTCGAAGAAGTTCTTGGAGACCTGGTAGAAGGACCCGTTCGGGGTGACCTCCGGCGGCATGCCCTTGATCATGCGAAACGCTTCCGCGGCCGCCCAAGCGACCTGCCGCGCGGCGGACACCGACCAGCCCGCAAGCCGCGTGCCCACCGCGGCGCCCGCGACGACGAGCGCCGAGCGGCCGAGAAGATGCCGGCGCGCGAGGCGATAGTGGAGCGCCCGATCGGTCCCGCCTCCGGCCCCCGTACTCAGCGCGCGGGCCCGGCGCGAGACCGTGGCGGTCGCGCGGCCGGACGGCCCAAGCCCCGCGCTGCCTGGGACGCTCGAGCGAGAAGGCGCCCGTAGCAGCGAGGCCAGCACCAACGCGTAGGCGACGCTCGCGAGCGCCATCGGGAGCGCCGGGTCCGTCACGATCGTCGTGAGCGGCGTCCCGAGGATCCCGCCTTCGATGAGCGGCAGGACGCCGAAGGTCAGCACGGCCCACGCGACCGCCGCGATCACGACGGTCCACTGCAGGATCCGCCAGCGCAGGCGGGAGGCGACACCCGCGTACAGGACCCCGCCGAGGCCAAACCCGACGAGCAGGCTGACAATCGACATGACGAGGCCGAGAGGTTTGGCGAGGTGCTGGAGGCGCGCCAGGATGAGCGCAAATATTTGGTACGGCAGGAGCCGAATCATTCGCTCGGCGAGGGCTTCCGCGAGCGTCGGCATACCGGTGGCGTGCCGGTACGCGAACAGCACCGCGATCGCCGCGGCGCCTCCCGCGGCCCCGGCCCAAAACCCGCGTATCTTAGAGACACTCATGCTTCGACCACCCCGCGCGGCCTACGGCGTGAGCCAGTACATGCCTGCGGCCTTTGCTGGAACGGCGGCACCTACGTCCGGCGCGCCCGCGCCGCTCAGCCTTCATTCTACGCCCCTCTGTGTAAAGATACGACAAAGGCCTTGCAAAGGTTGGCAGGACGGTGCTGAGGCTAACTTCTAGACCCGCGGCCTTCCCACTCCTCGCCGGTCGCCGCGATTTCCCGCTGGCGCTGCGTCGTGACGTCGATGAGCCACTGCGGATCCTCGTAGACGTAGTCCTTGCGCAGCGGATGACCCTTCCAGTCGCTGCTCATCATGATGCGGCGCAGATCGGGATGCCCCTCAAACAGGATGCCGAAGAGATCGTAGGCCTCCCGCTCGTGCCAGTCGGCGCCCGACCACAACTCCACGACCGATGGGACCGCCGGCCGGTCTTTGGGAACCGGCACCTTCAGCATGACGCCGTGGCGGCGGTTGACGGACGTGAGATGATAGACGACCTCGAACCGGTCCGGCCAGTCGATCGCGGACACGAACGACAGATACGACATGTCGAACTCCGGATTGTCGCGCAGCCAGCGGCAGAGGTCGAGGAGCCGTTCCCGGGGCACGCGGAACGTGGGGGCGCGGTAATGGTAGATCTTGGACTCCTCGCGGCGAAGCGGCCGCGGCGCCGGTTTGCCCTCGGCCTTGGCCCGCGCGGCGGCCTCCTGCCACTCGCGCTCCTTGGCCTTCCACTCCTCTTCGGCCTTGGCTTCCTCCGCGCGCTGCTCGGCCTGGAGATCCGCGACATCCGGGAAGCGGCCCAGGATCTGCGCGATCCGCTCGGGCGTCATGGACTCTCGGGGCCCGGCGTCACGGCGTCGTGGTGCCGCCCGGACGGGCGGCGGACGGGGCCAGGCCGGCGCCGTTGTGGTTCCCCGCCGCGCGGCGGTGACGGACGTCCACGATCCCGGTCGCGATGGGCTCTTTCGGCGCGGCGCGATGCAGGTCGTCGAGGTTGTACAGAAGCGTGCTGCGGTCGAACGTGGAACTCTCGTAGTGCGGCACGAAGACGATCGCCTTCGGCTCCGTCGGGCAGACCTCGACGCAGAAGGCGCAGTACTGGCACTTGTCCATCTCGATATCGAAGCGGCTCAGCACGCGCTCCTTGCCCTTGCCCTGTGCTTCGATGTGAATGCACCGCGACGGGCAGACGCGCTCGCACTGGAAGCAGATGATGCAGAGGTCCTTGCCGGTCTCGGGATCGATCGGAAGCGCCAGCAGGCCGTGGAACCGGTTGGACACCGGCAGTCGCTCGACCGGGTACTTGACGGTGACCTTGCGGCGGAGCATGACCTGCCATGTCAGCCCAAGGCCCGTGGCGAGCGCGCGGACCGCGCCCACGATCTCGCCGACGGGGTTCTTCCGCTGCGCCACACTCATCGCCGCCTCCCAGGGCTATCGGTCGACGTCTGACAGCACGATGTCGATGCTGCCCAGGATCGCGATCACGTCCGCGATCTTCCAGCCGCGCATCATCTCCGTCAGCGCGTACAGGTTGCTGAACGACGGCGCCCGGATTTTGACCCGGTACGGCATCTCGCCGCCGTCGCTCACGAGATGGATGGCGAGATCGCCGCGGGCCGATTCCGTGCGCACGTAGACCTCGCCGCGCGGCGCCTTCATCGTCATGGGGACGCGCGACCGCACCTCGCCGCCCGGCAGCGCCTTGAGCGCCTGGCGGACGATCCGCGACGACTGCCGCATCTCCTCCAGCCGCACTTGATACCGCGCGAAGCAGTCGCCCTCGGGGAACACCGGCACGTCGAAGGTCATCCGGTCGTAGACTTCGTACGGCTCGATCTTACGCACGTCGACCGCGATCCCGCTCGCCCGCCCGACGGGCCCGCTCGCCCCCATCGCGACGGCCTCGCGGCGGGTGATGACGCCGACGCCCTTGGTCCGCGCGAGGAAGATCGGGTTCGCCGTGAGGAGCTTGTCGTATTCCGCCACGCACCGGTCGAAGTAGTCGAGGAAGCCCTTGACCTCATCGGTCCAGCCGGGCGGCGGATCGATGTACACGCCGCCGATCCGGAAGTACGCGTGATGCAGACGTCCCCCGGTGACCTTCTCGAAGAGATCCAGAATCATCTCGCGCTCGCGGAAGCACCAGAGAAAGACCGTGGTGGCGCCGAGATCGATGCCCCAGGTCCCCAGCCACACGAGGTGGCTCGCCAGGCGCTGCAGTTCGTCGAAGATCACCCGCAGATACATGCCGCGCTCAGGCACCTCGATGCCGGCCAGGCGCTCCACCGCGAGACAGTACACCTGCTCGTTCTGCAAGGCGATGAGGTAGTCCATGCCACGGTCGACGAGCGAGACGTTCTGGACGTACCGCCGGTACTCCATCATCTTCTCAACCGACGAATGCAGATATCCGATGTCCGGCCGGACGTCGACGATGTTCTCGCCGTCGAGCGTCACGACGAGCCGCAGGACGCCGTGGGTGCTGGGGTGCTGCGGCCCCATGTTGAGCATCAGTTCTTCCGTGCGGAGCGCCATGCCGGAGGGACCCGCCCTCTCCGCTACCGCCGCGCCGCCGGAGGCTGGGCCGTGCGCGCCGCGATCGCCGCGGCGGCCTGCTGGCGCAGGAACGGCTCTTTCTTGATCTGTTCCTGCAGTTTGAGGATGCCCTCGATCAGCGCCTCGGGCCTCGGCGGACACCCCGGCACGTACACGTCGACCGGGACCACCTGATCGATCCCCTTCAGGATCGAGTAGTTGTCGTAGTAGAACGGCCCGCCGCAGGTGGCGCACGACCCCATCGAGATGACGTATCGCGGCTCCGGCATCTGCTCCCACAGCCGCCGCACGATGGGCGCCATCTTGAGGGTCGCGCGTCCCGCCACGATCATGAGGTCGGCCTGGCGCGGGGTGGCGCGCGGAATCACGCCCATCCGGTCAAGGTCGAAGCGGCTCGCAAACGCGGCCATCATCTCGATGGCGCAGCAGGCCAGCCCGAACGTGAGCGGCCACAGCGAGGCCGCCCGGCCCCAGTTGAGCGCCCCTTCTACCGTGGTCAGGATGAGTCCGCCGCCCGGGAGGCTGTCGAGAATTTCCACGGCCTCGGCGATCGGCGCGATGGTGCTGCGCCGGGGCTGAAGGTCCCCGCCAGGGGATGCCGACCCCTCCGGCCGGCCGGGTTCAACGAATCCGATTGACATGCGGTCCGCCTCCGTCGCCGTACCCGAGTTCGTCCAGCGCCATCTCGAGGGTGATCCAGGACAGGGTCGCGCACTTCACCCGGACCGGAAACTTGCGCACGCCTGACAGCGCGACCAGGTCGCCCAGGTCGTCCATGGGCTCCGTCCCCGGCGGCGTGTGCATCATCCCCTTGAAGGCGGCGATGAGACGGTTCGCCTCGGCGACGGGCTTGCCCTTGATCTGCTCCGTCATCATCGAGGCGGACGCCTGGCTGATCGAGCAGCCTTTGCCTTCGAACCGGACGTCCTCCACGATGCCGTCGCGGACGCGCAGCGACACGCGGATTTCGTCACCGCACAGCGGGTTCGCGCCTTCGCGGGTCGCATCCGCGGGATGCGCCACCCCCCGGTTGCGCGGGTGGCTGTAGTGATCGAGGATCACGTCGCGGTAGAGCTCATCCAGCGACACGGAACAATTCCCTCGTCTTCAGGAGTCCGCGGCACAGCGCGTCGATCTCCTCGCGGACCGTGTACACGTAGAAACTCGCGCGCGCGGACGCGCCGATGCCCAGCTTGCGGTGCGCCGGCTTGGCGCAGTGGTGGCCGGCCCGGACGCAGATCCCTTCCCCGTCGAGCACCTGCGCGATGTCGTGCGGGTGAATCCCGTCCATCCAGAACGATACCACGCCGCCGCGCTCCTCGATCCCGGGACCGAGGAGGTGCAGCCCGGGAATCTCGGACAGTTGCGCCATCGCGTAGTGCGTGATCGCCCGCTCGTGCTCCTGGACCGCCGGCATCCCGAGCCGCTGGAGATAGTCCACGGCGACGCCGAGCGCGATCGTGTCCCCGACGTTCATGGTCCCCGCCTCGAACTTCCACGGCACCGCGTTCCACTCCGCGCGGTCGAGCCAGACGTCAGAAATCATTTCCCCGCCGCCCTCGAACGGGTCCATTTCCTCCAGCAGTGCCCGCCGGCCCCACAGCCCGCCCGTGCCCATGGGCCCGAGCATCTTGTGGCCGGTGAACCCGAAGAAGTCGATGCCGAGCGCCCGCACGTCGACCGGCCGGTGAGGCGTCGATTGGGCGCCGTCCACGACGACGACCGCGCCGCGGGCGTGCGCGGCCTTGGCGATCTGCGCGACGGGGGTCACCGTGCCGAAGGTGTTGCTGACGTGCGCCAGCGCGACGATCCGGGTGCGGTCGGTCAGCAGCCGGTCGAGGTCATCGAGCACGAGCCGCCCGTGATCGTCGAAGGGGATGTGCCGGAGCCGCGCCCCCCGCTCGGCGACCAGCATCTGCCACGGCACGAGATCGCTGTGGTGCTCCAGTTCCGTGGTGAGGACCTCGTCGCCCGGGCCGACGTGCCGGCGGCCCCAGCCGTGCGCGACGAGGTTGAGCGCTTCCGTGACGTTGCGGGTGAAGACCACTTCCGCCGGCTCCGCGGCGCCGAGGAAGCGCGCCATCTTCGCGCGGGCCTCTTCGTATTCGGCCGTGGCGCGCTCGGCAATGGAGTAGACGCCGCGGTGGATGTTCGCGTTGTACTCGCTGTAGTAGCGGACGATCGCGTCGATGACCTGGCGGGGCTTCTGCGACGTCGCGGCGCTGTCGAGATACACGAGCGGCTTCCCGTTCACCCGCTGACGCAGGATCGGGAAGTCGTCGCGGATCGTCGCCGGTATGGCCATGGCCTGTGCCTCCTCGCCCGCGTCTAGCGCCGGTGCGGCAGGGCCGCGGACCGCCGGGGTTCGGTGGCCACGAGCACGTCCTCGCCCTCGACCTTCACCGCGTAGGTTGCCACGGACCGCACGGCCGGCAGCGACAGCACCCGGCCGGTCTTCACGTTGAAGCGCGCGCCGTGCCGCGGGCAGACGACCACCTCGCCGGTGAGCCCGCCTTCGCTGAGGGACGCTTCTTCATGCGAGCATGTGTCGTCGATCGCGAAGAGTTCCCCGTCGACGTTGGCCAGCACGATCGCATGGCCGCCGGCCTCCGCCCGCAGCATCGTCCCGGGCGGCACGTCGGCCCGGCGCGCGACGCGGACATACGCGCCGCCGGGGGAAGGCGCGCTCACACGTAGCCCGCCATCTTCCGCTCGATGGCCCCGCTCAGCCACGCGCGGACCGTTTCGACCGGTATGCGGTCGAAGATCTCGCCGAAGAAACCGTCGACCATCATGCGCACCGCGGTGGCGCGCGGCAGGCCGCGGCTCATCAGGTAGAAGATCTGCTCGTCGTTGAGCCGGCTGGTGCTGGCGCCGTGCGTGCACCGCAGGTCGTTGGCCATGATCTCGAGCTTCGGCATGCTGTCGGCGCGCGCGCCCTCGGACAGGATGAGATTGCGATTGAGCTGGAACGCGTTCGTCTTCTGCGCGCCGTGGTCGGCGCGGATGAGGCCGGCAAACACCGACCGCGCCTTGTCTTTGAGCGCACCCTTGTACAGGAGGTCGCTCGTCGTATTGGGCGCGGCGTGTTCTTGGAGAGTGTGGTAGTCGAAGTGCTGCGTCCCGTCGCCGAACAGCACGCCGAGCATCTCGGAGGTCGCGCCTTCGCCGAGGAGGCGCGACTCGACATTCGTCTTCACGAGCCCGGCCCCGAAGGCGATCATGAGCGTGTTGACGGTGGAGTCGCGGCCGACGACCGCGCGGACAATGCCGACTTCCCAGAGGGACCGGCTCCAGTCTTCGAGGTTGACGTAGCGGATCTGCGCGCCCCGGCCGGGAACCAACTCGACCGCGTGGCCGGCGAAGGTCCGCACCGCGCCCTGGGCCGCATCGCCGCCGGGTGCGGCGTCGCTCGAGCCGAACAGCTCGACGAGCGTCACGCGGCTCCGCTCCCCGGTCACGACGAGCGTCCTGGGCAGGAACGCCACGCCGCCGGCGGTCAGCCACGTGCCGGTGACCAGCTGGAGATCGACCTCCACGCCCTCCGGCACATACAGGAACGTGCCGCCCTGCCACAACGCGGCGTTGAGGGCGCGGTACTTGTTCTCGTCCGCCTGGACGACAGAGCCGAGGTGCGGACGCACGAGCTCGGGATGCGAGCGGACCGCGTCGTCGAGCGAGGTGAAAACGACGCCCGCCTTGGCCAGGTCCGGGGCGAGGCGCGCCTGCACCGAGACGCCGTCGACGACGAGCCGCAGCCCGGCGGCCGCCGACGGATCGCCGACGAGCGCCGGGAGGCCGCCCGCCACCCGGGGCTTCTGCGGCCGCGGGCCGGTCCCCGGCGAGGGTGCCGGAACCTCGAGGGGCCGCAGCGCGCCGAGATCGAGGGGCCGCAAATCGGTGCGCCGCCACTCCTCGGTGGCATCGGGCGGAAGAGGGAGCCGCACGAAGTCTTCCCATGCCGCCAGCCGCTGGTCCCGCAGCCAGGCGGGTTCATCCGCGGCGGCGCTGCGCCGCACGATCAGATCGCGGTCGAGGCCGCTCGTGACCGCGGATGGATGACTGCTCACTGCGTCTGTGCCTCCATGACGGAGTACGAGGGCAGGGCACGCGCCCCGCCCTCGTCCGATCGCCAGCGGATCGTCGAGGCCGCGCCCCTAGCCAACCGATCCTTCCATCTCGAGCGCGATCAGCCGGTTCAGCTCCACGCTGTACTCCATCGGCAGTTCGCGCGAGATCGGCTCGATGAAGCCGCGCACGATCATGTTCATCGCCTCGTCCTGGTTCACGCCGCGGCTCATCAGGTAGAACAACTGCTCGTCGGAGACCTTGGACACCGTCGCCTCGTGGGTCACCTGCACGTCGGTCTCGTCGATCTCCATCGTAGGATACGTGTCCGAGCGCGACTTGTCGTCGAGAATGAGCGCGTCGCACCGCACGGCGCACTTGCTGCCGTGGGCGCCGGGGTACACTTTCACGAGCCCGCGATACCCGGCGCGGCCGCCCGACTTGCTGATCGACTTACTCACCACCGACGACTGCGTGTGCGGCGCGGCGTGGATCACCTTCCCGCCCGGATCCTGGTGCTGCCCTTCGCCGGCGAACGCGATCGAGAGAATCTCGCCCTTGGCGCCGGGTTCCAGCATGTAGACGCTCGGGTACTTCATCGTCAGTTTGCTGCCGAGGTTGCCGTCGACCCATTCCATCGTCGCGTCGCGGTAGGCGACCGCGCGCTTCGTCACCAGGTTGTAGACGTTCTTGGACCAGTTCTGGATCGTCGTGTAGCGGACGCGCGCGCCTTCCTTGACGATGATCTCGACGACCGCGCTGTGCAGCGAGTCGCTTGTGTACGTCGGCGCGGTGCAGCCCTCCACGTAGTGCACGTAGGAGCCCGGCTCGGCGATGATGAGCGTGCGCTCGAACTGGCCCATGTTCTGCGCGTTGATGCGGAAGTAGGCCTGCAGCGGGATCGTGACGTGCACGCCCTCCGGCACGTAGACGAACGACCCGCCGCTCCACACCGCGCTGTTGAGCGCAGAAAACTTGTTGTCCTCGGGCGGGATGACCGTGCCGAAGTACTCGCGCACGATGTCGGGGTGCTCCCGCAGGCCGGAATCCATGTCGAGGAAGATGACGCCCTGCTTCGTCCATTCCTCGCGCAGGCTGTGATAAACGACCTCGCTCTCGTACTGGGCGCCGACGCCGGCCAGGTACTTCTTCTCTGCCTCCGGGATGCCGAGGCGGTCGAAGGTCCTCTTGATGTCCGCGGGCACGTCGTCCCACGTCTTGCCCTGGTTCTCCGCGGGCTTCACGTAGTAATAGATGTCGTTGAAGTCGATCTCGCCGACGTTGCCGCCCCACGTCGGATTCGGCTTCTTCTCGAAGATGCCGAGCGAGTGGAGCCGGACGGCCCGCATCCAGTCGGGCTCGCTCTTCATGTGCGAAATCGTCTCCACGATCTCACGGTCGAGGCCCTTGCGGGACTTGAAGGCGTACTTGTCTTCAGGATCGTGGAAGCCGAACTTATACTGGTCGAGATCGATACCCAGGGGATTGGTAACGGCCATCGCGTCTCTCCTCTCTAGTGCTTCACCCAGAAGACTTTGCCGGCGCTGCGGATCTCGCCCTCGCCGGCGACCTCCGCGGCAACCTTCTCGTACTGCGCCCTGATCCCATCGTACCCGATGCGGTCGAGTTCGTCGGCCAGCTCCTCCGTGCCCGACGTCACGATCCGCCCGTCGAACATGACATGCACGCGTGTCGGCCGGATGTACTTCAGAATGCGTGGATAGTGCGTGATCACGAGCACGCCCATCTTCTTCCCGGACAGCTCGTACATGCGGTTCACGCCCGCGGCGACGATCTTGACCGCGTCGACGTCGAGACCCGAGTCGGTCTCGTCCATGATCGCGATCTCCGGTGCGAGGACCGCCATCTGGAGGATCTCGGCGCGCTTCTTTTCCCCGCCGCTGAAGCCTTCGTTGACGTAGCGGCCGAGAATCGATGGATCGACCTGCAGTTCCTCGACCTTGGCCTTGATCAACTTCTGGAACTCGGCGAGTCCCATCAGTTTATCCTTGTCGAGACCCCGCCGGGCGCTGACCGCGGTGCGCAAGAAACTCGCCATGGTCACGCCGGGAATGCTTACCGGATACTGGAAGGCGATGAAGAGGCCCTTGCGGGCGCGCTCGTCCGGCGCCATCGCGAGCAGGTCTTCGCCCTTGTAGAGGACCTCGCCGCGCTGCACCTGGTAGAACGGGTTACCCATGAGCACGTTCGCCAGCGTGCTCTTGCCGGAGCCGTTGGGCCCCATCAGGGCGTGGATCTCCCCCGTCCCTACGGTCAGGCCGGCGCCCTTCAGGATGACCTTGTCCTCGACCTGGGCCCAGAGGTCCTTGATGACCAGTTCCGCGCTCAACCGCCCGCCCCCATCCAGTGGCCCCGTCCGGCGTCCACACCATGGCAGGAAGCGCTGGACCGGGCTTCCGGATTCTCGACTAGTTTAGTCATGTTTCCAGGACTTACTATACTCGCCGCCTCCGGCCATTGCAACCGCGTGCCGCGGCTCCGTCTCCGCGCGGAGAAGCCGGTGCGGGCGCCGAAGTACCGCCGGACCCATACGGTTTGGCCGTACGAGGCGTCCCGGAGGTGCTGAGTATGTCCGCGCGTGACGACGTGGAGGCTCTGATCGGAAGCGTGACCGGACGGCGCATTTACGACCTCGAACAGCCGCGCACATCGGCGATGCCGGTCCACCAGGCCCACGTGCCGGGGTACATCTATCATCTGCACCGGCGGCATGAGGACACCTATGACCCCGAACAGGAGGGGCCGAGAAGCGGCGCTTCCGGCATGGTCGTGATGATGGAACATACCGGCACGCACATCGACGCCCTCTCGCACCAGGCCGCCGACCTATGCCTGTACGGCGGGGTCAAACTGACCCCGCGCATCGAGACCTCGCGGGGGTTCAAAGTGCACGGCATCGAGACCATGGCGCCCATCGTCGTCCGCGGCGTCCTCCTCGACGTCGCCGCCACCCTCCACCACAAACTGGGCGAGGCCCCGCTGCCCGCGCACTACCGCATCACCGCCGACGATCTCGAGGCGGCGGCTCGGCGCGCGGAGGTCACGGTCAAGGCCGGCGACGCGCTGCTGGTCCGGACCGGCTACGCGAAAGTCTGGACCGACGCGCCCCGGTATCTCGCCGCCGCGGGCGTGTCCCGGACCGGGTCCGAATGGGCGGCCGAGCACCGCGTCGGCTTTGTGGGGTGCGACAACATGACGTGGGATGAGACCGAGGAGCGGGATCCGGACACGGGGGGCCACCTCTTCGCGCACCTGCACCTGCTCGCCCGGTTGGGCATCCCCATCATCGAGAACCTCTACCTCGAGGATCTGAGCCGCGACAACTGCTCGACCTTCTTGTTTGTCTGCGCGCCGTTGAAGATGGTCGGCGCGACGGGATCACCTGTGCGCCCGCTTGCCATTGCCTGAACCGCCGGAGGCGCCCGCGGCGTAGTGCGTGGAGGCACCCCAACCGGAATGGAGGGAAGTCGAACGCTTCAATGAAATGGCCGGCGTACGGCGTATTCGTTCTCGTGGTCCTCGGAGCGCTCGCGACCGCGAGGGCCGTCGCGCAGCTTTGGCCGCCCGCGCCTCCGGCCGCGGGCCGGCCCATCACGATCATGCCGCTCGGCGATTCCATCACGGTGGGCTGGCCCGATACGGGATACGGCGGGTACCGCCGGCGACTGGCGGCGCTGTTGACCCGCGACGGCTACGCGGTGCGCTTTGTCGGCTCGCAGCGCAGCGGGATCGACCTCGCGTCCGGTCCGGCCAACGAAGGGCACCTCGGATGGACCATCCCACAGATCACAGCCGGCATCGATTCACATCGCTGGCTCGAAACCTACCGTCCCGACATCATTCTGCTGTACATCGGCACGAACGATCTTAACGGCAGCGGCGCCGCGTCGGCGCCGGCCAATCTCTCGGCGCTCCTGGGCGACATCCATGCGCGTATGCCGGATGCGCGCGTCATTGTCGCGCGGATTATTCCGTTCCGGAGCGGGGCCGATAAGGATTATGCGGGATACGTCTCGGCGATTCCGGCGATCGTCGCCCGGTACGGTCCTCACTTCTCGGTTGTCGACATGCGTGCGATTCTCACGAGCGCCGACTACGCCGATCGGCTTCATCCCAACAACGGTGGCTACGATAAGATCGCGCCCGCGTGGGACACCGCCATCCGCGCCGCCGTCCCCCTGCCCGGCCACTAACGTCGAACGTCAACCGGCCGGCCACTCCGCCATGTCGTAGAGCGCGTCGAATCTAAAGCCCGCCCCTTCCACGCCCTCGCGGCCGCCTTCGTGGCGGTCGATGACGGCCAGGACCGCGAGGACTTCCGCGCCGGACTCCTGCACCGCGCGCGCCGCGCGCACCGCCTGCGCCCCCGTGGTGACGACGTCCTCCAACACCACGGTACGGTCGTGCGGTTCCACGCGGCCTTCGATTAACTTGGCGGTCCCGTACTCCTTCGTGCCCGGCCGCACGATGGCAAAGGGGAGCCCCGTCTCGAGCGCCACGGCGGTGGCCAGCGGCACCCCGCCGAGGGCGGGCCCGATCAGGCGCGTCGTGCCGGCCGGCAGCATCGCGGCGAGGAGCCGCGCGATGTCGCGCAGCAGCGCCGGGTCGGTCTCGAACAGATACTTGTCGATGTAGAACGAACTGCGCCGGCCCGAACTGAGGACAAAGTCGCCGCGCAGAAAGGCCTTGGCCACAAGCCGGCTCCACGTGCGGGCGCGGCTGTCCGCGCCCCCGTCCTGCCGTCCCTCCCGCGGCGCCGCGGAGTCCCCCGCGCGCGCGTGGCGGCGGGCCGGTCCCCTCACGCCGAGGCGGACGGCGTAGGAACGAGCCCGACGCTGTTCAGCAACAGGCGCGTCAGCGGCGCGATGACGTCCTCGAGCGGCGCGGGGCGGCCCGTGTTGAGCCAGCGGACCACGACTTCCCCGATCGCGCCGATCCACACGTACGCGGCCAGTTCGGTGTCTTGGGACTCGATCCGGTGATCCTGCACCGCGCGATCGAGATAGCCGCGAAGAATTTCCACCAGCATCCCCTTGAGCGCCATGCGCTTTCCTTGAAATTCCGCGCCCGCATTGGGCCAGTCGAGCAGCACGATGCGGGCCAGCGCCGGGTGGGTGTGGAAGCTCCGCACCAACGTTGCGACGGCCGCTTCGACCTGGGCAACCAGGCCGCGGCCCCGTTGTACCGCCACATGCATCTGCTGGGCGAGTGTGGTGACGTACTCCTCTACCAGCGAAAAGAAGATCTGTTCCTTGCTTTCGAAGTAAAAATAAACGGCACCCTTTGAGGTGCCGGACGCTCTGACGATATCATCGACGACCGACCCGTGAAAACCTTTGCTGGCGAAGACCTGGGCGGCTGATTCGAGAATTTTACGGCGAGTATCTTCCTTTTGCTGCGATTTGCTCAATCGTTCGACGGCTGTCGGCATTTTTGCCCCCAGACTGACTGGTCAGTCTCCGACCGGAGTATACGGCCGACTTCAGCCCATGTCAACAGAAGTCGGCCTGAGGAATACATGAGGTTTTGAGCCGCCGGCCGATCCGCCGCGGGGCCGAGCTACTCGTACTCTTCCATCTCCGCGTCGCTCAACCCGAAGTGGTGGCCGATCTCGTGGATGACCGTCTTGCGCACTTCCTCGACGATCTCCGCGTCGGTCCGGCACACGGCTTCGATATTCTGCTGGTAGATCACGACGATCTCGGGCAGATCGTAGGCGGCCATGGGGGACTGCTCGAGTTCGCTCACACCCTGGTAGAGGCCGAGGATATCGCCGCCGAGCTCCGCGGCGATTTCGCGCGACGGCTTCGCCTCCACCATCACCGCCACGTTGCGAAGACGTTCCGCGAATCGCGGCGGCAGTCCGTCGAGAGCCTGCGCCACCAGGCGCTCGAAGGCCGCGCGACGCATCCGCCGGGGGCCGTTCAGGCCAGGTGCTGGCGGATCAGCGATTCCGCGCGCGGCACGACGGCGCCCCAGTCCGTGCCCTCGGCGCGCGTGACGGTAATGAAATCATTCAGGAAAAAGACCTGCCGCACGCCGACGATCCCCAGCAGTTCTCGCGCAAGCGGAACGGACGCCGTCGCGGCATCCGTGAACGTCTGGCTTCGCCCCTCGGTCACGCGGCGGTTCAGGACAAACTTGAGCGCGTTGACGTTCGGCGTGGGCTGGACCGTCACGGTGAGTGGCGCAGTCACGATCGACCCCCTTCGCGTTGCGCCCGGCCGCGTGAGGACAATCCCGGCCGGGCGGGCGTACCGCCACGGCTAACCGCCGTGCTCGTGGTCCGGCGGATTCGGACCGATCTGGGGCAGGAACGGAAGGCGCGGGAACCCCTGACTGACGATTACGTCCACCCCGCCGTTAGGGCGGAGGCGCGTGCCCGCGGGCTGAAATTGGTAAATGATCCGGCCCGAGGCGACCTGCAGGCTGATCGCGTAACTGACACGGCCGAGCCGGAGGCCGACGCGCTCGAGCATCCCCGACGCCGCTTCGACGGTCTGCCCTCCGAGATCGGGGACGAGTCCGGATCCTCCGCTGACGGTCACGTTGATGACCGTTCCTTTCGGCACGTCGACGCCCGGCCGGGGATCTTGCGCTAACACGACACCGAAGGACGCCCGGGGATCCTGCCGGGTGCCCGAAACCAGAACGCCGAGCCGCAGGATCTGCAGCTTCCTACCGGCGTCGGCCACCGTCAGGCCGACGAGGTTCGGCGTCGCGACGTGCGCCGCCGTCCATGCCGCCCGGTAGGCCGCGGCAAGAATGGCGAGGCCGAGGAACACGCACACCGCCACGATCGCGGCACGCGCCGCAAGGATCGTGGGACCCCGCCGTCCGGGAAGCCGCAGCCGTGCGGTATCGGAGCGCACATCAGGTGTGCGCGCCGGAATCGCCGCAAATGACGACGTCTGCCCCGGCACGGCCCGTACCTCGGCGGCCGGCAGCGCCTGCGTCACCGAGCCGGCATCGGCGGCCGGTCGCGCCGCGCGCGCCGCCGGTTTGGACCGCACCGGTGGCGGGGCCGGGGCGGAGGGCGCGGCGTGCCCGTCGTGCGCCGGTGCTTTCTCCACGGCCGGTGCGCCGCGGGGCAGCCGGGCCGTCGCATCCAGCGTCCCCACCGGCGCGTTGAGCCGGGACGTCGCATCCCCGGCACGCTCGGCGCCGCGACGCCGCGCCCCGTTGGCCGCTGTGCGCGGACGCGGCGCCGGCATGCGTTCGGCGGCGAGACGGTGGAGCTCCGCGGCCAGCGCCGCGGCACTGGGATAGCGCTCGTGCGGGGCTTTGGCGAGCAGCCGGTCGACCAACGCCGAAGTCGCCGGGGAGACGTCGGCCCCCGCATCGCGCAGGCTGGCCGGCGTCTCGTGCAGGTGCTTGTACGCCACCGCCAACGGCGCCTCGCCAGAGAACGGCGCGCGGCCCGCCAGCATTTCATACAGCACGATACCCAGCGCGTACTGATCCGACGCGGGGCCGGCCGTCTCGCCGCGTACCTGCTCGGGCGAAACATACGGCGCCGATCCCATCACGGTCCCGGTGCGCGTGAGGGACGACCCGTCAAGTGTGAGCGCGATGCCGAAATCCGCCACTTTGACGTGGCCGTCGTCCGTCAACAGAATGTTGTGCGGCTTGATGTCGCGGTGCACGACGTGGCCCTCGTGCGCATAGGCGAGCGCATCGGCCACCTCGGCCGCAACGCGAAGGGCCTCCGCCTCGGGCATCGGACCGTCGCGCTGGATCCGTTCCCGCAGTGTGCCGCCGCCGACGTATTCCATGGCGATGAATTGGCGCAGGCCGTCCTGCCCCCACCCGTACACGCTCACGATATACGTGTGCTCCAGCGCGCCCGCCGCGGCGGCCTCCTGACGAAAGCGCCGCCGGACCTCCGGGTCTCGGGCCAGCACGTCGGCGAGAACCTTGACCGCACAGGGACGCCGGCCCCGCCGGTCCCAGGCCCGATACACGGCCGCCATGCCGCCGCTGCCCAACAGCGCCTGCAGCTCAAAGCGCCCGTCGAGGACGTCCCGCGCCATCAATGCAGCCGCTGGGTCGCGACGAGCCCCGGCAGTTCGGTGGCCCACGACGCGCGACGCGCAAACGCGATGATCGGCGGCAGATAGCTGCGAATCAGCATGATGATCCGTTCCGGAGACGACAGTCCACTGCCGGTCAGCAGCGTCCACCGCGTCTCCAGCATTGCCGCCAGATGCAGGGACAGCTCGGTGGAGATCATCCCAATGTCCGCCAGCGGCAGGAAGACCTCCCACCGCCGGGACGGCCGCGGGATGCCGTATGTCATCAACATCGCCTTGCCGATTCCGGTCGCGGCGCCGCTCGCGTTGCTGAACACTCCGACGAGCTGCGCCACGCGTTCCGCGTCGCGCGCGACGGCCTCGACCTCCCGCGTGAACATCTCGAGGATCGGGACCGAAGTGAGCAGGCGGGCGAGGCGCCAGCCGATCCGAATCGGATCGAGGGCCCGCGCCGTCTGCCCGCCCGGACGCACCGGCTCGTCGGCCGAAGCGCCGAAGCCCCGGGCCTTGACGATGGTCTCGTGCGCCTCCTCGAGGAGCCGCGGCCGTTCCTGGTCGAGTTTCGCGGCCATTTGCTTGGCGAAGGCTTCGCGGGCCCCGGGGTCGTTGTCCGCGAGCACGCGGCCCCAGGTCAGCACCTCATACACGACCGGGAGGATGTGGGAGTTCAGCGCGAAGGGCATCAGCACCCCGAGCGCGTCGCCGAGCGGATTGCCGGTCCCCAGGCCTTCGAGGTACTCGGTCACCGCGTCGGCTTCCACGTCCTCCCGGAATACGAGCCCGATTTCGATGTCGGAGTCGGGCCAGGTGCGCTCCACCGCCGGCTGCCCGTAGAGGTACGCCGCGACGATTTCCTCTTCGCCGCCGAAGAAGCGCGCCAGATTGTCATACGCGTTCACCAGGGCCAGCCCCGTCCGCCCAGTATTTGACTACCTTAAAAGATACCACGCTGGGAGCCGGCGGCCCCGGACGGACCCGCGGCCGCGGGAGCCCACCCTGCCTTTCTCCGCCCCCGGCGCCGTACACAGTTTCGTCATGCACCTATTCGGATTCATTTTCGGCGCCGGACATGCTATGGTGGGGCCGCGGTTCTCCGTTCATTGCGTCGCGGCAGGCAACGTCCCCCGTGTGCGTCAGCGTTGTCCCGTGCCAGGAGTGGTCCGCATCCGCGTCATGGGAGGTGTCGCATGCCGAAGTTTCTCATCCACGCGTCGTACACGTCGGACGGCATCAAGGGGATCCTGAAGGGTGGAGGTTCGGCCCGCCGGGCCGCGGCGCAGCAGGCCTGCGAGAGCGTCGACGGCCGGCTGGAGGCGTTCTACTTCGCGTTCGGCGAGCACGACGTGTACGCGATCATCGACGCGCCGGACAGCGTCAGCATGGCCGCGGCCGCGCTCGCGATCAACGCGAGCGGCGCAGTGCACACCAGGACGACGGCGCTCCTGACGCCCGAAGAAATCGATCAGGCGGCCAAGAAGCGCGTGAGGTACTCGCCGCCCGGACAAACGTAGTAGCCGCCACGACCGCCCCGCTGAAAGCACCCCGGTCGCGTACTTTCACACGGGCGCAAGGAGGGACGGGGCCACCCGTCCCTCCTTCGGCATGCGCGCGAATCGAGGCGCCCTGATCGAGACACTCGGGACCGCGGGCGCGTTCTATTGTTGTGCGTTCACGCCCGCGGCCGCGGCGGCGAGGCGCTTCACACGTTCGATGTCGGCATCCTGGAGCACCGTTAACTTCTGCGTCTCGAGCGATCCTTCGGCGTGAATCGCGAGGACCTCCAGATACCCGCCGAGGTCTGAGGCGACCAGGTCCCGCAGCAAATTGATGACGCGGAGGCGGTCCTCCGCGCGGATGCCTTCGCGGCCGCCCAACGCGCCCTCGAACAGGCGGCGAACGGCCGGCGTCTCCCAATCCTCCTGCATCGGCCCGGTGACGAGCAAACCGCCCGCCAGGTCCTGAACGTCGCGGACCGCGTCGTGGTAGCCGCGCGCGAAATAGTACTTGGCGGCATTGGTGAGCGCGACGTCGGGGACCGCGATGCCGTCGACGTCCCGCGCGCCGGCGGCCGCGGCGGTTCCGAGTCCGCGGGTCGTCTGAAGGTACAGCGTGAGCCGCGCGAGTTTCTCGCGGACGTGGGCGGCGCCGAGCAGGCCGTGGTAGTCGGCGACGAGCGCGGCGCCGCCGAGCAGCAGTTCCAGGAGCGGCGTCTTGTACGAGACGGCTGTAAACCGGTGGAACTCCACGAACGTCCGTGCCAGCGGTCCCGCCGCGCGCCGCTCGCCGCAGAGGAATACCCGCTCCCACGGCACCAGCACATCGTCGAAGATCGTCAGTGATTCCGTCATGCTGTAGCGGCTGCTCAAGGGATTGTCGAAGGCGCTCGTCGTGTTGAAGCCGCGGGCGCTCGCGACCATCGTGAGCCCCGGCGCGTCCGCGGGCACGGCGAACGCCACCGCGTAGTCGGCGTCGCCTTCACCCATCGCGCGGGTGGGTACCACCAGGATCTCGTTGGCAAAGACCGCGTTCGTCGTATGCGCTTTGACCCCCCGGACGACGAGCCCGTCGCGCGTCTCGCGCACACGGTGCACGTAGGCATCCGGTTCGGCCTGCTCCGAGGGCCGCTTGGCCCGATCGCCCTTCGCATCGGTCTGCGCGACGGCCATCGCGAGGTCGCCGTCGCGGCAGTGTTCATAAAAGGCGCGGACGCGTTTCGCGTAGCCCGTTCCCGCCTCGCGGTCCACCCGGCCGGCGATGATCATGAGCGCGAACATGGCGTCGGTGCCGATTTCCTTGATGAGCGGCACAAACGAGCGGGCCTCCCGCGTGACGTGCTCGATGAGGTCGCGGCGCCGCAGCAGGTCCGCGCCGGTGCGCGGAACGGCGAAGTACCGGCTCATCGGCTCGCCGTCCGGCGCCGGCACCGTGAGCAGGTCGTCGCCGGGCCGCGCGTGCGCGAGCCGGAAGTCGATGGCGACATGGCGTGCGCCGCGTCCGAGATGCGGGTGCGCCGTGACGTCCTCGACGCGCTCGCCCCGGTAGACGACGTGGCGCCCGTCGCGGAGGCTCGCGAGAAACTCGTCGGCGCTACGAAGCGGCATCGGCGGCTCCCGTCCCCGGCGCGGCCGGATCCGCGACACGCCGGCCCCGCGCCGCCGGCCGCGGTGTCGCGGCGCGGAGCAGATACTTCTGGATCTTGCCGGTCGCCGTCTTCGGCAGCGCCTCCATGAACTCCACGTATTTGGGCGCCTTGAAGTGCGCGAGCCGCGCCCGGCAGAACGCGATCAGCTCCTCGGCCGTGGCGCAGGTACCGGGGCGGAGGACGACGCAGGCGCGCGGGACTTCGCCCCACACCGGATCGGGGGAGGCCACCACCGCGGCTTCGAGCACCGCGGGATGCTGGTAGAGCGCACCCTCCACCTCGACGGACGAAATGTTCTCGCCGCCGCTGAGGATGAGGTCCTTCTTGCGGTCCACGATTTGCGCGTAACCGTCCGGGTGGACGACCGCGAGGTCGCCGGTGTGGAACCAGCCGCCGGCCGTCGCCGCCGCGGTGGCCTCCGGATCGCGGTAGTACCCGGGCGTTACGGTGGGACCGCGGACGACGATCTCCCCGATCTCCGCGCCGTCGCGCGCGACGTCCGACAGATCCTCGCGCGCGACGCGGACCCGCCCCGCCGCGATCTGCCCGATGCCCTGCCGCGCCTTGACGGCGGCGCGCTCGGCGAGCGGCCGCGCATCCCACGCCTTCCGCCACTCACACACGGTGAGCCACGGGCCGGTCTCGGTCAGCCCGTACACGTGCACGATCTCGAACCCGAGATCCTCTTCGCACCGCTTGATGAGCGCGGCCGGGGGCGGGGCGCCGCCGACGTACCACCGCACGGGCTGCGCGGGGCGCCACCCCCGGGTGCTCGGGTCGCCGCCGAGCATGATGAGGACGGTCGGCGCGGCGAAGGCCACGGTCACCCCCTCCGCGTCGATCAGGCGGACGACCGCCGCGGGATCCGTGCGCGGCAGGCACACGTGCCGCGCTCCCGCGGCCGTCACGGCCCACACGCCGCCCCACCCATTGACGTGAAACATCGGCAGCGTGTGGAGGTATACGTCGTCGCCCGACAGCCGCGTGTGAATCAGCACGTCCAGCACGTTGAGCGCGGTCATCCGGTGCGTCATGATCACGCCCTTCGCATGGCCGGAGGTGCCGCTCGTGTAGTTGATGCTGACGGGCGTGTTCTCATCGAGGCCGTCGATCGCATCCAGCAACCCGGCATCGTGATCGCGCGGCGCCCCGGCGATAACGTCTTCGACGCGTGGACCCAACGCGCCGGCGCCGGCCGCCCCCGCGGTCAACATCACGACCCGCAGCCCGAACTCATCGCGGAGAGTTCGCGCGACGTCCGCGAAGGCGGGATCGGCAAGCAGTACGCGGCACCCGGCGTGCTCGACGATATACCGGTAGTCCGCGGGGCTGAGACGGGTGTTCATGGGGACGATCACGCCGCCGGCGAGCGGCACCGCCGTATAGCACTCGAGCGCCCAATGGGTATTCGGCGCGAGGACCGCGACACGATCGCCCGCTGCGAGAACATCCCCACGCAGCGCGGCCGCGAGGCGCAGACAGCGCTGGGCAAATACCGCGTACGTATACCGCTCGTCGCCGTCGACCACCGCGGGACGGTCCCCGTACACATCGGCGGCGCGCCGGAAGAACTGCAGCGGTGAAAGCGGCGCCGGCATGCGGCCCGTGTTCTGCGATGCCGAAAGGAGCCCCTGCTGTTCACGCATCGAGACGAATGCGGCGGCCTGTCGCCGCGTACGTCGAAGGTCTACCTTCCCGATCCGCCGAAAACCGGGCCCGACTCGTCACGGCTGCCGTACTGTGCGGGGTGCGCGGCCGATCCGGCAGGAGGTGTCGCCCATGGCAAAGCTCCTCATCGTCACCTGCGCAGGCGCCCAGGATCCCACGCGGGCAAGTATCCCATTCCATATCGCGGTCAATGGAGCCGTTCCCGCGGGTCAGGACTGCGCCGTCGCGCTGGCGGGCGACGCTACGGAGCTGCTCAAAACGGACGTGACACGCGGCGTCCGGGGCGTGGGCGTGCCGCCGCTCGCCGACCTGCTTGCAGGCTGCGCGGACAAAGGCGTCCGCTTCTACGTCTGAAAGGGCTGCGCCGAGGCCCGGGGGGTCTCGCAGCAGCATCTGGCCGGCAGCCGGGCGGAGTTCATCACCCCGCCCGATCTGACCCGGCTCACCATGGAGGCGGACCGGGTGTTGTCGTTCTGACGATCCCTACGGGACCGGCGAGGCCGTTCCGGCCGGCGCCGCCTCCGGCGCGGGTTCCGGGGCGCCGGCGGGCGCGTCCTTCGGCACCAGTTTCCAGAACTTAGGCAGCCACCGCGGCCACTGCTCGAGCAGGGCGGCGGCGCGTCCGCTTCCGGTCGATTCCGCGTGGGCGCGCACGAGCGCGCGCAGCCGCGCCGCGTCCTCGGCGTCGTCGACCCGCCGCGCGGCGACGAGTCCGGGATGATACCGACCGGTGAATCGTCCGTCCGCGTCCAGCACGAAGGCGATCCCGCCGGTCATGCCGGCGCCGAAGTTACGGCCGGTCTCGCCGAGGACGACGACCGTGCCGCCGGTCATGTACTCACACCCGTGGTCGCCTACCCCTTCGACGACCGCGGTCGCCCCGCTGTTGCGAACGGCGAAGCGCTCGCCCGCCTGCCCCGCCGCGAACAAGCGCCCACCGGTGGCCCCGTACAGCACGGTGTTGCCGGCGATGACGTGGCGGTGGGACTCGGCGACGAGTGCCTGGGGCGGCCGCACCACCAGTTCCCCGCCGGTCATGCCCTTGCCCACGTAGTCGTTGGCCTCGCCGGTCATGACAAGGCGCATGCCGGGCACGCACCAGGCTCCGAACGACTGCCCCGCCGTGCCGGCGAAACGCAGCGTGATGGTCCCGTCCGGCAGGCCGGCGTCGCCGTACCGCCGGGCGATCGCGGCGGCCACGCGCGCGCCCACCGCGCGGTCGCCGTTGCCGATCGCGAACGCGCGGTCCACGGGCCGGCCGGCCAGAATCGCATCGCGGATCTCAAGCAGGACATGGTCGTCGTAGGGCGTCCCCGGACGATCGTTGCGGTCCTGGCGGGCGCGCCGCGCCCGCGTCCCCGACGGATCGGGATCCGCCAAGATCGGGCCAAACGTGAGACGGCGCGCGCGGCCCGACGGGACGTCGTCGCGCACGCGCAGCAGATCGGGCCGTCCGACGACTTCGTCCAGCGCCCGGAAGCCGAGCGAGGCGAGCAGTCGGCGCACCTCGTCCGCGACGCCGAACATGAAGTGGATCACGCGCTCCGGGGTCCCCGGGAACTTGGCGCGCAGATCTTCGCGCTGCGTCGCGATGCCGACCGGGCACGTGTTGAGGTGGCACTGCCGCGCCATGACGCACCCGAGGGCCACGACTGCGGCGCTCGCGAACCCGAACTCCTCCGCACCCAGCATCGCCGCGACGACCACGTCTCGGCCGGTCTTGAGTCCGCCGTCGACGCGCACGCGAACCCGGCCGCGGAGGTTGTTGGCGACCAGCGTCTGCTGGGTCTCGGCGAGGCCCAATTCCCACGGCACCCCGGCATTCTTGATCGAATCCAGCGGGGAGGCGCCCGTGCCGCCGTCCGCGCCGGCGATGTGCACGGTGTCCGCGTACGCCTTCGCCACGCCCGCCGCGATTGTCCCGACTCCGGCCTCGCTGACGAGCTTCACCGAGACGCGCGCGCCCGGGTTGCCCTGCTTCAGGTCGTAGATCAGTTGGGCGAGATCCTCGATGCTGTAGATGTCGTGGTGCGGCGGCGGCGAGATCAGCGTGATGCCGGGCTGCGAACGGCGGATGCGCGCGATTTCCGCGCTGACCTTGGTCCCCGGAATCTGCCCGCCTTCGCCCGGCTTGCTGCCCTGGGCCATCTTGATTTCGAGCTCCTGGGCGGAGGCGAGGTACGCCGCGGTGACGCCGAAGCGGCCGGACGCGATCTGCTTGATGGCCGAGTTCGCGGAATCACCGTTCGGCCGGGGCGCGTAGCGCCCGGGCTCCTCCCCGCCCTCGCCGCTTGCGCTGCGCGCGCCGATGCGGTTCATCGCGACGGCGAGCGTCTCGTGCGCCTCGCGGCTGAGCGACCCGTGCGACATGGACGAGACGACGAAGCGGCGGAGGATTGCGGCGGCCGGCTCGACCTCGTCGACGTCGACCGGGGTGCGTCCCTGAAACTCCAAGAGGTCACGCAGCGCGGTCGGCGGCCGATGCGTGACTTCCCACGCGTACGCCAGGTAGTTGTCATCGGCGCCGTTCAGCGACAGCCGGTGGAGCGCCCGCAGCACGTTGGGATGGAACGCGTGATAGTCCCCGCCCCTGCGGAACCGGAATGCCCCGGGGTCCTCGAGGGCGGGGACCTCGGCAGATCCCCACGCGAGGCGGTGGCGGGCGAGCGTGTCGTCGGCGATATCGCCCAATCCGATGCCGCCGAGACGTGACGGCGTGCCGGTAAGCGCGAACTCCACGAGGGCATGGTCGAGTCCGACGGCTTCGAAGATACCGGCCCCCTGATAACTCGCGAGCGTCGCGATGCCCATCTTGGACATGATCTTGAGCAGCCCGGCCTCGAGCGCGCCGCGGTAGCGGCAGGCGGCCGCCTGGGGCCCCAGCCCCCGGCGACGTCCCTCGTCGATCACCACCTCGTAGGCGAGCCGCGGGTAGACGGCCGCTGCGCCGTAGCCGATCAGGAGCGCCACGTGATGCACGTCGCGAGCGTCCCCGGTATCGGCGATGAGGCTCGCGCTCATCCGGATCCCACGGCGCATGAGTGACTGGTGCACCGCGCCCACCGCGAGCACGGACGGGATCGGGGCCCGGGCCGCATCGGCGGCGCGGTCGGCCAGCACAAGGAGAGACGCGCCTTCCTCCACCTGATACGCCGCCTCGTCGCACAGGCGGACGAGCGCGCGCTCAAGTCCCTCGGGCCCTTCGGCGGCCGGAAAAAGCGCGTCGAGCGTGCGCAGCGGATGGCGCAGACCAAGCGCGGCGAGTTCGGCCAAGGCGTCCGGCGTCAACACCGGGCTTGGCAGGTCGACGAGCCGGGCGTGCGACGGACCCTCCTCTAACAGGCTCGGCCGCGGACCGAGCAGCGTCCGAAGCGACATCACGAGGCGCTCGCGGAGCGGATCGATCGGGGGATTGGTCACCTGCGCGAACCGCTGCTTCAGAAAATGCGCGACGAGGCGCGGGCGCGCCGCCAGCACGGCGAGCGGCGTGTCGTCGCCCATGGACCCGACCGGGTCCTTGGCGTCGGCCAGCATCGGCGCGAGGATGCGCTGCACTTCCTCGCGCGTGTAACCGAACAACGCCATGCGGCGCACGAGGCCGTCCGCGTCGTCCGCCGCGGGCGGCTCGGCAGGGGCGAGGGACGGCAACGGACGACCCCCGGCCAGCCCCGGCGTCGCGGCCGTACCGCCCTGGACATCCGGACGGACACGCTCCTGCGCGAGCCAGTCCGCATACGGACGGCCGGAGGCCGCTTCGCCCTTGATGACGGCGTCGGTCAGGATCCGCCCGCCGGCCGTGTCGACCGCGAGCATGCGCCCCGGCCCGAGCCGGCCCTTCTCGACGATCCGGGCGGGATCGACATCCACGATCCCGGCCTCGCTCGCCACGATGACGAGCCCGTCGTCGGTGACGACGTACCGCGCGGGCCGCAAGCCGTTGCGGTCGAGCGCCGCGGCGGCGTAGCGGCCGTCGGAAAACGCGAGCGCGGCGGGGCCGTCCCACGGCTCGGTAAGCCCGGCGTGGAAATCATAGAACGCGCGGACGTCCGACGGCATCTCCGCGTGGTCTTCCCACGCCTCCGGCACCAGCATCATCATCGCGTGCAGCACGCCCCGGCCCGAGCGGACGAGGAGCTCGAGCACGTTGTCGAGCATCGCGCTGTCGCTGCCGCCGCTCTGGATCACCGGAAGGAGCTCGGCCATGCGCTCGCGCCACACCCGCGACCGTGCCTGCCGCTCCCGCGCCCGCATCCAGGTCACGTTGCCGGACAGCGTATTGATCTCGCCATTATGCGCGAGAAACCGGAACGGCTGGGCCAGGGGCCAGCTCGGAAACGTATTCGTGCTGTAGCGCTGATGAAACAGCGCGAGCGAGGTCTCGTAGCGCGGATCCCGCAGGTCGGGGTAGAAGTGCGCGAGTTGCGGGGCGACGAACATTCCCTTGTAGACCACGGTCCGGTGGGAACACGACGCAACATACCCGCCGTCGACCCGTTCGTCGTCGAGTCGGCGCTCAATGAGGCGTCGCACCAGGTAGAGAGCCTGTTCGAATTCCTCCGCGCCGAGCCGGTCCGGCCGGCCGAGCAGCGCCTGCTGAATCTCGGGCCGTGTGAGCGCCGCGTGGGCGCCGAGCGCCGACAGCGCCACCGGCACGGGCCGCCAGCCGAAGAAGGCGAGCCCCTCGCGAGTCGCCACGTCCTCGATGATGGAGCGGGCGCGGGCCTGGGCGCGAACATCGTGCGGCAAAAACACCATCGCGACGCCAAGGTCGGCGTGCCGTGGGACGCGGACGCCGAAGCGGTAGAGATCGGGTACCAGCACGCGGTGTGGAATCTGCGTCAGCACACCAGCGCCGTCGCCGGTCTTGCCGTCGGCCGAGACCGCGCCGCGGTGCGTCAGGCGCGCGACCGCCTCGAGTGCGAGTTCGAGCACCGCATGGCTGCGGCCGGCGGTGGTCGCGACAAACCCGGTGCCGCAGGCGTCGTGTTCGAAACGTGGATCGCGCAGACCAGAGACCACCCGACTCCTCCTCGAGTCCCCGCGATAATAGAAAAAAACCCGACGGAGAGGTCCTAAGAGGAACCCTCCCTCGGGCTTTTGTCCCGACGGTGTAGCGCCGCGTGGGCCGCCTGCGCCGCTCGGTCCGGACCGGCTGCTGCCGCGGAACCCTAGGCGCACTCCCTCCGCGCCGGCGTCACGGCCGGCCGACGGACCGATATGCGGTTGCGATGTTGGTTCTCTTGATATCAGAATCCCGACGCGTTGTCAAACGCCGCGCGTTCAGCCGGCGCGCTGGTAGGCCACCCGCCCGCGGGCGATCGTGAGCAGCACGTCGCCGTCACGGCCGAGGACGACGAGGTCGGCGTCCATCCCCGGCGCGATGCGGCCTTTGCGGCGGTGGACGCCGAGCAGCCGGGCCGGCGTGAGCGACGCGGCCTGCACTGCGTCACGGCGGCTCACACCCGCCGCGGCGGCGAAGTTGTGGACGGCGCGGTGGAGCTGCAGCACGCTGCCGGCGAGCGTCCCGTCGGCCAGACGCGGCACGCCGTCTTTCACGTCGACGGTCTGCGCGCCCAGCGTGAACGAGCCGCGCCCCATGCCCGCGGCCGCGATCGCGTCGGTGACGAGGATGATGCGCCCCATGCCGGCCGCGTGCGCCGCGAGCGACAGCACAGCCGGATGGACGTGCGCGAAGTCGGCGATGAGACCGAGCGCGAGGGATGGTGTGACGAGGGCGCCGCCCGCCGCGCCGGGCTCGCGATGGTGGATCCCGCGCATCGCGTTGAAGAGATGCGTCACCATGCGCACCCCCCACCGCGTCGCGGCCTGGACGTCATCGAACGCGGCGTCGGTGTGCCCGATCGCGACGACGACGCCGGCCTGGACGAGCCCCCGCACGACCGCCTCGGCGCCCTCGAGCTCCGGCGCCAGGGTGACCAGACGAAGCGCGCCGCCGAGACAGCGGACGGTCTCGGCCATCTCGTCCGCGTCGGGCGTGCGCAGATCTTGCGGGCGGTGCGCGCCGCGGCGCAGCGGATTCAGGTACGGCCCTTCACAATGCACACCCAAGATCTCGGGCCCCGCACCCTCGCGGCGCATCGCGACGGCCGCCGCTTCTCCCGCGCGGCGCATCTCGTCGAGCGGGGCGCTGACGATGGTCGGCAGGTACGCGGTCACGCCGGTCGCCGCGAGATACCGGCCGAGTGTCTCGTAGGCGGGCGCGCCGGCGCGCAGGCAGTCCACGCCGGCGCCGCCGTTGACCTGCAGGTCGATGAGCCCGGGGATCACCGTGCCGTCGGGAAACGCGAGCGCGCCGGCCGGCGGCGGCTCGGATGAGACGCGCGCGATGCGGCCGTTCTCGATCACGACGACACCCGGGGTGAGATCGCGGTCGGCCGCGAGCACCGTACCGGCGGAGAGGATCATCAGCGGGTGGTTCCGGTCGGCGCAAAACGCCTCCTGCGATTCCGGGCAGGCGCGCCATGCCGTGCCGCAGAACGTTAACGGCGTGGCCGGCGTGATCGTTCGACCGCTGCGCGCGGCGGACGTCGAGGCCTGCACGGCGCTCATGGCCGGACTGCCGCTGTGGCAGCGGTACGGCGTGTCGTCCGGCGCGGCCCGCGACTGGTTCGCCGGGACACTGCGCGGAGAACGGCTCGCACAGGTGGCCGAGAACGCGGGGCGCGTCCTCGGCTTCGCCGTGTACCTGCTGCGGGGCACGTTCGGGCACAGCGGGTACGTGTGGGCCGTCGGCGTCGCGCCGGAGGCGCAGCACCGCGGCGTCGGCGGGCGCCTGATGGACGCGGTGGAGGACGAGATTTTCGAGGCGGGACCCAACGTGTTCTTGCTCGTGAGCGCAAGGAACACGCCCGCGCAGCGGTTCTACGAACGCCGCGGGTACCGGCGCATCGGCGAAATGAACGACTACGTCGCGCCGGGCCTGACGGAGATTCTCTACCGGAAGACGCGCGGCCCGATCCGACCCGACGAACGTTGATCGCCGCCGCGGATGGCGGCGCGCCCGTCCGGCCTGTCAGACGCGTGTACGGAAAGACCAGGGGGGTGACGGTATGAGGGTGAGGCGGCTAGCGTGGCTCTGCGTGACGGTCGCTGTGGCGGCGTCGCTGGCGGCCGGACAGGTGCGCGCGGGCGCGGCGCCGGCCAAGGTGACGCTCACGCTCGGCGTGGATCAGGAAGTCGTCGGCCTGGATCCCAACAAGGTCACCGCCTTCTCGTCGTTCCGGCGGATCGACCTCCTCTACAACAAGCTCGTGACGTACGACGCGGGCCTCCACGTGGTCGGGGACCTCGCGGAGTCCTGGGACAATCCGGACAGCCGCACGTACGTGTTCCACCTGCGCCACGGCGTGGTGTTTCACGACGGCACGGAGATGACGAGCGCCGACATCGTGTATACGATCAACCGCATCCTCGACCCCAAGACGGCCTCGCCGGGGCGCTCGTATATCGATGTGATCGACGGCGTGACGGCGCCGGACCGCTACACCGTGCGTCTGCATCTCGCCTACCCGCTGGCCTCCCTGCTGTCGGGGCTCGCCTCGGGCAACGCCGCGATCGTCGAGCGCGCCGCGGTGGAAAAGGCCGGCGATTTGCAGAAGACCGAGGCCGGGACCGGGCCCTTCATGCTGGCGGAGTGGGTGCCCGACAACTTCATGCGCCTCGCCCGCAACCCGCGGTACTTTAAGCGGGGGCTCCCGAGAGTCGACGAGGTGGTGTATCGGGTCATTCCCGAGCAGGCGTCGCTGCTGGCCGGCGTACGGTCGCGCAGCCTGGACATGGCGACGATCTCGGACGGCAGCGTGGTGAAACAGGCCATGGGGGAGCGCGCCCTCGTCGTCGCCCAGGCGCCGAGCCTGAACCTCCGGATCTTCTCCTTTAATACCACGCGCCGTCCGTTCACCGATGCCCGGGTGCGCGATGCGATCGCGTTCGCGATCGACCGGCAGGCCGTGCTCAACGCGGCCGAATTCGGGATGGGTGTGGTGAGCGGGCCGATTCCCGCCCCCGATAAGGTGTGGGCGCTGCCGGTCTCGGACTTTCCGGAGTACCGGCCGAATCAGGCGCGGGCGCGGCAGCTGATCCAAGAAGCCGGCGCGTCCGGCGCGTCGTTTACGATCACCGCCGCGGCGACATACGAGGGCGGCATCGCCGAGGCGCAGGTCATTCAGAACCAATTGAAGGCCGTCGGCCTCAACCCCACGATTCAGAACGTTGAGTGGGGCCAGTACATCAACCTGTGGGTGAAGCGCGACTTCGACACCATGGTGGAACTGCGCGGCGGCGATCCCGACCCGGACCGCTTCCTGTACCGAACCTTCTACAGCACCGGCGCGGTCAATAACTTTCTCTTCAAGGATTCGACCGTCGACCGGCTGCTCGACCGCGGCCGCGTGCACCTGACGGTCGCGGAACGCGCACCGATCTACCACGACCTGGAGCGGGCGCTCGTCACCGACGCGCCGGCGGTGTTCCTCTACGCACCCTACGAGACACAGGTGATGCAGAGCTACGTGAAGGGCTTCCGCATCGTCCCGACGGGAGCGCTCACGTACCTGGAGCAGACGTCCATCGAGCGGTAGGAGGTCCGCGCGGCGGCGCGAGCGGGTGGCGGCGTTTCTGGCCGGCCGGCTCCTCACGGTCATCCCCGTGTTGTGGGGCGTCTCGATCGTGGTGTTTCTCCTCATCCATCTGCTGCCGGGCAACGCGATCCAAATGTTCCTCGGGACGCAGGTGGAGATGACGCCGGCGCAGATGGATGAGTTGCGCCGGCTCTTCGGCCTCAACAAGCCCCTCCCGCTCCAGTACGTGGACTGGATCACGCGCATTCTGCGCGGCGACTTCGGGGTCTCGCTGCGAACCAGCCGGGCGGTGCTGCCGGATATCGTCGCGCGATTGCCGCTCAGCGGCGAGATCACGCTGCTCGCGCTGCTGATCGCGCTTGCGATCGCGGTGCCGATCGGCATCGCGGCGGCCGTGCGCCGCGGTTCCGCGGCGGACGCGGCGATCCAGTTCGGCGGCCTGGCCGGGCTCAGCATCCCCAACTTCTGGCTCGCCACGATGCTGCTGCTGGCGCTGGGGAACGTCGGGACCATCGCCTCGATCGGGATCTACGTCGGCTTCTTCAGCAACCCGGCCAAAAATCTCGCGGTCATGGCGCTGCCGTCGTTCTCGCTGGGGATCGCCCTCGCCGCGGTGATGATGCGGTTCATCCGCTCGTCGCTGCTCGAGGTCCTGGGCCATGACTACGTGCGGACGGCCCGCGCGAAGGGCCTGCGGGAGCGGCTCGTCCTCTACCGGCATGTGCTGCGCAACGCCCTGATTCCGGTCATCACCGTGGTCGGGTTTCAGGTCGGATATCTGCTCGGCGGCACCGTCGTGATCGAGGAGGTTTTTGCGCTGCCCGGCATGGGGCGGCTCGCGCTCGCCGCGATCAGCCAGCGCGACTACCCGGTGGTACAGGGCGTTGTGCTCGTGATCGCGCTGCTGTTCGTCCTCGTCAACCTGGCCGTGGACGTCGCCTACGCCTTCGTGGACCCGCGGGTGCGGTTCGCATGAGCCCCGCGGCGACGTCCGCCCTGGTCAAGGCGACGGCGGCGCGGCGGCAAACGCCGCCGGTGCCGCCGCGGGCCGCGTTCGCGGCCCGGCTGGCGCGCGCGCCGCTCGCGCTCGCCGGCATCACGATCGTCGCCGCCTACCTGGCCGCTGCCCTCGCGGCCCCCGCGATCGCCCCGGACGATCCGCTGCGCATGCACTCCGACGCGCTGCTGGCTCCGCCCGGGGCCCGGCATCCCTTCGGGACCGATCAATTTGGGCGCGACCTCGCCACCCGGCTGCTCTACGGCGCGCAGTCGTCGCTGGCCGTCGCGTTCGGCTCCGTTGCGCTCGCGCTGGCGGCCGGCGGAACGGCGGGGATCACGGGCGGGTACCACGGCGGCGCGCTCGACAACGTGCTGATGCGAACGATGGACGTGATCTTCGCCTTTCCGGCGGTCCTGCTCGCGATCGCGATCATGGCGGTGGCGGGCACCGCGCTGGGGAACGTGATCGTCGCGATCGGCATCGTGTATACGCCGCAGTTCGCCCGTGTCGTCCGCGCGAGTGTGCTGGAGACGCGCGGCCTCGAATACGTCGAAGCGGCCGGCGCGCTCGGCGCGGGCACGGCCCGTATTCTCGCGCGCCACATCCTGCCCAACATCGGAGCCCCGCTCATCGTGCAGACGTCGCTCAGCCTATCCTTTGCCATCCTCACCGAGTCCGCGCTGAGTTTCCTCGGCCTGGGCACGCAGCCGCCGACCCCGTCGTGGGGCAACATGCTCGCGGAAGCGCGGCGGTTCATGGTGATCGCGCCGTGGACCGCGGTGTTCCCGGGGGCGGCGATCGCCCTCATCGTCCTCGGGTTCAATCTGCTCGGGGACGGGCTGCGCGATCTCCTCGACCCGCGGCTCAAGCTGTGATGACGGACGCAGAGGAGCGCGGGACCGAGGCGGCCAACCCGGCCACCCGCGACTTCGACCTCCTGCCGGTTCTCGAACAGGCGCGGCTGATGAACGCCGAGGACCGCCGCGTCGCGGAAGCCGTCGGCGCCACGCTGCCCGCGGTGGCGGCCGCCGTCGTGCGGGTCGCCGAATCCCTCCGCCGCGGCGGGCGTCTGCTCTACGTCGGCGCCGGGACGAGCGGCCGCATCGCCGCGCTCGACGCCGCGGAATGCCCGCCGACCTTCGGGACCGACCCCGCCGTGGTGCAGGCGGTCCTGGCCGGCGGCCCGCGGGCGATGGTCGAAGCCGTCGAGGGCGCCGAAGACGACGCCGCGGCCGGCGCGCGCGAGATGGACGCGCGCGGGGTGGGGCGAGACGACGCCGTGGTCGGCATCGCCGCGAGCGGCGAGACGCCGTTCACGCTCGCCGCGGTGCGCCGCGCCCGCGCGCGCGGTGCGTGGACCGCCGGGATCGCGTGCAACGCGGGCTCGTCGCTCGAAGCCGCCTGCGATGTCGCGATCGTCCCGCTGGTGGGACCCGAAGTGATCGCCGGCAGCACGCGCCTCAAGGCCGGCACCGCGCAGAAAATCATCCTCAACATGCTGAGCACGCTCGCGATGGTGCGGCTCGGGAAAGTGTACGGCAACCTGATGGTGGACCTCCGCGCGACGAACGCCAAGCTGCGCCGTCGCGCGGCGCGCATCGTCGCGGCGGCCGCCGGCGGCGACGAACGTCGGGCCGGCGAGGCACTCGGGGAAGCCGGCGGACGGGTGCCCGTCGCGATCGTGATGCTGCGGCTCGGTGTCGATGCCGAAGGCGCGCGGGCGCGGCTCGAGGGAGCCGGAGGCTCGCTGCGGCGGGCGCTGGGGGAGGCGGACTGATGGGATGGCCGTGGCTCGATGCCCTGCTGGCCCGGCCCGTGAAACGCATCATCGGCCTCATTTCGGGCACGTCGGCGGACGGCATCGCGACGGCGGTGGCGGACGTAGCGGACGGGGCGGCGGACGGCTTCCCCCGCGTGACCCTGCGGGGCTTCGTGTCGCATCCGTTCCCGGAGGAGGTCAGAGCCCGCGTGCTGCGGGCCTGCGTCGAACCTCTCACCACGCAGGCGCTCGCGTCGCTCTCCTATCTCTTGGGGGAACTGTTCGCGGACGCCGCGCGCGAAGCGGTCCGCACCGCGGGGATCGGACTCGAGGACGTCGACCTCATCGCCTCGCACGGGCAGACCGTCGCGCACGTCGGCGTGCCGGACTCCGCGGACCGATGGGCGCGCGCCGCGACGATGCAAATCGCCGAACCCGCCGTGATCGCCGCCCGAACCGGCCGGCCCGTGATCGCCGACTTCCGGGCCGCGGACATCGCCGCGGGCGGCCAGGCCGCCCCGTTTGTCCCGTACGCCGACCTGATGCTACTCGGCGGGCCGGTGGGCCGCATCGCGCTCAATCTCGGCGGTATCGCGAACTTCACGGTGCTGCCCCCGAACCCGCGGCGCGACGACGTGTACGCGTTCGACTGCGGCCCGGCCAACATGGTTATCGATGGCCTCGTGCGGCATTTCACGGGCGGCGCGGAGCGGTTCGACCGGGACGGACGCCGGGCGGCGCGGGGGCACGTCCGCGAAGACGTCCTGGCCGCGTTGATGCGGGACCCCTTCGTCACGGCCGCGCCGCCTAAAACGGCCGGGCACGAACAGTTCGGGCAGGCCTTCCTCAGGACGCTCCTTTCGCGCTGGGGGGATGTACCGCCGGATGATCTCATCGCGACCGCGACCGCGTTCTCGGCCGACGCCGTGGCCTGGAACATCGCCCAGTATGTCACACCGTCGCACACGGTAGACGAACTCGTGGCCTCGGGGGGCGGTACGCACAACCCGGTGCTCATGGACCGCCTCGCCCGCGCGGTCGCGCCGATCCGGGTGCGGCGTATCGACGAATTCGGGGTGCCGGGCGACGCGAAGGAAGCACTCGCGTTTGCGCTGCTGGGCCACGCGAGCCTCGTCGGCCGGCCCGGTGCCCTGCCGCGTGTCACGGGAGCGCGCTATGCCGCGGTGCTCGGGACGTGGACGTGGCCGCCGGCGGCCGCGGGCGACGCCCCGACACGCCCGGCCGGCCGATGAGCGCCGACGCGGCGACGGCGCGTTTCCCCGAGGCGGTCCGGCTCCTCGAGGACGCGGTCGGGAGCGCCTATCCGGGCGCCGTGCTCGCCGTGCTGTGGCGCGGCGACGTCGTGCTGCGCCACGCGGCGGGGCGCACCGCCTCGCGCGACGAATCCCCCGCCGTCACGCCCGAGACGATTTACGACCTCGCCTCGCTGACCAAGGTCACGGCGACGCTGCCGCTCGTCCTGCAGGCGGTGGCCGAAGGTCGCCTTGCGTTCGCGGATCCGGTGCGGGCGCACCTCCCGGAGTGCCCCCATCACAACATCACGATCAGGCACCTCCTGACGCACACGTCCGGGCTACCCGCGTGGATTCCGTTCTATCTGCGGACCATGGGCGGCGACGCGGTCGTGCGGGGCGCGGCGGCAACGCCGCTCGTCGCCGCGCCGGGCGCCCAGGTCACCTACAGCGACGTCGGGTTCGTCCTGCTCGGGGAGATCGTTCGGCGCATCTTCGGCGCGCCGCTCGACGCCCTCGCCTCGGCGCGGATCTTTGCGCCGCTCGAAATGACCAAGACGGGCTACCGGCCGCTGAGCGGCGCCGCGGCCGCCGCCGGCGACGACGACCCGCGCGCCGGGATCGCGCCGACCGAAGACGGGACGCTCATTGAACAGCGCATGACGCAGGAGCGGCCGTGGACGGAGGCCGGGCGCCGGCATACGTGGCGCCGCTATCTCATTTGGGGCGAAGTCCACGACAGCAATGCCCACGCGATGGGGGGCGTGTCGGGCCACGCGGGCCTCTTCGGCACGGCGGGCGACCTCGCCGCCTATGCGCGGATGTGGCTTGCCGGCGGCCGCGGACCGCACGGCGCCGTCCTCGACCCGGCGCTCGTCGACGAGGCGATCCGGCCGCAGACGCCGGCGCCGCGCGTTCGCGGCCTCGGGTGGGCGCTCACCGGCGACCAAGGCTGGTGGGGCGATGCGCTGTCGCCGC
Source organism: bacterium (assembly GCA_035307565.1). Taxonomy (GTDB): domain Bacteria; phylum Sysuimicrobiota; class Sysuimicrobiia; order Sysuimicrobiales; family Segetimicrobiaceae; genus DASSJF01. Next base: position 133,654 of record DATGHZ010000008.1, on the reverse strand, counting down.
GCGCGTTCGGGCACACCGGCTTTACCGGGACCTCGATCGTCATCGACCCGGCGCGCGATCTCGCGATTGTGCTGCTGTCGAACGCCGTGCATCTCGGCCGGGAGCGGACCGGGATTCTCAGTCTGCGGCCGGCGATCGCCGCGGCGGTGGCGAAAGCCGTTCCCAACTGAAGGACCGCATTCCGATTCCCACGAAGCCGCAGCCGATGGAGTATTTCCTCGGCGTCGACGGCGGCGCGTCGAGCACCACGTGTGCCGTGGCGACCGGCGACGGCGCGGTTATCGGGATCGGGCACGCCGGCCCCAGCAATCACATCCTGGCAAGCGGGGGCCGCGAACGCGCCCGCGCCGCGGTCGCCGACTCGCTGGCGCGCGCGCTCGCCCTTGCCGGATTGGGCGCGGTGGCATTCCGCGCGGCACAGTTTGGCATGACCGGCATCACGCGCGACTCGGAGCAGGCCCGCGTCTTCGCCTCCGTGGTGGACGACGCGGTGAAGGCCGGAATGGTGCGCATTGAGAACGATGCGGTGATCGCGCGCGCCGGGGCGCTCGCGGGACGTCCCGGCGTCATCGTCATCGCGGGCACCGGGTCTGTGGCGTTCGGCGAAGACCCAAGCGGCCGGCAGGCCCGGGCCGGTGGGTGGGGTTACATCTTCGGCGATGAAGGCAGCGGATTCGCGATCGGCTGCGGGGCGGTGCGGGCCGCGCTGCATGCCCGTGACGGCACGGGCGAGCCGACCGTGCTCGTCGAGCGGCTGGCGGACGGCGCCGGAATGCCGCTCGCCGATATCCCGATGGCCTTCTACGAGGGACGCATCAACCGGTCGAGGATCGCGGCGCTCTCGCCGGTGGTTTCGCGCGCGGCGGAAGAGCGCGATTTCGTGGCGCTCCGTCTCATCGACGAGGCGGCCGCCGCGCTCGCGCGCCTCGTGGCGGCGGTCATCCCACAATTGCGCTGGCCGGACGGGCCGGTGGCCGTGGGACCCGTCGGCGGCGTCTTCGACGCCGGGCGCACGATCCTCCGGCCGCTCGGCGAGGCGCTCGCGCGAACGGCGCCGGCCGCGGTCCTGGTCCCGCCGAAGCTGGCGCCGGCCGTGGGGGCGGTACTGCTCGCCATGCGTGCGGGCGGCGTGCCCCTCACGCCGCCCGTCCTCGCGCTGCTCGCGGCGACGTGGGAGCTACGCCGGACGGGGGCGCCGGTTGGCGCGTAACTCGCGCCACGCGCCACCGCTCCGGCCGTGACGCCCGCGGCGTCCCCTCTGCTCGAGTCGCTGCGCGGGCGGTTGATCGTCTCCTGTCAGGCAACCGCGCCGAGCCCGCTCCGGCGGTCCGACATCATCGCAGCACTCGCGGAATGCGCCGTGCTCGGCGGCGCGGCCGGTGTGCGGATCGACGGACCGGAGGACGTCACCGCCGCGCGGGCGCGGGTGCGCGTCCCGATCATCGGGCTGTTCAAACAGCGTTCCGGCTCACCAGTATACATCACGCCCACGTTCGATGCCGCGCGCGCCGTGGCGCGCGCGGGCGCGGATATCGTCGCGGTACAGGCGACGCGGGAGCGCGCGACGGAGGGCGAGGCGCTTCGGCCGCTGGTCGAGCGAATTCACGAGGAGTGCCGGGCGCTGGTCATGGCCGACGTGTCGACGCACGACGAGGGCGTGGCGGCGGAGGCGGCCGGCGCCGACGTCGTCGCAACCACGATGGCGGGGTATACGCCGCACAGCCGGCAGATGGCCGGGCCGGACCTGCGGCTGATCGAGGAGCTGGCGGCCGCGCTCACGGTGCCGGTCATCGCGGAAGGACGGATTCAGACGCCCGACGAGGCGGCGGCGGCCCGGCGCGCCGGCGCCTGGGCGGTCGTGGTCGGCCGTGCGATTACGATGCCGGAGTCGATTACCATGCGATTTGCGAGGGCGATCGAAGACGCGGGATAGCGTAATCTTGGTGTTACGGACGCACGAGGAGACCCTCCAAACGAGCCGCTTCTCGCAGACGGCGGTCATACACTACGAGTTCGCCGGCCGACGAAACGTCGACCAGCACTCAACGCGTGACCCCCACCACACGGCCATACCAGGATCGGCGTCCAGGCATGCCTTCACCGCATCGGACTCGGCTGATCGATACACAGCGGGACCAGCGCTGACGAGTCCCAAAATTTCATCGGCCCTCTTCCCGTTCCTCGATGAGGGCAGCGAGCGCCTGTCCCTGTGGGTTGCTGGGACGGGGGCGCTGCCAGAAATCGTGCGGTAGCGGCTTCACCGGCGGCCGCGCCAGGCCCGCGCGGACCAGCTCCAGAAGCCGCGGCCCCCCCATGCGCAGACACGTTGACCGCTCCCAGTTTCGCCACCGGCCGGTTACGATCGGTGACGATCACTTCTTCGCCGGCCGTTACCGCGTCTACGTACTGACTCAAATGCGCTTTGAGGTCGGCGATCGACGCACGACGCACGATAATCGGCCTCCATCCAAATACCCATCAAGGGGCCGGGAGTGGCCCCAGGGCCTCGGGGATCAGCCTCCGTCGGTGTAGCGCTTCGCGAGGACGCCGGCGCGGATACTACTTTGGAGCAAACTTCGTTCGCGCTCCTGGTATTGCGAAATGAGCGCGGGGTCGTCCAGGCCCGGCATACAAATGACTTCGCCCAAGCGCAGCCCGGCAAGCGACGCCTCTACTACCGCCTGCGGTTTCATGCGCCGGATGCCGGCGGCAGCGTGCCGTGCCAAATCCGCCTCACTGTGGAACTCGGTGTCCACAACGCCCGGGCAGAGAACCTGCATCCGGAGCCCGGTTCCCTGCAGTTCGTTGTGGAGCAGCATCGTGAAAGCGTTCAGATACGCCTTCGTGGCCGCATAGGTGGCGCGTTTCGGCAGCGGGGCAGCGCTTGCCGAGGCGCTGAAGCCCAGAGCGGACGACACAACAATGACCGTGCCGCCGCCTCCGGCAATCATTTCCGGGAGCGCCGCCCTCGTTAGGCGCGTAGGAGCCACTACCTGAAGGCGAATCAACCGCTCTGCTAGGTCGGGGTCCAATTCGACGAAAGGCATGTATCCGGAGAAACCCGCGTTGTTCACAAGCATTTCAAGGTCCGGGGCTCTCCTGATCCGCTCCTCCACCGCTCGCAGTCCAGCAGGGTCGGCAAGATCAGCGGCCAGCACGTCGACCTCGATCCCATGCTCTTCATGCAGCCGCCGCGCCAACGCTTCGAGCCGCTCGCGGCGTCGCGCAACGACGACGAGATCATAGTCGTCGGTCGCGAGGCGCTCGGCGAACGCGGCACCGATTCCGGACGACGCACCGGTCACAAGAGCGCTGCGCCGTTTCCTGTCTGCTGCGGTCGTGTGTCACCCCTGTGGCGTGCCTTAACCGAGAACCGAGTCGCGAATGCGGGCGTTCCCGGGGCACTGCTCGTTTACCTCTTGAGATTTACCTCTCCACGACACTGAGGGAACCTAGGACGCGCGAAGCCGTCGCCGGGCGAAGGCGAACACGTGGACCATACGAGACTGCCGCCGAGCAACATGGCACTGAAGACCAGCGCAAACTGCGTCGTCCATACCGGCGCCGCGCGCAACAGCAGTCCTTCCGGGTACATCACGAAGATCAGCGGAAGGGTGGCGATGCTCTGCTGATGGGTCCATTCCCGGTACACAAGCAGCCAGAGCGAACCGACGCGGAATGCGGCGAGGACGCCGGCCCAGATCCAGATCCGGAGGGTCATGGGGTTGCGACGTAGCGCGCTACGCTACTGCTCCACGAACAGCGGGTTCGTCCAGGCCATCTCACCGCCGGCGCCGACGACCTCAATCCGCAGGTACCGTTCCCGGCCCCGCAGCGTGTGCGATGCCTCGCGCAGCGGTGTCGGGGCCGCCTGGACGCGCGCTCCCCAGCGATGGTCACAGATGAACCGGACCTCGCGCGCGCCGGGGGCGGCGATACGCACCGTGGCCGTCTCGCCGTCGAACGTGACGTCGTCGAGCACGGCCCCGGTCGACGCATAGAACGACCCCGCGCCGAGCGCCACGGCCACCGACTCGGGCGTGAGCCCGTCCTCCGCCCGCAGCATCGTCCAGCCTCGCCCATAGTCGGGGAGGCGCCAGTGCGCGTCGTCGTTGGCCGCGCCCCAGAGCGGGCGGCCGCGCGTCAGACAATCGTCCCACTGGACGCCGCTGTATCCCTTCGCGACGTCGACGTCGGTGTTGCCGTTGTAGACCTCGATGCCGGCGATGTTGCGAAGCGGGACGAGGTCGGCCGCGACGAGACCGCTCCAGTACGGATGCGCGATGAAGACCGCCGCCCCGGCCGCGCGCAGGCGGTCGACGACGGCCTGCGCCGGCAGCGCGTGGCGGACGGCGGCGTCCTTCGGGATCTCGATCATGGCGCGCAGGCCGATGCCGAGGATGTGAAACGACGTGCCGATCTGGGTCTGTCCTGCGTCGACTTCCACGCCGGGGACGAGCAGCGGTCCGCCGCGGCGCGGGGCACCCGGCCCCGCGGTCACTCTGTTGTGGTCGGTGATGGCGAGAAAATCGTAACCGCGGTCGCCGTACCAGGCGACGACGTTGTCGACGGACCGCACGCCGTCCGACTCCGTCGTGTGGCAGTGCCAGACACCGCGGTACCATCGGCCGGGGCGGGCAAACGGGCTCGGCAGCCGGGTCATGCGCGGGCCTCTTCCACCCATCCGCGCGCGCGCTCCACCGCCCGCCGCCAGCCGGCGTAGCGCTCGTCCCGGACCGCCGCGGGCATCGCGGGCTCGAACGTGCGGCCCGCCGCGCAGTGCCGTTCGACGGCCTCGAGCGAATCCCATACGCCTTGGGCCAGGCCCGCGGCGTACGCTGCGCCGAGCGCCGTCGTCTCGACGACGGACGAGCGAACGACAGGGACGCCGAGCAGGTCGGCCTGCAGCTGCATCAGCACGTCGTTGCGCGAGGCGCCGCCGTCCACACGGAGCACCGCAAGCCGCAGCCCCGTGTCGCGCTGCATCGCCTCGACCACGTCGCGTGTTTGATAGCAGATCGCTTCGAGCGTCGCGCGCACAAGGTGCGCGCGCGTCACGTAGCGGCTCAGCCCGACGATCGCGCCGCGCGCCGTCATGTCCCAGTACGGCGCGAACAGGCCGGAGAAGGCCGGCACAAAATAGGCGCCTCCGGCATCCGGCACGGAGGCGGCGAGCGCGGCGGTCTCGTCCGCGGTGCGAATGAGGCCGAGGTCGTCGCGCAGCCACTGCACCGCGGCGCCCGCGATCGCGATGGATCCTTCCAGCGCGTACGCGACGTCCCGGGGAAGCGCGTAGGCGAGGGTCGAGATGAGCCCGGCCGTGCTGCGGACCGGCTCGCCGCCGCTGTGCTGCAGCAGGAAGCATCCCGTCCCGTACGTGTTCTTCGCGTCCCCGGGCCGCCGGCACCCCTGGCCGACGAGCGCCGCTTGTTGGTCGCCGAGCGCGCCGCAGACGGCGACGGCTTCGCCAAACGGGCCGTCGCGGCGGGTGAGACCGTAGCGCGCGCTGCTGGCACGGATGTCCGGCAGCATGGCCTGGGGGATGCCGAACAACTCGAGCAGGTCCGGATCCCACGCGCGCCGCCGAAGATCCATGAGCATCGTGCGGGAGGCGTTCGTCGCGTCCGTAACGTGCGCCCCGCCGTCCGGCCCGCCGGTCAGGCGCCAGATGAGCCAGGCATCGATGGTACCGGCGCACAGGTCCCCGCGGTCCGCGTGCGCCCGGGCGCCCGGCACGTGATCGAGCAGCCAGGCGAGCTTGGTCGCCGAGAAATACGTCGCCACCGGCAGCCCCGTCCGCGATTGGATCGTCTCCGCCGCGCCGCTCTTGATCAGCGCCTCACACGCGTCCCGGGTGCGGGTATCCTGCCACACGATCGCCGGGTAAACCGGCCGGCCTGTGCGGCGATCCCACACGACCACGGTCTCGCGCTGGTTGGTCACACCAACGGCCGCGACGGCCGGGCGCGACGTCCCGGAGTCGCCGGAGGCGCCGGCGGCCGGCCGGCTGAGCGCGTCTGCGACCACGCGCGCGGTTGCCGCCCATATCTCCTCCGGATCGTGCTCGACCCATCCCGGACGAGGCGTCAGCTGCCGGTGCTCTCTGTAGGCGCTGCTCAGAGGCCGGCCGTGCCGGTCGAATACGATGCAGCGCGTCCCGGTCGTGCCCTGGTCGATGGCGACGACGCGCGCCGCGTCCATGACGCTCACGACGGCGGGCGGGTGCCGCCCGGTCCGGCGGACGCGCCGGTCACCCGCGCGAGCAGCCGCACGTCGTTCGAGGTGACGCCGTCGACGCCGGCGGCGAGACACCGCCGCATCGCCGGCTCCTCGTCAATCGTCCACGGAAAGACGCCGAGGCCCGCGGCGTGCGCATCCGCGGCGACGTCGGGCGTCACCAGGTGCCACTCGGGACAGAGCGCGTCGGCGTCCGCGGCGCGGGCCACCCCCGCCGCGTCGGCGAGGCGCGCGCGGTAGATGATCGCGGTCGCAACGTCCGGCGCGGCGCGGCGCATCGTCCGCACCGCGGGATGGTCGAACGACATGACGAGCGCATCGGCTTCCATGTCGCACCGCCGCAGGGCCTCGGCGATCTGCGCCTCGATCCCCTCGTAGAACACGGGGCCGTTCTTGATTTCCAGCAGGAGGAGCGCCCGCCCGCGGATCAGGTCGAGCACCTCGTCCAGCGACGGGAGGCGCTCACCGGAGAACGCGGAGCCGAACCAGCCGCCCGCGTCGAGACGCCGGCATTCGTCAAATGTGAGCGCGGCGACGGCGCCCCGGCCGTCTGTCGTCCGGTCGACCGTCTGATCGTGGATCACCACGAGGCGGCCATCGCGCGTCCGCTGCACGTCGCATTCCACGGCGGCCGCCCCGGCCTCGAGCGCTCGGGCAAACGCGGCGAGCGTGTTCTCGGGCGCCTCGGCCGAGGCCCCCCGGTGCGCGACGCCGAGGGCGCGGCCGCCGGGACGACACCGGGGCCACCGCGCCGCCGAGACCGTCGCCTTACTGGGATTTCTTGCGCGGTCCGCTTCGGCCTCGTGCCGCGCGCGGCTCGGGCTGCTGCGCCTCGTCCCCGCGCGGCGGCGCCGGCGCGCTGCCGTCGGCGTCGGGCGGCGCCTCCGCGTCCGAGGCCGCCGTCCGTTCGGCTCCCGGCTCGTCGGGCCGCTCGGAGTCGTCCTCGCGCGGCCGCCGGCTGCGTCCGCCGCCCGTGTTGGCCGCGGTCTGCGCCGGCCGGGCGGTCCGCCGCGACGTCCTGCGCGGGGCCCCGGACGCGAGATTCTCGATCGGCACCGGCTCCACCGGTTCCGCCAGCGTAAACCCGAAGATCTGCGAGTAGAAAAAGGCCTCCGCCTCAAATGTGCGCTTGATGTGCTCCGCCCGGCGGAACCCGTGCTGCTCTCCCGGGTATGCGAGGTAGGCGACCGGAACGCCCCGCCGTTTCGCCGCTTCGAAGATCATCTCCGACTGGTTCGGCGGCACGATCTTGTCCTCCAGCCCCTGGAAGAGGATGAGCGGCGTGCGCCACCGATCGATCGCCTGAATGGGCGAGCGCTCGCGGTAGAGATCGAGCCTGTCGGGATACGGGCCGATGAGGTGCTCGTCGTACCGGGACTCGAACTTGTGCGTCTCGTTATGGAAGACCACCAGGTCGCTGATGCCGAAGTAGCTGGCGCCCGCCGCGAAGACGTCGCGAAAGGCCAGGGCGCACAGCGTGGTGTAACCGCCGGCGCTGCCGCCGTGGATGATCAGCCGGTCGGGATCCGCGGCGCCCCGGCCGACGAGATAGCGCGCCGCGTTGACGGCGTCGTCGACGTCGACGACGCCCCACTGCCCATAAAGGCGTTCACGATAGGCCCGGCCGTACCCGGTGCTCCCGCCGTAATTGACGTCGACAACGGCAAAGCCCCGGCTGGTCCAGTACTGCACGCCGAGGTTAAGCGTGGCTGAGGCCGCGCCGGTCGGCCCGCCGTGAACGCTCACGATGAGCGGCGGCCGTTCCTCCTCCGGGGGGGCGGCGTCGGGGTTGACCGGCGCGTAGTACAGGCCGTGCGCCGTCAGCCCGCCTTCCGTCGGAAACTCGATCGCTTCGGGGCGCGAGAAGTACGCGGGGTCTACGCCCGACTCGGCGGACTTCCGCAGCACATCCACGCGGCGGCCGCGGAGGTCGGTGAGCACGACCGCGGGCACGTCCGCCGGCGACCCGCCGATGAACGCCAGCCCGGGGCGGCCGCAGCGGATGCTGTCGAAGGCCGTGTGGGGCAGCGCGATCGGCTCGAGCGCCCCCCGCGCCGGATCGAGCCACGCCAGACGCGCGGCGCCCTCGGCCTTGTACGAGCACACGAGGCGGCCGTCGGGGGCGACCGCGTAGGTGGCCTGGCCGAAGCGCCAGGCCGGACCGCCAAACTCGGAGGGGGTCTTGAGGACAGCCTCGACGCGGCCGTCGCGCCAGCGGTGCGGATTCCACCACCCCCCGGGATCCGCGAGGAAATACAGCGTGCCGTCCGGCCCCCATTCGGGCTGCAACACCGATTCCCCCGGACCGCCGGTGATGCGCCGCGCGCCCGCCACGGTGCCGTCGCGCGCGAGTTCGCCGACCCACAACTCCGTGCCGTCCCACGGCATGCTGGGATGGTTCCAGGCCAGCCACGCGAGCCGGGATCCGTCGGCGTTCAGCCGCGGCGCGGCGCAGAAGTCCGCGCCCGACACCAGCACGCGCGGCGCGACCCCGCCGCGGCACGAGACGCTCACGATGGTGTTGACCGCTTCGCGGTCCGACGCGGTGTGGTCTTCGCGGACGCATATGAGACGGTCGCGCCGCAGATCGATGACGAGATCCGCGTACCGGTAGTCGCCTGCCGGCGTGATGGCCGACGGCGATTCGCCCGCGCCGCAGCGGTAGAGGCGCCCGTCCTCGAACGACGAGAAGAACACGACCCCGCCGCGCACCGCGTATGCGCCGCCCCCGTACTCGTGCACGCGGCTCCGCGCGTTAAACGGCGGCGGCGTCACGTCGGACGTTCCGCCCGACGCCGCGCGGCGCACGACGATGCAGCGCCCACCGTCCTGCGGCCGCATCTCGATCCAGTACACGTCGTCGCCGTCGAGCATCACCTGTTCCAGACCGATCCCGGCCGCGGCGACGACGTCCGCGCTGATCGGGGACGGCCAGGAACCATAGGGCAGCGCACGGGGGCGGGGCATGAACGTCCTCCTCGGGCGGTCCGGCCTGAGTCGGCCCTACGGGGCCGCGGCGGGATGCCCGTCCTGATAGAGCCACCGGTACATGGCGGCCGATTGCTGAACCGTCTTGATGTATCCCCGGGTTTCGCCGTACGGAACCGTTTCGATGAACGTGTCCGAGTCCGCGCCCGGGTGCGCGCTCATCCAGCGCCGCACCATGTTGGGACCGGCGTTGTACGCGGCGAGGGCGAGATCGGCGCGGCCGAAACGGACGAGCTCGGCCTTGAGGACGCCGGCGCCCAATGCGATGTTCGTGGCCGGGTCGACGAGTCCCCGCTGATCGGGGGCGGCCATCCCGAGGCTGCGGGCCGTACTCTGCGCGGTCCCGGGCATCAACTGCATGAGGCCGTAGGCGCCGGCCGAGGAGACCGCGCCGGCGTCGAACCGGCTCTCTTCGCGAATCAATCCGGCGATGAGATACGGGTCCAGGCCGGCGCGCGCGGCCGCCTGCGTGATCACCGGCCACTGCGCGCGCGGATACAAGGCCTGCCACACCGCAAGCGGCAGGCGGTGCGGCGCCGGCACCCCGAGCGCGTCGCGGGCGTCTTCGGCGGCGCCGATGCCGCGGCGCGGATCGCTCGCGTCGGTGTACCTCCCGCTCAGCAGCGTCACGACCGCCGTCCGCTCCGAGGCGGGCGCAGCGAGCGCCGCCGCTTCCAACTCCGCTGTGGCATCGTCCGTCTGCGCGAGCGAGTCCAGCTCATGGAACCGGTCCAGCGTGGGTATGACGCCGGCGGGAACATCGGGAGACGCGGACGCGATGGCCGCACGCACCGGCGCGCCGAGCCGGGCCGCCGCCTGCTGCCCGTAGTAGGTGTCGCCGTAGAGCGAGGCCGCGCGATGGTAACTGTCCGCGGCGAGGTCGGCGTGCCCGAGCTGCGCGGCGGCGCGGCCGGCCCAGTACCATGAGGCGGCCGCGGCGTCCGTCCCCGCGGAGAGCTCACCCGCCCGGATCCACGCCGCGCGGGCCGCGGTCCACTGCGCTTGGCGGGAGAGCAGCCACCCGACCTGCCACAGCGCGCGGCTGCCCCACCGCGTCATGGGAAAGCGGTCGCCGGCTTCCTTGTACAGGCTCATCGCGGGCCCCATCGCCCCGCGCTCGGCGCGCGCTTCCGCCACGAGATAGAGACCCTGCGCTGCGAGCGGCGACTTGGGGTATTCGGTGGCGAGCCGGCTCGCATACCCCAGCGCCTCCGCGTCTCGGCCGCCCGTGAGCGCGATGCGCGTGAGGTAGAAAAGCGAATCGTCGGCGTGCGTCTGCTTGAGCGCGAGATCGCGCTTAAACCACGACGTCGCATCCCGGAACCGCCGCTCCCAGTACATCAGCACGCCCATCGTGTAGAACGTGCCGTCGTTTACGACCCACGCCCGCGGCATCGCGAGGACGCGCTGCAGGTCGGTCCACGCCGCCGCCCCGTCCCCCGCCTCGAACTCGGTCTGCGCGCGCTGGAAAAACACGTCCACGGGGGTCGCGTCCGGCGGCAGCGCATGCGCCTGCGCGAGGGCCGCAAGGCGCGCGCGCGCGGACGCGGCGTACGGGCTCGTTTCAAACGCCCACGGAATGCGCCGGTACGCCTGCGCGGCGTCCGCCCAGAGTCCCTGCTGCTCGAGCGACTGCCCCATATCGAACCACGCCTGCGCGGCGTGCCGGCCGCCGCCGTATTGTTCGAGGTACCGGTGAAAGGCCGCGGGCGCCTCCGGATCGCGCGCGCTCCACAGGCCCTCCGCGCGCCAGAACAGCGCGAGCCCGCGCAGGCTCGAATCGCGGAAGCGCTGCAGCACGTCCTGAAACTTCGCGGCGGCGTCGTGAAAATGGCCCCCGTCGAACTCGGCGACGCCTTCGTAGTAGACGGCATGATCGGCGATCAACGGATGCGCGTCGGCGGCGCGCCGGAAGGCCGCGTCCGCGTCATCATACCGCTTCTGCGCGACGTCGATGGCGCCGAGCAGGTACGCGGCCCGGCCGCCCACGGTCCCATCGAGTTGCGCCAGCGGTTCGAGAAGTCCCCGGGCGCTGGCTAAGTCGCCGTGGCGGTACACATCGACGGCCGCGGCGAGCCGGTCCGGCGCCGGCACGCTTGGCGCGGGCACGGCGCCGAGCAGCGCCGTGAACAGCAGCGCAGCCGGCATCACGAGCCAAACGCGCGGGGCCGTCGGGCGGCGCCGCCGGCCCTGGAACGCTGTGAAGTTCCCCCCTGCCGTTGGGTTCATACGAGGCAATCCCGCCCGATAGTCTTACCCTGCTCTCGCGTGTCGCGGACGCACACCGCGCGGACCGCCGGCGTCCGCCGCGTCGCGCGCGGCTCGAAACCGCCGCCTACGGTGTGCTGTATAGCGCGCGCAGGCCCGTCAGGTAGAGTTCGCCGGCCGGCGAGTTCGCTGGGTCCGTCTCGACGACGTACACGTACGTCCACCGGATCGGATACGCGGCGGGCTGGGGCAGCACGGCCGTAACCTGCTTCCATCCGCGCCAGTCGACGTGCCGGGCAAACGTGACCGTGCTGCGCGCGCCGTTCGCGTCGGTATAGGCGCCGCGCAACCACGCACCGTCCGCGTCGCCGTTGACCCACAGCGACATCCCGATCGGGGAACCGGTCAGCGGCAAGTCGGTCTCGACGTACGCCGCCCGGCTGCCCGTCCCGTCGAGGTGGAACTGCAGGCGGAGCGCCTGCCGGTTGTCGCGGCTCGGCGTCGCGACCACGGTCACGCCGCCGGTAACGGTCTGCGGCGGATACGCCCGGAACGACGCCTGTTCTTCGAACCCGGGCACCAGGCGCGCAAGCGGGCCCCCGACCGTCACGTACGTGTCCGCGCTGGCGCCCGCGAGCCTCGCGGTCACGACGCCGCTGCCGTCCGTGCTACCGGCCTCAAACGCGCCGGCCGCAATCGTGCCGAGCGCGGGCGGCGTGACCTGCCAGATGACCGCGCTCTGCGGCAGTGCGACAAACCGGCCGAAGGGGTCCTGGCCGGCGACCCGCAGCGGCGCCGTCTCACCGCGCGCCAGGGTGAGCGAGCCCGGTGTGACGATGAGGCGTGCGAGGCGCGTCACCACGGATACCTGGGCGGTCCCGGTCGCCGATCCGCTCTGCGCGGTCACGGTCCCGTCCGCGGGCTGCACGCCCGCGGCGATCGCGCCGTCACCGCCGACGCTGACGAAATCGGGGACGGAGGATGGCCGGCCCGCGGCACTGCCGCGCGAGGGCAGCCCGTCCGGGCGCAGGATACCCGCGGACGCGGTCAGCTGCACGGGATCCGTGAGCGCGACCGGATTGCCCTGCGCGTCCACGCCGATCAGCGGAGGCGCGGCGCGGGCTCCGGCATAGAGCACGAGCGGCTGGCCGTTGTTGACGAGGATGCGGACCGGCGGCCCCGGCGTCGCCGTCGTGTAGACGAGGACCGCGTTGGCGACCGGGCGCTCCGCGCCGTCCGACGGCGAGTTCACCGTTGTGACCTGCGACTGCCCCGGCAGGCGGACGACCATCGTCGCCGAGCCGCCGCTGTCGAACGCCATCGCCTGGTAGGCCCCCTGCCGCTGCATGTACGACGCCAGCTGCGGCCGCGTCAGCCCGATGCTGAGCCCCGGCTGGCGGCCGTCGGCCTCCACGAACGTGAGATGACGGCCGTCCGCGCTGATGCCCACGGCCGCCGACGGGTAGCGGAGATTGCGCTCCGCCGCGGCCGGGGCATCCGGGTCCTCCACGAGGCGCCCCTGGTCGATGAGCAGCGGACCGCCGCCTACCGCAACCTGCGCGTCGCGCCAGTCGGGATCGGTCGTCAGGTTCACGCTGAGCGACATGCCCGCGACGAGCTTCTGCTGGATCCAGTCCGCGCCGCTGCCGCGGCCGAGGAGCAGCATCTCATTCGGCGGCAGCGGGGCGTAAAAGGCCTGCTGCGGCCAGATCTGCTTGACGAAGTACCGGCCGCCCTCTCCGCCGGATAGCTCGGCGACGGTCTGGCGGACGCCGGGATCGGGCGGCGGCGCCCCGTATCCGCGGACGCTCGAGATGACCATGATGCCGTTCTCGGGCAGGCCGGCGTTGAAGCTCTCGAGCGGCCGTGTCTCGCCCGTGTCCGTGACCACGGTGCCGGTCCACCGGTACCGCACGATGCGCGCGACGCCGTCTTTGCCGACGGCGAGGGCGACGAAGCGCCAGGGACTGCGCAGGAGCTGACCGTTCGCCACGACGATGTTGAGCGGCATGCCCGATTGGTGGATGTCGAAGTAGTCCGCGTTGACCGCCGCGATCGCTCCACTCCGCGCCGCCATCGACGACACCGGCTCGTCGCTGCTGATGAGTTGATCGTGCGCGACGCCGACGCCGAGGTGCACGCTTGGACTGGCGAGATCCACGAGCAGGTGGTGCAGATCGAGCGGCCCATCGGAGGTCGCGAGCGAGACGTGCCGGTACTCGACGCCCGCCGCCACGGGCAGCGCCAGGACGTTCGATGCGAACACGACGGGCCAGTCGACCGGCCCCGCGCCGCGCGCGGCGGGGACGACGAGGCCTAAGGCGAATGCGATAGCGAGTGCACGGGTCCAGCCTTGTCGCGTCATCTGCATCGTCTCGTGTGCGCCGTCCGTTGGTGTGGACAGATCAAGAAAAAGTTGTCGCGCAGTTCGTCGTTCGGGCATCCACGTCCTGCCCGGCCGGCAGGACGCCGGTCATGGCGTCGCCGGCTTGGCCGGTGCGGCCGGTCGCCCGCCGTGCGGCGAGGCGGGTCCCGGTCCGCCGGTCGGCGTGACCGCGTTCGGGGTATGCCGCGGCGCGGCCTGCGCGGGGGCCGGCTTGGCGACCCCCAGGAACGCCGTCACCGGGGCGGGGAAGTTGTCGAACGCATTGGACGGCAAGCGGTACTGGAGTCCGAGCGCGGCGTTCGCCGCGAGCCAGCCGCCCCCCGGCCGGCGGTACACCAGCACGTCGAACTGTGCCCCCTCGCCGCCGTCGGTGTGGATCCGGAACGCCGGCGCCCCCGGCGGTGCGGTCGCGAGCGGTTCGACGGCGTCCGCCTCAAGCAGATTGAGCGACGAGAACATGTCGGTGATCTGGCTGTCCGACAGGCCGCCGCCGGAGAAGCCCGGGCCCTGCCGGCGCACGGCTAGGGTGTTCCACGCCGCGGCATCGGCGGTGGACGGCGCGGCTTTGCCGCCGGCCGGACGGCTCCACGCCACCGCCGTCAGATTCGGCGCGCTGTACGGCAGCACGCGCTTGCTGACAAGCGAGATCGGAGCCGGCGTGAGCCGGGCCGCGAGTCCCGCGTCCAATTCCAGTACCGTCGGTGCCCCGGCCACCATCCCATACGTCACCTTCCCCTTCGGTGCGAAAAGTAGACGCAGGGGTGCGGGCCGGTTCCGGAGCGTCAGCTCCACCGTCGCGGCCGGATGGTCGAGCCCATAGGGCGCGAGATTCCGCACCCCGTCGTGAAAGGCCTTCGCGTCCGACGTGGTGATCGGAAAGAACAAATCCGTCACCTTGAAATCGTCGGCGGGCCACGGGTGCGTACCCGCGAGCCGCCACCGCTCCGGCCCGATCCGGTCGACCGCGAGCGTGCCGGAGGCCGACGCGATCCGGACATCCTGCACGTCCGCGTTGGCGAAGTCGGCGAGGGTCTTCTGCCGTATGTCGGCGGGCGATTTTGCTAACGTGTCGCGGGCCGATGCGTCGAGAAGGTACACGGCGTCGCCGGGAACCGTGCGGGCGTAGATGCCCGCCGAGACCGGGGAGGCCTTCCCCAGTTCGACGGTCACAGCCTTGCGGTCCGCCGTGCGCAGGGTAATGCGCGTGTCGGGGTGCGCAAGGCCGTACGCGGCCCAGTCCGTCGTTTTCTCGACGACGGTGCGCTGCGGAAC
Organism: bacterium; assembly: GCA_035307565.1. Classification (GTDB taxonomy): domain Bacteria; phylum Sysuimicrobiota; class Sysuimicrobiia; order Sysuimicrobiales; family Segetimicrobiaceae; genus DASSJF01. The sequence goes on along the minus strand of DATGHZ010000008.1, from coordinate 118,563 downwards.
GATCGCGAGCACGCCGTCGAGCAGATCCGAGACGGTGTACTTGGCGGCCGGCGCCGCAAACGGACGCGTCACCATCCAGTGCGACTCGTCGGTGCGGGCGAGGTCCGCCGTACCCTTCGGGTTCTCCAACGTCACCCCGACGACCGACGCCTTCGCCAGATGGACGAGGTGGCGGGCCTCCTCCGCCCGCTGCGCCTGGGGCCGGTCCACGACGAGAATGTAGGCACCGACGAGGGCGACGGCCGCCGCGAGCGCAAGCGTAATGCGCGGGCTCACAGGCTGCGCCTGCGGAGGTACACGGAACCGCCGAGCACCAGGAGCGCCAGCGGCAGCGCGATGACGCTGCCGAGGAACAGGAAGCGTCCCTGGCGGCCGGAGACGATGAAGGGATCGAAGGGCGAGGCGCGCGGCGCGATGCTGACGAGGTTGCCCGACTGCGTCAGCCACGCGACGGTGCTGGTGAACAGGTCCCGGTTGCCGACGAGTCCGACATAACTGTTCCGGACGAAGGAACTGTTGCCGAACAGTACCGCGGACCCTTTGGCGGGCGTCGCCGCTCGCGGAGTTTCGGCCGAGGCCGCGGGTGCGTGGGCCGCCGCGGGCCCGGACGTCGGCGCCTGTGCGCCGGGCGCCGGACGGCCCGGGCTGGACGAGGCGCGGCCCTTGGACGGCGGGGTCGTCGAGTTCGACGCCGGCGTGACGGACGCGCCCGGCGCCGCCGGAGCCGCGGCCGCGCCGGGCGCGGGAACGACTTCCACGCCGATGAGGGACGGGCCCTTGCGGTCCACACCGGCCTGGAACGCGATGTCCTTCGCGTCGAGGTTTGCCTTGACGTAACTTGCTTCGGAGCTTTTCACCACCGGCGTGATCGTCACGTCCTTCGCCTTCGCGTCGGGCACAAGCGGAGTCGCGACCGGAAACGCCGTCGCCAGCGTGAAGTTCTGCGTGATGTCGCTGTACGGATACTGCGTCACGATCGGCACCGCGGGGTTCGCGCCGAGGAGCCGCGACACCGGATCGATCACGAGGCCGCCGGGCGCCGCGACGTGGAACTCGCGGCCGAGCCACCCGCGCACGCCGGCCGGCGTCTGGGGATCGACCAGCACGAACAGGTGGCCCCCGCCACGGTAGTACGCGTCGAGCGCGTCGAGCGCCGGCGGAGGCACCTCTTGACTCGGCGATGCGAGGATCACCGCGGACGCGTCGGCCGGTACACGCGACTCTTTAATGAGGAACAGGCCCTTCACGTCGAAGCCCTTGCCGGTGAGGGCCTGCTTCGCCGTCCCCATGCCGGCGCGGGTAAAGTCGTCGAGCGGGACTTCGCCGTCGCCCTGGACGACGTAGACGGTCTTCTTCGCGGTCTCCAGCACGTGAAGCAGCCCGTTCGTCAGTCCGTCTTCGGTCGCGTCGTCGACAGTGTACGTGACGGCGCCCCGCTGCAGCACGATCTGGCCGTACGACGTCACTTTGTAGCGCTGGGCCTCGGCGGGATTGCGGTCCGCGTCGACCAGGCGGTATTGGAAGTTTTTGGAGTAGTACTGGTAGGTCCCGAGCAAATCGCGGTACCGGCCGGTCGAGTCCGCGTTCGGAAAGGCCACGGCCTCGATCGGGCCGGGGAGCGTCCGGAGCAGCTTGAGCGTCTGGGGCGACAGCGAGTGTTCGCGCGTCGCCGTGAGGTCCCACCGGACGTGGTGTTCGACGCCGAGATAGTTGAGGCCGACGAGGAGCGCGGCCACGAGCAGCGCGGCCACGAGCGCATTCGCCGTCAGGAGCCGGTTGCGGCGGATCATCGCCCTACCTCCACTTTCTGGACTCGAGCGCGAGCACGCCGAGGAACAAGAAGAATCCCACGAGGCTCAGGAAGAACAGGACGTCCTGCGTATCGACCGTGCCGCCGGCGAAAGTCGTGAAGTGCGTCGCGACCGAGAGCGACGAGAGGATCTGCTGGGTCACGGATCCCGTCGCCTGCTGGGCGAACCCGAGCACCCAGAAGAGCAGCAGCAGCGAAAAGCCGATCGCGGCGGAGACGATCTGGTTTTCGTTCAAGGTCGACGCGAACAGCCCGATCGCGAGGAACGACGCTCCGAGCAGCAGGAGCCCGAGGTACGATGCACCGAGCAGGCCCCAGTCGAGCCGGCCGATGACGGCGAGGCTGAGCGGCATGTAGGCGCTGACGGCGAGTAGCACCAGGTAGAGGACGAGCGCCGCAACGTACTTGCCGAGGATGATCGCCGTGTTGGTGACAGGCGACGTGGCCAGCAACTCCATCGTATGGGCGCGGTCTTCCTCGGACACGAGCCGCATGGTGAGCACCGGGACCAGCAGAATCAGCACGAAGCTGACGTCCTGGAACAGGGGGCTGAAGATGATCCGCGTCGGGTTGAAATCCGGCGGCGGCGTCCCCTGCAACTGCAGGACCTGCGTCGTGTACAGGTTGATGAGGGAAAAGAACAAGAACCCCGCGATGAGAAAGAACATCGCGAGCGCGACGTACGCGATCGGCGACGCGAAGAGCTGCCGGATCTCCTTGCGGGCGATGACGAGCGTGCCGTTCATGCGCGGGCTCCCTTTGGCCCCCCGGCCTCCGGACCGTCCGGAGACGAGGCGCCGTCTTCGTGCGTGACGAGCTTCAGGAAGACTTCTTCGAGGCTCATCGACAGGGGCCGGAGTTCGAGCAGCCCGGCGCCGGCCTCCACGACCGCGCGCGCGACGTGCTCGCGCACGTCGGTCCCGAGCTCCGATTCGACGAGCAGCTCGCCGGCCGCGGACCCGGGCGTGACGTGCCGCACCCCGCCGATGGCGGCCAGCCGCCGCGCGAGATCGGAGGCCGGGCGGGCGGCCCGCACGAGCGTCTTGTCGGAATTGCGGAGGCGGGCGGCCAACTGCTCGTACGTGTCCACCGCCACGACCGCGCCCTGGTTGATGATGATGACGCGGTCACAAACCGCAGTCGCCTCGGGCAGAATATGAGTGCTGAGGATGATGGTGTGCGACCCGCGCAGCCCCTTGATGACCTTGCGGATCTCGACGATCTGCCGCGGGTCCATCGCCGACGTCGGTTCGTCGAGAATGAGGACCTCCGGATCATGCACGATCGCATGCGCCAGGCCGACCCGCTGCCGGTAGCCGCGAGAAAGGTTGCGCACCAGGCGGTCGGCGACATCGTCGACGGCACAGAGGCCCATGGCCCGGTCCACGGCCGCGGGAATTCGCTTTCGCTCGACGCGCTTGAGGCGCGCGACGAAGGAGAGATACTCGCGGGTGGTAAAGTCGTCGTAGAGCGGGACCACTTCCGGCAAATACCCGAGATGACGCTTCGCCTCGAGCGGCTTGTCGACGATATCGAACCCGGCGATGGAGGCGCGCCCCTCACTGGGTGCGAGAAATCCCGTCAGGATCCGCATCGTCGTCGTCTTGCCGGCGCCGTTCGGCCCGAGAAACCCCAGGATCTCGCCGGCGCGGGCCTGAAACGAGACGTGGCGGATGGCCCAACGCTCTCCGTAACTGCGGGAGAGCGACTCGGCCTGAATCACAAGCAATTCCCCCCTTCCACGCGGACAGCCCCTATCCTAATTGCCGCCGTGCACCGTTGCAAGAGCCGGGTCCGATGAAGTTCGTGCGCGCGCTGATCCCCGCGTGCACCGCCGCCGCACTCGTGACCGCGGCGTGCGCCGCGGCCGCGCCGCCCCCCGCCGGGGCCGCGTCCGGCCGGATCCCGCACCACGCGCTGTGGATCGAGCCGGGCGCGAACCTCCGCCAGCTCAGCACCGTTGAGGGCGTGCGGGAGGCGCTCGACCGCGCGAAGGCGGCCGGCATCGACTCCGTCATGCCCGAGGCCAAGAACGCGTGGGGGTTTGCCACCTACCCGAGCACGTTCATCCCGCCGCTCGCCGAGTCCCCGATCCCTCACTCCGGGGCGGGCGGGGACTATCCGCCGCCGACGGAATGGTTCCCGCGCGATTACGATCTGCTGGGGACGATCATCACGGAAGCGCACGCGCGGGGCCTCAAGGTCCACGTCGCGATCAATTCGTTCGGCGAAGGATATTCGCCGATGCGCGCGGGGCCGTCGTTCACCCAACCCGACTTTCAGGCGACCGCGTATGTCGGCTTCCGCAGCGTCGTCGCCCCCAACGGTACCTCCTACGAACTCACGGGCGTCGATGTTCCGCGCGGCAACGACCAGCTCGTCCTCTACACGCCGGCGAGCGGGGCGGCGAGCCCCGCCTCCCGCTGGGGCGTCGAAGCCGCGGTGGCGGGCGGGACCGTCACCGAGGTCCGGGACCGCGCGGCGGGGACCGACGACCCGGGTCCGATCGCGATTCCCAAGAATGGGTACGTGCTCTCCGGACACGGCGCGGCCGCGGCGTGGATGCGGGACGCGCTCGCGGCCGGCACCAGTGTCGCGATCGGCCCGGTCCAAACCCGCATGGAGCCGTCCTCCGCGCACGACATCTTCGCGTTCGCGAATCCGGCGAACCCGGACGTCTGGAACTATGAACTCGCGGCGGTGCACGAGATCGTCGCGCGCTACGACGTCGACGGGATCGTGCTGGACCGCACGCGCTACGACGATCTCAGCGAAGATTTTTCGGATGCGAGCCGCGCGGCCTTCGAGCGATCGCTCGGCCACCCGGTCGCGCATTGGCCGGACGACATCTACACGTACGTCGCGAAAGGCTACGGCGTCGAGCGGAGGTTCGGGCCGCTCTACAAGGCGTGGCTGGGGTACCGCGCGCACACCATCATGACCTACACGCGCGCCGCGGCGCAGGTCGCTCGGGCGACGCGGCCCGGCGTGACCGTCGGCATGTACGTAGGCGCATGGTACCCCGTGTATTACAACGAGGGCGTGAACTGGGGGAGCCCCGGCGTGTGGGCGCCCTATCCGTGGATCGGCGCGACGTGGGTGCAGTCGGGTCTTGCGCCGCTGCTCGACTATCTCATGATCGGGCTCTACTATCGGCCGGTGACGGAAAGCGAGGCGGTCCGGCGGCACGACAACCCGCTGATCAGCGTGCAGGGGAGCGGCAGGCTGGGGGAGACGCTCGTTCGCGGGGCGATCCCGGTCGTGGGCTCGCTGCTGCTACCGCTATACGAGGGTCAGCCCCAGACGATGACTCGGGCCATCCGGATGTCCGATCAGGTCACGCAGGGGACGATGCTGTTCGACCTGGTGTACCTCAACACGCTCAACCTCTGGGACGCGATCCCGAAGCCGGCGCCGCCGCGGGGACCGGCCGCCGAGCGATGAAACGTGCGAGGCCCGCCTTTACTTCGGGCGGGCCTCGCACGGCTTGCGTTCACTTGCGTCGTGCGCGGCGCCTCCGGGACCTGCGAGCTCGGATCGCGCCGTATGCGGAGTCTCCTGCCGTACCGTCATCAGCCAGCTGTGCCGCTGCGTCGACGGCGGCCGACTTGCGGACGTCTACCCGGCCATCACCTCGCGCGGATACTGGCGGCAGGTCGGACGGAACGACATGGAGCCGGGTCTACTATGGGCCATCCGCATCACCTCCTTTCGTTCTCTGGTCCAATCATGGCGCGCGCGCGCAACCGTGTCAAGACACATCAGGTTGAGCGCTGGGCAGAATCCCGCACGGGCCGGCGCCGGCCCGCGGGCTGCCGGCCGGTTGGGGGGCACCTAGTTTCGGCCGTTTCGACCGTTACTTTTTCGCTTCGAGTGGTCGCGTAGCCACACGGCGATGGTGTCGCGCGTGACGCCGCCCTTCGCCACGTTCGTGATGAACTCGATCGTTTCGGATGGAGGCGCGAGGGAAAGCCGGTAGCCGGCGCTCTCAAGGAAGAGCCGCGTCGCCTCCAGCGCCGTGCGCTTGTTGCCGTCGTGGAACACCTGGTCCCGAATGAGCCGGTCCAGGTAGAACGCGGCGAGATCCCACACCGTCGGCTGTGGACGAAGCGCGATGCGCGTCTGTACGAAGTTGACGAGCGAATCCAGGCTCGGCGGATAGACAACGTTCTGCTCGCCCGCAAGATAGAGGCCGCCGGTCGCACGAATCATGCGCTGGTTGACCGTCCGCAGTTGTTCAGCCGTAAGATACTTCATCGCTTGGCCAGCGCTTCCCAGACCGTGCGATTGTCACGCAGGCTGCGGTCGAGGCTGGACAAGAACAACCGTTCGCTCAACATTTCCGCCGGGGGCAGTGGCCTCATCGTCTTCCGGGCCCGTGTTGCCGCTGAACGGACCACCCGAACGCGCCCTGCTCTCGGTTTTGACCGGGCGACGCGCCGGACGGGCTTTCGGCTCCGCGAAACCAGTCTTCTGGCGGGTTTGGGCCTTCCTCCGCCCCGTCGGGCCTGTTTTCCGGACTTTCGCGCCGTCTTTCGCATTCAGATCAGCCTTCTTAACCCTCATTTTAATCTATCACGCATCTCAGCCTGTACGCAACATATCGCAGGCGGAACATGGTCAAAAGTCGACTCATTCACCTGGAGTTATGAGAGATTGACCTCCAAACTTGATAGAATGAGCTATTGCTCATCTTTATCTAGTGGTGGACCCATGGGATTTCTACGATGGGATTTCTATTGTGCCACAAACGAAGGTGCCGGGCTATCGGCCCGGCACCTTCTCCGCCAGAGATTCGTATGTTAGAGGTTTCTGCCCTTAGCCAACCACCCGAACATTCTGGGCCTGCGGACCCTTTTGACCCTGCGTGATTTCGAATTCAACCACCTGGCCTTCCTCAAGATTGCGAAACCCCTCGCCGGCAATTCCGGTGTAGTGGACAAACACGTCCTTGCCTTCCTCGGGGGTAATAAAACCATATCCCTTCTCTCTATTAAACCACTTCACCGTCCCCTTAGGCATAGCGACTTCATTCCTCCCCCAGGCCCAATAGCCCCGAAAAGTGTTGCCTCCTTACTACGAACCTTGTGTTGAATCCTGCACCCACGCGCTCGTGCGCGCGGACGCGGCCGCGGTGAACCGCTCCGGGCCCCAGATTTCCAGGCCCTCGGGCCACCGGTGCTTGGCGATCGCCTCCGCCGTGGTCTCCCCGATGACGTGCGCAAGGGTCACGGCCTGATCGTCGGCCGCGATAGCGACGTAGAGGTCGTCGTCGAGCCGGCCGACGGCCGGCCGGCCGTCGGCCGGCTCGACAAACGTCCACCGTGGCGCATGCAACAGGCGCGCCTGTTCGACCGCCGGCACGAGCCGCACCGCGGCCGTGACAATTCGCCGCAGAGCGTCGACCTCGTCGGTGACGTCCATCTTCGGATCGCCTTCCGCGATCACCGGCGGAGGATCGAGTACAAAAGCCCCGGAGGGCTCCTGTCGGATCCCGCCTACCGTATGGCGGAGCGCGGGAGGGACGCGCTCGGTGACGCACAGACGGCGCCGTCTGATCCGCAGCGGAAGATCCACGCCGAGCGAGCGTCCGAGGGCCCGGAGCAGCGCCCCCGACGCCACCACAAGCCGCCGGGCGATCACGTCATCGTGACCGGCCGTGATACGAAAGCCCGAAGGCTGGCGAGCCACCACGACGTAGCCGCAATCAAGCTGCACCGCGCCACCGAACCGTCCGGCCGCGGCGAGAAGACGGCGGCTTAACGCCGATGCATCGGCGACGCCGTCATGGCCGCAGTAGACCGTCCCGGCCACCAACTCGCTGAGGCCTGGCTCGCGGCGAAGCGTCTCCTCGCGCGACAGCCAGGCGACCGGCAGACCTGCCGCGCGCGCGGCGTCGGCACGGGCCTGCCCGGTAGCGGCATCGGCATCGCTGAGCGCGGCCCACATGCCGCCCGTCCGACGATAGCCGAACGGTCCAACCGCGTCTTGAAGATCCGGCAGCCGTTCCGCGCTCCGGATGGCAAGCCGCATATCGGGCGTATTGCCGTCCAGCACCGAGGCGACGGGGGACGCGGGGGCGGGCAGGTGCCCTTGCACCGTGTCGATCACGAGCGGGAGAATCCGGCGGCGCGCCAGCGAGTACGCGATGACGGCTCCCGTACAGCCGGCCCCGAGCACCGCGACGTCGAAGCTGCGGCCGCGCTCAGCCATCGGCGTCGCCGCCGGGATGCTCCGCGCGAACCAGGGCCGCGGCGGGCAGCGGCCGCAGCGGCGGCCACATCGTCGGAAGCGGCAGGCGTCCCACGGGCACCTGGCGGAATCCGCTGAGCCACCGAAGTACCGGGAGCCCGCACCGCCGCCAGCGGCACTCGCCCATCCCGCAGCGTGTCCGCGCCGCGAGCGCGTCCGGCGTCACGGCGCCCGCGACGGCGGCTTCGCGCAGCGTCTCGAGCTGCACGCCTTCACAGGCGCAGATCACCGTGTCGGGACGAGGCGACCACGCCTCGATGGTTTCGTCGGGCGTCGCCCCGAGCATGAGCGCCTCCCGCGCCGCCTGCCGCAGTGGCTGCGCGGCCGCGGCGAGCCGCTGCCGCGCCTCGGCTAACTTGGTCTCGGGCTCGGCGAGCAGGCCGAGCATCCTCAGCGCGGCACGCGCCGCGAGGCGTCCGGACTCCGCGGCGGCGCGCGGCGTGTCCACGCCGGCCGCATCGCCCGCGATGAACAGACCCGGCGCCGGCCCGTGCAGTAACATCATGGGATCATAGCGCGGGACCCAGCCCCCGAGGAGCGGTTGGTAGACGCACGGACAACCGGCGAGGCGGGCGAGTTCGAGCGCCGGGACGCGTGGCGAGTCGATGCAAAGCAGCCGGCACGGCTGTGTCGTGCCGTCATCTAGCAGAACCTCCTCGACGGCGTCCGTCCCGGCGGCCTCCGCGGGCACAGCGGGCGTGACGGCTATGGCGGGCGGTACCCCGTTGGGCCGAACCGGGGCCGACAGCGTGACCGCGACGCCGCGTTCGGCCAGCCGCGTGGCGAGCGCGGCCTGTTCTGCCCGAGCCACGACAATCGCCGGGCCGGACTCCGCGGTGATGCGGCCACCGCGCACAGCCTCCCACGCCGCCTCAAGTGTTACGACGCCGCGCAGCGTCCAGCCCGGAAAGGGACTGATGGCTTCCGGCGCGCCGGTGGCCAGGATTACCGCGGCGCCCGTGACGGTTTCGATCCGCGCGCCGCGCAGCACTGCGATCGAGCGTCCGGCGATACTCCACACCGGACTGCTGCGCCACACTTCCGCGCTTCCGAGCCCGCGCATCAATCCCTCGGTCAGCCCGCGTGCGCCTGGAACCAGCACCGCGCGCCCGCCGAGGACCGCGCGTTCCTCCACCAGCAGCACCCGCGCACCGGCCGCCTGCGCCTCGTCGGCGGCGGCGAGGCCCGCGGGACCGGCGCCCACCACGACGACCTGTCGCTCGGGCGCACCGGCATCCCGTATGCCGCTGGCCGGGCGCGCTGCGGCGGCGCCGGCCGAATCAACGACTGATGGTGGCATTCGCGGTGGACGTCCTCCTGTTCGCGTGCGCGGGAGGTACGTGTTCCAGGGGCCGCGTGACTCCTCCTGCGCCGAAGGGCCCGCCTGCCGTCCCATCGAACGCCGCAACCGTACGGATCGGCGGCGCCGCCGGCGGGGCGCGACCACCGGGGGTAGAAACGTAGTGGGACGCGCCGCGGCCGGGGTGTTCCCTCGGCCGGCCGGTGCAACGGAGGTGAGTCTGATGTCCCGGGAGCGTGTGAACGGCGCGGATGTTGCCGCGGACGGGGACCGGCTGGCGGGTGAAGATACGGCGGCCGTCGACACAACCGGAACGATCCTGCGGCGCCTGCTGTCGAACCTCGGGCTCATGGCCCAGGCGTATGTCGAGGCCGGCGCCCGCGACCTCCGTCTGGCCGTGCGCGACGTCATCATGGCCACCGTGATGCTCGGCACCGTGATGATGCTGGGCCTCTATCTCATCGGGCTCGTGGTCACCGCGGCGGTGCTGGCGGTTGCGCTGGTGCTGCCCGGGTGGGCCGCGGCGCTCATCGTCTTCGGCGCCGTGACGCTCATGACGGGCCTGCTCGTGATAATCACGGTCGCCAAGCTGCGCCGGCTCTTCGGGCGGATGCGCACGACGATGCAATCGGCGAAGGAGGATCTCCGATGGTTCCGCACGCGGATCCTTCGGATCGACTAGCCGACACGCGCCGCGCGATCGAACGCGACGCCCACGAACTGCGGGCGCGGGCGTACGGCGCCCGCGCGAAAGTCGTCGCGGCGGTGAGCAGCCTCACCGAGATCCGTCAGATGTTGTCGGCCGTGCTTCCCCACCGGCGGGACCGGAACGGCGTCGGGCCGTACGTCGGGCGGTAGTCGGGCCGGCGGCCGACTACGTCGCCTGCCACCGGCATCGAAGCCGCGGCGGGACGCCGCGCCGCGCTACCGGCGGAGGCTGTGATCTTCTCCGCGGAGCACCGCCTCGACATCACGGATCGTCGCCCGGCAGATATCGCCTGAATACGTTTGCTTGAGCGCCGCGAGCGCGGCGCCGTACCGGAGACCGTTGCCCGTCCCGCCCGCGAGGTAGCCGTACAGGAACCCCGCCGCGAACGCGTCGCCGCGTCCGATCCGGTCGATGATGTCGGCCCGGAACGCCGGCTGGCGCAGCACCGTCTCCGCGTCGGCGGCGACGGCGCCCGCGTCCCCGCAGGTCAGCACGAGCACCCGGCAGCGGATCCGATCGCGGAGCATTCGCGCCACCGCGCCGGACTCGCCCCGCATCTCGAAGACGGTGCGGGCGTCGCGATCGTTGACAAACACGATATCAAGGCCGTCGAGAATCGGGATCAGCGTCTCGCGGGCGCCGGACGGCGGCCACAGCGTGGCGCGGTAGTTGACGTCGAAGGATACCAGCAGCTGCCGCTGCCGCGCCTCCGCGATCGCGCGGGCGACGAGACCGCGCGGCCGCTCGCCGAGCGCCGGCGTGATCCCGGTCAGGTGCAGGACCTTTGCCCCGTCGAGGGCCGCCCACCGCAGCGCGCCGGCGTCGATCGCCGCGAACGCGGAGTGCCGGCGGTAGTAGAGCACTTCCCCCGATCGCGGCGCCGCCCCCGGCTGTACGAACATCACGCCGGCGGTGCCTTCGGGCGCCCACAGCACGCCGGTGGTGTCGACGCCGGCGGCGCGGATCGTTTCGACGACGCGGCGGCCGAGTGGATTGTCCGGCAGCCGGGAGAGCCATGCGGCGGCGACCCCCAGATGCGCGAGATTCGCGCAGACGTTAGCCTCGGCGCCGCCGACGTGCACGGTAAGTGCCGGCGCCGACTCGAGCGTCTCACCGGGTCCCGGCGCCAGCCGGACCAGCGCCTCACCGATTCCGACAACCGTTGCCATCGAGTCTCCCGCGGGCGCCTTCGCCTCGGCGTTGATCTGCCCGCGCCTGCTCCGGTGTGTTAGTCGGACGCCTGCTGCGCCGCGACCGCGCGAACGAGGACGCCGGCCCGTTGCCGTACGGCCGCGGCATCGACCGCGCGCTCGCCCGGTCCCACCAGCGCCGAACCGATACCGACCGCGGCGGCGCCGGCCGCGAACCACTCCGCGATGTTCTCGGCCCGGACGCCCCCGGTGGGGAGAAATCGCGCCCGGGGCAGCGGCGCACGCAGCGCCCGCAGGTGCGCCGGTCCGCCGACATCGGCCGGGAACAACTTGATCAGCGGAGCACCGTCCTCCAGCGCGGTCAGCACCTCGGTGGGCGTGTATGCACCCGGCACGGCGAGCACCCCGTGCCGGTGAGCGGTCTCGACCATGCCGGGGGATAAGGCCGGACTCAACAAGAATTCGGCGCCGGCGTCAATCGCCTGCTTCGCCGCCGCCGCGTCGGTAACCGTACCGGCTCCGACCAGCACCGCGGGAAACCGCTTGCGGACGCGTCCGATGACGGCGGCGGCGTCCGGCACGGTGAACGTGATCTCCAGGATGTCGAGTCCGGCGTCGACGAGGATCCCGGCAAGGTCCTCGGCCCAGGCCGCCGATGCCGTGCGGATGATGGGCACGATCCGCGTGCGAAGGATCGCGGCGAGCGCGCGCGAGGCCTCCATCGCAGGCTCGTCCGCCGATCAGTCCTCTGCGGGTACGACTGCCGCGGCGCCCCCGGCCGCGGTCCCTTCCGTCGGCGCCGGCGCGACGCCCGCGGCGTGACGTTCCGCGGCGTGGGCCCGCTTCATCGTATAGAGGTCGCGATCGGCCGCGGCGATCAGGGCGTCGACCGCGGCCCCGTCGTCGGGCCACATGGCCACCCCCCAGGACAGCGTCATCGCATGGTCGCCCGGAGCGCCCGATCCCGTCGCGTCGACGCGCTCCAGCCGCCGCAGAATCGTTTCCGCCTGATCGCGGTCGGTATTCGGAAAGAGGAGGATGAACTCGTCGCCGGCCAGCCGGCCGGCGATGTCGTGGACACGGATGCGCCGGCGCAGCACGTCCGCGACGTGCACGAGCACCGCGTCGCCGACCTGGTGCCCGAGGGTGTCGTTCAGGCGCTTGAGGTCGTCCAGGTCCACGATCGCCACGCTGAGCGGCTGCGCGTCGCGCAGCGCCCGGCTCAACTCCGTGCCAAACCGCTCCAGGATGGACCGCCGGTTCGGCAGCCGCGTCAACTCATCGGTGCTGGCCAGATTGCGAAGTTCCTCATACAGCCGGGCGACCTCGATCGCGCCGGCGAGGTAGCGCGACACCACGGTCAGCACGTCGAGGTCCTCGGGGTTGAACGCGTCGACCGCGCTCCGGTGCGCGCTCAACACGCCGATCACGCGGCCGCGCACGATCAGCGGCGCGTAGATGCCGGAACGGACGTCGTCCTGATGGTAGAACACCCGGGGATCGCCGTGCATGTCCGAGACGTACAGCGCCTGCCGCGATTCCGCGACCGTCCAGTGCAGGCTGCGGCCGTGCGGAATCGTCAGGCCCTTCGACACAGCGCGCAGCCCGGCGGCACCGACGATCGTCAGCGTGTCCTTGCCTTCGTCGATCACACCGACGGAACACGATTCGAAACCGGCTTCCTCGCCGAGCATACGGAGCGTGCCGTCAACAAGCTCGGTGAAACTGAGGACGACCGTCAATTCCGTGGCCAGCCGGGCGAGAAAGCCCAGCGCCTTGTCGGCGCGGGGCGGCTCCGAGCCGGGTCCTTCCGTCATCGTGGCACCCCACCCGGTCGCAGCGCCCGACACGCCTCTGAATCGCGGCCCGCCGGGCTCGCTGGGACGAGGAGAAGGACACCGAATGCTGCCGTCGTGCCTCATCCCGCTATCCACGCGTTGTGCCCCCGGCGGCGGGCAGTTAGACACCCGCGTTACCGCAGGTAGCCCGAACGAACGAGTGCCTGCACCATGTTGGCGCCAGATCCTCTTGGTCTTTACCGCGCCGGACCGGAGTGCTACCTACCGACTGCGGCTTTTCGTAAAGGGACTGCACCGCCGCGCATTCACGATCCTTCCACGCGCACGGGTGGTGCACAAATTCGGTCAAGACTGAAGGGCGCCGAAGCCGGCGCGATCAGCGCAGACCGAGCACGCCGCCTTTGCCGAAGCGTCACGATTTCAAAGAAAGGGCATGATTCAAAATCGTGCGACAGATGTCGCGCGCGTTGAAGTAAGCTTCGGCGATGTCACGCGCCGCGCGACAGTGCCGTTCATATTCGGCATTGATCGTCGCGAGCGCCTCGATTGCCTCGGCGAGCGATGTAAAACGAAAAAGCCCTAGGTCGCTGGGGAGGTACGTGCTGGTGCCGGTGTGCTGCACGACGGCGGGTTTGCCACTCGCAAGGTAACAGATCGTCCGGTCGCTGACCCACGCCGCCTGCAATGCCATGCACGATGGTTTGGCACAACTGAATTCCCCTCGCGACTGCCGGACGTAGCCACGGTAGCGCTCGGGACTCCCCGCGACGTCGAACGAGCGGCGGACCCGCCACCCATGGTGCTCCAGTAGAGTTGGTCGGCGGCGTCGCTGGGATCACCGGGCGTCATAGACAACGCCACTTCAAGCGGCTGGGGCGTGAAACAACCGGCTCTCGATCGTAGACGCGGAGAAAAAGCGTCGAGCCGCGATCTCGTTATCGCGGAGACCACGCGCGACATACCTAAGCAACTCGATCTCGTGGCGGGTCAACGCAGAATTCTACTTGCAGGTTTCGTGTGCCGTTCCGCCACCGACCGCGATGCGGCCTCCTGGTGCAGGAAATGCACAGAGCGAGGCCTCACACAGTAGTGCCGCCGACATATCTTTTGTGACGGTGCATATTTCTCTCTGGTGGACCGCTGGATGAGCAGGGATTAGCGACGGAGGCTAGCGAGGACCGTGTCGCCGAGCCCAAACTCTATTGAAGTATGGTGGACCCGATCGCAAAGAATTCGAACCGCCGACCTCCTGAGTGCGATTCCTATCCTCGATGTTACGGCCTGTGGGAGAGGTACAAAAGCATTGATTCTGTTGGGTTTTCCGGGCTCACTCGTTCCCCGAGTTGCCCCCAAGTGGATCCAGTTCGCTCTCGGAGATTGACAGCGGATTGATAAGACAGGCTTGCGTATGGACCGCCCGAATTCTTCCAGGCGGCGTTCTGAGAGAATCTTCCCAGATGTAGCCTCTCGCGGCGTGTCCTCGTTTCTCGGTCCTCTGACTCTTCAAACGTGGGATTCATCGTCTGCCGGCTCTCAACGTCCTAATCCTCGAGCTCCTACCAACGGTCGCACAGACGTCGCGGTCTGAATCCCACTGAAGGTCAGCCTGTTAGCAGGATCGAAGGAGTGCCGCCGCATGCTTTCGGCCTCGGTCTCGGTCCTCAGAATGCACCACCCACGACGCCGGAGCGGAGGACGGTATGCTGAAGGCCGGCGACATGATCGAGAACCCGATCATAGGACAGCGCGTCCTATTCTGCCGGACCGCGCAGGACACGCGAGGTGCGTTTGTCCAAGTCGAGTACTTTAACAAACCATTCACCGGGAAGGGTTCTGTGCCTGCTCACTTTCATCCCACCATGACGGAGCGATTTGAGATCTTGACAGGTATGGCGCGCTATCGTCTGGCCAAGGACGAACTCGAGGCGAACCGAGGCGACGTGCTTACGTTTCCGCCGCGTGTGCCGCACCTCCATCCATGGAGCGTGAGCGCCGACGAGCTGCATGTGCGGCAGACGACGACTCCCGACCAGCCCAACGTCGCGGCTCTGGAAGCGTCGCAGGCGGCAGTAGTCACGCTCTTTCGTTTGGCGCGCGACGGCAAGGTGAATAAGAAAGGGTTGCCTAACGTGCTCCAACTGGCCGTTCTGGTGCGTTCGATGATGCCGCATGCATACTTGGATGGGATGCCCATTGCGGTGCAAGAAGTGGTGTTCGGGTCACTCGCCGCTATCGGTCGCGTGTTCGGCTACAGACCGAGCTACGACTCATTATAGAAGGATCTCATTTTAACCTGACTCCGGCGTCATCGCGACCCTTGGCACGGCTGCAGCGCGGTGACGGAGCGGCGAAGAAACCTTTCCGCCTCGGTGCGCTGAACATGTGAGATTTTTAAGTCTGAAGATTGCGATAGATGAGGAGGCATATATTACGAGTAGTCAAACTGCCCGGTCAGCAACGGACTCCGGCTTGACAGGCGATGATCACGTGCTGCTCCTGACACGGGTGGTCGCGGCGTTTATCATCCCTGTGTTGATTCTGGCGGTGCTGGCTTTGTACTTGAACCCGGGCCAAACGGCCCAGAACTTTGCCTGGACCATCCGACCACGCATGACGGCCATGGCGATGGGCGCAGGCTACCTCATGGGCGTCTATTTCTTCGTACGCGTGCTGACGACGTCGCGCTGGCATCGCGTCGCTTCGGGGTTCTTGCCGATTACTGCGTTTACCACCGCGATGGCATTGGCCACCGTGCTACACCTCGACCGCTTTCACAACGGACAATGGAACGCCATATTGTGGGAGGTGCTTTACGCGATCACGCCCGTCCTGATCTTCTTCACATGGCTGCTCAACCAGCGCACCGACCCGGGAACGCCCGAAGCGACTGACGCTACGGTGCCTCGCTCCACGCGCCAGGCTGTCGCCATAGTGGGCACCGTGGCGCTGCTCTCCGCCCTGATGGCATTCGTCCAGCCACAGTTCGCGATCCGCATCTGGCCCTGGTCGCTCACGCCGCTGACGGCGCGAGTCTTTGCAGGCTGGCTGCTGCTGCCCGGTATTGCCGGGCTCTATCTGTGGCGCGAGTCGCGGTGGAGCGGTTGGCGTGTTCCCCTGGAAAGCGTAGCCGTCGCCACCGTCTTCGTGCTGATTGCGATCGTCGTCGCATGGAACGACTGGCGGCCTTCCAATCCACTCACAGTCGTGTTCGTCGTCGGCGTCGTCGGCGCGTTGCTGTTCATGCCTCTGACATACCTCTTTTTTGAGCGGCGAACGCGCACGACGGTCGTGCCCACTTAAGGCATCGCCGAGGTCGGGAGTGGACGCCCGGATGTAAGTTGGTCGACGTCGATGACTGTCTTGCCGCTGGCAGTGGCGGATTTTGTAAATGGGCCGGAGTTTCCGATTTGCCGCAGCGCGCTATTCAACTATGGTGGATCGCGGCCGGCGTGAACGTGAAAGCGATTCAGGTCCGGATGGGACACACCTCGATCACGACGACCATGAATACCTACGGCCACCTACTGCCGTCGGCGTTCCAGGACGTTCCGGAGAAACTCGAGGCGCTTCTTTAATCGGGCGCGGCGAAGAGGTACTCCGGGTCACCTGTCGATGCTCTGGGTGTTGGAGAACACATACGGTCGCAGCAGGCGATGGTCCGTCTGTTCATTAGCCGAACGAACCGATCGTCGACTGCGACGTGCGCCAGGGGGGATCGGTTTTTCCATGCAGCGACGAAGAGCAGCCGAGGCGTGAGTGGGAACGTAAGTTCAGCACCGGGGCGAGCGAGACCAGTTCCAAAGGGATGGAGGATTCGCCGGATCGGCGAGCACCACCGGGACGTCGGATGTGACAAACCGAGCGCACCCGGCAGCGTGGCAAAATAGCCATGGCATGCCGAAGATGAACTGCGCGATCTCCGGCGCCATCTCCAGCATCATACGTATGGCGGAGTGTTTGTGGGCTGAAACCTCGTAGCGCGAATCGTCAAGGATGAACTCCCGGAACTGCTTGGACGTGATGGCGATCTCTTCGCCGAGTTCCTCCCGGGCGTGCTTAAGAGCCACCTTCGCCCGCTCATCGTCCGCTACCGCGGTGTGCAGCACTTTTCTGGCGACCCGCTCTTCGAAATCATCGACAATTGTCTTGAACCGCGGCCCCCGTATCTGCGTGAACGCGGTGAAGATCGCAAAGCGTTCCCGGTCGACGTCGGTAAGGGCCGACTTATTCTGCATCTTCGCGATGATCGGGGCGATCCACGATTCCGGGATGCCGAGAAACTTCTCGATCTCTTCCTCGTCGAGACCCGATGACTCCTCGACGGCGTAGAAATCGGGCAGTCCCGCGATCCGGCGAGGTCCTTTCCGGTAGGGCTTAGTTCTGCCTCGTTCGTGAACCCAAACGGCCCGATCCCCGTCGATACGGAAATACTTGAGCAGGACCTGCGGAACATAGTGATGATTGCCTGCCTTCGGCGACGTCTGCATCTACGGTCTCCAGCATACGATGCGTCTGTACGTTCAAGGGCACGAACAAGGCACGGGGAAGGCACAAACGGTGAAAACCGCTATCGAGGCGCGCACGGACCGTTCGCCGAAACCCGCGTCACTATTGGAATTGAGGCTGGTGGAGACGAGCGGATTCGAACCGCCGACCTCCTGAGTGCGATTCAGGCGCTCTCCCAACTGAGCTACGTCCCCACGCATCGCACCGGCTGCGCGCGGCGGCGCTTTCGCACGAGAACGCCCCGCGTGTTCGCGCAGCGGCCCGATATGAGCCGACGTGATTATAGCACTCTACGCCGCCGCCAGTACATGACGCAGCGCCGGCTCCAACTCGGCAAATCTGAATTGGTAGGCCGCGTCAAGGAGCCGCGCGGGTTCGACGCGCTGGCTCGCCAGCAGCGCTTCATCGGCCATCTCGCCGAACATCGCCCGCAGCGCGGGCGCCGGCACCGGAAGCACAGCGGGGCGGCCGAGCGCGTGCCCGAGCGCGGCGGTAAAGTCGCGGTTGGTCACGGGCTGCGGCGCGACGACGTTGACCGGCCCGGCGATGTCGTCGCGGTCGAGGACGCACAGAATCGCGCCGACCGCGTCGTCGAGAGCGACCCACGAGATGTATTGCCGTCCGGTTCCGAGCGGACCGCCGGCGCCGAGGCGGAAGACGGGCGCAATCCTCGACAGGATCCCGCCCTCCCCCGCCAGTACGACGCCGAACCGGGGGTGCGCGACGCGGATACCCGCGGCGCGCGCAGGACCGGCCGCGCCCTCCCACTCGCGGCAGAGATCCGCCAGAAATCCCGTGCCGGGCGCCGAGGCTTCCGTCAGCACCTCGTCGCCGCGGTTCCCGTAGTACCCGACGGCCGATGCGCTCACGAGCACGCGCGGCCGCGGCGAGAGACCCGCCAGCGCCGCGGCAAACACGCCGGTCCCGCGGATGCGGCTTTCTTTGATCGCGGCCTTCCGTTCGGGCGTCCATCGGGCCGCAAGGCTCTCGCCCGCCAGGTGAACCGCCGCGTCGACCACGTTGAGACGCGCGGCGTCGATTTGGCCCGCGGCGGGCTGCCATGTCACGTCGTCCGGCCCCGCCCCCGCGGCGCTTTCGCGCACCACGCGGACGACCCGGTCGCCTCGCGCCAGGAGCGCGGACGCGACGGCCGACCCGATCAATCCGTGGGATCCGGTAATGGCGACTCGCATGATGCGGCGCTACGCTCCTTTGGCGGGACGCCGGGCGTCTCCTTCGCGCCGCGCCGGAGGGCGCGCAGCGCCCGCGCGCGAAGGAACCGTAGATCGTTCGCGGCATCGGCGAGGTGGCGGGCATGGCGAACGGCACCGTGGTGTCCCTGCACATCGCGCCGCGCGCGGCGGAACCGACGATCTCCGTACCCGTGGTGCGGGCGGTGCCGGGCAAGGGCCTGGAGCGCGACCGGTATCACGACCGGACCGGCACGTACTCGGGGGGCGATGCGCGCCCGGACCGTGAAGTCACATTGATCGAGGAAGAAGCCCTGACCGCCCTCCGGCGCGATTACGAGATCGACTTCGACGCGGGAGAGTCGCGGCGCAACATCGTCACACGCGGCGTCCCGCTCAACCATCTCGTCGGCCGTGAGTTTCGCGTGGGCGAGGTGAGGCTGCGCGGCATCCGGTTGTGCGAACCGTGCGGGCATCTCGAACAGGTCACCGGGCGGGCCGTGCGCGCCGGCTTGGTCCACCGGGGCGGTCTGCGGGCGCAGATCCTCACCGGGGGAACGATTCGAATCGCGGACCCTATCGAGGTAATCGCGCCGGAGTAACGCGGGCGCGGCCGCGAGGCCGGGGCCGCGATGTTCACCGCCGCGAGGATCAGCCGTCAGCGATTGTGGCCGCCGTCGCTGCCGCCGCCATCCCCTTGGCCACCGCCGGACGCGTGGCCATCGCTCGAACTATCCGATCGGCTGGATGCGTTGTGACCGCCGGCGCCGCCGCGGCCGTCTGGGCCGGGATTCGCGCCGGACCCGCTGCCGGCGGCCGAATCGACTTCCCCGCCGCTCTTCTGCGATTCTTTCGATGCCGCGCCTGCGCCGCCGCCCGTGATCCCGCCGTCGCGGTCCGTCAACCCGCCGGACACCGACATTCCCCCGTCGGACGCCCCGGAACCGGACTGCGCTCCGGCCGTGCCGGCGCCGCCCTCGATGAACGCCCCGCCCGACTCTCTCCGGGCCGGGCCGCCGCCGCTATCCAGGCGCGAGGCTCCGTTGTTCGGCCCTGCGCCGCGCGATCCATCCCGCGAGCCCTCCGATGAGGGGGAGACATCCGTGGTGGCGGCCCCGGACAGCGGCCCCGACCCGGCGCTGAGAAGTTCGGCCATCGTGACGCCGGAAGGCAGGCGGCCGTCCCTTCGCAATTGCGCCGCGCGCCGTGCCGCGACCACGAGCGTCTCGCTCTTCGTGGCGGCGGGGGCCAGCCGCTGCTGATCCGCCGGCGGCAGCGACCTGGCGACATTGCGCAGCCACCGGTTCTCGCGCTCGAGGGCCGCGGCGGCCTCCTCCACCCCGCGCGGGTCGTCGCCGTACGCCATCGCGCCGACATCGGCCGCGCGGGCGCGCGTCACATCGAGCAGCGTCGCGGCCCGGTGCATCGCGTCGCCGGCGAATTGCACCCGCATCGCGTCGATCTGCAGCGTAATCCCGTATAGCGGGCCGGACGGTAACAGCGCCATCTCCAGCGCGTGCGCGCTGAGGGCCGCGCCGATCGTCAGAAATGTGGCGGCCGTCACCCCGGTCAACCAGCGGACGGTACGCCCCCAGGCGGCGGGCGTGTCGCCGCCGGATTGACGACCCGCGGGCCGGCTGCGTGCGGCCTCGACGGTGGCGAGGAGGGCGCGCCGCAGCGTCAGCCGGCTCCGCGGAAGAGGCATCCACTGCACCGACGCGCGAAGGCGCCGGGCCATGTCACGCAATTCGAGCAGATCCGGCGGCGCGTCCGCGCCGTTCGTCTCCGGGCCGCCGCGCTCGAGGAGGGCGGCCAGGAGACGCTCGAAGATCAGTTCTTCAGTCGGAGGCACCGGTGACGGCATCGACCGGCGCCGCCTCCTTCCACAGGGCGCGCAGGGCCGTGAGCGCGCGCAGTTGCAGGCTCCGCACAGCCTCTTCGGTTCGGTTCATGATTTCGCCGACTTCGCGCGCGCGCAGTCCCGCGACGACCCGCAGCAGCAGGACCTTGCGGTGCTCCGGCGAGAGCGCGTTCACGCAGTCCCACAGCATGGCGCTCTCGAGCCGGCCGATGGCGAGTTCTTCCGGATCCTGCTCCTCGGACACAGATGAGGTCACGGCGCGTTCTTCCACCCGCCGGCGACGCCAGTGGCGGGCCGCGAGGTGGTCGGCGACGCCGACCAGCCAGCTGCCCATCTGCCGCGGCTGATTGCCCTTCCGCAGCGCGGCGAGCGCGATCGCGAACACTTCGGCGGTCAGTTCCTCGGCGATTTGCGCGCTGCGAAGACGCCCGACGAGAAACCGGAACACGCGCGGATAGTGCGCGTCGTAGAGGTCGCCGAACGATTCCGGATCGAGCGCCGGCGGGTTCGTGTGGCCGTTATGCCCCTCTGGCGGCACTAGTCGCCCCCCATAAACGGCCTTGGTGTGCTAATGTGCCGCGGCCGCCGTGTTCCGTGACGGAAATCTCCAGAAATTTGTGCACAACGTGCCGTGTGGATTGCACGAGCACCTGTTTGCTACTCATCCGAGCGAAGTCCGCGCAGCGCATCACGGAGGTGTGCCACGATGCGGGGTACCGCGGTGCGGCCTGGCTCGGGGCCCTCGTATTCCACCGACACGCAGCCCGCGTACTTCGCATCGCGCAGGAGGCCGAGGATGCGCCGGTGATCCACCGCGGCGTCCCGCCCGTCGGGCCCCACGTTTGTGAACTTCGCGTGCACGTGCCACGCGCGACGCGCGGTGCGCGCCACCGACGCCGTGCCGTCGAGAAAATTTCCTGTGTCGAGCAGGAGGCCGAGGGCCGGACTCTGCACGTCGCGGAAGATCGCCTCGACGTCGGCGGCCGTCTGCACGAATCCCCCGTGGTTGTGGTTTTCCAGCACGAGGCGGACGCCGCCGGAAGCGGCCTGCCCGCACACCGCCCGCAGGGACGTGATCATCCCCGGCCACCGCGCCTCCCGGTCCCCTTCGGGCCACCCGGCGAACGTCCGCAGATGGCGCGCGCCGCACGCCCGCGACGCGCCGATCCATTCGACGGTCCGCCGTTCCTCGGCGTGCCGGCGCGGCTCTTCGGCGACGCCGAAATTGTTCATGAGCGCGATGTTCGCGATCTCGACCCGGTGGCGCGCCGCCGCGTCCCGCAACTCCGCGAGACGGGCCGGCGTCGGATCCCCGATGTGCCTGTCCTCGAGCTCCACGGCGTTCAGCCCGAGCTCCTCGGCGCACAGCCGGAACCACTCCGGGAGCGACAGCCGGCCGCCGGCGATCTCGTCTTCGTAGGACTGTGAGCTGCACCCGAGATACACGGCCGCGCCGCCGCCTCCTCTCCGGAACCAAAGCGGGGTGTCTGCGTCTGTGAGTCGAAGGGTGTTGGTCTTGGGGATGGAGCGCACACACTCCTGCCGGAGGGAACGGATATGAGCCGGGATTTGTACCAGGATCTCACGCAGCCCGCGCTGGCGGCGTACCTCGAAAGCATGATCCCGGCCCGCCCGCCTGTCCTGCAGGAGATGGAGGCCGACGCCGAGTCCCGGCGGTTCCCGATCGTCGGCCCGGTTGTCGGCCGGCTGTTCTACCTGCTGACGCGGCTCGCGGGCGCGCGGCGGGTCTTCGAACTCGGCTCGGGATTCGGCTACTCGACGGCGTGGTTCGCGATGGCCGTGCGGGACAACGGCGGTGGCGAGGTCCACCACGTCGTGTGGGACGAGGCGCTGTCGCGGCAGGCCCGCGCCTACCTCGGCCGGCTCGGCCTCGCGGACGTCGTGCGGTTTGCGGTGAACGAAGCGGTCGCCGAGCTGCGCGCGGCGCCCGGTGAGTTCGACGTGATTTTCAACGACATCGAAAAAGACGGGTACCCGGCATCCTTTCCGGTGATAAAGGCGCACCTGCGCCGGGGCGGGATTCTCCTGGTCGACAATATGATCTGGCGCGGCCGCGCGCTCGATCCCGCCGTCACCGATCCCGCGACACGGGGCGTGCGCGAGTTGACGCGCCTCCTCTTCGACGATCCCGATTTCACGGGCGTGATCGTGCCGCTGCGGGACGGCGTCTTCGTGGGCCAGAAGCGGCCGTAGGCCGGCCCGCCCCCGACGGCGCGCATGCGGAGCCGGCGCTTCTGGACCTACATTCGCCGCCACCGGCGCGCCTATCTCCTCGGCTACGCCGCCGCCCTCGTCTCGATCGCGATGGCGCAGTCGTCGCCGTGGGTGCTCCGGCTCGCGGTGGACGGGATTCGGCGGCACCTGGGCGTGGGGCCGCTGACGATGTACGCCGCCGCCCTCGTCGGGCTCGCGGCCGCGGAGGCCGCCGCGAGCTACGTGATGCGGTGGTCGATCCTCGCGGCCGCCTACCGGGTGGAGACCGACCTCCGGCGCGAGTACTTCGCGCATCTGCAGCGGATGCCGCTCGCCTTTTTCGAACGGACCCCGACCGGTGATCTCATGGCACGGGCCGTCAACGACATCCGGGCGGTGCAGCGCTTCGCCGGCGTCGGCCTCATGCGCTCGGTGCACACCGTCGTGATGCTCGTCGCCTCCGTCGCCTTCATGCTCAGCCTGAACGTGCGCCTGACGCTGTGGATGCTGGCGATCCTGCCCTTCGTGACACTCGTGTTCCTCCTGCTCGGGCGCGAGATCCACCGCCGGTTCGACGCCGTGCAGGCGCAGTTCAGCTCACTGTCGACGCGCGTGCAGGAGATGATGAGCGGCATCCGCGTCGTCAAGGCGTTTGCCCGGGAACCCGACCAGCTCGCGCGCTTCCGCGAGGCCTCGGACGAGGTCGTCCGCGCCAACCTGCGCCTTGCGCGCGCCCAAGGGGCGCTGTGGCCGGTGATCGGACTGATCCTCGGCGTCGCCTCCGTCGTGCTCCTCTGGCAGGGCGGCGGCGCCGTGATCCGGGGGACCTTGACGCTCGGCGAACTCGTGCAGTTCTCGTACTACCTCGCGCGGCTCAGTTTTCCGATGATCGCGCTCGGCTGGGTCACCAACCTGTGGCAGCAGGGCCGCGCGTCGATGACGCGCCTCGACGAGATCTTCGCGCAGACCCCCGCGGTCGCCGATCCGCCCGCGCCGCTCGCGGCCGGCGGCATCCGCGGCGAGATCACCTTCCGCCGGGTCAGCGTCGCCTTCGACGGCAAGGCGGTACTGCGCGACGTGAGCCTCGTCATTCCGGCCGGCCGCACCGTCGCCGTCGTCGGGCCGACCGGCGCCGGCAAGACGACGCTCGTGTCGCTGATCGCGCGGATTCTCGACCCCACCGACGGGCAGGTGCTCGTCGACGGTCATGACGTCCGACAGCTGCCGTTGGCGGCGCTGCGCGCCGCGGTCGCCGTGGTGCCGCAGGAGCCGTTTCTCTTCTCCGCCTCGCTCTACGAGAACATCGCCTTCGGAACGCCCGGCCCGCTTCCCCCCTTGCGGGGGCCGGCGGTGCTCGCGGCGGCCGAGGTGTCGCAGATCGCCGCGGACGCCGCGGACTTTCCGCTCGGCTACGACACCGTCGTGGGAGAACGCGGCGTCACGCTCTCGGGCGGCCAGCGGCAGCGCGCCACGCTGGCGCGGGCCGTGATGCGCGATCCGCGCATCCTCATCCTCGACGACGCCCTCAGCAGCGTCGACACGCAAACTGAGCAGGCGATCCTGAAGGGTCTCCGCGGCGTGATGGCCGCCCGCACGAGCATCGTCATCGCGCACCGGATCTCCACGATTCGCGCCGCGGACCGGATCGTCGTGCTCGACCAGGGGCGGGTCGTCGACCAGGGCACGCACGACGAGTTGATCGGCCGCGGCGGCCTCTACGCGGATCTCTACGAGCGCGAACTGCTGCGCGAGGCGCTGGAAGCCGCCGAACCGGCGCCGGCGGCGGAAGAGCCGGGGGACGGAGGCCCGTCATGAGCGCCGTCTTCGACGAGGATCCGATCCTCGGGCGCGCCTACGACGCGCGCCTCGTCCGCCGCCTGCTCGGCTACGTGCGGCCGTACGGCGTCGCGGTGGCCGTGTCGATCGGGCTACTGCTGCTCGCCTCGCTCGCCGACCTGGCCGGGCCTCTGCTGTACCGGGTCGGGATCGACCGGTACATCGCGCCGCCCGCGGGATCGTCCGCGCGGAGCGCCGGCGCGGATTTCCGCGGGCTGACCACCCTCGCCGCGCTCTACCTCGTCGTACTGGCGTGCGGCTTCGGGGCGCGCTGGGCGCAGAGCTATCTCATGCAGGCAGTCGGGCAGCACGTCATGGCGGACCTGCGCGCGCAGATGGTCGGCCACCTGCAGCGGCTCTCGATGAGCTTCTTCGCGCGGACGCCGGTCGGCCGCCTGGTCACGCGGGTCACGAACGACGTCGACGCCCTCAACGAGCTCATCACCTCCGGCGCGGTGGCGATCTTCGGCGACATCTTCACGATGGTTGGCATCATGGCGGTCATGGTGTGGATGGACTGGCGGCTGGCGCTCGCCGTATTCGCGGTGCTGCCGGTGGTCTTCGTGATCACGGAGCGTTTCCGGCAGCGCTCCCGGGACGCCTACCGCGCCGTGCGGACGCGGCTCGCCCGCATCAACGCCTACCTGAATGAGCAGATCAGCGGCATGACGGTGACGCAGTTGTTCACGCAGGAGCCGCGGGCGCTGCGGGCGTTCGACGGCCTGAACGCCGCGCATCTCGAGGCAAGCCTGGGGGCGACCCGCAACTTCTCGCAATTCTATCCGGCGGTCCAGTTTCTCGGCGCCCTCGGCGTGGCGCTGCTCCTCTGGTTCGGCGGCGGGCAGATCGCGCGCGGCGTTGCGACGCTCGGCGTGCTCGTCGCCGCCGTCCAGTACGCGGAGCGGTTCTTCGATCCGCTGCGGGATCTTGCCGATAAGTTCAACATTTTCCAGGCCGCGATGGCCTCGTCGGAGCGGATCTTCCGCGTGCTCGACGAGCCGGCCGCGGTGCTCGACGCGCCGGACGCTCTGCCTGTGCGGGGCCTCCGCGGCGAAATCGCCTTCCGTGACGTGTGGTTCGCCTACGGCGACGTCCTGTTCCGGGACGACGGCGCGGCCGCCCCCCGGGGAGCACGCCGATCGGGCGAGGGCGACTGGGCCCTCCGCGGCGTCTCTTTCACGATCCGCGCGGGCGAGCGCGTCGCCATCGTGGGCCACACCGGCGCCGGCAAGACCTCCATCATCAACCTGCTCACGCGGTTCTACGATCCGCAGCGCGGGCAGGTGCTGGTGGACGGCGTCGACGTCCGGGCCCTTGCGCAGCGGGACCTGCGGCGGCACATCGGCCTCGTCCTGCAGGACGTGTTCCTGTTCTCCGGTACGATCGCGGACAATATCCGCCTCGGCAATCCCGAGATCTCGGACGCCGAGGTCCAGCGCGCGGCCGAACAGACCGGCGCGGCGCGGTTCATCGAGGCCCTGCCTCGCGGGTACGCCACCGTACTGCACGAGCGCGGCGCGGGCCTCTCCTCGGGACAAAAACAGCTGATCGCGTTCGCCCGCGCGCTCGCCGCCCGCCCGGAGATCCTGCTGGTGCTCGACGAGGCCACCAGCAGCGTGGACGCGGAAACCGAAGCGCTCATCCAGCGCGCGCTCAGCGCGGCGCTGCGGGACCGGACGGCCATCGTCATTGCGCACCGCCTGTCGACGGTGCGGCATGTCGACCGGATTCTCGTCCTGCACAAGGGCCGCGTGGCGGAGGACGGCACGCACGACGCCCTGCTGGCGCGCGGCGGAATCTACGCCAAGCTCTACCGGCTGCAGTTCGCCGATCTGGACTGACCGCGGCCGGCGCGGCGGCAGCGCCTTCCTATGACGCGGCGCCCGCCACCGCCTCGTCGTGTTCGATTCGCCGCCGGAGGCGGGCCGCGAGATAGTCCGCGAGCGCCGCGTAGGGATCGAAGCCGACGACGGCCGGCGCGTTCGACACGAAGTTCGACAACGCGTTGATGTCGTAATAGTAGACCCGCCCGTCCCGATCGTTGACGAGGTATTCGACCCCGACGAGATCGAGGTGCGCCCGGCGGGCGATCTCCAGCACGTCGCGTGCAACGGAGTCGGGCGGCGTCGCGGCCTCCACGCGCACCGCCGCCTTCGGAACTTCGTCCGGGCGCGGATCGGTGGCCGGCTGGCAGATGTCGGCCGGGCACAGGTTGAAGCCGCCGGGCTTCGGAAACACTTTGATGGCATAGAGCACGCGGCCGTCGAGCACTTCCACCCGCACGATGTGCCCGTCCCGCGCGGGAAGAAACTCCTGCACGAGCGCCGTGTGATCGATGCCGAGGTCGAGCGCGGCCTCCGCGGCCGCGGCCCGGAGTTCCGCGGGACGATCGAACCGGCGGATCCCCGCGCCGCTCCCGCCGATGTTCGGCTTCACGGCGACCGGGTACGTAAGACCCTCTGCGGCGGCGGGCGCCTGGCTCGGATGATTGATGACGCGCGTGCGCGGCGCCCGCAGTCCGAGCCGCCTCAGCAGCAGCAACTGCGATACTTTGGATGTCTCCAGCTCCAACGCCGCCGACCCGTTGATCGTCTCGGCGCCGCCCGCTTCGACGTACCGGAGGAATTCGCGCGCGTACACAATGGCCTGACCGTGGCCGCGCAAATAGGCCGAAGGGCTCATCCGATTCAGGACCAGCGTCCACGGCAGGCTCCCCGCCGCCGCGGGATCAAACCAATGCGCGCTGGCGTCGATGCGGTCGTGGGACACCCGGCGTGCGTCCAGCGCCGCGAAAAGCGGCGTGAACCACTCCGGATGCTCGTACACAATCCCCAGACGGGGGCTCCACGTCTCCATGGAAATCACCTCATCCGCCCTGCGCGGGCGCGAAGCGTCGGTTGTGGCCGTGCTATAGAACTGCGGGAACCGCCGGGAAGCGGAGGCGTGCTACCTCCGCGGAGGACAGATGCACTCTCGAGGCCGTTGCGTGGATGCGCCGATAAAGTTCTTCACGCCTTTCATCCTAGCAGCCGCTCCGGGGGCGCGCAACCCGTCTTACGCGCGGGCGGGCCGCAAGGCGAGATCGCGGGCCACCGTGTCAAGATACGTCCGCGCCCCATCGAGGGTCAGCGTCCGGTACGCCGGATCGACGATCAGCGTCCGTGCCCCGGCCTCCTCGTAGCGGGCCGCGAGATCGCGGGTCACCGCCGTGCCGCGGCTGATCCGCACCATCAGCCATAGATCTTTAATGGAACGGCCGTGCGGCTCCGCGTAGGCCGCGAGCCGTTCCACGCGCGTCCGGTACTCGTCGGGGTCCAGGCCGAGCGGCTGCCATCCGTCACACACCGCGGCAACGCGCCGTAGCGCGACGTCACCTTCGCCGCCCGCCAGCACCGGCAGCCGGCTTCCCTGCGGCGGCTTCGGAGCCATCGCGAACGCCGGCAGATCGTAGAACTCGCCGCGGTACCGCACCGGGTCGGGTCCCCAGCACGCCCGCAGCAGGCGCACCGCGTCGTCGAGGCGCCGGCCTCGATCCGCGAAGGACTGGCCCAGCAGCGCGAACTCTTCCGCGAACCAGCCGGCGCCCACCGCCAGGACGGCGCGGCCGCCGGAGAGATGATCGAGCGTCGCCATCGCCTTCGCGACCGGCAGGGGATGCCGCATCGGCAGCACGAGCACCGAGGTGCCGAGCCGGGCGGTCCGCGTCAGCGCCGCGACCCAGCTGAGGGCGGTGAGCGCATCCAGGTACGGAATCGCCGGATCCCACGGCAGGCCTCCGTCGGGCGTGTACGGATACCGGCTCGCGGCGCGCATCGGGATGGCGATGTGATCGGTCACCCACAGCGAGCCGTAGCCGAGCGCGTCCGCCTGCCGGGCGATCGTGGAAATCGCGTCCGGCGTGGCCATGGGCCCCTGCGTAGGCAGCGTAACGCCGACATCCACGGCGACTCGAGCCCTCCTTCGCTCCAAAGCCTGGAATCAGAGGGTGAGTGGGTCTCTCACATTAAAGCACAGGGAAACCTTCCGCGGGTCGCGTAGTCTCAGGCGTTTCGCCGCACTACGGGGGGTGCACGAACGATGAAGAGGGCATGGCTTCTCGCGCTGCTGCCGCTCGTGGTGACGGCGGCGTGGGCGGCGCCGGTCCGGCCGGTCAAAGTCGGTCTGGCGGTCGGCGTCACCGGCGACATCGCGGTCTACGGCGATCCGATCCGGAACGGCTTCCTCCTCGCCTTCAAGCAGATCAACGGGATGGGTCAGGTGCGGATCGACCCCATCCTCGAGGACACCGGCGGCGGCCGCGACGGCGCGATCAACGTCTTTCAGAAACTGATTCAGCGTGATCAGGTCGCCGCGATCCTCGGGCCCGTCCTGAGTTCACAGGCCTTTGCGGCCGATCCGCTTGCGGTGCAGGCCGGCGTCCCGGTCGTCGGCGTGAGCAACACCGCGAAGGGCATTCCGCAGATCGGGGCGACGGTCTTCCGGGTATCGGCGCCCGAGGCGGTCCAGATTCCCAAATCGGTCGCCGTGGCGAAGAAGGCGCTCAACCTGTCACGCGTCGCCGTCCTCTACGACAACGCCGACGATTTCACGATCTCCGGGTACCGCACGTTCGCCGACGAACTCCAGAAGAACGGGATCGCGATCGCCGACACGATCACGTTCTCTCGCGGCGACAGCGACTTTTCCGCGCAGCTGACGAAGGCGAAGGCGGCGAACCCCCAGGCGATCGTCGTCAGCGCGCTCGCCCGAGAAGGCACGCTGCTCCTGATCCAGGCCCGCAACCTCGGCATCACCGTGCCGTTCATCGGCGGCAACGGATTCAACGATACCAACATCATCACGCGGGCCGGCCCGGCCGCGGAGGGCCTGATCGTCGGCACGGCGTGGGTGCCCAGCGCGCCGTCCGCGGTGAACCTCAAATTCTACGGCGCCTATCGCGAGGAGTACCGTCGCGAGCCCAACCAGTTCGCGGCGCAGGCATACACGGGCGCGGAAGTGGTGTCGGAAGCGATTCGCCGCGCGGGTCTCACCGGTGCGGAAGACGTCGGCGCGCAGCGGACCAAAATCGTCCAGGCGCTGCGCACCATCAAGAACCTCGAGACGCCGCTCGGCCGGATCAGCATCGCCGACGACCGCGACGTGATCCAGCCGCGGACGTACGTCGCCGTGGTGCGGGGCGGCCGGTTCGTCGAACTCGACGTCAAATAGGACGCTGAGCGGCCCCGCGCACGCCCGGGGCGCTCGTTCGTCGGCCCGCGGCGGGCATCCGGCCCGCGGGCCCTCCGGACGAAGGCGGGCGCCCTGATGGCCGTTTTTCTGCAGCAGCTGGTCAACGGCGTCTCGCTCGGATCGGTGTACGCGCTGTTCGCCCTCGGCTTCACGCTGGTCTTCGGCGTGCTGGAGATCATCAACCTCGCGCACCCCGCGGTCCTGGCGATCGGCGCCCTGCTCGCCTACTCGCTGCTCGCCGGCGCGAAAACGGGCCTCGCGGTGGCGCTCGCGGGGGCGTGCGCGGGCGCCGGGCTGCTCGGCGTGCTGATCGACCGCGTCGCGTTCCGGCCGCTGCGGCTGCGGGGCGCCAGCCGGCTGTCCTCCCTGATCACGTCGATCGGGGTCGCGCTCATCCTCGTCAATCTCGCGCAAATCGTCTGGGGGACCGAACCGCTGAGTTACCCGCCGGCGGCGGTGCCGCTCAGGTTCTTTACGGCCGGAACGGTAACGGTCAGCCTGCTGCAGCTGCTGGTCCTCGCCCTCGTCGTGGCACTCATGATCGGGCTGCGCGCGCTGCTGCTCCGGACCCGCCTCGGCCTCGCAATCCGGGCGGTGGCCGAGAATCCGCAGACGGCCAGTTTGCTCGGCATGCCCTTCGACCGGGTCGTGGCGTTCACGTTCTTCCTGAGCTCCGCGCTCGGCGGCGTCGCGGGCGTGCTCGTCGGCATGCTCTTCCAGGGCAGCGTCTCGCCCTTCATGGGCACGACGTACGGTCTCAAGGGCCTCGCCGCGATCATCTTGGGGGGCATGGGCGACGTTACGGGCGCCGTGCTCGGCGGCCTCGCCATGGGCGTCGGCGAAGTGATGATCGTCCAGTACCTCAACAGCAGTTACCGGGACGCCGTTGCGTTCGGGTTGCTGTTCATGGTCCTGGTTCTGCGGCCGACCGGCCTGCTCGGGCAGCAGCGCGGCCGCGAGGCGTAGCGGGCATGACCGCGGTCACCGGATTCTACGCAGCGTACAGCACGCTGATTCTGTTCTCCGGGGTGGCCGCGCTCCTCGCGCTTTCCATATATGTCACCCTGATGGCGGGCCAGTTGTCCCTCGGCAACGCCGCCCTCGCCGCCATCGGCGGCTACACGGCCGCGATCCTCACCAAGACATACCACACCGCCCTGTGGCCGGCACTGTTCGCGGGCGCAGCGCTCGCCACCGCGGTCGCGGTGCTCATCGGTATTCCGTGCCTGCGGCTGCGGGGCATCTACCTGGCGATCGCGACGCTCGCGTTCGGGGAGGTCGTCCGGGTGGCGGCGCTCAATCTGCCGATCACCGGCGGCGCGCTCGGCCTGGTCGGCATTGCGCCGCTGGTCTCGTTCCGGCACGTGTACGGGACGCTGGCCGTCGCCGCCGTGTTCTTCTACCGGCTGGAACGGTCGCGGACCGGGCGGGCGTTGGCCGCGATCCGCGAAGACGAAGCGGCGGCCCAGGCCATGGGCATCCGCATCACGGCGTACAAGGTGCTGGCGTTCGCGATCGCGGGGTGGCTTGCGGGACTGGCTGGCGGCCTCGCGGTCCATTTCACCTACCTCATCAACCCGGCGCAGGCGTCCTTCGGCGAAGCGGTGACGATTCTGACCTACGCCGTGTTCGGAGGAACGGGCACGTTCGCCGGCCCGATTTTTGGCGCCGTGACGCTGACCGTGCTGCCCGAAGCGCTCCGGTTCCTCAAGGAATACCGGCTGCTGCTCGACGGCGCCATCCTGGTGCTCGTGACGACGTATCTGCCGAATGGGGTCCTCCACCCCGTCCTCGGAGGGCGCGTTGCCGCGGCCGCCCGCAGACTCGCCCGCGGCCGCGGGTCCCCGCAACGGGAGATGCGCCGTGCTTGAGACGGCCGGGCTGTCGCGCACGTTCGGCGGCCTGCGGGCGGTCGACGGTGTGTCGTTTGCCGTGCGCGAAGGCGAGATCATGGGATTGATCGGCCCGAACGGCGCCGGCAAGACGACGCTCTTCAATCTGATCACGGGCTTCCTCCAGCCCACCGCGGGACGGGTGCGGTTTCGCGGGGAGGACATCACGCGGTGGAGCCCCGACCGTGTCACCGCGCGCGGCATGGCGCGGACGTTCCAGAACATCCGGCTCTTTCGCGGGATGGCCGCGCTCGACAACGTGGTCGTGGGCGGCCACGTCCAGACGGGCGCGACACTCTTCGACGCGGTCCTCGGCACGCCGCGGCACCGGCGGGAAGAACGCGAGATCCGCGCGCGCGCCGTGGAGCTGCTGGCGCTGGTCGGCCTCGCGGACCGCGCCGCCGTCCCCGCGCGCTCGCTGGCGTACGGTGATCAGCGGCGCGTTGAGATCGCACGCGCGCTCGCCACCGGGCCGCGCCTCTTGTTGCTCGATGAGCCCGCCGCCGGCATGAACACCGCGGAGACGCAGGCGCTGATGGGACTGATCCGGCGCCTGCGCGACGACCACGGCTTGACGGTGCTCCTCATCGAGCACGACATGAAGCTGGTCATGGGGCTCTGTGACCGGATCGTCGTGCTGAATTTCGGGCGGACGATCGCGGAAGGGGCACCGGACCAGGTCCGCCGCGATCCTCAGGTCATCGAAGCGTATCTCGGCGCCCACACCGCCCGGCCGCGGGAGGCCCGCCCCGGGACGTCCGGCCCCCCCGTTCTCGCGGTCGATCGCGTAACCGCCGGGTACGCGGCCGGCGATGTGCTGCACGACGTGTCGCTCGACGTCGGCGCCGGACAGATCGTCACGCTGATCGGGGCCAACGGTGCCGGTAAGACGACCCTGTTGCGCACGATCTCCGGGCTCGTCCGGCCGCGGCGCGGGACGATCCGGCTCCGCGGCACGCCGGCCGGCGGCATGAGCCCCGACCGCGTCGTCGGGCTCGGCGTCGCGCACGTACCGGAAGGCCGGCAGGTGCTGGCACGCATGACGGTGCTGGATAACCTGCGGGCGGGCGCCTACGCGCGCCGTGATGCAGACGCCGTGGGCTGGCGGGGCGGCGCGATCGCGCAGGACGCGGACGCGCTGCTCGCGCGGTTCCCCGAACTCCGCGCGCGGCGCCGGCAAGTCGCGGGGACGTTGTCCGGCGGCGAACAGCAGATGCTCGCGATCGCGCGCGGCCTGATGGCGCGTCCGACGCTCCTCATGCTCGATGAGCCGTCGCTCGGCCTGGCTCCACGGATCGTGGAACGCATCTTCGGAATTGTGCGTGAGGTCAACGCGGACGGCATCTCCATCCTGCTCGTCGAGCAGAACGCGCAGCTCGCGCTCGAAACCGCCGATCGCGGCTACGTGCTGGAGACGGGCCGCATCGTGCGGCAGGATCGTGCCGACCGCCTGCTCGGCGACGAGGCCGTCCGGCGGGCGTACCTCGGGTAACGCGTCGGGCTCAGGGTCCGCCGCGGTCTTACCAGCCTAGCGCGTAGTTCCGCTCCCCCCGGGAACTGGCGCCGCCCTCCAAAAGCCCCCGCGCCGGATCGTACGCGATGGCCGTGGTGTAGTTGAGGCTCCAGTCCCCGGCCACGGTGACGCGGTGGCCGCGCTCGCGCAGACCGTCCACGACGTCCGGAGGCATCCGGCCCTCTACGAGCATCTCCCCCGGCCGGGCCTTCCTCGGGTAGAAGGACCCCGGGAAGTGGACGCTGTGAAACGCCGGCACGTCGATCGCGTCCTGCACGTCCATGCCGAAGACCGCCATATTAAGGAAGAACTGGAGCGTCCACTGGTCCTGCTGATCCCCGCCCGGCGTGCCGAACACCATGTGGGGCCGGCCGTGCTGCATCACGAGGCTCGGCGACAGCGTGGTCCGGGGACGCTTGCCCGGAGCGAGGGCGCCCGGGTGCCGCGCATCGTGCAGCCAGAACATCTGGCAGCGCGTCCCGAGGCTGAACCCAAGCCCCGAGATCGTGGGCGAACTCCGGAACCACCCGCCGCTCGGGGTCGCGGAGAACAGATTCCCCTCGGCGTCGGCTGCCCGCGTCCCTGTCGTCCCTCCCTCCCATCCCCGGGCCTCGACCGCGGCGGCTTCCGCCGGGGCCGCCGCGCCCTCGAAGGGATGCGGGTCGCCCGGACGCAGCTCGAGAGACACCCTGCGCGGATCGATCAGCCCCCGGCGGGACGCCGCATAGGCCGGGGAGAGCAGTCCCCGCATCGGCACCGGCGTGAACTCCGGATCGCCGTAGTAGCGTTCGCGGTCGGCAAACGCGAGCTTCGACGCTTCGACCACCGTGTGGACGTAGTCGACGGAATTGTGGCCCATCGCGGTGAGGTCAAACCCGTCGAGCAGCAGGAGCTGCTGGAGGAAGACCGGGCCCTGAGACCAGGGGCCGCATTTGTACACATCGTACCCGCGGAAGTGGACGCTCGCCGGCGCCTCGATCCGCGTCTCGAAGGCGGCAAAGTCTTCTTCGCGCAAGAGCCCGGCCGAGACCGTGCCCGTGGCGTCGCGCACGGTAGTGTCGCGCTGAAACGCCACGATCTCCTGCGCGATGGGTCCGCGGTAGAAATAATCCCGCGCGGCCCGTAGGGCCTCGTGCCGTCCGCGGCTCCGGGCGCCGCGCTCCGCGCCGACCAGCCGCTCGAACGTGCGCGCAAGGTCGGGATTTCGCCAGGTGTCGCCGAGAGGCGGGACCTGCCCGCCCGGCAGGAACAGCGCCGCCGACGTCGGCCACTCCGCCCGGAAGCGGGCTTCGTGCTGAACGATCGCGCGGCGCATCCCCTCGTACATCGGGAAGCCGTTCGCGACCAGTTCGAGCGCCGGCGCGAGCACCTGCTCGAGCGTGAGCCGCCCGTACCGATCGAGGACGGTGATGAGCGCGTCCGGCACCGCGCACACCCCGGCCGGCAGGAACCCGTCGCCGGGGATCAGCTCGAGACCGCGCCCGCGGAACCACTCCATTGTCGCCGCGCGCGGCGCGCGCGTGTTGCCGTTCACCGCCACCGGCCGGCCGTCCCGCGCCGCGTAGATGAGCATCGGGACTTCGCCGCCGAAGCCGTAGCTCTGATATTCCAGGACCGATTGCGCGAAGACCATCGCAACGCCGGCGTCGAACGCGTTGCCGCCGAGCGCGTACATCCGCAGGCCGGCCACGCAGGCGAGATAGTGGCCGCAGGCCACCATGAACGAGCGGCCGCGGATCACAGGCCGCGTCGACGCGACGCTAAACGCCCAGTCGCTGTAGGCGGGATCCGTCGCGCTCGGCGCGCCGGCGTCCCCCCCAGGAGGGACGGCGGGCTTCGGCTCGGGTGCGGTCATGCGGCCCCCCTATCCCCGCACCGCCGCGAAGGCCTCGTCGCACGCTTGGAGCGTCCGGTCCACGTCGGCGTCGGTGTGCGCGAGCGAAATATAGAACTTCTCGTTCGGGTTGACGAGAATGCCGCGCTTGAGCAGCTCGATCGACCAGCGCAGGTGGAGGTTCTTGTCCGATGTCAGGAGGTCGGCCCACGTGCGGAGGGGCCGCCGGTCCGTAAACCGCACGCCGAACACGGCGTCCTCCCCCGGCGTCTGCGCCGAGAAGCCGTGACGGCGTCCGATCGCCTCGATTTCGCGGCGGAGGCGGCCGCCGATGTGGTGGAGATGATCGTAGACTCCGGGACGCCCCAGCACCTCGAGGGCGACGAGCCCGGCGGTGGAACTGACCGGGTTGCCGTTGAGCGTTCCGCTCGCCCACACGAGCCGTGTCCGCTCCGTCCGCCGCGCGTCGAGGTGCGCCATCAACTCGCTGCGGCCGGCGATGGCGGCCATCGGAAACCCCCCCGACATGGCCTTGCCGTACGTCGCCAAGTCCGGCACGACCCCGTACTTCTCCTGGGCGCCGCCCCAGGCGATGCGGAAGCCCGTCACGATCTCGTCGAAGATCAGGAGGATGCCGTGCCGGCGCGTTACGTCGCGCAGCGCCTCGAGGAATCCCGGAACCGGCAGCAGCACGCGCTGCAGCGGTTCGACGATCACGGCCGCGAGTTCCGCGGCGTGGCGCTCAATGATCGCAACGGCCCGCTCGGTCTCGTTGAACGGCGCGACGAGGATCTGCCCGCGCAGAGCCTCCGGAATCCCGAGGGAATCGGGCTCCGCGTTCGGGTAGTCGCTCGGCTGCGACGGCGTCGTGCCCCACAAGGCGTAGTCGTTCATCCCGTGCCAGCCGCCTTCGAACTTCAGGACCTTGGGCCGGCGGGCCGCCGCCCGCGCGACCCGGAGGGCAAAAAACGTCGCCTCCGTGCCCGACCCAACGAAGTGGACCTGATCGGCGCACGGAATGGCATCGACCAGCCGCTCGGCGAGCCGGATCACCGGCTCGTTGAGGAAATAGTACGTCGACCCTTTGGCGACCTGGCGCTGAACCGCCTCGACGATCTCAGGGTGCGCGTGGCCGAGAAGCGCGGGACCCGACCCGAGATGGTAGTCGATGAAGTCGCGGCCGCCGACATCGGTGACGTGGCTGCCGCGGCCCTCCGCGATGACGAGGTTGACCTCCGGAGGCAGGACGAACAAACCGAGGCCGCCGCCGGCAAGATACCGGCCGGCGCGGTCGAGCAGATCCGCCTGCCGGGTGGCGCTGGACGTTCCGGTCGTGGCTGTCATCGCCGCCTCCTGAAACGCATCATGCCCCGCGGCCGGCGCGGGTCCGCCGGTTGGGGCGACCCTCCCGCTTATCGTACGCCTTGGCCGGACCCCGCCCGCCGGCCGACACGTTCCACCAGGCCAGTGCGCAGATCGCCGCGTTGATGCCGGCCGACAGCAGGCACCAAAAGCACCACGCCCGCACGCGGGTGGCCATCTCCCACGTCAGCGCGACGCTTGCGGCGGCCGCCCCGGTCGACACCGCGGCGAGTCCCACCGCCGGCAGCCCCGTACCGCCCGCCGCGGCGAGCGCGGCCATACCCGCGTATCCCGCTGCGCCGACGGCCGCGTTCGGCACCCCGGCGTGCCTGGCCTCGCGCGAGCGGCCGACGATTTCGCAGCCCTCGCCGAAGAACGGACACCACATGTGGTCGATCCATCCTTCGTGGTAGGCCAGCATGTAGAGCGCGTCGGCGAAGCCCAGCAGGCTGAGCCCCACGATCGCGCGCGACGCGGTCACAGCGAGGTCACGAAGAACGCCGAAGCAGCCATGATGGCATACGCCGCGAGCAACTGGGCCCCCTCCAGCCAGTTGCTGCGGCCGTCGTGCGAGATGAGCGTCACGATCAGCACGGCGAGCCCGACGGCGGCGACCTCGAACGGGGTGAAGATGAAGTCCATCGGGTGGCCGGCCGCCAGCGAAATGACGACCAGCGCGGGGGCGACGAAGAGCGCGACCTGCGTGGACGACCCGATCGCGATTTCAAGCGTGACGTCGAGCTGATCGCGCAGCGCGAAGCGCACCGCCGCGCTGTTCTCGGCGACGTTGCCGAAGAGCGGCACCAGCACCAGCCCGGTGAAGAACTTCGACAGGCCGAGGGCCCCGATCGCGGGTTCAAGCGTGTTGACGAGGAACTGCGAGTCGAGCGCCACGACGAGCGACGCGGCGGCCAGCGCGCCGATCGCCCAGCCGAGCGGCGCGTCCGGGCGCTCCTCGGACGCGGGAGTGCGGAACAGGTGCTCGTGCGTGCGGTGCGTGAAGACGAGCGCTGCGCCGTAGAGGACGATGAGCACCGCGGCGACCTCGACGCTGACGGTTTCGCCCTGCGCGGCGCTCGGCCGCCCGGCCGAGAGGAAAAACAGCGCCGGCATCAAGAGTCCGATCACGGCGAGCGTCAGCGAGGTCGCGTGCACACCCGCGGCCGCGGCGCTGTACCGCTGCATCCGGTGGCGGAGGCCGCCGGCCAGCAGCGAGAGGCCCAGCACCAGCAGCAGGTTGCCGAGAATCGATCCCGTCAACGCCGTCTTGACGACCGCCACTTCGCCGTGCAGCACGAGCACGATCGCGAGGATGAACTCCGTGATGTTCGCGAACGTCGCGTTGAGCAGACCGCCGACACGCGGCCCAGCGTGCAGTCCGATTTGCTGCGTCGAGGCTCCGACGACCTCCGCCAGCGGCAGGAGGGCTCCGCCCGCGAGCAGGAACGTGAGCAGGGGCCAGCGGCCGAGGGCGGCCGCGGCGACCGAGAGAGGCGCCAGCAGGAGCAACCACCGGAACGTGAGTTGCCGGAACGGAGCGGGCACCCGCGATCGCACGCCGGGGACGTTTCGCGGTCTTGCACCGATCGCCTGCCCCCCCCACCGCGGCCGGTCCCCCGCCGAACGGTGTGCGTCCGGGCACCGCCGGCGCCTCCGCAGGAGAGCACCGTCCGGACCCTCGAAGAGTCCTCCGCCGACGTCTGATCCGGAGGCCTCCCATGTCCGAGGACATCGTCACGACGACCGTCCGCAGCGCGTCGATCGGCGCGCCCGGCCGCGCGCTGAACCGCGCGCGGACGCACCACTTCGTGCTGGACTCTTCCACCAAGCCCGAAGCGCTCAGCAACACGGAATCGTTTCTCGCCGGCATCTCGTCGTGCGGCGTGACGCTGATCGAGAACTACGCCGCGGCCAACAAGGTGCCGCTGGCCGGACTTGCCGCCACGATCAGCGGCGTGCAGGAGCGGGGGGATCCCACCAGGTTCCGCCAGATCGAAGTGTCGTTCGAATTGCGGGGCGTCGGCCGGGCGGAGGCGGAGCGGCTCGTCGAGGTCTGGCGAAGCCGCTGACCGCTGTATCGCACGGTCGCGGTCGCGACCGAAGTGATCGTGAACGTCACGGCCCAGGAGTCCCGATGAAGCCGGACACCCGTCTCGTGCACGCCGGGCGAAATCCCGAGCAGCACCACGGCACGGTGAATCCGCCGATCCACCGCGCCTCGACGATTCTCTTTCCGACCGTCGAGGCGTTCGAGCGCCGCATGGAGCGCAAGTATTCGGGATTCTCGTACGGGATCCACGGCACCCCGATTACGTTCGCGCTGACCGAGGCGCTCGCGGAACTGTCGGGCGGCGCGCGCTCCATGGTCACGTCGTCGGGGCTGTCCGCGATCACGCAGACCCTCGCCGCGCTGCTCCGGCGCGGCGACCACTTGCTGGTCCCGGACAGCGCCTACGGTCCCACGCGCAACTTCTGCGCCGCGACGCTCGGGCGCTTCGGCGTCGAGGCGACGTTCTACGACCCGATGGTCGGCGGCGATATCGCCGCGCTCATGCGGCCCACGACGCGCGTCGTCTACACTGAATCGCCGGGATCCTTGACGTTCGAAATCCAGGATGTGCCGGCGATCGCGGCGGCGGCCCACGACCGTGGGGCGACAGTTGTTTTCGACAACACATGGGGGACGCCGCTGCGGTTCCGCGCGTTCGACCACGGCGTCGATGTCGAGGTTCAGGCCGCGACCAAGTACCTGGCGGGCCATTCCGATCTGCTGATGGGCGTGATCACCGCGCGGACCGAGCCGCTCTTCCGGCGCCTCAAGGACGGCATCGCGGAGTTCGGCGACTGTGTGGCACCCGACCTGTGCTACGAGACGCTGCGGGGCTTGCGGACCCTCGCCGTCCGCCTCGACCGGCACGAGCGGTCGGCGCTCGAGGTGGCACGGTGGCTGGCCGGACGGCCTGAGGTCGTCCGCGTGCTGCACCCGGCGCTGCCGGAGCACCCCGGCCACGCGCTGTGGCGCCGGGACTTTACCGGCTCGACCAGCCTCTTCGGCGTGGTGCTTCGCAGCGAATCGCCACCGGCCGTGGCCGCGATGCTGGACGGCCTCCGGTTGTTCAAGATCGGCGCCAGTTTCGGCGGCTTCGAGAGTCTGATCATCGTGCCGCAACTGAAGGAAAGCCGCACCGTGCGCCCGTGGCCGGAGCGCGGAACGCTTCTGCGGCTTCACGTGGGCTTGGAAGCGGCGGAGGATTTGATGGACGATCTCGAGGCGGGATTCCGGCGGCTGGCCGCCGCGTCGTCCGCGAGTGCCGCGAGCTAGACCCCTCGGCTGAGCAATACCCCGAGGGGACGCCGCGCCGCAGGGGGGAAACCTATGGCCGTGTTCTTGCTCTGGCTCGCGTTCTGGGTACTAGGCGGTACGCTGGGCCCGGTTCAGTACCATCCCGACACACCGGCGCCGACATATCACGACGGGGGCCACGACTCGGGGGTAGGCCGCTAAGGCACCGGCCTGAGCGGAGGCTTCTTCTAAGACGTACGGCACCGGTAAGACGTAAGACGCTAGGGCACCGGCCAAGCGGCAACCGCGCGGATTTCTGAAACGCGCGGATCGTCGCCGATCACGCGCTCGGCGTGCCGCGAGGCGAGCACGAGACCTTCCTTCGGGGTCGAGGCGCCGCGGACGAGCATGAGCAGCGTGGCGGTGCGTTCAGGCCCGGCGTCCGGCCGGATCGCGCTGACGCCCGCCGCCGGAACCAGCCCGCCGTCCTCAAGGGCCGCCGCCCATCCCGACGCGACGTCCGCCGGGTCCGCCAGTCCGGCCCTCCAAACCACGTTGAGCTTGGCCTGTACGGAACACTGCATCGCTGGACCCTCCTGCCGCTGCGCGCGTGCATGATCGCGGCCTATGCTTCATTATCGACAGGGGGAAGCCATAGGGAAACATAATATTGGCTATATGGACCATAGATACAGCCTATCGCTCCTCGACCTGCCCCAGGTCGAGACCTTTGTCGCGGTGGCAACCCACGGCAGTTTCGCGAAGGCGGCCGCGGTGCTCTTCCTTACCCAACCTTCGGTCAGCACGCGGATCCAAGGACTCGAGCGCACGCTCGGCCAGCGCCTCTTCGAACGGCACGGCCGCGGCGTGCACCTGACGCGCGCGGGCGGCGTCTTCCTACCGTTTGCGGAACGGTTGCTGCACACGGTGGCGGAAGGCCGAGCCGCCTTGGACGCCTCGCAGTCCGCCGAGGGGGGACTGCTTGCGGTCGCGGCCGCGCTCTCGGTCAGCACGTATCTGCTGCCCGACATCATTAAGGGCTTCCGCGCGGAGCATCCCGCCGTCCGGGTGTCGATCCGGGCAGGACACTCGCGCGACGTGCTGCGTATGGTGCTCGACGAGGAAGCCGAAATCGGGCTTGCCCGGGGGTTGGCCCACCCCGCCGTGCATACGGTCAGGCTGGGACGGGACGAAATCGTGTTGACCGTGCCGCCGGGGCACCCCTTCGCCCGCAAGCGGCCGGTGACGCTGTCCGAGGTGGTCCGAGAGCCGCTGATTCTGTTCGACAAGGGCAGCAGCGACTGGATTCTGATCACCGGATTCTTTCGCCGCGGCGGCCTGCTGCCCAACGTCGTCCTCGAACTCGAGGGCATTGAGGCCGCGAAAAAAATGGTGGAGAAGGGCATCGGGATCGCCCTCCTACCGCACCTCGCGATCCGGCGGGAACTGCGGCAGGGTGTGCTGGCAACAGTTCCGATCAGCGACGCCCGCCCCTTGGCCCGGCACGTCGAC
This sequence comes from bacterium, assembly GCA_035307565.1. GTDB lineage: Bacteria > Sysuimicrobiota > Sysuimicrobiia > Sysuimicrobiales > Segetimicrobiaceae > DASSJF01. The sequence goes on along the minus strand of DATGHZ010000008.1, from coordinate 77,310 downwards.
TTCGTCTACCGGCGGCGCAGTACGCTGAGCGAAGTCGCCCGAACCTTCCGGCATCACGTGCAGACAGTCTATCACGCGCTCGACCGCGAGACCGACGGCGCGCCAGCGGGCGGGCGCGGTGGCTGAACGATTCGGAGCACGCGCCTCACAGGCCGTCGCGGCGGTTGACTGCCGCGACGGCGGGGACCTGTGCCTCGAGACGATTGGCGTGCCGGTGCACGAGCCGCCACGCGCCGTCCTCGCACCGGAAGATATGGGTCACACGGTTGGACCACTGCGCGGGGGCGCCGGCCCCGGACAGCCGCACGCGGAAGGTCTCAAGGTCCGTCGTGTACGCCAGGTCCCGGGTGACCACTGTCGTCAGATTCTCGTAGTGGACGGTCCCGCCGGCGAACTGCGCCGCCGCCCAGTCCCATCGGCGGCGGACGGCCTCCCACCCGCGCTCGTACCCGCCCCACCCGTAGAAGGCCGTCACGTCGTCCCGACGCGAGCAGAGCGCCTGAATCGGCCGCGGGTCCCCCTCCGCGGCGCGGCCGATCGCGGCGTGGAGCTGCTCGATGGCCGCCCGCAGTTCCGGCGGCACGGGGGCGGCATCGTTCATCATCGATTCCTCCTCGGATGCGATCGGCCCGGTGCGACGGTGCCGTGCGCGGCGCGGCCGCGCGCGGCACAAGGGCCGGCCGACGCGGTGCCGTAGTAGACCGCATGCCAGCCGACCGGGTCGCCATCGTCACCGGCGCGGGCCGCGGGATCGGGGCGGCGGTCGCCGCCGAGCTGGCACGCCGGGGGTACCGCCTCGCCGTCCTGTCGCCGTCCGGCGCCCCGGCCACCGTCCGCGCGCATGACGCTGTCGGGGTGGCCGGGTCCGTCGCGAGTCCCGCCGACCTTGCGACCGTCGTTGATGAGACGGTCCGCCGCTACGGGCGGATCGACGCGGTCGTCAACTCGACGGGACATCCGGCGCGCGGCCGTGTGCTCGAACTGACCGACGCCGACTGGACGGCCGGCGTCGATCTCTTGCTGCTCAACGTGATTCGGATGGCGCGCCTCGTCACGCCAGTGATGCTCCGCGGAGGCGGCGGCAGCATCGTCAACGTCTCGACGTTCTCCGCGTTCGAGCCCGACGCGTCGTTTCCCGTCTCCTCGACGCTGCGCGCGGCGCTCGCCGGCTTCACGAAGTTGTACGCCGACGAGTACGCGCCGCGGTGCATCCGCATGAACAACGTACTGCCCGGGTTCGTCGAGAGTTATCCGGTTGAGCCGTCCACCGTCCGCCGGATCCCCATGGGCCGCCCCGCGAGCCTTGGGGAAATCGCCCGCACGGTGGCGTTTCTTCTGTCGGAGGACGCCGGCTATATCACGGGACAGAACATCCGCGTGGACGGCGGGCTCACCCGGTCGATCTGACCCGGACCGAACCCCGCCGCAGGAACGGGCGGCGGGCGGGCGAAACAACGCGCGACGTGACAGCCGACAGTCTCCCATGAGCGTTTCTCCGCCCAAATCGCTTGAACCGGCCCCGGCCGGAACGCCGCCGGCCCGCGGCGCCGAGCCGGGTTCTCGCATCGATTCGCGGCCGTTCCAGCGGACGATCGAAACCGCGCTGGTCGCCGCGGTGTACTTCATCGCGGCGAAAGCCGGCCTCCATCTCGCGTTCCTGCATCCGAGCGCGACTCCGGTCTGGCCGCCGACCGGCATCGCGATCGCCGCCCTGCTGCTGTGGGGTCCGCGCGTCTGGCCGGGCGTCTTCGTCGCCGCGCTTGCCGCCAACCTCACCACCGCCGGAACGGTGTGGACGTCGGCAGCCATCGCCGCGGGCAACACGCTAGAGGCCGCGGTCGCCTCGCTGCTGGTGTCCCGCTACGCCGGCGGCCGGGACGCCTTCGCGCGCCTCGACACCATCATCGGCTTCGCCGCCCTCGCCGCGCTCGCGAGCACGATGATCAGCCCCACCATCGGGGTCACCGCGCTGGCGCTGGGCGGCTTTCTGCGCTGGGCCGCCTACGACGCCGTGTGGCTCACGTGGTGGCTCGGCGACGTGTCCGGGGCGTTGCTCGTCACGCCGTTCCTCCTGCTGTGGAGCACGGCGCCGCGGCTCGGCTGGAGTCTTACGGAGGCGGCCGAGCGCCTGATGTACCTCGCCGCGCTGCTCGTGGTCAGCGTGGCGGTGTTCAACAGCCGTTTTCCGTTCGGATTTGCGATCGTACCGTTCTTGATCTGGGCCGCGTTCCGCTTCGGCGCCCGCGACGCGGTGACCGCCGTGGCCCTGGTCGCCGGAATCGCGATCACGGGGACCGTCCACCAGTTGGGACCGTTCGCCGTGACCACCGCGCAAACGAACGTGTCGCTCCTCTATCTGTCGGTCTTCATGGGGCTCATGGCGATCATCGTGCTGACGATTTCGCGGGTCGTCGCCGACCGCGCGGCCGCCGCCGACGAATTGCGACGCCGGGTCGTCGCCGAGGAAGAAGCGCGCCGAGCGGCCGAGCAGGCGGGCCGCCGGGCGATGCGCCTCGCCTCCGTCACCGCCGCGCTCTCGGAGGCACTCACGTCCGCGGACGTGGCGGCGGTCATCGTCGACCAGGCGGTGTCGGCACTGGGGGCGCGCGCGGGCGGGCTGGGGCTGCTGACCGAAGACGGGATGATGGAGACGGTCCACATGGTGGGAATCCCGGCCGAGACCGCGCGCCGCTGGCAGCGGTTTCGGCCGGAGGAACTGGGCATCGTCGCAGCGTGTTTGCAGACCCGCCGTCCCGTCGTCCTCGAATCGGAAGCCGACCTCGACGCCCACTTCCCGGAGCGTGACATGATGCCGGAAGAGATCCGCCACGGCGCCCGGATCGCCGTTCCGCTCGTCGCGGGCAGCACGACGATCGGCGTGCTGCAGGTGATCTTCGGCGGGCCGCGGCGGTTCAACGAGGGGGAGATCGCGCTGGCCCAGACCCTAGGGCAGCAGGGCGCGCAGGCGGTCCAGCGGGCGCGGCTTTACGAGCGCGAGCACCGAGCCGCGGAGACGTTTCAGCGGGCGCTGCTACCCACCGAGATTCCGCAGGTGCCGGGCGTCGCGATTCACACCGTGTATCAACCTGGGGCGCGAGAAGCCAACGTCGGCGGGGACTGGTACGATGTGTTCCGCCTGCCGTCGGGCAAGCTGGTCCTGTCCATCGGGGACGTGGCGGGCCGCGGGCTCGCTGCGGCGGTCGTGATGGGCGAACTGCGCCAGACGATCCGCACGGCCGCGCTCGATCACGAGGACCCTGCGGAGGTGCTGGAGCGCGCGAGTCAGGCCCTCACGCTGGCGCACGGCCGCAACGCTATGGCCACCGCGATCGTCGCGATCCTCGATCCCCTCACCTCGCAGCTGTCGTATGCGACGGCCGGTCATCCCGCACCGGTCCTCGCCGCGCCGGGCGGCGCTCCGGCCGCGGCGCTGCCGGCCGGCGGCGGCCCCCTCGGCTACCTCTCTATGATGCGCACGCCCTCCTGGACGGTCGGGCTGCCCGCCGGCGCGCTCCTCGTCCTCTACACGGACGGGCTCATCGAGCAGAATCGGGACGTCGTCGAAGGCCAGGAGGCCGTGATCCGGGCGAGCCGCCGGGAGGTCGCGGAGCGGTCCTCCGACGCCGCGAAGGCAATCCTCGGGGCTGTGCTCCAGGGCCGTCGCGCCATGGATGACGTCGCGATAATCACGCTCGCGATCGATGTGGCGCCGTTCGACCGGTTCGACCTCACGCTGCCGGCGGAACCGGCGAGCGCGGGAGTGATCCGCCAAGCGGTCCGGCGGCTGGCGCGGGTGGCCGCGTTGGACGAAAAGCGCGAAGTCGACCTGACTATTGCCGTGGGCGAAGCCGTCAACAACACGATTGAACACGCGTACCGCGCCGCCGAGGGCACGGTCCGAGTTCTCGGCGTCCGCGAACCGGACGAGGTCCGCGTGAGCGTTATCGACAGCGGGACATGGCGGGCGGCGCGCGCCCCGGACGGTGGCGGGCGCGGCCTGGCCCTGATCCGCGACCTCGCCGATTCCGTCGACATGCGCCGCACGGCCGCGGGCACTATCGTGGCCATCGGGATGCGGGCCGAGGGCCGTCAAGGGCCGGCCGCGGCACCTCACCCCGGCGGTGCAGCCGATGGGGCCGGCGTTCGTCCGGAGGACGCCCGAACCGGATCCGGCCTCGACGGATCTGCGCCTCGCACCCCGGTTGTGACGGCGTATCCCCGGCGCGACCGCTCCGCCGGCGGGGACGTCCGGCCGGTCGAGTCCGGCGTGCGCCTGCGGCGCGACGAGGGGGCGCGGACGCCGGTCGTCGAGGCGTTCGGGGATCTCGACGCCGCGACCTTGGACGCCCTCCGGCAGGCGCTGGCGGATGCCGCGCGGGACGAAACCGGGACGGTCGTCGTTTCGCTTGAGCATGCGCGCTACATCGACAGTTTGACGATTCGGCAATTGTTCGAGTTCGGACGGAACCTTACCACACAGCGGCGGGCGCTCGCGCTTGTCGTACCGCCGCACTCTCCGCTCGCCCGCATCGTCACCGCGGCGGGTCTTGCGGCGCAGTTTCAGACACTCGGGTCCGCGGCCGAGGCGCGCGCGGCGGTGGAGGAGGCGTCCCAACATGGATGACACGGCCGGCCGCCGGGTGCGCGTCGTGCCGCATTTCATGCGGCTGCACGAGTGGATCGCGGTGGAGGAAGGGTATTACGCCGCGGAAGGCCTCCAACCGGACCTCCGTCCGGACGTGATGCACCAGGTCTCGAGCCACGCGCGCAGCGAGTACTTCCAGCGGCCGCAGGACGCCCCGTTCCTCGACGGGGCCGCGGTCGCCAACTCCGCGTGCGAGTGGGGGGCCGTCTGCAACGCCGGCGCCGGGATGGGCCGCTTCGTCCCGGACCTCTACGGCGTGGCGCGGTTCGCGATCTTTGCGCGGCCCGATGCGGGCCTCCGCCGGCTCACCGACCTGCGCGACGTGCCGGTCGGCGTCGGCCTCATGGCCGGGAGCCACTTCACGACCCTGCGGACGCTCGAGGGCGTGCTGCCGAGGGAGCACATTCGGATCGAGAACGTCGGCGGGCCGGGACGCCGTCTGCTCGCGCTGCGTGCCGGCGACGTAACGGCGGCCACGCTCCTCGATCCGGAAATTCCGCTCGCCGCCGCGGAGGGGTTCGTGCCGCTCGCGTCCGGCGAGTTCCGCACTCTCTTTTGGGTCTCACCGGACATTCCGCGCGATGTGCTGGGCGCGTACTTCGGCGCATTGCGGCGGGCCGACGGGGCCCTGCGGGCGTCGCCGGGCCGGTACATGGGGCTTTGGGCGCGCAACGTCCCGCCGGCCCTCGCCGGCGCCCACGACTACGCGCGCTTCGGCCTCGGCGAGTTGCTCGTCTTCGAGCCGTATCCGCGCGACGTCTACGAGCAGACCGTCGCGTTCGCGCGCCGCTGGGGCCTCGCCGGGCACATGCGGGAAGACGCGTTCGACGCGCTTGCGGTCCCGGTCACGGGGCGGTAGCGGCGCCGCGCAGACGGTCCGGCGATCACCGTTACGCTCCTCGGAGCGTCGGATCGAGTACGTCGCGCAGCCAGTCGCCGGTCCGGCTCACGACGATCGACGTAAGCATCAGCACGAGCCCGGGGAATACCGAGATCCACCAGGCGCTGTCGAGGTACTCGAGTCCCTCCTCCACCATGACCCCCCACGACGGCGTGGGGGGCTGAATCCCCAGTCCGAGAAACGACAGCGTCGCCTCGAGCACGATCACGCGCGCCAGCTCCAGGGTGGCGATCACCATGAACGTCGAGGCGACGTTCGGCAGCACGTGCCGCAGCACGACGCGGGGCGCGGACCCGCCGAGCGCCACGATGGCGTCGACGAACTCCCGCCGGCGGACCGCCCGCACCTGCGCGCGCAGGACGCGCGCGTAGGTCACCCAGCCGGAGAGCCCCACCACAATGATCAGGTTCCGGAACGACGGGCCGAGCACCGCAATGATGCCGATGGCGAGCAGGATGAAGGGAAATGCGAGCTGCGCGTCCGCCACGGTCATGATGACCTCGTCCAGCCAGCCGCCGTGATAGCCGGCGAGCAGCCCGAGGCCGCCTCCGATCGCGCCGCCGACCGCGACGGCCGCAAAGCCGATGGCGAGCGAGACCCGCGCGCCGAAGATGATGCGCGACAGCACGTCCCGCCCAAGGTGGTCGGTGCCGAGCAGATGCGCGCGTCCGTCCGCCGCCCGGAGGGTCGGGGCCGCGAGGCGCGCCCCCAGCGAGCCCCGTTCGGGGTTCTGGGGCGCGACGACCGGCGCGGCCGCCGCCACCGCGATGAGCCCTCCGATGAACGCGGCCGCAAAGCGGACGGCCCACGGCACCCGCGTCCGGCGGCGCGCCGTCCGGGCGGCCGCCGAGGCGGACCAGGCGGCGCGAACGGCCGCGGACGGACCGGCGCCGAGGGCGCCGGCGGAGCGGCTCATCACCCGGCTTCCCGGATGCGCGGATCGAGCACGCCATACAGCATGTCGAGCGTAAAATTGATGACCACGAACAGCACCGCCGCGATGAACACGACGGCCTGCACGACCGGGTAATCGCGGTTGTAGATCGACTCCACCGCGAGCCGTCCCATTCCCGGCCAGGCGAACACCGTCTCGGTCACGATCGCGCCGCCGAGCAGCGTGCCCAACTGGAGGCCGGTGATCGTGATGATGGGCAGCGACGCGTTCTTGAGCGTGTGCTTCACGATCACGGCGGCCTCCGCCACGCCCTTGGCGCGCGCGGTGCGCACGAAATCCGTGCGCAGCACTTCCAGCATGGCCGACCGCGTGATGCGCGCGATCGACGCCATGGTGAACGCGCCGAGCGTCGCGGCCGGCAGCACGAGGTGCGCCAGCCCGCCGCGGCCGGAGGTGGGGAACAGGTTCAACCGCAGCGAGAACACGAGGATCAGCAGCACGCCGATGAAGAACGTGGGCGCGGACTGCCCGATCAGGGCGAAGCCCATGGCGCCGTGGTCGAGCGGCGAATTGCGCCGCACCGCGGACAAGATGCCGATCGGCAGGGCACAGAGGACCGCGATCAGGAAGGCCGCGGCGCCCAGTTCAAGCGTCGCCGGGAGGTACCCGAGCGCGACGCCCATCGCGCCCTGGCGGAAGTGAATCGACCGCCCGAAATCGCCGTGCAGCACGTTCTGGAGAAACACCGCGTACTGCACGGCCAGCGGCCGGTCGAGGCCTAGGTCGTGGCGAACGCGGAAAATCTCCGAGGTCGGCGCATCCGGCGGGAGCAGGAGCGGCACCGGGTCCCCGGACAGCCGCATCACCACGAACACGACCGAGGACACCAGCCACAGCGCCACCAGCGTCCGGGCCAGCCGGTACGCCAGGAACGCGCCGAACCCGCGCATCGTCATCCCGACCTCGCCCGACGGTGCCGTGCCGCGCGGGCCGCCCCGGCTAGCCCCTCCGCATGTGGAAGTTGAACCGCCGGATGTCGAGCTGCTGGTTGCCGTTCGGTGTGAAGGCCACGTACTTCTGGATCCCGTAGTCTTCGGACGGCTGGATCACCGGGATCCACGGCAGGTACTGCAGGGCCATCTGGTTCATCCGCTTGTAGGCCTGGTCCCGGAATTTCTCGTCGATGCTGAACCGGGCGTCGGTGCCCAACTTGTCCCACTCGGGGTTGCGCCAGTAGTCCATCGGCCCGCCCGGTGCGAGCAGGCGCCACATCATGCCGTCGGGGTCGCCGAGCGTCGAGGTCGGATCCGACCACCACAGACCTTTGAAGCTCCTGTCACGGTTGTGCTCGGCCCGCACGGAGTACTCGATCACTTCGACGCGCACGTTGACCCCGACGTCTTTCCACATCGCCGCGATCGCCTCGGACATCGCCTTGTCATTTGCGACGTAGCCGACGGTCGTCTCGATGATGACCGGCTCGTTGTTGTAGTTGCCCTCCTTGAGCTTGGCCTTCGCCCGGGCCGGGTCGTACGGCAGCGGTGGGAGCGATGGGTCGTAGTGATTGTCGCCCTTCGCGATCAACCCGTTGGGGACGAGGCCCCGCCCGCGCCAGAGGTCCTTCACGATCGACTGCCGGTCGATCGCGAGCGACATTGCCTGTTTCACGAGCGGATTGTCGAGCGGTTTCACCTTGGAGTTGACGCCGAGCACATAGAGGCCGGCGTACAGGACGCCCTTGCCCATCGTGCTCGGGTTCTGATTCACGCGGTCCCACTGGTCGGGGGACAGCTGTGTGATCAGATCCACTTCGCCGCGCAGGACCGCGGCGACGCGCGCCGCGGTCTCCGGGATCGGGCGGAACACCACGCGGTCGACGTCGATGCGCCCGGCCCAATACTGCGGGTACGCCTCGAAGACGGCCTTGTCGTCCTTGACCCACGACACGAACCGCATCGGCCCGGTCCCGACCGGCTTCGCGTTGAATTGATCCGGTCCGGCCGCGGTCAGGTATTTCTTCGGCACGATCTGGCCGCCGTAGAAGGCCAGCCGGGCCGGCAGCAGCGGGTCCGGCTTCTTCGTATGTATGACGAGCGACGCGGGCGTCGGCGCCTCGATCCGGTCGATTGTCGTGAACACCGTGGCCACGAGGGTGTGGGCGGCCGGATCGTAGGTGCGTTCGAGCGAGAACTTCGCGTCGTCGGACGTAAAGGGATCCCCGTTGTGCCACTTCACGCCGTCGAGCAGCTTGAACTCCCACGTCGTCGGATCGGTGCGCTTCCACTGCGTCGCGAGCCCCGGGAACAACTGGCCGTCGGGGTGGCGGCTCAGGAGATTGTCGAAGAGGTTGAACGACACGCGGACGTCGTTCGACGAGGTGGACATGTGCGGATCGAACCGCGAGACGTCCCCGCCCTGCGCGACGATGAGGTCCCGCTTCTGCGTCGTCTGCGCGGCGGCGGGCGCGGCCCACCCCGCCTGAAAAATGCCGCCCGCGGCGGCGGCCCCCGCGCCCGCGGCGCGGCGGAGCAGTTCCCGGCGTGAGAGACCTGTGCCCGTGCGTACCGTTCGCGCCATGTGAGCCCCCCGGCGGAGCGTATGGTCCGGCTGAAGTGGCGGTCCTGTTCTCCCCCGCCGCGACCGCTCCTGCCTCGCATGGTATGATCCGGGCATGGCCGCGGCGGCGCGCGTGATCGGTGTGATCGGCGATCTGGACCTCAACAATCCGACGCACCGGTTCACCAACGCAGCACTCGAGCACGCCGCCGTCGAGTACGCCTGGGTGCCGACGGACCGGATCCGACACGGAGCCGCGGCCGCACTGCCGCGCTTCGCCGGCCTGTTGATCGCCCCGGGCAGTCCGTATCGCGACATGGAGGGCGCGATCGCCGCGGTGCGCTACGCCCGGGAGCGGGGCGTGCCGCTCGTCGGGACCTGAGGCGGCTTTCAGCACGCGATCGTCGAGATCGCGCGCCACGTCCTCGGGATCGAGGACGCCGACCATGAGGAATACGGACATGCGCGGCGGCCCGTCGTCAGCGCGCTGGCGTGCTCGCTCGTCGGACAGTCACAGCCTGTCGCGATCGCCCCGGGCACGCTCGCCGCGCGGCTCTACGGAGTCCTACACGTCACAGAGCCCTATTACTGCAACTACGGACTGAATCCGGACTATCGCGTCGCGTTGGAGCGGGCCGGGCTCGTCGTCAGCGGCACGGGAACGGACGGCGAGGTCCGGATCGTCGAACTCGCCGCCCACCCATTTTTTCTCGCGACCCTGTTTCTCCCGCAGGCGCGGTCGTCTCCGGGGCATCCGCATCCCGTCATCGCCGGCCTTGCCGCGGCGGCGGCGCGGTTCCGCGGCCCCGCGCCGTCGCACCGCGAGAAGTAGTCCGCCGGCCGCAACGTTCGCCGAGCGGGCGCCGTTGACCCGCCGGAATTATTCCGGAGATTGCGGGAAGGATTGAACACGCGGATGCGGGAAAACTGTTTGCCGTCGCTCATTTGAGCGCCACGTGAAACCGAAAGACCCGCGGCGGCGAGGTCAGGTCGACAATGCCGCGGGGCATATAACTGTGCGATGTCCGGCGCCCTTTGTACGGGGGGAACGATCGGCGCGGCAGTCGGCACGAGCGCCTTACGCGCGCGGGTACGCGACCGCGGCGCTCGGCGTATCTCCCGTCTCAACGCGGCAATCCTTGTCGCGTGTCTCCTCGGCGGTTCCTTACGCGCCGCCGTCGCGGCGCCGGCGCCCAGCGAAGCGGCGACCGTCGAGCCTACCGCCATTAACGAAATGCTCGATGACGGGATCGCCCGCTACGAGGCCGGCGCGCCCGGTCATGCCGTCGAGATCTTCTTGAACGCGGCGCAGGCCGATCCCCACGCGGCGCTGCCGTGGATCTGGGCCGGCATCGCGTCGACCGCGGCCGGAAAGATGACCGACGCGGACCATTATTTCAAGCAGGGCCTCGCGGAGTCGCACACGGAATTCCAGGACCGCATCATCCGGGGCTGGCTCACGCGCTTGACGGTGTTCACGGAGCCGCAGGCGGCGCCGCCTTCACAGGCGGCCGCGAAGTCCGGCACGCCGCAGGCGGTCGCCGCGATCGCCGCGTTCGCCCGCTCGACGAACCCGCACCTCAGCCCCGACCAGGCGGTGTGGCTCGGCGACCGCGTGGTCGCCGCGGCGCAACAGCACCACGTCGACCCCTGGCTTGTCGCCGCCGTGATCTATGTGGAGAGCAAGTTCAATCAGGGGTCCGTCAGCCGCCGCGGGGCGCTCGGGCTCGGGCAGCTGATGCCGCACACCGCGCGCGCCGCCGGCGTCAATCCGCGGGACGCGTGGGGCAATCTCCTCGGTACCGCGATGACGCTGCGGACCTGCATCGATCAGTTCCGGGACTGGCGGCTGGCGCTGGCAGCCTACAACGCCGGCTCGAACGCCGTGTACCGGTACCGCGGCATCCCGCCGTTCGCCGAGACCCAGTGGTACGTGACCGCGGTGCTGGCGATCTACCACCGCATCCGTCTGGACTGACCGCCGCCTGTCCGCACCGGCCGGGCGCACCGCGCCGGCCACCTCAATCGGGAAGCAGTCTCCCCGTCAGGACCCGGCTAGAAAAACTTCCATGTCTTATGCACGAAGAAGTAGGCGAGCACGCCGGTGCCGTACAGAATGAACCGCATTAGCAGATAACTGATCACGAGGATCTTTGCGAAGTACGCCGCCCAAAACCGCAGGTCGCGTTTGGGTGTCGGGATGGGCCGGGCCTCCCGGCGCGGCGGTGGTTACCGCTCGCAGGCCTGCACGATCGTTCCGACCGCCGAATCCTGATCGGCCCCCCCGCCCGCCGCACCGGCAACCCACGCGGTCAGGTCCGCGAGCGCCTCGCCCTTAGTGTCGAGGCAGCGGAAGAGCCCCACGATACGCTGTGTGTCGAGGCCGCCGGCGTCCTGTGCCGCGGCCGCGAACAGCGACACGGCGTCGTACACGCCCGCGGCAACGCCCAGCCGGTAATCGTTGCCGTTGTGCTTGAAGTCGGAGACGTGCGCGAAGAACGAGCCCGGCGAAAACGCGCGCTGGCACGCGCGCACGACGACGGAGACGACCGCGGTGGTATCGTCCGCGTTCTGCGCGGCGTCCGTGAGCCACGTCCCGAGCTGCCCGAGCCGGTCGCCCTTGGTGTCGATGCACTGGAACAGACCGAGGGTCGCGGGGCCGCTGAGCCCCTGGCCTTGGGCGGCCGCGGCGAACATCGACACCGCGTCGTACATGCCCGCGGCGAAGCCGAGGCGGAACGGATCCGGACCGGTACGGAGATCCCCGACGTGTTCGAAGAAGGTCTGCGGCGACCACGCGCCGCCGGCGGGCCGCGCCGCCGGAGCGGGAGCGGCGGGCACCGGTGCGGTGGCGGCGGGCCGCGGCGGCGCTACGCCACCTGCCACGTGCGCCCACTCTTCCCACGTCAGTTTGGGCTGGTCCGTGAAGTAGGGCTTCACGTAGTTGATTGGAATCGCGCCGTTGAGGTTTTGCGCGTCCCGCACACCGAACGCGTTGATGCCGATGACTTCGCCTTTCATGTTGAGCAGCGGCCCGCCGCTCGATCCGGGCGAGATCGGCGCCTGGTGCTGAATAAAGCGGTAGCCGTTTTGCGGATCCAGCCGCACGCTCTCGACGATCCCCTCGGTGAGGGTAAGCTCCAACCCCTTGGGGTTGCCGATGGCGATGACGCGATCGCCGACTTCGACTTTGTCCGAGTCCCCGGCCGGCAGGGCCGGCAGCCCCGTCCCCTTCAGCGCGATGACCGCGAAGTCGCGCCGCGCTTCGGCGTAGATGATACGCACGTCGGTGAAGACGTCGCCGCGCGGTATCTTCACCCGGATGTGGACGGCGCCCCGATCGGGATCAATGACATGGTGGTTCGTAACCACGACCCCGTTCGGCGACACGAGGAAACCGCTGGCGAGGGACGTTGTCTTCCCGGCGGCGTCGATCTGCGTAATGAAGACGACGGCCGGCGACGCACGCCGGTACAGTTCCTGAATGGACGGCGCGCCCGGCGCGGGGGCGGGCGCCGGTGCGGACACGGCGGCCATCGGTGCGGCGAGCAGCGCGGCGGCAACACTCCATGATGCGAGCGCCGTGCCGACACGGCGCTCGCGCGCTGAACGGAACATTGTTTTCTCCTCCGTGCGATGCTTCGACGGGACAGCGATGCAGGCCGCTTCGATTATGCCGGAATTGGTTCCTGCCCAGACCTCGGGTCAGAGTGCGCGCCGGCCGGTCAGAAGATTCCACACGAGCACGATCAGCGCGACGACGAGCAAGAGGTGGATGAGTCCGCTTGTCACGTGAAACGCCAGGTAACCCAAGAGCCAGAGAACGACCAGGATGACGAATAACGCCCAGAGCATTCCGCACCTCCACGGTGGACAGACGAAAAGCGATGACGCTAAGTCTTTTACCTTGATTGAAGCGCGTGTAACCCCTTTCCCCGCGGCAAGGGCGCCGCGTTATATAGTAGACCCGAATCCGGCGCGGGAGGATCGCACATGATCCGTCGCGAGCATCGCGGCGTCACGATCGAGTGCGTGCGCGGCAACATTGCGTCTCAACCCGACATGGATGCCGTGGTGAACGCGGCCAACAGCGCGCTGCGCACCGGCGGCGGCGTCGCGGGTGCGATCCACCGCGCGGCCGGGCCGGGACTCGAAGCGGAGTGCCGGCCGCTGGCGCCGATCCGGCCGGGCCGGGCCGTGATCACCGGCGCGCACCGTCTGCCGAACCGCCATGTCATCCACTGCCTGGGGCCGGTCTACGGGCAGGATGAGCCGGCCGCGGTACTCCTCGCCGCGTGTTACCGCAACGCGCTCGCCCTCGCCGAGCGGCACGGCCTCACATCGATCGCCTTCCCCGCGATCTCCACGGGCGTCTTCGGCTATCCGATGGACGCGGCCGCGGAGATCGCGTTCCGGACGGTCCTCGAGGAGATTCCGCACCTGGCGTCGCTGCGGCACATTCGCTTCGTGCTCCACGGGGCGGACGACGAACGCGTTCACACCGACGCGCTGGAACAACTGCTGGCGCAGCGCTGAGGCGGCGGCCGCGCGGCGCGCGCCCGCCGCTTTTTACAGTTTGGGCACCAGCACCGGCCGCCCGCGCTCCCGGATGCTCGCGTACGCGGCGTCCAGGACGGCGATGCTGCGGAACGCGTCCTCGACGGCGACGGGAGGAGGCGCCTGCCCCAGGCACGCGTCGACGAAGGCGCGGTCCTCCGCGATGTACCCCCATTGTTCGAGCGTGCTTGACGACGGCAGCTGGCGCCACTCCGTATTCGGATCGTCGCGGGTCGTGTGCCGGACGCGGTCCAGGTCTTCGGAGACGAGCAGCGCGTGATCGCCGTAGAGTTCCACGCGTTCCTGCGGCGCCGCCCACGACGCGTGGCCGCACGTGCTGAACGCCACGGGCCGGTCCTCGCGGCAGCACAACAAAAGACAGATGTCGTCGTAGTCCGGATAGCAACTCTGCCGCCCGATCGCCGACACGCTGTCGATCGGGCCGACCAGCCAGGCCACCATGTCGAAGAGGTGCACCGCGGTGTCGTACATGAAACCGCCGCATACCGCGACGTCCGTGTACCAACTCGGCGTCAGCATGTCGCCATCGTTGATCTTCACGTTGGCCGAAAACGGCGTGAAGCCGGCCTCGATGCGCTCTTTGAGAAAGCGATACGCGGGCGCCCACCGACGGTTGAAGCCCATCTGGTAGACGCGGTCGCCCCTCGCCACCCGTTCGACGATCCGCCGGCCGTCGTTCAGCGAGATGGCCATCGGCTTTTCCGAGAACACGTGCAGCCCGCGGTCGAGCGCCTCCAGCACCACGCGCGCGTGGTGGACGTTCGGGAGCGTGACGAAGACGGCGTCCGCGCCCAGGTCGGCCAGGTCCGCGACCGTGGCGCAGGCCCGCGCGCCGGCGGGCGCGGCCGCGTCCTGGGCGACCGCCGCAACCGCGTCGGCCACGCCGACGATCTCGACGCGTGAATCGCCGCCGAGCGCGGCCAGGTGGCGGCGCCCCATTGTGCCCGCGCCGATCACCCCGACCTTCACGCCCACGGGTCGATCACCACCTTCATCGAATCCGGCGCCATCGACTTGCGCACGGCGGCCTCGACCTGCGCGAGAGGGAAGCGGTGCGACACGAACCGGTCGAGTGGATAGTGCTCACGGTACCGCGCCATCTGCCGCAGGCTCGGTCCGTAGCTCCCGACCTCTTCGCCGCCCACGCCGAGAATCCGCACGCTTTTCGAGCAGAGGTGCCGGTGCGGATTAATGGGCACGTCGCCGAGATCGGAGAAATTGCCGGCCTCGACGAGGAGCCCGCCGACGCGCAGCATCTCGAGCGCCTCCGGCACGACCTGCGGCACCCCCGCGCACTCGACCACAACGTCCGCGCCCCGGCCGTGCGTGAGGCCATGGACCGCTTCGAGCCGCTCGGCCGCCGACGTCCGGCCCGCGTCCAAGACGTGATCGGCGCCGAGCGCACGCGCCATCTCCAGGCGGTAGGGCGAGAGATCGACGGCCACGATCGTCCCGGCGCCGAGCATCCTCGCCTTCATGAGAAAGCACATCCCGAGCGGGCCGGCGCCCAGCACCACGACGGTGTCGTCGAACAGAAAGGGCGCGTCGGGCACCGCCGACATCTGCTTGGCCCGGTCTAGCCCCACGGTCACCGCCATGACCTCCGTGAGGACCGCCACTTCGGAGGGCAGGCCGTCGGGCACGCGGACCAGGAAGCTGCCGGGCACAACGTAGAGATACTCGGCCCATCCGCCGAACAGATGCGGCGGGGTGGCGGCGCTCATATTGTTGCCGTAGTCCACCATCCGCTCGCAGAAGTAGTACGGAAAGCCGTGCCGGCAGTAGTAGCAGGCTCCGCAGACCACGTTGGCGCCCACCACGACCCGGTCCCCGATCGCGAGCGGCGTCCCTTCGACATCGCGGTAGGTGCCGCCGCCGATCGCCGCGATCGTCCCGACATTTTCGTGCCCCTGAATGATCGGAAACGGGATCTCCCGTGGACTGCCGGTGCCTGCGTACTGCGTCGTGTACCCCTGGTAGGTGTGCTTGTCGGTGCCGCAGATGCCCGACAGCCGCATCTTGAGGACCACCGCGCCGGGCGCCGGCTCCGGCATGGGGTATTCCCGGATCTCGTAGCGCCCGGGCGCCACGAGCGTTGCGGCGCGCGCCGCGGCCGGCAGGGTCATTCGAAGATCCAGTCCTGCAGCTCCACGCCCAGCCCCGGGCGCTGCGGGACCTGGACCATGCCGTTGTCCACGACGAGCGGCGTCTTGAGCGTCTGCTGGTACACGTGGGCGGGAAACGCCGGCGGATCGTGCGGGAACTCGAAGTACGACGCGTTGGGAATAGCCGCGGCCAGATGAAGATTGGCGACCATGCCGAGGGGGTCGCCCCATGTGTGCGGCGTCACCTGTACGTTCATCGACTGCGCCGTGGTCGCGAGTGCGCGGATGCGCAGCAGGCCTTCGCACAGCGTCACGTCGGGCTGCAGCACGTCGTAGCATCCGTCGAGCAGCAGCCGCAGCAGTTCGGCGAACCCCTGATTGACTTCCCCGCCCGCGATGGCGACGGGGGAGGCCGCCCGCAGCCGCCGCAGCTGCTCGTAGGCGTGGCGCGGCAGCGGCTCTTCGAGCCACGTCACCTGGTAGCCGGCGAGCGCCCGCGCGGTCTCGAGCGCCCGGTGGTAGCTCCAGTGCGGTCCCGGCATCGGCGCGCCGTCCACGTCGGTCTGGTTCGCGTCGACCATGATGGCCATGCGGTCGCCGACGGCGGCGCGGACGGCGGCGACCTGCGCGATGTCGTCGGCGAGCGTCTCGTTGTGGATGCGCAGCTTGATCGCGCGGAAGCCCTCGTCCCTGAGGCGCCGCGCGTCATCGGCGCGCTCGGCCGGCGTGCGATTTTGGCCGGTCGAGGCATAGGCCGGCACCGCGTCGCGGAAATTGCCGAGGAGCTTGTAGACGGGCAGGCCCGCGACCTTGCCGAGGATGTCCCAGAGCGCCAGTTCGACGAACCAGACCGCGGTCCCGAAATAGGGCCACAGGTACCGCAGCGTGCCCGCGTGCTTTTCGATCAGCAGCGGATCTTCGCCGGTCAGGTACTGCGCGATCCGGGCCACGCACTGCTCTTCCGCCCCGTAAAACTCGTGCCCGGCGATCCCGTAGACGCCGCCGTCCGTGTCGATCCGGACGTAGGCGACGCGAATCTTGTCCTCGATGCGGCCCGGCGCCCACGCCGGATGAAATGGCGCCGGCAGCGGCACGTCGACCTGGCGGGTGCGGATCTTGGTGATACGCATGCGTCCCCCTCGAGTCCGGCCGGCCCCCTAGGCCGCCGAACGGCTCCGCGCCGTGGCGAGCGCCTCCTCGATCCCGGATTTATCGAGCACGAAGGCCATCGGGCCGATCTGCTCCTCGTACACGGCGGCCGGGATAGCTGCTTTGACGTTCTCTTCGAGCATGTGGTACACGGGAAGTCCCAACGGGACTCCGGCGAGGGGTCCGGCGTAGCTGGGGTCGCCCTCCGTCAGCGTGAGCGCGACCATGAGCGTGCTGGCGGCGTTCGGCGTGCCGAGCAGCACCACCATGCGGTCGCGGTCGCCGCCCTGGACGAGCTGTTGAATCCTCCCCTGCTCCTCCAAATCCATCGCGCCCGCGGACGTTCAAACGAAGCACTGCGTCGCGGCGTACACGACGCGGCCGCCGGCGCTCTCGGCGCAGGCGGCGATGGCCTGAGCCGGAATGCCGTCGCGCTCCCCGAGCGCGAGGACGAGCTTGTCGTGCAACTCCATCATGCGGACCTCCCTCCGGCCGGCGGCGTCCCGTTTCGCTCGAGTAGCAGGCTCACGCCGTCGGCCATGTTCGTCATACGTCCGAGAAACAGGCTGCCCTTGGCGACGAACTGCACGCGCCGAAGGGGTCCGTCCGTGAGGCCGGCGATCGCGTGCGGCAGGTAGGCCACGGCGGAGGCGATGTGCCCCTGGGTGGGCGCAAAGCCGGGCATCCCGTGCGCGTCGATGAACCGATCCATCGCCGACCGTTCGATCTCCCCCGCCTGCACGGCCAGCGCGGCGATTATCTGATAGTTGCGGTATGGGACGTCGCCGGACCCCGCCGGTTCGGTGATGTCCGGGTTGTGCAGTTCGACGGCATACCGGTCTACATCGGAGAGCCGGAGCCCGGCGGCCCGAAGCGGCTCTGCCGACAGCACGCGGGCCATCTGGTGAGGGGCGCCGCCGTCGCCGACGCGGTGCACGGCGGCCGCGCCGAGGCGCAAGATCGGACTGTGCCCGTCGTCGGGGACCACGTCCATCGCTACGCCGACGAGGACGTCTTCGAGCACCGGATACCCGGCGGCCAGATGTCCGCGATACTTCATGCCCAGCTTCGCAAGCGATCCGCCGGCGACAACGGCCACGCGGCGGTAGACGCCGCTTGCGATCAGCGCGCCCGCCATGAGCAGCGCGTGCAGCGGACCCGCGCAAAAGGACTTGACGTCCGAGGCTCCGGCGGTTCGCACCCCGGCCAGTTCCCCCATCGCTTTGGCCAGATTGCCGCCGCCCCGCTGATACCGGTCCCCCACCGCCTCCTCGCCGCAGCCGATCAGATAGTCGATCGGGGTGTCCACCGCCGGTGCCGCCTCGACGAGCGCCCGCAGCGCAAGGCCGCCGGTCACCTTGGCGGCGAGATTTTCCAGCAGAACGGACCCGGCGAGCGACGCGTCCTGGTCGTGCGCAGGAAGGACGGCGCCGACCAGTTCGCCGCGGGCTGTGCGCACCGGTTCCGCACCGCGCTCCACGGCGCGCGCCAGGTCGGCGGTCGGCATTGTCTGGATCCGCTCGGGCCCGCCGAAGGCCTGAACGGCCCGAGCGAACTCCGGCGCGACGTAGAGCAGGCTCGCCGCGTCGGCCCGCGTGAGCCAGCCGTAAAACTCCATCTCGTCGAGCATCCGGCCGGCAGGTCCCTCCGCCCGCGCGCCCTCGACCGGCCGCTCGTGCCAGGGTCTCGCGATGCGGCGCAGGGCTTCGGGAGGCAACGTCCCGAGCATGACCTGGTGCGGCGGGTACCGCACGGCGTCCTCAAACGCCCGCAGGTGCGCATGAAGCGCCCGCCACTCTGCCTCCCCGCGCGCCGGAAGTTCCCGCCGGGGCTTGGACCCGGCGGCGATCAGACCCGGCGCGTGGGCGATTGCGAAACGTGCCGCCCGCACAACGGGACGGATGCCGCCCGCCGCCGGCGCGCCGGCGCGTGGCGCCGGCTCAGTAGTCAAGGTAGCTTTGACACCCGAGGCCATAGTTATCAAAGTGCCCGAAGATCGGCGAATAGGCGCCCGAGAGCGCCTCGAGATCCAACGGGCCGGCCGCGGGCGTGCGCACGTCCGGACGCTCTTGATCGAACACGACCTCCCGTCCGCCGACGACGCGCGGCATCGCCGGCAGCGCTTCCGCGGGCGCCAGGGTGCCGGTGCTGACGATCGCGTCGGCCTCGGGCACGCTGAACAACAGCGGCGGCTCCGCGGTACCGGTCTCCGTCAGGGCCGGGGTCATGCGGACGACTTTGATGTCCGACTCGATCGTCAGAAACGTCGTCTTGATCCCCGCGCGTTCGAGGCCCTGGATCGTCATCATGACCTCGAGTAGATCGTTGCCGCCGTGATTCCAGGTCACGAGCGCGCCCTCGGCGCCGAGCATCGCCGCGAGTTTGACGGTCTGGTAGGCGCTCAGCTGCTTTTCGTGCAGCGCCCCCCACCGAGTCCGCGAAACGATGGAGCCGAGCCAGGCGACGTCCGTGCCGTCGCGATCGTACAACGCCGCGAGCACCGGATTGTTGACGTGCAGCCACGTGCACTTGCCGGGATAGGTGACGACCGCGTCGCCCGCGATCGCGCCATCAAGGATCTCGTTCGGATGCAGCAGCACCGGCAGGGCATGCTGCGTGTAGCCGTAGATGCCGGTGCCGATGCCCGGCACCATCGAAGCGTTGAGGGTATGCACATGGACGACCCGCGGGCGTCCGCCGCCGGGCGGGGCCAGCCGGTAGTCCCGCCGGTCCGGCGGGGTCTGCGTCCGCACCAGTTCGGCGAGCGCGGCCGCCACGCGGTGGCCGGCGCCGCGCAGTGCGTCGTTCCACGATGTGAGGTCGAGGTCGGGCAGCGTCTCGATGGTGAGCGCGAGGTGGCGCAGCGTGCTGTACACGGTGACGGCGCCGGGGCCGGACATGTCGATGAGGCTGTCTGTCGCCGCGCTCGCCGTTCGCCGGATGTGCGGCAGCGCTTCTGAGGCGATGAGCACGCCGAATCCCGCGTAGCGGTGCGTGACGCCGTTGCCGACGGTGTCGGGGGCGTGGCCGCAGATCCCCGGATAGGTGTGGCCCGGCCCCTCGACCTTCACGCGGGGCTCGATCACGTCGCGCACGTGGACAATCCGCGCCGCCTCCCCGGGCTCCACGAGATCCACGGCGACCCGGCGGATCCGCCGGTCTTCCCGTACGAGCGCCGCCACGCGGTCCGCATCGATGATAAGCCGCCCGTCCGCCCATCCGGCCGGCGCGCCGAAGGCCGCTTCGCGGACCGGGAACGTCCCGACGGTCAGGCTCATCCCGCTCGGGTGCATCGCCGCCTCATCCGTCAAACAGCGTGGGGCGTTCGACCGCGGTCGCCAGCGCCCGCAGCCCCTGTTCCACGAGCCGCCGCCGCACCGCACCGTCCTCCTCGGCCGGAAGCGCGGGGTCCCCGCAGACGTGCTCGATCTTGACGCCTTGCACGACACGGTTCGCGCCCGCTTGCAGCGCGAGCGGCGGCAGCGCGCTGATCACGGCGACCGGGATCCGCCGCCGTTCGATTTCTTTGCTGATCGTTGCGCCGCAACGATTACACGACCCTCAGGTCGCCACAAGCAGCACGCCGTCGATCCGCTCCCGCCACAGCAGGTCGGCAATTTCCTCGCCGTTCCGCACACAATCTGCGAAGCGTTGATCGTTCCCCGTCGTCGTGCAGTAGAAGTCGGCCAGGCGGGCGAAGGCCCCGCGGGCTTCGAGGTCGCGCAGCGCGTCGAGCGGCAGGACGACGTTCGGATTTTCCGACGCCGGGACGTTGTAGAACCCGCCGTGGACGCATTCGAATTCGGCCGGCTCGAGCCGCCTGCGCCCGTCGAGTTCGTAACGCCGCCACCGCGTTTCGCTGCACCGCCTCAGATGATCCGGGTTGCCCTTCGGCACGATCGCGCCGGTCGTCACGACGGCGATCGTGGCGTGCGCGAGATCCGGCACCGGCGGCGCCGGCGCGACGGCTTCGTACCCTTCGATCGGCAGCTCGGTTCGGAGTGCCTGCCCGCGCAGTTTGGCGACGAGCATGTCGGCGGCCCGCCGGGCGCCCGGCACGGCCCGCATACCGGGACGGCGGATGCCGCGGGGGAGGTAGCCCTCTTCTTCCGCGGGACCAAGCGGGACGCGCGCGCCGAGTTTCCGGGCGAGCCGGAGCATTCCCTCGAGCGCCGGGCCCATGCCGGCCGCGTTGCCGGCCGTCGGTACGACGTAAGCCCCACGGTACATGAGTAGGCCGGGATTCTCCGGATGCATGCCGGTTACCGCCGGGATCCCGAGTTCCGCGCCGACGCGGCACACCTCCACGCACGCGCGGCCGTAGCGGCCCGCGGCAAAGGCCGGGCCCGCGATCACCACGTCCGGCCGCTGCGCCCTCATCCAGCCGCGCACCGCCTCTTCCGCGGCACCGGTCTGCTCGTTGAAGTAGTTGTCGCCACACACCATGGTCGAGACGACCGTGCCGTCCGGACCGAGCAGCGCCTGGACGGCCCGGCCGGGGCCGATCGGTCCCTCCTTCACAGCCGGGGGCGCGTCGGCCCGCTCCTCGCCGCCGATCCCGGCGAAGAACTGGTTCAGGTAATGTCCGACACGCAGCGGCCGCCCGTCCATCGTCAACTCCTCTCTGTGCGCCACCACCGCCGGGCGCGGTCGGCGACGTGGTTCAGCGCCAGCACGGTCAGGGCGATGGCGGCGCCCGGCACGATACCGTACCAGGGCGCCGCGTACAGGTATTCGCGGCTCTCGCTAATCATAAGGCCCCACGACGCCTGCGGCGGCTGCGTGCCGAGGCCGAGGAAGCTGAGACTCGCCTCGAGCAGGATGGCGCGGGCCACGCCGATCGGGATCTGCACGAATACCGGCGAGAGGATGTTGGGCAGGATCGTTCGGAAGACGATGCGCGCGTCGCGGGCGCCTGACGCGACCGAGGCCTCGACATATTCCATCCGGCGCTGGGTCAACACGCCGGCGCGCGCGATGCGGGCGAACTGCGGCAGCCCCACGATCGCGATCGCCACGCCGGCGTTGACCGATCCCGGCCCGATGGCGGCGACGAGGGCCATCGCGAGGAGCACCGCGGGAATCGCGAGCAGCGTGTCGACCGCGCGCATGACCGCGGCGTCCGCCACGCCGCCCCGAAAACCCGTCCACAGGCCCAGCGGAACGCCGCACAACGCCGCGATCGCCGTCGCGCCGATGCCGACGGCCAACGCGATCCGGCCACCGTACAGCACGCGGCTCAAAATATCACGGCCGAACTGGTCCGTCCCCAGGAGGTGCAGCCAGGACGGCAAGGCCAGCACAGCGTTCTTGTTCATCGCGGTGGGGTCATAGCGTCCGAGGAGCGGCGCGGCGGCGGTGGCGGTCGTCAGGACGATAAGGAAGATCAGGCCGGCATCGGCCGCCGCCGGGCGGCGGATCGCCGCGGGGCCCCGGGGCCGACCGCCGTGCCCGGCCGCAAGCGCCCGCGCCGACACGGTCACAACCGGCTCCCGGGCGCCGAGGACATCATTGGTAACGCACCCTCGGGTCGAGCAGGCCGTACAGGGCGTCGGTGCAGAGATTGATCACGACGAAGCCGGCGATGCCGACCAGGATCACCGACTGCGTCACGAGATAGTCGCGCGTCAGGATCGAGCGCCAGAGCGTGCTGCCGAGCCCCGGGATGGCAAACACCGCTTCCGTGATCACCGCCCCGCCGATGAAAAATCCGGCCTGGATGCCCAGCACCGTGACGATGGGGATGAGCGCGTTGCCGAGGGCGTGCCGCCAGACGACGGCGCGGCCCGGCAGTCCCTTCGCGCGCGCCGTGCGGACGTAGTCGTTTGATAAGACGTCGGCCAGACAGGCTTCGACGACACGCGCCATGACGGAGCCGATGCCGAGGCCCAGCGTGATGCCGGGCAAGACAAGGCTGCGGGCCCAACCCACCGGGCTGTCCCCGAACGGAACGAACCCGGACGGCGGCAGCCACCGCAGCACGACGCCGAAGTACCACGACAGCAGCACGCCGAGCCAAAAAACCGGTACCGCAAGTGCCCAGCCATGGTACCAGCGGAGTGCCGCCGCACCGGCGGACCGCGGCCGCGTCGCCGCGAAAACGCCGGCCGGGAACGCGATCACGACGACCACGGCGAACGCCCACGCCGACACCTGCAGCGTCAGCGGCAGCGCCCGGCCAACGATGCCCGCGACCGGCACATCGTTGATGAGCGAATGTCCGAGATCCCCGTGCGCAAGACGCGCTATCCACTCCGCGTACTGAACCGGGAGCGGCCGGTCGAGCCCGAGGTACGCGCGCAACGCCCGCAGTTGATCCGGTGTCCCGCGATCGCCGAGGATGACCTGGGCCGGATCGCCCGGTAGCGCGGCGACCATGGCGAAGACCGGCACCGACGTCAGCAGGAGCGTGAGGCCGGCCTCCGCGGCGCGCCGCGCAAGATATCGCCCCAGTCCGCCCGCCGCCACCGCTTACTCACCCGCCGTCGAGAGCCGCGAGTGCCTCGGTCACCCTCCGCGCGATCTGATCCGATTCGTAGGCCACGTCGTCGCGCCCGCGCTCGGGGGTGGCGCGCCGCGGGTCGTGCTCGGCCGCCACCGCGTAGCCGGGCGACGGCTCGCCGACCACCGTCTGCCGGTCGAGGATGCCGTAGTCACGGTACCGCAGCGGCGCCGGCAGCGACGGGAGCGCCGCGAGGTCGATCGCCTCCGGATGGTACGCCAGCAGATACGACGTTTCGCCGATCGCCGCGTGCTCGCGATACCGGCCGTCGTAAAGATAACCGGCGAGCAGCACGGTGGCGCGGCCCGGCTCCGTGGTCTCCGCCGCCACACGCATGAGGGTGTTGCGGTGGTTGAGGGCGCCGTGGCCGTTGACGAGCGCGATGACTTTGAACTGCTGGCGCTTCAGGCCGCGCACCACCTCCCGAACGATGAGGGCGAAGGCGCTCTCCTCGATGTACAGGCTCGGCAGCGCGAAGCCGGGGTAGTCCATGCCGTAAATACGCTCCGTCCCGGTGAACCCGCGGTGCCGCAGGCGCTCCGGGTCGGTGTAGGTTTCCGTGCCGAGGGGCAGCGGCGGCAGGACGACGCCGCCCGCTTTCCGCGCCGCCTCGAGCGCCATGGTATGCGCGTGCAGCATGTCCATGCCCACCGCCATGTGCGGCCCGTGCCATTCCATGGGGCCGATCGGCAGGTAGGCGATCGGCGTCCGCCTGCGCACGGCCACGATGTCGTGCGGCCGCATCAGTTCATAACGGATTGTCTCCGTGTTCCGTGCCTCCGATCGTTCCCGGCCGGCGGCGCTCAACGGGTCAGCCACGCGCCCTTCAGCTGAATCAGCATCTGCGGATCGATGTCGAATCCCTCCACACCCTTGCCGAGACCGTACGTCGGCAACCGCAGCGCGACGGGCACCGCCCATGCCTGTCCGAGGATGTAGCGGATCACGCCGCGGAGGCGCGTCCAGCGCTCGCGCATATCGAACGTGGCGTTGAGGCTCTGCAGTCCCTCGACATATTCGCGCGGCGGCCCCGCCTGGATCCACGCGGGGTTGGTCCCGTCCGTGCGAAACGCGGAGCTGATCGTGAAGTCGGTCGGATCGATCGTGGCCAGCGTGAGGAACGACAGGCTGAGATCGAAGTTGCCGGCGAAGTACGGCGGGAAGTACTGCGCCGGCTCCTGGATCGTGATCCCGGCGTCGAGGCCGGCCTGTTTGAGATCGGCCTGCAGGATCTGCGCGATCTGCGACAGCTCCGGCGTACTCGTGGACGTGAGCAGGTTGAGCCGCGGCGGCCGTCCGATGGCCGCCGACGCCAGGATGTCTTTTGCTTTCGCGGGATTGTACCCGTACTCGGCGTCCAGGGCGGGATCGTAGCCCGGCGAGGCCGGCGTCACCATCTGCGCGACAGGCCGCCCCACTCCACCCAATACCGTGCGCACCACCGTGGCGCGGTCGACCAGCAGCTGGATCGCCTGCCGGACCTTGAGGTTGTCGAGGGGAGGCCGGCGCGTATTGACGACCAGGACGTAGTACTCATTCGGCACCGGGGCGGGCGTGATGCGGAACCCCGCCTGCCGGAGCCGTGCGACATCTTTATTGACGATGGTGTGGGCGAGATCGATCGTTCCTGCCTGGAAGGCGTTCTCGAGCGCCTGCGGATCCGAAAACACCCGGCAGACGACGCGGTCGAGCAGGGGTAGTCCCGGCTGCCAGTACCCGTCGAACCGGGTGAACGTCACGTGGTCGCCGGGGACCCACTCCTGCACGCGAAACGGCCCCGTGCCGCCGCCTTTGTTGCGCACCGTCGCGAACGCGGCGGGATCCACCATGCCCCAGCGCGCGATTTGCGCGAGATAATCGGGATGCGGACGTGAAAACCGGAATCGTACGGTTCTTGCGTCCACCCGGTCGGCCGCCTCCCAGTCAGTAAGCCGGCTGAAGAGGCCGCCGCCGGTCGCCTTCTCCTTGGTCCGCCGGAAGTTCGCGATGAGGGCGTCGGCGCCGAACGTGCCGCCGGAATGGGTCCGCACCCCGTCGCGCAGCCGGAACACGACGCTCGTGCCGTCTTTCGCGGGGTCCCAGAACTCTGCGAGGTCGGGCCGGGCCTGCAGCGAGGTGCTGTACTTGACGAGATAGTTGTAGACTTGGAAAAACATCGGCACGTTCGCAAAGACGATGTCGTTCGGATCGAGCGAGACGAGGTCGGTGTTGATGCCGATGGTCAGGGTGCCGCCGCGCTGCGCCGCGGCCGCGAGCGCCGCTCGTGGGTCGAACGGCAGCCAGGCCGCCGCGCCGCCCGCGGCCGCGCCGGCGCCGAGCGCCAGCAGCCGCCGCCGCGTGAGACGATCGTGCGCTGTCGGTGCGGTCGGCATCACGGTGTCCTCCGGGATCGTCATGGGTCGGGCGGCGGCCGGCGCGGCGCGGATGCCGGTCAGCCTTTGAGCGCGCCGGCGGTGAAGCCCCGCACCAGCGACTGGCGGAAGGCCAGCACGAACAGCACGACGGGAATCGTCATAATAACGCCGAGCGTCGCCAGCGCCCCCCACTGCAGCTTCTTGTAACCGGCGGTGAAGCTCATCATCGCGACCGAGCCGGTGCGCGCGTTGAAGCTCGTCACGATAAGCGGGAAGAGAAATTCGTTCCAATTGAAGATGAAGCACAAGATAAACGCGGCCAGCAGCCCCGGGCCCGCGAGCGGGAGAAGAATCCGCAGCACAATCGCCGGGAGCGAGGCGCCGTCCATCGCGGCGCTCTCGGCAAGTTCGCGCGGCACGTCCGCGAGAAACGTGTGCAGCACCCAGATCGCCAGTGGAATCTCGAAGCCGATGAAGAGGATGACGAGCGCCGTCTTGGTGTCGATCAGGCCCATCGATTTCAGCATCAATTGAATCGGGATCACCGTCGTCACCGGCGGAAACATTCGCGGCAGGAGGATGAGCAGAAACAGCACGGTCTTGGCCCGGAACTCGAGGAAACTGAAGGTCATCGCGGCCAGCCCCGCCAGCACAAGCGTGCCGAGGGAGCCAAGCGTGGAGGTCACGAGACTCGTCCAAATCGGCGCACCGAGGCCGCTTGCAACGAAGTCGTGATACCGTTCAAACGTCGGCCAGAACAGGAACTGGGAGCGGTCGATCAAGATCCGCTCCGGCTTGACCGACAACATGACGAGGTAGAGGAAGGGCGGCAGCGTCCAGGCGAGCAGCGCGGCGATGCCGGCGAGGTGCCACCGCCGGCGGCGGACCGCCGCCGGCGCGGCGCGGCGGCGGGGACGCACCGGCCGCTTGAGCGGCGCCGGCCGTGCCGCCGTGGGGCCGTGGGGCGACCGGGGACCCGCCTCCGGCGGCGAGGGCCGGGCGGGCGCGGCCGGGCCGGCCGGCCCGGAACGCATCATGGGTTCGCCGCTCCGAGCGCCCGGCCGTAGCTGCGAAGATACAGCCAGTACGCTACACCGAGCGCCGCCAGCAGCAGGGTGATCACCGCGGACGCGTAGCCCAGCTCATAGAACTGGAACGCCTGCTTGTAGACGAACATGCTCACAAACTGCGTTGACGATCCGGGGCCGCCGCCGGTCATGATGATCACCTTGTCGAGCTCCAAGAACGCGTCCATGAGGCGCAGGCCCGCCGCGACGAGGATCATGCCCGTAATCTGCGGGAGGATGATCCGCCGGAACAGCTGCCATCCCGAGGCGCCGTCCACGCGCGCGGCTTCGAAGTGCTCGCGCGGGATCGCCTGCAGCGCGGCGAACAACAGCAGCGCGACGAGGGGCGCCCACTCCCAAGCGTCGGCGATGAGCAGCGCGAACATGGCCGTCCCCGGGGTCGCCAGCCACTGCGGCTGCGGCAGGTGCAGCAACTGCAGCGCATACGGAATGTAGCCGACCGTCCGGTCGAAGAGTGTGCCCCAGGCCGTGCCGACCACGACGGGGGCCATGATCATCGGCAGCAGAAAGACGCCGAGCAGAAGATTGCGTCCCGGAGGATCGGTGTCGAGGAACCACGCCGCGCCGAGCCCGATCACGACTTCGGCGGCGGTCGCGATGACGGCGAACTCGCCCGAGAGGCCGATCGACTGGCGCAGCGCTCCGTCGCGCAGGAGCAGCGTGTAATTGGCAAAGTGGTTCCAGCGCGGGGCGGCGTCATAGACGATGTTATATTGGTTCAGGCCCAGCCAGAGAGTGTAGACGGCGGGCCCGAGCCGCCAGGCGACCACGTAGACTACCGCCGGCACGGTCATGATCCAGAAGTAGACCCGCCCGCTGCCGAGGGCCGCCCACTTCATCCCCATGGCCTGCCGCGACCGCCCCGCGCCGCGCTATGCCGTCATTTGATGTAGCCCTGCCGCTTGAAGAGGTCGGTGACTTTGGCCTGTGCGCCGCTGAGCGCATCCTCGGGCGTCTGCTGCCCCGACATCGCCGCCGACAGCGCCTGCTCGTACAGATCCTGCGCCTGAACCCACTCCTTGAGCGGCGGGATGAAGGCGGTGTACGGCTTGCCGTTCAGGAAGGTGTTCATCGCGTTGAACACGTTCCCGTAGTTCGTCCGCACCTCGGGATCCCGGATCACGGACGCCCGCATGGGAATGAGCGCGGGGTACTCTTTCATCACCTGCTTCGTGCCCTGCGTGGAGAGGACCGCGGTCGCCAGTTTGAAGGCCTCCGCGCGGTGCTGCGTCAACGCGTAAATCGCCAGCCCGTTCGCGTCGGCGACGTTGGCGTGGGGCCGGCTCGGGACCTGCGTCGGCAGCATCGCGTAGCCGATCTTGCCGACGACCTTCGACAGTTTGGCCACCGGCAGCACGGACAGCATGTTGTCGAGGGCGTCCATCGCGATCGCACCGCGGCCCGCCGCCATAACGCGCTCGGCGCCGCCGCCGGTCACAGTTTCCGTCCCGGGCTGCATGTACTTGTGCAGACCGACGTAGTACTTGACCGCCGCGAGACTCTGCGGCGAATTGGCCGTCGGCTGCATCGTCTTGGGGTCGTAGATGAGGTCCGCCCCGAACGCGACGAGAATGTGCTCGAAGCGGTGGAACATGAACCCGCCGCTCTTGTTGGCCATGACGAGGCCGTAGAAATCCTGGTCCAGCGGCTTGCCCATCAGCGTCTGGCCCGCTTTGCGGGTAAAGAACTGCGCGGTATCCATCAACTGTTTGTACGTCTGCGGGACGCCGAGCGCGTAGCCGTACTTGGCCTGGAACGCCTTCTTCTCGGTCGGGTCGGCGAAGACGTCCGTGCGGTAGCCCATCATGTACGGCGCGGCGAGCATCGGCATCGCCCACAGCTTACCGTTGAACTGCAGCCCCTGCGTCGTCAGGCTGATGAAGTCCTTGGGCTGGACCGCCTCGGTCGCGCCCGGCGAGCTCAAAAAGTCGTCGATCGGAATGACCGCCTTGGCCGCGGAGAGGCCCGGCACCCAGGTGTTGTAAATGTAGACGTAGTCCCAGGTTCGCACGCCCGACTTCGAGTCGATCAGCGCCTTCTGGAAGACGTTGTCCCAGGGCAGGTACTCCGGCTTCAGCTGGATGCCCATGGGCTTGCCGATCTCGTTGGCGACTTTGACGAACGCGACCCATTCGTCGAAGTCGGGACCAAGGAACGTCAGGGTCGTCATGTTCTGGGCCCGCGACGTCTGAGAGACCGTTCCCGTCACGAGCAGCGAGGCAAGCACGATCGCCAGGGCCGTTGCGACGACCCGGTACCGTGGCTGACGCCACATACGAGGTGACCTCCCCTTCGCTGTAGTCGGCGGGCCGGCGCCCTGCCGGATCGCGCCGTGAAGCTCCGACCTAGTTAACCCTCCGCGCTGCGATGTCCCTCCCTTCCGCTCGCGGCGTGCCCTCCGTGACGGAGTCCCGGCCGCCCCCGATGCCGGAATCCGCGCCATCCAAGATCGCATGCTGCGCGCGCAGGGTGTCCCGGACCGCGCGCGCATCGAGGCGCCGCGGCGGCACGCCCGCCGCGGCGCTCATCGCGGCGATCACGCCGGCCGCGTGCCCCGTGGCCATGCACACAGCCTGGCCGCGGACCGATCCCGCGGCCTCGTGGGTGGCCGAGACGGCCCGGCCTGCCACGACGAGGCCGTCCAGTCCCGCCGGAACGAGGCAGCGCAGCGGAATCGCGTAGGACCGCTCGATGCGCCGCAGCGTCACCCCGCCGCCGCCGACCCGGCTGCCGAGCACCCGGGCGCCCGGACGGAGATCGTGAAGGTCAAGCGGATAGGCGCCGCGCGCCACCGCGTCGTCGAAATCCCGGCCGCTCAACACGTCGTCGAGCGTGAGCACGTAATCGCCGCACACGTGCCGCGTCTCGCGAACCCCCACCTGATACGCCGAGTCCAGGAGGCGGGCGCGGCCGAACCCGGGGACCCGGCGCCGGAGGAAGTTCACGATTTCGAACATCTGACGGTGCGTTTCGATTTCCGCGCGGCTCAGCGCGTCGGGGTCGGTCCCGTCCACGCCGTGGACGCGCGTCGCATTCACGGTGACGACGCCCGGCACCGGACCAGTCTCGATGCCGATGCGGTCGCGCGCCACGGACAGCTCGCCGGCGCGCCGGGCTTCCGCCACGAGCGTCGGAAACGCGTCGATCACGACGGAGGGCGCGGCGAGGTCGGCGGGGGTGTAGGCAGCGCCGCCGTCCCACCGCTCCGGCAGGTCCATTTCCTCGGGATGGGACCGCAGGTACGCCAGCATGGCCGCCGTGTCGACGTCGCTCATCCGGAAAATTCTGGTCACGGGCTGCGCGAGCCCGTCCTCGCCGCGGCCGAGGACGAACCGGGCGCCGGCGCGCGCGGCAACATCGCCATCGCCCGTCGCGTCGACAACGGTCCGCGCCAGCACCGTCTCCAGGCCGCCTTTGTTCGCCGCGAGAATGCCGCGCACGCGCGTCGCCTCCGTGACGGCGTCGACGCAGAAGGTGTGGAGGAGAAACGCGACCCCGGCATCGAGCAGCAGTTCCAGCAGGACCTGCTGCAGCGCGACCGGATCCGCCACGCTGACGGACCCGACCTGCTTGTCCGGGCGGTCGTCGAAGGCCGTCCCAGCGGCGCTGAGGCGTTCCAGCAATTCGGCGCCGATCCCGCCGAGCGCCCGCCGGCCGCGCCCGTCGCTCACGCCGAGGAACGACATCCCGGTGGCCGCCATCCCGCCGACGGTCCCGTACTGCTCGACGAGCACGGTCCGTGCCCCGGTCCGCGCGGCGGCGATGGCGGCGATGGCCCCCGCCGTTCCGCCGCCGCAGACCAGCACGTCCACTTCCGGCCGGATGCGCATCGCCGGGGCGTCACACCTCCAGGGACGCCGGGGCCGGTCCGAGACGGCGCAGCAGCTCAAGGTCGGCGCCGAGGCGGCGGAGCTCGCGCTGCACCGCCTCCACGTCCACCGCGCGCGGGAGGACGCCGGACCGCGCCGCGACCGCGGCGGCCACTCCGGCCGCCACGCCGGTCGCCATCGCGGATCCCTGATTGCGCGTGTATACGTCGGCGTGATGGTCGACCGAGATGCAGCGGCCCGCGACGAGGAGGCCGTCCACCTCGAGCGGCACGAGACTGCGGTAGGGGATCTCGTAGACGAACATCCGCGCCACGAGTTCGCGCGCCTCGCGGTCTTCGGGGCCCCCTTCCCGGCCGTCCGGCGGATGTCCGCCCTGCTCCCGCGGGTTCTGCTGGTTGGCGTCCACCGCGACCACGTCGTCGTAGCGGCGGCCCGCAAGGATATCGTCCTCCGTCATGACGTACTCGCCGCGAATGCGCCGGGTTTCCCGAACGCCGATCGTGTGCGCCGAATCGAGAATGAACGAACGTTCGAACCCCGGCACGTGCGCGCGGGCCCAGGCGGCGAGCCGGATCATCTGGTGGCGGGTTTCGATCTCGGCGCGCGAGAGGTCGTCGGCGCTGGTCCCGTCCACGCCGTACACCCGCGTCGCGTTCACCGTGAGGACGCCGCGGTCCGGCAGGACCGACTCGACGCGAAAGTAATAGCACTCCGGCCACAGTTCACCGCGCGCCTTGGCCTGCTCGACCAGCTTGAAGAAGCCGAAAATGCGGATCATGTGGCGATCGAGGTCGAGCATGCACTGCAACGGATCGGGCGAGAAGTCGTCCGGGTGGGCACGGACGTATTCCACCAGCCGCGGGACGTCGACGCCGCCCAGGCGGAAAATGAGGGTCATCGGCCGCATTTTCCCGTCGCGCTCCCGCCCCTTGACGTACGGCGCGCCCGCGCGCGCGGCAAGATCGGCGTCGCCGCTCGCGTCGACGGCCACGCGGCTGAGGATCGCCTGGCGGCCGGATTTGTTCTCCACCACGATACCGCGCAGCGTGCGCCCGTCCAGTACGACGTCACCGACGAGCGTGTGCAGGAGCACCCGAACGTCCGCTTCCGCGAGCATCTCGAGCGCCGTGACCTTGTAGAGTTCGGGATCGTACACGACGAAGTCGCCGGGGATCGCGCCGCCCCGTGCGATCAGCCGGTCGAACAGCTCGCGCACGAGCCCGCGCGACGCGGCGTACGGGACGTAGAACAGGTTCATCATCGCCGCGGTCCCGGTGCCGCCGAGGGAGCCGAACCGCTCAACCAGGAGCGTACGCGCGCCGGTCCGGCCGGCGGCGGCCGCGGCCATCACACCCGCGATGCCGCCGCCGACGACGAGAACGTCCGCGTCGTACGCGACCGGGAGTTCCCGAGCGGCCTCCTCCACCTGTTGCGATCCGAGAGGCCGTGCTGGCACTGGCGCACACCTCCGACGTGCCCCGGCGGCAGGCGTACTGCTGCGGAGCCGTCCCGGGCGACAATGGCGCGGCGCCGGGGCGGCGGAGCGAGTAAGCGGCGGTATGGGCGATGCGCGCTGACGGTTCGCTTCCCGGGGAGCCAATCCCTGTCAAATCGGTTTGACAAATCGGGGCGCCCTCCCCACAATGGAGGACGTGCGGCAGGCTCACGTGACGGCTCGCGTGACGGTGCCGGAGTAGCCGTGCGCCGCGTTGCGGGAGGCGCCAAACCGGCCTCTGCGCGCCCCCGGCCGCCCCGCCGGCGCGCCCGCACCGCCAGCAGCCTTCGCGACGTCGCCCGTCTCGCGGGGGTGTCGCTTCCGACCGCGTCGCAGGCGCTCAACGGCCGCGCCCGCATCAGCAGCGAAACACGCGAGCGCGTACGGCAGGCGGCGCGCCGCCTGCGGTACACGCCCCACGCCGCGGCCCGGCGTCTCAAGTTGGGCCGTTCCAATTCCGTGGCCATCGTGCCGGGGCTCAACATGACCGGCATCTTCTCCGATCTCTTCTATCGCGCCGTGCTCGCCGGCGTCGGGAGCGTGTTCGAGGAAGTGGGCTGCCGCATGCTGATCGCGCCGCCCCTGCGTCCCTCCCCCCAGACCCCGCCCTTTGTCGAAATGGCGCAGGCCCGCGAAGTCGACGGCATTCTTGTCGCCGGTGTCGTGGATGCGCGGTGGGTACGCGAGGCGCTGGGCGCCGGCGTGCCCGTCGTTGTGCTGGACAATTTCGTCCCCGGACTCGCGGCCCCCGCGGTCGTCAACGATAACGCCGGCGGCGCATACGCGGCGACCAGGCATCTCGCCGGGCTCGGCCACGCACAGATCGGCTTCCTGGGGGCGGCCGTCGACTATCCGTTCGGACGGGAGACGCAGGCCGGCTACACTGCCGCGTTGCGCGACGCGGGGCTGACGCGTGATCCCCGTCTCGAGGCCGCGGTGCCGATCGATGCTGGCGCCGCCTTCCGGCACGCCCTCGACTTACTGGCGCAGCCGAACCGGCCGTCTGCGATCTTCGCCGTGACGGACATGCTGGCACTCGGCGTCATGCGCGCCGCCCGCGAGGCCGGGCTTCGCATTCCGGCCGATCTGTCGGTCGTCGGGATGGACGACATCGAACTGGCGGCCACGACCGACCCGCCGCTGACCACCGTACGCGTGCGGAAGGACGTGATGGGCGCGACCGCTGCCCGGATTCTCCTCCGCCGCATCGCCGGCGAGACGGGCGCGCCGCCGGTGACGACCATCGCTAACGAGCTGGTCATTCGAGGCACGACGGGAGGCTGGCCATGAGCAGGACCACCGGCGAGCGGCTCGCAGTGGACGGCGGGACCCCGGTACGCACCGAACCGCTCCTCCCAGGCTACCCCGGCGGCCTGTTGATCGGCGCGGAGGAGAAGGCCGCGGTGCTGGAGGTACTGGACAGCCAGAGCCTGTTCCGGCACTACGGGCCGAAACCGCTCGGCAAAGTGGTGGAGTTCGAGCGCGCGTTTGCGCGGGCGATGGGCGCCCGCCACGCGGTCGCCGTGACGTCGGGCACGGCCGCGCTTATGACCGCGCTCGCCGCGCTCGGGGTGGGCCCCGGCGATGAGGTGATCGTCCCGGCCTACACCTGGATCGCGACGATCAACGCCGTGGTCGTGCTCGGCGCGGTGCCGGTCTTTGTCGACATCGACGAAAGCCTGACCATGGACCCGCGCGCGCTCGACGCGGCGGTCACGCCCGCCACCAAGGCCCTCCTGCCGGTCCACATGCGCGGCGCGGCCGC
Organism: bacterium; assembly: GCA_035307565.1. Classification (GTDB taxonomy): domain Bacteria; phylum Sysuimicrobiota; class Sysuimicrobiia; order Sysuimicrobiales; family Segetimicrobiaceae; genus DASSJF01. Next base: position 43,447 of record DATGHZ010000008.1, on the reverse strand, counting down.
CGATATGTCGGCGATTGTCGACGCCGCGAGGCGCCACCGCCTGCGGCTGGTCGAAGACGCCGCCCAGGCGGTGGGGGGCCGGTTTCGAGGGCGCCGCCTCGGGACGTTCGGCGATCTCGGTGCATTCAGTCTGCAGTACCACAAGGTGATTACGACAGGTGAAGGCGGCGTGGTCGTGACGGACGACGCCGCGCTCTACGACCGTGCGGTCCGGTATCACGATCAGGGCTCCGCGCGCATTCAGGAGCTGGACGAGACACTGCCGGCCGGCAACCCGCTCATGATCGGGCTCAATTTCCGGATGAGCGAAATCACGGGGGCGATCGGCCTCGTGCAGTTGGGCAGGATGGAGGGCATCGTCGAGCGGATGCGCGCGCACAAGCGCGCCATCCTCGACGGCCTGACCGGCGTCCCAGGCCTCACCCCCAGGCCGCTGCCCGATCCCGACGGCGACACGGGCGCCACGTTGATGTTCTACCTCCCGTCCGCCGAGCGAACCCGGGAGTTCAGCACGGCGCTCAACGCGGAGGGCATCCGCAATACGGTGGCGTGGGACAGCGGCCAGCACGTGTACTACCACTTCGATCAGATCATCGAGCGCCGCCTGTTCGCCGAGCGGCACTGCGCGTGGGAGTGTCCCCATTACCGCGGCCGGGCCCGGCTGGAAAAGGGCATGTTCCCGCGCAGCGACGACCTCCTCAAGCGCGCGATTCACATCGACCTGCATCCGCTCATGACCGAGCGCGACGAAGCCGACATCGTGCGCGCGATCCGCAAAGTCTCGCACGCCCTGGCGTAGGCAGGCGTGACCCGGCCGGCGCTGCGCGTCGCGGTCCTGGGTTACACCGGCGTCGCGCGCGCGCACCTCACCGCCCTCCGCCGCCACGACGAAGTCTTTCCCGACGCGCCGGCGGCGCTGCGGCTCGTCGCGGTGTGCGGCCGCACGCGGAGCGCGGTGGAGGACGCGGCCCGGCGGTACGGTGCCGAGCGCGCGGTGACCGAATGGCAGGCGCTGGCCGAGGACCCGTCCGTCGACGTGTTGATCAACGCGGCGCCGAACGACCTCCACGCGGCGCCGAGCATCGCGGCGCTCCGGGCCGGAAAGGCGGTCCTGTGTGAGAAACCGCTCGGCCGGACGGCCCGCGAGTCCGCGGAGATGACGCGCGCCGGAGCCGACGGCCGGCACGTCGCGATGACCGGATTCAACTACCGGTTCATGCCCGCGGTGCTGCTGGCGCGCCACATGGTCGAGGCCGGGGACCTCGGACGCCTTTACCACTTCCGGTGCCGCTACAGCGACGACTCGCTAGTGGACCCCCGCGCGCCGTGGGGATGGCGCCACGACCGCGAACTGGCCGGCAGCGGCGTCATCGGGGATCTCGCGGCCCACCCGCTCGATCTTGCCGGCGTGCTCGCCGGGCCGATCACCGCGGTCACAGCGGTGACCCGGACCTTCGTCCCCCACCGGCCGCGCGGCGGGACGGCGGCCCCCGTCACGGTGGAGGACGCCGTCGCGGCGACGCTTGAATTTCAAAACGGCGCCGTGGGCACGCTAGAGGCCAGCGGCATGTGCCCCGGCCGCAAGAACCTCTTCACGTTCGAACTGAACGGCGAGCGCGGCACGGTGATCTGGGATCTCGAGCGGCTTAACGAGCTGCGTGTGTATCACGGCGACGGCGACGCCCGCGGGCTCGCCGACGTCCTCGTCACCGAGCGGAGCCATCCCTACGGCGGCCGGTGGTGGCCGCCCGGGCACACGCTCGGATGGGAGAGTGGCTTCGTTCACCAACTCGAAGAGTTCGGCCGCCGCGTGGCGGGAACCGGCGGACCCATGGCAGGCGCCACCTTCACGGACGGGCTTGCCTGCGCGCTCGTCTGCGACGCGCTCCTGACCGCGGCGGAGACCGGCCGGCGCATCGCGGTGCCTCCAGTGCCGGAGCACTTCATCCCCGCCCCGCCCCAGTGAGCCCGCATGGATCCCGGCCGAGCGCCGTGCCGCTGAACATCGGCCTCCTCGGAGCGGGAGCCATGGGCCGCCGGCATCTCGACGCGCTGGCCGGCGACCCACGCGTCGCGATTGTGGGTGTGGCCGACAGCATCGACGCCGCGGCCCGGGCGGCCGCGCAGCCGTTCGGCGCCCGGCCCTGCCGTACGGTCGGCGATCTCGCCGCACTAGGTGCCGCCGCCGTGTACGTCACCCTGCCGAACGCGTTCCACGGCGCGGCCGTGCTCGAAGCGTTGAGCCGCGGACTGCACGTCTTTTCGGAGAAACCGATGGCGACCACGCTCGACGAAGCGCGGCGCGTCGCCGCAGCGGTGCGCCGTTCCGGCCGCGCCTACCAGATGGGCTTCAACCGCCGGTTCGCGCCGGCGTACCGCTACCTCAAGCACGAGGTCGCCGCGGGCTTCGTCCCCTACTCGGCGAACGCGAAGATCACCGACGGCGACATGCTGACGCCGCCGTGGTACGTCGACACCGCGCTCACGGGCGGCTTCCTGTACGACTGCGCGGTGCACATGATCGACCTGGTCGCGTGGCTCGTCGGCCCGGTCCGCACGGTGTGGGCGCTCGGCCGGCAGAGCTGCTACCCCGACTGCGACGACGTCGCGCTGCTGCTGCGGTGCGGGGACGATCGTCCCGTCGCGCTCACGACCTGCGGCCACGCGTCGTGGGCCAAGCCGACCGAGCGCGTGGAGCTCTACGGCGATCACGCGCTGCTCGCCTCGGAAGACATAGACCGCGCGCGGCACGCGACGCGCGAGGCGCCGGACGCGGCGTGGCGCCTGTTTCCCTCGCCCGACGACATCACGGCGCTCGGCTATGTCGCCGAAGATCGGGCGTTCGTCGACGCGTGTCTCGGGGACGCCGCGCCGCCCGTTACAGTGGACGACGCGTTTCACAGCATCGCGGTCGTCGACGCCGCCTACGCCAGCCTGCGCGGCGGCGGACGGCCTGAACCTGTGGCGGCGGGGTGAGCCCCGCCGGTTCGTCCTGCACGAGAAACGAACCGGAACGAACCACGGAGGAGGGGAATGATGAGAAAGTTCGGCGCGGGTGCGGTTGTCGTACTGCTGGCCGTCGGACTCCTGGTCTCGGGCCGCCGGCCCGCCGCCTGGGCCGTCAATCCCGCGGGCGGCGGCGCCTTCAACGTGCAGAGCCGCATCGACCTGCGCGCGCTGACGCGCGACAACTTCGATCACATGGTCGCGCCGGCCGCCCGAGGCCAGAACGTCGTCTTCTACGACTTCGCCGACACGCTGTGTGAGCTGCTGGCCAAGGAGGTTGCCGAGTGGGGCCGCTCGAGCGGCGTCGGCGTCAAGCACGTCTGCGTGGACGGCGACGCGGCCACCCAGCAACTGATCGCGGAGCACCAGGCCGGCAAGCCGCCGTCCGCCGACCTCTTCTTCCTGCCGAACAACAACGTCCGCCTGATGACCGGCGCCGGGCTGGTGGCGAACATCGCGCTCGTGGACCTGCTGCCCAACGCCCGCGACGTCGACCCGTCGGTCGCCCGCGAATCGCGCGGGTATTTGCACGGCGGGACGGCGCTGCCGTTCCACCGAAACCAGACGGTCGTCGCGTTCAACAGCCAGTTCGTCGCCAGGCCGCCGGACACGCTCCCGGCCTTGTACGACTTCGCCCGCAGCCACCCCGGCAAAGTGGCGGTCACGCCGCCGAACCGCGGCGGCAGCGGGTCGGGGTTCCTCGAGAGCGCGCTGCTGGCGCTGGCGCCGCAGTGCAGGAAGGACCTCTATGCCTACGGGATCAGCGACGCTCAGGCGCAGACCGTCGCCGCGAACTGCATGCCGCCGGTGATCGACTATTTCAAGAAGCTCAAGCCCTACATCACGTTCACCAACGGGAACGAAGCGTCCGTGCAGGCCCTCGCGAACAACAGCGCGTACGTCGCGACGGTGTGGGAGGACGACCTCTACACGCTGGCGTCGAAGGGCCTCGTGCCGCCGTCCGTCCATCCCAACATGCTGGCCACCGGCGAGGTCGGCGACGGCGACGCGATGATCGTGGTCGCCGGAACGCAGAAACTCGAAGGCTCGCTGCTCTTGGCCGACTTCCTCATGGGCGACAAGGTGCAGATCGACAAACTCGAGCAGACCGGGAGCCGCACGGCGCGGCTCAGCCTGAAGACCCGCGGTCACATCCCCGCGAACATGGCGCCGTTTCTGCTGCCGGATGCCATGTACCACGAGCGGACGCGGACGCGCATCAACGGCGTGATTTCGAACGCGGCGGTCAAGATCTTCATCCCGCAGATTCTGCAGTAGGGATGGCGCGGGTCGAACTGCGCGGCGTGACCAAGGCCTACGGCCCGGTGGCCGCCGTGCGCGACGTGCACCTCGAGGCCCGGGATGGCGAGTTCCTCACCATCCTAGGCCCCTCGGGGTGCGGGAAGACCACCACGCTGCGCATCATCGCGGGCCTGCTGGACCCGGACGCGGGCGAGGTGCTGCTCGACGGGCGGCCGGTGCACCACCTGCCGGCCCACCGGCGCGAGACGGCGATGGTGTTCCAGTCCTACGCGCTCTTCCCGCACATGACGGTGGCCGAGAACGTCGGCTTCGGCCTGCGGATGCGGCGCGTGCCCTCGGCGGAGCGGCGCGCGCGGGTCGCCGAGGCGCTGGAGATGGTGGAGCTGGGCGGACTCGGCGGGCGGTATCCGCGGGCGCTGTCGGGCGGGCAGCAGCAGCGGGTCGCCGTGGCGCGCGCGGTCGTCACGCGGCCCAAGGTGCTCCTGTTCGACGAGCCCCTCAGCAACCTGGACGCGAAGTTGCGCGAACGCCTGCGCCTGGAGCTGCGCGCGCTGCAGCAGCGCCTCAGGATCACGACGGTCTACGTGACGCACGATCAGGCGGAAGCGCTCGTCCTCTCCGACCGCATCGCGGTGATGGACCGCGGACGCGTCGTCGAGATCGGCGCGCCGCAGGACGTCTACCGGCGCCCGCGGGCGCGGATTACGGCGGAATTCCTCGGCATCGCCAACCTGCTCGAGGCGACGGTGGCCGGCGCGCGGGGCGACCGGTACGTCGCCGACACACCGGTCGGCCGGCTGGAGATGGCGTGCGCGGAGCGGCTGGCAAGCGGCGATGCGGTCACGCTGTCGTTCCGGCCGGAGGACATCCGGATCGGCGCGGGCGGCGTCAATTGCCTGCGCGGCGCGGTCCAGCAGGCCGCGTACCTCGGCGCCACGACGGACTACGTCGTGCGCGTGAACGACGCGCTTCTGCGCGTGCAGCAGCCCGGCGAGCCGGCCTACCGGATCGGCGACACGGTCAGCCTGGTACTGCCGGAGGCGCCGGCCGTCATCCGGGAACGCTAGGGCCGTGGCCCAGGCCTCCGCCGCGTCCGCCGCGCCGCTGTCGCTGGACCACGCGCGCCGGGCCGCGCGACACCGGCGGGAGCAGTGGGTCACCGCGCTCCTCCTCACCCCGGGCGTCGGGTTCCTGGCGCTCTTCCTCATCATCCCGCTCGCGCAGGTGTTTCTCCGGAGCGTCGGTCTCGCCGCGGTGGGGCAGGCGTCGCGTTTCACGTGGGGGTACTACCGGCAATTCTGGACCGAAGCACAGTATCGCGACGGCTTCTTCTTCAGCCTCTGGCTCGGCGCCGCGTCGACCGCCATCAGCCTCGCGATCGCGCTTGTCTTCAGCGCGCTGATGCAGATCCGGTTCCCGGGACGCCTCGCGATGAGCGTCCTCTACAAGATCCCGCTCGTCGTCCCCAGCCTGGTCGCGGCCTTCCTCATCCTCAGCCTCATCGGTCCCGGCGGCATTCTCGCCCGGCTCGTCTTCCACTGGGGATGGTCGTGGCCTCAGCTCGTCTACGACCGCTGGGGCTGGGGCGTGATCCTGGTCCTAGTCTGGCACAATGTCCCGTTCATGATGGTCATCATCTCGGCGGTGATGGCATCGATTCCGCACGACATCGTCGATGCCGCCCGCAACCTCGGGGCCTCTCCATGGGCGGTGTTCCGCGACGTGACGGTGCCGCTGTCGCTGTCCGGGATCTCCGCGGCGACGCTGCTCGTCTTCATCCAGGTGTTCGGCGCGTTTGCGGTCCCGTCGCTGCTCGAATCCGCCTACCCGCTCGCGCTGCCGGTCATCATGCAGACGGAAATGATGGACCGCGCGAACTGGGCGCTCGCCTCCGCGCTCGGCTCGGTGCTCACGCTGGCCTCCGCGGCCGTCCTGGTCCTCTACTACCGGCTCGTGCAGGGCCGCGGGGAGATCGTGCGGTGACCCGGACGGCGGCGTTCCCGTCGCGCGCGTTCCCATGGCTTCTCGCGGCGCTCTTCTTCGGGCTTGCCGCGATTGGGCTCGTCGTGCCGCTGATCGTCGGGCTGCTCTGGTCGCTCGTCAACCCGCGGGCGGGCTGGTTCCCGCCGCACCTGGTGCCGCCGAGCCTCTCGCTCGCCAACTGGCGGGCGATGTTCTCGGTGCCCGAGATGGGCGATGCCGCGATCGCGAGTTTCACGATCGCGCCGATCGTCACCGTCCTGTGCGCGGCGCTGGCGCTGCCCACGGGCTACGCGCTCGGCCGGCGGCCGGTCCCCTTCCGCCGCGCGATCGAGTTTCTCGTGCTCGCCCCGATCATCATGCCGGGCATCGTGATCGCGACCGGTCTCGGCTCGGTGTTCATCCGGATCGGGCTCGAGCACACGCTGCCCGGGGTCATCCTCGTGCAGACCGTCGTCGTGCTGCCGTTCATGATCCGCATCGTGACGGCGACGTTCGAAGCGGTGCCGCAGGACCTCATCGACGCGGCCCGCAACCTCGGCGCCGGGCCGCTCAGCGTGGCCGGCCGCGTGCTGATTCCGCTCATCGTGCCCGGCCTGTTCGCCGGCGGCGTGTTCACGTTCATCGGCAGCATGGAGGAGTTTGTCTTGACGTTCATCGTCGGCAGTCCCGATATCCGCACGCTCCCGGTCCTGCTCTTTGCCTACCTGGGCGGGCGGTCGCAGATCTTCACCTATGCCGCGGTGGTGACCATGGTGCTGTTGGCGCCGACCATTCTGTTCCTGTTCCTGGCCGAGCGGGCGCTCAAGCAGGAGTACCTCGCCGCCGGACTCGGGAAGATGTGAGGCGGCATGGCCGCGCCTGAGTTTCTGCGCAGCCGGCGGGATGCCCCGCACGTGTCGGCGCACCGCGGCGCGTCGGCCAAAGCGCCGGAGAACACGCTCGCCGCGCTCGAGGCGGCCTGGCGGGACGGGGCCACGCTCGCGGAGATCGACGTCCGGCTCACGCGCGACGGCCACGTCGTCCTGATGCACGACCGCAGCGCCGACCGCACGACCACAGGCCGCGGCCCGGTCGAGCGCATGACGCTGGATGAACTCCGCGCCCTCGACGCGGGCACCTGGTTCGGCGCGGCGTTCCGCGGCGAGCGCGTGCCGACGCTGCGCGAGGTCATCGCCTGGGCCCGCGGAAAATTGGTGCTGCTCGTGGAGCTCAAGAACTATCCTTTCCACGAGGTCCCGCTCGTCGAGCGGACCGTGGAGCTGATCGATGCGACGGGCTCGGCGGAGTATGTCGTGCCGGCCGGCTTCGACCACGTCGCGCTCCGCGAGATCAAACGCCGGCGGCCGGGGTGGGCCGTCGAGATGATCTACAACGCCCGCCTCGCCGACCCGGCCGGCGCCGCGCGCGCCACGGGCGCCGCCCTGGTGTCGCTCGAGCCGCAGTTCGCGCTGGCCGAAGATGTCTCGCTGCTGCACGCGGCGGACGTGGCGGCGCTCACGACGCTGGAACGGCCGGAGGATGCGGCGCGCCTGTTGTCCTGGGGCCTCGATGTCCTTGAGTCCGACGATCCCGGCATGGCCGTCGCCGCGATCCGCGCCGCCGGAGTGCGGCTTTCACCGCCGGGGTGAGCGGGCGGCGGCCGCTGAGCCGGACCGACCTCCTCGAGACGGCGATCGCGGCGGCGCGCGCCGGCGGCGCGATGCTGCGGGAGCGTTACGGGAACCCGGGCCGCATCACGATGAAGGCGGCGGGCGCCGGGCCGGTGTCGGAGGCGGATCTCGCGAGCGAGACCGCGATCCTCTCGCACCTCCGGCGGACCGGCGTGCCGGTGCTGTCCGAGGAAGCCGGCGGCCCCGCGAGCGGACGCCGCTGGATCGTCGATCCGCTCGACGGCACGGGCAACTTCATCCGCCGGCTGCCGTGGTTCGGCGTCGCGGTGGCGCTGGCCGCCGACGACGTCGTCGAAGTGGGCGTGGTCTACACGCCGATGAGCGGGGAGGTGTTCGCGGCGGCGCGCGGCGGCGGAACGACGCTGAACGGCGCGCCGATCCGCGTATCGGCCACGGCGCCGCTCGCCCAGGCGTGCGTCTTTACATCGATCGACCGCGGACTCTGCGCCAACGCGGCGCGGATCGCGCGATTCGCGCGTGTCGCGGCCAAGGTCGGAGAGATGCGCAGCCCCAACGCGGCGCTGGTCGACATGGCACACGTCTCGGCGGGGCGCGCGGACGCGTTTTGGGAAGACGGCCTGCCGCCCTGGGACATGGCGGCGGGCAGTATCCTGGTCGAAGAAGCCGGCGGGACGGTCTCGGGTCTCGACGGCGCACCGCTCGCGCTGGACGGCCGCGCGATCGTGGCGACGAACGGACCAATCCACGCCGCGCTGATCGCGGCGCTGCGGGACTAGGCCGTGGCCCCGCCGCGCGGCCCCGCCGCGCCCTTCGACCTGCCGCCGCGGTCGGTGTTCGAGCCGCCGAGTTACCCGAATGTGTGGTTCTATGTGCACGAGGCGCTCGCGGAATCGCATGCCGGCGCCGTCGCGTTCGTAACGAACTGGCTCCGCGGGGAATGCGGGCTCGTCGACGATTTCGGCCGCTACAAGCCCCCGGAGGCGTCCGATGCGCAGGCGCGCCTGCGGGGCCTGCAGCCGTGGCGGCAGGCGGCCGATCCCGCGCGCAACCACGCGCACGATCTGCACATCCGGTATTACTACGTCGCGCTGCGGCAGCGGGGACAGGAGCGGGCGGGCCGGTACTTTCGGCTGGCCGGCAGCGTTCACTATGAGGTCGAAGACGAGCACCCGCTCCACCCGTACGTCGACGAATGCCCGTTCTGCGGCCGCACCGGCGAATACGCCGGCGCGGACGATCTCTTCGCGGGCGCCCACGAGCCGCTCGGTCTCGAACTCCTGCTTCACGGTACCAATCACGGCCGGCGGGTCGTGCGGGCCGACGGCCGTCCCGCCGTTGGACTGACGGCGCTCGCGGCCACCCACGCCGTCGACATTCAGCGGATGCGCCCATCCCGGCCCGACATGAACATCGTCGACTTGGCAGTCGTCGTGATCGACCCGAAAATCGGCGGGGCTCCTGGGCACGGTGGATGATCGTCGGCGCCTGCGCGTGGATCTACGGGGACGCGCCGCTCGACGAGACGCTGGCGCGCATCGCGGCCGCCGGCTGTGACGGTGTCGAGCTGCCCGGTGAACCCGACCACCTGGACGCCGCGACGGTCCGCCGGCTCCTTGCGCGGCACCAATTGACGGCCGTGGCGCTCACCGCGTCGTGCAAATCACCCGAGACACGACGCGATCTTGCCCATCCCGATCCGGCGGTGCGCCGCGACGCGGTTGCGTACGTCGTCCGCTGTCTGCGCTTCGCCTCCGAGACCGGCGTGCCGCTCGTCCAGATGCTGCCGTCGGGGGAAACGCGCCTGGCACCGCTCGCCGGACGGGACGACGAATGGCGATGGTCGGTGGAGACGATGCGGTCCGCCGCGCAGGAAGCGGAACGCCTCCGGGTCCGGCTGGCGGTCGAGCCCGTGAACCGATATGAGGCGTACCTCGTCACGTCGGTGGACGAGGCTATCCGCTATCTCGACGCGGTGGGTTCCCCGTGGGTTGGGCTCACGGTGGACCTGTTCCACGCGAATATCGAGGAACGGTCGATCCCCGCGGCGATTCGCACCGCCGGGCCCCGCCTGTTCCACGTCCATGTGGCCGACACCAACCGCGAAGGGCTGGGCCGCGGGCACCTCGATCTCGACGCCTGCCTCGCGGCGCTGCGCGAGGTGCGCTACACCGGCGCGCTCGTGCTCGAGGTCCCGGCCCCCGGTCCCGATCCGTTCCGGCCGATCAAAGACGCGCGGTCTGCCGAGGTCGTGGACGGCTTTCTGCGCGACTCGAGCGCGCGGCTGCGCGGGCGGTAGCGCGACCCGCGGGAGATCAGCGGGTCCGCCGCCAGACCGTCGCCTCCGGGGCAGCCGCGCTGAGCGTGCCGGCCGCGGCGGCGGCGAACGGCGCCTGAGGCCGGCCGCGCTCGTCGAGGCAGAACGCCCGCACGAAGCGCACCATCGCGTCGCGCGGCGGCTGGTCGATCGCACGAATCGCAATCGCCTCGACGTCCGTATCGCGCGCGCCGGCCGGTAGTCTGATCGCCGTGCACTCGGCGTCATCGCCCTGCATCGCGAACTCCGGGCGGCCGCCGGCCGATCCGTGCCACGCGCCGCTGATCCGGATGAGCGCTTCGAGCGCCGGCACGGCCGCGTCGGCGTCCCGTTTGCACTGCACGTAGACGTACGCGCGGGGGTCCACCGGCGCGGCGCCCCCCGGCGCCAGTGGCTCACCTGCGGCCCGAGCGGCCTCGTGCCGCGCCACCTCGAGGGCACTGACGCGGTGAATCCACGGGAAGCGGTACTGCACGCCTTCGCGTGGCTCTCCCGGGGGTTGCGCGGCGACCGGTGCAAGCGCCGCGCGGTACGGGGATGTCGCGCGATCGGTCACCATCCCGTTGCGAGTGGCCGCCTGGAGTACCGGGTGCCCGCCGAGCGCGCGGGCGCCGCGAAAGGGCAGCGTCGCGTGCTCCGGACCCTGGAATTCCTCGCGCACAATGCGGCCGCGCCGGTCGCGTACGACGCGGAAGATCCATTCTATGTCGGTCGTATGCCCCCAGCACGCGAGCAGATGGGCGAGATCGGTGCCGGCGTCCTCATGGCTGTTGATGACGTGATACTCGATGCCCCGTCCCTCGGAGGTCTCCACCGGCCGGTAGAACAGCAGCAGCGGCGTATCGGTGAAGGCGCCGTCCAGCGGACTGTCAAGCGTGCGGTAGTGAAGCACGGGCGCGTGCCGCCAGACGAACGCGGCGCCGTCACCGTCGGCGACGGCGCGGACCTCGATGGCCCGGCATTCGACCGCGCGCGCGGACGCGGCGGACAGCGACGTGTCGAGGTGAAGCGAGAGCCGGTGCGGACCGGCTTCGAGACGTCCGAGGATCCGCGCGTACGCGACCGGCTCGTCGGCGGCCACGACGAGGTGCTGTGTCTCGCCGTCCATCTCGAGCGCGACGACCGCCGCGTCGCCACGCTCCCATGACGTGCCCGGAGCGAAGAGTGTCAGCGCAACCCACGCTTCGCCCGGAGCGGCCACGTGGAACTCGTGGCTCAGCGCGCGGCCGGGCTCGAGCAGCTCGCCGCCCGCGTTCCGCGGCGCGGTCACGAACGGTCCGCGGCCGGCGAATAGGCGGAGGCAGGCCGATCCGCCGCCGGGCGCATCGTGCCAACCTCCACGGATTCCGTATCCTTGAAGATCAGCGCCCGCGCGATGCGGATGCCCAGGGCGGCCCCCTCCGCGGGCGCGGCGTCCTTGCCGGCGAACAACCGCAGCGTCCCCGCCCCCGGCACGTCCACGAGCACCTGCAGGTAGTGTCCGAGATTGATCACACGGCGGACGTCGCCGGGCGTGCCGGCGGGGTCGATCACGAGATCCTCGGGCCGCACGGCGAGGGTGGCCTCGGCGCCGTCCGGCCACGCCACCGCGGACAGCGGCAGCCGCCACGGCCCCGCGGCCAGCCCGCCGGCCTGCCGGTCTACGCGGCCCGGGATGAGGTTCATCGTCCCGATGAAGTCGGCGACAAAGAGCGTGCGGGGATGGGCGTAGAGGCGCTCCGGCGTGTCGACCTGCTCCAGCACGCCGTCCCGCATGACGGCGATCCGGTCCGCGATCGTCAGCGCCTCTTCCTGATCGTGCGTCACGAATACCGTCGTGATGCCGATGGCGCGCTGGAGCTGCTTGACCTCTTCGCGCATGCGAACGCGCAGGCGCGCGTCCAGGTTGCTGAACGGCTCGTCGAGGAGCAGGATCTTCGGCTCGAGCACGAGCGCGCGCGCCACGGCAATGCGCTGCTGCTGTCCGCCGGACAGCTGGTGGGGGTACTTGCCGGGCGCGTCGGGCAGCCCCACGAGGGCGAGGACCTCCCGGACCTTCGCGTCGATCTCGGCCCTCGGGAGCCGGCGCACGCGAAGGCCGAACGCGACGTTACCCGCGACGCTCATGTGCGGCCACAGGTTGTAGCGCTGGAAGACCATCGCGGTCGGCCGCCGCTCGGGCGGCAGCGCCGTGACGCTGCGGCCGTCGATCTCGATGTCGCCGGCGTCCGGCGCCTCGAACCCGCCGATCATGCGCAGGGTCGTGGTCTTCCCGCAGCCCGACGGGCCGAGCAGGCACATGAATTCGCCGTCCCGGACGTCCAGGCTGAGATCGTGCACCGCGGCGTGCGCGCCGAACCGCTTCTCGAGCCGGCGAAGCGACAGCGACGACATGCCTACAGGCTGTATCCTGCGGCCAGGTACCCCGCCCTGAGGTACCGCTGCGCCAGCAGCAGAAACGCGATCGACGGCAGCGAGAGGAGGACGGAGAACACCGCCCCGACCGGCTGGGGGTAGCTCAGCACGAGCGTGTACATCATGACCGGCATCGTGATGTGATTGGGCGTGCCGACAATGAGCGTCCCCTGGGCCTCATCAAACGCCGCGAGGAAGGCGAAGAGCACGGCGACGATCAGGCCGGGCAACGCGATCGGGAGGGTGATCTGAAAAAACGTGCGCAGCGGCCCCGCCCCGGCGTCCCGCGCCGCCTCTTCGAGATTCGTGTTGATGCCGCGGAAGGTGCCGGTGGGGATCCAGATCATGAACAGCAGCGTGTTCACCATCTGGATCAGCACCACGCCGGCGAACGTGTCCATCAGGTTGAGACGGTAGAAGAGCGTCGCGATGCTGACGTAGAGCCCGATCTTCGGAAAGGCGTTGGCGCTCAGAAAGGACAGCAGGAGCGCGCGCCGGCCGGGGAATCGCAGCCGGGCGAACGCGTACGCCGCCGGCACGCAGATGAGCGCGGACAGCGCCGTGGCGAGCGGCGCGCTCGCGAAGCTCATGCGGATCGCCTTCGTCACGTCGGCGTTCGCGAGCACGTACGCCCACCACTTGAACGAGAACTCCGGCAGCAGGCTCGGAAAGAGCCACGATCCCGCGCAGGCCCACAGCAGCAGCGTCAGAAGCGGGCCGAGAATGAAGGCGGCGAGGGCGAGAAACGCCCCCACGCCGACCGCGCGGCGCAGCGCCCCGACAGACCAGTACCATGTCGGACTCACACGGCGCCCCGTTCCCGCCGGCTCACGCTGACGACGTACACCGCGCCGACGACGGCGGAGATCACGAATGCCATCACCGCCAACGTCACGGCCTCGCTCCGGCGCAGGTATTGGGTCAGGTAGTTCGTCATCGTCACGCCGAGCATCTGGGGCGCGTTGCCGCCCACGAGGTACGGGATCGTAAACGACCCGAAGACGTTGATGAACAGCAGCGTCAGCGCGATCATCGTCGGCGTGACGTTGAGCGGCAGGATGATCGAGCCGAACGTCCGCAGGGGCCCGGCGCCGACGTCCCGGGCGCCGTCGATGAGCGCGCCGTCGATCGCCTGCAGGCCCGCGCCAAGGATCAGGACCGCGAAGGGCAGGCTCGCCCACACCTCCGTCAGGACAATCCCCGTGGCGTTGTAGACGAGCGGCGGGAACCGCTGCACCCCGAGCCGGTAGAAGATGGTCGAGATCACGCCGTGGTTCACGAGAAACGTAATCATCGCAAACGACGCGATGACGACCGGCACGAACAGCGGGATCGTAAACAGCACGGCCAGCACTGCGGGGAGGCGGCCGCGGGCGAACCGCAGATACAGCGCGAGCGGATAGCTTAGGGCGAAGGTCACCGCGACCGAGACGAGGGTCACCACCACGGTGAAGACGATGTCCGAGCGCACGATCCGCGACGCCAGCAGCTGCGTGTACAGCGCCGGCGTGAAGCCGCGCACGGTGGGATCGGGCGTCAGCGTGTCGAGGATCGCCGTGATCGCCGGCAGCACAATCAGGAACACGAGCACCATGAGCGGAGGGAGCACCAGGGCCAGCCCCAGTGCTCCCTCTTTCCATGCGCGCCGGGCCGGCGCCCCGCGCGCCGCCGCCCGGACGGTCACCGCGCTCACTGCGCGGCGACGACCTTCTCGTGCCAGAGCCGCTTGATGTCCGCGAGGTACTTGGGATTCGGATACGGCGCGAAGCCCTTCGCCACGTCCTTGAACTTCTCGCGCACAGACGCCGGCATATATTTCCAGTCGATGCCTGGATAGCCGGCGACCATGTTGATCACCATGTTCTGGGCTTCCGGGGTCAACAGCCAGTTGAGGAGCACTAGCGTACCCCCGATGTGCGCCGAGCCGGCCGGCAGCGTGACGCGCGCGTCGTCGCCGATGAGCGGCGGCGTGATTTGGGTGAAGCGCATGCTCTTCGGCAACTGCCCGCGGGTATAGAAATCTAGGCCCATGTCCGACCAGACCGAGGCCATATAGATGTTCTGCTGCGCCAGCAGTTGCAGGACGGCGACGTTGCCGTTCGGATGAAAGCCGTTGTTGTACATGGCCGGCTGGAGGTCGCGCAGCATCTTCCAGCCCTGCTCCCACGCCGCTTCGTCCTTGACGTCGTACGGCTTGCCGGAGTAGCGCGCAGGGTCTACATACCGGTAGATCGCGGCGGTGACGAACGCCTGCCCGGATCCGCCGGTATTGGGATCGCAGTAGGTGAATTTGCCGGGGTTCGCCTTGATCCACGCGACGACGTCGTCGAACGTCTTCGGCGGCGTCTTCACGAACTGGCTATTGTAGCCGATGACGACCGAGGAGCCGCGGTAGGGTAGTCCATAATATTCAGCCGCCTCAAGCACGTCCTTCGGAACCTTGGCAAGATTCGGCACCGCCCTCGGACTCAGCTTGAGCCAGAGTCCCTCCGGGATGCCTTGGGTCACATAGCCGGGCTCCGTCTCCCACAAGTCAACGTCGGTCCTGCGCCCCGCCCGCTTCGCCGCGAGCAGTTTGTCGTAGATGCCGTCGTTTCCGTTGCCATGCATGAGTCCGACGAAGTTGACCCGGTATTGCGGGTACCGCTTGCTGAACGCGGGGATGAACCCTTTCTGCCAGAGGTCGAAGATATTGGTGTCACCGCTGATGTACAGGTTCAGCGTGACGGGCTGCTGGGCGCCCGCGGGACCGGGACGCCCCGCACCGGCCAGCAACACCGCGAGCAGGATCGCGAGCACCGCGGCGCCCACGCGCACAGGCCGCGCCGGTCTCATAAATCTCCCACCCCCCTCCGTTAGTGTGTCCGAGGGATTCGGGAGAGCCCGTCCCCTCCCTCCGTCCCGGGCGCCGGCCCGGCGTCGAGGAACTCGGCAAGCCGCCGCGCCGCGGCATAATCCGCTTCCAGCGACGCCGGAAACAACTGGTATCGGTACTCGTGAATCAGGGTCCCCCGGTATCCCTGGAGGACCGCACACACCTGCTCCAGCGGAATGCCGCCCCACCCCACCGGCAGGTGGAGATCGCCTTTGCCGAGCGGGACGGTATCGGCCGGCGTCTGGGTCCGGTAGAGCGTGAAATTCTCGAGCCGCAGGGGATCGTAGCGCCCGAAGTTGTCGTTCACGTGCACGTGCCGGACCAGCGGCCGCGCGGCGCGGACCGCCTCGAGGAGGTCGAACCCGAACTGCGCGGCGGCCAGCATCGCGTGCCCGACGTCGAGCGTCATGACGACATTGGGGCGGTCGATCTCACGCACGCGCTCCACCACCGGGTCGACGCGTTCCACCTCGATGTTCTCGATGCCGAGCAGCACGTCGCCCGCTTCGTCGGAGAGGCGCCGGATCGCGTCGGTGAAGGCGGCTTCGTCCTCCCGATCGCGGCTCTGCTGTTCGAAGTGGATCACGAGCACGCGGGCGCCCACTTCGCGACTGAACCGCAGCGAGGCGCGGGCGAGATCCATCTGGGCGTCACGGTTCCGGCGGTCCCGGAGATCGAGGCTGCTCGGACTATGTACGGAGTAACTGAACGGGTGGCGCGCAAAGGCGTCGAGCGACTCGCGCAGCCGGCCGGGGTGGAGACGGCCTCCGAAGATGAGTTCCGTGCCGTCCATGCTGATTTCGACCGCGTCGTAGCCGAGCCGCCGCGCGAGCAAGAGTTCCCGGCCACGGCCGTCGCCGCCGCGGATGGAGAGGCCGAGCTGTACGGGAGGTGCGGCGCGGGGCGGGGTCACGCCGGAGCGCCGGCTATCGACGCCCCGCTACCTACGGAGTCCGACTGCCGGCGGCGTGTACAGGCGCTCCCGCCGCTGCCGGAGGAGCGGCAGCTTCTCCCGCACGCGCCCGATGCGCTCGAGATCGACATCGCCGGTCACGACGCCCGCCTCCTCCCCGGCTTCCACGATCGGCACGCCCATCGGATCCATGAGCATGCTGCGGCCGGTGGAGATGTTCCCGGTCTGATTCGCCGCGGCGACGAACATCGTGTTTTCGATGGCCCGGGCCGCGAGAAGGGTGGCCCAATGTTGTTCCTTCAGCGGCCCCGCGATCCACGCCGACGGAATCAGGAGCACATCCGCCCCCGCGAGCGCCGCCCGGCGCGCCAGTTCTGGAAACCGCAGTTCGTAGCACACCAGAAGTCCGAGCGTCCCAAGCGGTGTGCGCACGACATCCGGCGGCTCGTGACCCGGCACGACCCGGTCCGACTCGCGAAACGCGAACGCGTCGTAGAGATGCGTCTTGCGGTAGGCGAGCAGCAGGCGCCCGTCGGGCCCCAGCAGCACTGTCGTGTTGAACGCCCGCTCGCGTTCGCCCGGCGCCGTCTCCCAGAGGCCGCAGGCGACGTAGAGATGCTGCGCGCGCGCCTCGGTGCCCAACGCCGACACAAACGGTCCGTCGACGGGCTCCGCCACGTCCGCGGCCGTGGCCGGATCTTTGGGATGCAGAAAGGCCATGAACACTTCGGGCAGCAGCGCCAGATCGGCGCCCCGGCGCTTCGCTTCCCGGACGGCCTGGACGGCGGCGTCGAGGTTCTCGGACTTCTTTGGGGACGAGACAAGCTGGCACAACGCGATGCGCATTTCGGACCTCCAGGGAAAAGCCACCCTCGCGGGCTCGGTTCGTCGCCTCCTCCGCCGCCTCCCTCAATACTATGTACCAATTATGTACGCTGGTTATGTACGCTCGCGATGCAGCGCCCGCCGTGCGCCCTCCCCGGCGAGATAGAAGCCCAGCACCGCGATGAAAATCGCCGCGCCAGCGCTGAGCGAGATCCACGGCGTGATCAACAGATAGGCATAGCCTTCGCGGAGCATGCGTCCCCAGCTCGGCGCGGGCGGCGGTGTACCGAACCCAAGGAAGGAGAGGCTGGCTTCGGTCAGGATCGCGCCGCCCATCCCCGCGGTCCCGAGGACCACGATAAGGTCAAGGATGTTCGGCACGATGTGGCGGAGGAGAATCCGCGGGGTTGATGCTCCGGTGGCCACCGCCGCGGAGATAAAATCGCGGGCGCGGATACTCAGGACTTCACCGCGCGTCACTCGGGCGAGCCCCGGCGTAATGGTAACGCCGAGGGCGATGATGACGTTCGAGAGGCCCGCGCCGAGGAACGCCCGGATCACGAGCGCCAGCACCAGCGACGGAAAGACGAGAGTGACATCGGCCAACCGCATCAGGGCGTAGTCCGGCCGTCCGCCGAGAAAGCCGCTCACGAGGCCCCAGGGAACGCCGCCGGCGATGCCGAGCAGCACCGCCGCGGACCCCACGGCGAGTGAAATGCGGGCGCCGTAGATATCCTGGCTGAGGATGTCCCGGCCGAGGTTGTCCGTCCCGAGCCAGAACGCGCGGCTCGGCCCCTCGAGCGTGTGGTCCGGATGATACGTCAGCGGATCGTAGGGCGCTACCCACGGCGCCAGCACGGCCATCGCAACCGCAAGGCCGGCGAGGCAGCCGCCCACGACGAGCGGACGGTTGCGGGCGGCCCTGCGCCAGACAGAGATCCGCGGCGGCGTACCCGCGGCGGCCCGTGCGTACGCAGCCGCGTGAACGGCGTTCACCCGTACGTCACTCGTGGATCGAGCCACCCGTAGGCAAGGTCCACGCACAGATTGACGACCAGCACGCCAAACGTGAGCAGCGCGACCACGGCCTGAATCACGGGGAAATCGCGGCCGAGAATCGAGTCGACCAACAGCCGCCCCACGCCCGGCAGCGCGAAAATCGTCTCCGTGATGACGGCACCGCCGAAGAGCCGCCCGACCTCGACCCCCAGCACACTCAAGAGCGGGATCAGCGAGTTGCGCAGCACGTGTCGTACGAGCACCCGCCGCTCGGTGATCCCCTTGGCCCGTCCGGTCTGCACATACGGGGCGCGCAGCGCCGCCATGACGCTCGATTTCAGCACGAGGCTCAGGAAGCCGATGTAGGCCAGGCTCAAGGTGGCCGTCGGGAGGATCATGAGCCGGAGGTTATCGGCGGGCTGCACGAAGAACGGCGCGTATCCGCCGCTCGGCAGCCACCGCAGGGTCAACCCAAAAAGAAAAATCAGCATGATCCCCACCAAGAAGTTCGGCAACGTCACCCCCGCGATGCAGAAGCCCGAGATCGCGAAGTCCACGGCGCCCCCGGCGCGCACGGCCGCCGCCGTCCCGAGGGCGAGCGACGCGGCGAACGCGACCGCCATGGCGAGGAGGGTCAATTCCCCGGTGACGGACAGGCGGCTCTCGATCGCACGTGCCACCGGCTCGCGATCGCGCAGTGACCGGCCGAGATCTCCCCGTGCCGCGTGTGACAGCCAGTCCGCGTATTGGACGTAGAGGGGCCGGTCCAGGCGCAATTCATGCCGCAGCCGCTGCGCCGTCTCGGCGTCGGCCTCCCGCCCGAGCATCAGGACGACCGGATCGCCCAAGAAGGCATGGACCAGCGCGAAGACCGCGGCCGTGAGCAGCACGGCCATCGGGATGATGGCCACGAGCCGGTGGAGGATGTACCGCGCCACCGGAGGACTCCGCGGCGATCAGGCGGCGAGCCAGAGATCGCGGTACCGCGGCACGGAATCCGGAATCCACGCGAAGTTCTGCACCGGCGTGCGCGTCGGTTCGTACTCCGGCACGTAGAAAAGCCAGACGTACGGCGCGTCGTCGATCACCCGCTGCTCGATCTCGCCATAGACCTTCTTCCGGATCGAGCGATCATAGGTCGAGCTCGCGTCGCGGAGCAGGCGGTCGACGCCCGAGTACCCGGTGGAATTGGCGAAGTTGCCCGTGTAGAACAGAATCCGCAGAAGCCCGTCGGGATCGCCGCGGAGCGTCCAGTCGGTGCGGGCCCAGTTCAACTTCGCCGCCAGCACCTGCTGGTACATATCGGCCGGGTTGACCGGATTGATCGTAATGTTGACGTTGACTTTCCGGAGCTGCTGCTGCAACAATTCGGCGAACTGAAGCCCCAATGGGGTGTTGTCGGTCGCGAACTCGGCTGAGAAGCCGCCGGGATGCCCGGCCTCGGCGAGCAGGCTCTTCGCCTTGGCCGGATCATACGTGTAACCCTTGACACCGTCGTTGTACCACCAGACGTTCGACGGCGTCGGGCCCTTCGCGACGGTCCCCCGGCCGCCGAGCATCACCTTGACGAACTCGTCCCGATCTACACCGTGGGCGATCGCCTGACGGAGCGCCTTACTATTGAAGGGCGGGCGGTCGACGCGCCATTGCGTCGCCCACCAGTGGCCGGATGGATTCTCCGTAATGACCTTAACGTTTTGCGCGCGCTCGAGGCCCGGAATGTCCTTCGGATCGGGCGAGCTCGCGGTATCGAGTTCCCCGGTGCGGACCATCGTCCCCCGGACGGCCGGATCCGGAATGACGCGGTAGACGATGCCGTCGAGATACGGCTTGCCCTGGTCCCAGTAGCCGCCGAAGCGCCGCAGCGCGACGTGATCGTCCGACACCCACTCGACGAACTCGAAGGGACCCGTTCCCACCGGATGGCGCCCGAGATCTTTGCCATACTTCTGCCAGGCCGCCGGCGACACCATGAATCCCGGACGCTCCGCGAGCGCGGCCAGGAGGCCGGGGTACGGCTGTTTCAAATGAAAGACGACCGCGGCCGAGCCGGCCGTCTGCACACCGTCCACGAACGGACCGATAAGCTTCTGTGTGGGCGAGTTGTTAGCCGGGTCGAGGATAAAATCCAGGTTCCACTTCACCGCGGCCGCGTCGCAGGGCGTCCCGTCGTGGAACCGGACGCCGGGCTGCAGCTGGAACGTAATGACTTTGCCGTTCGGCTCGATTTTCCACGCGCGGGCCAGCTCAGGCACGATCTCGAACGACGGATTGACCGCGACCAGCGTATTGTACATAGCGTACAACACGTGCCGCTCCGCGAAGTCCACCGAGTAATGCGGATCCAGCGTATGGGCGTTGGGAATCCAGCCTACGCGAAGTGTGCCGCCACGCCGCGGCGCGGCCGCCGCTTCCGCGCCGCGAAATGCGCCGCCTTTCGCCAGCGCGTACCCGGCCGCGGCGGCCGCGGTCGTGCGCAAAAACTCCCGGCGTCTCATGTTCCCCTCCCTGAACTGCGCCTCGTACCTTACTGCGCGAGCCGAATCACCACGGACTTGGGGCCATGGAACAGCACCTGCTCGCAGGCTTTGATGAACGCGTCCACGTTTTGGGTCATCTTGCCGATGCGGGCGACATAGAGCTCGCCCTTCGGGTCGCGCCACTGGCTCTCGCCGTAGATGAAGGCGACCTTGTAGAGGTCGTGCCGCGGGTCGTCGTAGTAGATCACGTCTCCGCGCTCGAGCCACGTGGCCCTGTTCTCGATCTCGCCGACGTTGAGCGGATAGTTCTTCTCGGTGCGCCAGGCGGCCCCGGACCAGCGCACGTGGATCGTCCGGTCGGTGATCGGCAGATGCGGGAGGAGCGCCGCCACCGTCTTCGGCGCACGATCGTCCCACAACTCGCCCGCCGCGCGGACCCCGTTGAGATCCACCGTGATCTTCCGCATCCGCCTACCGCTCCTTTCCCGGTTGACGTGGGACTTCCGGCCGCTTCTGGGCCCGCGGCGCGGGCCAAAGATGCGCCTACTGCCGCCGGATGTTCATCGTCTTGGCGCCCTCGAACATGATCGCGGAGACCTTCTTCCGGAACGCGCTCCAGTCACCCGTGAGGCGGGCGAGCGGGGTCAGGAGGGACACGGTCGCCGGCCCACTCTGCTGCGCCTGCCCGTAGCACAACCGCAGCCCGCGGTATGCCGGATGGTAGTACAGGTATCCGGGCCAGTGCAGCTCCTGCCCGTTTTCGGCCGCCGCGAGCCGGATCGGCACCTGCCCAAGATCGCCGTCGCCGCCCCAGAACCGCAGCATCTGGCCGCTCCACTTCGTGTTCGTGACGCGGCCCTTGAGCGGCAGCGCGTCCCACAACGCCTCCGCGGTCTTGGGTGCCGTCGCGTCCAGCAGCGACGCCGTCACGGTGACGCCGTCCACGTCGATCTCGATCTGCCGGCCTGCCGCCTCGATGCCGCTCGCGGCCCCGGCACCGTCCGCGCGGCGGAACTGGATCCGCTTCGAGCCGTCCCACATCAGACGCTGCGCCGTCTTGGCGAGGCGCGGCAGGTCCTGCTCGTCGACCGCGCCGAGGGGCGTGAGATAGAGGAAACCTGCCGTCCCGCGGAACCGCGCCGCGCCGTAGGCGATCGCGATCTCCTTGATCGGCGGGTAGTACACGATCTCGCCCGGCGCCTGAAACGCCTGCTTGTTTTCCATCTCCTCGATCGGAATCGGCGCGTGCTCGAACATCCGGAACATGTCGCCGCTCAACTGCGCGTGCACCGCCCGGCCCTCGAACGGCAACGCCTTCAGCACCGCCGCGGCCGTCTTCGGCGCCGTCTCCTCGGACAGCGTCGCGCGAAACACCTCGTCCCCCAACACGATCTCCATCCGCGCCACAGGTCCCCTCCCCCTCGCCAGATGTGTGACGATGACTTAGCCTATCGTCGGAACAACCTTCCTCGCAAACACCTCCATGTCCGCCAAGAGCTCGTCCATGCTGTCAGCCAACAGGATGATTCCGAGGTGCGAGGCCCCGACGGCCCGAAACGCCTTGACCTGCGCGGCCACCGCGGCGGGCGTCCCGAGCAGGTTGCCGGCGTGGTACTCCGCCAACCGCTCCTCGTCCGTGCGCTGACGGTCGCCCGCGGCCATACGGCGAAAGTGCTGGGACCGCAGCACCCGCTCCTCCGCCTCCCGCGCCGTCTCACCGAACGCCAGCCACGTCTGCACGTGCAGGCTGAGGGCCCCGGGATCGCGGCCGTGAGCTTCCGCCGCCCGCCGCACCGCCGCCCACTCGCGCCGCGTTTGGTCTGGTGAGCGCGCGGCGACGATCAGGCCGTCGCCGAGCCGGCCGACGCGCTCAAGCCCGGAGGACGCGTGCGCCGTGACGTAAATCGGAAACGGACGCTGGCTGGGCTTCGGCGCTAGTTCGACGCCGGCGAACTGCACGTAGCGACCGGTGAAACTCGCGCGCTCGTCGCGGAACAGACGGCGCAGACCCTCGATCCCCTCCTCCACCATCGTGCCGCGGTGCGCGCCCGTGAGCCGCGGGTGGAGGGCCTCGAACTCCTCCCGGTAGGCGCCGAGACCGACGCCGAGCATCACGCGGCCGCCGGTCAACCGGTCGAGGGTGGCAATCTGCTTGGCCAGCAGCACGACGTCGCGCTGCGGCAGCGTGATCACGCCGAGCATGAACCTGAGGCGCTCGGTGATGTTGGCGAACGTGGCGTACGTGACAACCGGCTCGTAGAAATTCGGGATCTCGGCCTGCGTGGCGCTCACACCGTGCGGCGTGGTCAGATGATCGTTCGACCAGATGGAGTAGTAGCCGAGCTCCTCGGCGCGCCTGGCCACCACCGCGAGATCCTCCGGCCGCACGAACCCGACTGGGTACGCGGTGCCCTCGCGGCAGCCGGGAAAACCCACGCCGATGCGCACGGCGGTTAGGCTCGCCGCACTCGCATCGTGCGGGCACCTTCCCACTCAACCCGCTTCCCCAGTGCCGCCAATTCCGCGAGGCCTCCCAGCATTCGCCCCACGAGCGGTGTCGGGTGGGCCCCGCTCGGCCCCTGCATTCGCGCTTGCCCGTAGACGAAGCGGAGGCCGTTCCACTTGTGAACGAAGATGATGTCGCCCAGATTCTGCAACTGCGAGAGGTTTTCGCGCTCCACCGGCTCAGGAATGGTGACCCACAAGCGAAGCATGTCGCCGCTCCACGTCGTGTTGGTCACGGGTCCCTCCAGCGGCAGCGCATTCCAGATGTTGTTGCAGATGATCGGCGCCTGCTCCTCGAGGAGCACGGCCTCGCCCGCGAAATCGTCGAACTCCACGACGATGCGCTTCATCTCGGCGTCGCGTCCGTCCGCGCGTCAATGCGGCGCAAGACCAGCGTCTTCGCGCCATCCCACTGCAGCCGCTCCGCCTTGCCCGCGAACGCCGCCAGGTCGTCTTCGATCCGTCCCAGCCCGGTCACCAGCATGGCCCCGGTCACCCAACTGAACCGCGCTTCGCCGTAGGCAATGGCCAGCTCTCGGATCGCCGGCAGGTACACGATGTCCCCCGGCGTCTGGAACCCGACGGGATTTTCCATCCCAAACGGGAACCGCGCAACGTCAAGATCGATCGGCAGTTCGGTGTTGGTGTGGAACATGCCGCCGGACCATTTGGCGTGCGTCACCCGGTCTTCGAACGGCAGACATTCCCACAGTTTGCCGACGGTGATGGGCGCCCGGTCCTCGTAGAGCACGGCCCTCACGCTGACGCCGTCGAGCTCGATGGCGATGGTTTTCATGCGCCGCCCGCCCCGGTCCCGGACGTCAGGGCGCCCGCCGCCGGCGGCCGCGCCTCGCCGTGGAACGCGCGGAGCCACGCCAGCGTCTCGTCAAGCGACCAGACCGCGGCATATTTCGCCGCCATGTCGAACAGGTTCACGCGGTGCGGCAGCGCGGCGCGGTCGAAGACGCACTCCGCGACGACGACGGTGCGGAATCCGTGGTCGACGCTGTCGACGACGGTCGCCCGCACACAACCGCTGGTCGTACACCCGCACACCAGGAGGGTGTCCACGCGCGAGTGGATGAGGTGGCTGAGGAAGCCCCCGGCGTAGAACGCGCTCGCCGCCCGTTTCTCAAACACGCGCTCGCCGGCCACCGGCGCCACCACGTCAACAATGCGCCGGCCGTCGCGCCGCTCGTCTGGCGTGGGATCCGGCGGATCTTCGGCGCCGCGCGTGTAGATCACGGGCAGTCCCGCTGCCCGCGATGCCTCCAACAGGCGTCTCACCCGGGGCAAACTCTCCCAGGCCTGGACCCCGCAGCTGTACCGGTAACGCCGGATGCTGTCGAGGATCGGTTCAGGCCGATCGCCCGTGAAGTTATTCTCGAGGTCCACGAGTACGAGCCCGGGCGCGAGCCCGGGCCGGCGGCAGGTCCGCCAATACCCGAGGCGGTCGTATACTTGTACTTCTTCCGGGGAAAGAATGCCACTCCACAGACCGTCCTGCGTCATACCGCTCCTCCGCCGTGCCGTCACGCGCGTGGCCGCGCCTCGATACCGGGAACACTTCGCGCCGCCGGCTGCGTCATCATGCCGGAGCGTTCGGCGGCCACAGGAAGCCCACCCATGGTCTTGAATTGACACGCGCGGACCGCCGCACGCCTTCCGAAGGGGGGCACTCGTGTCAACCGAATCGCGTTCGACAACCCTGGATCTCGCGCTGCTCGGGCTGCGCATCGGTTTGGGCGTGCTGTTCGTGCGCGCCGGATGGGCCAAAGTCACGAACATACACGGCGTGGTCGGGCTCTGGCAGCGCCTGCACCTGCCGCTCCCGGCCGTCTTCGGTCCCATCCATGCCGTCGTGGAATTCGGCGGCGGCATTCTGCTGCTCGCGGGCCTGCTCACCTGGCTCGTCAGTTTGCTGCTCGCCGTGGACATGGTCGGCGCCCTCCTTCTTGTGAAACTCCACACGCCGACCTTCATCAACCAGGAGTGGCTCGCGTTGTGGATCAGCCTGGCGCTGCTTGCGACCGGCGCCGGGGCCATCTCCCTCGACGCGTACCTGCGCGGCCGGGGCGCGCCGGGACCGGCACAGCGCCGCGGCCGCATCGCACCGCGGAGCGCCCTCCCGTGACCGACCGCGCGGCCGGCACGCCGGCGGCGGGCGCCGCCACGCACGTCCTTCATCGGACGGGGGACGCCGGTGTGCTCACGGCCGTGCGGGCCGAAGGCGTGTACGTGTATGACGCGGCGGGCCGCCGGTATCTCGACGGATCGTCGGGGCCGCTCGCCGTCAATCTCGGCCACGGCGTGCCCGAGATCATCGCCGCCATGGAGCGCCAGTTACGGCAGATCACCTTCGCGCACGGGTCGGAATTCACGACGGCGGCGCAAGAGCGCGCGGCCGATCTGGTGGCGGCGTTCGCGCCGGCCGGCGTCTCGCGCGTCTTCTTCGTTTCCGGCGGCAGTGAAGCGACGGAGACCGCGATCAAGCTGGTCCGGCAGTACTGGGTCGACGCAGGGCGGCCGTCCAAGTACAAGATCATCAGCAAGCGGGCCAGCTACCACGGCGCGACGCTGGGCGCGCTCTCGCTGTCGGGGTTCGCCGCCCGCCGCGGCCCGTACGGTCCGCTGCTGCTCCCCTTCCCCCACATTCCCGAAGTCCACTGCCGCCGCTGCCCGTACGGGCTGACGTACGGCCGGTGCGCGATCGAGTGCGCGACCGAACTCGAAGCCGCGATTCTCCGCGAGGGCGCGGACACGGTGGCCGCCTTCATCGCCGAACCCGTGTCCGGCGCGGCAAACGCGGCGGTCGTCCCGCCGCCGGAATACTTCCGACTCGTCCGTGAGATCTGCGACCGCCACGATGTCCTCTTCATCGCCGACGAGGTGATGACCGGATTCGGCCGCACCGGCGCTAACTTTGCGATCGATCACTGGCGCGTCATCCCGGACCTTATCGTCTGCGCCAAAGGGCTGGGCGCCGGCTATGTGCCGATCGGCGCGGTTGTCGCGCACGAACGCATCGGCGACCGGATCATGCGCGTGTCCGGGCGGTTCATCCACGGCCACACCTACGCGGGGAACCCGCTCGCGTGCGCGACCGCGGCCGCGGTGCTCGAGTACATTCAGACGCACGGCCTGGTGGCCGCGGCAAAGCAAAAAGGAACGGCGCTGGAGCGTGAACTGGACCCGCTGCGCGCGCACCCTCGCGTGGCGGAGGTCCGCGGCCTCGGCCTGATGTGGGGCGTCGAGTTTGCGTCTTCGGGTTCGGATGGATCCGTGCCGGCGGGGTCCGCCGTCGTCGCCGCGGCGATGCGAAACGGACTGCTCGTGTATCCCGCCGGCGGGTCGCTGCCCGGATCCACGATGAGCCAGATCCTGGTCGGACCACCGCTGACCATCACGGACGGCGAAATCACAGAGTTGGGACGGCTGCTGCGCAAGAGCGTCGCCGACGCCTTCGCGTAACGTCCGGCGGCCATCGCGCGTCCGCCGCGCAAGCGGGTCCGCGACTTCAACGCGGCCGCTGCCGGTCGTCCTGATCACCCTGGAGAAGGGCGTCTCCACGCTGGCGATCATTGCCGGCGCCGTTGTGGCGTTCGCGCTGCGCGGCCAGCCCGGCCGGAATCCGGTCGAGCTCGCGGTTACCCTTATGCTAGGGAGTTATCCGCACAACACGGTCGTGGACTGGCTGGCACAGCACGTGCCGCCGGTGTCGCCGGACAAGGCCCTGGCCGTTGGAATCGGGCTGCTGGTGTGGGCGGGCGTCTTCGCGGCGGAGACGATCGGGGTGTGGCTGCGGGCACGGTGGGGGTCCTTGCTCGTGATCGTCGAGACGGCGGCCTTTCTCCCGGTCGAGGCGTGGAATATCGCCCGGCACCCCCGGCCGCTCGAGTTCGTCACCACGCCGATCAATCTCGCCATCTTAGGCTATCTGCTCCACGCGTATCGCAAAGAACAGCGGGAGGATAGGCGCTAACCTTCCGCCGGCCTTGCGACGCTGGCAATCATGTCGCCCGCCTCGATCACGCGGAGGTGCCGCGTGACCCAAACGGCGCCGTCATGCGGGGCGCGTGCTTCGCCGGTCACGTCTCCGAACGGCGACCGCACGGTCGCGAGCGCCGAGCCCGACGAGACCGCGGTTCCCACCGGCCGCGCGATGTCCGCGTACCCTCCTGAGGGCGCGGGAACCTCCGTCGTCTCCCAGAACGGACCCGGGATTTCCGGCGCCGGTCGATCGCCCAGCATGCCGAGCCAGCGCAGGAGATTGAAGACGCCCTCACGGTCGGCCGCGACGTCCTCCTCGAGACATCCGCCCGCGCCGGTCATCTCGTTACCGACGGTGGTAATGCCGCGCCGCGCCGTCTCCGCGTTGAACGTGCCGGGATGATCGCGGCCGAGCCACAAGTTTCGCACGCCGAAGGCGCGCACGGCGGCGCGTGACCGCTCGGGGTCGCCCAACCCGCGGCGGTAGGCGACGGCCGGCGAGAAGCGGTACCGCACGCCGCCGCTGTGAAGGTCGAGGAACAGCGCCGGCCGCGCGCGGACGACAAACGCGAAGAGCGACGCGGCGAGCCGCTCCGTGGGAGAGCCCGCCGCATTTCCGGGAAACGTGCGCGCGAGATTGACGCCGTCGATGTCGACAGGTGTCGTGCGCGACCCCGCGGCGAACGCCCAGGGGTTGCATCGGGGGAGAGCGACGAGGACGCCCGACAGCGAGGACGGCGGCAGCGCTTCGCAGACCTCCCAGAGCGCGCGGGGACCTTCGTACTCGTCGCCGTGCACGCCCGCCGCGGCGACGAACACGGGCCCGGGCCGCTCGCCGGCGATCGCGAGCACCGGAATTTCGGCGGAGGGATGCCCGTCCACCAGGGCCCTGTGGCGATATCGTCCCGGGCGCCGGTGTATTTCCAATTCATCGAGCCATACGTCGCGCGAGGGCATGCGCGTGCGTTTCGCCGAGCGGCGCCGCTTTCCCTAAGTTCGGCCGGCGCCGCTCAGGCCGCCGTGATTCGTGTGAGAGTCCTATCCGCGTGGCGAACGCGGCGAAACTGACGCGCCGTCGGGCCCGGGCGCGACCGGAGGCCGGCCCAGCGCCGCATTGACGTCAAAACGCCGGAGTGAGTCAATTATCGTTGCGCTCTCCGTTTGAAGCGCGTCCCCGGCAAACGCCAGCGCGGCAAACGCGCGCTCCGCCGCGGCTGCGTCTCCGAATCCACAGGCATCCGTCACCACGATGGGAATATAGCCGAGATCCGTGGCGTGCCGCACGGTCGGCTCGATGCCGACCTCAAGGGCGATCCCTACGATCACAAAGGAGTTGATCCCGCAGTCGCGGAGTGCGATATCGAGATACGTACCGCTGAACGCCGACATCGTGATTTTGTCAACGATCGCTTCATTGGGACGCGGCGCGAGTTCGGATACGATCTGGAACTGCGGCGAATCCCGCGGAAACGCCGGCACGGTCTCGGCGGCCCGGGCGGCGCCCTGCCAGCCCTTCGCCCGGCGCAGCTGGCTCACCCCGGCGACGGCGTTGGGCAGCGACATGTGCCGGGTGAAGAAGGCGCGGAAGCCGCCGGCACGCGCCGCCTGCAGCACGCCTCGGACACACCCGACCACCGCCGGCCCCGTTGCGAGTTGGGACACGATCCCGGCCTGTATGTCGTACACGATTAGCGCGGTCCGGGCGGGATGACACACCTCGTCGAGCGTCGCCGGGATATCAAGGCCGAACGCGCGGTCCATTTACGTCGGGACCCCCTGGGCCGCCCTCGTGGTCCGGTCGTACGGCTCATTCACGTCGACCGAGGCGTCGAACAGCGCCTCGAGCGGGAGCGGGGCCTGAACCGGGATGAAGGACCATTCGATAAGTCCGGCTTTCGTCAGCGGGAAGTCATCCGTGTATCGCTTGGCAGATTCGACGCTGTCCAGTTCGAATACAATGACCACCCCGAGCTCGTCGGCGCGCGCGTAGTTTCACGCGCACGATTCCGGCCTTCCCAAGCCGCCAGACGTTCGCGACTTCTTGGGGCAGGTAAGGCTCGATCTGCTCGTAGGTTGCGCCGGGCTTCATCCGATCGTACGTGATCACTTTCATGCGTCACATTCCTTTCGGTTGCCGCCGTCCGCGCGGTCTGATAGACTAGGCCCAATGATTGGACTTTACTATACGGATCGGTAAATTAAATTGTCAAGCCGGACATGCGTCAGGGCGATGTGAGTCGCGCGGCGGGGCTCCGCGCGCGGCACGGCACGCCGGTCCCCCGCGGCCGTCCCCGCTCCCCGGCAATCGACGAGGCCATCCTCCAGGCCGCCTTCCGGCTCATGGCAGCGCACGGCTACGCGCGCACCTCGGTCGATGCCATCGCCGACGCGGCCGGTGTGACGAAGCCGACAATCTATCTCCGATTTCCCGGGGGCAAGACGGAGATCGCGACGAAGGCCCTGGCGTACGCGCGAGACCGGCGTCCGGTGCCGGAGGCAGGGGACACGCGGGCGGATTTAATCGCGCATGTGCGGCGTTTCCGTGCTGGTGTCTCTCGTCCGTTCGGCATGGCGATGGTGGGCACCGTCCTGGCGGAAGAACATGACACACCGCAACTGCTGGCGTTCTTCCGGACACACGTCATCGAGCCGCGTCGGGTGATACTGCGGGCGGCGCTCTCACGTGCGCGGGATCTGGGCGAACTGAGGCCCGACGCCGACATCGAGATGGGCGCACAAATGCTGGTGGGAGCCTACTACGCCCAGTATCTTGCCGGCACACCATTCCGGGATGGCTGGGATGAGCGGGTCGTCGACATGGTACTGGCGGCGTTGGGGTGCCGGCAACGAAACGAGTGATCCGGAGCGGACGCGTCTGCGACGACCCACAGTTGCGACAGCCGCCCGCCGTGTGAGACGTCGTCGGTGATCGCGCCCGCGCTTATCGGGATTGGATAGTGTTGATCTCCTGTTCGATCACGGTGATCCGCCGGTTCAAGGCCGCGAGTTCGGCCCGAAGCTGCTCGAGACTCTGTCTGAGAGCCGCGACATCCGCCGCGGTGGCCGGCGCGGATGGCGGCGCCGCCGGCGGGGCGGTCTGCGCGCTCACGACGGCACGATAGGGGGCGCCAAGGATTATGACGATTGCGATCACAGCGGCTGCGCGTGCCATGTTGTCGATCCTCCTCAAGATGGCATGTCCCGCGGTGTCCGTTCCATGTTCGCGTCGCCGCGCCCTCCACGTGTGATGGTCGAGCGCCGCGCGGGAATGTTTTAGTAGAACCCAGGTTTCGATGCGGCACCCTCGTATATTCTTGACGGCGGCGGCATTGAACGGAAGGGTCTCATTTCTCGTAAGCCTGGAGAGGCGTATCGTTTCGAGATGCTGAGCGACATCAAAGTCGGCCCCGATTTCATCACGGTTCATTGGGGTTATGGGTTCATCGCCAGCGCGCCGGACGGGACGATCCGGGGACACTCGGAACAGGGGTTTTTCCTGCGCGACACGCGTTTCCTCTCGCATTATCGGCATCAGATCAACGGACGGAAGTGGACTCTTCTCAATTCGGCGCCGATCTCCCACACCGCGGCGCGGTTCGAGTTCACCAATCCCGCGCTGCAGAGCGCCGCGGGACCGATCCCGAAGCACGTCGTCGGCCTCACCGTCGACCGGCGGCTCTCGACCGTAATGCAGGAAGAATTCACCGTGATAAATTACCACCGCGCCCCGGTGCGGCTGACGCTGGCGATCGAACTTGGAACGGACTTCGCCGACGTCTTCGAAGTGCGCCGGAATCATCCCCGCGTGCGCCGCGCCATTGACGTCACGTGGGATGCCGGCCGCCAGCGCGTCACGGCGGAGTACGCGCGCGACGGCTACCGTGCGCGCACGGTGTACTGGATCAGGGAATCGACGACGCCCGCGCAGCGGAAGGGCCCCTCGCTGCTCTTTGACATGACGCTCACGCCCGCGGCGCGCTGGACGGCGCGCGTGCAGCTCACCCCCGAACGCGACGACATCGTCCACCCGGCGGCGGTGCTCGGCACCGATACGCTGCCCGCGGCGCGGCAGTCGGTGCACGACGAATGGCGCGAAGCTTTTGCCCGGATCAGGACAAGCGACGACACGCTGACCTACACGCTCCGCCGGTCCGCCGAGGAGGTCATCGCGCTGTTGCTCGATCCGGCCCAGGGACCGGATGCCCCGTCGGTGCTCGCCGCCGGGGCGCCGTGGTTTGTGGCGCTCTTCGGCCGCGACAGCGCGATCGCCGGCCTGCAGACGCTTCCCCTCCACCGCGCGTTCGCGCTCGGGGCGTTGAAGTCGCTTGGCGAGTATCAGGCCACGGTGTCGGACGACTTCCGCGACGCGGACCCCGGCAAGATCCTGCACGAACTGCGCGTCGGAGAACTGGCGCGGCTGGGCCTCATTCCGCACACGCCGTATTACGGCACCGCCGACGCGACGCTGCTGTATCCGATCTTGCTCCGCGAGGCGTATCGGTGGACGGGCGACCGGGAACTCCTCGCGGCGTGCATGCCGCCGGCCGCGCGGTGTCTGGAGTGGATGGACCGGTACGGCGACCGCGACGGAGATGGATTTCAGGAATACCTAAGCCGCTCGAGCCGCGGGATCACGCACCAAGGGTGGAAGGATTCCGGCGACGGCACGGTCTACGCGGACGGACGGCCGGTCGAGCCACCCGTCGCACTCTGCGAACTGCAGGGCTACGCCTACGACGCCAAGCGCTGTATGGCCGAACTCTACGAGGTGACGGGCGACGCGGCGCGCGCCGGGAGTCTGCGCGAGGAAGCCCGCCGGTTGGCCGAACGATTCGAAGCCGCGTTTTGGCTCGAGGAGGAAGGGACGTACGCGTTCGGCCTCGATCCGCGCAAAACGCCCATTCGCAGCGTCGTCAGCAACGCCGGACACTGTCTGTGGTCCGGCATCGCCTCGGTCGAGCGCGCCCGCCGCGTGATCAGCCGCCTGCTGCGGGACGACATGTGGAACGGCTGGGGGATCCGCACGCTCAGCGCCGCGCATCCCGCGTTCAACCCCTACGCGTACCAGCGCGGCGCGGTGTGGCCCCATGACAACTCGCTGATCGCGGCGGGGTGCCGCCGGTACGGCGATGCCGCGGCCGCCGCCCGCATCACCCGCGGCGTGCTCGACGCCGCGCTCGTGTTCCGGCAGTACCGCCTGCCGGAGGTGTTCTCGGGTCTGCCGCGAGACGAGCACGGGTTTCCCGTGCAGTATCTCGGCGCCAATATTCCGCAGGCCTGGGCGGCGGGCGCCCCCTTTGCGTTCGTGCAGGTGCTGCTCGGGCTGCGGGCGGACGCCCCCCGCGGCCGCCTGGAGCTGGCGCCCGCCCTGCCGCCCTGGCTCGACTGGATTGAGGTCGAAAACCTCGAGATCGGCGAGTCGCGCGTGGCCTTTCGGTGCACGCGCGACGGCGCGAGGTCGCGCATCGACGTGCTGGACGTCACAGGGCCGTGCGCGATCGAGCAGGTCGAGGACGTTCCGGCAGGCGCCGCGCGGGAATCGTGATGCGCATCGCGCAGGTCGCCCCGCTCTTCGAATCCGTGCCGCCGAGGATGTACGGCGGCACCGAGCGGGTCATCTACGGGTTGACCGAAGAACTCGTGCGGCGGGGCCACGATGTCGTCCTGTTCGCGAGCGGCGATTCCGAAACGTCCGCGCGCCTCGAGGTGTGCTCCGAACAGGGGCTGCGCCTCAGCGAGGCACGGGACCACATGGCCTACACTTTTCGCGAGCTCGGACGCGTCGGCCGCATGGCCGGGGAATTCGACCTGATTCACAACCACATCGACTATTTTGCGTTTCCCTACGCGCGGCTGCTGCGGACCCCGCTCGTCTCGACGACCCACGGACGGCTGGACACCGCGGAAGTCGTCGGCGTGTACGAGGAATTTGCGGACGTGCCGCTGGTCTCGATCAGCAACGCGCAGCGCGCGCCGCTGCCGGGGTCCAACTGGCTGGCGACGGTCTACAACGGCATCGACGTGCGGCATTTCACGCTGCGCGACCGTCCCGGAGACTATCTTGCGTTTCTCGGCCGCATCTCGCCGGAGAAAGGACCCGATCGTGCCGTCGAGATCGCCGAGGCGGTCGGCATGCCGCTGCGCATCGCCGCCAAGGTGGATCCCGCGGACCAAGACTACTTCGCGACCGTGATCACGCCGCTTCTCGCGCACGCGGGTGTTGAGTACCTCGGCGAGATCGACGAGACGGAGAAGGACGAGTTCCTCGGCAATGCCTACGCGTATCTCTTTCCGATCGATTGGCCGGAACCGTTTGGGATTACGATGGTGGAGGCCATGGCGTGCGGCACGCCCGTCCTCGCGATGGCCCACGGCTCCGTGCCGGAAGTCGTCGTCGACGGAGAGACCGGCTTCCTCTGCCGCAGCATCGCCGAGATGATTGAGGCGGTGGGCCGCGTGCCCCACATCGACCGGCGGGCCTGCCGGCGGTGGGTGGCGGAGCGGTTCTCCGCCGAGCGGATGACCGACGGCTACGAAGCTGTGTACCGGCGGGTGCTTGCCGGTGCGACGGCGGCATGACCGGCCGCTCCCTCAGCGCCCTGCCGGCACCCCCACCGCCAGCGGCAGCGTAAAGGAAAAGACGCTGCCCCGGCCGAGCCGGCTGTTCACCGCGATCCGACCGCCGTGGGCCTCCACGACGTGCTTCGCGATGGCGAGGCCGAGCCCGGTCCCGCCGGCCCCGCGGCTGCGCGACCGGTCGACGCGGTAGAATCGGTCGAAGATCCTCGGCAGGTCGTCCGCCGGGATGCCCCGGCCGGTGTCCGATACCGAGGCGACGGCGTCCCCGCCGTCCGCGCGAAGCGCGACCTCGACCCGTCCGCCCTCCGGTGTAAAGTGAATCGCGTTGTCGATCAGGTTGGTCAGCACCTGCATGATGCGGTTGGGATCGGCCGTAACGGTGATCGCGGCCGCCGGCGCGGCGTCGAGCGCGACCCGGTGGCGGTCCGCCTGGGGGCGCATCCGGCTCACGGCATCCGCCGCAAGCACGTCGAGACGGACGGGCGCGAGTTGCAGAGGCGCGGCGCGCGACTCCAGGCGGGACAGTGCCGTGAGATCGTCGACCAGCGTCATCAACCGGGTGGCTTCGGCGTCGATGATCGTGAGGAAGCGCCGGCACGTGGCCTCGTCGGCCCACGCGCCGCCGAGCAGCGTCTCGGTGAACCCCTTGATCGACGTGAGCGGAGTCCGCAGCTCGTGTGAGACGTTGGCCGTCAGTTCCCGCCGCAGCCGTTCGGCGCGCCGCAACTCCGTGACGTCGCGCACGACGGCCACCGCGCCCGAGGCGGGGCCGGCGGCCCCCGGCACCGGGCTTTGGCCTGCGGACCCCCGGCCGGCGCGAAGGGGCGCGGCATTCAGGTGAAAGAGACGCTCCTCGGCCCCGGTGCCCACCGTAAATTCCTCGGCGGAGTCCGTCCCGAGACGGACGCTGCGCTCGAGCGCCCGAACCACCGCGTGATCGCCCAGAAGATCCGCGGCCGGGCGGCCGACGTTGCGCGGGTCGACACCGAGGAGTCCGCGCGCCGCCCCGTTCAGCAGCAGCAGGCGGCCCGCGCCGTCCGTCGCGACCACTGCGTCGCTCATGGAACTGAGAATCGCCTCGATCTTGGTCCGTTCCTGAGCCAGCGCGTCGAACTGCTGCCGCAGCTGGTCACCCATCGTGTTGAATGCGCGGGCGAGGTGGCCGATTTCATCGCGGCCGGCCTCAGCGGCGCGGCTGTCGAGATCGCCGTGCGAAATTCGATCCGCGGCGTGGGCCAGGGCCTGCACGGGCGCGGACAGCCGGCGCGCCCGCCACGCGCCGAGGACCCAGGCGGCTCCCGCGCCGAGCAGCAGCGCGGTTCCGAGCGCTTCCCAGACGCGCATGAACAGATCGCGCATCCACACGCGCGGCACGCTCACCTGTACAACTCCTGTGACGCGGCCGCGCGACACCATGGGCGCCGCGGCGTACACCCGCATGTCGTGCAGGACCGCATCATACCGGACGGCCACGGGCGTTCCGCCGCCGCCGAGCGCCGCGGTCACTTCCGGCGGAACGGGGCCGCCGCCGGCCCAGCGGCTGGTTACCGGCGGGTGACCGTCGGCGTCTTTGACGCCGATGTAGACTTCCTTGCGCCACGCGAGTGCGCCGGCGATCTCGTCCAACTGGACCAGCGTCAGCCCATCCTGCTGGTACCGCTGCAGCATCCGCGCCGCCATGCGCGCCTGGCCGAGGATACTCTGCTGGTACCGTTCGGTTTGCAGCCGGACGAGCGCGGGCACGAGATACGCGCTCACCACGACGAGCGAACAAACCGCGAGCAAGAGGTGGCTCGCCGCGAGTCTGCCGCGCAGGGTGCCCGTTTTCATCGCGCCGGATTGCCTCTCGTCCTCATGCGCAGGGTCTCATCGCCGCGTTGTATCCGCCGGATCTTATGCGCCGGATCTTATCCGCCGGATGCTATCCGGCGTCGCGCTTCAGCTTGTAGCCGACGCCGCGAAGCGTGGCGATGAACCGGGGCGCGTCCGGATCGTCCTCGAGCTTCTCGCGGAGGCGGCTGATGTGCATGTCGACCGTGCGCGTGCCGCCGGAGTATTCGTAGCCCCAGATCTGCTCCAGCAGGAAATCCCGCGTAAAGACGTGGTTGGGATGGCTCATAAGCAGCCGCAGCAGGTCGAACTCTTTCGCCGTGAGATCGACGAAGCGGTCGCCGAGCCGGACCTCATGCGTGCTCACGTTGAGGCTGAGACTGCCGCAGACCAGCGGCGCGTCCGCGGGCCCCTGATCACGGGCACGCCGCAAAATCGCGCGCACGCGGGCGACGAGCTCGCGCGGGCTGAACGGTTTGGTGACGTAGTCGTCGGCGCCGGACTCGAGCCCGAGCACCCGGTCGTGCTCGGCGTCCTTCGCCGTGAGCATGATGATCGGCACCGGCCCCCGCGCGCGCAGGTGACGGCACACTTCCAAGCCGTCAACGTAGGGCAGCATCAGGTCGAGGATGACGAGGTCCGGGGGCACCACGCGCGCGCGCTCCATGGCCTCGTGGCCGTCGTAGGCCACATCCACCTCAAAGCCCTCCCGTCGCAGGTTGTACCGCACCAGTTCGGCGATAGGACGTTCGTCTTCGACGACGAGGATGCGCGCCGTGGTGCCGACCCGTTCAGGGGCTCCCGCGGCCGGATGCTCGGCCTGCGCGGCGGTCGTCCCGTCTGGCCGTGCGCTTGTCGCCATAGGATGCACTCCTTCGACCTCCGCGATGCCGATACCGTACGACTGCACAATCCTCCTGCTCGGGGGATCGCCGTTCAGTGTTCTCCTCCGATGTAACGCCCGGGTCACGGTGTGGGGGTCCCGCCGTGGGTAGATAAGCCACTGAACGGAAATCCAGCACCGGAGGTCCAGCAATACCTGGGGTACGTGGGCTGTCACCACGCCCGATCTTCCCTACTGGCGTAGCGCAGCGGCGGTTCTCGACGCGCCGACGCATGATGAGAGTGCACGGTCCAAGACGAGAACGATCGTAGTTCGGGCACGCCGTTGGCCGGCGCGGACCTTCAGTCCGCGCCGCCCTCCTTATGTCGGAGCGTTATGCCGCAGAGACGCCCGACCGGCGTCGAAGAACCATAGTAGTGACCGCGATCATCGGGAACGAGTGGTGGAAGCCCCTCCCTCGAGGGTTCTCAAGGGATGCCCGGCGCGTGCTCGCCGGCCGGAGCGTGCGGGCGTTTGCCGACGGCTTCGTCTCGCTGCTGCTGCCGGTCTACCTGCTGCGCCTTGGATACGGCCCGCTGGCGATCGGGGCGATCATTACCAGCACGCTGGTCGGATCCGCCGTGCTCACGTTGGCCTTGGGAATGGTCGCGCACCGCTACTCCCGGCGCCTGATGCTGCGCGGCGCGTGCTTCCTGATGATCGCGACCGGGGCCGGGTTTGCGCTCCTCCAAGCGTACTGGCCCCTCTTGATCGTTGCGTTCGTCGGCACCCTTAATCCGTCGAGCGGCGACGTCAGCGTGTTCCTCCCGCTCGAGCAGACCGTGCTGGCGGAGACCGTCGCGCCGTCCCGGCGGACCGCGCTCTTTGCGCGATACAGCCTGTTCGCCACACTCGTCGGCGCCGTTGGGACGCTGGCCGCCGCTCTCCCGGACCTCGCGGCGGCGCGTTTCGGCATCGGTGAACTCGCCGCCCTGCGGTTCATGTTCTGGATCTACGGCGCGCTGGGAGGGCTGGCGCTGCTGCTCTATCGGCCGCTGTCACCGTCCGTCGAAGGGGATGCGGCAGCCGGCGCTCCCACGCGCCCGCTGGGAGAATCGAAGAGCATTGTGTACAGTCTGGCCGCGCTGTTCAGCCTCGACTCATTCGGAGGGGGTTTTTTCGTCCAATCGCTGCTCGCGCTGTGGCTCTTTCAAGCGTACCATCTGTCGATCGCGACGGCGTCGGCGATCCTATTTTGGAGCAGCCTCTGCGCGGCGGTGTCCTTTCTCGTCGCCGTGCCGCTCTCGGAACGCATCGGCCTCATCAATACGATGGTCTTCACCCATCTGCCGTCGAACATCTTCCTGGTCCTCGTCGCCTTCGCGCCGAACCTTCCCACGGTCATCGGCCTGCTGCTGGCCCGCAGCGCCTTGTCCCAGATGGACGTACCCACACGAACCTCGTACGTCATGGCAGTGGTGACGCCGGCGGAGCGCCCCGCGGCGGCGAGCGTCACGGCGGTGCCGCGCAGCTTGGCCGCGGCGGTCAGCCCAGCCATTGCGGGCTATCTACTCACCGTATCGACATTCGGGTGGCCGATGATCGTCGGCGGCGTGCTGAAAGCGGCGTATGATCTCTTGCTGCTCGTCAAGTTCCGCCACGTCCGGTCCGCGGACCAGCGCGGCGCCGGCAGATGAACGTGACCGATTAGTCAAACATCGTCGGCGCCGGGTCGCGCGCTTTTTACGAACTCGTGACCGCACCGCCGTGCCCGTCGCAATCTCCGCGGAGTGCCGCAGTGTATCACCGTGTGCAGCATGCAGCGAATCTTTGAAAGGAGGAGCAGCCGATGCGGTACGCGCTCGCAGTGATGCTCGCGGTGGCCTTCGGCGTCGCGGGAGCGGCCCAGGCGCCGTTCGCCGGGCGGCAGGAACGGCCGCGGACGCCGGTCTCGGCCGTCACCGCGCAGTATGGCCCCGGTGATCCGGGAATGGTCGCGGCCCCCATGACGCCGTGGTCCCAGATCCCGGCCGTGGAGCACGACCGGAACTAGGTAACGCAGGGAGCACTGAGGAGCCTTCGCGGTCGCGCAGCCCCGCTGCGCGACCGTGCCTTTCTGACGTGGAAAAATTAACAGGACCGGACGGCGGGCGCGCGTCTCGACGGGCCCAACGGCGAAGGGGACGGCCGCGCCTGCCGGCCGTCCCCTTCTCTCCACCAACGCACCGCTAACGGTATTGGGTGTTCGAGTTGCCCTCGTGACCGC
This sequence comes from bacterium, assembly GCA_035307565.1. Classification (GTDB taxonomy): domain Bacteria; phylum Sysuimicrobiota; class Sysuimicrobiia; order Sysuimicrobiales; family Segetimicrobiaceae; genus DASSJF01. Next base: position 4,771 of record DATGHZ010000008.1, on the reverse strand, counting down.
TCACAACCACCGGACCGTGCGGACTCGGACTTCCGCGCGCCGGTTCGCGCGTGATCTCGACGGCATCGGGCAGCGGGGTCACGGCGGAGCCTTCAACGATCAACCGCGCGGCACCGCGGGCGTCGGGCCGGACCGTCCCGAGTGACGTCCACGTCTCTCCGTGCCGGACCCACGCCTGGTATGTTTCGCCCGCGGGCGGCGGGAATTTCTCGAGGGTTAGCACCGCGATATTCATACCGGTCTGCCCGCGGTATACCGCATGAGTCTCCGGCGGGACGCCCGGCGCCGCCTTGAGCCGGATGGCCACCGTCTCGCTCGAGGTCAGAAGCGCGAGCGCGCGGGCGTCGAGCGCGCGCGTGGCCTGCTCGTCGCGAATCCCCACCACAGCGCCAAGCCCGGCAGCGACGATAACGAGCGCGCTGAGCGCGGGCGCGAGCCCGGCGCGCAGTTTTTGGAGTCCGGCCCGGATGCGGGTCTTGGTCGTCCCCAGCGGGGCGTCGAGTGCTGTCGCCACCTGTTCGTGCGTAAGCCCCTTCAAGAACGCGAGCTCCACGGCCCGGCGCTGCGCCTGCGGAAGCGCATCGAGGGCTTCCCGGATCTCGCGGCGCTGGGCCTCACCGGCGACGACCTCATCCGGTCCCGGCAGCGGATCGGGCGACTGCTCGAGCCGCAGCCCGTCGGGATCTTCCTCCAACTGCGGCCGGCGGCTGCGCCGCCGCAGCTCATTGAGGATGCGGTAGTGGGCGATCTGAAACAGCCATGCCCGAAACGTGCCCCGATCCGGTGTGAACGTTGCGGCCCTCCGCCACACCGACAGGAAGACCTCCTGTACGATCTCCTCGGCCGTCGCGCGGTCCAGCGACTGCCCGGCGAGCGAGAAGATGCGCGACGCGTAGCGGCTGTAGAGCGGGCCGAGCGCTTCCTCGTGCCCAGCGGCCAGTTGGCGCATCAGCTCTTCGTCGCCGACGTCGCGGCCGTTCACCGGCGCGCGGAACTCACGGTGCCATCCCCAGCGTGGATGCTCGCTGCGCCGCATTAGTCTGCGCCCCGCCCGCCTGTGAACCGCCGGTGCCGGCGCGCGGGCTCGTATGTCCGGCCGCTGAAGATTAGTACGGGAAATCTCCTCCAGTACATGCTGCTACATGATACACTGCCACACCGGTTTTGGATGGGGCCGGTGCTCTGGCTATTCGGCGGCGCGGATCCCGGTCACAATGCTGTAACGATGTGCGAGCACGGCATCCGCCCCAATCGCCCGGGTGTACCAGAAGCGGCGGGACCGAGCGCGATGTGAACCGCATCCCGCGGCGGACAAATTTGATCCCAGATAGAGGAGGCAGGTCGATGACAGGTACTTTGGTCCGTGTACCGCGTGATGTTCTGAAAGTGTCGGCGGCGGTGCTTGTTCTTGCGACAGCCATGATCGCCGGAGTCCGGGTCGGGCCGCGGGCCGCCGCGGCGGCGAACGCGCCCAAGGCCTACGTCGGACTCTACGGCGACGACGCCATCGGCGTCCTCGATACCGCGACCGGCCGTCTGGTCCGGACGATCAAGGTCCCGGATGGGCCGGAAGCCGTCATCGTGGCGCCTGGCGGGCAGCGCGTGTATGTCTCCAGCGAAGATGCCACGAGCGTCAGCGTCATCGACACCGGGACCGACACGGTTGTCAAGAAACTACAACTCGGCGAGTTCCCGGAAGGGATGGCGCTGTCCCGTGACGGCCGGACCCTTCTGGCCGCGGTCTTCGGCACCGACAGGGTGGACGTCATCGACACCGCCACGCTGACCGTCGCCGCGCAGATCCCGGTGGCAAAGGCGCACGGCGTGACACTCGCGCCCGACGGGCAAACGGCCTATATCGGCTCGCAGGACGTTCCCGACCACAACGCGATTGTCGTCCTGGACGTGCCGGGCCGACGCGTCGCGGCGACGGTGCCGCTTGAGCAAACCCCGAGAGGCCTGTTCATCAGTCCCGACGCCAAGTTCTTATACTTCACGACCGCGAACAGCGGCGACGTGTACATATTGGACCGGGCAACGAATAAGGTCACCGGACAAATCACCGTCGGGCCGATCCCGCACCAGATGGCCTTCACGCCGGATCACAAGAAGGCGCTCGTCGTGGTCCAGGGCACCGGCCAGCTGGCGGTGGTCGATCTTGCCTCAGCCCAGGTAGTCAAAGATGTCCCGGTCGGCAAGTACCCCCATTGGGTCGGGCTCACTTCGGACGGCGCTCTAGCGTATGTCACGAACGAGGGCGACGATACGGTCTCGGTCGTGGACGTGGCGGCGGAACGCGTCGTCGCCACATTGCGAGTCGGCAGCGAGCCCCGAAAGATATCGCTGCAACAGGGACCGGCGGCCATGACCGCATACACGTCCTCGTTGCCGGCAGGCGCCGCGGAGGGCTTTGCCGCGCACCCACTGCGGCCGGCTCCGGCCGCGGCAGCGGGGAACGTTCAAATCCACATCAGGGCCTTCGCGTTCGGCGCGCAGACCGTGACCCTCGCGGCGGGCCACGCCGTCACGTGGATCAACGACGACGTCGTGCCGCACACGGCGACCGCCCAGACCGATCACGGGAAACTGTGGGACACCGGACAGGTTGTCCCCGGAAGCAGCATGACCGTGACGCTGAGCAAGCCGGGCACGTATGTGTACCAGTGCGATGACCATCCGTTCATGAGGGCAAAGCTCATCGTGACACGGTAGATCACACACCAAGGCGCGGCGGCCTTCTCGCCGCATTCCCCCCGAGAGGGCCGCCCGTGCTGCGGTGTGTCCCAAAGGCAAAGCGACTACAGGAGAAGGCCCGGTCGTAGCGCTAATTCCGCGTCGGGACGGGCGGGCCCGACGCTTCCAGTTTGGTGTCGGGTCTACATCGGCGGTGCGTACTGGTTCACGTCGTCTACCTATTTTGCCAATCCCGCGGTCACGATGCCGGTGAGCCTCCACACCGCGCGGGAGCCCCGTAGTGGCCCGCGTCTTGTTCGTCTGCCGGCATAACGCCGGACGTTCTCAGATGAGCCAGGCCTTCTTTGAGCAGCTGGCGTACGGCCGGCACGAAGCGCGATCCGCCGGAACCACGCCAGCGGACCGGCTGCACCCCGAGGTTGTCGAGGTGATGAGGGAGCTTGGGATCGACCTCTCGTCCCGCGTACCCCAGAAGCTTACCGGCGATCTGGCCGCGTGGGCGGACGTCGTCGTGACGATGGGATGCGGAGACGAGTGCCCGTACATCCCCGGCAAGCGGTACATCGATTGGGACCTGCCCGATCCCAAGGGGATGCCGCTGCCGGATGTACGCCGTATCCGCGACGAGATTCAGCGGCGGGTGCTAGACCTAACACACGGCCTGTGACCGGCGGCGGGCCCAGCGTCAACCGGGAGTCCACCCGCGCCGCCGCGCTCCGATTCGTTCTGCTCCTGGGAATCGTCAGCATGTTCTCCGACACGACCCACGAGGGGGCTCGGGCCATCACCGGGCCGTTCCTGGGGAGCCTTGGAGCGAACGCGACGATCATCGCCACGGTGGCGGGAGTCGGCGAGCTCTTCGAGTATACGCTGCGCTTCGTCTTCGGCACCGCGGCCGATCGGACCGGTCTCTACTGGCCCCTTGGCCGGCATGGCCTTGATCGGCGCGGCGTACGCCGACTATCCGCTCATCCATGCCTCAACCCACACAAATCCGAGCTACCGCAACTCTCTGGAACAGGTGGGGTGAGGCCGTGGCGCTTTCAGGATAGTCCTTCATCTTTGTTTGGAACTCAGGATTGTTGAAGGCCCGCTTCAAGTCCGGGACGGATTCCCATACTGCGTAATTCACAAACACGCGGCTGCCGCCGATGCCCCTGTGCAGCTGGGTGGAAATAAACCCGGGTTGCTGCTTCATGATAGCGGCGTCGGCCGCCCACGCCTTCAAGAACTGTTCATCGTCTTCAGGTTCCACCGTGAATGCATTGATGAGGATCACCGTACCAGACTCCTGTTCCATCTGGGACCGCAGCGTCGTCCTGTCGTCCATTTCGACAAACCTTGGCATGTCAGATGCACCTCCGATGGGTTAGCGGTCGGGGCGCCGACTAGAAGTCTCCGCCCCTCGCGTTTATAGTCTCAGGGAGGCCCATGGACGGATCGTGGATCCGCTGTGGAGACATTGTGGAGACTTGTCAGTCCACGCGATGTTGGCGCCTGACGCCTTTGGGGGACCGACGTATGAGCAGGCCGGTACGGTTACATTGCCGTGCCGCCGGCCGCGCCTGCGGGCGTTGACCTACCGGATGCTGGGGTCGCTGAGCGAAGCGGACGACGCGGTGCAGGAAACGTGGCTCTGGGCTCATTCGATCTGGGTTTGTGCCGACTCTAGCCAGCACACCTGACGTCGCCGCACACGAGAAGAGAGAAACCCCGGAAGCATGGCGGCTCCGGGGCCCCGCCGCGGCGTTTGTCCAGCTCCCTGTGTGAAAAAGGAGGCAGGGACTGCTTCCTTCCCTGTGGACCCCCGGGGAGCCGGAAGCTGCCACTCCCCTGGGCCGTCTCGGCCGCGAGGGGGATTTGAAAAGGGGTTGCAGTATTTCTCGCGGCGCTGGCATCAAGGCCCCACCGTGACTACGTTACGTGCATATAAGGCTGACAAGACTCCCTATGTCAAGAGCATAAGGGCAAGGGACGGATGAGCAGAGCGAGCCTTAAGGAACAAAGCCTCATCGTACGACCGGCGATCGCGGCGCATGGCGATAATGATGCGCAGCCAGACGTTGCCGAGCATCCG
>DATGHZ010000007.1:0-168132 GCA_035307565.1 bacterium | reverse complement strand
CCCACCCGTTCGGCAGACGCCCCTCGTCTTCGGGATCGAGCCACATTACTCCATCAACGGAGAATAAATAGACGACGCGGCCAGGTGGGAGATACACCGTGATCGCCCAATCATCGTCTCTCGTGCGACGCATTCGATGAGCATCCTTATTCCATCTATTAAAAGGGGCGATCACAGACACGTTCCGGGCCGTTGGAGCAAGTCGTGTGGGAAAACGAAATCTTACCGGCACCAATGTGATCATACCAAGCCTCTGCCGGACCCGTTTTTCGGGGCGCCTTTAGTGTGAAGTCTAGCAATCCCGGGCTGCGGCTGTCATCGGGCCAAGGTCGTATTCATCCTTGAACGCGCCCCGCGCCCTCCCGTCGCAGGAAAGGGCTTTGAGGTTTAAGGCGCGGCGCCTGTCTGTTCGGCTTGTGCGAGGTTCAGCGTTGTGCTAACAATAGTCATTGGAGGCGCAAGCTCTCCGGCAGTTGCCGATTCAAACGCTCGCGTACGTGGACGCCGAAAGCTGGCTAAGTGTACTTCGGGGGTAACTCCGGAGAACGGCTGGCGGGCTGTAGGCACCGGCGGCGAGGGCCGAAGACGGTGAGAAGCCGGTGGGTGAGCGCCTCCAAGTTTTTGGAGGGGACCACGGGAAGGGAGAATCTCAGATGTCATACATTACTGTCGGCAAGGAAAACTCCAGCAACATCGATCTCTACTATGAGGATCACGGCTCAGGCAAGCCCGTCGTTCTGATCCACGGGTATCCGCTGAGCGGAGCCTCGTGGGTGGTTCAGCAGCGGGCTATGAAACGAAAGAGTAGTCCTCGCTCGGCGCGGAGGTCCTCCACGCCCATCTCGTGAAGCTCAAAGTCACCGCAGTGTAGTGCAGAAGGACAACTTGGCGGATTTCTTCTACGGAGGCACCGTGCTGCAGCGCGAGCCGCGCATGGGCGTGGACGCCGCCCTCGTGGCGGCTGCCGATAGCCAACGCAAGTTTCACCTAGTTCGCGAGACTTCGCGTCCAGCGGGCCAGCACTGTGAAGAGCCGCTCCGGGTCATACAGCGTCTGGACCCCCGCCTGCCCCTTGGAACAGATCGACCCATCGATCCGGGCCGCCGCATCGAGCGGAGTCCCGTAGGGCAGTTGCGGCTGGAGCGTCATCGGACCGTAGGCGCTGCCGTCGATCTTGACCAGTAGGCCATCCTGCATCTTAACCTTTAGCGTGCACTGGGTGTTGCACTGCAGGCACGTACCGTAGAGGATATTCTCCGGCTGCGCGAGCGCGTAGGTCGTGGCGACCGGATCTCGCGTGGCCGTCGCGGCAGCGAGGCTGAGGAGACGGGGGCCGGCGCTGCCGAGGAGGGCGCCCGTTCCGGCCAGGGCTCCGGCTTTGAACACGTCGCGTCGGGAAATATCCATCATGCCACCCCTCTCAGGCGCGTGTGGGCTCCGGCAAGCGGCAAGTAGCGGTAGCCCACGTAAAAGAGCGCGATCCCGATCGCCGCTACGCCGGCGACCACCTGCCACTCAAACAGGCTCGGGAAGTACGCGTAGCTCAAGCGGTGGCTCAGGTACGCGGACTCGAGCCCCTTGAGTTCGGGAAACACCAGGCCGGGGATCACGAGGTTCAGGCGCTCCGCGAAGTACGTTGCGGCAATCAGGCCGCCCGCTGTCCCGATGGCGAACGGGTTGCGGCTTCGCCAGAGCATGAGCACGGGAATCGCCACTCCGACCAACACATGGATGCCCCAGTAGACGTACCAGTACGGACCGAACAGCACGTAGACGAGTCGAGTGTACTCCTCACCGACCCCGTACCACATCGGGATCGAATACTCAGCCCACTCCAGCAGGATGCCGATCGCAAGCAGGCCGAGGAGGATCTTGCCGAGCGACTGAGTCAGGTCACGCCACGCCTCGTCCCGGCTCGACCAAAAGTACGCGACGACGAAGGTGATCAGGCCACCGCCGGAAATGAGCGCGCCGGCCAGGAACAGCAGCGGGTAGATCGGACTGTGCCACAGGTCGCGCGCCACGACCGTGCCGAAGAGCGATCCGACGCCGCCGTGGAAGGCGATCGCCAAAGGGACCCCAATCGTCCCCAGAATCCGCAGGCGGCGGTTGTCGCCGGTCACCTGCGCTTCAGACAGCTTCGCCCAATCTCGCCGCATCGCGTAGTACAGTTCTCCCAGCAGCAATACAAAGTAGGCGGTGTAGAGCCAGACCATCCACGCCATCATCGAGTGGAACTGCGGACGGCTGAACACCTCCCAGAACCGCTCCATGTGCCCGATGTCGAACCAGATTGTCAACAACGCCATCAATAGCGTGACGACCGCCACATAGAGGGAGAGCCGACCGATACGCTCGAGCCGGTGCACGCCGAAGACGTAGATCAGGCTCGAGAGCAGAAATGCGCCGGCCGACAACCCGATGAAGTAGATATAGGCCGCGACCCACATCCCCCACGGTACATAGCTCGTGTAGGCGCTGAGCCGGTGGCCGAGGAGCACACGTTCCGCGATGCCGACGGCGCCGAACGCGGCCAGCATCGCCCACAGGATCCAAAGGACTGCTTTCGCGGGCTTCGTCATCGCCGGCTCCTCCTACACCAGGTAGTAGACCTTGGGCCCGGTGCCAAGTTCTTCTTTAAGTCGCACCACGTTGTTCCGGGCGATCAACTCGGAGACGATCGAGCGAGGATCGTTCAGATCTCCGAAGAATGTGGCCTGGCCGATGCAGGTGGTCACGCACGCCGGCAGCATCCCCGCCTGGAGGCGGTGGGCGCAGAACGTGCACTTGCGCGCGTTGCCGACGGGACTTCGGGGAACAACCCCCTCCGCCCGTGTCCATTCTGTGCCGTACTCAAAGCTGGGTTCGTTCTGGTACCGTCGTCCGGTCTCCAATGCCAACGCGCCGTCTTTGCCCGCCGCCGCGGGATCAGCCCAGTTCTCCCCAAAGTCGAACGTGCGTGCCTGATACGGGCATGCCGTGATGCAGTAGCGGCAGCCGATGCATGCGTCGTAGTCGATCTCTACGATGCCATCCGGCCGCTTCCAAGTGGCGCCGACCGGGCACACCGAGACGCACGGCGGACTCTCACACTGCATACAGGGACGCGGTAGGAACTTGCGGGTGACGTTCGGGTAGTCGCCCACCTCCATGTCGATGACGGGGCGGTACACAACCCCGGGAGGCAGCTTGTTCTCCATGACACAGCCAACCGTGCAGGACGAACATCCGACGCACTTGCGCGTGTCGATGACCATGCCCCACTTCCGGTCGGCCATCGGCTTTGCGAGAGCCTTTTCGAGATCGCGTTGCATCCGGATCAAGACATCTTCGTCCACACCCTCCCCGACATGGAACGGCGGCGACGGCACGGGCGGTAATGGCGCGGCAGCATCGGCGCGCCGAGTGTCCAGCTGTACGCCGGCCATCGCCATACCGGCAAACACCCCGGACCCTACTTTCTCCAAGAAGGCACGACGGGTTGCAGCGCTGGATTCAGCCATCCTCCACCCCCGATCACGCATTCACGACTTCACCCTACCAAGACCGGAACAAGGACCACATCCGGCTGAGGCCCGAATCCAGGTCGGGCGCACGTCGGACGCGCGACGTCCAAAGAAAACCTGAGCGGATAGGTCAGGAATTGTATGGGAACGGAGGACGGACGGCAGATGCTGGACCTGAATGTCGGAACTCGGGCGCAACGCGCGCCCGCCGTCACTGCCCCAGCTTTGTGCTTGACAGTAGCGATATTTCCAGTAAGATCGAATCATATCTTGCTGGGGTGGGCGACGTGCATGAAGGACGATTCAAGACGGCTGCACGATAGTGCGGAGAACATCATCCGGTATGCCGACATGTTTTCGGCGATCGGCACCGAGGCGCGCCTCCGGATCTTACGGCTGCTCCTCTCCGCCCATCCTAGCGGCATGGTCGTCGGAGATATTCTCGCCGAACTGGACATCCCGAACTCTACGCTCTCGCATCACCTGGAGAAGTTGCGGCACGAAGGGCTGGTCACCGTGCAGCGCGAGGGCACGTTTTTGCGCTACGCAGCGAACGCAGATGCCCTTGCGGAGTTGCTGGGCTTTTTGTACGCGGAGTGTTGTACACGGAACCAGGCGGTGAATCCCCGGGAGATCACCTGGATCGATAGACAGGGACTGAAGCGCTAAACGAGGAGGCAACGTCGCGATGGACGTCAAGAAGACCGTACGAGAGAAGTATGCCCAAATCGCGATCCAGGTCCAGCGAGGGACCGAAAGCGCCTCGTGCTGCAGCAGCGGTTGCTGCGGGGACGCTGCCGACCCTATTACCTCGAACCTTTATCATCCCGCGCAGATGACCGACCTACCGGATGAAGCGGTGGCGGCTTCGCTGGGGTGCGGCAATCCGACGGCGCTGGCGCAATTGAGTCCAGGCGAGGTCGTCTTGGATCTGGGTTCGGGAGGCGGGATCGACGTCTTGCTGTCGGCGAAACGCGTCGGCCCGACCGGCAAAGCGTACGGCCTGGACATGACGGATGAGATGCTGGCTCTCGCGCGGGAGAATCAGCGCAAAGCGGGCGTCGAGAACGTCGAGTTCCTCAAAGGGGAAATTGAACACATCCCACTTCCTGACAACAGTATCGATGTCATCATTTCAAACTGCGTGATCAATCTGTCCGGAGACAAGGATCGGGTGCTTGCCGAAGCCTACCGTGTGCTCAAACCTGGCGGCAGGTTCGCCGTCTCCGACGTGGTGGTGCAAGGCGATGTTCCAGCCGAGGTCCGGCGCAGCATGGAACTCTGGGTCGGTTGCGTCGCCGGTGCGCTCGAGCGCGACGAGTACGTCGCCAAACTGGCCCGAGCGGGATTCGAGACCATTCGGGTCGAGCCCACTCGCATCTACGATGTGAACGATGCGCGCGCGTTCCTCGCCGGACACGGCCTCGACACCGACGCGATTGCCCCGTTTGTCCGTGACAAGTTTATGAGTGCGTTTATCCGGGCACAGAAACCGAGTGACCAGTAAGGGGCGGAGGGAGCCGGACGTGACCAGTGCAAGGCCGAAGGTCCTGTTTCTGTGTACGCACAACGCTGCGCGTTCGCAAATGGCCGAAGGGCTTTTGCGAGACTTGAGCCGCGGGACGATCGAAGTATATAGCGCTGGCACCGATCCGACCAGAGTACACCCTCTGGCTGTACAGGCCCTTCGGGAATTCGGGATCGATATCAGCGGGCAGCGATCCAAACACGTCGATGAGTTCGCCGAAGAGCACTTCAACTTCGTGATCACACTCTGCGACAGCGCTCGGGAGATATGCCCGGTGCTCCCAGGCGATCCAGAACGCATCCATTGGAGCTTTCCCGCTCCAGGGGCTGTGGTCGGAACCGAGCAGGAGCGTCTGCGGGCATTTATGCAGACAGCCCAAGAACTGGCAACGCGGCTTCGCCCGTTCCTTATCGTCGCGCAGCGCGGGGCCGAACGCTCGCCGGCATAGTCTGGGGAGGCGGGACCGCCCGCCGGCCGTGACCACGGTTCCTCGATTCCTGTTCCGTCGGGCGCTCGCTGAGTTTGTTGGGACGGGCCTGCTGCTGGCCGCGGTGATCGGTTCAGGGATCGCCGCTCAACGGCTCAGCCCTCAAGACCCCGGCCTGGAGCTCCTTGAGAATGCCGCAGCGACAGCAGCTGCACTTGTCGCCATTATCCTCGCGGTTGGGCCCGTCTCGGGCGCACACCTGAATCCAGTTGTGACCCTGGCCGATTGGTGGCTTGGCGGCATCAGCGGCCGGGATGGTCTCGTCTACGGTGGCGCTCAAGTGGCGGGCGGGATCGTCGGCGCGATCGCAGCCAATGCTTGTTTTCGCTGTCAGCCGTCGAGATCTCTTCTGAGGCGCGCTGGAGCCCCGGCCTTTGGCTCGGAGAAGTCATAGCCACGTTTGGGTTGCTGCTCGTGATCTTCGGCGGCGTGCGGTCGGGCCGAAGCGCCGCGGTTCCATTTAGCGTCGGGGCCTACATCGGCGGGGCATACTGGTTCACCTCGTCGACAAGCTTCGCGAACCCCGCGGTGACGATTGCGCGCACGCTTTCGAACACGTTCGTGGGGATCGCTCCGGCATCCGCGGCGCCTTTTCTCGCCGCACAACTGCTCGGCGCACTGCTCGCGATCGTCGTGGTGCGGGTGCTCTATCCCGCCATTGCGGAAGTCGCTGCGGCCGTGGTCGTCCCGCACTTCCCCGATGCTTCGGCGTGCACGCGAAACACCGATGCCTCACCCGCCGCGGGGAGATCGCGCTGATGGCTCGGCTGCTGTTCGTCTGCCTCCACAACGCGGGGCGCTTGTCTATCAAACCTCGCGAGTGGTGGCCAGCGGCTTAGGAGACCGCTGCTCCACCGCCCTTCGCTGTGCCTTGTCTATCAAGGTCTCGCGAGGGGTGAGCAGGGGCTTTATGGGGACCTGATCCATCATCTATCACCTTCTTTCATCGTCCGCGTTCGGGGACGGGGGTAGCGACATCCTGAACCGCGCACCGTGAGACGATCGCTGCGGCGGAGGTGTCCTCGCGACCGAATAGTTCACATATCTCGTTCTTGGCGTAGTAGCCGGGACGAGTTCGCGAGAATACCCAGGTCCGGCAGTGACTGCGCGGCCGCCGCGAAGATCGGAGGGAGAAATCCCAGGGATGCCAGCGAGAGGCCGAGCAGGTTGTAGACAGCGGTAAAGCCGATGTTGAGCTTCACCACATGAATCGTGCGGCGCGCGATCCGGAACACCTCCTGAACAAGCCTCCAATCGTCCCGCATCAGCGCCACATGGGCTGCTTCGATCGCGACATCTGTCCCAGCCACGCCCATCGCGATCCCGACATCCGCGGCGGCGAGCGCGGGCGCATCGTTGACGCCGTCTCCCACAACGGCCACCCTGCCCGCCTGTTCCATGGCGCGCACAGCGTCCGCTTTTTCCTCTGGGAGCAGTTCGGCGCGGACGTCGGTGATGCCGACGCTTCGTGCCACGGCTTCGGCCGCCTGCGGATGATCACCCGTCAGCATCGCGACGTGCGCGATGCCGGGCCCACGAAGCGACTGCACGGCCTTGGCAGCCTGGGGCCGCGGCACATTGGCAACCGCGATGACGCCGTAGAGATGGTTATCCGCGACGTAAATCAGCGTCTTGCCCTCCGCGTAAAAGCGCGCGGCCGCAATTCGGGCCGCCTCGGGAATCGATACGCCTTCCTCACGCATGAATGGTGCGCTACCCACGCGCACGAGGATTCCGCCGACGCGGCCGCGTACGCCCCGACCCGTCACACTTTCGAACGACTCAGCCGGTGCGTAACTGATCGCACGGTCGCGGCACGCGACAATAACAGCATCGGCAAGCGCATGCTCAGAGCGTTGCTCGAGACTTGCCGCCGTCCCGAGGAGCCGGTGTTCGTCACCGTCCATGGGCATGATGTCGGTGACGATCGGACGTCCCGTCGTCAGCGTCCCCGTCTTGTAAAATACGACCGTATCGACGGCGGCCAGCGCTTCCAGATACGCGCCGCCTTTGAACAGGGTGCCCCGTCGGGCCGCGTTGGCGATCGCCGACAGGATCGCGGCCGGCGTCGAGATGACGATAGCGCACGGAGAAGCGACGACGAGCAACGTGATCGCCCGGTAGAGCGCGGTGTCTCCGCGGATACCGAGGACGAGCAGGACGCCGTAGGCCAGGGCCGAACCGGCGATGATCACGCCGGCATAGACCTGGCCGAACCGGTCGATCAACCGCTGCGCCGGAACCTGCGCCGACTGGGCCTCCTCGACCAAGGCGATGATGCGGGCCAGCGTGGTGTCCTCGGGACCTTTGGTGACACGGACCTCCAGAGCGCCGCGCTGGTTTGATCGTGCCGGCGAAGACCGCCGAGCCGTGCGCCACGTCCACGGGGATGGACTCGCCGGTGATCGACGCCTGATCGATGCTTGACTCACCCATCACGACAACGCCGTCGGCCGGCAATCGTTCCGCTGGCTTGACCATCACGATGTCCCCTATCCGGAGGGTGTCGACCGGCACGACGAGCGTCTCGCCGTCCCGGCGTACCATCGCGACCACGGGCCGTAGGGCAACGAGCGCCCTGATTGCGCGCCGAGTCCGTCCCAGCGCATAAAACTCCATGGCATTGCTCAGGGAAAACAGAAACAGTAACACGCTGCCTTCCGCCCAAGCACCCAGCGTCGCCGCGCCAACCGCGGCGGCGAGCATCAAGACGTTTATGTCAATCCGGCCGCGCCGCAGCGCTGTCCACGCGGTAACCGCGCTGCCCGTTCCACCGGCGAGGTATGCAGCGACGTAGAGCAGGCTGCCCACTTGAGATGTGCTGCCGCCCACGAGCCAGGCGCTCAGTTGGGTGCCCAGACAAACCAGCGGCTGCGCGGCAGGCAGCAGCTGTGTGATCCACTGGGGATCGGACGGACGTGTCGAAGGTGACGGCCGGATAATAACCGGGCGTCCCGACAAGACGGACCGTGTCGCCATTTACACGTAACCTCCTTGATCACCGTACCGCAGAGATCGGCGCAGCGTATCGGGCGGGCATTCGATATGGCTATCGGAAATCGGACGAAGAAGCAGCATTAAAGCGCACTGATCTGATGTCGGTACTGCCTCCACCACCCGGCGGAGCGTCCGTGCGGGGAAATGGGGAGAGTGTCCCGATTCCCTATCGGATCGAAACCCGATGTCGACATCTGGAGGACGGTGTATCCTGTTGTTGGCGGTGTGTTGGTCGCTGCGAGCGAAAGGAGGCTGCGTATGCTGCAGTCGCGACGCCAGCCGCGACTGGTTCCTGCCGTTACTCCGCCCACGAAAATAACGCAGCTCCTCGCGGAGGTTTTCAATGAGGAGCGTGAACCCACGGTCGGCGGTATCGTAGACGGAATCAAGGACCGAGGTTTCGGATTCCTCCTCGTCGTTCTCGCTTTACCGACGCTCGTGCCGATTCTCCCTCCGGGGTCTGCGACGGCAATCGGGTTTCTGTACGTTCTCCTGGCGCTGCAAATGCTGTGCGGTGCAGAACGTCCATGGCTTCCGGAGCGCATTCGTGCCTATCAAGTTCCTAAGCACATCGTCCCGAAATTGCGCCAGTTTGGCCTGAGGGTGTTCGGGCAGATTGAGCGTATCTCACGACCCCGTGCAATGTTGCTCCCAGATTACATCACCTCTCGCATAGTCGCGTCGGCCGTTCTCTTCATAGGGCTCGTATTGCTCAGCCCCTTGCCCTTTCTTCACACCCTCCCCGGAGTTACGGTCCTGATCCTAGGCGCCGGGCTGCTCAATCGTGACGGAGTGCTGATTCTTGGCGGCTTGATCCTTGCGACGATGGCGCTGGGTATTGTGACCCTCGGCACGAGGGTGCTATATGTCCTTGGCACGCGGGTGCTGTCTGTCTTCTTTCGCGGCCTGTGACCGACGCGATACGAAGTTGAGCACTCGTCGGTGGTCGCAATCTCGCGTTTTGACTGTCAAAATGAGGTTCGTGGGTCGCAGAATCAGAATGCCATGATGGGCCTTATGCATCTCAGTGCGGCACGTTTCTTCGGCGTCAGCAAGGAGTGTTACCGGTAAATGGCGACGGAACGCGCTGAAGTTGTGATTACCGTCTCTACGGATCGTCTTGCGGCGGTCGCACCGGAGGTCATGAGGTTGAAGACCGGTTGGTTTTCCCCGTGTATCGGCGATGACACTCGGGATCACGTACCGAGGAGACGCCCGCGGCGCATCGGGCGGGCGTCGGATTCAAAACTCGGACGCAGAGCCTATCGCGCAAACGTCACACGACAGGGCCGTCGCCTCCTGGTCGTTGGCTAGTTTGCGCTGATAGCGGCCGGCGAGCTAGAGCCTCAAGGCCTCACCCTAGATGATCTCTGCAAAATCTCCACCGACACTTTACCAAAGACCCGGAATAAGGCGATACTGGACACGCCGGGAGTACGCTTCGTAGCCTTCAAGTTCGATCCGGAGCGTTCGGTCCTCAAGCCACGTCCTTGCGACAATCGCCCCCATCACGATAGCCGCGGGGACGAATGCCCAGAGCGATCCCAGTAACAGGGGGGTCGCACCAGTGAAAATGACGAAGCCGCCGTATCCTGGGTGCCGCACGAATTGGTAGGGACCATCGGTGATTACATGATGTCCTCGTTCCCGCTGGATACGCACGGTAGACGAGAAGTACGCGTTCGTCAGCATAGCCCAACTGGCCACCGCCAGACCGATAGCCACGACCACAAGCCCTATCGCTTGCAATGGCCACCTGAGCACCGGACTCCACTTGAACCGATAGTCTAAGCCTGCCACGCCAAGCATCGCGAGGTGACCGACCGCCAACAAAGCGCCCACACTCTGGTCCCATTTCTTCTCCGGCACGATTCGTGCTCGTTCCTCGATCAACTCGGTCGCGGCGGCCCCCTTCGGTATCAGGAGAAGAAGATTAAGTCCGATATTGCACAGGTATATGACGAGGTAGGCCCAGGCCGCTGGCCAGGCAACACGTCCCGCGGAGGCGAACAACAGGACCGCCTGAACAACTAGCAGCGCGGCGACTTGTACGCTGCGTTTGACCACACCGGCGGTCAACTGGAATCCGCTTTCAGTCGTCCGCTGCGTCATCGCGGCGCGGTCCTGTTCATGAGACGAGGCGGGCGAGCCCAAAGGCCGCCGCGGCCGCCAACCCGCCCACGAGCATCGTTTGGAGCGCACCGCGCACTGGACGGGTCCCCGTGAAGTTCGCCTTCACCTAGCCGAACACCGCAAGCGCGGCCAGCGTCACCGCCACCGACAAGAGGAGCGCCGTCGCGACGCGTACCCGAGCCCATGTAGGGCGTTAACGGGATGAACCCGCCGACGATGTACGCGCTTCCGATCGTCATGGCACTCGAGAGGGCCCGCCGCGGGTCCGGTTGCTCGAGACCGCGAAGCACATCATGAAGTCGATCCAGGCCGAAGGGCGCCAACGAAGTGCGTCCACCACGGGCGCGCTCTCCGCCGTGGATAGGCCGTAGGACTGGGACACTTGGCGAACCTCGGCCGCCTCGACGTCGGGGACCTTCTCGACTTCGCGCTGCTCCCGCGCCCGTTCGCTGGCGTAGTGCTCAGCGTCGCTCCGGGCTGCGAGGTATCCGCCGAGGCCCATAGCGATCGAGCCTGCGGCGATCTCCGCCAGGCCCGCCGTCACGATGATGCGCGTCGAGGCGATCGCGCCTGACAGCCCCGCAGCGAGCGCGAACGGTACTGTCAGACCGTCCGACATCTCGATGACGACGTCCCGCACCACCTCGCCGGCCGTGAAATGACGCTCGACGTGCGGAGTCTGGGGCATAGGCGTCCTCCCTGGGCGAGGTGCGACTCCCTTCACCGCCGCACCGGTTCGCTCCCTACGGCACCGCATCGGAGAGGGAATCGGGCCCGTATCGGATCGGCAGATGTGCTCGTGGGTGTCGGGTCAGGGCGAATCGCCGGATGGCTCGATGCGCTCGTGTGGGCCCGTGGTCGCTCGTCCTCGAGCCGGTCGGGATCGCCTGGGCGACGTACGTCAGGCGGACTGCCCGGTTACAACCTCCCCTCCCTCTCAGTCAGCCTCGACGAAGTAGGATGGAAACCCGCGAAGAACCTTGGCGAACTCACGCCAGGTTCCGCGACCGAGTCGAAGGACCTCGGACACTTAGGCGATCATTCTAAACGGCGGTGCCAGTCCTCTTGCCCGCCTCGGACTGGCGCGTTTCCCCGAGCCGTTCAAGGATCCGGTCCGTGTTCTCGCGGATGGCGGTGATATTGCGGAACATCCATTTGGGTGGAGCTGTGTCGGGCATCCGCTCGAACACCTTCTCCCAGTCGAACTCGCCGAACTTGACGAAGCGCCTGGCAAGCAGCACGGCGCCAATGATCACACCGCCGATGATCAAGGACTTTTTCATCCCCATACCTCCCCTGGCTGGGCGGCCTTTCGTGTTGCGGCCGGATATCTGCGAGACGTTCGAAGCAACCTCGATTCTATTCTCGGCTGGGGACGCTCCCGAGGACAATCAGGCGGGGGCCGTACCAGCCATCCGCGCTACGTCTTAGGGTGATCGGGCAGCGCTGTGATCACGACCGCGCTGGCGGGCGCTGCACCCCTTGATCGACATGGGCATCTTCCCCACGTTGATGTTTGGTCGATCAGGCGAGATGGGCGCTCCCATCGGGCACCCATCCCGCCTTTGTCATTCCGTGGTCTTGCCGTCGAAATGCTCCTTGGATGCTTGGGCGGTGGCCTTTGTCGCATGCACGGTCTGATCAGCATGCTCCGGCGGTCCGTACAGCGTATACAGTCTGAGCGGCTTGTGACCGGTGTTCTTTACATTGTGCCGAGCGCCAGCCGGAACAACGATAGCCGAATCGCTCTCAATCTTCGTCCTCGTGCCGTCGATCCAGATTTCGCCCTTTCCCTCCTCTACCTCGAAGAACTGATCTCCATGCTCGTGCACCTCTTCGCCGATCTCTTCGCCGGGCTGGAGCGCCATCAGCACCAATTGCATGTGCTTGCCCGTGTAGAGCACATGTCGGAAATCGGCATTCGCCTCGGCTCTCTTTTCAATGTCAGCGACGAACCCTTTCATAAAGAACCCTCCTCCCTCGGTAGTCTCCCCGCCGCAATCTGCGCGAATGGTCTAAAGTAGACAGCACCGATGGCCCGGCGCCCGAGAGGGAATCGAGCCCGTGCCGGATCGCCTTTCCAGAGGAGCGCCTCCCAGCCCCGCAAGACTTTGGCCGTCGGCTCCATTGTCGACCTGAGGCACTCCAAGGACAATCGGGCGGGGACCGTAACAGCCATCCGTCCCCAGGTCTTAGGCTGATCGGCTCGCGGAGCGCGGGTGACTCGGCGAATCGCGTCCGACCCGCTGGTGCGGGCCGTGTGGCCGCTTATCCTCCAGCCGATCGGGACCGCCTGGGCGATATGAGTCGCGCACCCGATGGATAATCGGGGCTGCGTCTGATCACCTCTCCGGGAACCGCAGCGTTACGCTGTTTATTGAGGCGCGGGTTTTCCTGAGGAGGTGTCCCCATGAACGCAGTTGCCAGAGCGCCGGACGTTCTCACGTACTACGCGCGTACGGGAGGATCCGGAGGACAGGGCGGGCCCAACGAGATCAGCGGCGGCGCAAAGGGTCTTGCTCGTCTGCGGTATCCTCTCCTCGCTGCTGTATGGCGCGATGATCACCTTGATCCGATACGAGGGCTACAACCCCATTTCCCAGGTGCCGAGCGAACTCACCGCGATCGGCGCTCCAACGGGGCCGCTCTGGATGCTGCTCGGCCCTGTGTACGACCTGCTTGTAGTCGCATTTGGTGTGGGCATCTGGATGTCGGCAGGACGGAAACGCGTCTTGCGTGTTTTCGGTGGTCTGTTCGTTGCATTCGGGGTGCTCGGTGCCATCGCGTGGCCATTTGCCACGATGCACCAACGTGAGGTGCTGGCGGCGGGAGGGGGAACCCTCTCCGATGCTTTGCACGTCATGCTCGGGCTCATGACGGTTCTCTTCATGCTGGTGGCGATCGGCTTCGGGGCTACCGCATTCGGAAAGCCGTTCCGCCTCTACTCGATCGTCACAATCCTGATCCTTTTCGTGTTTGGCGCATTGACGGGATTGGACAGTCCCCGGCTTCAGGCAAATCTGCCGACGCCGTGGATCGGGCTTTGGGAGCGAATCAACATCGGCGCGTTTCTGCTCTGGCTCGTGGTCCTAAGCGCTGCTCTCTTGCGTGTCGTCCCGCGCCGCGATAGGAGGGAGGAGTCATGGCGGTAGCCACATCAGACCGCGTCATCATTGAGGGACACGTGAGTCCGGGTTTTGAGGGCGTTCGCGAGGAGTTTGCCGAGAACTTCAGGCGAAGGCACGAGTTGGGGGGCGCCTGCTGCGTTTATCATCACGACGAGAAAGTGGTCGATCTGTGGGGCGGGGTTCGAAACAAGCGGACCGGCGAGCCGTGGGAGCAGGACACCATGGTCGTCGTCTGGTCGGCCACCAAGGGGCTTGCCGCCATGACGCTGGCCCTCGCCCATTCCCGCGGCTGGCTCGATTACGAAGAGCGAGTCGCCAAATACTGGCCCGAATTCGCGCAGCAGAGGAAAGAGAAGATCACCGTCCGCCAGCTCCTTGCTCACCAGGCGGGGCTCTTTGCCTTTGATGAACCGGTCGACAGGAGCGTCGTCGCCGATCTGGATCGCCTCGCGGTCGTGATGGCTCGTCAGAAGCCGGCGTGGGAGCCCGGGACGCGGCAAGCGTATCATGCCCTCACGCTCGGCTTCTACGAAGGCGAGCTCCTGCGACGCGTGGACCCGCGGCACCGCAGCCTGGGGCAGTTCTTTCAGGACGAGATCGCGTCGCCGCTCGGGCTGGACGTCTACATTCGCCTCCCGGAGTGGATCCCGAACTCCAGGCTGGCCGTGCTTGCACCGCCGAGTCCGCTTGAGATGCTGTGCAACTTCCCATTTCGCCTCACGCTCGACTCGATAAACCCTCACTCGAACATCTACCGGGCGTTGATCACGAACCCTGGGACCGCGATCGTCCTGGATAGGCAACACGTGTACGCGCGCGACTTCGAAGTGCCGTCCGGCGGCGGCGTCGGCACCGCGCAGGCGATCGCGGGAGCCTACAGCGTATTTGCCACAGGAGGACATGAACTGGGCCTGCGTTTGAAGACCCTCGAACTCTTGGAGGCCCAGGCGATCCCGCCGACCCGTGGCTTCTACGACGAGTGCCTCCACGGCGACGTACAGTTCTCGCTCGGTTTCATGAAGCCGAGCCCGGCATGGCCGTTCGGCACCGCGACCTCGTTCGGTTCTCCCGGGTCCGGTGGAGCCCTCGGCTTTGCCGATCCGGCGACCGCCGTGGGCTATGCGTACGTGACCAGCCAGATGGGGACGCGATTGACTGGCGATCCGCGCGATGTGGCGCTCAGGAACGCAATCTACTCGGCGATCCGACCGTCCTGAACCCACCGCCGCACGGATGCGGACCACGTTCAAGGCGACCGTCGAACGGGGGACGATACTCCCTCCCTCCGTTAAAGGTGTCGTGCGCGCCGGCGGCGTGGCCGTGACGGTGCTGCTCGGATTGTCCCTCTTACGCAAATGGTTCCAGAGGGCGCAAGGTCAGGCCGAGTTGCGTGCGGTGAGCCCCTGCTCAAGGCAACGCCAGAGACTTCGATGGAGGATACGATCATGGCGCGCAAACGATATGAGTATGCTGCCGTCAAGACGATGCAGGACCAAACTCGAGTACCTGAGTTGAACAAGTTTGGCGCAGCAGGGTATCACATCGTCGCCACAGTCGGTCAGTTGCTCATCCTCGAGCGGAAGGTGAAGACAGACGATGATGATGCGGACGAGGAAGAGGACTAAGCCGACGTAAGGATTAACGATGCGCGGTAACCCTCGAAACGGGCATTTTGGCATCGGTTTGGTTACCGCGACTAAAAGAGGCCGGCGACATCACCCATATCTTGATGGCGTCTTAACGGTCAACGTACTTTGGCCATGTAGGGCTCTTGTCCGAGGTCGAATCAGACTCACGTCGGATCGCGTCCCCAAAACCGTCAGCGTTACGCTTTAATGTGGCGGTTGTTTCAGCGTGCCTCGGAGGTAATCATGGAGACGGCACGATGCTTGCGGGTGGCCGGTCAAGGCCTCGCTAGGGCGCTTGCAATAGTTGTCGCTTCGTACGCCACATACGTCGGCGTGACGTGGTTCGGGTACGGACACGTGAAGCCACCCGCCGCCAATGAGGCGGATCGACTCCTCGACAGATTCATGCCGATCTACGACGTGGCAGAGCGTCGCCAAATCGACGTGGCCGCGCCGGCCGAGATCACGTTGTCGGCGGCGTACGACTTGGACCTGCAGCAGGCGCCCGTCATCCGAGCCATCTTCCGGACCCGAGAAGTCATTCTTCGCAGCCAGCCAGGCGGGCGAACTCTGCCACAGCCGCTCCTGAAACAGATGAAAGCCCTCGGATGGGGCGTGCTGGCGGAGATCCCGGGCCGCGAGATCGTGCTTGGGGCCGTCACGCAGCCATGGAAAGCAAACGTCGTGCTTCGTGCCCTGCCTCCCCACGAGTTTGCGGCGTTCCATCAGCCGGGCTACGTGAAGATCGCCTGGACCTTGCGCGCTGATCCGGTGGGACCGGCCACATCCATCGCTCGTCACGAAACCAGAGCCGTAGCGCCCGACCCCGTCGCGGTCGGGCGGTTCCGATGGTACTGTCGACGCTATCTCCAGGGATTAAGGTCATTCGGTACGTGGCGTTGGGCCTCGTAAAGAGCGAAGCAGAGAAACGTGCGCGGCAAACTCGACTTGAGGAGACAGAAGGTACGGTGACGTATGCTCGTTGACGAATTTCTGCCAATCTACGATGTCTCAAATGCCGTCGCCGCTGTCCTCCGAGCCGATGCCGCAGCGACATGGGACGAATTGATGCAGGTCGACCTCATCCACGTCGGCCGCCGACGGCCGATGGTCGCGGTGCTCAGCGCGCTGCGCGCGCTGCCCGAAGTGGCGAGTCATCTCCTGCACGGTGAGCCGCGCCCACGTCCTCCCAAGCAGATGCGCCTGCGTGATACTACCCAAATCGCCTCAAGCGAGGGCGGCTGGGTCTTGCTGGGCGAGCGCCCGCGCGACGAGATCGCGCTTGGACTGGTCGGAAAGTTCTGGCGCCCGGTTATCGCCTACGCCAAGGTGACTGCAGAGACATTCCGCGAATTCGCCGAACCCGGCTACGCGAAGACCGTGTACTCTCTATCTGTCCGCGCCCTCGACGAACGTCGAACCCTTCTGTCAGGCGTGATGCGCACGGCCACGACAGACGAGCATGCCCGCCGCTGGTTCCGCCGCTACTGGACGTTCGGGGTCGGCTCCGGTGCACATGTGTTGGTGGCTGGGCTCATTGACGTGGTGGCCGAGGCCGCCGAGCGAGAGGACGGGGCCTCGTCGTAGTGCCATGACCATAGCACGGCGCAGGTCAGGCCAAGGAGACAAGGGATCATGAAGAGCGGCGGCGCTTCGGGTGCGGTGTACGGCTTGGGATTCATTGGCGCGGCCGTCTACTTCATTCAGCACGCGCCCACATTCGGGGCCGGCGTGCTGGGCTTCTTGAAAGCCGTGGTCTGGCCGGCGCTGTTAATCTACCGAGTGCTGCAGTTGCTGAAGATGTAGAGCATCGTTGGTGCCCGCGCGGCTATCGGAGGTGAATCCAACGGAAATGCCCGAACGACGACGGCGAGACCTCTTTTGGGTCGTGGCCGCGGCCGGATGTGGCTGGGCGACCACGATCATGTTTGCTGGTTGGATCCACATGCCGCGCTCGCTGTTCATTCTGCCATATGCCGTGATCGTCATCCTCTTCGCGTATGCCTATGTGCGCTGGGACCGGGCCAATCTGCGAGCCGTGGCATCCCATCATTGGGTATCTGGTCTGGTTGGTGCGTTTCTCGTCGCGGCCTTCACCGTGCGGAATGTCCTCTCGCAGCCCTCGTCACGGCATCCACGGGGCGCACCTGCTGCTGGACCTTTTCTGGCTTGGGGTCGTCTACGGTACGCTCGATGCACTCTTGCTGTCGGTCATGGCCGTTCTGCATGGGCCGGCCACCACGCTTCAGTTGCCTCCGCATTACTGATCCCCATGGATGGCCACCGATCGTAGCCTGCGCGCGCGTCATGACACGAGACGGGCGAGGCCGAAGGCCGCGGCAGCGGCCAGCCCACCGACAAGCATGGTCTGCAGCGCACCGCGCAGGGGGCGAGTGCCGGTGAATCGTGCCTTGATGTAGCCGAACACCGCGAGCGCGGCCAATGTCACCGCAACGGACAATAGGAGCGCGCTCGCAACGCGGCCGGAAACCATGTAGGGCGTCAACGGGATGAAGCCGCCGGCGACGTACGCGCCCCCGATGGTTACGGCGCTCGCGAGCGCTCGCCGCGGATCCGGCCGCTCGAGGCCCAACTCGAAGCGCATCATGAAATCGATCCACGCGGCCGGGCGCCGACGGAGGGCCTGCACTACCGGAGCGCTCTCCGCCGCGGATAGGCCGTAGGACTCGAGGACCTGCCGAACCTCGCCGGCTTCAATCTCGGGGACCGTTTCAATCTCGCACTGCTCTCTCGTCCGTTCGCTGGTGTAGTGCTCGGCGTCGCTCCGCGCGGCCAGGTAGCCGCCGAGGCCCATCGCGATGGCCCCCGCGGAAATCTCCGCGAGGCCGGCCGTCACGATGATCCGCGTCGAAGCGATCGCGCCCGACAATCCCGCGGCGAGCGCGAACGGCACAGTCAGGCCGTCCGACATCCCGATGACGACATCCCGCACCACCTCACCGGCCGTGAAATGGCGCTCGACGTGCCGGGTCTGCGGCATGGGCGTCCCCCCTGGGCGAAGTGCGGACTGCCTTCACCGCCGTGGCGATTCTCTCCCTACGGCAAACAGCGGGAGTTTCATCAACCCACGCCGCTACGCCGGCCGCGGCCGGTAGGCAAGCAGCCGCAGGCCGTTTAGAACGACCAAGACCGTGCTGCCTTCATGACCCACAACCCCGAACGCCAACCGCAGGCCGAACGTGAGTGTAAGCGCGATCAGTCCCGCGATGACGAACGATGCCAACGTCAGGTTCTGGGCGACCACCCGCCGCGTCCGCCGGCTGAGGCCGATGGCGTACGGCAGCCGGGAGAGGTCGTCCCCCATCAGCACCACGTCCGCGGTCTCAAGTGCCGCGTCCGTGCCAGCAGCACCCATCGCGATCCCGACATGCGCGGCGGCGAGGGCAGGCGCGTCGTTCACTCCGTCGCCGACGACGGCAACCGTGCCAGCCGCTCTCAGCGTACGCACCGTGCCCGCCTTTTCCTCCGGCAGCAGTTCGGCACGCACATCGGAAATGCCAAGGCGGCGTGCCACGGCCTCGGCCGCCTGGGGATGGTCGCCTGTAAGCATGGCGAGCCGCGTGATCCCGAGCGACCGCAGAGCCTGCAGGGCCACGGCGGCCTGGGGCCGCGGCACGTCCGCGACGGCGATCACACCGTAGAGGTGGTCCGCGGCGACGTAAATCAGCGTCTTGCCCTCCGCGTACAAGCCCGCCACCGCGATTTGGGCCGGCTCGGGGATCGATACGCCTTCATCACGCATGAATGCCGCGTTACCCGCGCGCACGAGGAGTCCGCTGACGCGGCCGCGAACGCCCCGACCCGTCACACTTTCGAACGACTCTGCCGGTGCGCTTGTGATGCCGCGATCCCGGCACGCAGCGACGACGGCATCAGCAAGCGCATGCTCAGAGCGCTGCTCGAGACTTGCCGCCGTCCCCAGGAGCTTGCGTTCGTCACCGTCCAGGGGCACGACATCGGTGACAATCGGACGTCCCGTCGTCAGCGTCCCCGTCTTGTCAAATACGACCGTATCGACTGCAGCCAACGCTTCCAGATACGCACCGCCTTTGAACAGAACACCCCGCCGGGCGGCGTTGGCGATCGCCGACAGGATCGCGGCCGGCGTCGAAATGACGATCGCGCATGGAGACGCAACGACGAGCAGCGTGATCGCCCGGTAGAGCGCGGTGTCTCCGCGGATTCCGAGAGCGAGCATGACGCCGTAGGCCAGGGCGGAACCGGCGATGATCACCCCGGCATAGACCTGGCCGAACCGGTCGATCAACCGCTGCGCCGGAACCTGCGCCGACTGGGCCTGCTCGACCAGCGCGATGATGCGGGCCAGCGTGGTGTCCTCGGGACCTTTGGTGACACGAACCTCCAGAGCGCCGCGCTGGTTGATCGTGCCAGCAAAGACCGCCGAGCCGGGCGCCACGTCCATGGGGATGGATTCCCCGGTGATGGACGCTTGATCGACGCTTGACTCGCCCCTGACTACGATGCCGTCGGCAGCCAATCGTTCCGCCGGCTTGACGATCACGATGTCCCCTATCCGGAGGGTATCGGCCGGCACGACGAGCGTCTCCCCGTCTCGGCGTACCATCGCGACGGCGGGCCGTAGGGCGATGAGGGCCCTGATCGCGCGCCGGGTCCGTCCGAGCGCATAGAACTCCATGGCATTGCTCAGGGAAAACAGGAACAGTAACACGCTGCCTTCAGCCCAGGCGCCCACCATCGCCGCGCCTACCGCGGCCGCAAGCATCAAGACGTTTACGTCGATCCGGCCACGCCGCAGCGCTGTCCACGCGGTAACGGCGCTGCCCGCTCCGCCTGCGAGGTACGCAGCGACGTAGAGCAGGCTCCCTACTTGAGATGCGCTACCGCCCGAGAGCCAGGCGCCCAGTTGGGTGCCCAAACAGACCAGCGGCTGCGCAGCAGGCAGCAGTTGTGCAATCCACTGGGCGGCGGGCGGATGTATGGATGGTGACGGCCGGATAATAACTGCACGTCCCGGCATGACGGACCGTGTCGCCATTTCGCGTAGCCTCCGGAATCACTGTACCGCGGAGACCAGCGCAGCGCATCGGGCGGGTACCTGATATGCCTATCGGATATTGGACGAAAAAGGCAGCTCTTAAGAGCGCACCGATCTCATATCGGTTGTGCCTTCGCGAACGTCCGTGTGTGGAAATCGGAGAAGTTTCCCGATTCCCTATCGGATCGAAACCCGATGTTGAGATCTGGGGCACCGTGTATCCTGGTGGTGAGGGTTTGTCGGCTGCTGCGAGCCGGAGGAGGTTACGTATGCTTCAGTCGCGACGCCAGCTGCGACCGGTCTCCCCCGTTACCCCGCCCGAGACACTAACGCAACTCCTCGCGGAGATTTTCAACGAGGAGCGGGAATCCACGGTCGGCGGTATCGTAGACGGAATCAAGGACCGAGGATTCGGCTTCCTTCTCGTCGTTCTCGCTCTGCCGACGCTCGTGCCAATTCTCCCTCCAGGGTCGGCCACGCTCGTCGGGTTGCTGTATGTTCTCCTGGCGCTGCAAATGCTGTCCGGTGCTGAACGCCCATGGCTTCCGAAGCGTATTCGTGCCTACCGAGTTCCTAAGCACATCGTCCCGGCATTGCGCCAGGTTGGCCTGAGGGTGTTCGGGCAGATTGAGCGTATCTCACGACCCCGTGCAATGGTGCTCCCGGATTACGTCACCTCTCGCATCGTCGCGTCGGCCGTACTCTTCATCGGGCTCGTGTTGCTCAGTCCAACGCCCTTTCTTCACACCCTTCCCGGAGTTACAGTACTCATCTTAGGCGCCGGGCTGCTCAATCGTGACGGAGTACTGATACTTGGCGGTTTGATCCTTGCGGCGATGGCTCTGGGTATTGTGGCCCTCGGCACGAGGGTGTTGTATGTCCTTGGCGTGAAGATGCTGTACGTCCTTGTTCACGGCCTGTGACCCGACAGTCAACGCCGTTCCTGCCAGCCTACTCCGTAGTTGGGCCAAAGCAGCAGGCGTCCCTTGCGTTCGCAAGTTTCATGAAGCTGTGGCGGAGTATCGCGTCGACGGCCGCCTTGGTCATCGCGCCTCTACGGATCGTCTTGCGGCGGTTTTGTCCGGGACGTAGGTGACCAGCCGGACGCCCAGGTCGGTGAGACATTTGATCGTCGTACTCGGCCACCCGCTCATCCACGCCTCCTCATCCGCCGGAACAGCAGTATGAGCTATCACGGCGGCGGCGCCGCGTCCTGTCCGCGGCGGAGCGGGCGTCAGGGCGTGCTGAGGATGCCGGTCTCGGGCCGGTGGGTCTCTGCACGGCCGGCGCGACGCGAGAGTGTACCCGATGTACTGGTCGCCGAGCAGCACGAGTCCGTGGACGGCCGCGAAGCCCAGCGCCAGAAAGCCGGTGAACTGGTGAAGATCGGCGACCGTGGGGCCGCCCGGCCACACGCGCGCCAGCCGGTTGGACAGCGACAGCCCCAAGACGATCGAGAGCCAGAGCAGCCCGTACGCAGTGATGCCAGACGCGCGGCCGAGATACCAATACGCTCGCGGCTCGGGCCCGCTGAGGGACGCGGCGAGCGCCGGCAGCCACCGTAGCACGAGCACGAAGATCATGAGAGCGCCAAGGACGGCCGCCGCCACCGCCAGGTTGTCGTCGGATGTGGGAACCGATGCGGCAGTTGTGTTCCGCCGGTCGCTGCGATTATCCATGGTCGAGGCCTCCGGCCCGGGTGCCGGGCCAGATACAGTGGACGAATCCCGCCGTGCAGCGCAGTTGCCGGTCCCGGCGGACCGCCAACCCCTCCACGCCCGGCTGGGCCGCCAGGTATCGCAGCCCTTCTTCGGAGCCGAGAATCAGCGCGGCGACGGCGTGCACGTTGGCGTCGACGGCGTTCGCCGCGACGACGGTGACCGACCAGAGATCCGTCTGCGCCGGCCGGCCGGTGCGCGGGTCGATGACATGATGGCACTTCTGGGCGCCCCGGCGCCACCGGCGCACGTCGGTGCCGGACGTCGCCACGGCGCCATCCGCGATCGCGAGCGTCGTGAGCGTCCGGTCGGGCGCATGCGGATCGGTGATCCCGACGGGCCACCCCGGCCGGCCCGCCGGCGCGCCTCGGGCCGCGATGTCTCCGCCCGCATCCACGAGACACGGGCCCGCAGCCGCCAAGGCCGCGGCCGCCTGCTCGGCCGCCCACGCCTTGCCGATCCCTCCAAAGTCGAGCCGCACGCCGGGCGGCAGCGTGACGGTCCGCGCGTCCGGATCGAGGACGACATCCGCCCACGATCGCCGGGCGCGGGCCGTCGCCTGCGGAATCGTGCCGCCGTCACGGTCGAGACCCGCGCGAAACGACCGGTCGTAGCCGGCGGATTCGAGGTCGGCGAGGATCGTCGGATCGTAGAGGCCGCGCGTCCGGCGCGCCGCCTCCATCGCGCCGGCCAGTACGTTCCACACGTCGGCACTGACGGCTACCGGCCGTCCGGGCCGGGCGTTGAGGCGGCTCAGCTCGCTTGAGTCCCGAAACCGGCTCAGACGCTCTTCGGCGCGATCGATGAGCGCGTGCGCCGCGCGTAGACGCTCCTCGGCCGAAGGATCACCGCTCGCCGTGTACAGCGCCATCGCGCAGCCCATCGCGCGGAACTCGATCCGCTGCACGGCCGGGGCCCGATCGAGCGTCGTGGCCGGCACCACAGCACCGCCTAGCGGGACGACTGCGTCCGCACCATTGGGGCGGGCGCCGCCTATGGTACAGCGGGGAGCTGTACAAGGTACGTCTGGCCGTCCGGCTCGGTGACGATGGCCATGCGCACAGGCGCGGTATCGTCCGGCGCCGGTGCCGGCAACGACGCGGCCGCGCCGCCGCCGTCAGTGGCCGCCGTCGCCTGTGGGTTCGTGTCCAGGAACCCTTTCCATCCGACGAGGGTCGCGGCCAGCGACAGGATGGTCACTCCCCATTTGAGCCATAGGCAGCGTCTGGTGTTGCGCCGATTCATCGATCACGCCTCCCGGTCGTAAGCGGCCGCCGTGATTCTCGCGCGGCCCTCGTCCATCCCGATCATACGGCACCCGCGGCGTCGCAGGATTAGGGGGACGTTACCGGATGCGTTAACATTACGTAACAGCCGGCCGCGCGATCGTGCCGGCACGTTCGGCCGGCGGCAGAGCGCGGGGCGAGGAGCCCGCCGCCTCGGCGTCGATGACGCGCCGAAGCGCGCGGACGTACCGGTCGAGGATCAGCCGGGACCGGGTCAGATGTGCGATCTGGTCTTGCACGGACCGGCACTGCGCCTCCGTTACCGCAAGGGCGCGCTCCAATTCGAGCCGGCGCGTCCCGGCGCCGGCCGGTCGCCCAACCGCGGCGAGGCGGCGCCTCCGCGCCGCCCCGCCCGATGCATGCATACGCGCTCTTGACGCCAGCCGCCGTACGCAGTCATCCTGGAAAGACCACTCAGCGCTTGCCATCGCGGGATCCTTTCCTGCCCTCACCCCGCCGTCGGGGGGTGCGCGGTGAATTGAAAGTCGAGCATCGCCTTGTTTTCAGTCTGCAGCATCATGATGCTGGGCGGGTTGAAGCCGAAATCCGTCATCTGGACGGTGGTGGACACGTCGCCGGTCAGCGTGTCGCCGTTCAGCTGCAGGGTCCCGGTGAATACCTCCGGCTTCGTCACGTCGTGCACCGTGAGAGTGCCGGCAATCCGAACGTGCACGGTCTGGCCCGCGACGTAGGTCTTCGGAAGGACCTCGATCGACGTCGGCGTGAAAACCGCGCTGGGATACCGGTCGGATTCGAGCCACCGGCTCCGGATCGCGTTGTCGCGATGCCGGCTGTCGGAGATCAACTCGTCCACGTTAACCGTGATCGTCCCGACACGGCTCTGGTCCGGGTGCGCCCGGTCAACGTACATGTCGCCCTGGATGCTGTGCGTCGTCCCGACGGCGACTTTGAACCGGTTGTCCCGAAAGAACGTCTCACCCACATGGTACGAGGCCGCGGACGCCTAAGGATCGATCACAAAGGCCTGTGCGCCCTGGAGCGGGTGAACGGGCGTCGCCGGTGCCGCGGCGGCAAGCACGTGGGGGACCGGCGCGACGCCGGCCGTGATCTGCACCGCGACGGCGATGACGGCAACGATGCCTGCCCCCGCCGCCGCCAATACAAGACTGCGCTTCTTCATTCTGTGATGACCTCCTAAATGGGCTCATCTCGGCGCACGCGCGCCATGCTCCGGCGTCCATCATGCGATGGCTGCCGCCCGCTGTGGTTACCGAGACGTTAACGGGAATGTTAACAGCGGATAATAAATCGTCGCGCCCTACACTGGACGCGGCCGGTAGGCCAGCAGGCGCAGGCCGTTGAGCACCAGCACCACTGGAGATCGGGCGGGTATCCGAAATGCGCAGTTATTCTAGGGGATTACCGTGGACCCCGGCTCACAGAGCACAACGAACCCGTCGAGATTCTCGTTAAGCGGTTACACGATACGACACTCGTGATAGGAGGCCGGCTCAGTATGGCGGACGGACGAAGCAGACGTCCACGACGTGCGAGCGCTGCGGTGCTCGTGAGTGTGGCCGGCGCCGTCGCCTATGCGTACGCGAGCCCGGGCGTGCGCGTCGTCATCGTAGATTGGGATAACCTCGTCGCGGCCGATTCGCTTCATGCGTACTCTACAGACGACATCAAAACGATCATCGACGAAGTCGAAACGCTGCCGCGGAGCATTCTGAAACAAGCGCCGGAGATGCTACCCAATCTACGAGGGGAAATCGATCGTCGGGACAGTTAAAGCGGTTCGTCCCACTCGGATCCAAAACCAGTAGAGCGGCACGAGGGCTCGGAACATCGAAGTCGACACGGGTCGCCCTAAGCAGGAACGAACCGGCCTTCGACCACAGGCGGCTACGCGATTGGACGGGAACATTGCGGAAGAGTGAAACCGACATCCGCGCGGAGGTCTACGCGGAGCATGTTCGAAGGATGATGTGGGTGCACGAGCAGACCAAGAATTCGCCTCACAGAAAGGCCTGGATTCGCCGGAGGCGAGAGGCCGCTGAAACAATTATCGCCAGCCTACCCGAAGATCGGAAAGTTGTTCTTATCGAGATCCATGACGGCTATATCGACGGGGGTCACAAGAAAGGCAATGTCGTCATCACGGTGCACTGAATCTCAGGAATCGACCGCGTTAAACACTTGCAACGGCGAACCGCGCAGTGCGTGGATAATGACGTTTGTCTTACCGTGGTTGGACTAAAGGAGAGGCAAACCGTATCGCAAACAGGTTACGGCGTTATCGCCTAGCTGGGCGAGTAGGCTAATCGTTCGGCAGGGCGCGGCGACCGACGACGCTCTGGGTCTTAAAGTCCGTCAGGGCCACACGCCCGAAGCGGGTTCAACTCCCGTGCCATGCCGCCACTCCTTGCCCGTGATTCTTTCCGCATACTTCTTGCGTTCCGCACTGACACGGTGGTTTGCGCAGAGTTACGGAACGGGCGTGGGCATCCGGCGCGAACACGCCGTCCACAGCTGGTTGAGAAGACAATGCTGCGCATCCGTGAGAGTCATCTTACCGCCGCATACTGCTCTGTTAAGGGCCCTTTCCAACATGTCCTTGAGATACGCCTCCTGTATCGGTTGTGGCCATAGATTGCGCGGATCGGTCGGGTGGCCGCCGATCTCCAACGGCACATAATGGTCCTCTTGGTAGTCTCGCGGCCGTTCCGGAAGGTGGCGCGCGACCATCTGCTGCCGTTTCAGTTGGTACGTATAGGACTCTGGCGGCCGCACAGTCGCGGTCCAGCCAGGCCGGCAGATCGTCTGGGCGATGTTCGATTGCGTGACGCTTGGGTTGAGCGCCCCAGGTGGAGGTGAAGTGTCCTGGACAGCGCCGGCGCGGGTCGAGGGAAGTGGCAGCACGACGAGAACCGAAGCGAGAAGCACAACGACAAAAATCCGCAAGGAACGCCTCCTGCTTACGCCACGAAACGGCAATTGTCATATTCGGTGCGGGAGTCAGAGGCTTTGGTTCAACTATATAAGCCATCAGGGGGGAATCGAAGCCGAAAGCGGGAACGCCATTCCGACCACCCGTGGTGCGGCCACGGAAAGGCCGACCACTTTTGGGTTGCCAATCAGGTAACCTCGGACCTCAACTGAGTACCGCGGCATCGGGACTGGCGGAAAGATAGCGTCTGTGTACTGTAGACCGCAGGCTGGACAGGAGCACTACCTCGAAGTGAGTAAGTCCTTCGCCTTTTCCCTTGCGTAAATAGGTGATCATTTGATACATCGTTATTGGTTCGACGATGATGCTAATGATGATGACGATGAGGATGTTTTATGGCTGTCTCTGTTAAGGCTGTTCGTAGCGGCCGGGTCCTCCGGGTCAAACCAATCCGGCAATGGTTTGATCTATCGCAGGAGGAGTTTGCTCGGGCCCTGGGGGTCGGCCGTGCGACCGTGGTCCGCTGGGAAGCCACGACGGGGGGCCCCCTTTCGCACACTGCAGAAGGCAAACTGGTGCGTGCGCTGATCGACATCAAGTTGCTTGCGACCAAAGCGTTCGGTCGCCAGGCGAAAGCATGGTTTCATGACCAGGTGCCGGCTTTGAATGGCAAGACAGCTCCTGAGGTGCTAATCATGCGCGGGCCGGTGCCGGTCCTGATGGTCCTACGCGCGAATTGGGACGGTGGCTATTTGTAGTTCCTAGCCTACCCTATGCCGTTCTCGCCCCGCGCCTCGGCAATCGCCGAGGCGCTTCGACGTGCAGAGCCGTTTTCGGGCCGGATCGTCCGCTGCCGCAGGAAGAGAAGTACACGCTCACGCGCGGAGAGATCCTGGCCAACATCACGGCGATCCTCGGCGGACGCGTGGCGGAGGAGATCGTGTTTGGCGAGATCACGGCCGGGGCCGCGAACGACTTCGAGGAGGCGACGGACCTCGCCCACAAGATGGTGACCGAGTTTGGGATGTCGGACAAGCTCGGCCCGTTGACGCTGGGCGCCAAACACGGGCCGGTCTTCCTGGGGCGGGATCTCGTCGAAAGCCGCAACTACTCCGAAGAGATCGCCTACGAGATCGACAAAGAGGTCCGGCGCATCATCGACGAGTGCCATACGCGCGCGCAGCAGGTGCTGACGGAGCACAAGGCGGTGCTGGAGCGCATCTCCCGGGCCGTGCTCGAGCGCGAGTCGCTGGAGAACGACGAACTCGACCTCCTGATCGCCGGCCAGCCGCTGCCCCCGGACACGACCGCTTCGACGCCCGTAACGACCATCGAGGTCACGCCTGCGCGCACGCCGCCAACCGCCCAGATTTCGAGCGTCTTCGTCGGGATCACCGGCGGGTAGTCCGACGATCGGCGCGGCGAGGTGCCGCGCGCTTGAACGTCTAAGGCGCCGTCGGACGATGAATCGCAGTCGCCCACGATGGACTTCCCCTACCGACCGGAGGGCGGTCTCCCGGTAGTGTGAAGGAACGCGATCTTGAGAAAGTCGGCGACGACGACATAGCCGAGCGAGTACAAGAGAATCCCGCCCTGCGCGGCCCACGGCAGTATCCCGAAATCGAACAGCCGCCGCGCCAGCGGCACGTTGATCAGCGCTAGCGTGATCAGCAGGCCCGCCGCCACGGCCGCGCCCAGCGCCAGACTCAGGGGAGGCGCCTGCCAGAAATGCCCCGGCGTGCGCGCGACCGCGAGAATGAGCAGCGCCGTCGTGCCGAGCAGCAGAAACCACGTGGAATAGACGATCGGCACTGGCTGTCCGCGCACGATCCGCAGGAGGCCGAAGGCAAACAGCGCGTTCAACGTGCCGAGGTAGAACGTCATCTCCACTAGACGACGCACGTCCCAGCGCCGCGGCGTGGCGAGATCCGCCGCAGCGACGCGGTCGGTAACTATGGCGAGCATCGGTAGATCCGCGAGCACGTTGAGTACCAAGACTTGGGTCGGCCGCAGCGGAAGGAAGTTCAGAAAGAGCGACGCGATCGCGACAACAATGACGTTGGCGAAGTTGCTTACCATAGTGTAGAGCAGGTAGCGGTTGATGTTCGTGAAGAGGCGCCGCCCTTCCGCGACGCTGTCGACGATGACGCCGAGATCGTCTTCAAGCAGCACCAGGTCCGCGGCGTCCTTCGCCGCGTCCGACCCGCTGGCCAGTGCGATGCCAACGTCGGCCGCGCGCAGGGCCGGCGCGTCGTTGACCCCGTCGCCGGTTACCGCGACGTGACCCCCGCGGCCCTGGAGGGCGCGCACCAAACGAAACTTGTCGGCGGGGGTCACTTCCCCAAAGATCCGACCCTGTTCCGCGGCCGCTCCGGCGTCCGCGCCCCGCAGGGCCTCGGCTGGAACGACGGTCTCGGGCGACGCCGAAATTCCGATCTGCGCGGCCAGCGCCGTGGCCCGCCGCACCGCGTCACCGGTCACGATCTTGACCCTGACGTGGAGCGCTTCGGCGCGGGCCAGGGCGGCCGCCGCGCCGGGCCGGGGCGGATCGGCTAGACCGAGCAGGCCGAGCAAGGTGAGACCGGTATCCGCCTCCGCGCCGGCCGGCTCTCCGGGCGCGAGCGCCCGTACCGCCACGGCGAGCACGCGCTCGCCGCGCTCTTGGAGGGCGGCGATCTCCGACGCGACGCCCGCCCGCACCGGATCCAACTCGACGTCGCCCTCCCGCGTCCGCAGCGACCTGCAGCGCCGCAGCACAATGTCGGCCGCGCCCTTAACGATCAGGGTGCGCCCCGCGCGACCCTCGACCAGCATGCACATCCGCTTGCGTTCCGAACTGAACTGCATCGAGGTCGTGCGCAAGAGTCCCGTCAGGTCGGGGCTGGGCAGGTGCTTGTCCTCGGCCGCCGCGATGACGGCATCGTCGACAATGTTGTCGTGCTTTCGAGGGTAGCTCGAGCACAGTAGTGCCGCCTCGAGCACGTCGGCGGGCGCGGCTCGAGTCCAGATGTCCGTGACCGCCGTGCGGTTCTGGCTGATCGTGCCCGTCTTGTCACAGCACAGCGTATCGACGATGCTGAGATCTTCGACCGCGGCCAGGCGGCGGACCAACACCCTCTTCCGGGCGAGACGCGCCGCGCCCAGCGCGAGCGTGGTGGCGGTGACGGCGGGGAGCGCCTCGGGGACGGTGCCGAGCATCAACGCCAGGGCCAGCGTCAGGGAGACCACAAGCCCGTGGCCCAGTAGGGCGTTGGATACGAATACGACGACGGCGAGAAGCAGACCGAACCGAAGGAGGAAACCGCCGAAGCGCGTGAGGTTCACCTGGAAGTCACTCGCGGCGCGGATGTCCCGCACCAACACCGCGGTTTCCCCGAACTGCGTGCGTTCACCGGTCACCGCTACGACGCCGCGTCCGTAGCCGCTCACGACCGTCGTGCCCGCAAAGACGACATCGGACCAGGAGCCGGGTGGACCCGGAGGCACCGCCGCCGCGTCCTTTGGCTCAGAGAGTGACTCGCCTGTCAGCGCCGCCTGGTTCACCTCGAGGCCGTCGGCCTCTAAGAGACGGAGGTCCGCCGGCACCAGATTCCCGCCCCGGATGGCGATGACGTCGCCCGGGACCAGTTCCCGTGCGGAACGCTCGCCCTCCCTCCCGTCCCGCCACACCCGCACGGCCGGCGGCAGCAGCGCCCGCAGGGCTTCAAGCGCGCGCTCGGCGCGGTATTCTTGGAAAATACTCAATCCCACGTTCAGCACGACGAGCACGAGAATGATAATCCCGTCGCTCAGGCTGCCGACAGCAAGGGTAAGCAGACCGGCCAGACCCAGGAGGAGGTTAATCCCGCACTTGAGTTGCTCGCCGACAATATCCGCCAGGAACCGCCGGTCCGCGCGGACCTCGTTCGGCCCGTACTGCGCGAGGCGCCCCTCTGCCTCGGCGGACGTGAGCCCTTCCGGCCGGCTGGCAAGCAGGCGCAGCACGGCCTCCGCGTCGAGTGTCGCCAACTGTGCAAGCGAGGCGTGTTGCAGGCTCACCATGACCCCCTGCGCCATTATAGGCGCACCGGCGGTGGCAAAAATACGACCGGGATCGGATGGTACTGCCGTTCGTCCTCCCATACCATGTAAGCAACGGCTAGGCGCGGGCCGAACGCAGGATGGGAGGCGGGAGCCAATGGCGCAGAAGGTCCTAAAGAGGGACATTGAGATTCAGAAGGACGTCCTCGAGGAAATTCGGTGGGACGGACGCGTGCTCGCTACCGACGTTGGGGTGGAGGTCAACAAGGGCGTCGTCACGCTGACGGGCGCCGTCGACAGCTATGCTAAGAAGGCCGCCGCGCAGGAGGCGGCCCATAAGGTGCAGGGCGTGCTCGACGTGGCGAACGACATTCAGATTCATATTCCGAGCGCCGCCGCCCGCACCGACACCGAGATCGCCCAGGCGATCCGTCAGGCGCTCGAGTGGAACGTTTTTGTGCCGCAGGAGCGGATTCAGTCTACCGTTGCCAACGGGTACGTAACGTTGAGCGGCGCCGTCGAGATGTGGGCCCAACGGGACGAGGCTTACCGGGCCGTGGCCAAATTGGCGGGCGTCAAGAGCGTGTTCAACAATATCACCGTGACGCCGCCCGAGCGCATTGCCCCGGAGAAGATCCGGGAGGCCATCGAGAACGCCCTAGCCCGCCGCGCCGAACGGGAGGCCCGGGGAATCATCGTGGCGGTGCACGACGGCGAAGCCACGGTGTCAGGGAAGGTGCACTCCTGGGCGGAGCGGCAGGCGGTGGTCGACTCCGCGTCCCACGCGCGCGGGGTCAGGGCTGTCAAAGATCTGCTCGTCGTCGCACCGGACTTCTAACCTCGAACACTGCCGGCCGGGGCGGAGCGCCGCGCCGCCCGCCCCGGGTCCGGGTCCGCGGGGGTCACGCCAACGGTCGACAGCTGACGCTCGCCCGCCGCCGACGCGCCGATCGGAACATGCGCCGATAGACCTCGGCCAGCCACGCGTACCGCATCTCGAGGAGGAGTCCTATGTCGGCCGAACTCGGGCCGCAGTCCATGGATAGGCCCCGCACGCGACGCGCGATTCCGCTGCGTCGGATCGACGCGTATCGGTGGGAGATCCCAGCGGATTACCAGGCCGGGATGCGTGTCCCCGGACTCATCTACGCCGACGAGGGCCTCCTTCCCCAGATCGAAGAAGACCAGGCGCTGGAGCAGGTCGCGAATGCCCCACCCTTCCGGGCATTGTGCGCCGGTCGATTGCCATGCCGGATATTCATTGGGGGTACGGCTTTCCGATCGGCGGGGTGGCGGCGATGCGGCTCGACGACGGCGTCGTCTCCCCCGGTGCCGTCGGCTACGACACCAACTGCGGGGTCCGGTTGCTCACGACCGGCCTCAACCAAGAAGAAATACGATCACACCTCCCCGCCCTTACCGACCGTTTGTTCCAAAATGTCCCATCGGGGGTCGGGCCCACGGGCGCCTTCACCTCACGCCATCGGAATTAGATGATGTGCTCGACCGCGGCGCGGCCTGGGCCGTGGCGCGAGGTTTCGGCCGGCCTGGGGACCTCCAGCGGATCGAATCGGAGGGCACGATATGGGGAGCGATGCCCCCCGAAGTCAGCCAGCGGGCCCGCTCCCGGGGCCTCCCGCAACTGGGCACGTTGGGCTCCGGGAACCACTTCCTCGAGATTCAGCAGGTCGACGAAATCTTCGATCCAGCCACGGCCGCGGTTTTCGGTCTGCGCCGGCCGGGCCAGGTCACGGTCCTCATCCACTGCGGATCTCGAGGGCTCGGCCATCAAGTCTGTGACGATTTCCTCAAGGTATGCGACCGCGCGCTTCCCCGGTACGAGATCACGCTACCCGACCGCCAGCTTGCGTGCGTCCCCCTCTCCTCCCCCGAGGGCCGATCATATCTCGGGGCGATGGCCGCGGCGGCAAACTTCGCCTTCGCCAACCGGCAAGTCATTACGCACTGGGTCCGCGAGGCGTTCGCGGAGATCCTCGGGCCGCCGCCGGCGGCATCCGACCTCGACATCGTCTACGACGTCACCCACAATATGGCGAAACTCGAGGAACACACCATCGACGGCGAGCGGATGCGGCTGTGCGTGCACCGCAAAGGCGCGACGCGGGGCTTCCCCGCCGGTCATCCGGACGTGCCCGCGGCCTACCGGGACGTAGGCCACCCGGTGTTCCTTCCCGGAGACATGGGGCGATATTCCTACGTTATGGTCGGCACGCCGCTCGCGATGGCGGAGACGTTCGGCTCGACTCCGCACGGCGCCGGGTGCATGCGGAGTCGCGGCGCAGCGCGGCGGCTGCTCCACGGCGTCGATATTGTCGCGGCCTTGGCCGCGCGGGGCATCATCGTCCGTGCCCAGAGCCGCGGTCTGCTAGCCGAGGAAGCGTCCGAGGCGTACAAGGACGTCGCCGACGTGGTCCGCGTGAGCGACGGGGCCGGGATCACCCGCAAAGTCGCCCGCCTGCGCCCGCTGGCCGTGGTGAAGGGCTGAGCCGGTGGCGCGCCGCCTCACGCCTTTCGAGACGTTTGAACATACCGCCGACGTCGGCCTCGTCGTGCGGGGACATACCCTCGAGGAGCTGTTTGCGAACGCCGCCGACGCCCTGGTCGACCTCATGGTCGATCCCGAGGGGCTCCGCGAGGACGTCCGGATGACGGCTACCGTCACCGCGGCCGACCGCCCGGCGCTGCTCGTCACCTGGCTCAACGAACTGCTCTACCTGCTCGACGTTCACCGGTTCCTTCCGCGGCGGTGCCGGATCACTGAGTTCCGCGACACGACTCTCATCGCGGACCTCGTCGGCGACACCATCGATCCAAACCGGCACGCGGTTCGGAGAATGGTGAAGGCGGCAACGTACCACGGCCTCTCGCTTACTCACCTGGACGGCGTGTGGGAGGCCCGGGTGATTGTGGATCTCTGAGAGCCACTATTGAGGCACCGGCACCTGATCCCTCCGAAGCGCTCGGGCGCGTTGCCGCGATCTCGCTTAACCGCGGCGACGTGCGTCGCTTCCCAACCGGCAGATGCGGGCGAACGGCTGAGACGGGACCTCGCCGGCACCGTGGAACAGGCCCCGGCCGATGCGTTGGACCCCGTGCGTATCGCGCTGACCGATCGGCGTAGCGCCTGGAAAATCAGGTGCGGATCTGATAGGCGCTGGAACGGACCCCCGCTATGCTTTAGGTAGCTTCCGCGCCGCTCGGTCAGGCCAGGCGAAAAGGCAAGGTAGACGTTGCGATGTCGAGCCGTCGGAGTACCCTTCAATCGCGGGATGCGGATGATGCGGTAGGTACCATCCGCGCGGTCCACAGACCGGCGTTGACGCATCGGGATTATGAATGTGGTCTTGACCACGCGGGAAACGTTGCGCTCTTCCTCGATCAAAACCACTTCGCTCCAGACCGGTGGTCCCTCGATATCGATATCGGCCCGGACCTGATGTTCTTTCGTGTCATCATCAACGGTGTCGAGCAAGCGGAGCATGGACTGGCGAGGCGGCACGTGGTCGTGTCATGGTGGCTGGATGGCGCACGATCGGTCACCGACTTGCCCCCGCACCTGCAACCGGCCGCCCGGCGGCGCCCGCGCATCGCCTTATTGAAAGAACCACCCCGAGCGGCCGGATTCTGAAACGGGCGGCGACCTACGCAGGTGCGAGCGCTTGGGAGAGTGGAGGACGTCAATGCGCATCGGTCAAGTGGCGCCGCTGTATGAGTCCGTGCCGCCAAAATTGTACGGCGGGACAGAGCCGTTGTCTGCGGTTTGACCGAGGAACTTACGCGGCGCGGTCGCGAGGTCGTGCTCTTGGAAGGCACCAAGCTCAAGGCGGAGCCGCGTCGGGCAGAAGCTTGCCAAACGGGGCGTGTCCCGCCTCGTGGCAGGCCGTGAGCTTCCGCGCCTTCGGTGAGAGGATCCGGCTCTTCCGCTGCAGGCCGGCGATGACTCGCTCGGTTGCCTCGTCCAACTCCGCGCGGCCGATCCGCTTTTTCTCCTGCCCCGCCGCGAGCAGTGCCGCCCTCGTTCACCATCTTCGCCAGATCCGCGCCGTTGAACCCCGGCGTCTGCCGCGCCAGCCCGGGGACCATACTTTGGCCGCCACTCGGCCGTGATTGTGTTGCTTGTACACGGCCGCAGGATCGGACTTGCGTCTCATCGGTCATCCGATGCGCGCCGGATGGCGTCACGGGCGGCCGCTGCGTAGAGTACAAGCGGATGGTGTCCCTGACGGTCGTGGAGCTTTTGAAGGAGACGACATGGTGGACGCGGAGCGGCTGAACGAGATCGTGAAAGCAGGCGGCGACGGCGTGTTCTCGCTCTCGCTGAACACGGACCCGAGTTTGGCCGAGCATCAACGTCCGAACCCTGCCTACCGGGTGTGGACGCATAACGCGGTCCGGCGCCTGCTCCGCCGGTTATCCCCTGAGGCGCGCGAGCGCGCGGAGCCCGTTGCGCACCGGATGCTTGCGCACGTGGACACCATGCCCCAGGAAGGCCGGGGGACGGCCGTCTTCGCCGGGCCGGACCTGTGGGAGACCTACACGCTGCCGTTTTCGCTGCCCAACCATCTTGCGTACGGCCGGCCTGATGCAGTCCCGGTGCTGTGGGCGATTCACGAGTACGCGCCGTATGCTCTCGTCGTCGTCTTCCACGACCGTGCCCGGCTCCTCGTCGCCTACCTCGGCGAGACCGCCGTCGTCGACGAGATCACGCTCGAGCTCGCTACAGAGCAGTGGGGATTCAAGTACGGCCGCACGGCCACGTCCAGCCGCCGGAGCGGCGTGGGTGTAGGGCGCGGTACGCAGTCGGACGCGTACCAGGCACGCGTGCTCGCGCAATACCGCCGGTTCTGGCGCGCCGTTGCCGAGGCAGCTGCGCGCACGCTCGCGGCGCGCCGTATCGACCGGATTATCCTCGCCGGCAACAAAGAGGCCGCTGCGGCGGTATTCGCGGCGCTTCCGCGGCCGCTGCACAGCGCCGTTGTCGGCACCGTGGCCGTCGCGCCGCACGCCACCCTCGCCGAGATCCAGGCCCGGGCGCTGCCGGTCGCGTTGGCGCATCGTCACGGGCGGGACCGCCGCCTCGTTCGTTCGATCGTCGAGGAACGCCGTCCGGAAGGCATGGGGCTTGACGGAGCGGCCGCCACGCTTGAGGCGCTCGCCGCCGGCAAGTTGCGCATTATCGTGGCCGGAAGAGATATGCACGCCGCGGCGTGGGCCTGTTCGCGCTGCGGGGTCCCCGGCGCAGGCGCGGCCCAGTGTGCCGCGTGCGGCGGGTCGATGCACCGCCTGACTCTGCCGTGGGAGCTGCCCGTGCTGGCGGCCCGCTACGGTGCCGCACTCGAGGTCGTGGGTGCCGATGCCGCGGCGCCCCTTGCCGATGGCATCGGCGGACTGCTGCGCTACGCGCCGGCGGCGGCCGTCAATCTGCGCCGGGGAGCGTAGATCAATAGATTCCGGGAGCCCTTCGGCGGGTATGTGCGCAGCAGAGCAGCACCGCAACGAACAGCTGCGCCCCTAGCCGGCGCCTAAACTGCGGCGCACGGGGTCCTGAGCTAGGTGTGTGTCGGACCTCCGCGCAGCGGACAAAAGGCGAGCCGCCACATCTTCTGAGCTTTTGCCCACTCGGCCCACGCGGCATCGCCCAATCGCGCACGCACCTCTGCCGACTCGATGCGCACATCATCGGGACCGGATTGGGCCGCGATGTTCACCCGAAGGTTGCACGGAAACTCGGGGCAGACGCCGCAGTGCGCGACGCCGCGCTCCTTCGCACACGCGTAGACAGGACACACTTGTCCGAGATGCAGCTGTTCCTGTGTTGCGCACCCGGCGCCCAGCGTCTCGTACCACGCATTGCCCTCCCAATAAAGCCCGCAGATCCCGCCGAAGTCATTCGGAATCGCCTCGTCCACCTCGGGTTTGCGCGCATCCGCCACGGCTGCTCCCCCTCAATAAAGCTAACGCCTCTCGACTCTTGTCGTGGTGTGGTCCAGGCACCGCCCTTCCGCACATTCGTTTAACTCCCTCGGCAACGCCGCCTGCTTCGATCCGACGTCGTCGACGATCGCGCCGGCGACAACCTGAGCGGCGATGGAGAGTCTCACATCTGAATGGTAGGCGGCGGCGGACAGCCGGCATATCAAGCAGCAGACTCATTTCGGATACGGTGTGCGCCCGATGGGCGTGGGACGACCGTTGCCCCGACCGGTGGGAGCGACTCCGCGCACCGGTGAAACCATGGCCGCATGGAGATCGTGTTCCTGGGGACCGGAAGCGCGATCCCGCTTCCGCGCCCCGGTCATGACTGTCCGCAGTGCCGCTCGCGGGACGTACGCGACCGGCGGGAACCTTCCGCGCTTCTCATCGACCGGCGCATCCTGATCGATGCCGGCCCCTCGATCGGCGCGCTGCTGGCGTCGGTGGGACGCTCTCCAGACGACATCGCCGCCGTCGTGCTGACGCACCGCCACCGGGACGCCGCGGGCGGGCTCGGCATCCTCCCGGCCCGCACGCGCGTCGTGCTCCCGCAGCACGCAGGGCGCATTGCCATCGCGGACCGACGCTTGGAGGCCGTGCGCGTCCCGCATGCCGGCGCGACGTGGGGCTACCTGATCGACGGCGTGCTCGCGTACTTTTCAGACTATAGCCGGATTACGACGGCCCTTCCCGCCCTGCGGCGCGCGCGTGGCGGTCCTCGACGGCAGCGGGTGGGACCGAACGTTTCCCTCGCATCAGCCGATGGTGGACGTAATCCCGATCGTCAAACGGCTGCGCAATCTACGGCGGGTGGTCTTCACCCACGTCGGTCATTCGCATTTCACACACGCGGATCTTGAACGACGGATACAAGCACTTGGCGGCGTGCGATTCAGCGTCGCCTATCACGGCCTGCGGCTTCGCATTCGGTCGCGCCGGACGTATGGTTGAACGAGCTTATGCAGCCCGCGGCCTCGGCCGTTCCGTCCGATCGCCACGGGTCCAGCCAGACAGCGGAGGCGTCTGACCGGAAAGCTTCTCCATCCGACCCTCGCGGCGCACCTCTTGGCTACCTTCTGGCAGTCCGGCCAGCAGCACAGTCAGGGCCACGAACAACAGGACAACCGCGATCACCGCAGAGGCCCAGAGGACTGTGGATCCGACCTGCTGCCAAAACGTCTCGGTGTAGAGCTGGATTTGCTCGCCGAACCCCGCCTGTCCCAGGGACCAGTCCCACATGATTCCGCCACCCCCCGGCCCGTGTCGATTCGACACTTTAATGGTAGCGGGGCCCTGCGGCGGCGGCCATCAGATCGAAGTCTTATTCACCATCGGATGGAGCCCCGGTCGCCGGGCGGGTCGCCTGAGGGCCGACGGCCCGGGCGGGGCCGAGGCCCGCGTACGCGGCGGCGGGGCTGAGTTGTGCGATGAGGTCGTTGGCCCACACTAAGAATCGGCCGCCGGCGAGCGGATCGAGGGAGGTCATCTGTTCCATCGTGCGCCGTGGGTCGGCCCACCAGCGCTCGACTGAATCGCCCAACTCGAGCGTATAGAGGACCCGCGTGTTGGTCCCGGCTAGGGCCGCCGTTACCGTCGGGAGGTTCCGAAGGTTTGCCGCAAGGTCGAAGCGGCTCCGGTACGACTCCAGCCAGAACCCGGCCCAGGCCTGCGGATAAAACTGGTAGATCAGGATATCCAGCCCCGCGTCGGCCAGCGCGCGATAATCCGCACCGTGGCACGCGGCCTCGCCGGCGGACATGCCCATCTCATCGTAGGCCAAGAGGGCTCCGCCTGCACCGTGTACGGCCTCGGCGATGGTCCGGTAAAAGGCCGTCCACCGCGGAATCGTGCGGGCCCGATCGCCGTAGCGGTCCGGGTTCCAAATGCTGCTGAATCCGCAAAAGCCGTCTCCCAGCATGAGCCCGTCGAGTTGAACGTCTCCCGGAGCCGCACGTACTGCCGGCCGAT
This sequence comes from bacterium, assembly GCA_035307565.1. Lineage (GTDB taxonomy): Bacteria > Sysuimicrobiota > Sysuimicrobiia > Sysuimicrobiales > Segetimicrobiaceae > DASSJF01. The sequence continues at coordinate 129,790 of DATGHZ010000007.1, read as the reverse complement.
GTATTCGGCGTACGTGAGGTGCTCGGGCCGCAGGCGTACGAACGGGTACAACTGGCTGCTCAGCGGCACGTGCCGCAGGTCGTGGGCGCGCCCGCACCCATGCCGGCCGGCGGTGGAACTGCCACCCCCCGTAGTTCCAGAAGCCGATGACGGTCTTGACGCCCTGCGCATGAAGCTGTGTAACGAGCGTCCGCAGATCTTCCTGGGTTACCCAGTCACGACGCGGACCGTGCCGGTTGAGATCCGCGGCGCGGCCCGCCTGGTAACCTGTGAAGGGCAGGAAAAACCGCGGATCGCGGTCCTCCATGATTGCGACGCCTTCCAGGCCGCCGAGGAGCGGCGGCGGCCGAGGGAAGGCGCCGAGATCGTGCATGCCCAGGTGCGGCCATTGGCGACCTGAGCCAGCGACAGGCCGGAGGGCCGGTGCCGCTGGACGGCCCGGCGCAGCAAGGCCCGGAGCAGATGATACGGTGGACGTGTAATCTTCACACTGCGTGGCTGTGTACCGCACGGCGGTGAGGGCCTCCTCCGTGGCCCCCTCAGACGACCGGAGGGAAGCGGATGGCGAAAGCACATGCCGGGCTGCATTTCAGGTGCGTGATGCGCGATTTTGTCACCGCGGACACGATGGCGCTGCTGACCGATCTCTACGAACTCACCATGGCGCAGAGCTATTTCCGGGACGGGCACAATCCGCCGGCGACGTTCGATCTGTTTGTCCGATCGCTGCCGCCGCGGCGCGGATTCCTCGTCGCCGCGGGCTTGGACACCGTTCTCGAGTATCTGGAGCGGATTCGCTTTTCCGAGGACGCGATCGCCTATCTGCGTTCGCTGCGCCTGTTTGATGAGCCGTTCCTCGACTATCTTCGCACCTTCGCCTTCACGGGGAACGTCTGCGCCGTCCCTGAGGGCGAGCTCGTCTTCCCGCCGGAACCGATTGTCGAGGTGACCGGACCGCTGATCGAAGCGCAGGTCGTGGAGACGTTCCTCCTCAATCAGATCAACTGCCAGACAATGCTCGTCACGAAGGCGGCCCGCGTCGTGCTGGCGGCGAAGGGCCGCCCGGTCGTGGACTTTTCCCCCCGGCGCGACCACGGCACCGATGCCGCGATGAAGGCCGCCCGATGCTCGTATCTGGCCGGCTGCGCGGGCAGTTCCAACACGCTTGCCGGGATAGTGTACGCCCTCCCCGTATACGGCACGATGGCGCATTCCTACGTTATGTCGTATGATGACGAGCTTGAGGCGTTTCGCGCCTACGCGCGGAGCTTCCCCGACGCGTGCCTGCTGCTCATCGACACGTACGACACGGTGCAGGGCGCGCGGAACGCCGCGATTGTGGCGGCGGAACTTCGGGACCGAGCGCATCGCCTTCGCGGCGTCCGCCTCGACAGCGGCGATCTGCTCGACCTGAGCCGAAAAGTACGCCGCATCCTCGACGACGCCGGGGCTCGGGATGCGCAGATTCTCGCGAGCGGGGACCTCAACGAAGACAAGATCGGCCACCTGCTCGAGGCGGGCGCCCCGATCGATTCATTCGGCGTGGGCACCGAGATGGGAACCTCGCACGACGCGCCCGGCGTCGGGGGCGTGTACAAGCTCGTCGAGGACACCCGGGGGTGCCGCGTCAAGCGCAGCGGCGGTAAGGCGACCCTGCCCGGACGCAAACAAGTATGGCGGCTCACCCGCAACGGAGAAATCGGAGAAGACATCATCGCGCTCCACGACGAGCCCGCGCCGCCCGGTGGACGGCCGCTCCTCATCGAGGTGATGCGGAACGGGAAGCGCATCGTGCGCGAGCCGCTCGAAACCGCACGCCAACGCTGCCGGGACCGCCTTGCTGCCCTGCCGTCGGCATTGCGGGGGATCGGAGCCGTCACCTATCCCGTTCAGCGCAGTCCCCGCCTCGATGCGCTCTTTCGGCAGATGACAGGCGTGTCAGATGACGGCCCGTCCGTCAGCCCGGTGTAAACGCCGAAGGCCGCCGTATCAGGTCAGTACTCTCCGCCCGACGCCCACCCCGGCCGTGGCGCGCCACCTACGTCACGGCGCTACGATCTACGGCCGCGCCGCGAAGATCCCGATCTTCGGCTGCACGAGCCGCGCGAAATCCTCGTACGTCATCGTCATCACCAGATCGTGCGTTCCCGCGTTGAAGAGGATCACCGGATCGTGGGTCAGCCCCCGATCCACCAACACCGGGATGTGGTACAGGTTGCCGAACGGCGGCATCGCCCCCACGTCGCAGTCCGGGAACGCGCGCAAGAATTCGGCTTCCGTGGCCAGCCGCGCACTCTTCGCCCCCACCGCCTTGCTCACCCACGGCACGTTGACGTACGAGGTGCCCGGGACGACGACCATGATGAGACGCTGATCCCCCATGACCAGAACCACCTTGGCGATCAGCTTGCCCGGCACGTGTTCCACCTGCGCGAGCTCCTGAGCCGTGTACCGCGGAGCGTGGCGCGAGACCTGATACGCGACCCCCGCCATGTCAAGATACTCCCGCAAACGCGCCAGGCAGGGTGAACGTAACATTGTGGCGCCCGTCGACTCGATCTCAGTCATACTGGCTCACCTCCCGCGATCCTCACGTTCACGATAGCGCGACCCTTCGCACGGGCCTGTCCGTCACGCAACCGATTCGGGATTACTTCTGCGCCCTGCTCTTTGGCCAGCTGTAGGGCGTGCGTGAGCGCGCCATCACTGCCGGCGTTTCCGTCGGCGGGAATCAGGATGCGGCGATACATAGAGTCCGTTCCTTTGTCCGATGGCATCCGTCAGCAACAGCAGCAATGATGATGGTGATGGTGGCACCCACAGTGATGGCGGTGGTGATGATGGTGGTGACCGCAATAGCACCCCTCTTCACCCTTCCCCGCCTCTTCGTTACGCTGTTCTCCCGCTGCTCCTTTCAGCGCGCGCTCCAACGCCACCCGCTCTTCCTGGTTGAGACTTTCCAGAATTTTCTGCACGTCCGCCATGTCGTCACCGCCTCTTTCATCGAGATGCCTTGCGGGACACCATCGCGCCCGCATGAGACGCTCTTGATTATCGTAGAAAGACCCGTTCGGCGCCGCCATCAGGCCGGGGACGGATTCACCGCCGGGTTACGGCCCTACGTCAAGAGCAAGGCCCCTTGCGACGGAGCGCGTGCCGCGGAGTCCTGATCCTGATGCCGGCGGCCAGGGCCAGCGCCACCACGAGCGCGGTCACCACGGCACCAATCATCCGGCGTCGCATTTACCGCACGTCCTCGATCGAGATGAACCGGCGCCGCGGGCGCCGCGGCTTCGCTCTCCCGCGCGGCACCGTCACGGCGCCGGTTCTCCCCGTGTGACTCAGGCGCTCTATGCCCGGCCGGCAGGCGGACGCTAGGTGTGCGTAGGCCCTCCATACGGGGCGAGCACACGGCGGAGCGCCGCCGACGTGCGGATCCGAGGCAGCCTACGACGGTCCTTGTCGCGAGGGCCGAGACGCGCTCCGCCGGCTGGAGATTGAAACCGCTGGGCTCCTGCGGCGCGGGCAGGTCCTACTCGGCCTAATGGATCCCCTCGCCTCTCCGGAGACGGTCCGGGATATCGCCGCTACCGGCGCGATCGCGTTTGCGATGGAACTCATGCCCCGGATCACGCGCGCGCAGAGCATGGACGCGCTGTCCGCAATGGCCACCGTGAGCGGCTACAAGGCCGTGCTGCTCGCCGCCGCCGCGCTACCCCGCATGTTCCCGATGCTGACCACGGCCGCGGGGACGATCACTCCTGCCCGCGTGTTTGTGATCGGCGCCGGCGTGATGGGCCTGCAGGCCATCGCGACCGCGCGGCGCCTCGGGGCGACCGTGTCCGCCTATGATGTGCGGCCCGCAGTGCGCGATGACGTCATCTCCGTTGGGGCACGCTTCGTCGAGTTGCCGCTCGATACGGCATCGGCGCAGGATACGCGCGGCTACGCGCGCGCGCAGGATGAAGCGTTCTACCGCCGCCAGCGCGAGCTGCTCGCGCAGACCGTGGCGCAAAGCGACGTCGTCATCACGACCGCGGCCGTTCCCGGCCGTCAGGCGCCGGTGCTGGTGACCGCCGACATGGTGCGGGCGATGCCGCCGGGATCGGTGATCGTCGACTGCGCCGCCGACCATGGCGGCAACTGCGAGCTCAGCCGGCCGGGGGAGACCAGCGAAGCGGGCGGCGTGACCGTCATCGCGCCCCTGCAGCTCGCCGGATCGATCCCCGCCCACGCGAGCCAGCTGTACGCCCGGACGATCGCCGCATTGGTCCAACACATCAGCCGCGACGGCGCCCTCCACGTCGATCCGGCCGACGAGATCATTCGCGACACGCTCGTCGCCTGCGACGGAGAGGTCGTGCAACCGAGGGTGCGCGAGGCGCTGGGACTGCCGCCGCTCCCCGCCGCCGCCGCCGCACCCCCGGCCGCCAACGCGGCCGACGGAGGCGAGGCGTGACGACCACCGACCTCACGACCGGACTCTACGTGTTCATGCTGGCGACGTTCCTCGGCTTCGAAGTCATCCGCCGGGTCTCGCCGCTGCTCCACACCCCGCTCATGTCGCTGACCAACGCGATTTCCGCGATCGCGGTCATCGGCTCCCTCGTGATGGCCGGCGAACAGCGCACCGCGCTGAGCACGATCCTCGGCACGCTTGCCGTCACGGCGTCGATGATCAACGTGGTCGGCGGCTTTCTCATCACAGACCGCATGCTGCGGATGTTCAAGCGGAAGTAGCGGATGATGCTCGACACCGCGGTGTCGCTCGTCTATATCCTTGCGGCGGCGCTGTTCATTCTGGCATTGAAATGGCTGAACGCGCCCGCCACGGCGCGCCACGGGGTGGTCGCCGGCGAGATCGGCATGCTGCTCGCGATCGTCGGAACGCTGCTGCGCACCCACGTGGTCAGTTATCAATGGATCATCGTCGCAGTGGTGATGGGATCGGTCATCGGCGCGCCGATGGGCCTCTTCATGCCGATGACCGCGGTCCCGCAGCGGACCGCCCTCTCGCACGCCTTCGGCGCCCTGGCCGCGGCGCTCGTCGGAACCGGCGAATACTACCTCCAGGCGCCGCGCGCCGGCACGTTTACGATGACCGCGCTTGCCGTGTAAGTCGTACTGGGCAGCCTCACGTTCGCCGGCAGTCTCACGGCCTTCGGAAAACTTCAGGAACTGCTCCCCACCCGCCCGATCACCTATCGGGGCCAGAACGTGATGAACATATCCTTGTTGGCGGTGACGGTCGGCCTCGCGGTCGCGGTCGTCATCCGCCCCGGGCTCACGGTGTTGTTTCCGATCATCATCGCGTGTGCGCTCGTGTTCGGGGTGCTGCTGATTATCCCGATCGGCGGGGCCGATATGCCGACCGTGATCTCGCTGCTGAACTCCTATGCCGGATTGTCCGCCGCGGCGATGGGCTTCGTCCTCAACAACTACCTCCTCATCATCGCCGGCGCGCTCGACGGCTCGTCCGGGTTCATCCTCTCGATGATCATGTGCCGGGCGATGAACCGGTCGTTTACAAACGTGCTGTTCGGGGCGTTCGGTAAAGTCCAGGAGGGCGTGGCCGCCGTGGCGCCGGAGAAGCCGGTGCGGAGCGCCACTCCCGAGGAAGCGGCGTCGATCCTGGCGGCGGCGCGGTCGGTCATCGTGGTGCCCGGCTACGGCATGGCGGTCGCGCAGGCCCAGCACCAGGTGCGCGAGCTCTACGACGCTTTGACGCGCCGCGGCGTGGACGTCAAGTTCGCGATCCATCCGGTGGCCGGGCGCATGCCCGGCCATATGAACGTTCTCTTGGCCGAGGCCGACATTCCCTACGAACGGCTGCTCGGACTGGAGGACGCCAACGCGGAACTCCCGCAGGCGGACGTGGCGCTTGTCGTCGGCGCGAACGACATTACGAATCCCGCGGCCCGGCACGACAAGACAAGCCCGATCTACGGGATGCCGATCCTCGACGTGGACAAGGCCGGCGTGGCCATGGTAATCAAACGGAGCATGCGGCCGGGGTTTGCGGGCGTGGAAAACGAACTCTACTACCTCGACAAGACGCTGATGCTCTTCGGAGACGCCAAGGCCTTCGTCGGGGAGATCACGAAGGAACTCGGCGAGGCCGGCCACAGCGCCGCCCCGAGCGCGCAGCCGAAACCGGCGATCGCGACCCTAGCCGCCTCGCGGTGATCGTCGAATGATGCAGCTGCGGTGACCGTTCCGATGGCCCCATCCGCCCCTGAAGCGTTCCACACGCTCACGGTCGACGGATTGGATCCGCTGTTTCAGGTCCTCCGCCGCCGCGGCTACCGCCTCGTCGGCCCGACGCTGCGCGACGGCGCGATCGTCTACGACGAGATCGCTTCCGCAGCGGACCTTCCGGTGGGCTGGACCGACGTCCAGGACGGCGGGACATACCGCCTGGAGCGGCGCACGGATCAGGCGCGCTTCGGCTACCCCGTCGGCCCGCATTCCTGGAAGCGGTTCCTGTTCCCCGCCGCCACGCGCCTGTGGCGCGCGCAGCGCGCCGCTGGTGGGGGGTTCGAGCTCGAGGATCACCCGAACGACGCCCCGCGCTACGCCTTCATCGGCGTGCGCGGGTGCGATCTGCACGCGATCGCGGTGCAGGACCGGGTGTTCCTCGAGGGACCGCACGTCGATCCGACCTATAAGGCGCTGCGCGAAGGCGCCTTTGTCGTGGCGGTGAACTGCGGGCAGGCGGGCGGGACATGCTTCTGCGTCTCGATGAAGACGGGGCCCAGGGTCACCGGAGGCTTCGACCTCGCGCTCACGGAGATCCTCGAGGACGGCCGCCATGAGTTCATCGTGGAGACCGGCACGGAGCGAGGCGCGGAAGTGCTCCGGGACCTCGAAGCGGACGGCCCCGCGCAGCCGGCCGCCGTCCGCGGCGGGCCGCCGGACGCTGCGGCCGCGATCGACCGAACGGTCGCCCGCGCGGCCGCGCAGATGGGCCGGACGATGGACACGACCGGCATCAAAGAACTGCTGTACCGGAACCTGGAGCACCCGCGCTGGGACAACGTCGCCGCGCGCTGCCTCACCTGCGCCAACTGCACAATGGTATGCCCCACCTGCTTCTGCAGTTCCGTCGAAGACACCACCGACCTCACGGGCGCGCACGCGGAGCGGTGGCGCCGATGGGACTCGTGCTTCACCATGGACCACTCCTACATCCACGGCGGCAACGTGCGGAATTCGCCGAAGTCGCGGTACCGGCAATGGATGACCCACAAATTGGCGACGTGGATCGATCAGTTCGGCACATCAGGTTGTGTGGGCTGCGGGCGCTGCATCACCTGGTGCCCGGTGGGCATCGACATTACTGAAGAGGTACGCGCGATCCGCGAGAGCGAGACAGAATCTCCCGATCGCTCCTCACCCAAGCAACGCGGCGGCAAGGGGCCCGGCGATGCGTGAACTCTCCGAGGTGCTTGCCGATCATATGTTTTTCCGCGGACTGCCACCCGGCGACGTGGAATTTATCGCGGGATGCGGCTCGAACGTCCACTACGCCGAGAACGCGATCATGTTCCGCGAGGGCGGCCCGGCCGACCACTTCTATCTGCTGCGCCACGGACGCGTGGCCCTCGAAATCGCCTCGCCGGACCGCGGGCCGCTCACCGTGCTGACGCTCGGCGCCGGCGAGGTCGTGGGGTGGTCGTGGCTGGTCCCGCCCTACCGTATGTCGTGCGACGCGCGCGCCCTTGAGCCGGTTCGGGCGACGCAGTTCGATGGCGCCTGCATTCGCCGCAAATGCGAAGAGAATCCCCGACTCGGCTATGAACTATTGAAGCGGTTCGCCGGGGTGCTCGGGCAGCGTCTCCGCGCGACGCGCCTTCAGGTCCTTGATGTTTACGGGACCCGTGTCTGAACCGGCGCCGACGGCGCCCCGGCTGGCCATGGACCCGATGGCGCCGGTCCCCTACCCGGTCCGGCGGGTGTCCCGCGATACGCACGACACCGTGACGCTCGAACTGACGTCGAACGGCGGGGCCGCATTTGCCCCGGGACAGTTCAACATGCTGTATATGTTCGGGCTTGGAGAGGTCCCGATCTCAATCAGCGGTGATCCCGGCAAGCGGGCCACACTCGTGCACACCGTCCGAGCGGTCGGGGCGGTGACGCGCGCCCTCTGCGCGGTGCGCCGCGGCGGCATCGTGGGCGTCCGGGGCCCCTTCGGGAGCGCGTGGCCCCTCGAGGAAGCGGCGGGAAAGGACATTGTCATCATGGCGGGGGGCATCGGGCTCGCTCCGCTGCGGCCCGCCATCTATCACCTGCTCACCCAACGGGACCGCTACGGCCGCGTGGTCCTGTTGTACGGTGCGCGGACGCCCGGCGATCTGCTGTACACGCGGCTGCTGGAACGGTGGCGCGGCCGCTTCGATGCCCAGATCGAGGTCACCGTCGATGCCGCGCCGCCGGGCGAGTGGCGGGGCCACGTCGGCGTTGCGGGGACCCTCTTGCCCCGGGCGGAGTTTGACGCCGCCCGGGCCGTGGCGCTGGTCTGCGGCCCGGAGGTCATGATGCGCTTTGCGATCGCAGACTTGCGACACCGCGGGCTCGCCCCGGAGCAGATCTACCTGTCGATGGAACGGAACATGCGCTGTGCGATCGGGTTCTGCGGCCACTGCCAGTTCGGGCCGGTGTTCGTCTGCAAGGACGGGCCGGTCTTCCGTTACGATCGGCTGGCGCCGTTTCTCGGCGTCCGCGAATTCTGATGCCGCGCGCGGACACGGCTGCCGGGCGCCCGACGGTCCTCGACCGAAGCCGTCGGCCGCCAGGGGGCAAGGGACGCCGGCCCACCCTCGCGGTCTGGAAATTCGCGTCGTGCGACGGCTGCCAGTTGACCGTCCTGTCGTGCGAGGACGAATTGCTGACCCTCGCCGGCCGGGTCGACATCGCGTACTTCCTCGAAGCGTCCCGGGGGACCGTGCGGGGCCCGTATGACGTCTCCCTCGTCGAAGGCTCGATCACGACGGCCCACGACGCGGAGCGAATCCGCCGCGTGCGGCAGGCGTCGCGGTTCCTCGTCACGATTGGAGCGTGCGCCACCGCGGGCGGCATCCAGACGCTCCGCAATTTCCAAAACGTCCAGGAGTTCATCCGGGCCGTCTACGCAAAACCCGAGTACATCGAGACGCTCGCGACCTCGACGCCGATCTCGGCTCACGTCAAAGTCGACTTCGAGCTGCAGGGCTGCCCGATCAACAAGGGGCAGCTGCTGGAGGTCTTGAGCGCCTACCTTCAAGGGCGGGCGCCGGGCATCCGGAATCACAGCGTCTGTGTCGAGTGCAAGCGGCGGGGGACGGTGTGCGTAATGGTCGCCCGGGGCACGCCGTGCCTCGGCCCGGTGACGCACGCCGGGTGCGGTGCGATCTGCCCCGCTTACGATCGGGGCTGTTACGGCTGCTACGGGCCCATGGAGAGTCCCAACACGGAGTCGCTCACGCGCTGGTGGCGGCGGCTCGGCGTGCCGGACGCGGCGATTGCGCAGTCCTATCGCGGCATCAACGGCCACGCGGAACCCTTCCGGAAGGCCGCCGAGGCGCTCGGCGTACCGCCCGAGACCCCACCCGACCGCGAGGGCAAGCCCGGTGAACCGCATGCCGGTTAAGCGCCGCACAATCAAAGTTGACGCCCTGGCCAGGGTCGAGGGCGAGGGCGCGCTCTATGTGCGGACGGCGAACGGCCGAGTCACCGACGTGCGCCTGCGGATCTACGAACCGCCGCGCTTCTTCGAGGCGTTCCTGCGCGGCCGTGCGTTCAGCGAGGCGCCCGACATCACGGCGCGCATCTGCGGCATCTGCCCGGTCGCCTATCAGATGAGCGCCTGCCGGGCGATGGAGGACGCCTGCGGCGTGCAGGTCGGCGGACAGATCCGCGCGCTGCGCCGCCTCCTATACTGCGGCGAGTGGATCGAAAGCCACGCGCTGCACGTCTACATGCTGCACGCGCCGGACTTTCTCGGGTACACAGGGCTCATTGAGATGGCGCGCGACCACCGCGTGATCGTGGAGCGCGGGCTTGCGCTCAAACGAACCGGCAACGACCTTATGCGCCTTATCGGCGGCCGCGAAGTCCATCCGATCAACGTGCGGGTGGGCGGATTTTATCGGACGCCGTCGCGCGCGGAACTCAACGCGTTCAGGGACCCGCTCAAAGAGGCCCGGGACGCCGCGGTCGAAACCGTGCGCTGGGTGGCCGGCTTCGACTTCCCGGAGTTCCAGCAGCCCTACGAATTTGTGGCCCTGCGGGCGGGCTCGCCGTCCGGCGAGTACCCGATCGACGACGGCCGGATCGTCAGCAGCGGCGGGCTCGACATCGCGGTCGACGCGTACGGCGAGCATTTTATTGAAGAGCAGGTCCCGCACTCCAACGCGCTGCATTCACGCCTCCGTGCCCGCGGCGCGTACTTCGTCGGGCCGCTCGCCCGGTACAATCTCAACTTCGACGCGCTGTCCGCCCCGGCGAAGGAAACAGCGCGCCAGGCGGGCCTAGGCGCGGCATGCCGGAACCCTTTCCAAAGCATCGTCGTTCGCGCGGTGGAAATCGTCTACGCCTGCGACGAGGCGCTGCGGCTCATCGACGGGTACGAGCCGCCGCCGCGGCCGTTCGTGGAGGTTCGGCCGGCGCGGCGAGCCACCGGACACGGATGCACGGAAGCGCCGCGCGGCATCCTGTATCACCGCTACACCGTCGACGAGAGCGGCGTCATTGTGGACGCGCGGATCATTCCGCCGACGTCGCAGAACCAGGCGCAGATTGAGGCCGACCTCCGCGACGTCGTGCAGCAGTCGCTTGCGCTGCCGGACGACCGGCTCACGCTCCGCTGCGAGCAGGCAGTCCGCAACTACGACCCGTGCATCTCGTGCGCGACGCATTTCCTCCGGCTCCACATGGACCGCGCATGACCGGACACGCGACGGAGCCGGTGCTCGTCGTCGGCGTGGGGAACCGGTACCGCGGGGACGACGGCGCCGGACTCGCCGCCGCGGCCCGACTCGGCGAGGCCGCGGGCGCGCCGGTCGTGCTGCTGGATAACGCCGGCGACGGCACGGTGCTCCTCGATGTCTGGCAACGGGCGGACGCTGTCATCCTGATCGATGCCATGCGATCCGGGGCGCCCGCCGGCACAGTCCGCCGCCTGGACGCCGCCGCAGAAGTTGGCGCCGCGAATGTCGCGGCGCTGCTGAGTCAAGGTCGGACGCTGGGCGGCTCGACGCACGGGGTCGGCGTGGCTGAGGCGGTCGCGCTGGGCCGAACGCTCCACCGCCTGCCGCGCCGTCTCGTCGTCATCGGCATCGAGGGCAGGCGTTTCGACGCGGGAGTCGACCTGTCGCACGAGGTGGAACGCGCGCTGGACGAGGCCGTGCGCCTCGGACTCGAGGAGGTCGCGGATGTGCATCGCGCTGCCCGGTAGGGTCCTCGAGATCGTCGACGCGTCCGCCGGGACGGCGCGGGTGGACATCCGCGGGACGCCTCGGACAATCAGCCTGGGGCTGCTGGACGTCCGGCCGGGGGACTGGGTCATGGTGGGCATGGGGCTGGCGCTCGAGAGAATCACCGAAGCGGACGCCGTCGACGCGCTGCGTCTGCTCGACGAACTGGAAGGAGCGGCGGCAAACGCCCAGGTCCCGGAGGCCGGGCCGTGAGCCGCGAGGGGGCCCTGCTTGCCGCGCGGTTCAGTTTCATGCCGAACCGGCTCGGCTTTTGCGGTCCCGAAGAGAACCGGGCGATGCTCGAGTACCTCGCGGACGGACACAGCGACCGGGGGCTCGAGCAGATCCTGACGCGCTTCGCCGGCGCCTTCCCATACTACACGTTCATCGCCGCGGCCAACGGGATCTCCGATCCCTTCGACGTGCGCGTCATCGAAGCGTATTGGATCGGCAACCGACTCCTCGCCGGCGTCGAGGCGGCCGACCTCTGGCGGCACCTGGAGGAACGGTTCCGCGCGCGGTTCCCGGCGCGGCTGCTGCGATCCGTCCTGGGCCAGGTGCCGGCGGGCGGGCGGCCCCATCACAACTTCCATGTGTTCAGCATGCCGGTGCGGACGGGCCACCGGGAGACGTCGCACAGTCTCGCCACCATGGATGCGTGTCGGATCAGTTGGGCCCGGGTCGTCGCCGACCACGACGAGACGCTGCTGGTGGAACGGCGTCCGCTCGCGCTTGCCGGCGAGGAGATCGTTCTCGCCGCCCCGGAGCCCCGGAGCGTCTTCCGGCGGTTCGACGGCAGAACGTTGTTGGCCGACGTTCGACCGGGCGATGTGGTGGCTGTGCATTGGGGATGCGCGTGCCATCGCCTCACGCGCACACAGCACCGCTACCTCGTGCACTATACTCGCCTGCACCTCGCGCTGGCCAACCGAGAGCGGCGCGGCGGTACGCTCGTCGCCGGATCGAGGTAACCGCGCCGTGCATGAACTGTCGATCGCGATGAGTCTGGTCGAGCTCGCGTCGGACCGGGCCGCCGAGATCGGCGGAGCCCGAGTCGCTGCCGTGCACGTCCAGCTCGGGGCCCTCGCGGGCGTGGTCGAGGAGGCGCTGCGCTTCTCGTTCGACGCCGCGGCCGGCGGCACGGCGCTCGACGGCGCCCGCCTGGTGGTCGACCGCGTGCCCGTGGCGGTACTCTGCGCCCCGTGCGGCGTCGAGCGCGTCCTCGACGAACCGCTCCGGTTTCGGTGCCCCGTGTGCGGAGCCCCCGCGACGAACGTCGTGCGTGGGCGGGAAATCGAGTTGACGGCGCTGGAGGTCGAAGAGCATGCCACCGCGGATCGTTGAAGTGCGCCGGAACGTGCTGGCCAAGAACGATGCGCTGGCGGGGCAGCTGCGCGCGAGGTTCGCGGATGCCGGTGTTTGCGTAGTCAGCCTCGTCTCGAGCCCCGGTGCCGGCAAGACGGCGCTCTTGGGCGAGACGCTGCGGGGCCTGCGTGCCGGCCATCGTGTCGCGGCGCTCGTGGGCGACCTCGCCACCGACAACGACGCGGTGCGCCTCGGGGCGAGCGGCGCGCCGGTCCGGCAGATCAACACCGGCACGATCTGCCATCTCGACGCCGGGATGGTCGAGCGGGCGCTCGACACCTGGGACCTCGCCTCGCTCGACTTCCTGTTCATCGAGAACGTCGGCAACCTGGTCTGTCCGGCCGGCTATGACCTCGGCGAGGACCTGCGCGCCGTGCTGCTGTCCGTCACCGAGGGGGAGGACAAGCCGCTGAAGTATCCGGTGATCTTCGGCGGCGCCGATCTCGCGCTGATCACGAAGGTGGACCTGGCGGAGGCCGCCGGCTACGACGAGGCGCTGGCACGCCGGCATCTCGAGGCCGTGCGCCCCGGGCTCGAGGTCTTTCGGGTGTCCGCGAAGTCCGGGGAGGGCCTGACGGGGTGGCTGGCGCGCCTTGACGCCGCCCTGGCCGCCAAACGCGCCTCGGAGTCGCGGGTGTGACCCGCGAAATCCCGCGCAACCCGCGGCTCGGCTACCAGTTTGCGGTCCTTAACGCCGTGATCAGCGGGTTCGCCATTTTCCTGAACAGCCTTGGCGTCCGCATGTTTGCGGACTCCACCCTGTACACCAGCCTGAAGAACGGGGTGGTCGCCGTCGCGGTGCTGCTGCCCTTGCTCCTGAACACCGCTCGCCGGCGGGAGCTGGCGCGTCTCACCCGCGGCCAGTGGAGCCTGCTCGTGTTGATCGCGCTCGTTGCCGGCAGCGTGGCCTACGGACTCGATTTCCGCGGACGGCAGATCAGCACGGCAACGACGGCCGCCGTCGTCGGGCACACAGGGTTCCTGGTCGTGGCGGCGCTGGCGGCCGTGTTCCTGCGCGAGCGGTTCAACCGCGCCGTCCCGGCCGCCCTCCTTGCGCTTGCGGTCGGGCTGGCGCTGGGCCTCAAGGTGCACGACGTTCGGCTGGACGCCGGCGTACCGCTGCTCGCCGCCGGTACGCTGCTGTTCGCTGTGGGCGCGGTATTGATCAAAGTGGCGCTGCGCACGATCTCGATCGCGACCGTGGTCGCGGTAAAGATGGCGTGCGGCGCCGCCCTGCTGTTTGCTTATGTGGCCGCGACCGGGAGTCTCTCCACGGTGGTTCACCTCTCGGTCGTGCAGTGGGGCTTCGCGCTCGTTGGGGGGCTCATCTTGCTGGCGTTCACGCTGACGGCCGTGGCCGGACTGCGCTACGCGTCCGCCACGGGCGTGACGGCCGTCTCCGCCGGGGCGCCAATCGTGACTGCAGCGCTGGTGGCGGCGACGCGCCACACACCGATCCAGCCGCCGCAGCTGTTCGGCATGGGGATGGTCCTGACCGCTGTGCTCATCGTCTATGTCTTGGGAGGCGCCGACGAAAGCCGGGCAACTACGCGTCACGCCGCCGGTCGCGCCCGGTCCTCCGCGACCTCTGCCGTCGCGTGGCTGTCGGGATCGGTGCGCGCGAAGTACCAGTCAAACACCGGCTCCAGCCATCCCCGCAGGCTCACCCAGTAGATGCGCGCCATCATCATCTTCATGAAGTGATTGAGGCGGTTGGGCGCATAGTTGAGCACCGGCGCGGTATAGGAGCCGATGACGAACGTGCCCTTCCCGTAGGCCAGGTCGAACGCACAGTGAGTGCGGCCCCCAAACCGCGCCGGACGGCCGCTCAGGATCTCGGCTACGACCTTCGCCTCGAGGTGCGCCCCGACGCCCGCCTTTGAGGTCGGTAGATTGGTCGCGTCGCCGATGGCAAACGCGTTGTCGAAGCCTTTGATCCGCAGCGTCTCCTTGTCGGTCACGACGAAGCGGTTTGCGTCCAACGCATCCGCGGGTTCATAGGCGATGTCGGCCCCCACGAACGGCGGAATGATGATCGGCAGGTCATACTGAATCTCCTCGCCCTCGATCGAGTAGATGGTGCGGCTCGCCGGGTCGATGCGGTCCACGTCGAAGAATGGCATGATTTCGACGCCGCGCGCGCGGAGAATCGGCTCGACGATGGCGTTCGTCGGCTCGGCCGGATAGGCCCGCGGGTACGGCGAGATGAAGACGAGTCGCGTCCGATCCCGCAGACCCCGCCGCCGCAGCAGTTCGTCGGTGAGCAGCATCCCCTCGACGGGGGACGGCGGGCACTTGATAACCGGGGATGCCTGACCGAGGACGATCGTGCCCCCGCGAAACGCGTCCAGGGCCGCCCAGACCTTCTGCGCCCGCGCCACGCTGCTGTGGTAGGTGCCATATTGATCATTGATCGTCCGGAGCCCGGGGATTTGGTCGGGGTCCGTCGTCACACCCGTCGCCACGACAAGATCGTCGTAGTCATACCAGCTGCCCGCCGCCGTGGCGACGGTGCGGGCGGTCAAATCGATGCGGGTGACGGGTTCTTGGATGAACCGGACGCGGCGGTCGAGGAGCCGGCGCTCGTCCCGGATGATGCGCGGGCTCGCATTCTTGAATGCGACGTAGAGCAGCGCTGGCTGAAACATGTGCGCCGCGGACTTGCTGAGCACAATCGTCTCCATACGCCGCCGCGCGAGCATGTTGGCCACCATCGTGGCGCCCGAGCCGCCGCCGACGATCACGACGCGTTTCATCGGCTCACCTCCGCCTCACCGTCGCAGGATACGGACGACCGCGACGATCTTCCCGGGCGGGTCCTCGATGGACACGATCTCGTTGCGCGTCTTGGCCGCCCACGCCTGGACGTCCGGCTTGACGCCCGGGTCGGTGGCCCACAGTTCGATGACGTCCCCCACCTTCGCGCGGCGGTAGGCGAGCGCGAGATCCGTGATCGGCCCGGGACACGAGGAGCCCCGGGAATCGACAAGCGTATGCGGTGTCGTGGCTTGGCCCATGTCGCCATCTCCTCAGATGAACAGCGTCTGGCCGCCCTCGGCCGCCTGGAGGAAGGTGGCGGCGCCAACGACGTCGTCGACCAGATCGTTGAAGTCGGCCTTCTTCAGGCCCATCACGTCGGCCATCATTGAGCAGGCGTAGACCTTGGCGCCGAGTTCCTTGGCCTGCCGCAGCATGGCGTCCCACGGCTGAACGTGCGCGGCCTTCAGGCCCTGCGCAAGCGCGGGCGCCATCGAGGTAAATTCCACGGGAAATGGCAAATCGTGCGGCTGCTTCGTAAAGCCCTGCAGCGCGAACCCCGTCACAAAGACGTTGACGTCCATGCCCATGGCCGCGGCGCCCTGCGCGAGCACCCCGAGCGGGATGAACTTGTCGGCCGTGCCGCTGAACATGATGATCGAGATCCTGCCGGTGGCGACGCTCCCCGCCTCGTCCTTTGACACAAACTCCATGGTTTTGGCCATCGCGAATGCCTCCCGTCGTGGCACGTCTTCGAGCCTTGCCATGCTCGAACGTACGCCACGCCGCAAGATATCACCATCGGGCCGCCGTCGTATCACGGATCGGGCGGGCGGTTGAAGCGCCGGCGGCGCCGCATGCCCGGCCGCCGCGGCGCCGCCCCGCGGGGTCAGACGAGTCCGGTGACGTGTCCCTCCGCGTCCAGATCGATCTGGGCGGCATGAGGATGGCTAGGCAGCCCCGGCATCGTTACGATGTCGCCGGCGAGGACATCGAGATAGCCGGCGCCGGCCGCCAGGCGCACGCCCCGGATCGGAAACGTGTATCCGCTCGGCGCACCTTTGAGCGAGGGATCGTGCGATAGCGAGAGGTGGGTCTTGGCCACGCAGACGGGCAGGCCGCCGTATCCGGCCTCGACGTAGCGCTCAAGGTCGCGCCGCGCTTCGGCCGTCCACGAGACCTCTGCGGCGCCGTAGAGCCGGGTGGCGAGCGTCCTGATCTTCGCCTCGGGAGCGTCCTCGGGCCGGTAGAGCCGACCCGTCGGCCGCGCGCCGAGCCGGCAGGCCTCTTCCACGGCCTCGGCGAGTTCAACGCATCCGTCGCCCCCGCGCGCGAACGCGTGGTGTTCAGCGACGGCGACGGCCCCGGTCTCGGTGGCGAGCGCCCGCACCGCACGCAGTTCGGCGGCCGAATCGGTCTCGTAACGGTTGATGGCTACCACGACGGGCACGCCGAAGGCCCGAAGGTTCTGAATCTGCCGCGTCAGGTTCACGGCGCCCGCCTCGAGGTCCGGCACGTTTTCCTGCCAGAGTTCCAAGGGCACCGCTCGGCCTTCGGCGAGATGGTAGCGGCCGGTATGGCTCTTAATGCCCGGCACCGTCGCGACGAGCACCGCCGCATCGGGCGTCATTCCAGACGCGGCGCATTTGATGTGGAAAAACTTCTCCGCGCCCATGTCGGCGCCGAACCCCGCTTCCGTGATGAGGTAGTCCACGCGGGGCAGCGCGATGAGATCCGCCAGAATCGAAGAGTTCCCGTGCGAGATGTTGCCAAACGGGCCGGTGTGGATGAACGCGGGCGTCCCTTCCGCCGTCTGCATCAGATTCGGCTGCAGCCCCTCGCGCAGCAGCGCCGCCATCGCCCCGGCGCAGCGCAGCTGCTCGGCTGTGACCGGCCGATTACCGTCGAATCCGGCCACGATGCGGCCGAGCCGCGCGCGGAGGTCGCCCGCGCCACGGCTCAGCGCGAGAAGGGCCGTGACTTCGCTTGCCGCGGTGATATCGAACCCGGTTTCGCGCGGCACGCCGTTGGCGTGGCCGCCGAGCCCCGTGACGATGTGGCGCAGCGCCCGATCCGAGAGGTCGACGGCGCGCCGCCACTGGACGGTCCAGGGGTCGATCGAAATCGTGCGGCGCATGAGCGCCTCATCGATAAAGGCGGCCAGCAGATTGTTGGCGTTCGCCACGGCGTGGCTGTCTTCGCCGAGCCCCAGGAGGCACTCTTCAAGCGGCACGATCCGCGACGCGCCGCCGCCCGCGCCGCCGCCCTTCACGCCGAGCGTTGGACCGAGCGTGGACTCACGAATCGCGACTGCCGCAGAATGGCCGCGCCGCCAGAATCCCATGGAGAGCCCGATCGCCGTGACGGTCTTCCCTTCGCCGAGCGGCGTGG
Organism: bacterium; assembly: GCA_035307565.1. Lineage (GTDB taxonomy): Bacteria > Sysuimicrobiota > Sysuimicrobiia > Sysuimicrobiales > Segetimicrobiaceae > DASSJF01. The sequence continues at coordinate 111,821 of DATGHZ010000007.1, read as the reverse complement.
GCGTGATGGCGGAGACGAGAACGTATGCGCCGCGCGCTCCCGCCGGCCGGACGCCGGTTTGCGGGCCGCCCGCAGCCGCGACAACCTCGCGGCTGATCTTGGCGCGGTACCGTCCCCGGACATCAAGGTCGCGTTCCTCGAACCCGATGGAACCGGCGACCTCGCGAATATCGCGAAACGACATCCGTCCGGCCCGGCACAACAGGACGATTGCCCTGCATCGGCCGCCACCTTCTCCCGTCGTTCCCAGCCCCGCACCACGGTCCCGGACTATGTGCGAATCAAAAGAAGCGCACGCTGTCTCCGGCTTTTCACCGTCTTTGACCGCCTCGCCGGAGCCTACCGTCAATCGGCTGTTCTCCGGAGTTCCCTCCGAAGTACACCTTTCGATTGTCGGCTCCGCGCAGGCATGTAACCCGGCTACTTCGCCGTTCCGCGTGCGCTTCGATTACACCATACCAGGTCCCCGGCGCGGCGGCATCGGGTCCGGATCGTATTTGCCGTCGGATACGGAATCGTTCTTGACGTGGAAGGAGTCAGGCCCGGGCGGCGCTGTGAGATCGAGCGTCGCGACGACACAAATCGCCGTGATGACCGCCGCGGAAACGAGACACCACGTGCAGTAGGCGTGGAGAACGAAGACCTCGATTGCCGTGAGGTACAGGGGACGGCCGCGGCGGGCACGTAGACCGCAGCTCTCTGACGATGACCGAAACGGCGGTGACGGCCTCTGCTAGGGCCCGCCTCAGACTAATCGATTTTCCGAGCCTGTGCCTGCTCCTCGGCTTCCCTCAGGAGCACGCCCTTGGCCCCGCGGAGATCCTTGGGATCTTTGGGCCCCCGCGGTCCCTGGGCGCCGAAGAAGGGGTTCCGCCCGCGCTGCATTTTCCGGAGGGTCTTTCTCTTCGCGATCCTCCGGGCAGCCACGACCGTGCGCTTCATGGATAGTACCTCCGGACGGCCGCCGTCCTGCGACCGATCCTACACCACCCGCAGCGAGTACTCGCCGCCCCACTCGCACGCCCGACGGCCGTCGTCGAACGGATCGTTCCACGGCACGTCGTCCACGATAAACAGATAGTCATATTCGCCGGGCGGCAACCACACGGCCGCCGACCACCAGCCATTGTCCGCGCACTGCATCGGGTTCGCGGTCGGGTCCCAGCGGTTGAACGAACCGACGAGACAGACAGATCGCACGCCCGGCGCCTGACGTCCGTCAAACCGGAACATTACCCGTTGAAGAGGCTGCTGAAGGACCGTGGCCGTCGCCATCGACGTCACCGGAACGTCACCGTGACCACGCGCCGCTAGCGGACGATCAGCACAGGAATGTGCGCCCCATGCAGTACCCGCTCGCTCACGCTGCCCAGGATCAGTCCGCCGATCTGCCCGAGTCCCCGGCTCCCCATCACGATCAGGTCGGCCTTCACCTCCGCGGCGGCCGCGAGAATCTCGTGCGATGGCTCACCGCGCCAGTACTGCGCCGTTACGGGCACATCCACCCCATGGAACACCGTCTTGGTCTCCTCGAGGATCGCCAGGCCGGCCTTTTCGAAGCCCTCTTCCAGCATCCCGTAATCGACCATCATGTCCGCCCCGGGCCCGCCCAGCGCAATCGCGGGGATGTGACCGGCATTGACGAGCACTACTTCGCAAGCCCGAAGTTCCCGCGCCAGCCGCGCTGCGAGTTCTGCCGCGCGCTTGGCGTGCGGCGAGCCGTCGGTAGCTGCCAGAATCCGCATCATCTCGTGTCCCTCCCCCGCGCTAGGCGGCAACCTCCCGCTTCATTTGCTCGAACTGTTCTTTGGTGAGCTCACCGGCAGCGTACCGGCGCCGCAGCACCTCGAGCGCCGTGTCGGTATACCGGGTGCCCGGCGCACGGGTGATCAACACGATCACCGCCACGATGGCAGCGACAAAGACGAGCATCCACACCCAACCGAAGATCATCGGTCCCCAGCCCGGTCCATAACCGTACGGCCACATCGTCGTTGTTCACCTCACCCGGTGTGCCTTATGCGTCCGTCCTGCCTGTCCGGACGCCGCCAGGCGGGCCCGCCGCGTCCGGCCACCGGCGAAGCTCCGTTCGGCGGAACGCGATGGACGCGGAGATGCTGCGTGCTTCGTGACCTTGACGGACGCGGATGCTTTCGCTTCGGGCTGGCGCGGACTCACTTCATGCAGGTTGAGAAACACCTGGATGATGTCGCTTGCGCTCACGATGCCGGTCACGCGTCCCCCGCTCACGACCGGTACCCGGCGCACCATCTGGTCGAGCATAAGCGCCGCGATCTCGTCGACCGGCGTGTCTTCCGAGACGGCGACTGCTTCGGCGGTCATTACGTCGCGAAGTGTGCCGCCGGACCGCGCGGAGAGATCCGTGAAGCTTACCATGCCGATCAGTTGATCTGTCTTATCCACGACAGGCGCTCCGTGAATGCGGTAGTGGAGAAGCGCGTCCGCCGCATCGGCGATCGACATTCCGGGCGACAGCGAGACGACGTCTTTGCTCATGATCTCACGCGCAACCGTCTGGGCCATATCTGTCCCCCCCGCTCCGCCGCTCGACCGCGGTTGCCGGCCGCTGCGGTCCGGCTAGCTTCAGGTCATAATCACCGTACCACCGGTCGTCCGAACCGGCGATCCGACTCGGACCCGATTCCGGGGTCGGGTGGTCTCCCGATGACTCGGGATGGACGCCGGGCAGACGGCGCTATGTGCCGCCGACGGTCAGGATCAGGTCGGTCGCGTTAAGCGGCGAGAACGCCGGCGATGATACCCTATGCTGAGACCGGCGGCTGATGGAAACGGCGGCCCACGCGAACATCTCGCCGATGTGTAAAAGAGCGCGCCGACCGCAAGCGCCAGGAACACCACGAAGGCCTGCGGCGAAATGACCCGGTGCGCGAAGAGGGTTGCCGAGAAGCGTGGTCCTCTGCGGATCAGGCCGGCTACAGCCTAGCGCGGCCAGACCATACGATACGGTCGCCGGAACAAAAATCAGCGCGAGGCGCGCGCCCAGGATCATAGGGAGCATTAATGCTGGCCCCGCGCGAATGGCCCTGCTCGCCGCACGACACGCCTTTCGGCGGGTAGCCGGTGGCGATTCGTTTCGAAGATGAGCTGACAACATTGTGTCGGCGAGCAAGGACCTTGTGCATCTCTCTCAATCTTGCTCGGCTCTCTGCCCTCAAGAACCTTGTCGGCAAATCAGACCTTGATCTGATCCCCTATTCTCCCGGGGTATGGTAGCCTCGGCTCGACGGGCCGATTGACCGCACCCCGCCAGTCGGCGGCGGCGTTGCTGGGAGGAGGAACACAGATGAAAGGACGCACAGGCACGACGGATCGTCTGATTCGGTTCCTGATCGGGGCCGTCGCGCTCGGGGTTGCGCTCACGCAGGCCGGCGCTCTCGGCGCAGGCTGGACGTATACCGCTGGCGCGGTCGGCGTAATCGGGATCGTCACGGGCGCCTTCGGGCGATGCCCGCTTTACGCGCTGCTGGGCGTACAGACGCGCCGGAAGCCGGCGTAACGACGGCGCCGGTTACAGACATGGCAGGAAGGCTTGCGGCGTGCTGACCGAGATCGATATCAAGAAGACGATGAAGCAGAAATACGACGCGGACTTTCGCTGTAGGTGATCCTTGGCGCGCGCAACCTGCGTCTGGGAGACCGGACGTTTCAGGCGAACTCGAAATCGGGTTGCTGCTGCCCTGCGATGTGATCGTCTATGAGGACGGGCGACTGTTCGCCCCGTGTTCGTGATGGACTCCTTGACCGCGCTGCGGATCGCCGGCAATGGGCCTCTGGCGCCCATCGCCGAGGAGGCACGGACCCGCCTGGAACACGTCGCTCAAAATCTCGGTTGTGCTTAGTAAGGGCCTCACTGCCGCATACACGATCCTCCGACACGCACCGGATGCCAAATAGAGCACCCGGCCGATAGTGCCCGGGCGCACCCTCGCGTATTCTGAGCCCAGGAGGGATGCGTCATGGAAACAACGCTAAGGGGACCGGTCGTGCTCGCTCCGACCGATTTATCGCAGGCGTCGGTCAGCGCCGTGACATTCGCGGCCGACCTCGCCCGCCAGCTCGACGGCACGCTCGCGTTGCTGCGCGTGCTGCTGCCGAGAGAGGTCGAGGAAGGACTGGCGCAGGGGAAGTTCGTCAACCAGCAGATGGACGAAGGCCGGGTGTATCTCCGCTGGTGGTATACGACCTTCGTCCCTGAGGCGGCACGGCGGACCGTGCCGGTGCGCGAGTTCGTGGCGGTCGGGCATCCTGAAGACGAGATCCCCGCGGTAGCCGAATCGCTAGGAACGACGATGATCGCGATGGCTACGCACGCGCGGAGCGGGTTCCGCCGCGCCGTTTTGGGGAGCGTCGCCGAGGCGGTGGTGCGCCGCGCCCCGTGTCCGGTGATCATGCTCCGCGGCCCTGTCCAGGCCTGGACTACACCGCGCCCTGAAGCGACACCGGTCCGCGAACCGGCGGGCGCGGTTGCCGCCTCATAAAGGAGGGTTCCCAATGCGCGCGCGTGAGTTGATGAGCACCCCGGTCGTGACGATCTACCCGGATGCCTCGCTCAAAGACCTGGCGGAAGTCATGGTCACGCACCGCGTCAGCGGCGTGCCCGTTGTCGACCGTGCGGGAATGTTGCTCGGGGTAGTCTCGGAGTCGGACGTAATGGCCAAAATCGAGGGGGCCATCGCGGAGCAGACCGAAGTTGGGGTGCCGCGCCTCATTACGGCGCTCGCCAAGGCCCTGAACAGCACTCCTAAGTCGAAGGCCAGGTCGGTGGCCAATTTGATGACGACGCGCGTCGTGAGCGCCGGGCCCGACGCGACCGTCCAGGAGCTTGTGCATCTCATGATCGCCTACGACATCAACCGGATTCCGATCGTCGAGGCGGGACGGCTCCTCGGCATCGTTACCCGGGCCGACGTCCTGCGGACGTTCGTGCGGCCCGATGCTGCCATCGAAACCGACCTGCGCTGGCGGATTGCGCATGAGCTGTGGATCAGCCCAGAGGCTCTGAAGATCTCCTGCCGGAACGGCATCGTGACGCTTGCCGGCACCGTGGAGACGCATGCTGACGCCGAACTCGTGCGGAGGTGGGCCGCCAAGATCGAAGGCGTCGTGGGCGTGGAAGACCGCGATCTACGATATGCTGTTGACGAACGCCGGATCCCGGTCCGCACGGACAGCCTGCGCTGATCCGTAGGGGGCCCTCTTCGCCCCGCCGAGCGCCCGCGCGGCGGCCGGCGCTCGAGAACCGGTGCTCCGCCTGATGCCCAATCGGGCCCCCGACCGATGCGGAGTTTTCTCTATGCTGATACGCTGAGCCGGATCGGGCGCATTGATGTGCTTCGCCCATCACGGAGCGTACAAACGGTGATAGAATCGGGCCAGCGACGAAACAGCGAGGTATCCTCTGTGCCGCCGCAGACCCGCGGGAAGATCCGCGTGCTCCTGGCCGACGACCATGCGATCGTCCGGCAGGGCGTGAAAATGATTCTCTCCAACGAACCCGATATTGAGGTCGTCGGCGAGGCGGAAGACGGTCTTAAGGCGGTGGAACTGGCCAAGCAGCTGAAGCCGGATGTCGCTGTGCTCGACATCAGCATGCCTGGGATCAACGGAATCGAAGCGACGCGTCAAATCAAGGCCGCCCTGCCGAACGTACACACGCTCGCGCTGACGATGCACGCCGAGGATACCTACGTGTTCCAGCTACTGAAGGCGGGCGGGTCCGGGTATGTGCTCAAGCAGGCCGCCGCGACGGATCTGGTCCAGGCCGTCCACGCCGCGCGCCGGGGCGAAGCGTTCCTCTACCCGGCCGTCGCGAAGGCCGTGGTCGCGGACTACCTGAAGCGGCTGGAGAGCGGCGAAGGCCGTGAGAGTTACGACGGGCTTACCGAACGAGAGCGGGAGATCCTGACACTCGTCGCGGAAGGGGCCACCAACCGGGAGATCTCCCAGAAGCTCTACATCAGCGTCAAGACGGTTCAGACTCACCGTACGCACATCATGGAGAAGCTCAACTTGCACGACCGCACGATGCTGGTCCGCTACGCGATCCGCAAGGGTCTCATCGAGCCCTAACCGCAGCGGTGCGGTCTCATCGATCGTAAGCCCGCCTTACGGCAGCCGGCGGGGCGCCGGCGTCAGTTCTCGGCGTCAGTTCTCGGCCCGAGTCAGGTTTCGTATGCGGGCCTGATGCACCGCGCGCCCGGTCCGTGCGATACTAGGCCCGAAGAACAGAGCGCCGTCCCAGTCCCGGCTCGGGTCGCGTCCCGCGGGGGCGCGAATGGCGCCGCGAGGGGGCCTGTCGATGCGGCACGTTACGGCGCGCGAAGTCATGTCGAGCCCGGTCGTCACCGTTGGGCCGGACACGCCGGTCCGCGAACTCGTCGAGCTCATCCTGAGGTCACGGATCAGCGGTGTGCCGGTCGTCGACGCTGACCAGCGTGTCCTCGGGATCGTCACGGAGAGCGATCTGCTCGAAAAGGAAGACCGCCCGTCCCCCGAACCGCCGCTCATCTCGTGGCACGGGCGCTCGCTGCGGCTTGAGCGCATGCTGGGCCGGTATCGGAAGGCCACCGGAACGACCGCGCGCGACATCATGACAGAGAACGTTATTACCGCCACCGAAGAGACCGAGGCGCATGAACTGGCGCATCTGATGCTGCGGCACAACATCAACCGAATCCTCATCTTGCACGACGGCCGGCTCACCGGCATCGTGACGCGCGCGGACGTGCTCAAAGTGTTCCTACGCAGTGACGAGAGCATCCTCCACACGATCCGGCAGACGCTGGCGCGCGAGCTTTTTATCGACCCCGCGCCCCTCGCGCTGATGTGCTCCGGCGGCGTGGTGACCGTCTCCGGCACGGTAGATCGACACAGCGACAAAACACTCGTTGCCAAGTGGATCCGCTCGGTCGACGGCGTCGTCGCGGTTCATACGGACAACTTGGACTACCGGTACGACGACCTGGCACTCGGCAGGGCCGCGTTCTAAGCTGGGACGCGACCTCGCGATCCGTTCAATGGCGTCGACCCTCCCGTATCCGGCTGAACGCGAGACCGACGTCGTTCTCCGCGACGGCTCCACCCTGCACGTGCGCCCGGTCCGGCCGGACGACGGGCCGGGGCTGTTGGCCTTTTACTCCGCGCTGTCCGATGAAGCGCGCCTGATGCGCTTCTTCTCGCCGCTCTCAGACGTCGCGCTGGTCCAGCAGGTCCGCCGCGACGTCGCCGTCGATCACATGCGCCGGTTCGGCCTGGTCGGCACGCACGGCCCGCGGCAGGAGATCGTCGCCGAAGCCTCCTACGCTGTCGGCGACGGCGACCACGCCGAAGTGGCGTTCGCCGTCGCCGACGCGTACCAGGGCCGCGGGATCGCCACGATCCTCCTCGGTCAGTTGGCCGAGATCGCCGCCGCGCACGGCATCCATGTCTTCCAGGCGCTCGTGCTTCCGGACAACCAGCGGATGATCGAGGTGTTCAGGGAGGCCGGCTTTCCGGTCGACGTTCATTTCAGCGGCTGGGAAATCCTCGTCACGTTCCCGACGTCGTTCACAGAAGGCGCCCTCGCGCGGTTCGAACAGCGCGACCAGATCGCGGCGGTGAACGCGCTCCGTGCGTTTTTCGCGCCTCGGTCGGTCGCGGTGATTGGCGCGTCGCGGCGCCGCGGCACGATCGGCGGGGAAGTATTTCACAACCTGCTGCGTGACGGGTTCGAGGGGCCAGTGTATCCGGTCAACCCGGCCGCTGCGGTCGTGCAGAGCGTGCCGGCCTACCACGCAATCGGCGACGTCCCCGGCCCGATCGATCTCGCCGTCGTCACCGTCCCGGCCGCGGAGGTCGCCGGCGTAGCGACGCAGTGCGCCGAGAAGGGTGTCCGTGCGCTTGCCGTCATCACCGCGGGCTTCGGGGAAGCCGGCGAGGAGGGCCGCGCGCGGCAGGCGGAATTGGTCCGGATCTGCCGGACGAGCGGCATGCGTCTCATCGGGCCCAACTGCATGGGCCTTCTCAACACCGACCCCGCGGTGCGGCTCAATGCCACCTTCGCGCCGCAGATGCCGCCGGCCGGTCGCGTGGCGTTCTCGACGCAGAGCGGGGCCTTGGGACTTGCGATCATCGATTACGCGGCATCCCTGGGCCTCGGCCTCTCCACCTTCGTGTCCGTGGGCAACAAAGCGGACATCTCCGGCAACGATCTCCTTAACTACTGGGACACCGACCCCGGGACTGATGTCATTCTGCTTTATCTGGAGTCATTCGGAAATCCGCGGCGGTTCGCGCGAATCGCCCGCCGGGTGGGCCGGACGAAGCCGATCGTTGCGGTCAAGAGCGGCCGCTCGCCGGCCGGCACACGTGCGACCTCATCGCACACCGGCGCACTCGTGGCCGCGGACGTCACCGTGGACGCGCTGTTCCGGCAGGCCGGGGTAATCCGCACCGACACGCTCGAGGAATTGTTCGACGTGGCCGCGCTCCTCGCCAACCAGCCGGTGCCGGCGGGGAACCAAGTCGCGGTCGTCACGAACGGCGGCGGCGCGGGCGTGCTCTGCGCGGACGCCTGCGAGGCGCAGGGCCTCGTGCTGCCGGAGTTCGGCGAGGAGACGCTGGCACGGCTTCGGGGGATTCTCCCGGCGGAGGCCAGTGTGCGGAATCCTGTGGACATGCTCGCCGCGGCCAGCGCCGACCAGTATCGGCAAACAGTGCAAATCGTTGCTGCGGACCCTCAAGTGGACGCGGTCATCGTCATCTTCGTGCCGCCGCTCGTCACCGAGGCGGCCGACGTGGCCCGCGCGCTCGTGGACGCGGCGCGCGACATCGAGCGGCGCAAGCCGATCCTGACCGTGTTCATGTCGACCCGTGGGGTGCCGGAGGCACTGCGCGCTCCGGACGTCCGGCTGCCGTCCTACGCGTTTCCTGAGGCCGCGGCGATTGCGCTCGCGCGGGCTGCGTGCTACAGCGCTTGGCGGGCCCGTCCGCTCGTGGCACCGCCCGCGTTGGCGGACGTCCGCCGCGGTGACGCGGCCATGGTCATCTCGGGGGCGCTCGCCCGCGGCGGTGGCTGGCTCGCGCCTGACGAGGCCGACGCGCTCCTGCGGTGCTACGGTCTGCCGGTTGCCGCGCAGCGGCTCGCGCCCACACCGGCCGAGGCCGCTTCCGCCGCGGACGCGCTGACGCACGAGACCGGTGTACCAGCCGTCGCGCTGAAGGCCGTCGGGCCGGACCTACTGCACAAGACGGACGTCGGGGCGATCCGGCTCGGCCTCGCTGGTGCGGAGGCCGTGCATACCGCCGCCGACGAGATGCTCCGGACCTTAGCGGCCGCGGGGCATCACGCGGCCGGATGGCTCGTGCAGTCCATGGCGTCGCCGGGGATCGAAATGATCGTAGGCGTCGTGCACGATCCCCGCTTCGGCCCTGTGCTGGCCTGCGGCGCGGGAGGGACTCTCGTCGAGGTATTGCGCGACGTCGCGGTGCGTCTGACGCCCCTCACCGAGCGCGATGCGCGCGAGATGGTCCAGGGCCTCAAGATTGCGCCGGCGCTTGCGGGTGTGCGGGGACGGCCGCCCGCCGACGTCACCGCGCTCATCAACGTGCTGCTGCGAGTCGCCGCGTTGGTCGAGGATCTGCCGCAGGTCGCGGAACTGGATTGCAACCCGGTGATCGTCCACGAACATGGGGCTACGATCGTAGACGTGCGCGTGCGTGTTGCACCGGTGGACCTTCCGCCCCTGCTCGGGCGGCCGCAACCCGACGCGCCCGGCGCCGCCACCGGTCCGGGTACCACTTCATCTTGTCCGAGTGCGCCGTAGCCCACCACCCGGTCCATACCGTCGCCGCGATCACCTTGTTTCGCATCGCGCAGGAGGCGATGTGGAACATCGTCAAGCACTCTGGGGCGACGCGAAGCGGTGGTCGATCTTATCTCTGAGGCGTTCGCCTCAAAGTGCTCGCGAACTGATCCATTGGACTTGCACCTTGCGGGAGGGTCTTGACCACCATGGCGACGACGGACACTCTGCGCTCCGGACTCCTGACGGCTTCGGGCACGCCGCTGTCCCCCGACGAACTTCGTCGGATGGACGCCTACTGGCGGGCCGCCAACTACCTCTCCGTGGGCCAGATTTACCTGTATGAGAACCCGCTGCTGCGCGAACGGCTCCGGCCCGAGCACATCAAGCCCAGGCTGCTCGGGCACTGGGGCACCACGCCGGGACTTAATTTCACCTACGTGCATCTCAACCGGCTGATCACCCGATACGACTTAAACATGATGTACGTGACCGGCCCCGGCCACGGCGCGCCCGGCATCGTGGCCAACACATACCTGGAAGGCACGTACAGCGAGTACTATCCGCACATCCCGCAGACCGCCGAGGGGATGCGGCGGTTGTTCATGCAGTTCTCGTTCCCGGGCGGCCGAGCCACGTCGCCCCCGAGACCCCGGGCTCCATTCACGAAGGCGGCGAGCTAGGGTATGCGCTCGCGCACGCCCACGGGGCCGCGTTTGATAATCCGGATCTCATCGTGTGCTGCGTTGTCGGCGACGGCGAGGCGGAGACCGGCCCCATGGCCACGTCCTGGCATTCGAACAAATTCCTGAATCCGGCGCGGGACGGCACCGTGCTCCCGATTCTGCATTTGAACGGATACAAGATCGCGAACCCCACCGTGCTGGCGCGTCTGAGCGACGAGGAGCTCTACCGGCTGTTCAGCGGGTACGGCTACATACCATATCTCATGGAGGGCGATCAGCCGGAACCGGCGCATCAGCGGATGGCGGCCGCGTGCGACGCCGTGATCGCCGACATCCGCCGCATCCAACAAGAGGCGCGGACGAGCACGGGCCGCGGACGGCCGCGCCCTGAAAGCCAACGGCCTGGGTGGCCGATGATTATCCTGCGGACGCCGAAAGGCTGGACCGGCCCCAAGACCGTGGACGGCCGGCCCGTCGAAGGCACTTGGCGCGCTCATCAGGTACCGCTGGGGAACGTCCGGTCGCGGCCTGACCATCTCAAGCAACTCGAGGAATGGATGAAGAGTTACCGTCCCGACGAGCTTTTCGATGGCGCGGGCCGCCCGCGGCCAGAGCTGGCGGCGCTTCCGCCGCGCGGCCGGCGCCGCATGGGCGCCAACCCGCACGCGAACGGCGGCGAACTGCTGCGGGAACTCGCGATGCCGGATTTCCGCGACTACGCCGTGCCCGTGCCAAAGCCCGGGGCCGCGACCGCCGAGGGTACACGCGTGCTCGGACAGTTTCTGCGCGACGTGATGCGCCTGAACCCGCGTCAGTTCCGGATCATGGGCCCGGACGAAACGGCGTCCAACCGGCTCGATGCGGTCTTCGGAGCCACGGACCGCACGTTCATGGGGCCGTTCCTGCCAACCGACGAGCATCTGTCGCCCGACGGGCGCGTCATGGAAGTCCTGAGCGAACATCAGTGTCAGGGATGGCTCGAAGGATACCTCCTCACCGGACGCCACGGGCTGTTCTCGTGCTACGAGGCATTCATCCACATCGTGGACGCGATGTTCAACCAGCACGCGAAGTGGCTCAAGGTCACCCGCCACATCCCCTGGCGTCGGCCCATTGCTTCCCTCAACTATCTCCTGACGTCGCACGTGTGGCAGCAGGATCACAACGGGTTCAGCCATCAGGATCCGGGCTTCATCGACCACGTCGTCAACAAGAAAGCGGACATCGTCCGCGTGTACCTGCCGCCCGACGCCAATACGCTGCTCTCCGTGGCCGACCACTGCCTGCGCAGCCGGCACTACGTGAACGTCATCGTCGCGGGCAAGCAGCCAGCCCCGCAGTGGCTCGACATGGACTCGGCCGTCCGGCACTGCACGGTCGGCGCCGGTATCTGGGGCTGGGCCTCCACCGACCAGGGGACCGAACCGCATGCCGTGATGGCGTGCGCCGGCGACGTCCCAACCGTGGAGACGCTCGCCGCGGTGGATCTGCTCCGCCGGCATTTCTCGGATATCAAGCTGCGCGTCGTCAACGTCGTCGACCTCATGACACTACAGCCGCAGAGCGAGCACCCGCATGGGCTGCCGGATCGCGAGTTCGATTCGATGTTCACGACCGACCGGCCGATCGTCTTCGCCTACCACGGGTACCCCTGGTTGATCCACCGCCTGACCTACCGGCGCGCCAACCACGACAACCTCCACGTCCGCGGCTATAAGGAAGAGGGCACCACGACGACGCCGTTCGACATGGCCGTGCTCAACGAACTCGACCGGTTCCACCTCGCCGGCGACGTGGTCGACCGGGTGCCCAGGCTCGCCCGCGTCGGTGCGCATTTCAAACAGTTTCTGCGGGACAGGCTCATCGAGCACCGCCTGTACATCGCGAAGCACGGCGACGACATGCCGGAGATCCGCGAGTGGCAGTGGCCGTCCTAGCGTAAGTGTCCGCGCCGGAGGGCCGCGTGGCGTCCCATCGGATCCTCGCTGTGAACGTGGGGTCCTCCTCCCTGCGGCTGGACGTCTGGGATATTCCGGGCGCAGGTCCCCGGATGAGGCTCCGTGCGGACCGCATCGGCGCGCCCCGCGCGGCAATCACGGAGGCGGGCCGGTCGCTGGACTCGCCGGCGCTGGCGGACCACACCGCGGCGTTCGACGCGCTGTTCGGGCGCACCGGGGCACCGGGGGGCCTCAGCGCCGTGGGACACCGCATGGTGCACGGCGGCGCGCACTACCGCGAGCCGGTGTGGGTGAACGAGCAGGTGCTGCGCGCGCTCGATGACGTGGCCGCGCTCGTCCCTCTGCACATGCCGCCGGCTCTGGCCGTCATCCGGCACGTCGCGCGACGGTTCCCCGGCATCCCGCAGGCGGCCGTATTCGACACCGCGTTCCACGCGACGCTGCCGCCGCACGCGTTCGAGTACGCGGTACCCGCGGCGTGGCGCGCGTGCGGGATCCGGCGCTTCGGGTTTCACGGTCTGGCCTGCGCGGATGCGGTCGCACAGCTTGGGCCGGCGCTGCGGAGACGGGCCGTACTGCTCCACCTCGGCGCCGGCTGCTCCGCCACGACGCTTTTGCGCGGCCGGAGTATCGACACCACGATGGGACTCACCCCGCTCGAAGGCCTCGTCATGGCGACGCGGTGCGGCGACCTCGATCCCGCCGTCCCGCTTCTCCTCCAGCGGCGCGACGGGTGGCCCGCGGACCGCATCGAGCACGCGTTGAACCACGAGAGTGGATTGCTGGGCCTGTCCGCCGTGTCCGGCGACATGCAGACGCTGCTCGAGCAGACCGGCGTCCCGGCCGTGCGGCTCGCGTTGGACGTCTTCTGTTATCGCGCGGCCAAAGCGGCGGGCGCGATGGCGGTGGCACTCGGCGGCTGCGAGCAGCTGATCTTCACCGGCGGCATCGGCGAGCACGCCGCGCCGATCCGCGCGCAGATCGTTGCGCACCTCGCATTCCTGGGCGCCCGTCTTAACGCCGGCGCCAATGCCGCGAATGCATCGGACATCGGCGACGATCACACCGCCGTGTCGATCCGGGTCGTTCGCATTGACGAGGAACGTCAGATCGCCGAGGCGACCGCGCGGTTGTGCCTGGCTCGATGAGAGCACCGTCCTTGGATGAACTCTGGAATTCGGCCGCGCCCGGCGGCCGCGTCTTTCGACCGGACCAACTTCCCGGGCTCCCAGAGGCCGCGCGGCGGTACCCTGAACACGCGATTGCGGCCGGGACCCCGCTCGCCTCCGCCGTTCGCCTGCGGATGCATGGCGAGATCAAACTGCGAAGCTGGGCGCCCTTCACCGCGCAACACGTCACGGTCTGGGACCGGGGAATGATCTGGAGCGCCGTGGTGCGCATGAACGGCCTGCCGGTCCGCGGGTTTGATCGTCTCGTCGGCGGCCAAGGCGCGATGCAATGGAGGTTGTTCGGCATGATCCCGGTTGCGGCGGCGTCGGGACCGCATATCACGCGCTCCGCGGCCGGTCGCATCATCGCGGAATCCGTGTGGCTGCCGTCCGCGTTGTGCGCCGAGCACGTGGCATGGACGGCGGAGGATGCCTCTCACGCCTGGGCGCGCGTCACCGTCCACGGCGAAACAGCACAAATGGGCCTCGCCATCGACAATCGGGGCGGCCTCAAGACCTGCGCCGTCCCACGTTGGGGCAATCCCGGCGGCGGCCCGTTTCGGTACGTGGACTTCGGAGCCGTGGCCGAGGACGAGCGCCGATTTGGCGGCTACACCGTTCCGTCTCGACTGCGCGTGGGATGGTACATCGGCACGGACCGGTTCGAGCCGGCGGGTGAATTCTTTCGGGTTACGATCGATGACGCTATGTATCGTTAGGTCGCAGTGTCAGCGCAACGCTTACCTGGTCGCCGAAGGCGCGACCAACCAGGAGATCTCGCCAAGAACTCGACGGTGGCGCAGCCGTGAGAAGGTGTTTCAGGTGCCGCCTAAAGAGTAGTTTTTTAGATGTTTAAATGTCTAGATGTAACAAATAGGGTAATTGGACCTGCTAAGCAATTATGGCGGCGGGGCATTCAGAGACGCACCAGCGAACGCATGCCGGGCTTCTCTGACGCCGTAGTAGACAATAACGAGCGATGCAAGCGGATCAGCCCACCACCAGCCGCGGAGGGCATTGAACGCCAGACCGATGAGGACGGCGGCCGCCAGATACGCGTCGATGAGCGTGACGCGTGCTTCTGTCCGGAGGACCTCATTTCGCAACTGCTGCCCGGTGACGAGTTTGCCATAGGCGAGTCCCAGCATCGTAAGACAGGTAAGGGTGGTCCAGACGATGCCGCTGCGCGAGGGTTCTGGGTGCGTACGCGTGAGAATGGTATAGGCGAGTTGCACCGCGATGTAGATCACCAGGAGCACGAACGCGACATCGATGAGTCGCAGCGCGAGGGACTCGCGGTTGAGATGGATGCCCAAGAGTTGCCAAACGACGACCACCGAGGCGAATATCTCGATCAGCGAATCGAGGCCGAAACCAGCAAGAGCCACGGACCGAGAGGCGTACGCGGCCGCGGCGAGAATAACGACGCCCACCACGTTCCATTCGAGCGTAGCGTATTCCAACAACAATCCGCGTCTAAGAAGCTCGTCGTGTTCCATGACGCCTCTTGGATGCGTTCCGGCCTTCAGATGCACTGCTCAGCCAACCCAATGCCCGGCCGGTCGCCATAGTAGGTCGACAGGCATTCTCTTCGCGAGAGTACGGGTGCCTTCATATCTTCAAGAAGTGGTCACGCGGCTACGGTGAACCATTAGGTGACATTGACCCGCGAAGTGGGCCCGCAGTGTGAGAAGCGCGCTTGGAACGGCGGGGACCAGAGGGCGCCGGGACGCAGCTTAATCCGGGTCTAGATCGTGGAGCACGGCGCGCCAACCGCAAAGGGTGCTTGACCGGCGCTCGCCATTGACGGGGTACGTCACGCTGGCGTCACAACATCCGGGCAAGTGATCCACAAGCGCTTGGTAGATAATGCTCATCGATCGGTGAAGGCGAGGGTTCAAGTCCCTCCTCCCCGACAAAAAGCAAGCACCACGCGAGATTTTCGCGTTGCCCGCTAATTTTGGGCCCAATTTGGGACTTTTGCCAATTTCAGCTCTGTAGGTTCGCAGAGGTGAACGCCCGCCATGTGCTTCCCGGAACTTCATAAGCATTTCTCTCTCAATGTCGCGCGGGCTTGTTCCTGGCAGCGAGCAGTTCCAACCCATCAGAAAATCGCAGCATTCCGCTAACTGCCATAAATATCTGCCACCCTAAGGTTGGTCACCTTCAGCAGGTGTCTCGCGTCTAACGGCCTCGGCTAGGTAATAGGCCCTGCTGTTCCTTCCAAAGCTGGTAAAGTTGACCTGATGTCTCGAGCGAGACATCCTCGATTTGCACGAGCCCGTCCTCGGGCACCGGTCGAACTATCCTGGCGCCGTGCGAAAGCCCGATCGGCAGAAGCTGCTGCTGTGCCGCTGCCCTCGTATCCTCGATTAGCCCGTAGACTGTGGCGCCGCCTTCTCCGTCCAGCACGTCGCCTGTTCTAAGATCGCGCTTGGCAGCGCACACAACCGCGGCTTGTGGCATCGAAAGTGGCGTTCCGGTGGCCTCGTGGTCCAGCGCTGCGCGCGCGATGCTGAGGGGCAATTCCATCCCGACGAGGTGATACGGGCGATAGAACGCCGCGTACTTGCCCGTGCGATCCACCGGCATCCCGTAGTCAGCGAAACACTGGCGAGTGTACGCGCTCGACGACGTCAGCACGACGTAGACGCCCCAACGTAGGTCGTGCGGCACGGGGCGACCTTCCCTGTCGATAGAGCTCACGACTTCGACCACACCGGTATGATGCAGGATACCGCCATCCTCGACAGGCTTCAGAATCTCTGATAGTGTCTCGACGCCTGCGGGAGGAAAGTGCATGCCTCGCACATCGGGGCGCAGTCCGGTCATGTTGGCGACGGCCGCCATTTCTATGGCGGACTTGGTACCGTCCGTGAACGAATTGTACATTTTAGGATTCAGCCCAGCACTGGCGTCCTCGGGCATCCCGTAGCGCTCCCAGATATCGTCGGGGAGGCCCTTGCGATAGGCCGGCAGGTACTTCGTGCCCTTTCCCGCCGCGACGACCTCGAAGCCGAGCGATCGCGCCCAGTCGTAGAGTTCCACGATCAGCGCCGGCTGATCGCCGTACGCGGCCGAGTACACGACGCCGGCCTCATCGGCGGCGCGCCGAAGCACGGCACCGACGAGGACGTCCAGCTCGACGGTGACCATGACGACGTGGCGGCCGTGGCCGATTGCGGCGAGCGCCGTGCCACAGGCCACTTCCGGATTTCCAGTCGCGTCGACAACCACGTCCACGTCGCTTGCGATCAGGACTCCCGCGTCAGATGTGACGACCGACCCGCCCCGCGCGATCACGGGATTCGCGCGGTCCACACGATCGGCCTCGATGATGTCCACGTCGGCAACGCCACCATGGTGAAGGGCGCGGCGGGCCCTCGGCGTCTCGAGATCGGCGACGACCGATGGCCGCATCCCCTTTATGGCAGCCAGCTGGCTGACGATCATCGTTCCAAAGCGGCCGGCACCGACCACGCCAACGCGAATGGGACGGCCTTCGCGCTCACGAGCGGCCAGACGTTCGCTTAGCACAAGCTCCTCCCACCCTCAAACTCTGGCCCAATGGCATCTCTTACTGCCTGAGCAAATACTCTTTGTGTTACCGACTTGGTCCCGTCCGTGAACGAGTTGTACATCTTGGGATTAAGCCCGGCGTGCTCGTGGCCGGGCATGCCGTACCGCTCCCAGATATCGTCGGGCACGCCCTTCCGGTAGGCCGGAAGGTACTTGGTCCCCTTGCCGGCGGCGACGACGCGCAGCCCAAGCGCGGTTGCCCAGTCGTACAGTTCGACGATCAACGCCGGTTGGTCGCCGTACGCGGCGGAGTACACGACCCCGGCCTCATCGGCCGCGCGCCGCAGCACCGCACCGACGAGCACGTCGGCTTCGACCGTCACCATCACCACGTGCCGGCCACGTTGGATCGCCGCAAGCGCGTTGGCCGCCGCCGCGTCCGGGCTGCCGGTCGCGTCGACGACGACGTCGACGTCGCTATCGACGAGCACCGACGCGTCCGCCGTCACCGCGGAGCCGCCGCGGGCGATCACCGGGTTGGCGCGATCGGACCGGCTCGCTTCCACGATCACGTCGTCGGCGACCCCGGCGTGCGCGAGTGCGGCGCGGGCGCGGGGGACGTCGAGATCGGCGACGATCGAGGGGCGCATGCCGCGCATCGCCGCGAGCTGGCAGATGATCATGGTGCCGAAGCGGCCAGCGCCGATGACGCCGACGCGGATCGGACGGCCCTCCCGCTCGCGGGCGGCCAGACGTTCGCTCAGCATGGGGCAGTCCCGCGCGTGGCGCCGCCGTCCACCGCGCAGCGCCGGCCGGCCAGCGGCATCAACGATACCCGCCGTAGATCGCGTGGCCGGCGTGCATCCAGAAACAGTCCACAGTCTGGAATCCGCCTTCGCGCAGCCAGTCCAGTTGCTGCACCAGGCGTGACGGCTGGTCCACCGGATCAGGCACCTCGAGGCGGTAGTGGTTCCAGCGGTCGTTGCCAAACCCAACGAGCGCCCGCGCGTCGCCGAACCGGCGCCGGCTCCGTTCGTGGACCGCGTCGTCCCACTGCGAGGCAAAGGTACGCGCCACGCGCGGTGTCGCCGGCTCGACGAGATCCGCCACAAGGAGTGCGCCGCCCGGCTCCAGACGCCGGGCCATATCCGCGAAGAGGCAGCGCTTCTCGGGGCCGGGCATATGATGGAAAGCAAGAGAGGACACGGCGCACCGCAGCGGCGCCGGCAGTGCGGCGCGCCAGTCATCGTGTTCGAGCACGAAACGGCGGACCTCGGCCCGGTCGCCGAACGCCGCCAGCAGCCGGCGCTCCCGGTCCAGCATCACCTCGGAGCCGTCGAGCGCCAGCACCCGGGAACGCGGAAACCGCTCAAGCACGGCCCGGGCGAAGGTCCCGTCGCCCGCCGCGAGCTCGACCAGGGTGAACGGCTCATCCGTCTCGGCCGGAATCAACTCGAGTAGGACCCGCCGTTGTTCCTCACGCGCGGGAACGTAGAGGTCGCCGACATCCACGAATCGCGCGGAATCGGCCTCGGTCCAACGGTTCGGATCGCGCTCCTTCTCCGCCATGCGCGTGGGATTCGCCGTCTCTCCCGGGATTTGCATTGAGAAACGATGCGGCCGGCTGGCGCTGCCAGCCGGCCGCATCCCACTACCGCGTCAGGCGGCTCGCCCGGCGCTCGTCAGTGAGCCTGCCCGCACCCGCACGCGCCGCCCCCGCAGCATCCGCCGCCGGATGCCGGCCCCTCGCCGGGATCCGAGGCCGAGGCGCGACCGCCCGTCATCACCATGACCGGCGTGAACACGCGGCGCACGGCGGCCGTCCCGCACTTCGGGCAGGCCGGGAGACCCCGGCTCTCGTACTCCGCGACGGTCGCGATGATCTCGAACTCGTGGCGGCACGAGGCGCAGCGAAAGACGTACGTCATAGACGGTCACCCACCCCTACGATGTCGTCGCAGCAGCCGCGCGACACGTTCGGCCGCCGGCGGTGGTTCTCCTGCGGCATGTTATACCCCATTCACTCCTCCGTAATCTCCCAGGCATGCGAGATCTCGACGCATCCCTTCAGCGTCTGCGCCACCGGGCATCCGCGCTCGAATACCGAGAGCGCGCGTTCCGCGTCGGCCCGCTTCCCCTTCGGCACCCGCAGATGGTACGTCACGCGCATGGTGGTGAGCCGCATGACCCGGTCCGGCGCCTCGATGGTGCCTTCGGCTTCGGTCCACAGTTTGTCGGGGTGACTTGGAATCCCGCGCGCTTCCAGCGCGCCCGCGAGGGTGCCCGTGAGTCAGCCGGCCGCAGCGCCCACCAGATGGTCGAGCGTGCTCGGTAGTTCCTCCTCGGGCTCCATCTTGTAGAAGTCCTTGATCCCGGTGTTGACGCCGTAGCGAATCGGGTCAGGAAAGTCCCCGAGGAACGCACGGCGGTTGGGACGCTTCTCCTGGATGACCCGGGCCCGCGCACGATGCACAACGCTCATGCTGTCCCTCCCGCCGCTCTCGGCGTAGTCTCGGCACGACCGAACCGCCTGAACCTAATGATACGTCCCGTGCGCCGCGCTCAGCGTCCCGACCAGCGCGGAGTGCGCTTCTCGAGAAAGGCGGCCACGCCTTCTTGAAAATCGGCGCTGTTGTAACAGGTGGCGATGAGATCGTGCCCGCGGTCTTCGGGCAGCAGCCGGTCGACGACGCGGCGGACGGCCTCCTTGCTGACCCGCAGGGTCAACGGCGGCGCGGCGGCGATGGCGCCGGCCAGTTCCCGCGTCCGGGTCTCCAGGAGTTCGGCCGGCACCACTTCGTTCACGAGCCCCCATCCCAGCGCTTCGCGCGCCTCGACGTGGCGGGCGGTGTAGATCATCTCCTTCGCGCGCGCCGGTCCGATCAACGCCACCATGCGGGCGTAGTTGTTCATCGAGAGACAGTTGCCGAGCCGGATCACGGGGATGCCAAACCGGGAATCCTCGGACGCGATGCGGAGGTCGCACGTCATCGCGATCCCCATGCCGCCGCCGACGCAGTATCCGCGAATGGCCGCGATCGTCGGCTTGCGAACCGACTCCAGGCGGCCCGTCACGGCGTCGATCCGCTCCTCGTAATCGATGCCGGCCTGCGGGTTGCCGTGGAACGCCGGGAATTGCGAGATATCCGTCCCGGAGATGAAGGCCCGGCCGCCCGCCCCCGTCACCACGAGGACACGGATCCGCTCGTCGCGATCCACCTCCTCGCACACGTCGACGAGGCGCTGGTACATCGCCCACGTCATGGCGTTCCGCTGCTCGGGCCGGTTGACGGTGAGCCACGCCACGCCGTCCGCGACCTCCAGTTGCATGTGGGACGCGCTCGCGCTCGGCGCACCCCCGCCGGATGCGGGGGAGGGAACTGTCGGTTGTCGACCAGGGGCTGGGGGCGTCGGCACCTAGCCGGCCTTGGCGGTGTCGGGTGGAGACGCGGGCGCGTCGCCCGCCGGCTCGCGTGTCTCCGGCGGGCGGGCGTTCTTGTCGCGCGCCGGCGCTTCGGAACTCCCGGCCTCGCCCTCCGCGGCGTCCCGCCCGGGCGTCGTGACGGCGCGCCGCAGGAGATCCCCGGCGATGTCGCCGATTGTGACGCGGCCGGCCGGCTCCTGGCTGGAGATGTACTCTTTCACCTGCTGGCGCTCGCGCGCGCGGGCGAGCCGCTTGAGGCTCAAGATCATGCGTCGCTCTTCGCTGCGGATCTCGGTGACCAGGGTCTCGACATTCTGGCCCACGGCGAGCACATCCTCGACCTTGCCCACCCGCTTGTCGGCGAGCTCGGAAATCGGCAGGAACGCGTCCACTTCGCCGAGGCGTACGAACGCGCCGGACGCGACAATCCGCACGACTTTGCCGGTCACGGTCTGTCCCGGACGATACGTCTCGCCGATATGCTGCCATGGATCGGGCAGGATGTGCTTGAGTCCAAGCGAAATCCGGCCGGCTTCGCGGTCGATCCGGAGCACCGCCACTTTCAGGTGCTGCCCTCGCCGCACGACCTCCGACGGATGCTTGATGTAGGTCCACGACATCTCGCTGATCGGCAGCAGCGCGTCGACGCCGCCGATGTCCACGAAGGCCCCGAAATCGGTGAGCCGGCGGACGATGCCTTCCCGGATCTCGCCTTCCTCGAGCGAGGTGAGCAACTCGCCGCGACGTTTCGTGCGCTGTTCGGCCACCGCGGTCTTGTGGGAGAGGATGACGCGCCCCTTGCCGCGGTCGACCTCGATAACCTTCAGCGGAATGCTCTGACCGACCAGAGATTCGAATTGCCGGCCCTTCGCCTCGGAGAGGTCGACGTGGCTTCCCGGCACGAAGCCGCGCAGCCCCAGGTCGACCACCAGCCCGCCCTTAACCTTGTCGACGACCATCGCGTGAAGGACCGTCCCCTGCCGGTGCGCATCCTGCACGCGATCCCACGTGCGGGCGAGATCGGCGCGCTTCTTGCTGAGGAGAATATTGCCTTCCTCGCCTTCGACCTTCATCACGTACACATCAATCTTGTCGCCGACCGTAATGCCCTCGACCGCGTCGCCGCGCGCCGAGAGTTCCTTCGGAGGGATGAAGCCCTCGGACTTGGCGCCCACATCGACAAGGACGCCTTCGCTGTCGACGCGGACCACCGTGCCCTGCACGATCTGGCGCTCGGTCAGGGACGGCATCCGCGCGAGGTCGACGTCGTCGCCCGGGTCCGGTCGCGCGTTGTCGTCGATCATGGAACAGCCACCTCTCCCTATCCCGCGGCCGGAACGCGCGCACCTCGCGGCGCTCCGCGCCGGGACCTCATTGGTTCTCTGGACCGTCCACCGCTCCTGCCCCGCTCAACAGCTGCCGCAGCGACTCCGGCAGCCGCCGGACATGACCCGTCCGGTCGACCGCGGCGTGAACGGTCCACCCATCCGCGATGGCCGCGCCGTCCGAGGCGCGCGCCAGTTCATAGCCAAACGACAGACGCGCCGGTCCCAATTCGCGCAGGCGCGTGCGCAGCCGAAGGACGTCGTCGTACCGGGCCGGCCGCCGGTACCGGCAGAGTGCCTCGATCACGACGAGCAGCCATCCGTCCTCCTCGAGCTCCGCATACGAGCGCCCGCACGCCCGGATGAACTCCGTGCGTCCCGCCTCGAACCAAACCAAATAGCTCGCGTGGTGCGCGACCCGCATCTGGTCGGTTTCGGCATAGCGTACTCGAATCTCGAGTTCCGAGACGTGCACGGAGGACCTCCGGATCGCTGCGGCAACTGCCGCAGTTCGACGGCAACGCCGGCGCATCCCGCCGGCCGAAGGTCCCCGTTACGGGGCGACGCCGGCGCATCCCGCCCAGGGTCCTTGCCCTGTCCATACGGACGCCCGGGCGCCAAAGTTCGACCGCAAACGAAACGGCCCCGTCGGATTCGGCGCGGGCGTCGGCGACGCACCGTCAGACGGAGCCGTCGTGGTAAAAAACGACGCGGTTAGCGGGCGCGCACGGGCGGGATGCCTCGCAACTCGGCCGCGCGGCGGGTCGCGCGCGCGACCGCGCGCGCCACCGTCGCGCAAAAACCGCCGTCCACCAACGCTTCGACCCCGGCCGTCGTTGTGCCCCCGGGAGACGTGACCCGGGCGCGCAGCGCCGCGGGATCGTCGCCGGTTTCAACGA
This sequence comes from bacterium, assembly GCA_035307565.1. Lineage (GTDB taxonomy): Bacteria > Sysuimicrobiota > Sysuimicrobiia > Sysuimicrobiales > Segetimicrobiaceae > DASSJF01. Next base: position 89,017 of record DATGHZ010000007.1, on the reverse strand, counting down.
GCATCCGGCCGGCCCCGAGTACTGTCTGCGACACGAGCGCGAGCGCCACCTCCCGTTCGATTCCTTCCCGTTCTGCTGCCTCGACCATAGCCTCGGCCAGCAGGTACACGTAGGCCGGTCCGCTGCCCGAGACGCCGGTCACGGCGTCGAAGAAGCGTTCGGGCACGACGACCACCCGGCCCACCGCCTCGAAGAGCGTGCGCGCGACGCCGAGATGCGTTTTCCCCGCGAGGCGTCCGGCACAGATGGCGGTCACCGATGCGCCCACCGCGGCGGACGTGTTGGGCATGGCCCGCACAACCGCCGCCTTATCAAGCGCCGCCTCAAGTGTCGCGAGCGGCACGCCCGCGGCGACCGAGACGACCAGATGGCGCGCCTCCACGTACGGGGAGATCTCGCGCAGAACGCCGGGGACATCCGCCGGCTTGACCGCGAGCACAACGACATCGGCGCCGCTGATCACGCGCCCCTTATCCCGCGTCGTGCCCACAGACCATTCGCGGGCGAAGCGCGCAAGGCGGGCATCGTTGCTGCGGTTCGTCACCAGGCAGCGGTCCGGCGTCAGCACACCGCGTCCCAACAGGCCGCGCACAAGCGCGTCCGCCATGTTGCCGGCCCCGATGATTGCGACCGTTCCCGTCCAATCCATCACGGTTGCCCCCGGAAAAAACAAATCGTCCCTCTCGCCAAAGGGCGAAAGGGACGCTTCCGCGGTACCACCTTTGTTCTCCGCCGACCCGGTCGCGCCACAGCGGGCGCGGGATCATTCGGAGCACTCGCCGCTGTCTCGGGCGCACCCGGTTTCCGTTTCGGCGGCCCCGCCAGGCGGGCCGCGCCTCGGAAACGGCATCGAGGGTGGGTTCGAACGAGCCCGCGGCGGCCCTTGCACCGAACTGAAGCCGCTCTCTCGCACGCGGACAGGACGTTCTACGTCCCCGTCACTGCCGTCATATGCGAAGCGCATTATAACATCGCCGGGCGGCGAAGGCAAGAAAACACGATCGCGTGGGTCTAGCGTTGTCTTGCGGGGTCTGCCAGCCGCATGGCGTCTTCTATGGTGTTCACCAGGGTCGTATGGCCCTGAAGTTGAAGAATCGAGAACAATCGGTGGACCAGCGAATTGGAGGACACGACGACGAGGCGCTGGCCCGCGGTGCGCGCCCGGACGCTCGCCTCCTCGAGCGCCCTGACCCCGCGCAGGTCAATGTAGGTCACCGCCCGCATGTCGACGATCAACCCGCGATCCGGCCGAAGCGCGTTGGAGAGCTGGCGGACAAACATCGGACCGGTCGCGATGTCCACCTCACCCGAGATCCGAAGTACATCCGCGCCGGCCAGCCGTTCCAGAGAGAGGTTGAAGTTCGGTCCCCGCACCAGTCTCCGCCCTTCCGAGCAGATTCGGACCACCAGCCCGGCGTTATTGTTATAAACGTTTACGTTTGTTGTCAATACGATATTTCGTTCGATGGTTGCAATGTTTCCAATGTCGACGTTATAATCGGTCGTGAAAGTGTAAAGACGTGCAAACTCGCAGGGGCCGACAAAAATGAACGGCGAGCTCGAACGGTGTGGCGATGGCACAGGGAAACAGGCCCGAGCGGAGGAGCAGGTGCCGGATCAGACCCGTCTAGTACCGTCGAGCGAACGGCGCGGGCGCAAGGTCCGCGCGACGTTCCACCTCTCGGCGGAGTTGCTGGACGAACTGCGGGACGTCGTCGTGGCGCTTTCGGGGCCCCCGGACAGGCTGACGTTGTCGGATCTCGCCGAAGGCGCGCTCCGCCGGGAGGTCGACCGGCTGAAGCGGGTGCATATGAAAGGCAAGACTTTCGCGAAGCGAGGTTCGGAGTTAAAGGGCGGTCGTCCGATCCGCTAAGCGGCGCGGGCCGCGCCCCCGCGCGACCGGCGCGACGCTCTACGGACGAAGCGGTGTGCCGGCCCCATTCTCGCACACCGCCTTAGGTTATTGAGATAGTAGCGCAGTTGAAATTGTAGTTGCCCTACACCGGTCGGGAAGTTCACGCACATAGCCCTGAGCATCTCCGCATGACCGCGATCGCACGCCGGCATGCCAGGCCGGATACAATCTTCAACCATTGGGTTGAAGATACCAGCCGGGCCGCGTTGATGTCAAACGCAATGACGGCGTCTGCACGCCGGCAGGTCCCGCGCGGCGCCCGCGTCGTGTTTCGAAGGAAACGCGGTACGTCCGGCCGGAACTAGCACCACAGGTCCTCGAGGCCACCGAAAATGAGGTGACGCGGCGTGAGCGAACGGATCGGCTTCATCGGATTGGGCATCATGGGCAGGCCGATGGCCGGGCATCTGATCAAGGCCGGGTACGCGCTGACCGTGTGGAACCGCACCGCGGCCAAGGCGACGGAGTTGGTGAAGGCCGGCGCCCGGCAGGGCGGCTCGCCCAAGGAGGTGGCGGCGCAGAGCGACATCACCATCATCATGGTCGCCGACACCCCCGACGTGCGGCAGGTCGTCCTGGACGCCAGCGGCGTCCTGGAAGGCGCACGCCGCGGCAGCGTGGTCGTGGACATGAGCACTATCTCGCCCGTGGCGACACGCGAGATCGCCGAGCGGCTGGCGGCGCGGGGGGTGGACATGCTGGACGCGCCCGTCTCCGGCGGCGAGAAGGGCGCGATCGACGCCGCGCTCTCGATCATGGTCGGCGGCAAACCCGAAGTCTTCGAACGGGTGCTGCCCGTGTTCCAGCGGATGGGCAAGAACATCGTCCACATCGGCGGCCACGGCGCCGGACAGGTCACCAAGGCGTGCAACCAGCTCGTGCTGTCACTGACGATTCTCGGTGTCGCGGAGGCGATCCATCTTGCCCGGAAGGCCGGCGTCGATCCCGCGCGCGTCCGCTCGGCGCTGCTCGGCGGCTTCGCGCAGAGCCGCGTGCTCGAACTCCACGGGCAGCGCATGCTCGATGAGAACTACACGCCCGGCTTCCGGACCCGCCTGTACCACAAAGACATGGGCATCGTGACGGAAACCGGCCGCGCGCTGGGGATGCCGCTGCTCGGCGGCGGGCTCGCGGCGCAGTTGTACCAGGTCGCGATGAACGAAGGGCTCGGCGAGATGGACTACTCCGTGCTCGCGAAGGTCGTCGGCGAGCTGGCCGGCGCGGCCGGCCGCCAGGTGGAGTGAGCTAGGCGGGCCTCCGCGGGCCGTCTCCCGGCCGGCGGCGCCATCCGGCGCGTGCGGGCCCCCGGTGATGCGCGGCCCGCACGCTCACAGTTCCGGCTCCAGTACGATCTCGAGTTCACCCCTCTTGGTGCCGGGCTTGGGGAGATACGCCACCGCGGTCGGCTTGAACCCCGCGACGGCCACCCGCACGTGAATGTGCGGCTGGCCGAAGCTCGAGCCGGGGAAATCGGTCTCGAATCGAAAGCGGCCCGCCGCATCGGTGATGACGGTCCCGCGATGGATCATGTCATAGGAGCCGTTGGGACCGGCGTGCCAGATCTCCACCCGCGCGCGCGGCACGACCGCGCAGTCAATCCCGGAGCGGACGATGCCGGTGAGCACGAAGCCGGTGCCGACGTGCGACCGCACCGGCGGGTTCGGGGTGTAGTTTGGATCCATGTACCCGCTCGCGGTAATGGGACACTTCGCGGCCGGCGCGGCGGCGGCGATGCCGCCCGGACCACGGCCCGCAGGCGCACCTCCCACCAGGGCGGCGAGCACCCCCGCGGCAGCCCCCAGCCGGACGTAGTGGTGCACCCGTCTCCCGATCGGCGCGCGTGTCGTCATCACCCAAAGCCTCCAGAGCTGACGTGCGATCGATCTACGTCACGATAGCGGACTGGTCCTGGATCGTCTTGGCCGCGGTGTGGCTGCCCGGCTACTTCGTCACCAAACCGGCCGCGCGCACGCCGGACCGCGGCCGGCAGCGCGTTACCACCCTCCTCCTCTGTGCCGCCTTTGTCCTCCTACTCGCTCCGCGCATAGGATCGGCCGTCGGGCTGCCGGCGGCGATCACGCCGGGGCTTGCGGTGTTCGGCCCACTTGGTGTCGCGTTGGACCTCGCAGAGATCGCGTTTGCCATTTGGGCGAGGATCACGCTCGGCCGGAACTGGTCGGGTGCCGCCGAAGTCAAGCAGGCGCATGAACTCGTTCGGCGCGGCCCTTACGCCGTCGTGCGCCATCCCATCTACACGGGTCTCCTCACCGCAATGCTGGGCACCGCGCTGACGATGGGGCGGCCGGCCGCGTACCTCGGCGTTCTCTGCGGAGTCGCCGCGATTCTGATGCGCATACCGCACGAAGACGCGCTGATGGCCGAGGAGTTTGGCGACGTCCACGCGGCCTACCGGCGCCGCACCAAGACGCTCATCCCCTTGGTCTGGTAGACCCGGAAGACGTACGCCGCCCGTCGAAGTGGCCGGGACGGTCACCGCCGCCTGGTTGGCCGGCGCCCGGAGGTGTGCGCTGGAGATCTTTGAGATCCTCGACGGCCGGCTGTACCAAAGCGGGGCGCCAGAGGACGCGGCGGAATGGACGTCGATTCGTGCCCGCGGCATCGACGTGGTGGTCGATCTCTTTGGGAGCCTGGATCCAGGCGTCCCCGTTGAGCCCAACTCCATCTTATATATCTACTGGCCGATTGAAGACGCCGCCGCCCTGCCGGCCATGGGAATCATGAGCATTCTGGTCGACGCGGTCGTGCGCCTCATTCAACTCGGCCACAAAGTGTTGGTGCACTGCCACAAGGGCAAGAGCCGCTCCGGTCTCCTGAACGCGCTGGTCGCGATGCAGATCCTCGGGATAAGCGGCGCCGACGCCGTCGCCCTGCTGCGGCGCCGGCGCCCGGGCGCGCTCGGCAATCAGGTGTTCAGCGCGTATCTCGAGTCGCTCCCGGCGCCTCCGCCCCCGAGGCCGTGACTAGGGCGCGCGGCGCCGCATCGCGAACTCCCCTGCGGCACATCGGAAGGATGTGATCCATGGCCACAACGGACAAGCGCAGGTTCGACGAGCTGCCCGCGCAGGACGAATCGCGTCACATTACCCCTGCGCAGGCGGAGTGGGAGTCGCGCGAGGTTGCCGAGGCGGCCGGCCGCGCGCCGGAGCGCCGTGACCGATTTGAAACACTGTCCGGCCTGCCGGTGAAGCGGCTCTACGGACCGGCGGACGTCGCCGGCCTCGACTATCTCGACGACTTGGGATTCCCCGGGCGCTATCCGTATACGCGGGGCCCCTATCCGACGATGTATCGCTCACGTCCGTGGACGATGCGCCAGATCGCCGGCTACGGCACGGGCCGCGACACGAACGCGCGCCTCAAGTACCTGATCGCCCAGGGGCAGACGGGGATCTCCGTCGACTTCGACATGCCGACGCTCATGGGCTTCGATTCGGACGACCCCCGGGCGCGCGGCGAGGTGGGACGTGAAGGCGTCGCCGTGGACACGCTCGAGGATCTCGCCGACATCCTGGACGGCATCGACATCGGCGCCATCAGCGTGTCGATGACGATCAATCCGACGGCCTGGATTCTCTTCGCGATGTACGTGGCCCTCGCCGAGCGGCGCGGGGTCCCGGCCGCGTCCCTGTCGGGCACCGTCCAGGCCGACATCCTGAAAGAATACATCGCGCAGAAAGAATGGATCTATCCCATTCCCGCCGGGATGCGTATCGTGCGCGACCTCATCGTTTACAGCGTGGAGCACCTGCCGCGCTACAACCCGATCAACATCAGCGGCTACCATATTCGCGAGGCCGGCGCGACCGCGGTTCAGGAAGCCGCCTTCACCCTCGCGAACGGGATCGCCTACGTCGAGGAAGTGCGGCGGACGGGCCTCGACGTCGACGCGTTCGCCCCGCGTCTGGCGTTCTATTTCATCGCGGAGCGCGACTTCTTCGAGGAGATCGCGAAGTTCCGGGCGGCCCGCCGGGTCTGGGCGAAGATCATGCGCGACCGGTTTGGGGCCCGCCGCCCGGAGTCGATGCGCCTGCGGTTCCACTGCCAGACCGCCGGCTCCAGCCTCACGGCCCGGGAGCCCCTGAACAACATCGCGCGGACGGCGCTCCAGGCCCTCTCCGCGGTGCTCGGCGGCGCACAGAGCCTGCACGCGAACGGCATGGACGAAGCGCTGGCGATCCCCTCCGAACTGGCGATGAAGGTAGCGCTGCGCACGCAGCAGATCATCCTGGACGAGACCCGGGTGGCCAATACGATCGACCCGATGGCGGGCGGCTACTTCCTCGAAGCCCTCACGGACGACGTCGAAGCCGGCATCTGGACTTACCTGGGCCGCATCGACGAGCTCGGCGGCGCGGTCGCCGCGGCGCAGCAGAATTTCTTCCAGACCGACCTCGCCGACACCGCCTACCGGTACCACCGCCAGAAGGAGCGCGGCGAGCTCACGGTCGTCGGCGTGAACAAGTACGTCGATCCGTCGGGCGGGGACCCGGCGCTCGCGCTGCACGAGATCGATCCGGACGTGGAAGCGCGCCAGCGCGATCGCCTGGCGCGCGTGAAGCGGGAGCGCGACGCGCACGAGGTCGAGCGCTGTCTGGCCGCCCTGGCCGAGACCGCGCGCGGCGACGCGAACCTCATTCCCCCCACGATCGCCGCGGTGCGCGCGCATGCGACGGTCGGCGAAATCGTTCGCGCCCTGCGCGGCGTCTTCGGCACGTACGTGGAACAGCCGGTGTTCTGACCGCGGCGTGGCGAACCCGCAGCGCGTCCGTGTGTTGATGGCGAAAATCGGCCTGGACGGCCACGACCGGGGCGTCAAAGTCGTCGCCCGCGCGCTCCGGGACGCCGGCTTCGAGGTCGTCTACACGGGCCTCCACCGCACACCGGAGGAAGTAGCGGTCGCCGCCGTGCAGGAGGATGTGGACGTGATCGGCGTGAGCATCCTCTCCGGCGCCCACATGGCGCTCGTCCCGCCGCTCCTCGACCACCTCCGCGCGAACGACGCCGCGGACATCCACGTCCTCGTCGGCGGCGTGATCCCGGAGGCGGACCGCGCCAAATTGCGCGATCTCGGGGCCGCGGCGGTCTTCGACCAGGACGCGACGACGGATGCGATTGTGGAGTGGATCCGCCGGCACGCGGGGCGCGCCGGCGAATGACCGGCTTGGGGGCCTGGCCGCCCGTCTACGACGAGGGCTACTTCCCGCCGTCCGACCAGCGTTATTGGTTCCCCGAGCGTGAGACGATGCCGCCGGTGGAGCGCGAGGCGCAGATTCTCGAGCGGCTGCGCGCGATCGTCCGGTGGGCGTGGGACCGCTCGCCGTTCTACCGGGAGAAGTGGACGCAGGCCGGCGTCCACCCGGACCATCTCCGGCGGCTTGACGATCTGCACCGCTTCCCGGTCGTCACGAAGGCGGAACTGCGCGCCGAGCAGGCCGCGCACCCGCCGGCCGGACGCTACCTGTGCATCGATGCGCGGGACGTGGCGCGCATCCACGGGACCTCCGGCACCACCGGCAAGCCGACGATGTTCTTGATCGGCCGGGACGACTGGCGCCGCATCGCCAACGCCCACGCCCGGGTCATGTGGGGCATGGGGCTCCGCCCGGGCGACACGCTCTTCATCGCGTCGTTCTTCAGCCTCTATGTCGGGAGCTGGGGGGCGCTCGCGGGCGGCGAGCGTCTCGGCGCCGTGTGCTTCCCGTTCGGCGCGGGACAACCCGGACAGACGCTCATGGCGGTGCGCTGGCTGCGCGAGACGCGGCCGGCGGCTTTCTACGGGACGCCGTCCTACGCCCTCCACCTCGCGGAGGTAGCGGCGGCGGAACATGTCGATCCGCGGGAGTTCGGCCTGCGCGTCATGTTCTTTTCCGGCGAGCCGGGCGCCGGCATCCCGTCCACGCGGAAACGGATCGAAGAACTGTTTGGCGCGGCGTGTCTCGACAGCGGCAGCATGGCCGAGATGACGCCGTGGATGACCAACGGGGAGTGCGAATACCGGTCCGGCATGCACCTGTGGCAGGACGTCGTGTACTGCGAAGTCTGCGATCCGCGAACGTTCCAACCCGTCGCGTTCGGCCGCGAAGGCACGCCGGTGTACACGCACCTCGAACGGACCTCGCAGCCGATGATTCGGCTGCTCTCGGGGGACCTGACCCGCTGGACCGACGAACCGTGCGCATGCGGCCGGACGTATCCACGGCTGCCGCGCGGCATCTACGGCCGCATCGACGACATGTGCATCATCCGGGGCGCGAACGTGTATCCGAGCGCGATCGAAGACACGCTCCGCGCGATCGAGGGATTCGGCGGCGAGTTTCAGATGGTGATCAGCCGCGAGCGGGCGATGGACGAATTGGTGGTCCGGGCGGAGTACAGCGCGGACGTCGCGCGCCGGGCCGCCGATGCGCCGGAGTTCCTAGCCGCGCTGCGGGACCGGATCGCCGCCCGCCTCGCGGCGGTCCTGGGCATCCGGCCGATCGTCCGCTGTGAACCGCCGGGCACTCTGCCGCGCACCGAGTTCAAGGCCCGCCGCGTGATCGACAACAGGGCGCTCTACGAGGAGAGCCTTGCCGCGCCGCCGCGCGGCGTCCCGCGGGAGCGGGGCGCCGGGCCGGGCCGCCGATGACGAGCGAGACGCCGGGACCTTCCCCCGGCGGCGCGAATCACCGCGCGCTCGGCCGCCTCATCAGCCGGATCGAAAATAACCCCGCCGCGGCGGCGGCGATCGTCGCCGACTTGTGGAAGCGCACGGGCCGCGCGCGCCGCCTCGGCATCACCGGGCCGCCGGGCGTCGGCAAGAGCACCCTCGCGGACCAGCTCATCACCGCCGCACGGGCGGAGGGGCTGACTGTGGCGGTCATCGCGGTCGACCCGTCGAGCCCCTTTTCGGGCGGCGCCATTCTCGGCGACCGCGTGCGCATGCTGCGGCACAGCGGAGACACGGGGGTGTACATCCGCAGCATGGCCGCGCGGGCGCACCTCGGCGGGCTGGCCGCGGCCACGCGCGACGTCGCCTACGTGCTGGACGCGTTCGCGTTCGACGTCATTTTCGTGGAGACCGTCGGCGTGGGCCAGAGCGAGCTCGAGATCATGCGTCTTGCGGATTCCGTCGTCGTGATCACCGCCCCGGGACTCGGCGACGCGGTGCAGACGCTCAAGGCCGGCATTCTCGAAATCGCCGACGTGCTCGTGGTGAACAAGGCGGACCGGCCCGGCGCCAGAGAAACCGCGATGCACCTGCGGGAAATGCGGCGGCTGATCCCGCAGCACGGCGGCTGGGATGTCCCGGTCTTGGAGACGGCCGCCGCCACGGGGGCCGGCACCGCGGAGTTGTGGGAAGCGATCCGGCGGCACGGCGAGTATCTGTGCGCGTCCGGCGAACTGGAGGCGCGGCGGGAGCGGCGCGCCGAGCGGGAGGTGCTGGACCTGGTCGAGGCCGCGCTGGCGTCGCGCGTGCGCAAGACGCTCCACGGCCGAGGCGGGCCGGCGGAGATCCTGGCGCAGGCCAAGCGGCGGGAGGCCGATCCCCATTCGGCCGCCAAGGCCATCATCGACCGCCTCGTCCCGCCCGGCACGCCGTGACGGCGGCCGCTGCGCCCGAAGTGGCGCGGGACATCCGCGTCGTCGACCTGATGGAACGCGGGATGCCCCATGTTACGGCGGGGTACTTCGTCGCCGCGTCACGTCCCGTGATCGTAGACACCGGCGGCGTGCCGAGCGTGCCGGTGTGGCTCGACGCACTCGCCGCGTTCGGCGTGCGTCCACAGGACGTCGCCTATCTCGTCGTGACGCACATCCATCTCGATCATGCCGCCGGCGTCGGGCATATGCTGGCGCACACGCCGGACGCGCGTGTGGTGGTCCATCCCCGCGGCGCCCGGCACCTCATCGATCCGAGCCGGCTGATCACCGGCGCGCGGGCCGTCTTTGGCGACCACCTGGAGGAGTATTTCGGTGTGCCGGCGCCGGTGCCGGAGTCGCGCGTTCTCATCGTCGAAGACGGCGAAACGCTCGATCTCGGGGACGGCCACGTCCTTCAGTTCATCGACGCGCCCGGACACGCCCGCCATCAGCACATGGTGTACGATGCCGGCGCGCGCGCGCTGCTGTCGGGCGACGAACTCGGCGAACGGCTGCCCGACATCGCGGATGACTACGTCATGCCCGACACGGCTCCGAATCAGTTCGATCCCGACGCCATGCTGCGGTCGGCCGCGCGGCTTCGCGATCTGCGGCCGGAGGCCGTCCTGTTCTCGCACTTCGGCCGTTACCCGGCATCATACGGGGCGCTGGCCGATCGGCTGATACAGGAAGTGCCGGCCGTTGCCGCGCTCGGCCTCATCAACGGGCGCCGCGCGACACCGGAGGAGATCACGTCGGCGCTGATCGCGCACGTGCGGCACGATCTCGCCCAGCGCGCGATCCCATGGACGCCGCGGATCCGCGGCCTTCTCGAGGAGCGGCTCGCGATCTCGGCCCAGGGCATCGCCGATTACTACGAGCGGCGGGCGGCGGCTACGTAACCTACCGAGTACAGCTCCTCAGGCGCCGGCAAACACCCAGCGCGTCGCCATCGTGGGAAACGCTTTCTCGGTCCACGTGAAGGCCACACGCGGCCGGACGGCGTAGGTGACTTCGCCGGGCTTCCCCCATTCGAGCCGCCAGCCGTACTTGGCTTCGTACACCTCGGCGTAGCGCGCGAACACCGCGCGATCCGACACCATTTCGGCCCGGCCCTCGAACATCAGCGCGTCGTCCCCGCTCTCGAGGTGGACGGCAATCGATGGATTGCGTCGAAGATTGCGCCCCTTGCGTGACGCCGACGCCGTGGAGAAATAGAGCACGCCGTCGAGCCAGGCACCCCACACCGGGACCGCGTGCGGCCCGCCGAAATGTTTAGAGCGCCCAGTACATCCCGGCGATCCGCCGCGTCTCGCGCGCCCGCTCGCGGGCCACCGGGAACGGCGCCTCCCGCAGCGCCGCCTCCGGCTCGCGCAGGTCCGACGCCACGCCCGTCAGGCCTGAGAGCGAGGCCGCGACGGAATACGAGAGGCCATCGAGATCGTAGCCGCCTTCGAGCACCGCGGCGATCGGGATAGTGCCGGCCGCCTCGCGCACCATCGCGGAGAGCCGGCCGAATCCCGCCGCGGTGAGCAGCATGCCGCCGAGCGGGTCGGCATGGTGGGCATCGAACCCCGCCGAGATGAGGAGCAGGCCCGGGGCGACCGCCCGCAGCAGCGGAAGGACCACCTCTTCCCAGAGATATTCGTAGCCGCCGTCGCCGACGCCGGCCGGGAGCGGGATGTTCACCGTCGCGCCCTCGCCCGGCCCTTCGCCGGTCTCTTCGCGTGGCCCGGTGCCCGGATACCAGTTCTCCTGGTGGAGCGAGCAGAACACGACGCGCGGATCGTGATAGAACGCTTCCTGCGTCCCGTTGCCGTGGTGGACGTCCCAATCGAGAATGAACACGCGGTCGACGCCGCGGCGCTCCAGGGCATGGCGCGCGGCGAGCGCGACGTTGTTGAACAGGCAGAAGCCCATGCCCGCGTTGGGCCGCGCGTGATGCCCCGGGGGACGGACGAGCGCCATGGCCACCGGGGCCTCGCCGGCAAGCGCCGCGTCGACGGCGGCCAGCGCGCCGCCCGCGGCGAGACGGGCTATCCGGTCGGACGCGGGGCCGACGGCGGTGTCGGGATCGAGCGCGCCCCCGCCCGACGCGGCGAGGTCCCGCACCCGTGCCACGTGTGCGCGCGTGTGGACGGTGGTGAGGACCTCGTCGGACACCGGTTCCGGCGTCCGACGAGGAAGCGCCTCCCACAGCGGCGTGCGCTGCAGCCGGGCCTCGACGGCCTCGAGGCGCGCGGGACGTTCGGGATGACCCGTAGGCGTGAGGTGCCGGCGGTAGTCGGGGTGCACGAACAGCAGGCCCGGGGCGGCGTGGAAACGCGGCCCGGCCTTCGCCATCAGGCGCGCCGATCGGGCGCGGGGACCGGGCGCAGGGCCGCCGTCCGCAGACGCGCGATCGCCGCGGCCACGCCGTCCGCGGCGCCGAACACCGCGGTGCCCGCGACGAGCACCGTGGCCCCAGCCTCCACCACACGGCCAGCGGTCTCCGGGCTGATGCCGCCGTCCACGGCGATCTCGAAGTCGAGGGACCGCTCGCGGCGCCACGCCGCGAGCGTGGCCACCTTCGCCGTCATCTCCGGAATAAACGGCTGCCCTCCGGCGCCCGGCTCGACCGTCATGACCAGGACGTGCGCGACGTGCGGCAGCACCCAGGCGGCCTGCTCGGGCGGCGTCGCCGGATTCAGCGCCACACCCGGACGGACGCCGAGCGCCGCGATCCGCCGCACCGTATCGTAGAGATGAGGACACGCCTCGACGTGCACCGTAATGGCCGCGGCCCCGGCCTGCGCGAAGGCGTCGAGATGGCGCTCCGGTTCCACGATCATGAGGTGCACGTCCGCCGGTACCGCGGCCGCGCGCTGAACCGCTCGGACCACCGCGGGCCCCATGGTGATCTCCGGCACGAACCGACCGTCCATCACGTCGACGTGGATCTGCGCGGCGCCCCCCTCCGCCGCATCACGGGCCGCCTCGGCCAGCCGTCCGAAGTCGGCCGCCAGGATCGACGCCGCGATCTTGATGCGCCCCGCCGCCCCGCTCACGGACGGATCTCCTGAATCAGCTTGCTGTCGATGTAGACCTGAACGATCGTGTACCCCTGACCGCTGACCGTGCGATCCAGCGTGTCGCCGGGATGGGCCGTCCCTTGATACGCAGTGTGCACGCCCAATTGGTCGATCACGACGATGCGGACGAGCTGGTCCGGCCGCCCCTCCGGGACGATGATGCGCAGCTGGGTCTGGCGGCCGCCCGCCGGCGTGGACTGCGGCGACGGCGGCGTACCGGTCACGATCGGCTGCGGCGGGGCGGTGCCGTTCCCGGCGGCGGGATGCACCGCGATCGTCACCGACACCGCGTCCCCGTGCGCGATGCTCGTTCCCGCGGCCGGCTTCATCCCGATCACCTGACCGGCCGGCACGTCGTCCCGCGGCGTCTGCGTCACGGCCCGCAGCGTCACGCCGAGGTCCTGCAGGATCCGGCGCGCGTCGTCGAGCGAGCGCCCGACGAGGTCGGGCAGCACGATGGCCTGCTGTCCCTTGCTCACCGTCACGTTGACCGGGGTGCCGCGCGCGACCGAGGCGCCCGGCGCGGGATCCTGGGTGATGGTGAATCCCGACGGAACGGTTGCGTCGTAGGTCTCCCGGATTTCCCCGACGAGCAGCCGCGTCTGCTCAATCGAAAACCGCGAGTCTTCGAGCGACCGCCGCCGAACGTCGGGCACGGTCACCATCTCGGGACCGAGGCTCGTCACAAGGCCCACGGCGCGGTTCACCTTCACCGAGGCCCCCGCGGCGGGATCTTGGCTGACGACCGAGCCGGTGGGCATCGTCGCGTTGTGCACCTGCTGCACAACCTGCACGTTGACGTGGCGCTGGCGCGCCATCGTCTCGGCCTCGACGAGGTTGCGGCCGACGAAATCCGGCACCTGCACCTCGGGGACGTTGAGGTAGGCATTGAGGACCTGCCACCCCCACGCCATCCCGCCGAACGTGGCCAGCAGCACCACCGCCGCGGCCATGAGCGGCATGGAACGGCGCGCGGCCCCGGGGCGCGGCGGCGACTCGGCGGCGCGGACGATCGCGGTCGACTCGGCCGGTGTCGCGGTGCGCCAGTGCGCCGTGCGGCCCGTGAGGTCGTCGGCCATGTCCTGGGCCGACCGGTACCGGCGGTCCGGATCCTTGGCGAGCGCCTTCAGGATGATCCCTTCGAGGTCCCGGCTCAGCCGTGCGCCGTCCCGGCGCGGGAGCGGCGGCGGCTCGTGCATGTGCCGGAGCGCAATCGCGATCGGCGTGTCCGCATCGAACGGCAACGTCCCGGTCGCCGCCTCGTACAGCACCACGCCCAGCGAATACACGTCGGCGCGCCATCCCACCCCGAGACCCCGGGCCTGCTCCGGCGAGATGTACTGGACCGAGCCGAGCACCGTCCCGGTCTCGGTGATGCCGGTCGACGCGAGCGCCCGCGCGATGCCGAAGTCGGTGACCTTCACGCTGCCGTCCGGCGTCAGCAGAATGTTCTGCGGCTTGATGTCGCGGTGGACGATACCCTCCCGGTGCGCGTACTCGAGAACCTCGCACACCTGCGCGCCGATCGCACGCACCCGCGCTTCGTCGAGCGGGCCCGAGCGGCGCAGGTGTGTCTTGAGGTCTTCCCCGTCGATGATCTCCATCACGATGAAATCGACGTCGCCGTCCCGCCCGTGGTCGAAGATCTTCACCATGCGCGGGTGCGACAGCCGCGCCGCCGCCTGCGCCTCCCGCTCGAACCGCGCGACGAACTCCGCGTTGTGCGCGTACTGGTCGCGCAGCACCTTGATCGCGACGAGTGCACCGTCGTCGAGGCGCCGGCCGCGATAGACGAGCGCCATGCCGCCCTCGGCGACCAGGCTTAGGACCTCGTAGCGGCCTCCGAGCCGGCGCTCGATCACGGCCGGGCCCCCGCGGCGGTCTGGGCCGGCAGCGCGACGGCGAGCACCTGGCGGGCGATGGGCGCCGCCACGTCCCCGCCGACCCCTCCGTTTTCGACGATCACGGCCAGGGCCACGGTGGGCCGCTCCGCCGGCGCGAACGCGATGAACCAGGCATGCGTCCTCCCGTGGGGGTTCTCCGCGGTGCCGGTCTTCCCGGCGACGGTGACGCCCGGCAGCTGCGCGGCGGTCCCGGTCCCGCGCTGGACGACCTGGATCATGGCCTGCCGCAGCTGCAGCGCGAGCGTCGCCGGAATCACCCGACGGCTGCCGCGCTGCGCGAAGGCCTCGCGGATGCGGCCGTCCGGCGCGCGGACCTGGGACACGACAAACGGGCGCATCATCACGCCGCCGTTGCCGACTGTGGCGGCGACGAGCGCCATCTGGAGCGGCGTGACGAGCAGGCTGCCCTGGCCGAAGGACATCTGCGCGAGGCCCCGCACGCCGAGGTCCGGCAGCGGCGGCAGATAGCCGCCGGCCGTGGGCAGGTCGTACGGCACGGCCTGACCGAGCCCGTACGCGCGCGCGGCGGCGAGCACGGACGCCGCGCCGGTGCGCTGCCCGATCTGCACAAAGGCGGTGTTGCAGGACGCCACGAACGCCTGCAGCACGGAAATCTGTCCAAACTGCTCATGCTCGAAGTTGTGGATGAGCGCGCCCGCGACGTCGATCGATTCGGGACACGTCACCGCGTCGGTCAGGCGGACGCGGCCGCTGCCGAGCCCCGCGGTCAGGACGACGGTCTTGAAGGACGAGCCGGGCGGGTACTGACCCTGCGTCGCCCGGTTGAACAGCGGGGACGCGGGGTCGTGCGACAGCGTGGCCCACTGCGCGTCGATCGCGCGGGGATCGAAGCCGGGGCGGCTCGCCATCGCGAGCACGCCGCCGGTGCGCGGGTCGAGCACAACGATCGCGCCCCGGGCGCCGCCGAGGGCGCGCACCGCCGCCGCCTGCACCGCGGCGTCCAGCGTCAGCACAACGTCGTTGCCCTGGGGCGCGCGGCCGAGTACCTCCTGCAGCGCCTCCCACGGATCCGTAAGCGGCAGCCCGAGCAGGGCCAGGTCGTAGCGGCGCTCGATGCCGGTGAGCCCGTAGCGGCGGCTCCGGTAGCCGAGCACATTCGCAAAGTCCGGGCCCTGCGGATAGCGGCGCACCTGCGACGGGCCCGTCCCCGCCGAATCCGCGAGCACGGTCAGGCGGCGATCCAAAATGCGCCCCCAATGGATCCGCTCCGCCTCGAGCGCGAGCCGGGGATTCTGCGGCGACGCGGCCAGCTGCGGCCCCCAAATTACCTGAACGCACGCCAGGTAGGCGAGCAGCACGCCGAAGAGCGCGGCGAGGAGGCGGGCGACGTTACGGGTTCGGCCGACCATCGCGGGCGTCCGCCGCGGCACGCTCACCGCGGTCCGAAATCGCGAGCAGTAGGGCCACCGCGATGCAGTTGCTGACCGCGGCGCTGCCGCCGTAGGTGAGAAACGGTGCCGGAATGCCGGTCAGCGGAATCAGCCGCGTGCTGCCGGCGAGAATCACGAAGGTCTGAATACTAAGCGCGGCGGCCAGGCCGGCGCCGACGAGCCCGTCGATGGGGCCGTCCGCCCGCACGGCCGCGCGAAACGCCCGGCCCAGGAACAACAGGTAGAGGGCCACGACCATGAAGGTGCCGACCGCGCCCAGTTCCTCCCCGATCGCGGGAAAGATCATATCGGTGTATGACGCCGGCATCAGCTCGGGATGTCCGGCGCCGAGCCCCGCGCCCGTGACGCCGCCGCTCGCCAGCGCGAAGAGACCTTGGAGGATCTGATACCCCCGCCCCGCGGCGTCGGCCCACGGGTTGACCCACACGTCCACCCGCACACGCACGTGCGCGAACCAGTGGTAGCAGAGCGCCGCCCCGGCGGCGAACGCCACGAGGCCGGCCAGCACGTGGTCGAACCGGCCGATCGCGATGTAGAGCATGGCGAGAAACATCCCATAGTACAGCATGGCGAGCCCGAGGTCGCGCTGAAACACGAGGAGCAGGAGCGCCCCGACGCACACAAGGAGCAGGGGCCCAAGCCGCCCGAGTTCCGCGCGCCAGCGCCGCGGGCCGGGCAGGGTGAGCAGCGGCCGCGCCTCGGCCAGCACGCCCGCGAAGAACGCCACCAGGAGCAATTTGACGATTTCGCCCGGCTCCAGCGTAAAGCTGCCGATGACGAGCCACTGCCGCGCCCCGTTGCGTTCGACGCCGACGAGGACGGTCAGCACAAGCAGCACGAGGCCGACCACCGCGCAGAGGTACCGGTAGCGGCGGATCCACCGCAGATCCGCGAGCGTGCCGAGGGCGATCAGCAGCGCGGTCAACCCGAGCGAGATCCACGCGGCCTGACGCACGGCATAGTCGGGACGCAGCCGGTAAATCATCACCAGCCCGACGGCCGAGAGCCCGGCCGCTGCGGGCAGCAGCACCTCATCGCCCCGGTTGTCGGCCACGACGAGCGCGATATGCACGACGACGAAGCCGGCAAGCGCGACCGCGCTGGCGACGACGGGATCCCACGATTCGGCGGGGTACATCGCGGCGTGCACGGCGACGAGGCCGAGGATGCCGAGCACGCCCGCGGCCACGACGAGGCCGCGTTCGGCGCTCCGCCGCGCGATCCACGGCAGCGAGGGAATCGCGACGCCCGCGGGCGGCGAGGGCCGCGCCTCGATGGTCACGGGCGGTGCAGGAGGTCCTGCAGGAGGGCCTGCGCGTCCACGGGATCGCGCGCCGGAATGCCCTGCAGCAATTGCAGCCGGTACGCCGGCACGATCTGTCCCACCGCGACGCCGGTCACGCGCACCACGGTGAACAGCGGCACGCCGAGAATCCGGCCCGGCACCCCGCGCATCACCGCCACACGATCCCCGCTCACGCCGAGAAAGTAGGCGTGCTCGACGCGGTACGCGCCGACGCCCGCCGCGATGAACGCGGCGAGGGCCGCGGCGGTGAAGACCCGCCCGACCCGGTCGAGCCATTTCGGGCGCACCCGCACCAGCACGACCGAGGCGTTGTCCGTGCCGCCGCGCGCGTTCGCCAGCCCGGCGAGCATGCGGCACGCCTCGCCGGCGTCGCGGGTCGCGCGCACGATGTCGGCCATCTCCTCGGGCGTGACCGCGCTGTGGACGCCGTCGCTGGCGAGCAGCAGCGTATCGCGGGGATGGAGCGGGATGGCGAGGACGTCGATCTGCATGTCGGACGCGGTCCCGAGCGCGCGCGTCAGGATGTGGCGCTGCGCGTGGCCGCCCGCCGCGGCCGGGGAGAGCGTGCCGTGCCGCACCATCTCGGCCACCACCGAATGATCGACGGTCAGCTGCCGGATCTCCGCCCCGCGCAGGAGATACGCGCGGCTGTCGCCGACATGCGCGAGGACGGCGGTGTGGCCGGCGATGAGGGCGGCCGTGCAGGTCGTCGCCATCCCGGATCGGTCCGGGGACACGGCCGCGGCGTTGATGTCCGCGTTTGCGCGGCGCACGGCGAGCGCGAGCGCCTCCGCGGGTGTGAGGCCACGCTCGAGCAGCGAGGGGACTTCGCGCACCAGCGTCTCCACGGCGAGCGTGCTGGCGACCCCGCCGGCCGCGTGTCCGCCGAGTCCGTCCGCGACGGCGTAGAGGGCCGCGCCGCGCACCAGACGGTCGCGGAGCAGGATGCGATCTTGATTGGTCTCGCGGACGCGGCCGATCTCGCTCACGCCCGCGCCGCGTGCCGCGAACCCGCTCACCGATCCCTCCTCATCCGCGGCCGTCCTCCGTAGCGCTCCAGGCCCGCGGCGCCGCCACCGGCGCGGAGGCCGCTTCCAGCCGGAGGCCGAGGACGACATCGCCGATGCGCAGGCGATCGCCCGCCCGCATTGCGGCGGCCCGCCGGACCCTGCGGCCGTTCAGCAGCGTGCCGTTGGTGCTTCCGAGATCCTCGACCCAGACGCGGCCGTCGCGTTCGAAGAGGCGCGCGTGGTGCGCCGACACGTAGTCGCCGGTCAGCACGATCGCACAGCCCGGCGCGCGTCCGACCGTGGCCTCCCCCGCGACGAGAAACTCCCGGCCGCGCTCGCCGTCCGGCGACTCCACCACCAGCACCGCCCGCGACGCCGGCCACGCCGTGCGCGCCTCGAGGTCGGAGAGCACGACCCGCAGCACGCGGACGACGAAGAGGACGAGCCCCGCGAGAAACGCGTACCGAAGCAACTCGATCAGCAGCGCGGGCGCCGCGGTCACCGGCCGCTCCGGTACTGCAGGAGGACGTTGCCGATCTGAATGCGGTCGCCGTCGCGGACCGGGACGCGGCCGCCGCCGATGCGCCGCCCGTTCACCGCCGTGCCGTTGGTACTGCCCGCGTCTTCAACCGCGGCCTGCCCCGGCGCCACCTGAATGCGCGCGTGGGTCCGGCTGACGCTCGGATCATCAAGCACGATGTCCTGATCGCCGCGCCGTCCGATCGTGAGCGCCGGCCGGTCGAGCAGGAATTCGCGGCCGGCGGTCCCCGGCGGCCCCGCCAGCACGCGGAGGCGCGGGGCGTCGGGCGGGCCCTGACGATAGATCCGGGTGTCGGTCCCGACCGTGGGCGCCGCATTCTGGTCCCGTGCGCCGGCCGCCGCCGCGGAGGGCGTCGGGTCCGCGGACGGAGCCAGGCGGGCTTCGACGTAGATCTCGCCCGCCGCGATGGCGTCCCGCGGCTCGACCGTGACGCGGACGGGCCCGGCGAGATGTCCTCCGAGTTCCGAGGCGCGCCCCCGAAGCGTATCGGCGAGTTCCGAGACGAAGGCCGGTCCGAAGGACTCGTAGGGGCCGAAGTCCTTGGAATTAAGGTAGACGCGGTACTCGTTCGGCAGCAGCGCCCCGCGCAGCCCGGCCATCGCTCCGCTCTCCATCTCGCGCAGCACGCGCCGGCCGATTTCGACAGGGTGCACGCGGTCACGTGACCAGCGTGTGAACAGCCCCTCCACCAGGGATTCGATGCGCCGTTCGAACCGGTACAGCAGGCTCACGGCCGCGCCCCGCCCGCGGAGTGAGACCGGCCGCGCGCCGGGCCTGCCGCGTGTCCGGGCGCCGGCGTCCACCGCGACGGCCGGCCGGTGCCGTCCGCGAGGCGCAGCTGACCGCAGGCCGCCTGAATCTCCGTGCCGCGCTCGATGCGGACCGTCACCGGAAGCCCGCACGCGCGGACCGCGCGCGCGAACGCGCGCACCCGCGCGATGGCGGGCCGCCGGAGCGGAATACCCGGGACCGGGTTGAGGGGGATCAGGTTGACGTGACACAGGAGTCCGCGGAGCAGACGTCCCAGGGCGCGCGCCTCGGGGTCGCCGTCATTTACACCGTCGATCAACACGTACTCGAACGTGAGCCGCCGGCCGGTTGCCGCGAGATAATCGCGGCAGGCGGCCAGCAGGTCGGCGATGGGATACCGCTCCGTGACCGGGACCAGGCGCTCCCGCAGCGCATCGCTCGGCGCGTGCAGCGATACGGCGAGGGTGACCTGCAACCCTTCGCGCGCGAGCCGCCGGATCTGCGGGACCAGCCCGACCGTGGAGATCGTAAGGTGCCGCGCCCCGATCCCAAGACCCCACGGCGCCGCGAGAATGCGCGCGGCGCGGACGGTCGCGTCGTAGTTGGCGAGCGGCTCCCCCATCCCCATGAACACCACGTTGCCGAGACGCCGGTCGGCGCGGGCGCGAATAGCGAGCGCCTGGCTGATGATTTCGCCGGCGGCCAGATTCCGCGCAAACCCGCCCAGTCCGGTTGCGCAGAACGCGCAGCCCATCGCGCAGCCGGCCTGCGTGCTGACGCATGCGCTGCGCCGGCCGTCGGCAAAGCGCATCAGCACGCACTCTACCGTTTGCCCGTCTTCGCACGCGGCCAGCAATTTGGTCGCCGACCCGTCGGCCGCATCCGTGGAGCGCCGTACGGTCAGCGTCGCGATGCGGGCCACGCCGCCGACCCGTTCGCGGAACGCGGCCGGCAAGTCGGACATCTCGGAGAGATCTTCCACGCCGCGGCCGTACACCCACCGCGCGATCTGACGGGCGCGATACGCCGGTTCGCCGAGGGCGTGCACGAGCGCCGCGAGCTCGGGCAGCACCAGTCCGCGAAGGTCGGCGCGCGCGCCCGCCGGCTCTCCCGGCCCAGCGGCGCGCACGGGCGAACCCGGCGCCACCGCTCCGCGCGGCGCGCCGGTCATGCCGTCCTCCGCAGCGCCGCCACGAAGAAACCGTCTGTGCCGGCGCGGTGCGGATACAGCAGCGCCGTCCCCGGACCGTCGGGCACCGCGAACGGCCACCCGTCGATCGGCGCCGGTTCGAAGGCCGGGGTCGCAGCGAGGAATGCCGCGATTACATCACGGCCCTCTTCGGGTTCGGTGGTGCAGACACTGTACACCAGCCGCCCCCCGGGACGCACGGCCCCCGCCGCGCCGGCGAGGAGCCGCGCCTGCCGGGCGGCGACCGCGGTAAGATCGTCCGGCCGGATGCGCCAGCGGATCTCAGGACGCCGCCGCAGCACTCCGAGGCCGGAACACGGCGCGTCCACCAGCACCCTGTCGGCGGCGGCTGGAAACGCCTCCCCGAGCCGCGCGGCGTCCAAGAGGCGCGTTTCTACGCCGGGCACGCCGAGCCGCCCGCACTGGCGCGTGACGGTGTCGAGCTTCTGTGGAAGGACGTCGCAGGCGAGCACGCGCCCGCGGCCCTCCATCAGCGCGGCAAGATGCGTCGTCTTGCCGCCCGGGGCCGCGCACGCGTCGATGACGAACTCTCCGGGTTCGGGGGCCACAAGCCGCGAGACGAGCATGGACCCTTCGTCCTGCGGCGTGACAAGCCCCGCCGCGAACGCGGCCTCGCGCGCGTCGGACGATCCGCCGGTGATGCGCCGCGCCTCGGGCACGCGCGTGGACGCCTCCACGGCGATGCCCGATTCGCGCAGCCGGGCCTCGATCTCGCGGGGCGAGCCCCGCAGCGTATTGAGACGCACCCATGACGCCGGGGTGTCGTTGTCGGCCGCGCACAGCGCGCGCGTCTCCTCGGGACCAAGCCGCGCGAGCCACCGCGCCACCAGCCACTCCGGGTGCGACCACCGCACCGCGATCGCCTCGGCCGTATCGGCCGGCTCCGGCCACGGCGGCGGGGACGCGGCGAGGCGCCGCATCACCGCGTTCACAAGCGAGACGGTGCCGGGATGGCCGACGCGGCGTGCCAGTTCGACGGTCTCGTCACAGGCGGCGTGCGCCGGCACGCGGGAGAGGAACGTCAGCTGGTAGGCGCCGAGGCGCAGCACGTCGCGGATCCGCGGCGGCAGCCGGTCGAGCCGTCCCCGCAGCGTCCGGCCGAGGGCCCAGTCGACCTGCGCGCGGTGCCGGAGGGTGCCGTAGACGAGCTCCGTCGCGAACGCTTCGTCGGCGGACGTCAGGCCGGCGCGGCCGAGCGCGGCGCGGAGTGCGGCGCCGCTCCATGCCCCGCCGGCATTGACGCGGTGTAGCACCTCGAGCGCCACCTCGCGCGCTGTGGGACGGCGATCCATGCGGACTGTGGAACGCGGCGCCGCGGCATCACTCCTCTCGCCGCGACATGTTGGAGAGCAGCAGCAGGCGGAGGAGTTCAAGGATGGCGGTCGCGGCCGCGGCGACGTAGGTGAG
This sequence comes from bacterium, assembly GCA_035307565.1. Lineage (GTDB taxonomy): Bacteria > Sysuimicrobiota > Sysuimicrobiia > Sysuimicrobiales > Segetimicrobiaceae > DASSJF01. The sequence goes on along the minus strand of DATGHZ010000007.1, from coordinate 66,850 downwards.
CGCCGCGGCGCCGAGCACGGCGCGCACGCCGCGCAGCTCGGCGTCGGTCACGAGGTGCTCGGCCCCCAGCACGCGCAGCGCGCGGCGGCTCGCGTCAAATTCGACGGGCAGCGTGATCACCGTGAACGCGACGAACGCGCTGAAGATCAGGATGCCGAGCTGCATGAACGTGCCGGAATGGAAGAAGAATCCGATCATGAAGATCGGCCAGGCCATCCACGACCCGAACTGCGTCACCGGGACGATCGCGGAGCGCAGCGCGAGCGGGCCGTAATTCTCCGCGTGCTGCAGCGCATGGCCCGACTCGTGCGCCGCCACACCGACGGACGCCACCGACGCGCCGCCGTAGACGTCCGACGACAACCGCAACACCCGCGTCCGCGGATCGTAGTGATCGGTCAGCGTGCCGTCAATCCGCTCGATCTGCACGCCGGGCAGCCCATGACGCCGCAGAATTTCGGCGGCGGCCGCCGCCCCGGTCAGGCCGTTTGCGATCGGAACCTGGCTGTACTTGCCGTAGGTCGAGCGGACCCGCAGCTGCGCGTAGAGGGCCAGCGCGATGGCCGGCAGGACGATAATGTACGTCGGGTCCCAGAAGAACATACGTTCACCCCCACTCCCCAGCATTGTAGCACGTCCCGCCTGAAGGGCACGCCGGCACGCCGCGCGGCGCGGATCTACGCGCGCGAAGCAGGCGCGTCGCCCGGCGGCGGGGGCGAACCCAGCACGGCACCGGTCTCGAGCGCGTGGCCGCGCGCGTACGCGCCGGCGGTCATGCGCCGTCCGGCCGCGGGCTGGACTTCGTGCGCGAGCACCGCGCCGTCGCCGGAGGCAACGACGAGGGGCACCCGATCGTCCGTGGGAAGACGCAGGATGGTGCCGGGCGGCGAGGCGTGCGCGCCGCCCGGCACCGCAGCCGCCGCCGCGCGCCAGATCTTCAATTCCTGCGGCGCGCCGCCGCGATCCCGCACATACGTGAACGCGCCGGGCCAGGGATCGCATGCCCGCACGAGGTTGACGATCGCGGAGGCCGGCCGGCGCCAGTCGATCGCGGCGTCCTCGCGCGTGAAGCGCGGCGCCCAGGTCGCCTGGGACGCATCCTGCGGCCGGCGCGGCGCGCGGCCGGCCTCGATCAGGTTCAGCGCCTCGGTCAGCAGCGCCGCCCCTTCCTCGGCCAGACGCGGTGTGAGCGTGCGCGTCGTGTCGTCCGGCGCGATGGGCACCGGCCGCTCCAGGATGATGTCCCCGGCGTCCAATTCGCCGGAGAGATACAGGATGGTGACGCCGGTCTCGGTATCGCCCGCGGCGATCGCCCGCGGAATCGGCGCCGCGCCGCGATACCGCGGGAGGAGCGAGGGATGCACGTTGACGATGCCGCGCGGGGGAATCGTCAGCACGTCGGCCGGGACCAGGCGCCCGTAGGCGACGAGCACGCCGATGTCGGGAGCGAGGTCCCGCAGCCGCGAGATGAACGCCGGGTCACGGAGGGTTTCCGGCTGGAGCACCTCGAGCGCATACTCGTTCGCGGCCCGCGCCACCGGCGGCGGTTCCACGCGGAGGCCGCGGCCGCGCGGCCGATCGGCGCGCGTGACGACGGCGACGACCTCCCCGACCGCGAGCACCGCGTCGAGGGACGGGACGGCGAACTCGGGCGTGCCGAAGAAGACGATCTTCACGGCGCGGCATCCCCCGACACGAGGAGATCGACGGCGGAGGCGTCGCCCTCCGGCGCGACCTCGGTTGCCTCCCCGCCCGCCTGGCGCAGCGTCTTCGGATCGCGCACGCGATCCGTAAACAGGATCCCGTCGAGATGGTCGATCTCGTGCTGAAGCACGCGCGCCAGCAGCCCCTGGGCATCGACCGTGATGAAACGGTTGCGGCGGTTGCGCGCGCGCACGACGACGTGCGTCGCGCGGGGCACGTCGCCGAGCAGGCCGGGGATGCTGAGACACGCCTCGGTGGCCACGGCCTCCCCCTCCTGCTTTAACACTTCCGGATCGACGAGCGCGTGGCGCCGGTCCGCCACTTCGATCACGATCACACGCCGGCCGACACCGACCTGCGGCGCGGCGAGGCCGACGCCGTGGGCGTGCCGGAGCGTCTCAAACATCTGCTCAATGAGCGTCCGCGTGTCGCGGGTCATCGCGCGGACCGGCTGCGCGCGCCGGCGCAGGATCGCCGCGCGCGGGCTGTCCACGGTGACGATTGGGAGTCCGCGCGCGGGCACGCGTTCGGCCATCACACGAGCTCCTGCGGGTCGACATCCACCACGAGACGCGCGCCGGGGACGGCCGCCTCCGCGAGCGCGGCCCGAAGCGCCGCGTGCCAGGCGCCGGCGTCCAGCGTCTGCGGGGCGCGCAGCACGCACTGGGCACGCGCGCCGTGCATCCCGCCGGCCCCGCGAAGCGGGGCGGGCCCCAGCACGTCGAGATGATGCGCGCGCGCCGCCGCGGCGACGCGGCCGGCCAGCAGGTGAGCCGCGTCCGGCGTCGGGCCGTCGGCCACCACGCGGGCGAGGCGGGCATACGGAGGATACCCGAGATCCCGGCGCGCGGCGAGTTCGGCATCGTAGAATGCCGCGTCGTTGCCCGTGCGGATCGCCCGCAGCACCGGATGGTCGGGCACCCGCGTCTGGACGATGATCTCCGGCGCCGGACGGACGGCGGCTCCGGTGCGCGATGGCCCCGTGGACAGCCGCAGGTCGCCGCCGGGGGACACGGGCGCCGCCGCGAGTTGCGCGGCCGCCCGCAAACGCTGCAGCGTGCGCTCCGCCGCGCGGAAATCGGCAAGGTAGAGCTGGCTGTCGGCGTCCACGACCCCGACCAGCGTCGGCTGCGCGCCCGCGGATCGAAGCGCGCGCAGCACCATCACGGTCCCGACAATGAGGCGCAGCCGGCCGGCGGCAAAGTCGCGCAACACCTCGGGACGGCCGGAGGTGTCGGCGTCGAGCCGCGCCAGTCGCAGCGCCGGAAACAGCCGGTGCACCACTTCCTCGATCCGCTTCGTCCCCGCCCCCACGCCGCGAAGGTTCACGCCCCCGCATCGGGGACACAGATCGGGCGCCGGACCGGCGCGACCGCATACGCTGCACCGGACCGCCGCGGTCTCCCGATCGTAGGCCATCGCGACGCCGCAGGACGGACAGCGCACGGCCGCGCCGCACTCACGGCAGAGCAGCACGCTCGCGTAGCCGCGCCGCGACACCAGCAGTGCAACGCGGCCCCGCGCACGCAGGTGCCGCGAGATCGCCTGCATTAGCGCACGGCTCAGATATCCGATGTGGCCGCGGCGTTCCTCCGCCCGCATGTCGACGACGGTCACCGCGGGCGCGGGCCGGCGCGGCGGCGCCTTCATCACGGCGAGCGCGCCCGACGCCGCGGCCGCGTACGTCTCCACCGAAGGCGCGGCCGATCCCAACATGAGGCGCGCGTCCTCGAGCCGCGCGCGGCGGAACGCCACGTCGCGCCCATGGTACCGCGGCGCGGCATCCGACTTGTAGGCGGCGCTCTGTTCGTCGTCGAGCACGATGAGACCGAGCCGCGGCAGCGGCGTAAAGAGTGCCGAGCGGGTGCCCACGACCACCTGCACCTCACCGTCGCGTGCGCGAAGCCACGCGGCGCGGCGCGCTCGGGGCGGCAGACCGGAATGCAGCGCGGCGACGGACCCGCCGGCCTCCCGCGTCAGCCGGTCCGCAAACGCCGTGACGTCCGCGATTTCCGGAACCACGACCAACGCCCGGTCCCCAGCGCGCACCGCGGCGGCGACCGCGCGCGCGATGCGTTCCGCACGGGCGTCCGGGTCCCCGAGCAGCAGTGTGGGGCGCCCCGCTGCGCGGTCCGTGCCCCCGGCCGGCAACCCCGCCGCGGCGCCGGACCCGACGCCGTCGGCGAGCGAACGCGGCATCTCGCGGACGCTGACGGCGCCCGAAGCCGCCAGCCGCCGGAACGCCGCCCCTCCGCCGGCCCGGACAAGGTCGGACACGGGCACGCCGGCCGGGCACTCCGACAGCAAAGCCAGCATCGCAGCCTGGCGCCGGCCGGGGCGCGCCGGCAGGGGACGCGCGGCATCCCGCACCGCGATCCGCGGTCTCGGCGGGACCGGTGCGAGGAACACCTCGGGCGGCACTAAACACTGTACGGCATCACGCAGGGACGACAGCGTCTCGTCGGCGATTTCGCGGGCAAGCCGTAGCAGGACGGCGGGAAAGAGCGGTGCATCGTCCGGGAAATCAAACACGGCGCGCATACGCGCGGCGTCGTGCCCCGGCTGTGGGACGGCCGGCTCCGCGGCCGACGGCGACGGTCGAACGGCCAGCACGAAGCCGAGCACACGCCGCGCGCCGAGCGGCACGTGGACGCGCATGCCGACGGCCGCGAACGGCCGCAGCGGCGGCGGGACCAGGTAGGTCAGCGGGCGATCGGCAAGTCCGCCCGCGCGCGCGACGAGGACGTCGACGCAGATGTCGGCGCCGCCGTCCGCGGCCGCGGCGCCCCGCGACGGCTGCGCGACCGTCGTGCCGGCCTCCCGCGGGTCAGCGCTCGCCGCCAAGGATGGCGGCGACGGCCTCGACGATCGCCTCCGGTTCGGTCATCCGGCCGAGCCCGACCTCGCCGGACGCGAGCCGGCCGTGCTCTGGGCCGAGCACCCGCACGCCGCGGGCCCGCAGGCGCGTGAGATTCTCCTGCACCGCGGGGGACTGCGCCATCGCGTCGCTCATCGCGGGGGCGATCACCACGGGGGCGCGGGTCGACAGGGCCGTCGCGGACACGGGATCGTCGCCGAATCCGCCCGCGAGCCGCGCCACCATGTCGGCGGTGGCCGGGGCGATGAGGAGCAGGTCGGCGCGCCGGCCGAGCGCGACGTGCGGTTCCTCCCACGGCACGTCGGGCGCCCACATGTCCGCCACGACCGGCTGCTGCGACAGGGCCCGGAAGGTCAGCGGCGTGACGAACCGTGCCGCCGCGGGCGTCATCACGACGTAGACGTCCGCGCCCTGCTCCCGCAGGCGCCGGACGATGACCGCGGCTTTGTACGCGGCGATGCTGCCGGACACGCCGAGGACCACGGTGCGGCCGCGCAGGCTGCCGGCCAAGTTACGAGGGGCGGCCGGACCGTTCGCCCTGGAGCGCGCGCGCGAGGCCAGCGATCGCGCGCGTGATATCCTCGGCGTTCCACGACGCGGTATCGAGGACGATGTGATAGCGGGTCAGGTCGTCGAGATTGATGTGATACAGACCCGCATAGCGCCGCCGCTCCGAGGCCTCGCGGGTCTCGATATCGGCGCGCGCCGCCTCGATCGCCATCGCATCGCGGGCGGCGACGCGGCGCGCGCGCACGTCCACCGGCGCGCGCAGCCACACGCGGACATTGCCGTTGACGAGCCACCCGCTCAACCGGCTCTCGATCACGATCCGGCCGGCCTTCGCCTCCGCGACCTGGGTCTCGTCGATCATCCGGTCGATCGAGGCGTCCTGTTCCGCGAGCCGCCCCAGCGCGCCCACCGTGACGCCGCGGCGCCGGGCCTCGTCGCGGAAGATCTCGCCGCTCGACAGATAACGGAGGCCGAGGGTCTGCGCGAGCGCGCGCGCAACGGTGCTCTTGCCCGCGCCGATCTCCCCGCTCACCGTCAGGATCATTCGCCGGCCTGCGCGGCGCGGTCACGAGGCATGCGCGGCTCCGCCGCTACGGCCTCGGGTTCCGGTTCCTCGTCTTCGACGTCCGCATCCTGATCTTCCACGGCCTCCTTGCTCGTGAACCGGTGCGCGACCGTTTCGGGCTGCACCGCGGACAGCACGACGTGTCCGCTGTCCGTGATGACCACCGCACGCGTGCGCCGCCCGTAGGTGGCGTCGATGAGTATGCCTTTGTCTCTGGCTTCCTGGATGATCCGTTTGATCGGAGCGGAGTCCGGGCTGACGATGGCGATGATGCGGCTGGCCGCCACGATGTTGCCGAACCCGATGTTGATGAGCCGCGTGTCCATGGCCGCGCCGCCTCCGGCTCTCATTCGACGTTCTGGATCTGCTCCCGCAGACTTTCGAGTTCGCCCTTCACGGCAATGACGAGCCCCGTGATCTCGAGATCGTTCGCCTTGCTCCCGATCGTGTTCGTCTCGCGGCCCATCTCCTGGACGATGAATTCCAGCGTCCGGCCCACGGCGCCCCCTTCGGCCGCAAGTGTCGTCCGGAATTGTACGAGGTGACTGCGGAAGCGCGTCACCTCTTCGCTGATGTCGGACCGCTCGGCGAAGAGCGCGACTTCGGTGGCCAGCCGTCCCGGATCGACCGCCACGCCGGCGGCCAACTCCTGGACACGGCGTTCCAGCCGGGCATGGTAGTCTTCGACCACGCGCGGTGTGCGCGCCGCGATCGCGTCCGCGAGGGACTCCAGCCGCGACAGCCGCGCCAGGAGATCCGCCCCCAGCCGGGCGCCCTCCGCGTCGCGCATCGCGACGAGACGGTCCAGCGCGGCGCCGACACCGCGCTCAACCACCGGCCAGGATGCCTCCACATCTTCCTTCTCTTCCTCGATTTTGACAAGGTCGGGAAGCGACAGCAGGAGCGAGAGATCGACCTCGCCCGAGATCGGCAGGGCCTGCCGCAGACCGTCCAGAGCGTCCACGTACGCCTTCGCAAGGGCGGCGTCGGTCTTCACCGCCCGTGGCCGCCGGCCGTAATCATCCCGCACGACCGCCACATCAACCCGGCCTCGCAGGACCCGGCTTTGGACGACGGCGCGCACGCGATCTTCCAGCGGCGAGAGGTCCCTGGGCATGCGGATGATCACTTCACGAAACCGATGATTGACAGAGCGGATCTCGACGCCGTAACGACCTGCCTCGGTGGCGATTTCTCCGGCCCCGAACCCGGTCATGCTGCGCATCACGGTCAGGAAGTCCGGTGTGTCGCGGCGAATCTCCTTCTTGCTCGTTCGCACGCGCTCGGACGCGATCTTTCGCGGCTCGGAGGCCCGATCGTGGCCATAACCCCCCCACCGGCGTTCGACGCGCTGTCGCTCGCGGCGATCGTGCCGGACCTCAACGCGCACGCGGGCCGCCGCCTCGCCGGTGTTCGCCAGCCGGACCCGCAAACGATCGTGCTGGGTCTTCGTGACGGGCGGCGGACACAAGAGATCCTCTGCTCGATTCACCCGCAGGCCGCCCGCATCCATCTCGGCGCGCCCCACATTCCCGGCGAGCGGCTGGGACCGTTCGGGCTGCTGCTTCGAAGCCGGCTCCTCGACGCCCGGCTGACCCGCGTCGAGCAGCCGCCCTTTGAACGTATCCTCTACCTTGAACTCGACACGCTGGACGGTCCCCACACATTGGTCGCCGAACTCATGGGCCGGCACAGCAACCTCATTCTCGTGCGCGGCGCCGCGGCCCGGGGCGCGGTCGTTGGCGCGCTCAAGCTGGTGACGGAGCAGATGTCGCATCGAACGGTCGGCCCGGGCCGGCCGTACCGTCTGCCTCCGGCGGACCGGCCGCATCCTGATGCGATTGATGCGGCGGCGCTCGCACCGCTGCTCGCCGGGGAGGGCCCGCTGTGGCGCGCGCTCGCGCAGCAGGTGCTCGGTCTCGGCCCCGTGCTCGCGCATGAAGCGGCGCTGCGCGCCGGTCTCGATCCGGCCATGCCGGCCGGGCGGGCGGCGGCATCGGCGGCCTCCATCGCGGACGCGATCCAAGCGCTCGCGGGCGCCTTTCGGGCCGCCCAGTTTGCGCCGACCCTCTATCTGCTCGACGGGCGGCCGACGGCGTTCGCCGCGCTGCCGCTCCGCGTCTACGCGGCGCTCGAGGCGGTCGCGGTCGACGCGATGAGCGAGGCCGTGCGGCGGTACTACGACGCCGGCGCAGGCGGAGCCGCGCTCGAAGAACGGCGGCGCACCCTCGCCGCGGCGGTTCAGAACTCGCTTCGGCAGACCGCGCGCGCGCTGGCCGCCAACCGGGCCGCCCTGGCCGAAAGCGAAGCGGCGGAGCGCTTCCGCGTCTTCGGCGATCTGCTCCTGACCTACGGACACGAGGCGCCGTCCGGCGCCACCTCTGTGCGCGTGCCCGATCACACCGCCGGCGGGGCGATGGCCGACATTCCCCTCGACCCTGCGCTCGGACCCGTGGACAACGCGCGGCGGTACTTCCGGCGGTATGCGAAGGCGCGGGCCGGCGCCGCCGCGATTCCGGCACGGATTGCGACACTTGAATCGGCCGCGCTTTCGCTGCGCGAATCGCTCGTCCAGATCGAAACCGCCGCGTCCGCCGACGACCTCTACGAAGTGCACGCCGATCTGGTCGCGAGACGCCTCGTGCGGCGTCCCCCGCGAAGCCGTCCGGCCGCCCGTACCGGACCGCGGCGGTTCGAGGGGCCGGGCGGTGCGGTGATCGTCGCCGGACGAAGCGCGCGCGAAAACGACGAGGTGACATTCCACGTTGCGGGTCCGGAGGATCTCTGGTTCCATGCCCGCGCGCTTCCGGGGGCGCATGTGATTTTGAAAACCTCCGGGGCGCCGAGCGACGCCGCCGTCACCGCCGCCGCGCAGGTTGCCGCGTATTACAGCGAGGGACGCGGCGCCGCGCAGGTCGCGGTCGACGTGGCGCCGCGGCGGCGGGTGCGCAAAGCCCGCGGGGCGGCGCCGGGCGCGGTGATCTACGAAGGCGAGCGGACGCTCCGCGTGCCGCCGGCGCTGCCGGGCGGCTTCGAACCGGCGCGCCGCTGACCGATAGACGGGCTCTCTTAGACGGGTTCCTCGATCACGACCTCATCCACGCCGTCGATCTCGCGCAGCCGCACCGCCACCTGCTCGCGCGATGATGTCGGAAGATTCTTGCCGACGTAGTCGGGCCGGATGGGCAGTTCGCGGTGGCCGCGATCGACGAGGACGGCGAGTTGAATACCGGAGGGGCGACCCCGATCGATCAGCGCCGCGATCGCCGCGCGCACGGTGCGGCCGGTATAGAGGACGTCGTCGACGAGCACGATCTGCCGCCCCGCGACGGGAAACGGCAGACGGGTATCCCCCTCCGCTCCGGCGGGCCGCGTCTCGCGGTCATCGCGGTACTTGGTGACGTCCAACGTACCGACGGGGATCTGCGCGTCTTCCGCGGCGGCAATCGCGGCGGCGAGCCGCTCGGCCAGGTGGACGCCGCGCCGCTGAATCCCGACGAGGGAGAGTCCCGCCGCGCCTTTGTTCCGCTCCACGATCTCGTGCGCCATGCGCGTGATGGTGCGCCGGATTGTCTCCTGGTCCATCACCCGCGCCTTTTCCCGCCGTTCCACCGCGCGAGCCACCTCGTCTGAACGCTCTGAACGCGTCGCCGTTTATGGTTCGCTCCGGCTCGAAGCGTCCCCCGCCTCGGCCGGGTCCGGCGCGTTGCCGTACGTGCCCCGGCGTACGTTCGCGCCGCCGGCGTCGTCGCGACCGTTCGGTGGCGATTCGCGGCGGAGGCGCTCGAGAAGCCGGACCATGTCGTCCGGCAGGGGCGCCGAGCAGGCGACCAGGCGGCCGGTCCGCGGATGCATGAACTCCAGTCGCGCGGCGTGCAGCGCCTGGCGGGCGATCTCGGGGGCACGCGCGCGGCCGTACACCGGGTCCCCGAACAGCGGGTGTCCGGCGTGCGCCAGGTGCACGCGGATCTGGTGGGTCCGCCCGGTTTCCAGGCGGCACGCCAGCAGCGCGGCATCGCGGAATCGCTCGAGCACGGTGTAGTGCGTCACGGCATCACGGCCGTGCGGGACCACGGCGATGCGGGTCCGCCGCACCGCGTGGCGGCCGAGCGGAGCGCGAATGGTGCCGCTGTCGCGGCGCGGGACACCGCGCACAACGGCAAGGTAGGTGCGCTGCGCGGTGTGGGCCTTGAACTGCGCGGCGAGCGCGCGGTGTGCCGCGTCCGACTTCGCCACGACGAGCAGTCCCGAGGTGTCCTTGTCGAGCCGGTGCACGATGCCGGGCCGCAGGGCGCCGCCGATGCCCGCGAGGTCGCGGACCGCCGACAGAAGCGCGTTGACAAGAGTACCGGACGGATGACCGGGCGCCGGATGGACGGTGAGTCCCGCCGGTTTGTTCACGACGAGGAGATCCTGGTCTTCCAGCACGATGTCGAGCGGGATGGCTTCCGGACGGACTCCGGACGGCTCGGGGGGCGGGACGGCGATCTCGACGGACTGTCCCGGCCGCAGCCGGAACGCCGGCTTGCGCGGATGCCCGTCGACCCGTACATCGCCCGCATCCGCGAGACGGGCGATCCGCGACCGCGACAGGGACGGGACACGCGCCGCGACGACAACGTCGAGACGGCGGCCGTCGTCGGGGACGGCCGTTTCAAATCGATGGAGGGCGGAGTTGGCGCCCGCCGCGGGTGCGGCGGCCGCCCCGGAGCTACGTCCTCGGCCCACCCGGCTCGGACGGCGACGGCCCACCGACGGCTCCCGCGCCCGGCATCGGCGCCTCCACCGCCGCGCCGGCGGGTTCGTCCTCCGCCGGCCGTCCGGCGAGGACGGCCCACACGATCAGGGAGAGCACGGCGACGACGATGCTCACAGCCTGCGCCAGGGTGAGCGGTCCGACGGCGTGCGGACTGTCCATGAACAACTCGACGACCGCCCGCGCGATGCCGTACAAGCCGAGAAACAACCAGAAGACACGGCCCGGCGCATGCGGACGGCCGGCCGCAGGCAGCACGATCGCCAGAATAACGAGCGCGGCCAGCATGAGGTACAACTGCGTGGGGTGGCGCGGCTCGCCGAAGAGGACGACGGCCCAGGGAACGTTGGCGGCGCGCCCGTAGTTGAGCCCGTAGAGCAGGGTGCCGACCATCGCGATGGCGTAGCCGAGCGCGAGGCCGGGCGCCGCCGCGTCGGCGAGCCAGCCCAGACTCCAGCCGCGGCGCCGGCTGTACAACCAGGCGACGATGGCGCCGCCGGCGAGCGCGCCGTAGAACGTGAGCCCCGCGTCGCGCCAGATTGTGAACACGCGCGTCCAGTCGTTCGTGAAGTCGCGGAGATTGACGAGCACGTAGCCGATGCGCGCGCCGATCACACCGCCGATGATCGAGTAGAGACTGAGGTCGAGGACTTCGCCGCCGTCCCATCCCCACCGCACCGTCCGGGCCCGCAGCAGCAGGATGCCGGCGACGAACGCCACGAGCAGGAAGATGCCGAAGGACGACACAGGAAACGGTCCGATCTGGAACAACACTGGCTTCATCGATCCCCTCCGATGCCGTCAGGCCTTGCCTTGGCTCCGCCCGTCGTCAAGAGCGCCCACACGAGCAATCCGGCGCCCACGACAACGGCGGAATCCGCCAGGTTGAACACCGGCCAGACGTGAACGTCGAGGTAATCGATGACGTACCCGAAGCGCAGCCGCTCGACCACATTGGCGGCGGCACCCCCCGCGACCAGACCGAGCCCCCAGCGCACGAGGGCGGTCCGTGGCCAAGCGTCCCTATTGTAGAGGGCGACCGCGAGGGCGGTCAAGGCGAGCGCGATGATCACGACCGGGGGCGCGCCGTGCAGAAGACTGAAGGCGATGCCGGTGTTGTGCAGCAACGTCAGGGAGAGCAAGCCGGGGAGAACGACATGTTCGGCGCCGGGTGTCAACCGCGCCGTCACCGCCGCGCCGACCAGAACGGCGCCGCCGAACGCCAGAGCAAAACCAAGAAGTCCGGGACCCCGTCCGGCCGGCGGGCGCGACGCGCGTGCCGCCCGGAGGCGCCGATCGTGCCCGTCTACCGAAGGACGCTCCGCAGCCGCTCCTCGCGCTCCTTGCACTTGATGCACAGCCGGGCGTACGGGATGGCGCGCAACCGGTTGACGTCGATCAGCCGGCCGCACCCATCACAGACGCCGTAGGTGCCGCCGCGCGCGCGGCGCAGCGCGTCCTCGACCATCTGCAGCATGCCCTGCACGCTGCTTTCCAGCGCGAGGCCCTTTTCCCGCTCGAACGTCTCGGTCGCCACATCGACGAGATCGTCATCGTAACTGCCGGAGACGTCGGCGACGGGTTTCTCTTCGGTCTTCACCTGGTGCTGTTCCATCTCGGACAGTTCCTGGCGAAGCCGGCGGCGTTCGTCGGTAAGCCTGCGGATGTACGGTTCCAGTTTCGGACCCGACAGGCCGCGTGCGCGAACGATGGGCGCCGGCGGGGGCGATGCCGGCTGCTGTGTCCCTCCGGCGGCGCGTGAATTACGCCCGGCCGACTTTTTGGCTTCCGCCGGCCGGGCCGCGCCCGACCGTGCGCGCGCAGGCGCGGCGGCGGAGGTTGCGCGGGAAGATTTCTTCGTCACACGCCGTGCGGGCATTCAGTGCCTCCTGACCGCGTCGGGGGACGCCCCCGTGCTTCCTGGCGAACGTTCGTGCCATGTCTGATATTCCCCAAAGCCTGCGCGTACGGCCGCGCGTGCGAGGATCTCGGTCCCGTCCAAAAGGGGCACGCGGACGTCCTCGGAGGCGAGCACAAGCGGCAATTCCGTGCATCCGAGCACAATCGCCCCCGCGCCGGCCCGGACCAATTCCTCCGCCGCCGCGAGGGCACGGCCGCGGACCTCCGGGCCGGTCTCTCCCGCCTTGACCGAGGCGATCGCGCCGGAGACTGCGCGCTGACCCGCGGCATCCGGTGTACGGACCTCGATCCCGCGCCGGGCGAGCGCCGCCTGATAGAGACGCCGGCGCACCGTACCGGACGTCGCCAGCAGTCCCACGGCCGCGGGCACGGGCGTCAGGCCGGCCGCGGCCGAGGCCACCTCCTCCATAATATCCAACACCGGCACCGGGACGGCGCGCCGAATCGCGTCGAGGAAGGCGTGGGCCGAGTTGCAGGGCATCACGAGCACCTCCGCCCCCGCCGCCACAAGCCGCCGGGCCGTCTCCACCAGCGCAGGCGTCGGATCGGGGCCGCGGTGTTCGATCGCGGCCGTCCGATCCGGGATTTCCGTGTTGCTGTCGATGATGACGTGAAGGTGCTCCTGATCCGTCGCGGCCGGGGTGGCCCGGACGAGTCGAAGATAAAAGTCCGCCGTGGCGAGGGGCCCCATCCCCCCGATCACCCCGATCGTACGCCGCCGGGCCGCCGAAGGACTCACCGCCCGCCCCTCACGCCTTTCCGGGCCGCGTCGAGCGCGCGCGAGCGGGGCGCGCCGCCGGCTCCGGAGCGATGCCCAGCGTCACCGTCTGTCCATCCATCCGCACGGTCTTCTTGTGCGGCGCGCCGTCGGGAACACCGGGTGCGGCCGAGACGGCGAGCACCTCGCGCAGGATCGTCCCCCCGTGGGCCCGCAGGACGCCCGCCAGCCGGTCGTCGCCATCGTAGTAGAGCGTGATCCGGTCGGCGATCTCGAGCCCGGCTTCCTTGCGCAGTTGCTGGATCTGATGGACGAGTTCGCGCGCGAGGCCTTCGAGCGCCAAGTCCTCCGTCACGGTCGTGTCGAGCACGACCCACGCCCCGCCTTCGCCCGCTCCGGCGTTGCCCTCGCGCCAGCGCATCCGCACGTCAACCTCACCGCGTTCGAGCACGATCTCGTCGCCCCCCGCAAGGCGGAGGCGGTACGGCTCGCCCTCCGGGGTCTGCTCGACGAGCGCCGGGCCCTGCACGCGCAGCGCGTCTGCGATCACGGTGATGCGGCCGCCGAACTTCGGCCCCAGGAGATCGAAGCGCGGGCGGACCTCGAGGCGTCCAAGGTCTTGGAGCGAGCCCGCGAACCGGACCTCGCGCACGTTCAGTTCGTCCTTCAGCAGTTCGATCAGTTCCGGCCGCCCCGCGAGGCACCCGGAGCGGTCGAGCACCGTGGCGGACGCGAGCGGCTGCCGCACTTTGATGCGCGCCTTATTGCGGGCGGCACGGCCGAGATACACGGCGTGGCGCGTCTGCTCCATCCCCTCCTCGAGACCGGCATCCCGCGCGCGGCCGTCCGCGCCCGGCATGTCGCACAGGTGCACGCTCGGGTGCGCCGACGCGTCCACCGACCGGACGAGGTTCTGGTAGAGGGTCTCCGAGAGAAACGGCAGGAACGGCGCCAGGACCTGTGACAGGGTCACCAGCACGTGGTAGAGGGTGGCGTACGCGGCCTGCTTGTCGGCGTCCGCTTCGGATTTCCAATAGCGCCGCCGGCCGCGGCGCACGTACCACAGGGACAGGTCGTCCACGAACCGCTCGATCGGCCGGGCGGCGCCGGCGACGTCGTGGGCGTCGAGACGGCTGCGCACCGTCGCGACCACATCCGCGAGGCGCGAGAGAATCCAGCGATCGAGCAGCGAGCGTTCGCCGGCCCGGAGGCCGCCTTTGCGCGGTTGGCCTGCGGCGGCGGTCTTCGTCGCCCCGTTTCCGCGCCGCGATCGGAGCCGCGCCGCGGGCGTCCAGCCGTCGAGGTTCGCGTACGTGACGAAGAACGCATACACGTTCCACAGCGGCAGGATGAAGCGGCGGCGCACTTCGTCGCCCGGGCCGTAGCCGAAATTGACGTTCTGCGCCGGGTTCTGCATCGCGTACAGCCAGCGGATGACGTCGGCGCCCATTCGCTCCGCCGCGTCGTTGAACTCGATCATGTTGCCCCAGGACTTGTGCATCTCGCGCCCGGTCTCATCGCGCACCATCGCGTGCCCGAGGCAGGTGAGGAACGGCGGGCGGTTTTCCAGCACCGTGCTCATCACGAGCATCGAGTAGAACCAGTTGCGGTACTGGCCCGGGAAGGCCTCCGTGATAAAGGCCGCGGGAAACCACTCCCGCCACTTCGCAGGGTCCTCCCGGTAGTACATCGTCGAGTACGGCACGATCCCCGCGTCGAGCCACGGGTTGCCGACGTCGAGGATCCGGGACACGACCGCGCCGCACTGCCGGCAGCGGATCTTCACCGCGTCGATCCACGGCCGGTGGGGGGTGTGGCCTTCGAACGCGTCCCATCCCTCGACGGCGCGCTCTTTCAACTCATGCTCGCTGCCGATCACCTCGAACGTCCCGCACGCTTTGCACTCGTAGATCGGCAGCGCGAGGCCCCAGTAGCGCTTCTTGCTGATCATCCAATCGTGCATGTTGCGGAGCCAGTCGAGTTCGCGCTCCAGGCCGAACTCCGGGATCCAGGTGATCTGCCGGGTCACCGCCATCATCGGCTCGCGCAGCGAGTCCATGGCGATGAACCACTCGTCGACGAGCCGGAAGACGAGTTCGCTCCCGCAGCGCCAGCACATTGGATACCGGTGAGTGTATGGGTCGGCACGGTACAGGAGGCCCCGCCGCTCCAGGTCCTCTTTGATCGGATCGGCGACCTCATAGACATGGCGGCCGGCCAAATCGCCGAAGGACTCGGTGAAGACGCCGAACTCGTCGATCGGCGCGATCACGGGAAGCCCGTGCTCCTTGCTGAGCCCGAAGTCTTCCGCGCCGGCGCCCGGGGCGATGTGGACCAGTCCGGTGCCCTCGGCGGCGCTGACTTCCGTCCACGGGATGACACGGTGGGTCACGCCCTGCTGCGCCGGCAGGTCGTCGAAGGGCCCTTCGTAGGTCCAGCCGACGAGATCGCGTCCCGGCAGCTCCCGCACGACCTGCACGCGCGGCCGGCCGGCCGTGACGGCCTCGAGCCGGTCCCGGGCCACGTAGTAACTCGTCCCGTTGCGCTCCTTGACCTGGGCGTATGTCAGCTCGGGATGCACCGCCACCGCCACGTTGCTCGTGAGCGTCCACGGCGTGGTGGTCCACACCAGCAGAAACTCGCCGGGGCGTCCGGCCACCGGCAGCCGCGCGGTAAGGCTGAGGTGCGTGACCTCCTGATACCCCTCGGTCACGATCTCGTGCTCGGAGATGCCGGTGCTGCACCGGGGGCACCACGGCATGACGTCGTGGCCTTTGTAGACGAGTCCCCGCTCCCAGCAGCGCTTCAGAAACAACCAGATGGAGTAGTTGTTCTCATCGGACATCGTGTAGTACGAGTGGTCCCAGTCCATCCAGTACCCGAGGCGGATCGACTGCTGGGTCTGCACGCCGGCGAACCGCAGCACCCTCGCCTTGCAGCGCTCGACGAACTCGGCAATGCCGTACTGCTCGATGTCCCGCTTGCTCTTGAACCCCAGTTCCTTCTCGACCTCGACCTCGACCCACAGCCCCTGACAGTCGAAACCGTTCTGGTAGCGCTGGCGGTGGCCGAGCATCGTGTGGTAGCGGCAGAAGAGATCCTTGTACGTCCGGCCCCAGGCGTGGTGCACGCCCATGGGGTTGTTCGCGGTGATCGGCCCGTCGAGAAACGACCAGCGCTCCGCCGACGCGCGGTTGCGCGCGAGATACCGGGCCATGATCCCTTCGCGCGTCCACCAGTCCAGGAGCGCGCGCTCCTGCGCCGGAAAGTCCGTGCGGGGGTCGACGGGCTGAAACGCCATGCGTTCGGTTCCTCCCGATGAAAACGACACAACCCCGTCCGTCAAGGGACGGGGCTGCCGTGGTACCACCCTCGTTCCGGGCCTGCGGCCCGGCACTCGCTCGGACCCTCTCGCGCGACAGGGGGGGCCGACTCCCTTTATCGGGGGATGCCGGCGAGACCTCGGAGCCGGTCTGGGCTCCTGGGTTTCGCACCTCGGGAGGCGATCGCGGCCGCGGGCACCGCACCGGCTTTCACCGGACCCGGCTCGCTCTCCGGCCCGCGCGGCGGCGGTCCTCCGTCATCGCGTGTTCCCGCGAATCGTAACACAGGGCCGGAGCGAGCGTCAAATTTACGGCCGCGATGTCGCTCCGACCGCCTCGGCGGCACGCTTCGGCGCGTGCCCGACCGCGGCGGCGCGCGGCGCCTCGATGAGACGCGGCTGCCGCAGGACCGGCAGGCCCAGGCCGCGGTGTTCCGTTTTCATCCACTCGATCCGGCCGGTGAACACGCTGCGGATGTAGCGGTACAGGGCGAGCGGCAGCGTGACGACCTGGTGCGTTGCGAAGACCATGTACCGCGCCGACGTGACGACAATTCCCGCGGGCGTGCGGACGCGCTCGACGGCGATGCCGACAACCGTCGACATCATGACGATGATCCAATAGTACGCGTACCACGGCTGATGCTGCGCCACCGGCAGGGCGTTCAAGACGGACAGCCGGTGCGCGCCGAAACCGAGAAGCCAGTCTTCGGCCAGGAACAGATAGCTCGTCACCATGGACAGCGCCAGGACGAGCGACCCCGAGAGGAAGACGAGGAAATCCAACCGCTTGCGCCAGGGAATCGGCGCGCGCAGCAGCGCCCCGGCGTACTCGAAGAGGCACCCCAAGGAGCCCTCCGACCAGCGCGTGCGCTGCTGCACCAGTCCGCGCCAGGTCGGCACGGCCTCTTCCCACACGACCACGTCTTCGCAGTAGTGCACGGTCCAGCCGCGCAGCGCGTAGCGGATGGACAGGTCGATGTCCTCGGTCAACGCGTCCTCGTTCCATCCGCCGACCGCTTCGAGCCTGTCGCGCTTGGTGACGAGGCCGTTGCCGGTCAGAATCACGGCGCCGCCGAGGCGGTGCCGGCCCCGCTGGGTCAGCGTCTGAAACACCACGTAGTCGTCCTCCTGCGCGCGCATCAGGAGGCTGCCGCGGCCGTCGTAGACGAGTTTGCGCGCCTGCACGCCGGCCACCCCTGGACGCCCGAGGTGGGGCACCAGCCGCGAAAGAAAGTCCGGCGCCACCCGGGCGT
Source organism: bacterium (assembly GCA_035307565.1). GTDB lineage: Bacteria > Sysuimicrobiota > Sysuimicrobiia > Sysuimicrobiales > Segetimicrobiaceae > DASSJF01. The sequence goes on along the minus strand of DATGHZ010000007.1, from coordinate 49,221 downwards.
CCGCGTCGAACACGCAGATCGCCTCCCCGCGCGCCGCGGCGAGGCCGACGTTGAGCGCCACTGCCTTGCCGACACCGTCCTCCACCGACGGCCGGACGACGGTGAACCGAATCTCGCGGCGGAGATCGGCGAGCACCTGCGCCGTCCGGTCGGTCGACCGGTGGTCGACCACGATGATTTCAAACCAGGGACGGCCCGCGCCGTCGCGATAATCGAGCGCGCACAGACAGCGGACGGTGTCGGCGATCACGTCTTCTTCGTTGCGGGCCGGGACGATGATACTGACAAACGGCCGCACGGCACGCGGATCGCCCGCGGCCGGCGGCTGCGGGGAAGACCGGCGGCTCCAGAGCGCGACGGCCATGAGGAACGTGCCGTAGAGGCCGGTGGCGAAAAATATCGCCGAGAGCCACGTCGCGTCGTGGAGCATGAGTTGATGGACGGTGACGGCGGTCCACGCCAGCAGCAGCGCGACGATGACCGCCTTCCGACGGAGGGGACGCCTCATCGGGCGGCTCCCACGTCGGCCGTCCCGGCCGCGCGGTCCCCTGACGCCGGGCTTTGGCCGGCGGACCGTCGGCCGGACTCCGCCTCCAGCGCGGCGCGCAGCGTGACCGCGTAAGGCGGCCGCAGCACGCCGGCTTCCGTGACGATCGCGGTGATGAGCCGCTGCGGCGTGACGTCGAACGCCGGATTGCGTACGGCGATCCCGGCGGGCGCCACGCGGGCCCCGGCCAGCATCGTCACTTCGTCGGGCGAACGCTCTTCGATCGGAATCACATGGCCCTCCGGAGTCGCGAGGTCGACGGTTGAGAGCGGCGCCGCCACATAGAACGGCAGGCCGTGCGCATGGGCGAGGACCGCGAGCGCGTAGGTGCCGACCTTGTTGGCCGTATCGCCGTTCGCGGCGATGCGGTCGGCGCCGACGATCACGGTGTCAACTTCGCCCGCCCGCATCAGCGTCGCGGCCGCGTTGTCGGTAATGAGCGTGGCCGGGATACCGGCGCGGAGCAGTTCCCAGGCCGTGAGCCGGGCGCCCTGCAGCACCGGGCGCGTCTCGCAGGCGACCACGCGGATTCCGCGGCCGTCCTCGTGCGCCTGCCGGAGCACACCGAACGCCGTGCCCCACCCGCCCGTGGCCAGCATGCCGGTGTTGCAGTAGGTGAGGACGGAGCACCCCTCGGGAAAGAGCGCGGCGCCGTGGGCGGCCATGCGGCGGTTGATCGCGAGGTCGGCGCGGGCCAGCGTATGCGCTTCGGCCAGCAGCCGCTGCGGGAGGAGTTCCGGGTCCGGTGTGGCGTCTGCGGCGGCGAGCAGCCGGTCAAGCGCCCACGCCAGGTTCACCGCGGTCGGCCGCGTCGCGCGCAGGCCGGCCGCCGCGACGCGGAGCCGCGCCAGCCGTTCGCTCGGCGACCCGCCGGGACGTTCCGCCGCCGCGAGCGCGAGGCCGTAGGCCGCGGCGAGGCCGATCGCCGGCGCGCCCCGGACGCGGAGCGCGCGGATCGCCTCGGCGACGTCTTCCCACGTTGTGCAGCGGCGTGTCCGAACTTCGTGAGGCAGGGCGGTCTGGTCGATCAGCGACAGCGCCCCGTCCTCCCACCACAAAGGGACTTCCGTGCTCATCCCGCGCGGACTCCGGATGTGGACATCAAGGGAAGCAGGCGCCTTTCAGTATAGCGGAACGCCGTCAAGTCATCCGCGCGGCTTCCTCGACGCGTGGCGCGGCGGTGCGGGCGCGGACCGGAACGCCCCGTGGGACCGCTAAGTCGCTCGCGGGCGTCGTCCGGGCCCGGCGCCCCGGACGGATCAGTCCACCGGGAACAATCCCGCCGGGCCGCCCACGCGGGCGGCGTCCCCGCCGAATTGGTCGGCCGTGATGGACACGTGCGGCGGTGTAAAGAGGAAGATCTCGTCGCCCACGCGGTGCATGTGCCCGTCGAGCGCATACGCGACGCCGCTCAGGAAGTCGACGATGCGCCGCCCCAGGTCCTTGTTCGCGTGCCTGAGGTTGAGGACGATGGGCCGGTGGGTTTTGAGATAGTCGGCCGCGCTCTGCGCTTCGTCATATTCCCCCGGCTCGAGGACCACGATCTCCATGGACCGCGGGCTGTGCAGGCGGAAAATCGGCGCCCGCGGCGGCGCGGTCTCGGCCGGTACTCCTCCTTCCTCGTGCTCACCGAACCCCAGAAAGTGCCACATGCGTTGTATGACCCGGCCCATGTCGCCCTCCGGTGTGGGGCGTCCGCTGCGTCGATCTCTGTTGTGACTCCTGGCTAAGTCCGGGTGCGGTCACCAAATATGGCCCGCCCTACGCGGACCATCGTCGCGCCTTCTTCGATCGCCACCTCAAAATCGTCCGACATGCCCATCGAGAGCTCGGCCAAAGTGATCCGGGTCTCGCGCTCAATCCGGTCCCGCAGTTCGCGGAGCATCCGGAATACCGGACGCGCCTGTTCGGGGTCCGGGGCGAGCGGCGCAATCGTCATGAGGCCGCGCAGCCGCATCCCCGGCAGATCCGCCGCGCGCCGAACCAACGCTGCCGTCTCCTCGGGCGCCGCGCCGTGCTTTTGGGGCTCGCGCGCCACGTTGATCTGGATCAGGACGTCGAGCACCCGCTCCTGCTGCACCGCGCGGCGGCTGATCTCTTCCGCGAGCTCCTCCGAATCGACGGACTCGATGACCTGGAACAGCCGGACGGCCTCCCGGGCCTTGTTGCGCTGGAGGCTGCCGATCAGATGCCAGGACGCGCCGGGGACGGCTGAAATTTTCTCGCGCGCTTCCTGAACCCGATTTTCCCCAAACACCCTCAGTCCAAGCGTGACCGCCTCGCGAATCCGCGCCGGCTCGACGGTCTTGCTGACCGCGACCAACGTCACCTCTTCGGTGCGGCGGCCGCCGCGATCCGCCGCCGCGGCGATGCGCGCGCGGACGTCGGCGACGTTGGTCGTTAGGTCGGCCATGGAGGGCTCCCGGGCGGCCGCTGTATTCGACAGGACGGCGCTATTCCCTCTGGGCTCTTCCGCACGGCCCCGCGCGCGCCGTCTCGCGCTGGGCCGTGCCCTGCCGGCGGGGGGCCGTCGCTGCTCCCTCAGGCGATGCGTTCGCGAACCACCGCGCTCGCGTAGTCCATGGCCGCGACGACCAGCGCGATCATCCAGAGCGCCGTGGCGGCCTGCGGCCACTGGAGCAGATTGATGTACTGCTGCAGCACAAAACCGATGCCTCCGCCGCCGACAAAGCCGATCACCGTGCTGAAGCGCACATTGATGTCCCACCGATAGATCGTAAAGGCGATGAACTGCGGCACGATCTGCGGCACGACGGCGTATCGGATCACCTGAAGCGTGCTCGCGCCGGTGGCCATGATCGCCTCAATCGGCCCCGTGTCGATGCTCTCGATCGCCTCCGAGTACAACTTGCCGAGCGAGGCGATGCTGTGCACGCCGAGCGCCAGCACCCCGGCGAACGGGCCGAGGCCGACCCAGACGGTGAAGATGATGGCGAGCACCAGTGCCTCGATGGAACGGGTGAGGTTGAAGAGCGTGCGGGTGAGGGCGTAGACGGCGCCGCCCGCGGGGAGATGGCCGGTCAGGTTGCGCGCGCCGAGGAACGAGAGCGGCACCGCGAAGACGACGCCCATGGTCGTGCCCATGAGGGCCAGAAAGACCGTCTCCACCATGCGGTCGAGCACGACGAGCAGCGTCTGACTGGGCCGCAAGGGCCCGTAGCCGGTGACGACCTCCGCGATCACCTGATTACGGGTACCCTGGACATCGGGGGTCGTAATCACGGCGTCGAAACGGCCCTGCGCGTCCGTCCGAAACGTGGCGAGTTGCTGGCGCTGACCGATCTGATTCTCCCACCACAGCGCGCCGCTCCGGTCTGCACCGAAGCCTTCTCCGTGGACGGTCACACGGTCGCCGCTTGCGCCGGCGCCGCGCGAGAGCCGAAGCGACGCGCCGGCGCCCGTGCCCTGGAGAGGACCCGCGGCTCCCGGCGCCGGGGCACCGCCGTAGGAGTACGGGGCGGCCGCCTGCTGAAGCGAGGGCGTCCGCGTCACCACATCCGGCGTGGCCAGCGCGACGACGAACGGCCGGATCAGCCGGGCGCCCCGCCAGAGTTCGCTGAGATGGATTTGCGTTACGTGCCAGCCGTAAATGTAGACGGCCGCGGCGACGACCAGCCCGGCATAGGCACGCCAGGACCGGTACCACGGCACAGGCCCGGCGGCGCGCCTGATGCCGGCGGACGGGCCCGCTACCGGCATCGCCCCGTCCGCAGGCGCCGGTGCCCCCCGGCGGGGACCTGCGGCCGCGGGCGCCCCGCTGCCGGGCGAGACGTTCATGTGATCTCGACCTCTTCCGCCTGCTGCCCGTAGATCTCGCGGAAGCGCGCCTCGTCGATGTCCCGCGGCCGGCCCTCGAAGACGACGCGTCCGTCCTTGAGCGCGAGAATTCTGCTGCCGTACCGGCGCGCCAGACTCAAAAAGTGGAGACAGCACAGCACCGTGATGCCGTCCTTCCGATTGAGCTCCTCGAGATATTTCAGGATGGAATGCGACAGCGCGGGATCGAGGCTCGCGACCGGTTCGTCGGCCAGGATCAGCCGGGGCTCCTGCATCAACGCGCGCGCGATGCCGACCCGCTGCTGCTGTCCCCCTGAAAGCGCGGACGCGCGCCCGAACGCCTTCTCCGCGATGCCGACCCGCTCGAGATTCCGCATCGCCTGCGCGACGACGGGTGCGGGAAAGTAGTTCCCCAGCGCCCAGGAGGGCGGAATATAGCCGAGCCGGCCCGCGAGCACGTTCGTGAGCACCGAGGCGCGGCGGACGAGGTTGAACTGCTGGAAGATCATGCCGACGCCCCGCCGGATCTCGCGCAGTTCGTCGCGGTCGGCCGCCGTCGCGTCCCGGCCGTCGAGCAGCACCCGGCCGGACGTCGGCTCGACGAGCCGGTTGATGCACCGGAGCAGCGTGGATTTGCCCGACCCCGACAGTCCGATGATGACGAGAAACTCGCCGCGGGGGACCTGGAACGAGACATCCGTCAGCGCCCGCGTGCCGTCGTCGTAGACCTTGCTGAGATGCTCGACACGCAGAATCGGATCCGCGGAACCGGCAGGCGTGTCCCCCGGCCGCGGCACACCCACCGGCCCCCGGCGGCTGCCGTCGCGGACGCGGCCGTTCGATGTCATTGCCCTGCCGGCCGGAGCCTGGAGGCCGCCGGACCGCCGGCGCCGCAGGCGGATGCTACGGGTTCAGCCCCACGAAATGCTGGACGTCGCGGACCGGATTGAAGAACGCGTCCAACGTCGGCACACTTGCCCTGTTGACATTGTACTTCGTCACGAGCGCCTGGTAGTCGGCCAGCGCCTCGATTTCGTACAACGACTTCAAGGCGTCAAGTCCCGCGGGCGTCTGCGAGAATCGAAGCAGCGCGGTGGTCACCTTGTCTTTGACGTCGGACGGCAGGCCCCGGCGGAAACTCACCGTGTCATTAGGGATCGGGTCGGACTTCCACACGACCTTGACCTTCTGCATCACGTCGGGCAGCGTCTTTTGGACGCTGCCGCGCGCGTCTTCGAACACCGACCCCGCGTCGACGCGGCCCTGGTAGACGGCGAGCACCACGTTGTTGTGCGAACCGGCAAAGATCATCTGGGAGAAAAATGTCTGCGGATCATAGCCGGCCTTCTTGAGGCCGGCGACCGGGAAGAGATAGCCGGACGTGCTCGCCGGGTCCACGAAGGCGAACCGCTTTCCGCGCAGATCGGCCAGCGTGTTGATCCCGGAGTCGGCCTGCGTGATGATCTCGGCGCGATAGTATGGAAGGCCGAACCGCACGGTGACGAGCCGGACCTCGACGCCGTACTTCTCGTGGGCGATCACGTAGGAGAACGTGTTCAGCCATCCGATGTCGGCGCGGTTGGCGCCCATCGCCTCGATGACCCCGGCGTAACTCGTGGCGACGACCGATTCGAAGTGGTACCCGGTGGCCATCTCGAGCAGATGCGCGACCCGGTTGCCCGAGTCGAGGATCGTGCGCGCTTCACCGGACGGCACGAACGCCATGACCAGGCGCGTCTGCGCGGGCGCCGGCGCCGGACCGGCGGCCGCGAGACCGAGCACAAACGCCGCGGCGGCGGCCAGCGCGGCAACACGAAGCGCCATAGATGTCCTCCTCGGCGTCAAGTTCCCGCGCGCGGCGAATCACGCGCGCATGGTGGCCGTCGATTTCTGGTGTCGCGAAGTGTTCTCCTCCAGGACTCGCTCGGGCGCCGTGCGAATACCGCGCATGCGATGGCGACGACGCACGCCGTGCCCCCCGGCGGGGACGTTTCGCCGGCGGCGCCGCGGAAGCGGCTCGTCCTGCTCCTCGCGGGCGCGGCCGGCTGCCTCGACGCCGTCGGGTACCTCATGCTCGGCCTCTTTACGGCGAACATGACGGGGAATACGATCTTGCTCGGGCTCTCCGTCGGCCGGGAAGCATGGGCGGATGCGCTGCACAACATCGTGGCGATCGCCGCGTTTGTCGCGGGCGCCGGCGCCGGCACGGTCAGCACGCGGGGTATCCGGCGGATCTCCCACGGCCTGGGCCTGGAAGCGGCGGTGCTCGCCGGGGCGGTCGCTGTGTGGGCTTTCTTCGGCGCCCCGCGCGGACGCATCCCGGAGCCGCCGGTCTACTGGCTCATCGCCTTGCTGTCCGCCGCGATGGGGATCCAGAGCGCGACCGTCCGGCGCGTCGGTGAGCAGCGGATCGCCACGACGTACGTGACGGGGACGCTCACGGCGCTCGCGACGGATACGGCGAGCGACTTGTTCGACCGATGGAGCGCCGCCCGCGCGGCGGCGAAGACGTCTCGAGCCGGGCCGGCGGCGCCCCGGGAACGCACGACAAGCGCGGCCGCATCGCGGGCGCTCATGACCGGCCTGTGGGCCGTCTATCTGCTCGGGGCGCTCATCGGCGGATTCTTGGAAAAACATTGGGCGATGTGGACCGCCGCGGCGCCGATCCTGGTGCTGCTGAGCGTGACGGCATCCGATCTTGCGCACGGGCGCAGGGAGGTCGCGTTGAGATGAGCAGGATGGCCGCCCGCCGGACGGGGACGGCGGGCCGCGCGGGCACGGACGCCGCGGCACGCGCCACGGATGTGCGCGTGGAGACGGACTCGCTCGGCGAGGTGCGTGTCCCCGTCTCCCGGCTGTGGGGCGCCCAGACGCAGCGTTCGATCGAGAATTTCCCGATCGGGGTCGAGCGCTTCCGGATGGGCCGGCCGGTCATCCGCGCCTTCGGCATCCTCAAGAAAGGCTGCGCCCTCGCGAATCTCGAGCTCGGCCAGCTCCCGGCCGACAAGGCCGACCTCATCGCACGCGCGGCGGACGACGTCATCGCGGGAACGCTCGACGACGAATTCCCGCTGGTCGTGTTCCAGACCGGCTCGGGGACGCAATCCAACATGAACGCCAACGAGGTGATCGCGAATCGCGCGATCCAGCTCGCCGGCGGAACGATCGGATCGAAGAAGCCCGTGCACCCGAACGACGACGTCAACCGCGGCCAGTCGTCGAACGACACCTTCCCGACCGCGATGCACATCGCGACAGCCGAACAGGTCGAAGACGTGCTGATGCCGGCCGTCACCGCGCTGCGGGATGTTCTAGACGAGAAGGCGCGCGCCTACGCCTCGATCGTCATGATCGGCCGCACGCACCTGCAGGACGCGACGCCCGTCACGCTCGGCCAGGTGATCTCGGGCTGGGTCGCGCAGCTCGACGACGCGCTGGCCGCGATCCGGCGGACCCTGCCGGGCGTCTACGAACTCGCCATCGGCGGCACCGCGGTCGGCACCGGGCTCAACACCCCCGCCCGGTTTGGGGACGCCGCCGCGCGCAAGATCGCCGAACTGACGGGCCGGCCGTTTGTCTCCGCGCCGAACAAGTTCGCCGCGCTGTCCGCGCACGAGGCGATGCTCAACGTCAGCGCGGCCCTGCGGACGCTGGCGGCGGCCCTGATGAAGATCGCCAACGACGTCCGCTGGCACGCCTCCGGGCCCCGCGCCGGGCTCGGCGAGCTGCTGATCCCCGAGAACGAACCGGGATCCTCGATCATGCCGGGCAAGATCAACCCGACCCAGTGCGAGGCGCTGACGATGGTCTGCGTGCAGGTCTACGGCAATGACGCGGCCGTGGCGTTCGCCGACTCGCAGGGCAACTTCCAGCTGAACGTCTACAAACCCATCATCCTTCACAACGTGCTCGAGGCGGCCGACCTGCTGGCGGACGCGTGCCGGTCGTTCACGGTGAACTGCGCCGCGGGGATCGAGCCGAACGAAGCGCGGATCCGCGAACACGTGGAGCAGTCGCTGATGCTGGTCACCGCGCTGAGCCCCCATATCGGCTATGAGAAGGCGGCGAAGATCGCGCTCAAGGCGCACCGCGACAACACAAGCCTGCGCGAGGCGGCGCTGGCGCTTGGATACGTGACCGCGGAGCAGTTCGATCAGTGGGTGCGACCGGAGGACATGACTCATCCCCTACCGGACTGAACACGCCCGTCGCCGGCCCAAGAGATTACTGAAGAGCCGTTGCCGGGCGTGCTCACTCCAGCAACGGATGCGCCCCCCGCTTTCTCTTGGTGCGGACCCATCGTCCGCCAATCCGCCATAGGAGGCAATTAATGGAAGTGTTCGAAGCGGTTCGGACCATCCTGGCCGTCCGCCTGTATCGGGACACGCCGGTCCCGCCGGACGTGGTGCGGCGGATCGTCGAAGCGGGACGGCTCACGGGAAGCAGCATGAACCGGCAGCCGTGGCACTTCATCGTCGTCGAGAACCGCGAGACCCTTGCCCGCCTCGGCGAGGCCGCGAGCAGCGGACCGTACATCGCGGAGGCTCCCCTCGCCGTCGCGGTCGCGATCGACAAGGCCTCGCGATTCGGGGTCTCGGACGGCAGCCGCGCAATTCAGTCGATGATGTTGACCGCGTGGTCCGAAGGCGTCGGATCGAACTGGGTGGGCTTCCTCGGGCTTGGGAAGGCCAAGACGCTGCTCGGCGTCCCGGACGAACTCGAGCTGCTTGCGATCGTGCCGTTCGGCTATCCTGCCAACCCGGGCGGGCGCGGGAAGAAACAACGGAAGCCGCTGGGCACCGTAGCGCACCGCGAAAAGTTCGGGAAACCGTTCGGTTAGAGCTCGCCCGCGGGCCGGACCGTTACCGGTCGGGCCGTTCGGGGCCGCCCATCCACCCGCGCAGGCGGAAGAGCAGCGAGCCGAGCTGGCCGATCCACGTCAGCCGGTTGAAACCCTCGACCGCCTCTTCTCGCGCTTGGCCCCACCGATCGCGCAGCCGCTCCGCATCGCGCTCGATGGCTTTACGCGCCTCGGCCAATCGCTCTCCCGAATCACGCTCCTCCGGCATCGGCACGCTCCTCCCGGCGCCACGTTGGATAGCCGCGCCGTGCGGGAACTAACAAAGTAAGTACCAGACGGTCCCGCGTCCGCGGGCGATTGGACGGTGTCCGAGATGCTGCCGATTCAAGCCCTACTGGCAGCCGTCATGCGCTCGCTCGGCAGGCTGTTGAACACCGCGTTTGGCTGGGCCACCATTTTGCTCTTCGGACGCGTCCCCCAGAACCGGCAAATCTACCTCTCGGTCATCACATTCGGGTCGGTGATCTGGCTCGTGGTCGTTATCGGTACGGCGTTCCCCAACGTCGGAACCTGGCTCCTGGCCTTTGTGACCTTGCCCGCGTGGGTCGATCGCGCCTGGATCAGGCTTGCGATGCTGGCGGGTGTTCTCATTCTGCCGATCGCTGTTGGTACGGCGTCGCTCTTCATGCTCGAGCCCGAGCGGCGTCCGCGCGGCGCGGGGGCCCGGCTCGCGCTCATTCTGAAAGGCTTCCCGCACACGATGGGCCTCGCCCTGACCCTCGCCATGCTCATCGTTTTTGCGCCCGTTCTCAAGGCACGAAACATCTTGCGACGGTGGACCGACCGCCATATTCCGGTGATCGTGGAGAGCAAGGACTACGAGCACGTCGCCGCCGACGTCCAGGCCGCGCTGCAGGCCGGCGGCATCGCCACCGAGCGGCGCCCCGTCTCGTGGATGCTGCGCGCGCCCACCACCGTGTTGATCTCGTTCGCCAAAGACCAAACGCAGGTCCTGGAACCGCGCCGGTTGGTCAATCTCGTGTCGCCCAATCTCGAGGTCCTGCTGCATCCCTCCGATCTCGTGATCAGCGGAAGGGAAGACGACGTCGCGCATGCGCAGGCCGTCATCAGCGAACACTTGACCTTCACCGACGCCTACCTGACCTGGCAGAAGGAATCCAACGAGATCGAAGACCGGCTTCGCCAAATCTGGCGGACTTGGCGCCGGGAGGGCGTCTCCCCTGACGGTGTCTGGCGCGAACTGCAGTACCTGGAGCGCGACGTCAGGTCGTTGAGACTGCCCTACGAAGAGTGGGAAGTGGTGTTCAGGAAGCTATCGCTGATTCGGCTCTCGCTGCTGCAAGATTGCGCCGCCGCCGAGGCGGCGGCCTGGCTGCCGACGATTGTTCCCAGCAAAACAGCCGGGTGGCTATTGTGGGCGGGAACCGCAGCGGCCTTCCTCCGCGACGCGCGGGCGGAACGAAAGAACAGACACGTCAACGCGCGGGAAGAAGCGGCACTCGCGCGCCGAGCCTCGTAGCCTTTTCGTCGTCTAGACTAGGGCTTCGCGCCTCCCTGATGATCGTTCAGCACTTGGAATATCCACAACTGCGGCAGTGGCTGCAGCCGTTCTCGTATGCGAGCGAACTGCCGCAGTCCGGACACACACCCGCGAAGGTCAACAGCGACTCCTGAGTCCCGCGAGCCTCGGCGGCGGCCGGCGACGGAGCGGCCGCGGCGGGTGAAGGTGTGTGGTCGCCGCCGTTCCCGTGGCCATTGCCGTTCCCGCGCGGCGCGGGAGCCGGTAGGCGGTCGGCCATCGGGAACACTTGGTCGGGCCGGAAGCCGGCGCCGTACAGCGCGCGGCCGAGCGCGAGGGCAACGCCCTGGGCGATCGTCGTAATGCGGACGACCGTGCCGTCGCTCGAGCGGTCGATCGCCACCTCGCGCGATTGGACCCGCCACAACTGCTCGATCACGTGGCGCGGATCGGCGCCGGTCCGGAGCGCCAGCGATGCCAGCCGGCCCACGGCGTCGGCTTCGACGTCGAGCGACTGCACGAATACCTCGCAGACGCCCTGCGTGTCTTCGTTGATCGTCACGTAGATCCGACCCCGCGGCGTTTCGATCCGCTCGGTTCGCCCGGTCGTGACTTTCGGACGGGCGCGGGTCTGACGCGCAGAGGGCGCGGCCAGCACGGCGGACGACGGCGCCGCCGCGACGGCGGCCGGCGCCGCCTGCGCGGGCTTGTCCCTCTTGGTGCCAGCGGTCAGGATATTCTCGCGCGAGTTCTCACGGTAGACCGTGATGCCCTTGCAGCCCATCTTCCACGCGAGGAAGTATATCTTGGCGACATCTTCCTCCGTCGTGTCGGCCGCGCAGTTGACCGTCGAGGAAATCGAGTGGTCGATATGCTTTTGAATCGCCGCCTGCATCTCGACGCGCATCTCAGGCCCAATCTCGTGGGCTGTTACGAAGAACTCCGGCAGCGCGTCTTCGTCCTTAACGCCGAACCTCTCCATGTAGGCCTTAACCAGCGGATGGTAGACGGTGAATTTCTCCTGAGACAACGACTCGCTGCGCCGCGTATAGCCCAGGTCGAAGATGGGTTCGATGCCGCTCGTCGTGCCGGCGAGGGCGGCGCCGCTGCCGACCGGGGGTACCGTGAGCAGCGCGACGTTGCGCAGGCCGTGGGCCTTGATGCGCTCGAGCACCTCGGGCGCCAGGGTCTGGAGGAACGCGCCTTTAAGATGCTGTTCCGCGTCGTACCCGGGGAACGCGCCCTTCTCGATCGCGAGATTGACACTCTCATCGTACACGATGTTCTTGATCCGCTCGAACGTCCGGTCGACGAACCGGACCGCGTCCTCCGTATCGTACTTGAGCCGCAACTTGCACAGCATGTCCCCCAGGCCGGTGAAACCGACCCCGATGCGCCGCGAGTAGAGGCTGGCTTCCCGTTGAGCGGGGAGGGGATGTTTGTCGGCGTTGTAATCGAGGACGTCGTCTAGGAACCGGGTCGCCAGCCGCAATGCATGCTCCAGGTGGGGCCAGTCCACCTGCGCCTGGGGGTTGAACTCATCCAGAACAAATTCGGATAGGCCGAGATTGCCGAGACAGCAACAGCCGTACGGCTCGAGGGGTATTTCGCTATTGCTCACCACTAGGCCATTGGCGATGAAGGACTTGGTATCAAGAACCGTTAGATCGTATACTGGCTCCTCGACGCCTTCGTCGACAACTGCCGCTACCCGTGTCTTGTTGGTAACGTCACGGAGTTCGCGGGTACGGTATGCGAGCAGGGCCTCGAGTGCCTCCCGGCGCCTCGGAAGCGTCGAGCCAATAAGCCGCGCGAATCGATCGATCGACGGATAACCGCCGATGCTCAACTTATGGATATCCCGCACGCTTCTGTATTCGCGGCTGTCGCCGTTCTTTGCGACGTAGGTCAGACGGCTGGGCGTGCGGCTCTTGTCCGCAGCTCGATATGTCGTCACTGTCGAAAAAATCCCGAACTGCAGCAGCAGCAGCTGTGTTTGATCGATCAGCCTACGGGAAGTGGATGAGACGGAAACCATCGGTCGTTCGCTGGGCCACGAGACCGTACCGTCGGCATCGAAGAGCCCGCGCACAAATGCAGCCGTTGCTTCTTTCGGTGCTGTCAGAATGGAGTCAGGCACCACCTTTTCATGGCCAATCGCGGGCCGGAGACCGAGCGCAGCGAGCATCCGAAGGAATGCGGCCGCGTGAACAGAGACCCAGGCCCGCTTCGTTCCCTCAACGTGGTGAAGAGGGTATGCGACCGAACGCGTCTCGGGCGTTCCAGGGGTGCCCACAGCAACGGCTACCTTCCTCTGCCTGAGGCACCGACCCGTTACCCGGTCGATAATCGGCTTCACGTAGGGCGCGTCGTCGATATTCATGTGGACATCAAGCCGGTTCGCCTGTTCGGTTCGACGGTTGTGTCTTGTATAGCAACCATCTCCAACTGCGTAACCGAGCAGGTAGGCTAGATCGTCATCCCATGTCTCCGGAATATTGATGAGACTGAAGTGAGCATCGCTTCGACGAGGTTGTACGTAGCTGTGATCAATGTGCAGATGAGACGAACGATCCTGGAAAACCGTCTCTACAAGATTTTCGTCGTTGGGATCCATGATCGCCAGTACATCGTCAGGTGCAAGTTCATCGAGCCGCTTCCACCCTTTGGAGCCGTGCAATGGATCTAACGTATCATTGTTCAGCACTTTGATTTTGTGATCGCCCGTACCGCGGATTGCCATGCCGCTGGTGGTCTCGACGCGATAAATGCGCTTTACGCCGGTGAATGCAAGAGCGTCCGCCCTCACAGCGGCCACTCCGGCGGCATCTTCCGCTCGACGATCGATCAGCACTGCCGGGTTTACGCGGTCCGTCACGGCGTTTTGAACCAATTGGTCGAGACGATGGATGCCGCTTGGCGTCATCACATAGGTTGAACCCACGAGCGAACAGGGGTTGGTCGTGATGACGTTCATGCCGTTGTACTCGGACGTACTCCACCGCTTCGTCGTATCCCAGAAGATGACGCCGGGCTCGGCGTGGTGTGTCGCGCCGTAGATCAATTCTCGCCAGATCTCACGCGCCGGGACGGTCCGCTCGAATTGGGCCCGCTCGTTGGCGAACTTGAGCGTCCACGGCTGATCCGCCTCGACTGCCCGCATAAACGCATCGCTGATGCGCACGCTGATGTTAGCGAAGCGCACGCGATCGAGGTTCCGCTTGATCTTTGTGAAAGCCAGCACATCAGGATGGTCGTCGGCGATCGTAATCATCAACGCACCGCGACGCCCGCTTTGTCCGATCGTACCCGTGGTGAGCGACATAAGTTCCATGAACGAGATCGAGCCGGTACTGGTCCGCGCTGCGTTGTTGACCGGCGCACCGGCCGGCCGAAGGATGCTGATATCTACGCCGACGCCGCCACCGAGTGAGTATGTGCGCGCGGCTTCCTTCATCCACTGAAAGATTGCTTCGATGGAATCTTCGTGGATTGGATCGACGTAACAATTTAAAGCAGTGACGCGCTTTTTATTGCCGATCGCGTGCATGATGCGGCCGCCGGGGATGAACCGGAAGTCTTCCATCAGCCAGTAGAACTCGCGCGCGTACCGCTCGCGCGCCTCCGCCGTGGGCTCGACCGACGCGAGTCCGCGGGCGATGCGCTGCCACATCTCGACGGGCGTCGGCTCGAGCACGCGGCCGTCCGGATCGCGCAGCGCATACTTGTCGTAGAACACCCGTGCGCGGAGTTCGTCGCCCTTGAAGAAATCCAGGGTCGCCTCGGGCAGCGCCGGAGCCGCGGGGGCGTGGCTGGCGGCGGCACCCGTCTGAGCGGAAGACGCCGTGGCGATGCTGTCTTTCGCGGCGGGGGTCTGTTGCTGCGACGTCTGCGGCTTCGCATGATCTGATGTCATCGCCATCGGCGTCTCCTCCCAGACGGAATCAGGCCTGATCGAGTCGGCGGGGACCATACGATTTAATTGCGCTCGGGACGCTGCGGGGCGAGTGGTATCAGCAGAACCTGTGAGGCGAGTTCGGCCTCCATTTGCTTGCGGGCTTTCAACGCCTGAATTTCCTCAACCAGACGGTCGACATCAGGCAGCCGCCGGTATACGGAGGCGAACCGGACGTAGGCGACATCGTCGAGCTGCCGGAGCCGCTCGATCACAACGTCCCCGATCTCGCGGCTCCTAATCGTGCCTGTCCCGGCCTCGAGCGCCGCACGCTCGATGTCGTCGGCAATCTGCTGGAGCGCCGCATCATCTACGGGCCTGCCCTCGCATGCCAGGTGCAGGCCTCTGAGAATCTTGGCCTGCTCGAACCGCTCGCGCGAGCCATTGCGCTTCACGACAGACAGCGCGAGGCGCTCCACCCGCTCGAAGGTGGTAAACCGGCGGCGGCAAGTTTCGCACTCCCTGCGCCGGCGGATCCCCTCACCGTCGTCGGCCGGCCGGGAATCGAATACCCGTGTTTCCTTGGCCCCGCAGTAGGGACAGCGCACAGATGTTCGACCTTCGCGCTAGATTTAGTGCGAGAGGAATCGTAGCACACTACATGTTGTATCTCAAGGACCGAAACCGGGCAATACGGTCAGGTTTTCCGTCAATTTCCGCCGGTGGGCATTGTCCACAGCGCTAGAAACAGCGAGTTTGCATGGATACGATGCTTGCCGCCAGGCGGGCGCTCGGCGGCCTTTGTTTTTCTCGTCGGCGCGCCCACTCGGGCGCTTATCTCTCTCGTCTCGATTGAGGCATCTGTGGACGGGATCTGTGGAAGAGTTGGGGCTGCCGCATGAGGCTTCGGGCGACGAGCGCACGACGACGGGCCGGACAACAGGCCCGACTAGGTTCGGAAAATGACCGACTCGCGGCTCATCAACATGATGGCCCACTCCACCGCCAGGGCCGCGTAGAACGCCGAGGAGACCGCCGCGAGCATCAAGTGTCCCCAGTTGACTGTGCCGAGCAGCAACTCCCGAAACGTAAAAAACGAGTTGAGCACCGGCATGACGTAGGTGCCGACGGACTGCTGCCACTCCGTGATGTACGGGACGGCGAGGGCCGGGATGACCGTGAGGAAGTACAGCGGCGTGATGAACTGGTTCGCTTCCCGCGGCGACTTAGCGTAGATGCTCAACGAGAGCTGTACCGCGCTCATCAGCGCCGCGAAGAGGACCGCGACCGCCAGCATGACGCCGGCGGTTCCGACCGGCAGACTCACGTCCAATTTCTGGGAGGTGTGGAGCACGTACGGGTAGCCCCAGCGGAGGCTGACCATCATGGCGACGACGACCACGATGACGGCGCCCACCGAGGCTGTCAGCACGGACAGGAACTTCCCGAGCACCAGCGCCTCGCGGCTGGGCGGCGCCAGGAGAAGCGACTCCAGCGTCCCCCGCTCTTTCTCGCCCGCGGCCTCGTCCACGGCGAGCGACATCCCGCCGACGACGGCCCACATCGCGATGAAAAACGGCAGCAGGCTCGCGAGCAGCATCCCGGACAGCTGCCGCTGCGTGGCGACGTTGCGTTCATCCATGACCACGGGCAGGAGGTCCTTCGGATTGATGTGCCGGGCGATGAGCCGCCGCGCGACGACGGCCTGGCTGTAGCGGGAAATCAGATCCACGACGCGGGCCCGCGCCGCGACGCTCTCCGGATTGCTCGCATCGTACAGCACGCCGACGTGCACTTGCGCCTCGCGCGCCACGAGGTTCTGGAAGTTCGCCGGAATCTTGAGCACGGCCAGCACGCGCCGCTCCCGCAGCGCCTTGGTGGCGTCGGTCGTGTGCACGGGCGTGAAGAGCTTGCTCGTGTACGCCATATGAATGAGGCTCGGCGCCTGGCCGACGACGGCGACTTCGGGCGTGGTCGTGCTGATCTGGTGCTGCTGGCGCTGCTCGAGGTACGGGATGCCGAGGGTCACCACCGGCATGATGAACGCCGGGAGCACGATCATGACCAGCAGGCTGCGCCGGTCGCGAAACGCCTCCAGCGTCTCCTTGACGTACACGGCGCGGACCCACGCGCCGGTCTCCTGGGTGCGCGACTGCGCCTGCCGGTTGCCGCCGGCCCCGCGCACCCACGACCACGCGAGCCGGATCATCGGACGACGCTCTGCTCGACCATGGTCATGAAGATCTCTTCGAGGTCTTTGCCGGTCTCGGCCTTGAGCGCCGCGAGGTCGCCCTCGGCGCGGATCCGGCCACCGGCGATGATCGCGACGCGGTCGCACAGCCGCTCGGCCTCTTCCATCATATGGGTGGACAGGATCACGCACCGGCCCTCCGCCTTGAACCGCAGCACGAAGTCGCGCACGGAGCGCGCCGAGATGACGTCCAGGCCGGACGTCGGCTCGTCGAGGAAGACGACCGGCGGGTCGTGGATGAGCGCCCGGGCGACGTTGATCTTCTGCTTCATGCCCTTGCTGAAGGTGTCGGTGAGGCGGTCGAGGTGCTCGGTCAGCTCGAGGGCGTCCGCGATCTCGACGATGCGGCGCTCGAGCGCGTCGGGGGCCAGCCCGTACAAGCGGCCCGCGTAGCGGATCGCCTCGCGTCCGGTGAGCCGGCCGTAAACGCCCGCGTTTTCCGGAAGCACGCCGATCGAGCGCCGCACCTCCGCGGGCTGCCGCACGACGTCGTGGCCCGCGATCCGGGCGGTGCCCGAGGTGGGCCGAAGGATGGTCGTGAGCAAGCGGATCGTGGTCGTCTTGCCGGCGCCGTTGGGACCGAGCAGCCCGAACACCTCGCCCGCGTAGCAGGAGAACGACACCCCGCGCACCGCGTGATAGCTCCGAAAATGCTTCTGGAGGTTGCGCGCCTCGACGAGCAGGCGCATCCCGTCGCCGTTCCGCCTCATGTCAGAACAGGCTGAGCCGCACCGCGCTCAGGGCGAACACAGGGATCAAGACGGCCGCCATCGCGATGCGGGCAGGACTCATCGTGGAGACGTCGTCGAGCGGACCGGGATGTCCCCGCCGGATCATCAGCAGAATGAGAAACGACATCAACCAGTACCCGAAGATCACGCCGACCACCACGCCGGCGTAGGACAGAATGAGGTGCCAGCGCGCCCCGAAGGCCGCCCGCGTCACATGGCCGCCGTCGAGCATACTTGCCGGCAGCAGGTTGAGCGCCGTCACGAGCAACCCCACCCACCCGGCAAAGGCCATCGGGTGAATGATCACGTCGGCGTTGGCCGCGGGATGGAGCAACCAGCCCACCAGCAGGTCGAAGAGCAGCGGCGTCGGCACCGCCACCAACTGGCAGCCGTGCGCAACGATCGCCTCGCGCGAGATGACCAGCGAGTGCTGCACACCGTACACGAGGATCGGGATCGCGACCAAAAAGCCGGCGAGCGGCCCGCTCGCGCCTAGTTCCACGAGCGCGTCGCGGTTGGGCGCGGGGATGCGCGTCACGATCACCGCCCCCAGAGTGCCGATGGCGAGCCCCGGGATCGGCGGCATCGGGATGAAGTAGGGCAGACTCGCGTCGATGCCTCGCCAGATCGATACCACCTTGTGTCCCATCTCGTGACAGACCAGGATCGCCATCAGCGACAGCGCGAAGGCGACCCCGCCCGGCACGGGCGCGAGCAGGCCAGGCACGCACCCGCCGCGGGCGTTCAGGTAGCCCGCCACGAACGTTGTGGCCAGCGTCGCGATGAAGAGCAAGACCGGCCAGCGCCACGCCGTCCGCGCGGCCGGCGGCCGCGTCGTCAGCAGGATAACCGTCTCGCCCTGATGGCGGCGCATCAACGGCAGTACGCCCAAGTCGCGCAGCCGCTCGCGCAGCTGCAGGAACCGGGCCTTGTCGTCGGGCCCCGGGGCGATCGTAAAGGCCGGCCGGCCATTTTGGAACCATACTTCCTGGACGGGGAAAGACGCTTCGACCGCCGCGCGCGCGGCGGCGAAGTGTTCGGGACTCACCACCATAGGCCTTAGCCTACCACCGCGCGCGAGGGGGCGAAAGAATGACCCCGCTCTCCGCGGTTATACCCTACTGCCCGCGGGCCCTGTGGCGGGCCATGCGCTTCGCGGCGCGCCGCCGACGGGCCGCCTACCGCCTCCGGAGAAAAGCCGGAATGTCCAGATCGTCGAGTCCGAGACGCGCGGACCCGCGCGAGGAGCCCGCGGCGACGGCGGCCGGTTGGGCCGCCTCGTCGGTCTCCTGCCGCTTCGCCTCGAAGCCGGTCGCGATCACGGTAATCCGCACTTCGCCGTCAAGCCGTTCGTCGATCACGGCGCCGAAGATGATGTTGGCGTCGGGGTCCGACGCCTTCTGAACGACCGCGGCGGCCTCGTTGACCTCGTGGATGCCCAGATCGGTCCCGCCCGTGATATTCATGAGCACGCCGCGCGCGCCGTCCATCGAAGTCTCGAGCAGCGGGCTCGAGATCGCGGCCTGCGCCGCCGTCACCGCGCGCCCCTCGCCGCTGCCGAGGCCGATGCCGATCAATGCCGAGCCGGCCTCCGCCATGATCGTGCGCACGTCGGCAAAGTCGCAGTTGATGAGCCCGGGGACGGTGATGAGGTCCGCGATGCCCTGCACGCCCTGCCGCAGCACGTCGTCGGCCACCCGGAACGCTTCGACGACGGTCGCCGTCTTGTCCACGACCTGTAGGAGGCGGTCGTTCGGAATCGTGATCACCGTGTTGACGCGCTGCCGGAGATTCCGCACGCCCTCGTCGGCGGCCGCCGCCCGCCGCCGTCCCTCAAACCCGAACGGCCTCGTCACCACGCCGATGGTGAGCGCCCCCAACTCGCGTCCGACCTGGGCCACGATGGGCGCGCCGCCGGTGCCGGTGCCGCCGCCCATGCCGGCCGTCACGAACACCATGTCCGCGCCTTCGAGCGCCTCGGTGATGTCTTCACGGCTCTCTTCGGCGGCCTGCCGGCCGATCTCCGGATCGGCGCCCGCGCCGAGACCCCGCGTGACTTTGCCGCCGATGTGGATCTTGCGGTCCGCGTTGCTGAGTGCGAGCGCCTGCGCGTCGGTGTTGATGGCGATGAACTCCACGCCGCGGAGCCCCGCGGTAATCATGCGGTTCACCGCGTTGCTGCCGCCGCCCCCGACGCCGACGACTTTGATCGCCGCGTAGCGGCGGAGATCGCGGTCCAGGTTCGCCATTCTCACACCTCCCACTGGTTCGGCGCTTCCGTCGCGCGCCGGCAGTGCTCCCGGCGCCACTCCCGCCCGTTCTGAGATCATGCGCTGCACCGGATGCCACCGTTTCTCCGTCATGTCCGCCGCCTCGTGTGGAGCGAATGAAGGTGCGTTGAATGGCGCGTCTGGCGCGCTGCCCCGGCCGCCGGCCGTAGGGCTATCCTCCTTGGGCGAGTTCACGGAACCAGTGCCGCAGCCGGCCGAGCATGTGCCCGTCGCCGTTCCCGTTGGTGCCCCGGATCATCCGGCCGGAACCGCGCTGCCGCGCGGCGTGCAGCACGAGGCCGACACCGGTCGCGTACAGCGGGCTCCCGACGGTGTCGGCCATGCTGCCGGCCGCCTCGGGTGTGCCGATCCGCGCGGGAAGATCGATTCTGTCCGACGCCGCCTCGGCGAAGCCGTGAAGCAGGGCCCCACCGCCCGTCGCCACCACGCCGGAGGGCACCACCGCCGCGTAGCCCGACCGCTTGATCTGGGCCTTCACCAGTCCGCAGATCTCGTCGAACCGGGGCTCGATGATTTCGCCCAGCACCCGGCGGGGGAGAATGCGCGCCTCGCGCGTGCCGATGTGAAACACCTCGATCAATTCGCCTTCCGCCGCCATCGCGGCGGAGGCGCAGCCGTGCCGGAC
The DNA here is from genome assembly GCA_035307565.1 of bacterium. GTDB lineage: Bacteria > Sysuimicrobiota > Sysuimicrobiia > Sysuimicrobiales > Segetimicrobiaceae > DASSJF01. The sequence goes on along the minus strand of DATGHZ010000007.1, from coordinate 28,742 downwards.
CTTGAGCTTTTCGGCTTCCGCGATGGGGGTGCGCAGACCCACGGCGATGTCGTTCGTGAAGTGGTTGCCCCCAACCGGCAGCACGGTCGCGTGGCACAGGCTCCCGTCCGAGAACACGCCGACGCTCGTCGTGCCCCCGCCGATGTCGACGAGCACGACGCCGAGATCACGTTCCGCCTGCGTCAACACGGCTTCGCCGGACGCGAGGGGTTCGAGCACCAGGTCCTCGACCTCGAGGCCCGTGCGCTGCACGCACTTCAACAGATTCGCGAGCAGAGTGCTGACGCCCGTGACGATGTGCGCTTCGACCTCGAGGCGCACCCCGTACATGCCGATCGGGTTGCGCACGCCGTCCTGGCCGTCGACGAGAAAGTCACGCGGGAGCAGGTGAATGATCTCGCGGTCGCTTCCGGGGATCGACGCCATGCGCGCGGCTTCGACGACGCGGGAGACGTCCGCCTCCGCAATCTCGCGGTCGGTCCTCGAGACGGCGACGACGCCGCGGCTGTTCTGCGAGGCAATGTGCTCGCCCGACACGGCCACGCTCGCGGCGGCCACCTTAGTGCCGGCCATGCGCTCGGCTTTGTCGACGGCGTCTTCGATGGCGCGCGTCGTGGCGTTGAGGTCCACGACGACGCCCTTCCGTACACCAAGAGACGGGGCGGTCCCCACACCCGTGATGTGGACCTCCCCGTCTTCATCGGGCTCCGCTATGATGACACAGACCTTGGTGGTCCCGATGTCCAGGCCCACCAGCGGCCCCCGTTTCGCCAACGGGAGCACCTCCGGCTGCGACCAGTGGTGTGATGAGTACGTTTTCCGGCCGTTCCTTCAACGCTGGCGAAAGTTCTCCTGCCGTGTTTGAGACCATCCCGCGCAAGGCGGGACGGTTAGGCGGGGCGGCCGCCGCCCGCGGGCCGCGCGAGGCCGTGCGGCCGGCGCGACGAGCCGGGCGGCGCGACGGGCTTAACGATGATGCTGTCCGGAAACCGCAGGTCGACGTACTCGACGCGCAGACCGCGGGACCGCACGGCGCTCAGCACGTCGCTCGCGCGCGCGAGGCGGTCGCGCAGACCGTCGGCCCCCCCGGCCTTCACCGCGATGCCGTCGCGCACGTAGAGGGTCACCTCGCCGGCGCGATCCACTCGAAGGGCCGTCACGTCGGGCCGCAGCGCGGGCGGAAGCGAGCCGGCCACCTCCGCGCCGAGGCGGGCGTCCGCGGACGGCACCACCAGGCCGGGCTCCGGCGCCGCGGGGTCGAGCCGGTCGACGGTCAAGACGGGGAGCCCGGACGGCGTCTTCGCCGCGCCGAGCACGACACAGTCCGCGCTCACGAGTGCGTACCCGGTCGGCAGGCGCAGCGCCGCCGCGGCCGGCTGTTCATGCACGGTGATCCACACCCGGTTGGGGAGCACGACCGCGACCGACGCGTCCGCGATCCGCGCGTCTTGGCGCAGATGCTCGCGCACCCGTATCGCGTTGACCGTAAACACGCTCGTCTGTGTCCGCAGACCCGACACGGCCAGGATGTCGGGCGTGGCCACCGCCTCGTTGCCGGCGACATCGATGGCGCGGATGTCGAACGCGCTCGATTGGGCGAAGGACGCGAGGGCGCACAGAAACGCGATCAGGGCGAGAAACCGCACGAACCGCCGCGCCGCCGACATCGCCTCGCGCCAAGCCGCGCCCCAGGCCTCGCGCATCGCGACGCGGCCGTCGGGCGGCGCCGCGGGATCGCCCGGGCCCGGCGCGCCGCCGGGCTGATTGCGCCGGGCGATTCTGGTCCGCCCGGCGCGAGGAGGAGCTCCGCGGCCGTCCTTCACGACGGCTCGAACTCGCCCAGCATTTTGATCTCGGTGGCCAGGTCCGCGCCGGCGTGGTCGTGGACGCGCGCGTGCACCTGCGCGATGAGCGCGAGCACGTCGCGCGCGGTGGCTCCGCCGGTGTTGAGAATGTAATTGGCGTGGCGGTCGCTCACCACCGCGCCGCCGACGCGCAGTCCCTTGGTGCCGGACGCGTCGATCAGGCGCCCGGCGTAGTCGCCCTCCGGATTCCGAAAGATGCAGCCGGAACTCGGCGGGCCGAGCGGCTGGCTTTCGGCCCTCGTGCGCAGCCACGCGTCGAGACGCCCGACCGTCTCGGCCGCCGGCGCCGGATGCAGCAGCACCTCGCAGTCGAGCACGACGCCGGGCGCGTCTTGTAAACGGCTGTGCCGGTAGCGCATGGCAAGGTCCTCGCGGCTCCACGTCACGAGCCCCCGGGGCGTGCGCACGCGCGCCGACACCAGGACGTCCGCGAAGGAACAGCCGTGCGCGCCCGCGTTCATGACGACCGCTCCGCCGACGGATCCCGGAATGCCCGCGGCGAACTCGAGCCCGGCCAAGCCGCGCTCGGCCGTGCGGCGGCTCAAATGCGGCAGGCTTACGCCGCACTCGGCGTGCACGCGCGGGCCGTCGTAGGCGGCGCCTTCCTGCCCGCGGCCCGTCTTGACCACCACGCCGCGGATACCGCGGTCGGCGATCAAGACGTTGCTCCCCCGGCCCAGCACGATAAACGGCAGCCCCTCGCCGTATAGCCACGCGGCCGCGGCGTCGAGCGACGCGAGCGTGCGGGGCAGTACCAGGATGTCTGCGGGGCCGCCGATCCGGAACGAGACGTGCCGGGCGAGCGGCTCGTTCCGGCGGACGGCGCCCGGACAGCACCGCTCGAGCGCGGCCGCAACCGCCTCTACATCAAAGTCAACTCGAGGCACGTCCGGCCTCCGTACGCGGGCGGCCCGAAGTGCGGCGCAGGCGCGCCACCACGTCGTCCGCCACCTGCCAGACATCGCCCGCGCCGATCGTCAGAATCAGGTCACCCGGCCGGGCCTCAGCCGCGAGCAGCGTGGCGGCGTCCTCGAGGCGCGGCACGAATCGGACCGGGCGATGGACGCTCACGGCGCGCACGATGATCCCCGCGTCCACGCCCGGAATGGGCGGCTCATCCGCCCCGTAGAGGTCCGTCACGATCACGTCGTCGGCGACATCGAAGGCCCGGGCGAACTGCCCCCCGAGGGTCTGCGTGCGCGTGTAGCGGTGCGGCTGAAAGACGGCGACGAGCCGCGCCCGCGGCCAGCCGCGACGCGCCGCCTCGAGCAGCGCGGCCACCTTCGTGGGATTGTGCGCGTAATCGTCGACGACCAGAATCCCGTCGATGTCGCCCCGCACGCTGAACCGCCGCGCGACGCCTTCGAAGGAGGCCAAGGCGCCGGCGATCACATCGGGCGCCACGCCGAGCTCCGTCGCGACGGCGAGCGCGGCGAGCGCGTTCTGTGCGTTGTACGCGCCCGGGATCCCGAGTTCGATGCGGCCGATCACGGTCTCGCCGCGGCGCGCTTCCATGACCGTGCGGCGGCCCGCGGCCTCCACCACGCGCCCGCGGTACATCGCCCCGTTCGCGAGCCCGTAGGTCACGGTTCGCGGCGCGGCGCCGTGCGCGAGCACGCGGCCCCCCGCCGCGTCCGTGCAGACTGCCGCGAAGCCCGAGGCCGGCACGGCGCCGAGGAATCCCCGGAAGGTCTCGATGAGCCGCGCCTCCGAGCCATAGAAGTCGACGTGGTCGGTCGCGTCGAGCGGCGTCAGCACGGCGACCGCCGGCGTCACCCACACGAGCGAGCCGTCGCTTTCGTCGACCTCCGCGACGACGTCCGGGCCCGCCCCGATCCGCGCCGTGCCGCCGAGCGACGGAACATCGCCCCCGACCAGCACCGTCGGATCGCGGCCCGCCCGCGTGAGAATCGCACCGAGCATGGCGGTCGTCGTCGTCTTGCCGTGCGTGCCGACCACCGCGATCGTATGCCGGCCTTCCGTGAGCGCAGCCAGCATGCGCGCGCGGTGCACGACCGGGACGCCGCGCGCCGCGGCGGCGCGCACCTCGACGTTGTCGTCCGGCACGGCGCGGCTCACGACGAGCACCGCGGCCCCTTCGACGTTCGAGGCCGAGTGCCCGATCTGCACCGCCGCCCCGGCCGCCCGCAGCCGGGCCGTCGTCTCGGACTCGCGAAGATCCGAGCCCGAGACCACCCATCCGCGCGCCAGCAGCACGCGCGCGATCGCGCTCATCCCGGCGCCGCCGATCCCGACGAAATGCACCCGCGTCCCCGGCGCGAGGGCCAGTCCGGACGGCGTCATGCGCCCGACTCCTTCGAGACCGCCGCGGGCCGAAGGTCCCCATCGCGGGGACTCCGGCGGCGCAGTTGTTCCAGAAGCGCGAGCACCCGCTCTGAGGCGTCCGGACGGCCGAGCGCTTTCGACCGCGCGGCCATGGCGTCCCGCCGGCCGGGCGTATCCAGGATCTCGAGCACGCGCGCGGCCAGCGTTTCGCCGGTAAGCTCGTCGTCGGCCACCACGATTCCGGCGCCGGCGTGGGCGAGCGGCATGGCATTCTGCGTCTGGTGCCCCTCGGCCGCGTAGCGGTACGGGACGAGCACGGCCGGCAATCCGCACGCGGTGATCTCGGCGATCGACGTCGCTCCACAGCGGCTGACCACGAGGTCGGCGCACGCGTAGGCGAGCCCGATCTGCTCGAAGTACGGCAGGCGGATGTGGCGGAGGCCAGAGGGGGCGCGGCCGGATATCTCGCGCGCGGCCGGATTCGCGGCGCGGGCGCCCGGATCAGGGTGTTCGGCCGCGGCGGCACCCGGCCATCCCGGTTCGGACGTTCCGCTCCACCCGCGGCCCGTCTGATGCAATATTTGCAGATCCGTGCGCGCGGAGAGCCGCCGCACCATATCGTCGACGGCCGCGTTGAGCGTGGCCGCGCCCTGGCTGCCGCCGAGCACCAAGATGGTCCGGCGCCGCGGATCCAGTCCGAAGGCGCGCAGCCCCTCGCTCCGCGGCGTCGCGTACACCTCCGGCCGCACGGGAAGGCCGGTCACAAGGCCCCGCCCTCCCGGAACGCGCGCCGACGCCTCGTCGGACGTCACGGCCACCACGCGGGCAAACCGCGCGAGCAGCGCATTGGTGCGGCCGAGCGCGGCGTTGCCTTCCAGCAGCACGACCGGCACGCGCAGCGCCCAGGCTGCCAGCACGGGCGGCGCGGCGGCGACCCCGCCGGTTGCGACGACGGCATCCGGTTTCATCCGCACGACGAGCACGGCCGCCTGCGCGAGGCCGGCGGCGCCGGTCCCGAGCGCCAGCGCGGTACGCCCGATCGACCGGCTCCGCGGCGGCCGGACGGCCAGGCCCGCGAACGGCACGCCGGCGCGTGGCACGAGCGACGCTTCCATGCCGAACGCGCTCCCGACGAACAGCACCCGGGCCGCGGGGTCACGGCGGCGCAGCGCATCCGCGAGCGCGAGCGCCGGGTAGACGTGGCCGCCGGTTCCTCCTCCGGCCAGCATGAGCGTCATCCGCGGGCCCACGCGGAGTGCCGGCGGACGATCGCCCGCTCCCTGGGCGGCGTCACGATTTCTTCGCCGGGACGGGCGTACTGCGAAATGTTCAAGAGAATCCCGACGGCGATGTAGTTCAGCACGAGCGACGATCCGCCGAAACTGATGAACGGCAGCGGCACGCCGGTGATGGGCAGCGACCCCGAGACCACGCCGATGTTGAGCACGGCCTGGCCGACGAGCATCGTCGTGAGGCCGGACGCGAGCAGCGACCCGAACCGGTCCTCGCACCTCGCGGCGATCCGGAACCCCCACACGGCAAGCGCGGCAAAGAGCACGATGACGACGACGCTCCCGACCAGTCCCAGTTCCTCGCCGATGATGGCGAAGATGAAATCGGTGTGGCGTTCGGGCAGGTAGAAGAACTTCTGCCGGCTGTGTCCGAGCCCGAGGCCCACGAGCCCTCCGGAGCCGATGGCCAGGAGCGACTGAATTATATGGAAGCCGCTGCCGCGCGGGTCGCGCCAGGGGTTGATAAACGAGAGCAGCCGCTGGCTGCGGTATCCCGCGTGCATGATGACGGTCAGCACGACGGGCACGGCGGCGACCGCGACCGCGGCGAGGTGCTCGAGCCGCGCTCCGGCCGCGAACAGCATGGCAAAGGTGATAAGGACGAGGATGAGCGCGGAGCCCAGGTCAGGCTCTTTGACGATCGGCGCGGCGGTGAGGCCGAGCACGATCAGCGGCGGCACGATCCCGGCGCCGAACTCGCGGGTGCGCTCGCCGCGATTGGCGAGGAAATGGGCGAGGTATAGGATGAGCGCCAGTTTGGCCAGCTCGGACGGCTGAAAGTTGAGCGGGCCGCCGAAGGACAGCCACCGCCGGGCGCCGCCCGCGACGCGGCCGATGTGGGGCACCAGCACGAGCGCGAGGGAGGCGAGCGTCGCGACCAGCAGCGGAAACGTGAGGGCGCGCAGGCGGACGTAGTGCAGGCGCCACGCCGCCGACATGCCGATCAGTCCCAGGACTTCGTACAGCAGCTGGCGCTTCAGAAACCAGGTGCCGTCGCGATACTGCGCCTGCGCCGCGACCGAACTCGCGCTGTAGACCATGACGATGCCGATGCACGTGAGCAGCAGCACGATGGTGAACAGGCCCCACGCCGCGCCGCGGCGATGAATCAGGTCCATTTGCCCGAATTCCGCGGCCGGGGGCCCTTCTTCGCCGCCGGTGATCCGGCCGCCGCTCCCTGCTCCTCGCGTGCGAGGGCGTCGACCAGCGTTTGGTAGTGTTGCGCCCGGTGGCGGTAATCCCGGTACTGGTCGAAGCTCTCGCACGACGGCGACAGCGTGACGGCGTCGCCGGGCCGCGCGAGCGCGCGGGCCGCGGGCAGCGCTTCATCGAGCGTGGTGCACCGCACGACCGGCGCCGTCACGCCCGCGGCCGCGATCGCCTCGGCCAGCAGCGGCGCCATGGCGCCGAAGAGCACGACGCCGCGCACCCGCGTCTCCGGCGACGCGAGCGCCTCGGCGACCGGCGCGAAATCTCGCGCCGCGGCGTTGCGGCGCATGCCGCCGGCCAGCAGCACGACCGGCCGGTCAAAAGCCCGCACCGCGGCCGCGGCGGCCGCGGGGTTGGTGGCCAGCGAATCCTCGTAATAACGCACACCCGCGATCTCGGCGATGAGCGCGAGCCGGTGCGGCAGTCCGCGGAACTCCCGCAGCACGGCGCCGATCGCGCCTGCGTCCGCGCCGGCGACGCGCGCGGCGAGGGCGGCGGCGAGCGCGTTCTCGAGTGTGTGCGCGCCCGGGGAGAGCAGGCGCGCGCCCGCGACCCGTTCTTCCCGTCCATCGAGCCGCAGCACGATCTGCCCGTCCACGATGCACGCGCCCTCGTCGAGCGGCCCCGTGCGGCTCCAGAAGAGCACGCGGCCGCGCGCGCCGCGCGCAAAGCCCCGCGTCGTCGGGTCGTCGCCGTTCAAGAGCGCCCAGTCGCGCGCGGTCTGGTAGGCCAGGATGCCGCGCTTCGTTTCCGCGTAGGCCTCGAAGGACCCGTGGTCGTCGAGGTGGTGGGCGGCGACGTTCGTGATGGCGGCGACGTGCGGACTGTATCCGAGGCCGACGAGCTGGCGGTTGCTGATCTCGACGACGAGCACGGCATCCGGCGTCAACTCCTCCAGCCGGTATAGGATCGGCACGTGGGTGCGGTCGTTGCCGGTCTCGAACGTCGCGCGGCCGCTTCGCGCGAGCATGAGCGCGGCGAGGCGGACGACGGTGAACTTCCCGTTGGTTCCGGTCACGCCGACGATCGGACAGGGCGCCGTCTCGAAGAACAGCGCCGTCATGCTGCTGAGCGGCACGCCGCGATCCCGCGCCCGGCACACCGGCTCGTTTTCGGGGTGCCGGAACCAGGCCTGGCTCACGTAGATCAGCTCCGCGGCGTCGATCCCTTCGAGGTAGCGCGGGCCGAGACGGCGCGTGATCGGCGCGCGCGTCAACCGTTCCAGGGCGGCCGCCCGCTCGGCCGGTGTCATCCACTGGTGCGCGCGGCGGAAGGCCTTGGGAAACGCGCCCTCGTCCGCGAGGTCGTGGGCCGTAATCGTGGTGATCCCGTGCGCGAGGAGAAAATCAACGACGGTCGAGCCCTCGGTGCCGGACAGTCCGAGGACGTGAATCCGGCGTCCCCGGAGGCGCGCCAGCACGTCTCCGATCACGGGCGGAGCCCTATGCCGGCCGCGGCCAGGAGCGCGCCGCAGAGCCAGAACCGGACGACCGTTTGTGGTTCGGTCCAGCCGCTCAACTCGAAGTGATGGTGAATCGGACTCATCCGAAACAGCCGGCGTCCGCCTGTCATCTTGAACCATCCCACCTGCAGCATCACCGACAGCGCCTCGGCCACCGCGACGCCCGCCACGAGCAGCATCAGGATCTCTCGTTTGGAGAGTACCCCGGCAACGGCGAGGGCCGCGCCGAGCCCGATCGAGCCGACGTCGCCCATGAAGATGCCCGCCGGGTAAGCGTTGTGCCAGAGAAATCCGAGCGCGGCGCCTCCCGTGGCCGCGGCGATCACCGCGGCCGGTCCGGCTCCCGCCCAGGCCGCCACGGCGGCGAGGGCGCCGGCGCTGATCGCGACCGTGCCGGCCGCCAGGCCGTCCAGCCCGTCGGTCAGATTGACCGCGTTCACCATGCCGACCACCAGTACGAGACAGAACACCGGATACCCCCACCCGAGGTCCCACCGGGCGGCGGTGCCGGGAATCGCGACCGCGCCGCCGAGATGCGGCTGGCGCAGGACGTAGACGCCGAGCAGGAACGCCGCGGGGATCTGCAGCGCGAATTTCTCGCGGGCCCGCAGGCCCAGGTTGCGTCCGCGGGCGAGACCGAGCGCGTCGTCGATGGCCCCCACCGCGGCGAAGACGGCCACGATGGCGAGACCAACCCCCAAGTCGGTCGCCGAGCGCGTGGGGCCCAGCAGGCCGGTCGCGGCGCCGGTGAGCCCGGCGGCGAGCAGCAGCGCGGCGATGATCAGCAGCCCGCCCATCGTCGGCGTGCCGGCCTTTCCGGCATGCCGCGCGGGGGCGTCCTCGCGGACCCGCTTCCCGGCGCCGGACCGCGCGAGCCACGCGATCAGCGGACGGCCGCCGGCGATGACCACGAGCGCGGCGAAGATCCACGCGGCGGCGAGCGCCGCCGGACCCGCCGCGGGAAGGACGGGAAGCGCCGTCATGCGGGCGGCCTCATCCCGCCCGCTGCGGAGCCTCTGGGCCCGCGGCGCGGCCCACCGATGCCGCGAGGCCGTCGACGATCTGCTCCATCTCGAGCGCCCGTGACCCCTTGATCAGCACCACGGCTCCCGGGACCAATTCGCGCCGCAGCGCCGCGAGCGCGTCCGCCGGATCCAGCGTGTGCACGACACGGCGCAGCCCGGCTTCGCACGCGGCCGCGGCCATGTCCGCGGCGAGCGGGCCCAGGGCGATCAGCACGTCGACGCGCCGGCGCGCCACGTCGCGCCCCACCTGCCGGTGGGCGCCGAGCGACAGGGCGCCGAGTTCGCGCATGTCGCCGAGCACCGCGATGCGCGGCCGTCCGGCCAGCTCCTCCATCACGTCGAGCGCGGCGTCCATCGACCGCGGGCTGCTGTTGTACACGTCGTTGATCACCACGCTCCCGCCAAGCCGCAACACTTCGAGACGCTGCGCCACCATCCGCGCCCGGCCGAGGCCGCGCGCGATCGCGGCCGCGGGGACGCCGGCGGCGGCGGCCACCGCCGCCGCGGCGAGCGCGTTTTGAATCGTGTGCCGGCCCGGCACGGCCAGGGTGACCCGCGCTTCCTCCCCCGGCACGCGCAGCACAAAAGTGCTGCCGTCCCCCGGGCGGGTCCGAATCTCCCGCGCGGTCACGTCCGCATCCCCGAAGCCGAACGTCATGACGCGCGCCCGCCCGCGTCCGGCCAGGCCGAGCACGAGCGGATCGTCGGCGTTCAGCACGGCGGTGCCGTCCGGCGGCAGCCCTTCGATGAGCTCGCCCTTCGCCGCGGCGAGCTGTTCCCGGCTCTCGAAAAAGTCCATGTGCGATTCACCGACCGCCGTCACGACGCCGATTCCCGGCCGGGCGATGTCCACCAATTCGCGGATCTGCCCGGGCCCCCGCATCGCCATTTCGATGACCGCGACCTCCGCGGCCTCCGGCAGATTGACGAGCACAAGCGGAACGCCGATCTCCGTGTTCCAGTTTTCGGGCGACCGGGCGGTCTCGTACCGTTCCGCGAGCGCAAGCGCCGCCATCTCCTTGGTCGAGGTCTTGCCCACGCTGCCCGTGATGCCGACGACGCGCAGCGGCCGGCGGTCCCGGAGGCCGCGCGCGAGCCGCTGCAGCCCGCGCAGCGTGTCGCCCGTGCGGATCAGCACCGCGTCCCGCGGGGCGCCCGGAACGTCCTGGGACACGAGTGCCGCGGCCGCGCCCCGGCGCAACGCATCGGCGACGAAGCGATGGCCGTCTGTGTGCTCGCCGCACAGCGCGACGAACAGCATGCCCGGTTCGAGTTCACGGCTGTCGATCGCGGCGCCGCGTAAGGCGGCCGCGGGGTCACCGCGCACGACCGCCCCCTCGGCCAGGGCGGCGGCGTCGGACGCGGACAGCGTCACCGGCCGGAGCGGCGTCACGGAGCGTTCCTGGCGTATCGCGCGCGCAGTACCTCCCGGGCGACGGCGCGGTCGTCGAAGTCGATCACCTGATCGCCGACGATCTGGTAGGTCTCATGCCCCTTGCCCGCGATGACGACGACATCACCGGGCCGCGCCAGCGCGATGGCCTCCTCGATCGCCCTGCGGCGGTCGGCCTCGCGCGAGTAGTTGCGCGCCCCGCCGACGCCCGATTCGATCTCGCGGAGGATCGCTTCCGGATTCTCGCTGCGGGGATTGTCCGAGGTGAACACGGCGTAGTCGGCGAGGGTGGTGCCGATCCGTCCCATGATCGGCCGCTTGGTGCGGTCGCGGTCCCCTCCGCATCCGAAGACGACGATGCGCCGGCCCGACGCGATCCCCGCGGCGAGCCGGAGGACCTGCTCCAGGCTGTCGGGGGTGTGGGCGTAGTCGACGATCACGGCGAAGGGCTGGCCTTCGTCCACGGGCTCAAAGCGGCCCGGCACGCCGGGGGCGGTTTCGAGCACACGCCGCATCGTCTCGGGCGGCACGCCGCGGCTCAGCCCCACCGCGAAGGCCGCGAGAGCGTTGCTGACGTTGAAGCGGCCCGGCAGCGGCAACGCGAGCGGCAGGCTCCCGCCGGACCAGGTCACCACACAGCGGGTGCCGCGCGGCGTGACGGCGAGTCCCTCGGCGCGGATGCGCGCGGGCGCCGTCTCCCCCTGCCGGGCGCCGCCGGCCGGAGGCTCCACGCCGTACGTCCAGACGGGCGCGCGGCTCGCGCGCGCCATGGCCTCGCCATTGGGATCGTCCGCGTTGACGATGCACGCGCCGTCGGGCTCCACCATCGCGAAGAGCCGCGCCTTCGCGTCGCGGTACGCCTCGAAGGTGCGGTGGAGATCGAGATGGTCCTGCGTGAGGTTGGTGAAGACCGCGGTGACGAACCGCGTGTGCGCCACGCGCTGCAGCGCGAGGGCGTGCGACGTCACCTCCATCGTCACATCCTGCACTCCCGCATCGAGCATCTCGCGCAGCAGCCGCTGCAGATCCGACGCCTCCGGCGTTGTCGGCGTCGTGGCGTGGAAGTCAACGGGCGCGCCGTCCCGGCGCACTCCGAGCGTGCCGATCACACCCGTGCGGCGGCCCGCCTCGCGCAGGATCGCATCGATCAGAAACGTCGTGGTAGTCTTGCCGTTGGTGCCGGTGACGCCGCATAGGCGCAGCGCATGCGAGGGATGCCCGTAGAAGGCCGCCGCCGCGGCGGCGAAGGCGGCGCGCGTATCCGGCACGATGAGCTGGGTCGCGGCGAGGCCGGAGAGCGGATGGTCCACGAGGAGGACGGCCGCGCCGCGCCGCACCGCCTCGGGGGCGTGCCGGTGCCCGTCTTGGTTGAAGCCGCGGATCGCGGCGAAGAGGTCTCCCGGCCGGACGGTCCGCGAGTCGTGCGCCAGGCCGCCGAATTCCCGGTCCGCCGGGCCAACCACCTGCGCGTGAAGCGGCGCTGCGAGCTCTGTTACATGCATTTCGTGATGCCTCCGCCCGGGCTACGTTTCAACGCGGCGGCCGCAGGTCCTCGACAGGGGACGACGCGGCCTGCGTCGTGTCCTCGGGCGGCACCCGGAGGTACCAGAGCGCCTGGCGCGCGATCTCGCGAAACACCGGCGCCGCGACGTCACCCCCGAAGTAGGCGCCGTGCGGGCCGTCGATCACCACCAGCACGGCGAGCCGCGGCGCCGGCACCGGCACCACGCCGACGAACGACGCCACGTACGCCCCCGGCTCGTAATGCCCCGACCGGCCGGGACGCTGCGCGGTCCCCGTCTTGCCCGCCACCGCGTATCCCTCGACCTGGGCTTTGACGCCGGTGCCCTCGCGCACAACGTTCTGCATCATCGCCAGCACCTGCCCGGCGACCCCGGCGTCGATCACCCGGTGCCGCGGGGCATCCGCGGGGGCCGAGATGGTGCGGCCCTCGGCGTCGCGGACTACGGCGACCACGTGCGGCCGCACCGCCAGTCCCTCCGTCGCGAGCGCCGACACCGCGACCAGCAGCTGGATCGGCGTCACAGAAATGCCCTGCCCAAAGGCGATGTTTTGCAGCGCCGGTCCGCGCCACTCCGCGATCGGCCGCACGAGGCCGGCCGCCTCGCCGGGCAGATCGATCCCGGTCGGACGGCCGAAGCCGAACCGCCGGATGTAGGCCTCCATCGTCGCCTTGCCGAGCCGGGTCGCGACCTGCGCGGCGCCGACGTTGCTCGAGTAGGTGATGATGCCGGCGAGGTTCAGCGAGTCGAAGTGCTCGGCCGGTTCGGCGTCGTGGATCGTAAACCCGTTGATGCGAATCTTCCCCGGATCGGTCCACCGGTCGTTGAGCGTGACGGCGCCGCTGTCGAGCGCCGCGGCGGCGAGAATCAACTTGAACGTCGACCCCGGTTCGTAGACGTCGGCGACGGCGGGACTCTTCCACCGCTGCGGCGGAGCGTCCTGATAGCGGTTCGGGTCGAACGACGGCCAGACCGCGATCGCGAGGATGCCGCCGGTCTGCGGGTCCATCACGACCGCAAGTCCCGCGCGCGCCCGCGCGCGCCGCGCCGCGAGCGCGATCTCGCGCTCCGCGATGTGCTGAATCATCTCATCGAGGGTCAGCACGAGGGTCGCGCCGTCGCGCGGGGACGTCACGATGCGCTCGGTCTGCACGAGTTCGCGCCCGATCGCGTCGCGGTCCGCGACCTCGACGCCGCCTGTGCCGCGCAGCAGCGGATCGTACTGCAGTTCCAGGCCCGCGAGGCCCGCGTCGTCCGTGCCGGTGAAGCCGAGCACGTTCCCGGCCAGCGGACCCGCCGGGTACGCACGCCGGGCTTCCGCCGCCACGCCGACGGCGGGACCGAGATGAAGCGCCCGGATCCGGTCCGCCGCGCCCTCGGCCAGGAGGCGGCGCGCGAGCCAGGCAAAATACGGTCCGCCGCGCCGCAGCCGCGCGCGGACTTCCCGCGCCGGGAGTCCGAGCGCTCCGCCGACGGCGCGGGCAAAGGCGTCGGGGGCGTCGACGGCCCTCGGCACCGCGTACACCGAATCGGCGTCGACGTTGACCGCGAGCGGACGCCCCGCGCGGTCGACGATCAGGCCGCGGCGTCCCGGTAGACGCACCGACTCGAACTGCTGCCGGGCCGCGAGCCGTCCGAGCGGACCGGCGCGCACAATCTGCAGATCGATCATGCGGATGCACAGCAGCACGAGCGCGGTGATCCATACCACGGACAACACGCCGATCCGCCGCGAGGGGGCGCGGCTCGGACCCTGCGGCGCGTCCGCGCCGCCGGGACGCGGGCTCTGACGGGACCGCGCCCCGGGCGGGCGGCGGTTCATCGCGGTGCCGGTGCGGCTTGTGCCTCGCTGCGGGTAAAGTATGCGCCCAGCCGCTGCCAGAATCCGGCCTGGCGGCCGTCAAGGTCGGGGCGGCTTACGTCTTGGCCCGGAACCGCGGCGCCCTCGGACGCGGCGCGCGGCAGGTGAATGGCCGCGATCTGCCGCGCGCCGGGAGACCGAAGCCCGAGGCGTGAAGAGGCGAGCTGCTCGATACGGCTTGGGGCCTTTAGGGAGGAGGCGGTGGCCTGGAGACGTTCGTGGTCCGTCTCTAGAGCGGCGATGTCCTGCGACAGGTGCAGAATCTGGTAGCCGATGTGTGCGGCATTGGATACGGCTGCGACGTATGCGATGAATGGGAGCACCGCGAAGGCTGCGATTGTGAGTGCGGAAACTACCGGGTAACGTCTCCGCCGACGCCGGGTCGCCTCCCCCCCTTCGGCCCAAGATTCCGGCAGAAGCACCGGATACACACGACACTGCTTCTCGACGGCTAGCATGCGACGCCGTTCCGCGCTCCGCCGGCCGCGCCCGCGTCGAGGAGCCGTTCGGCCGCCCTCAGGCGCGCGCTGCGCGCCCGCGGGTTTCGCGCGGCCTCCGCCGCGGACGGCACCACCGGCTTTTTCGTCAGGATCCGGAGCAGCCGTTCGCCGCCGCAGCGGCACTCCGGGAGGCCGGGCGGACAGGTGCAGCCGCGCGCGAACCGCGCCAGCGCGGTCTTGACGGCGCGATCCTCGATCGAGTGAAACGCGATCACGCAGAGCCGCCCGCCGGGACGGAGCCGCCGGATCGCTTGCGGCAGCGCCCGCTCCAGCGACTCGATTTCCCGGTTGGTCGCGATCCGCAGCGCCTGGAAGGTGCGGGTCGCGGGATGCAGACGCCCGCGGCCGGCGCCCACCGCCGCCTCGACGGCCCGCGCGAGATCGCGGGTCGTGCGGAGGGGACGGCGCGCGACGATCTGCCGCGCGATCCTTCGCGACGCCCGCTCCTCGCCGAACCGGTAGATGAGATCGGCGAGGTCGCGCTCCGGCAGCGTATTGGCGAGATCCGCGGCCGTCCGGCCCGCGGGATCGGCGCGGTCCATCCGCATGTCGAGCGGACCCACGCGGTCGAAGCTGAACCCCCGCTCCGCCTCCATGAGCTGGCGCGTCGAGACGCCGACATCCAGCAGCACCCCGTCCACCGCGCCGACGCCGAGCGTGTTGAGCGCCTCGTCCAGATCGGCGAAGTTGGCCTGCGCCAGGATCACGTTTTGCCCGAAGCGCCGCAGCCGCTCTTCCGCCCCCGCCAGTGCCTCGCCGTCCCGGTCCAGTCCGATGAGCCGCCCGGCCGGAGCGATCCGTCGCAGAATCGCTTCCGCGTGACCGCCCTCGCCGAGGGTCGCATCAACGATCGCGGCGCCCGGCCTGGGCGCGAGGTAGGTGAGCACCTCGTCCACCAGCACCGGGACATGTGCCGTCGTGTGAGGGGACGCCTTCTCCACGGTCATCCACACGGCCACCGCCGATAACACGAATCACCTCATACTGTACGGCTACAGCGTCAACGCCTGGAGCTGCTGTGCGAGTTCCTCGGGCGCCTTCCGTACTTTCTGGAGCCGCCGCCGCCAGGCCGGTGTGCTCCAGAGCTCCAGGTGTCCCCCCACGCCGATGATCGTGACCGACCGCGTGATGCCCGCGTGCTCGCGCAGATGGGGCGCGAGAAAGATGCGGCCCTGCCTGTCCAGCTCGCAATCCTCCGCCGCGGAGAGCACGTAGCGGCGCGCCTCATGCTGCCCCAACGGCAGCGTGCGGAGCTTCTCTTCAAGCGACTGCCACTCCGGCGCAGAAAACGCGAAGAGACACGGGTCGATCCAGCGGGTGACGATAATCCGGTCGCCCATGATCGCCCGGAATTTGGGAGGGATCACCACTCGCCCTTTGTCGTCCAGCGCGTACTGCGCTTCGCCTCTGAGCATCCGTCGCCGTCAATGACCTCTCCCATGTCCGTGCGCGAGGCGTGATCGTGGGTAAATATGTGTGTCCCCACCGTTCCCTACAGACCCCCACGATTCTCCACATGCCCCCATACTCCTTCATTTCGGCCATGGAAAACGGAAGGCATCGGAAGAAAAAAAGACCCACGGCCCCAGTGCGGCCGCGGGCTGCGCGCGGCGGATCTATCGTACAGACGTTCGCTTAGCGGCGTGTTCCGGGTTTGGCGAGCATTCCGGCCTGCACAGTGGCCACAACACCAAGGGCGAGCAGCACATCACCCGGGCTGAGGATCACGCCGACGCCGCCGGCGACAAGCGGCAGAGTATCGCCGAGCGGTGCGAGCGGCGTCTCTGGCCCCGCGAGCACGTAGAACGGTCCCGTCGCGCCGTCGAGCACCACCCGCGCGGAGACGTCGCGGATGACCTGCGCCGACACCGGCATCCGCCCACCGTTCGCCGCGATCACCGCGGTGTTCAGCGCGGCGCCGGTGAGCGCGAGCCACAGCCATGAAATTCGCAGATTGACGGCGAGCCCTGCGACCGCCAGCACGTAGCCGCCGGTGACAAGCCGCCCCGCGAGCGGAGACGGGACCGCCGCGGCACGCGCGGCCGTCACCGCGGTCACGGCGAGCACCAGGAGCAGCAACCACCGCGGCGAGAGACGAGCGAGATTGGCGAGGCGTCCTCCGCGCAGCCGGCCGATGCCGATGCCGGCGAGCGCAGCCAGCGCGAGGATCAGTACAGAACCTCGCGCATGCCGGTGCGGTGGCGGACGACGACAATGTCGGCGCTTTCCTGCAGACGCCGGATCGCGGGCGTGACCGAAGAAATCTGCAGCGAGCGAAACGCGAAGGAACCTCGCTGAGGACGCGGCTCGTCGAACGCGTTGCCGCAGGCGACGCAGTAGTAGCCGCGTTCGGGGACGAGCGAGCCGCGCGCCTGCGTCCAACGGATCGTCACGTGGCTGACGACGTTGGGACGGCCGCACTGTGGACAGCGCATGCTCATCCGCTCGTCACTCTCCGCCGCGAAGTCCGCTTCATTATAACACCCCCCGCGCGGCGCGCAGGAAGTCTCGCGCCGCCCCGGCGAGGAGGCGCGTCAGGTGCGTGTACGTGTACCGGATGCCGCGCCGCAGCAAGTCGGGGACCGCGTCCGGGGGGCCGGTCGATCCGGCGGCCTTGCCGGCGCCGAGAATCATCGTGAATGCGCCCTCGATCGCCGCGCGGACCTCGGGAACGTCCGCGCGTCCGGGATGCCCCATCGCCTGCGCCAGGTCCGACGGCCCGACGAAGAACACGTCGATGCCGGGCACCGCGAGGATGTCGCCCAGGTTCGCCAGACCCTCGCGGTCTTCGATCTGCACGCACACGAGCGTTTCGCGATTCGAAGCTTCCACGTACTCGATGGCGGAGCCTTGGAATCCGTACGCCGCGGGACGCGTCCCCGCGGCGAGGCCCCGCGTGCCGAGCGGATGGTATTTCACCGCCTCCACGGCCGCCCGCGCCTGCCGCGCCGTCGCGACATGCGGCACCTGGACGCCGGCCGCGCCGGCTTCCAGCACGGCGAGAATCGCCTCGGGGCTGTTCGTCGACGGCCGCGCAATCGGCGTCGCGCCCGCGGCCTGCGCCGCCATCGCCATCAGCTCGACGGTCTCGCGGCCGATGGTTCCGTGCTCGCAGTCGATCAGTACCCAATCGAACCCGAGGTGCCCCGCCATCTCCGCGGCCTGCGGCGACGGAATCATCACCGAGAGGCCGATCGCCGGACGGCCGGACCGGATCAACGCCTTCATGGAGTTGGTCAGCACGCGGTCAACTCAGTGCCCCGTCGTGAAAGAGCGGCTCGAGCGCTTCGTACACGGCCTCGTATGCCGCCCGGACGCGCGCTCCCGACGCGGCCGCCCCGCGCTCGGGCTCGAACGACGCCGCGATGCGATTGATGTCGCGCGCCGCGTCGACCGGCCGGGGCCAGCGTCCCACCGCGCAGCCGGCGAGCAGTGCGGCGCCGAGCGAGGCCGCATCCGTCTGGCGCGGCACGCGCACGGGCCGCGCCAGCACCGCGGCGAAAATGTCGTTCCACAGACGGCTTGAGGCGCCGCCGCCCACCGCGACGACTTCGTCGACCCGGACGCGCATCCCCTCGAGCAGATCGAGGCACGCGCGAACCTCGCACGCCACCCCCTCCATCACGCTCCGCGTGAGCGCGTCCAGCCCGTGGGCTTCGGTCAGCCCAAACCACACGCCCCGCGCGCGAGGTTCCCACCGCGTGGCGCGGGCGCCCATCATGAACGGCAGAAAGACGAGACCGTCGGAGCCCAGCGGGACCCCGGCGGCCAAACCGTCGAGCCGGGCATAGTCCAGCGTCCCGCCGAGCAGACGGTCCCGCAGCCATCGGAGGATCGAACCGGCGGCGCTCAGGCCCTGCTCCAACAGGACCGCTCCGTCAACGCAGTGCAGGGAACACATGACGCGCCGGTCGAGCCGGTCGGGCACGCCGGAGGCCGGCGCGGACACGTTGGTCGTGGTGCCGGTGGACATCATCAACCGCCCGGCGGCGACGCCCGCGCCCAGAACTTCACAGGGCCGGTCCCCCGCGCCGAGCGCGCCGCGCGCTTGCAGCGGAATGCCGAGCTCGGCCGCGGCCGCGGGGGTCACGCCGAACGGCGCCTCGGCCGACCGGTACAGCGGCGGGAACGACTCCGGACCGACGCCCGCGGCGGCACACGCGTCGGGCCACCACGCCCGCCGGTGGATGTCGAACAACATCGTTCGCGAGGCGAGCGTGTAGTCCGTGGCCGGCTCGCCCGTGAGGCGGAAGTACAGATAATCCCGCGGCTGCAGATACCACCGCGCCGCCCGTACTACGTCCGGGGCGTGGCGGCGTAGCCATGCGATCTTGCTCGCCGTGAACTCGCCGTCTGGGACAAGACCGGTCGTCGCGTGGATCCGGTCGCGGCCCAGCGCCGCGACCAAGGCCTCGAGTTCCCCCGTGGACCGGCGGTCCATCCACACCAGGCAGCGCGCGAGCGGCCGGCCCGCCCCATCGACGGGAACGACGCCGCCTCGGTGGCTGGACAGCCCGACCGCCGCGACCCGCCGGCGCAGATCTTCCGGGAGGTGTCGTGCACCGGCGACGGCGGCGTCCCACCACGACGCGGCGTCCTGCTCGGCCCAACCGGGGGCGGGATAGTGCGTCGGGTACTCGACCGACGCCTGCGCGGCCACTTCACCGGCGCGCGGGCCATCGAGCGCAAACAGTGAGGCCTTGCACGCCGTAGTGCCCAGGTCGAAGGTGAGAACGAGATCGGCCGCAGCCACGCCGGACGCGGGCGCCCCTAGCGCCGGTCGAGCGCCTCGCGGTTCACCACGTTCGGCGGGATCTCCCCTCGGACGCCGGCGAGGCAGTTCTCGGCCGCGGTCGTCGCCATCTTGAGCCGCGTCGCCACGCTCGCGCTGCCGAGGTGCGGCGGCATCACGACCTTGTCGAGCTTGAGGAGCGGCTCGTCCATCGGCATCGGTTCCGTCTCGAACACGTCCAGGCCGGCGGCCCAAATTTTGTTGTCCACAAGCGCCCGGTACAGCGCCCGCTGGTCGATGATCGGACCCCGGGCGACGTTGACGAGGACCGCGGTGGGCTTCATCAGACCCAGTTCGCGTTCGCCGATCAGATGGCGTGTTTCGGGCGTCAGCGCGGCCGAGATGACGACAAAATCCGATTCGCGCAGCAGCTCGTCGAGCGGCACGTGGCGCGCGCCGCCGGCGGCGTGTTCCTGCTCCGCGGAGAGCCGGTTGCGGTTGCTGTAGAGCACCCGCATCGAAAACCCTGTCGCGCGGCGCGCGATCGCGAGGCCGATCCGGCCCATGCCGATAATGCCGAGCGTTGCGCCGTGCACGTCCTGGCCCGTGAGCGCCATGATCTCCCACGTCTTCCAACGGCCGGACCGGGTGAACCGGTCGCCCTCGACGACGCGCCGGGCCGTGGCCATCAGGATCGCCCACGCCATGTCGGCGGTCGTCTCGGTCAGCACGCCGGGCGTGTTGGTGACGAAGATGCCCTTTCGCGTCGCGGCGGCGACATCGATGTTGTCGTAGCCGACCGCGACCTGCGCGATCACCCGGCAGTGGGCCATCCGCTCGATGGCTTCCGCATCCACTTTCTCGGTGATGAGGCAGATGACGCCGTCCGCGTCGACCACCTCGCGCAGCAGCGCGTCGCGGGGCACCGGCGTATCGTCGCGGTCCCAGCCGCGCACCTCCACCGGCGCGTCCCGCAGCACGCGCGCGGCCGGTTCAGGCAGCGGCCGGGTCACGTAAATTCGCGGGGTGGGCACGATCGAATCCTCCTAGGCGAATGTTGTCGGACCGCGGGGCCGGCCGGAGATCAACCCGCCGGAACGGGACCGCCGAAGGTCACGCCGTCCGGCCGTGTCCGTTGCCCGCACCGCGCATGGACGCCGGTGCTGCCGGCCGCCCGCCGGGTCCCGCCGGCGGGACCAGCCTTCGGAGCGTCCCGATCGTCTGGCAGGCCGCGTCGAGCACGCCCGGCACCGGCAGGATCTCCGCGGACAAAAAGCCGCCGTACGCCATGCCGTCCAGGGTACGCACGACCGGCCCGAAGTCGAGATGCCCCCACCCCGGCGCGCGGCGATTGCTGTCCGCGAGGTGCACATGCCACACCCGCGTCCCGCCGAGGCGGAGCGCCGCCGGGACGTCCCGTTCCTCGATGTTCATGTGAAATGTGTCCGGCAGCACACCGAGGTTGTCTTCCCCGAGGCGGTCCAGGACATCGAGCACTTCCTCCACCGTGTTGAGCCAGTTGCTCTCGTAGCGGTTGATCGGTTCGACGACGATCCGAACGCCCGCCGTGCGGGCCGCGCGCGCGACGGTGCCGAGGCCTTCGAGGAGCCGTTCCTCGGCGAGCGGCCGGCCGGTCTCGAGCGGGATAGGGCCGTGGATCAGGCCGACGATGAGCAGCGCGCCGAGGCGGCGCGCCACGGAAACCTGCGCCAAGAGGCGCGCGACCGCGCGGACGCGCACCGTTTCCTCGGACGCCGTGAGGCACAGGCCTTCCTCGACGTAGGCCTGCCCTGTGCCGACGGCCGGCACCGCGATCGCCGACCGTTCGGCCGCGGCGGCCAGCCCCTCCACGTCAACGTGCGCGGGGTCGCGGATCGCCATCTCGACGCCCTCGAATCCGATGCCCG
This sequence comes from bacterium, assembly GCA_035307565.1. Classification (GTDB taxonomy): domain Bacteria; phylum Sysuimicrobiota; class Sysuimicrobiia; order Sysuimicrobiales; family Segetimicrobiaceae; genus DASSJF01. Next base: position 7,687 of record DATGHZ010000007.1, on the reverse strand, counting down.
CGAGCGCCGGGATCGTCTCCAGCACGTCGGGCGCCGCGACCGCCGCGAACCGCGTCTGGGACGTGGAAATCGTGTAGGCTAGTCTCACGGCGGGTAGCCGAGGCTGTAGATGCTCTTGCCGCCGGCGCGCGGCCCCTTGAGCACGGCGTCGAGTTCGCGGGGATCCCGTTCCGTCATCATCTCGATGGGCGGCAGCTTCCCGGGCGGAAACGTCCGGTGGACGTCCGTCACGAGGCGCTCCAGGTAGTCGAGCAGCTGCTCCACGCCCTCGTAGGCCTTCTCCGCGCGCGCGATGCTGCTCCGGCCCACGACCCCTTCGATGTAGGCCTTCACCTCGATCGGCCCGGCACCGACCTGGCTGTACCAGTTGATCGGGCGGTTGAGGAGATTGCCGGCCTTATCCACATGGTCGCCCGGCAGAAAGCCCTGCACCTTGTTATCGGGCGCGTACTTCATGTCGATCAACTCGGGGAACAACGCCAGCGACCACGACGTCTCGACCTCGTCGCCGTGGATGAACGGCGTCTCGTATTGGCCGCCCTGGGCGGTGAGCCGGAAGTGGTCCCGGATCGGATGGTACCAGTTGACAAGCAGCAGCAGCGCCGGCACACGGTACTTTTTCGCGAACTGGTGCATCGCCGTGGGGATGACGTACTCCTGGCCATGGCCGTTGAGCAGAATCTGCTTGCGGAAGCCGAGGTTCCAGAAGCCGGCGATCATCGCGCGCACGTAGCCGCCGAAGATCTCCTCGGGGATCACGATCGTCCCCTGCATGCCGAGGTGGTGGTACGGATGCGAGCCGTACCACACCGGCTGCGCGACCGTGCAGCCCGTGCGCGCGGCGACCTCCTCCGCCATCCGGCAGACGAGAAAAACGTCCTCGCCGAGCGGAGCGTGCGCACCGTGCGTCTCGGTCGCGCCGAGCGGGACGATCAGGATGTCGTTCTTTTTGAGCCGCTCATCGACTTCGTGCCCGGTCATGTTCTGCAGATAGATTCCGGTGCGCTTGTCCATGTGCCCGCCCTGAGGCGGGATCGTCCATTTGGCCACCGTCATCCTCCCGCGGCAACGCGTTCCTGCGCCAAGACTTCGGGGCGAGCGTGGGGTTCCCTCGCCCGCGCGCGGTCAGCCGCAGCCGTAGCCGACGCCGAGAAACATCAGGAACACGAAGCTCGCGACAAATAGGACCGAGGCGCCCGCGATCGACCACGCCGTGACGCGGCCGCTCCAGCGATGCCGCAGCCGGATCAACAGGAACACCGCCACGAACAACGCCAGCTGGAACGCAAACATCACCGAAATGACCGTTATGCACATTCGGGAAGCCGGCCGCCGAGCAGCGCAACGATCGCGTCCGGATTGTCGGCGTTGAGCCAGTGCCCGCCCTCGACTTCGTGTACCACCACTCGGCCCGTGGCCCCGGCGATGTCCCCGAGACGTCCCAGCGACCGTTCGCTGATGACATGCGAGCGCGCGGCCTTCACGAAATGCAGCTCCACCCCCGGCGGGACCTGCTCGACGCTGTGCCAGAGATCGGCGCGGGAGAAGTCGGCGAGCAACTGCTCGAGCGCGAAGAAATCCAACCGCCAGCGGTAGCCCGTCTGCGTGTGATCCAAGTTCGTAGCCATCCACTCGGCGGTGCGCCGGTCCACGCCGGCGCGCCCCAGCCCCGCGACGAGATCATCCCTGCTGTGAAACTCGAGCGGCAGCGCGCGGATGATCCGCAGCAGGTCCCACGCGTCGCCCCGAGGCTCCACCGGCGAGGGATCCGCGTCGACCACCCACACTTGGCGCAGGCCCGGCGGGCGGGCCGCGAGATATGCCAGCGCGACTTTGCCCCCGAGCGAATGTCCCAGCACCGCGTGCGCGGAGCCATCGATCGCGCCCGCGAGCGCGACGAGATCGTCCGCGCAGGCCGCGACCGTGTGCGGTGGAGCGAACCCCTGGGAAGCGCCGTGCAGCCGCAGGTCGACCAGCACCGCGCCCCAGTCCCGGCGCGCCTCGGTGACCCGGCGGGCCACCGTCGCCCAGTTGCGGCCGGCCCCGAAGACGCCGTGCAGAACGAAGAGCCGCGCCCGGGGCTGCGTGCCGGGAGCCACAACGAGCGTATGGCTGAGGACCCGCCCCATCGCGGGCGTGGCGGACTGCGCTATGTCGAGACTCGGAACAGCACGCCGAGGATGTATGTGGCGCCGCCGACGATGATGCCGGCGAGCGTCATCTCGAGCCCGGACGACCACCAGCTCCGCAGCGTAAACAACGATTTGGCGGCTCCCACGAGGAAGTGCGCGACGAGCGAAATCGCCGCGGCCCACAGGACCGCCGGGGTGCCGTGGAGCCAGAAGAACGGCAGCACCGGTATGAACGCCCCGAGCCCCGTGCTGACGCCGGCGGCGATGCCGGCCTGCGTGGGATTGCCGGCTTCGTTGGCGCCGCCCAGTTCCTCGGTTACCATCGTCCGGAGCATCGCGTCCGGCGCCTGACCGACGCGCGCGGCCAGTGCGTCCGCTTCCTGCTCCGACAGGCCCTTCAATTGGTAGAATAGCGACAGCTCTTCCCGTTCCTCCGCCGGATTCTCCTCGATCTCTTTCCGCTCGCCGGCGATGTTCGCGGCGGCGACCTCGGAGGCGGACCGCTCGGCCAGGAAGGCGCCGACGGCCATCGAGAGGGCCGAGGCGGTCGCGCCGGCGAGGCCCGCCGTGAGCACGAAGCTGGACCCGCCCGTGGCGCCGGAGACTCCCGCGACGATCCCGAAGACCGCGCCGAGGCCGTCGTTGGCGCCGTACACGGCGCCGGAGATCCAGCTCGACCCGCTCTGGTGCCACCGCTCCCGGCCGAGAATGCGCTTGAGGTGCCCCTCCGGGCTCTCCACACCGGCAACGGCGCCCGAGCGCATCTCGTCCGCGGCCAATGAGTGCGCGCGCTCGTCCTTTCGAATTTCGTCAAACATGCGGTCCGTCCCGATGTCCCCGGTGGGGCGGCCGTACATCTCCTCGACCTCGTCGTTTTCGAGGGACTCGCGCCAGGCGAGCACTCGCTCGGTCGGCGCGAGGCGGATCTGCAGACGGGTCCACAGCGGCAGCCGCACGGAGGCGGGATCGGGGACGGCCGCGCCGAGTTCGCGCAGACGCGCTTCGATGCGCTCGCGATGCCCCCGTTCGGCGTCCGCCATCCGGCGCAGCACGGCGGCCCGCTTCGGATCGCGTTCCCGCGCCGCGAGGAGCTGATAGGCGGCCCGGGCCTGGATCTCGCCGCGCCACGCCTCGAGCAGTCTCGCGATCGCCGCGTCGCGGTGCGCGCGGGTCGTCGTGCCGGCGATGGCGGCGCGCGGCTCGCTCATCTGCGCGCCGCTACCCGGCCCTTGAGGTCGTATTTGCACTGCACGGATATCGCCTCCCGTCTACCGGAGCAGGCGCGACCGCCGGCGGTCCGCGTACACCTTCCCCTCGGCCTGGCACGTGGGACAGTAGTACGTCTCGCGATCCTCGTAGTAGATCACCGCCATCCGGGTCCCGCATCGCGGGCACGGCTCGCCGCCTTTGCGGTGCACCGCGAGTTGATCAAGCGGTTCCTTCATCGGCAGCGCGCCGGCCGCCGCCGTCCGATGCGCCGCGATCCCCCGCTCCAGCGTGGCCACGACGGCGCGGTACAGCCGTCCGATCTCTTCGTCGTCGAGCGCGGTGGTCATCGCCTGGGGAGACAGGCGCGCCTCCCACAAGATTTCATCGGCGTATGTGTTGCCGATGCCGACGACGTACCGCTGCGTGACGAGAAACGCTTTAAGCCGCATCCGCGCCGTCCGGAGCGCCTGCGCAAGAGCGTCGCGGGTCCAGCCCGCGGAGAGGGGCTCGATCCCAAGTCCGGTGAGCGGCTCCGCGGCCTCGAGGCCGTCCGCGGGAAACAGCCACACGGAGGCGGCTTTCTTTGGGCCCATCTCGATCATCTGGATGTCGGGCCCGCGGTCGAGGGCCAGGACGAGCGCGAGGTCCCTTCCGCTTCGCCCGGTGCCGCGGGCGGCCGCGCGCAGCCGGCCGTTGCGCCGCAGATGAATGACGATGACGAAGCCGCCTGTGACATCTACCAACAGCAGCTTCCCGCGACGCCGCACGCCGGCGACGGCGCGCCCTTGGAGTGCCGTGATGGGAGGATCGAAGGTCTTGAGCACCGAGACGCCGCGGACGATCACGTCCTCGACCGTCCGACCGGTGATCAGCGCGGCGAGGTTCTCCGCGACGACGGTCACGAACGGCAGCTCGGGCATGGCAGCGCCGGCCGGAGGGGCCGCCCGGCTCAGCCCTTCGTGGGCCGCGCCGCGCGCACGACCGCGAGGTGGTCTTCCGCGGTATCCGCGGCCGGGATGATGCGGATCACGAGATCGTCGAGAACGCCGTCCCACGCGGCGAGGGCGGCGGGTACCCCCGCCGGCTCATCGACCGCGATGCAGGTGTCCATGGGCGAGGCGCCCATGCGTTGGAAATTCGCGGCGTACGCCGGGATCGCGCCGTACCGCGCGGCTTCGCCGCGGAGCCGCTCGCGGGCCGCGGCGCCGATGGCCACGCGAACGTAGGCCATCACACGCGGCGGACGGCGTCCGGCGGCCGCGGCCCCTTCCCGCACCCACGCCGCTGACCGGCGCGCGTGCGCGGGCGTCAGCCAGTTGAGCAGCACGCCGTCGGCCACCTCGCCGCCGAGGCGGCACATCTTCGGCCCCAGCGCCGCCACCATGATGCGGCAGCCCAGGGACCGGAGTGCCGCGACCCCGTCGCGCACACGCCGCATCGCGCCGGCGCCGGCGCTGCCGACGCCGAGCAGCAGCCGGTCGAGCGGGAGCGCGTCCGCTCGAACGCCGTCCACGATGCTTTGCGGTGCGCGGCTCTGCAGCGGGATCACGCCGACGCCGAGTTCGAGGCGCCGCGACTCTCCCGCCGCCGCGAGGGCGGCCAGACCGTCGGCCGCCGGCGGATGGTTGACCCAGAACGAGCGATAGCCGAGGGCCTCCGCCTCGCGCGCCGCGGCGCGGATCACCTCGGGGGGGATGCCGGCGTAGACCGCGATCCCGCGCTCCACGCGCTCAGGCTCCAAAGAACAGCCGCTCGATCACAACGCGCAGGCCTTCCTGCTCCGGCGGCGGACACGTCCACGCGGCCGCCGCGATGATGTCGGGCGGGCTCGTCTCCACCGCGATCCCCAGCCCCGCGGCTTTGATCATCGTGAGGTCGTTGTGCGCGTCGCCGACCGCCACGGTCTCGCTGAGCGGCACGCCGACGGCGCCGGCGAGCAGCGGCAGCGCGCGTCCTTTGTCATTCCCGGACGGCAGGATCTCGAGGTAGTCTTTCTGTGAGAAGACGCGGTTGACCGGCACGGGCAGGGCTCCGAGGGCCTCGTCCATGGCCTTGAGGTCGGACGGCTCGCCGACGATGAGCATCTTGAGCGGATCTTCGTCGGGCGGCTCGGCCAGCAGGGCCTCGAAGCTCGGGGTCCCGTGAATTTGCAGCGGCCGGTCGCGGTAGGCGTACAACTCGGTCTGCGGGGTGAGCCGCTCCGCGTACACCCGGCCGTGGAGAAAGAGCATCGGCGAGGTCTTCGGAAACCGCCGCAGCACCGGCAGCGCCGCGCGGGCGATGTCCCGCGGGAGCGCCGTCCGCCAGAGGACGCGGTCGTTCGCGAAGTCATAGACCAGGCCGCCGTTGTAGATGATGGCCGGGGAATCGGCGCCCGTGGCGTCCACGAACGGCTGCGTCGCCTGCCATGGCCGGCCGGTCGCGAGGCACACTTTGATGCCGCGGCCCTGCGCCCGATGGATGGCGTCGATGACGGCGGGCGGCACGATCTTGTTCTCGGGAACGAGCGTGCCGTCGACGTCGGTCACGAGCAGACGGTACCGAGGGGTCAGATGCGGACCATCACTTTGCCGTCCTGACGTTTGCTCGCGCGGAGCACCGCGTCGCGCGCCTCGGCGAGCGGAAACCGGCTCGTGATGATGGGGCGGAGATCGATGCGGCCGGACGCCATCAAGCGGATGACATTCTGGAACGTCCCGTAGCCGGAGTGCCCCTGCGCGCCGAAGACCTGGGCCGCGTGCGTCTGCAGGTGCTCGAGATACATCGGCGCGCGCTCGGCCGCGCGGCCGATGATCACGATCCGGCCGCCGATCGCAAGCGCCTGTTCCATCTCCGGCACCGTCCGGGTCGGCGCGCCGGCCGCTTCCACCAACATGTCGGCCCCCCGCCCGCGGCTCGCTTCCAGGATCACGGCGTGGGGACTCGAGCCGGCCCGTTCCAAATCCGCGGGGCTGTGCACTTCGTCGGCGCCGACCTTCCGCGCCAGCGTCTGGCGCATCGGACTGACCTCGAAGGCGATCACCCGGCTGGCGCCGGCCGCCCGGGCAAGCGCGATCGCCGCGAACCCGATGGGGCCGGTCCCGAAGACCGCGACGATGCCGCCCGGCCCAAAGCCCTCACCGCGCACGAACATGCCGTTGTAGGCCACGCTCGTCGGCTCGCACATCGCGCCGACCTCCGCGGCGGCGTCCTCGCCGCCGTAGGCCTCCACGAGGGCCGTGAGCGGCCAGCAGTACTTGGCGCCGACCACGATCTGATCGGCCATGGCACCGTTGATGGTAAACCCGATCTCCTCGAGATTCTCGCACTGATTGGGCCAGCCGTTGCGGCACGGGATGCAGTGCCCGCACCAGATCATCTCTTCGACGGTCACGAGGTCCCCGGGGCGCAGATCGTTCACGTCGGCGCCGGCTTCGATCACCTGGCCGCTGAACTCGTGGCCGATGACGACGGGGAACTTCGTGAGCCCGGGATAGAGGATGTAGCCGTCCCGGTCGGTTTCGAGGAAGTGCACATCGGACCCGCACACCCCGCACGCCCGCGGCCGCAGGCGGACCTCCTGAGGTCCGAGGCTGGGCTCGCGCACATCGACCACTCCGAGCGTGGGATGGCGCCACACGCTGGACCCGGTCACGGCCTTGCCGGTTCGTTCCTCGAACTCCGACGGACGGTAGCCGGCGCGCGGCGCCCATTCTGCGGCGAACTGCAATCCTTTCACCGGATCTCGCTCCTCCCACCGGCGCGCCGGGCCGCGGCGCGGCTGCCTCCGGGCGCGCTAATGTCACTCCATTTGTCGTGGAACGGAAACCAAGAAATGGGAGCAGGCCGATAAGCCGGGTTCTGTCGAGGGCGGCCATCTCTCTCGGACGCCGGTTACCCGGCGCCTCTAGCAGTCTACCCGGGGATCGGCGGGCCGCCTCATTTCCCCCTACGTGACCTTGCTCCGGGTGGGGTTTGCCGAGCCGGCCGGTCACCCGGCCGCTGGTGCGCTCTTACCGCACCGTTGCACCCTTACCTCCGCGCTTGCGCGCAAAGGCGGTATCTTTCTGTGGCACTGTCCTCGAGGTCGCCCCCACTGGGTGTTACCCAGCACCCTGCTCTACGGAGCTCGGACTTTCCTCGTGCGGACCTTCCGCACGCGGCCACCTGGTTTGCTTGGACGCTCAAGCTTACGGAAGGTTCTCGCATGGTGTCAAGAGCGCCGGTGCGCACCCCCATAGCGGGCCGGGACTTGCTTAGAAGCCCGGCTGCGGCGCGTTGGCCCGACTCATTTCAGTCGACATCTCCGGCCCTGGCTCGCTTCCCTGTTGGTAAGCGAGCTTCGACTGGACTCTTGCAAACACCTC
>DATGHZ010000006.1:0-127714 GCA_035307565.1 bacterium | reverse complement strand
GCTGGTCAGTTTTATGGATTATGACTTGGGCTACTTTGATCTGGAGACGCGCGTCCTTGAACCGCTCGACAATCCGTTTGGGCCGAAAGTGTTACCCATGTCTTAGGTACAAAGTGTTACCTATGTCTCCGGGCTGGACCTTAAAAACATGGTGCCGGGGGACGGACTCGAACCGCCGACACGGGGATTTTCAGTCCCCTGCTCTACCACCTGAGCTACCCCGGCACGCCACGATGGATTGTAGCCTACGCCCTTCGGGCACGGCAAGGCCGGGGTATATACGTCTCGACGGGAGCGGAGGTGGGAGAATGCTGCGCGACAAGGACCTGGAACAGTACCGCCGGGTTGTGGAAGAAGCGGTGGCGAACACCGGCCGCGACGACATCGGGGTCGGCGCGGTAAGCGAGCGCACAGAAGGCGTCCTCACCGTCGAGTTTTCGCGGGGCACGCACCGCCATTCGGCCGAGATCCCGGTGGCCGAACTGCGGGATCATGAGAGTGCCCGGCGTTCCGTAACCAGTATGATCCGCGACCTCAGCAAACTAGTGGCGCAGGAACAGCTCGAGAAGGCCACCTAACCTCAGAGCTTCGCGCCACACATCGCCGCAACCAAAGAAGAATACAACACAGCAGAACAACGCGGGGCGGGCCCTCCGAGAGGGACCCGCCCCGCCATCGATTCTCGCGACGCCGGCCGCCATCCGGCGGCCCGAGTTACGCGCGCCGGACTATTGCACGTTCACCTCGACGCTCGCCGCATCGGATTGCGCGCCGTTGACGATCTGCACCGCGCTGATCACGTAGGGGAACTGGACCAGCGGGAACGACTGAAGGTTCACCGCCACCTGCCAGTTGCCGTACCCGTCCGCGGTTGTCTGGGCCCGGGCTACCTGCCCCAGCAGGCGCGGCTGGGCGGTAACCAGCACCCGCGCCCCCGGCTGCGCCCGGCCCTGCACGACGATGGAGTTGCCGACCGACGTGCCGTTGCCGGGAGATGTGATCGTCGGTACCGTCATCACCGTCGGGACCGGGGCGGCGGTCGACGGGGTTGTGACGACGACCTCATACGCCTGGTTCGTTCCCTGCACTACGGAGAAGCGGGCTACCCGGCCGTTCTGCAGCGCGCTGAAATCCGTATTCTGTCCGTTGAGCGTAATGACGGCATCAGGAAGGACGGTGTAGGTCGAGCCGTTGGCGAGCGTCACCGTCCGGCTCCCTGGGCTCACGTGCGCGATCCGGCCGGCGGGGACGGTACGGTACGTGGCCGTGATCTTTGTGGCCTGATCACCGCTCGCATCCACCACCACCCGGTCTCCGGCGTGGAGCGCGCCGAGCGGCGCGGAGCCGCCGGCGTTGTTGTCGCCGTTGACGCGAAAGATCGTCGTCTGCGGTGTAACGGCGTACGTGTAGTCCTGGCCGTTCGCCCGCACGACGACCTGCGGACTCTGCCCGGTTGTGACCGCCATGAGCCGGCCGGTGACCTCCCCGGACGGCACAACGGGCGGCACCGCCGCGGTCGGCACGCCGCCGCTGCTGCTGATCAAGATGGTCTCGTTGGCCGCCACCCACTGCACCCCGGCGCCGAGCGACTCACTGATGAACCGCAGCGGAACCATGGTGCGGCCGTTGATCGTGAAGGCGGGCACGTCGAGCAGCACGGGCGAGTTGTTGACTCTGGCCTGGCGGGAGCCCACCGTCAGCTCGACGGTCTGGCCGCCGCGGATTCCGACGATGTGTTGCGTGGCGGCGTCGTAGTCCACCGTGGCGCCCATTTGCTCAAAAATGCCGCGCAGCGGAACAAGCACGCGGCCCTGGTTAATGGCCGGCGGCACGTCGAAAGCGACGGGCCGTCCATCGATAAACACTCTGATCATCCCCTGTGCGCCCGCGGGTGCGGGAGCACCCATCGCCACAGCGATGGTAATCGTGAGGATGACCCACAGCGCCCGATTCCTAATCATGCAGAGCCTCACCTTCCTTATATATATACGTATATATACGCGCCTTTCGTCATGGCAGCGGAGGCATAGAGACAACCCCGGGGCATCGCCCCCGGGGCGCTTACAGACACCATTACCCTGCGCCGGAGGACCTCTAACCGCGCAATCGGCGACCGCAGGAGTCGTTCGGCGGTGCGGCGAACGCGGTGCGACACGCTTGACCGGGAGCTGACATGCTCAACGGGGACCGCGGTCCGAGGCTTCGAGCGGAGGACGTGTTCGTCCGATTCGGGGGCGTGACCGCGTTGGCGGGCGTGAGCGTCGAGGTGCGCTCCGGCGAGATCCTGGCCCTCATCGGACCAAACGGCGCCGGCAAGACGACGCTGCTCAATACCATCAGCGGGGTGTACCGGCCGTCGGCGGGCCGGATCGTGCTTGACGGCCGGGACATCACGGGCCGGTCTCCCGATCAGGTCGCGCGCCGCGGCATCGCCCGCACCTTCCAGAACGTGTCGCTGTTTGGCGGGATGACCGTGCTCGAGAATATCCTCGTCGGCCGCCACATCCACATGCGCGCCGGCATCCTGGCGTCCGGTATTTACTGGGGCTGGGGTGAGCGAGAGGAACTCCGGCACCGCGAGGCCGTCGAGCGCATCATCGACTTCCTCGAGATCTCCCACATTCGCAAGGCGCCGGCGGGCACGCTCCCCTACGGCCTCCGCAAGCGGGTGGACCTCGGCCGGGCGCTTGCGGCGGAGCCCGGTGTGCTGCTGCTCGATGAGCCGATGACCGGCATGAACCGCGAAGAAAAAGAGGACATGGTCCGGTTCATCCTCGACATCAGCGACGAATGGAGCCCGGCGATCGTGCTCATCGAGCACGACATGGGCGTGGTGATGGACATCTCGCAGCGCGTCGTTGTGCTCGACTACGGCAAAAAAATTGCCGAGGGCGCGCCCGATGCGATCCGAACGAACACCGAGGTGCTGCGAGCGTACCTCGGCGAGCCGGTGGCTGCAGCGGTGCCCCTCGGCGTGCGGTGACGATGGACACCCTGCCCGCGCAGTTGCTGGCGTATGCCGCGGCAGAAGGCGGCCGTGTCGCGATCCGCGAGAAGGCGTACGGTATCTGGCAATCCTACACGTGGGCGCAGTCCCTCGACCGCGTGCGGGCGCTCGCGCTGGGGTTCGCGCGCCTCGGCTTCGGCCGGGGTGACCGCCTCGCCATTATCGGCGACAACCGGCCGGAGTTGTACTGGTCCCTCCTCGCCGCGCAGGCGCTCGGGGGCATCCCCGTACCGGTGTACCAGGACGCCCCAGCTGGGGAGCTCCGATACGCCATCGCGCATGCCGGCGCCCGGATCGTCGTCGCCGAGGACCAAGAGCAGGTCGACAAGATCCTCGAAGTCCGCGCGCAGCTGCCCGCGGTCGAGCACGTGCTCTACGAGGACCCCAAGGGGCTCCGGCATTACGCCGAACCTGGCCTCGCGCGGCTCGACGCCGTAGAGGCCGCCGGGCGGGAACCCAACGGCGGCGCTCCTGCCGCCTTCCGCGCCCTCGTCGCGGGCGTCGGACCCGAGGACATCGCGCTCATCAGTTACACGTCGGGGACCACCGGCGCATCCAAGGGTGTGATGCTGTCGCACCGGGCACTGCTCGCCACGGGCCGCAGCTTCCTTCAGGTCGTGCCCGTGGGACCCGGCGATCAAATGCTGGCCTATCTGCCGATGGCGTGGGTCGGCGACACGTTTTTCTCGGTCGTGGTGGCCCTGCTGAGCGGGGCCGCGATCAACTGCCCAGAGAGCGCGGAAACGGTCCGCGCCGACTTCCGCGAAATCGGGCCAACGGTGGTGTTCGCGCCGCCGCGCATTTGGGAGAACCTGCTGGCGCAGTGTCAGGTCAAGATCGAAGACGCCGACTGGCTGAAGCGCACCGTCACGCGGCACCTCGTCGCCGCGGCCATGCGCTCGGCCCGCGAGGTGCTCCAAGACGGCGTCCCGGCGACGGCCGACCGCGTGCGCTGCGCCATAGGCGAGCCGCTCGTGTTCGCGGCGCTGCGCGACCAGCTCGGCCTGCGGCGCATCCGGGTGGCGATCACGGGCGGCGCGCCGATCGCGCCTGAGGTGCTTGAGTTCTTCCGCGGCATCGGCGTGAACCTCACCCAGCTCTACGGGATGACCGAATGCAGCACGCCGGCGACCGTACAACGGGCCGGGCAGGTCAAGCCAGATACGGTCGGGCCTCCGATTCCGGGGGTGCAGCTCCGCATCGACGAGCGCGGCGAAGTCCTGATCGCCTCCCCCGGCCTCTTTTCCGGATACTTCCGGGATCCCGCCGCCACCGCGGAGGTCCTCAGCGACGGGTGGCTGCGGACCGGCGACGCGGGCCTCCTGGATCCGGACGGCCACCTCGTCATCCTCGACCGGGCCAAGGACGTGTCGCACCTCGAAGACGGTACCGTTTTTGCGCCGCAATACATCGAGAACAAACTGAAGTTCAGTCCCTACATTAAAGAAGCGGTGGCGGTCGGGCACGCCCGGCCCTACGTCGCGGCCATGCTGAACATCGACCCCGACGTGGTCGGCAACTGGGCGCAGCGCCGGCAGGTCCCCTATTCCGGCTACACCGATCTCGCCCAGAATCCCCGCATCGGCGACCTCATCGCCGGCGAGGTCCGCCGCGTCAACGCGTTGCTGGCACCGGCGCTCCGGGTGCGGCGGTTCGTCGTGCTGCACAAGGAATTGGACCCGGACGACGCAGAGATCACCCGCACGCGCAAAGTACGCCGGCATTTCATCGCCGAGAAGTACGCCCCGATCATCGCCGCCCTCTACGATCCCGCGGCGTCCGACGTCGAGGTCCGCGCGACGGTTCGGTACGAAGACGGCCGCGAAGCGCAGGTCTCACGTGCCCTGCGGATCCGCGCCGTGGAGTCCGGGGGCGCACCCGCGGCGCCCGCCGCGACGGCGGCAGCCGCCGCCGTCGCGGACGCCTAGCAGTGCCGCCGGATCTGAGCTACGGCCTCGAGCTCTTCGTGAGCGGGCTCCTGGTGGGCGTGCTGTACGCGATGGTGGCCCTGGGCTTCGTCCTCATTTACAAGGCCTCGGACGTCTTCAATTTCGCGCAGGGTGCCATGACTTTCTTCGCGGCGCTCGCGCTGGTCAGCGTGGTGCCGCGCCTCGGGTGGCCGCTCGGCCTGCTCTTCGTCGTCGCGTTGATGGGCGTGCTCGCGATCGCGATCGAACGGCTCGCCCTCCGGCCGCTGGCCGGCCGGCCGCCGCTCGCGCTCGCCATGTCGACCCTCGGCGTGACGTTCGCCGTCGGTGGGATCGCCCAGGCGCTCTGGGGCACGGAACCGAAGCGGCTCTCGCTCGGCATCACGCCGGAGCCGATCCAGGCTGCCGGGATTCTCATCAACCGCGTGGATCTCTTCGCCGCCGGCGCCGTGGCGGTCATCGTCGCGGCCCTGGTGTGGTTCTTCCAGCGCACACGCCTGGGACTGGGCCTGCGCGCGGTGGCCGACGACCACGAGGCGGCGATGTCGGTCGGCATCGACATCCGCCGCGTGTGGGTCGTGGCATGGATGCTCTCGGGCCTCGTCGCCATCGTAGCCGGCATCTTGTGGGGCAATCGCATCGGCGTCGGGTTCGCCGTCTCGTTGATCGCGTTCAAGGCGCTGCCGGTACTGATCATCGGCGGCATCGATAGCATTCCGGGAGCGATCGTGGGCGGCCTGATCGTCGGCGCGACGGAAAGCCTGGCCGAAGGGTTCATCGGCCCGCTCGTCGGCGGGGGCGTGCAGGAGATCTTCCCGTACCTGGTGGCCCTCGTATTTCTGATGGTCCGGCCGTACGGGTTGTTCGGCCGGCCGATCATCGAGCGCGTCTAGGCCCGCCACCATGCTGTACCGCGAATGCGGCGTCTACCGGACCTCGTACGCACAGGATGCCGTCCTGTTTCCGTTGCCGGCCGACCGGCTCGGCGCGATCCTCTTGGTGGCCGCTGCTGTGCTGCTGCCGCCGTTCTTCGGCACGTACTGGCTGCGCGGCATCCTGATTCCGTTTCTCGTCTTCTCACTGGCGGCGCTCGGCCTGAATTTCCTCACCGGGTACGCCGGCCAGCTGTCGCTGGGCCAGTCGGGGTTCATGGCGGTGGGCGCCTACGCGGGCGTGATTCTCTACGGCCGGTACGCGGTGCCGCTGCCGCTCGCGCTGCTGGGCGCGGGGGCCGTCGCCGCGGCGGTCGGCGCGGTCGCCGGCACGCCGTCGCTGCGGATCAAGGGTTTCTATCTCGCCGTGGCGACCCTGGCCGCGCAGTTCCTGATCACGTGGACCATCCAGCACGTGCGGTGGATCAGCGGCGGCGTCTACGCCACGATCAACACCCCGACCGTCCGTGTCGGGGGGCTCGTACTGGACACGGCGCTGCGCCAGTACTACCTTGCGCTGGCCGTCGTGGCCCTGCTCACGGTGTTCGGCCTAAACCTCGGGCGCAGCCGGATCGGCCGCGCCTGGATGGCGATCCGCGACCGGGACATCGCGGCGGAGATTATCGGCATCCGCCTGCTGCCGTACAAAGTCCTAGCGTTCGTTGTGAGCGCGTTCTACGCCGGCGTGGCGGGCGCGCTGGTGGTGTTCTGCTGGTACGGATCCGCCAACATCGAAGAGTTCGATCTCGTCGGCTCGGTGCGGATCCTCGGCATGATCATCATCGGCGGCCTGGGCAGCGTCCTCGGCTCGTTCCTCGGCGCCGGGTTTGTGACGCTGCTGCCGATTCTGGTGAGCGTCACCGTGCACCGGATCGGCGCCGGCGGCGCCGCGGCGGGCACCCGCTTCGCATCGAGCCTGGAAGATGTGATCTTCGGCGCTGCGATCGTCCTGTTTCTGGTACTAGAGCCGCTCGGACTCGCCCGGCTTTGGAAGACCATCAAGGATTATCTGCGGTTGTGGCCGTTTCCGTACTGACATCTCACAAGGAGGGCATACGATGAGGACCCATCGCCTGTGGAACCCTGCGGCCGCCGTGGCAAGTCTCGCGGCCGTGCTGGCCCTGCTCACGGCATCGGGACCCGCGCCGGGAGCCCCCGCGGCCGGCGGCGTACTGACCGTCCCCATGCCGATCTACCGGACAGGCGCGTACGCCGCGGGTGGCAGCGGCTTCGCCGGTGGGCGCGAAGACTACTTCGCGCTCCTCAACGCCCGGGGAGGGCTCGACGGCCTGCGCATCCAGGCCAGCGAGTGCGAAGACGCCTACGACACCGCGCGCGGCGTCGAGTGCTACGAGCGCACGAAGAGGGACATGGTGGCGGTCTGGCCCGCCAGCACCGGCATTACGTACGCGCTCGTCGATCGGACGATCAAGGATCAGATTCCCATGATCACGGTCGGTTACGGACGCTCGGACGCGACGGACGGCAAGACGTTCCCGTGGATCTTCCCCGTGCTCGGCAACTACTGGAGCCAGGCGTCGAGTTTCATCCGGTACATCGCGGCGGCGGTCGGCGGTGAAAACAGCCTCAAGGGTAAGCGGATCGCGCTCCTGCACCTCGACATCCCGTACGGGCGAGAGCCGATCCCTATGTTCCAGGCGCTCTCGGCCCAGTTCGGCTACGAGTTTCGCAACTTTCCGCTGCCCGCGCCCGGACTCGAGCAGACACCCTCGTGGGTCGACATGGCGCGGCGGTTTCGCGCGGATTATGTGATCCAGTGGAACTTCGGACAGTCCTGCACGGTGCCGTTTACGGCGATGCGTGAGGTGGCCTTCCCCATCCAGAAGTTCATGGGGGTCTGGTGGTGCGGCTCCGAGGAAGACGTTCGGCCCGCGGCCGATTTGGCGAAGGGCTACGTGACGTCGAACTTCACGGGCGTCGGACGCAACTTCCCGGTCGTTCAGCAAATCCTCGCGACGGTATATAAGGCCGGCAAGGGCAACATCGACGAGGCGCGCGTCGGCACCGTGTACTACAACCGCGGCATCATCGAGGCGGCCGTCTTCGCGGAAGCCGTCCACAACGGTGTCAAGCAGTTCGGCCTGCCCGTCACCGGAGCGAAGGTGCGGTGGGGCCTCGAGCATCTCAACTTCTCCGACGCGCGGCTGCGCGAACTCGGATTGACCGGCCTGATCCCGCCAGTCCAATTGACGCCCGACGATCACGGCGGCGTGTCGAGCGCCTACTTCCAGCGGTGGGACGGCACGGCGTGGGTGCGGATCCCGGGCCTGTGGCAGCCGTACGCGGACCTCGTGCGCGCGCAGATCACCAAGTCCGCCGAGGAATACCGTCAGCAGAAACATTAGCACCGACCGCACCGCCGGGGCGCCCGGCACGGCCGCCGCGCCGCTCCTCGACGTCAACAACATCGAGGTCGTCTACGATCATGTGATCCTGGTCTTGAAGGGCGTCTCCATCGCCGTCCCCGAGGGGGGCCTCGTCGCCCTCCTCGGGGCCAACGGCGCAGGGAAGAGCACGACCCTCAAGGCGATCTCCAACCTCGTCCGCGTCGAGCGCGGCGCGGTCACACGCGGCACGATCGAGTTCGCGGGCGCCCGCCTCGATACGTGCGATCCGGCGGACATCGTGCGCCGCGGCGTGGTGCAGGTCATGGAAGGACGCCGGCCGTTCGAGCATCTTACCGTGGAGGAGAACCTGCTGACCGGCGCCTACGTCCGGCGCGATCCGGCCGGTGTCCGCCGGGATCTCGAGGCCGTGTACCACTACTTCCCGCGGCTGGCGGAACGGCGCCGCGTACGGGCGGGGTACATCTCGGGCGGCGAGCAGCAGATGCTAGCGATCGGCCGCGCGCTGATGGCGCGCCCGCGCCTCATGCTGCTGGATGAGCCGTCGATGGGGCTGGCGCCCCTTCTTGTCGCGGAAATCTTCAATATCATCGCGCGGCTCAACCGGGAGGAGCGCGTCGCGATCCTGCTCGCGGAACAGAACGCCGCGCGCGCGCTCGAGATCGTCCAGTATGGCTACGTGCTCGAAAACGGGCGGGTCGCGCTCGACGGAACCGCACCGGCCCTGCGCGCCAACGAGGACATCAAGGAATTCTACCTCGGGCTTTCCGGCGAAGGCCGGCGGCGCAGCTACCGTGAGGTGAAGCACTACCGCCGCCGGAAGCGGTGGCTGTCCTGACGCGGGCGGACTCTCTCTACTCCCGGGACGAAGCCGACGCACCCGATGTCCAGCTGGCCCGGCAGTTGCGCCGGCTCGGCCAGGTGCTGGCCGAAACGTCCGCTCCCGCCGCGCGGCAGGCCGCGGAGCGCGCCGGCCTTCTCGGCGGTCCGCCGACGCTCGACGCCCTACGTCGTGTCCCGCTGCTGCGGAAAGACGCGCTGCCCGCGGCGCAGGCGGGTGCGGCGCCGCTCGGGGGCTGGGGCTCGCGCGAACGCATCCGTAAGCTGTTTGCGTCCCCCGGGCCGATTTACGAGCCGGAAGGATCGGGGCCGGATCCGTGGGGCGCGGCGCCCGCGCTGCACGCGGCCGGCTTCCGTGCCGGCGACGTGGCCCTGAACTCGTTTTCCTACCACCTCACCCCCGCCGGCTCGATCATGGAAGGCGGCCTCCTCGCGCTCGGCGCCGCGGTGATCCCCGGCGGCACCGGCAACACGGAAATCCAGTGCCGTGCCGCGGCCCAGCTGCGCGCCACGGGGTATATCGGGACGCCGAGTTTCCTCGGGGCGTTGCTCGAGAAAGCGGACGAACTCAAGCTTTCGCTTGCGTTCGAAGTTGCGTTCGTCTCCGCCGAGCCGCTGCCGGAGTCCCTGCGGCGGCGGTTCACGTCACGCGGCGTGCGCACCCAGCAAGGGTACGCGACCGCCGACGTAGGCGTGATCGCCTACGAGTGTCCGCCGCCCGACGGGCTGCACCTCGCCGGCCGATGCATCGTGGAAATCCTCGATCCCGACACGGGGGAGCCCGTCCCGGCGGGCCACCCCGGCGAGGTTGTGGTCACGCTTCTCGATCCGGTCTACCCGCTGCTGCGGCTCGCCACCGGAGACCTGTCGGTCTACGCGGAAGGCCCATGCCCGTGCGGCCGCGGCGCGCCCCGTTTGCGCGGTATCCTTGGGCGGGTCGGCGACGCGGTAAAGGTGCGCGGGCTGTTCGTACATCCGTCCGCGCTCCGCGCCGCGATGGGACGGCTCCCCGAAGCCGGACGATACCAATTTGCCGTGCGCCGCGACGGCCATCTCGACGAACTGGTCGCCCGCGTGGAGGCCGACCGCCCCGACGAGCCGCTTGCCTCCCGGGTGCGGGAGGCGGTTCACGATGCGACGCGGCTCCGCGCGCTGGTCGAATTCGTCGCTCCCGGCACACTACCCGCGGCCGAGCGCGTCCTCGTCGATGAGCGGCGCTGGTCCTAGCGAACGGCGAGGATCGGACCGGCCCTCTCCACGGTCGCGTTTAACCAGGAGAACAAACAGCGCGACGAGCAGGGCATTGCGGCAATTGAGCAGCGCAATCGCCCACAACTCGAACGACGTGAGGCGGCGGCTGGCGAGATACTCGGCCGTCGTCGCGGTACACGCGAACAGGAAGACCCAGCGGGACGACCGTCCCGCCGGCGCCTCGAGGACCGGCATAAACGGAACGAGCCAGATCAGGTACTGAGGCGACAGCACTTTCCCGGGCAGGATGAACGCGAGGATGGCGGCGGCCGCCCAGCGTATGGGCTCGCGCACGGCGTCTTGCCGCGCGCGCCACGCGACGGCGCCGAGCATCGCCAGTTGCACCGGGATGCCGATACTCGCGAGCACGGCGGCGCCCGGCGCAACGAGTTCGACAGAATTGTGGCCGGCGTGCCACGCCGGAACCGCACCGACGAAATGATCCGCCATCATCAATGCGCCTGCCCACACCGTCTCGATCTGGAGGCCGCGTCCGAGATGGTATCCCAGCGAGGCCGCGCCACCCGTGATCGTCCATAGCCCGCCGCCGGCCACCACCACCACCCCGAACGCGGCCAAGCCGCGGCCGCGCGCGGGTGGGCCGAAGCGGGCTTCCACGGCCGCGGCCGGCACCGCCAGTACGGCCGGGAAGAGCTTGAGCAGCGCACCGGCGCCGGCCAGCACCCCACCCAGAACCGGCCGGCTCCCAAACCAGGCCGTCGTGCCGGCCAACGCCACGGCCGCGGGCGCCAAATCGTAACGGGTCCCAGCCAGCGGATACAGCGCGGCAAGAAACGCGGTGTACCACGCAAGCCGGGCCGGGACCGTGGGGAGGCCCCGATGCGCGGCCGTGCGCCTCGCCACGAGGTACACTGCCAGGGCGTCAAAGAGCAGCATCTCCGCGGCGAACCACAGCACGTATGGTCCGAACCGGTCTGTCACGAGGCGCGGGAGCGCGAACAACGCGACCGCGAGCGGCGGATATTCGACGAGATAATCACGGTACGGCACGGCCCCTGCGAGTGCCCGCGACCCGTAGTCGAAATAAATCTGATCGTCGTGGAGGGCGCGCATTCCGAACGGTCCGAAGGCCGCCGGCTGCAGGAGCGGCACGACCAGAATGGCCGCGTGCAGGACGACGGCCGCCAGTACGGGGCCGGCGAGGCCGAAGGATCCGCTCGACTTGGCGGTTAGGTAATCGTGGGGCAAGGAGGAGTCAACGCGCGGGAACATGTAACACGTGGAGAGGATGCGCAGCACGCCGGGAGACGCCGCCGATGCCGCACAGTCTCAGCACCATGGAGCGCGCCAAGAACGCGTGGCGGAAGATTATCCCCGTTTGGTACGAGTTTCACCACCTGCGGTTCACCCGCAACCGGCTCTGGGCGGATCTGCCGGCACTGCGCCGGCATCTCCCGGCGCAGTGCCTCACGCTCGCGACACCACCTCTGTTCTATGTGCGACACGGCGCCGGCCCGATCCCGCGAGTGCTGCGCATGGAACCGGTGGCCGGCGGCGCCGAGGACTCGCGTTACCCGCTCGACGGCCTCGTGTGCAGCATCGAGCGTCTGGGCAAGGCGGTGCGCCTGTCGGTCAGCGGAGAACTGGATCTCGCGGCCGTCCCGGCATTCGTCGGATACCTTGGACGGGCGTCGGAAACCACGCCGAACGTCATCGTGGATCTCCGCGGCCCGAAGTACATCGATTCCGCGGGCATCAACACGTTGCTGGACGCGCACCAGCGATTTCAGCGCGCGGGGCGCCGGATTGTGCTGGCGGCGCCGTCGGAGATGATGACGCGCATCCTCAAGATCGTGAGTGTCGAGCAGGTGGTGCCGACCTATGCCACCATGGAGGAAGCGCTGCGGAGTTTCGAGGACTTGAACCCGCGATCTCCCGCGTGACAGGGAAATGATTTGCAGAGAAGACCCATCTCCTGCGCGCAAGGCGTGGGTTCAGAGGGGATTCTGAGGACTCGCTTCGGCGGATGCTGACACACGAGAGGTCCCTTCTCACCGTTCAGCCCTTCGAACCCTTATGCTGCTTCGCTCGAGCCCAGCGCGCCAGCACCGCCTAGCGGGGGGCTTCACGCCGTTGCTGAGCCGTTGGGCGTTGCCGTTGCTTCCCACCGGCACGGTAAAAGGTGATCAGTTTGACGCTCCCGGCGGGTTCGAACCGCGGTGGTGATGCCACCACTTCTTTGGTTGCGCAGGCGGAAGTGGTGCTCTCTTCCCACCAGAGAGATACAGGCGGCGACGTCGCGCAAAGTCTTGCGTGTGCGCGATATGCTCAGCTTCATCCACAAGGCGTCCGCGTTTGGCGCTCTGCTGTCTGTTGGGACTGGCAAGGTACGCTTCAAACTTGTCGATTTTCTCTTTCAGGGCTGCGACCATCTTGTTGGTCGGCGCTCGCCTCAATTGTGCGTGTTTCTGGATTTCACGCATCCACTGGCGTTGTCGCTTATTTAGTACGTCCGGGAACTTGCGGGCGATCCTGTCTAAGCGACGCAAGAGCCTGGCTACTTCTTGCCCCCGCTCGGTATCAGCCCAGGGCGGCGGAACTCTCTCGTCAAGCATAGACCGACGACGCTGATGTGTCGAAGTGCGAGACGACTGTAAGGACAGAAGGTTCCCAACGAGATTTGTGACGCCGGCACCGACATCGGTTCGTCAGTGGCGTGCGACTATCCAACGCGCAAGAAGTTTAGCGGCCAGGCGGAATTAGGCTGAGATCCACCTCGGCGAGGGCGATGTGAACCTGTGACCACGATACGTTGGATCGGCTCAGCGCTACTGACCCTGACGCACCAAGTAATCGCGTCCGCGCTCCGTGATCACTGCGGGCCCCAATCCGTTCCGAACTCGCCTCCACGTCGCCAACCCGTAATCGGCGCAGTACAGAAGGTGGCGTTCCACGACCTCCCGCACGAGACCAAGATGCTCCCCCAGCAAGACGCTGTTCGTGCGGTCCGGGTGATCCCGTAACGCAGCCAAAACCCGGTTCCGCTCATTGTCGATCGCCATGGCCGTCCTCCTGAACAGTTGCTCTGGTCGCATTGGTTGCGATCGGGTACCTTCTCCTTCGAGGAGCCGACCAAGTGCGGGGACATATGGTCGTGGGCGTAAGGAAGGGGAAGCACCTTCAGTGTACGCTTGTTTGAGCAGAGTAGCGAAGCCGGCTTCCGGCCTCATCGGTCCAGATCCGGGGCCCTACCTCCGCTGGCGCATGCTTTCACCCCTCGAGCCCACGTCAGCGAAATGCGTCAAAGCGCAGCGAGGCTGCTCGAACGTGGCGGGGATTCTACAGGCAAGCAGATGGAACTACTGTCGGCCCGCAGAATCGTCGGAAATCCTTGCTAAGCTTGGGTTGGCGGGAGCGACGGGATTTGAACCCGCGATCTCCTGCGTGACAGGCAGGTGTGTTAAACCAGGCTACACCACGCCCCCGCGTACAGCGGCGCTCCCGCCACTAGCCATGGTAGGGCCCACACGGCGCCCTGTCAATCGAAGCGCAAGGGCGCGGGCTCAACCTTTTTTCACCCGCCGCAGCGGTGCGCGAGAGTCACTCCGAGGCCGCCGGTAGGGAAACCCGCCCGCGGCGGGAAGTAAGACAGCCCAGTGAGTGCCTTCCGTTTTCACCGGCATCCCGTCGTCTTGGAAAGGAGCTGCCGCCGGATCATGCTGAGGGTCTTCGTGTGCGTCATTGCCGGAACCGCGTTGATCGTCACGCTGGCGTCCGCGGCGGGCACGACCGCGACGGCCGGTGCGGGCGGGTTCACGTTCGGAATCGTGCTCGTCGGCCCGCGCAACGATCATGGGTGGAGCGAGGCGCACTACATCGGGGCGGAGTACGCGGAGCGCAAGGTGCCCGGCGCCACGATGCTGTACGTGGACAACGTCAACCCGGCCGCCAAGCCCGGCGTGACCGTGCCGCAGGTCGTCGACGATCTCGTCTCCAAGGGCGCGCGCCTCGTCGTCACGACGTCGGACGATTTCAAGGACGGCACCCTCGAAGCGGCAAGAATGCACCCGCAGTTGCCGATCATCAACGTGTCCGGCGACCAGGCGTGGAAGGCCGGCCGCGACTATAAAGCGCCGCCCAACGAGAGCAACTTCATGGGCCGGATGGAGTACATGAAGATGCTCGGCGGCTGCGCCGCGGCCGTGACCACGCGGACCGGCAAGATCGGGTTCCTTGGCCCGCTCGCGAATGACGAGACGCGCCGGCTCGCCGATTCCGCCTATCTCGGCGCCCGGTACTGCTGGACCACGTATCTGCACCGGAACGCGGCGGCGCTCGCCTTCAAAGTGACCTGGATCGGCTTCTGGTTCAACATCCCCGGGCAAACCCTGGATCCGACAAAGGTCGCCGACGACTTCTACAACGGCGGTTATGACGTGGTAGTCTCCGGGATCGATACGACGGAAGCGCTGGTGGAGGCCAACAAGTTAGCGAAGGCGGGCAGACGCGTCTGGGCTGTGCCGTACGACTTCAAGAACGCCTGCGCCGAAGCGCCGGGCGTGTGCCTCGGGGTGCCGTACTTCAATTGGGGTCCCGCGTACGCCAAGGCCATTCGGATGGTGCGGGCCGGGACCTACAGACAGTACTGGGACTGGAACGGTCCGGACTGGACGAACATCAACAACCCCGACACGTCCGCGGTGGGATTCGAAAAGGGACCCGCCCTCGGTGCCGCGGCCGGCGCCCATCTCGACGCGCTCGTCACGGGGATCGGCGCAGGCTCCATCGTGTTGTGGAAAGGCCCGCTTCGCCTCCAGAGCGGCTCGCTCTATCTCCAACCCGGGCAGACGGCGACCGATCTTCAGGTCTGGTACATGCCGCAACTCCTACAGGGGATGGCCGGCCCGAGCAAGTAAGCGGCGTCGCGCACCGGAATCTCGACGGCGCCGGGTGGGCGCGAGAGCCGGCGTGGCGGCTGGCACGAGGCCCAACGGGCCGGAGGGCGCATGCGCGTCCAACTGAAGGACATTCGAAGATCCTTCGGCGCCGTGCGCGCGAACGACGGCATCACGCTGTCCGCTGACGGCGGCACGATCCACGGGCTGCTCGGCGAGAACGGCGCGGGCAAGAGCACGCTCATGAAGATCCTCTCCGGGGTGTATGCGCCGGACAGCGGAGAGATCCGTCTCGACGGCGTGCCGGTGCGCCTGCGGTCGCCGGCCGAGGCGGTCCGCGCGCGCATCGGCATGGTGCATCAAGACCCGCTCGATTTCCCCTCCCTCACCGTGCTCGACGACTTTCTGCTCGGCGCGCCGGCCGGGCTCGTCCTGGATCGCGCGGGCGCGCGCGGCGCGCTGCAAACCCTCGCCCGCCGGTTCGGGTTCGCGCTCGACCCCGACGCGCGCTGCGACCACCTGACCGTGGGCGAGCGGCAACAGCTCGAGATCCTCCGATTGCTCTGGCTCGGCGTCCGCGTGCTGATCCTCGACGAGCCGACGACGGCCATCTCGGCGGCGCAGCGGGCGCAGTTGTTTGCGGCGCTCCGCGCGATGGCGGCCCAAGGCCATGTAGTCTTTTTCGTCTCGCATAAATTGGAAGAGGTCGGGGAGCTCTGTGACCGCGTCACGGTCCTCCGGCGCGGGAAGGTGGCGGGCGAAGCGGGCATGCCGGCCGCTGCCCGGGAACTCGTGCACCTGATGTTCGGCCGCGATGTCCCGCGCGCGGCGCGGCCGCGGATCGCGCTCGGCCCGCCCGTGCTCGAACTCGCGGGCCTTTCGGTGGGCGACCTCCTGGTCACGGTGGACGCGATCTCGCTGCAGCTGCGCGCGGGCGAGGTCCTCGGACTCGCCGGGCTGGAAGGCAGCGGGCAGCCCCTGCTGCTGCTCGCGTGCGCGGGTCTCACTCCGCCCGTTGAAGGGCGCATCCGCATCTTGGGACGCGACATGACCGGCCGTCCGTACCGGGAGTTTCTCCGCGCGGGAGTGGCCTACGTCCCCGCCGGCCGCCTTGGCGAAGGACTGATTCCGGGGCTCACACTCGCGGAACACGTGGCGATCGCCGGGCGCCGCCGCTCCTCATTCATCGACCGGCGCGCCGCGGCCCGCACGGCCTCCGCGCGCATCGAGGAGTTCCGGATTCGGGGCGAGGCGGACACCGACGTCCGGGCACTGTCGGGCGGCAACCAGCAGCGGGCCCTGCTCGCCCTGCTCCTCGAACGGGTCACGGTCCTGTTGATGGAGCATCCCACCCGCGGGCTCGATCTCGAGTCGGCCGAAGACATTTGGGGACGGCTGCTCGACCGGCGCGCGCACGGCACAGCGGTGATGTTTTCGTCCTCCGACCTCGATGAGCTGCTCGACCGCAGCGACCGCATCCTCGTGTTCTCCGGCGGCCGCGTCGCCGGACCGATCGATGCGCGGGAGACAACCGTGGAACAATTGGGCGAGTTCATCGGGGGCAAAGGCTTCTGAACCACGCGGTGCGCCGGCCAGCTCTCCTGCCGCGGCGCGCCGCGTCCGGCGCCGCCGCGATTGGGCTGACGCTCGTCGCCGGCGCGGTCATTCTCGACCTCCTCGGTGCGTCGCCGCTCCGGGCCTACGGGTTGATCGCCGTGGGCGCGGTTGGAACCCCGCAGCGGGCCACGTTCGTCCTGGCGGCGTGGGCACCGCTGCTCCTCGCCTCGGCGGGACTGCTGGTCACGTTCACGGCCGGGCTGTGGAACATCGGGATCGAGGGCCAGATCGTCTTCGGAGCCGTGTTCGCGACCGGAACGCTTCGCGCCATGGAGCACGCCGCGCCGCCGTGGCTGGCCCTGGGCTCCGCCGCCGCGGCCGCCGCGCTCGGCGGTGGGTTGTGGGCGCTTCTCGCGGGGACGCTGCGTGCGTACGGCCGCGTGAATGAGATCTTCGGCGGGCTCGGCCTCAACTTCATCGCCGGCAGCCTCACCGTGTATCTCGTGCTCGGCCCGTGGGCGCGGCCCGGCATCGCATCGACCAGCGGGACCGTGCCGTTTGCGCCCGCGCTGTGGCTGCCGGCGGCGTCCGTTCCGCCCGTCGCGGTGCCCGCGGAGGTGTTTCTCGGATTGGCGGCGGTCGTCGCCGTGGGTGCCGCTCTGCGTGGGACGTACTTCGGCCTCCACCTGGTCGCGATGGGCCGGAGCCTGCGCGCCGCGCACCTCCGCGGCATCCCGACCACGCGGGAGATGCTGCGGGCGTTTGCCCTGTGCGGCGCGCTGGCCGGGCTCGCGGGGTTCGCGCTGGTCGCCGGCGCCTACTCGCGGCACCAGCTCTTCCCTCTGATCTCGGGCGGCAACGGCTATCTCGCGATCCTCGTGGTGCTGCTGGCGGGCGGGAGCCCGCTCGCCTGCGCGCTTCTCTCGGCGGCGTTCGCGGCGATCTCGATGGGCAGCCTGCAGCTGCCGCTCGCGATGCAGTTGGACTCGGCGATGGGAGGGGTGATCCAGGGCCTGCTGGTGCTCTTCATGATCCTCCTGCGCGGCGTGCAGGCGCGCATGCCGGCGGCGGGTGTGTAGCCGGTGGACCCCCTCGCGCTCGCCGCCGCCGTCGTCGCCGCCTCCCCCCCGGTCATCTTCGCGGTCCTCGGTGAGACCCTCGCCGAGAAGTCGGGTGTGATCAACCTGTCGCTGGACGGTCTCCTGCTCCTGAGCGCGATGGCGGCCTTCGCGGCGGCGCGGGCGACCGAAAACCTCTTCGCCGGCTTCGCGGCGGCCGCGGCCGTGGGGGCGGCATCGGGCCTCGTCGTCGCGGTGGCGAGCCTGACGCTGCGCCAGCCCCAAGTCGCCACCGGGTTCGTCCTCGCCCTGCTGTGCCAGAACCTGGCCTATGTCCTCGGCGCGCCGGTCGCCCACGTGCCCGGTCCGCAGGTCGGCCACGCCGCGATCCCGTTCCTGCGGCGGTGGCCCGCGGTGGGGCCCGTCTTCTTCGACCAGGACGTCCTCGTGTACGCAAGCCTTGCCGCGACGGCCGCGGTCTGGTGGTACCTGTTCAAAACCGCTCCCGGGCTCGCGCTGCGGGGAGCCGGCGAGCACCCGGCGGCCGCCGCCGCGCGCGGGCTCAACGTTACGCGCGTGCGCTACCTCTACACACTCGTGGGCGGGGCGATGGTCGGCCTCGGCGGCGCGGCCTTCTCGCTCGCGGTCAAGCCCGGATGGAGCCGTCCGTACGGCATTGAAGGGACCGGGTGGATCGTGCTCGCAATCGTGATCTTCGGCAACTGGGACCCGATCCGCGGGACGGCCGGGGCCTACTTCTTCGTCTTGCTGCAGATCCTGGGGACCGTCCTCCAGGGCCTGCTGCCGCGCGTGCCGACCCAGATTTTCGCGGTGCTGCCCTTCCCGCTGATGATTCTCGCGCTGCTGCTGGTCGCGCTCGGAAACTCGCACTGGATTTACCGGCGGCTGCATCGGTTGCCGGCGGCCACGCGGCGGCGAATCGTGCGCGGTCTGCGCGCGCTACAGGCGTCGCCTCCCGCGTCGCTCGGCGCCTCGTTCGAGCAGCCGTAGCCGTGTCGCGGTGGTGCGCGCCCCCGGCGCGCGGCCGGAGGGGACGGGCCGCGGTCGACGAAGGCATCCGTGCGCCGCACCGCCCGCCGCGAGTGGGATGGAACGCCCGGACGCCGGAGGAACCGCCATGACGCGCGCGTCGAATGCCACGCTTGCCGGAATCTATCCGATCACGCCCACGCCGTTCGACGAACAGGGCCGCATCGACGTCGAGAGCATTGAGACGATGGCCGCGTTCATGCTGCGATGCGGCGTCGACGGACTCGCGATCCTCGGCGTCATGGGGGAGGCGGACCGTCTCACCGACGCCGAGCGCGACCAGGTGGTCGAGGCGTTCCGCCGCGCGCTGCCGGCCGGCAAGACGCTCGTCGCCGGCGCGGGCGGGGGCGGCACCGACGCGGCCATCCAGGCGTGCCGGCGGGCGGAGGCCCTCGGCGCGGACGCCCTGCTCGTGGCGCCGCCGCGCGTCCAGAACGACGGCGCGCTGTTCGGATACTACGAGCGCATTGCCAAGGCCGCCGCGACCCCAATTATCATCCAGGATTATCCGCCCGCGACCGGTGTGCTCATGGCGCCGCCGCTGCTGGCACGGCTCTATGCGGAAGTGGAGCAGGTCGAGTACGTGAAGCTCGAAGATGCGCCGACCGGCCCCAAGATGGAACGCATCCGCGCGCTCGCCGGCGAGACGTTCGGCATCTTCGGCGCGCTCGGCGGCGTCTACGCGCTCGAGGAGCTGGAACGCGGCGCGGTCGGCATCATGAGCGGCCTCGCGTATCCGGAGCTGCTCGTCCGGCTCTACCGTCTGCACCGCGCCGGCGATGCGGCCGGGGCGGCCTCGCTGTTTTACGATTTCGTCGCGCTCGCACGGTTCGAGTTCCAGCCAGGGATCGGCGTGTCGCTGCGCAAGGAGATCCTCGTCCGCCGCGGCGCGATCCGTACGGCCACAGTCCGGCATCCCGGCGCCGCCGCGGATCCGATCACGCTCCGCCAGCTGGACCGCATCGTCGAGCATCTGGTCGCGCGCGGCCATCTCGCCCGCGTCGCGGCCCGGTGACGCCGTTCCGCGGGTGACCCGCGCCGGCCGGTGGTAACGGAACGCTGCGATCTGGTCGTCCGCGGCCGCGTCGTGCTGCCCGAGCGCGTGCTCGAGGACGGCTACGTGGCCGTGCGGGGCGAACGCATCGCGGCGATCGGCGAGGCCGGAGCCGGCCTCCCCCCAGCGGTCCGGACCGTGGAAGCCGGCGCGTCGTATGTCCTGCCGGGCGTGGTCGATACCCACGTCCACACCCGGAGCGAGCCCGCGGAGGGCATCACGCGCTGTACCGAAGCCGCGGTGGCCGGCGGCGTCACCACCATCGCCGACATGCCTTACGACATGCCCGCGGCCGTGCCGGACGCCGACACGTTCGAGCGCAAACTCGAGATGGTCGCCGCGGAAGCCGTCTGCGACGTGGCGCTGTACGCTACGATTCGCAAGGAAGGCGGCCTCGACGCGATCGAGCCGCTGGCGCGGGCGGGGGCGTGCGCGTTTAAGGTCTCCACGTACCAATCTCACCCTGTGCGCTTTCCGCAGATTCCGGACGGGGAGCTGCTCGAGGCCTTCCGGCGCATCGCGGCCACGGGCCGGCCGGTCGCGGTGCACTGCGAGAACCAGGACATCGTCGACCGGGCCGTCGCGCACGCCCGCGCGGCCGGCGACACGGGCCCGTCGGCCCACGGCCGCACCCGGCCCCCGGTGTCGGAGACCGAAGCGGTCGGCCGCGTGCTCGAGCTCGCCCGGTGCGCGGGCGTGCACGTACACATCGTGCATGCGAGCGTGACGCGCTCGTTCGATCTCGTGGAGCGCTACCGCGCCGAGGGTGTGCGGGCGACCGCCGAGACCTGCATCCAATATCTCGTCCTGGACGAGCAGGCCATGGAGCGCCTGGGGCCGTTGGCCAAGATCAATCCGCCGTTGCGCTCGCGCAGGGACGTACAGGGACTCTGGACGTATCTCGCCACGGGGCGGATCGATCAGGTGACGTCCGACCACGCGCCGTGGGCGGCGGCGCAGAAAAGCGATCGCGGGGACATTTTCGCCAACGCCTCCGGCGCCCCCGGCGTGGAGACACTGCTGCCGCTGCTCCACCACGCCGGCGTCGCGGCGGGGCGCATTTCGATTCTCGATCTTGCGCGCCTTCTGGCCGAGCGGCCCGCGCGGAACTTCGGGCTGTTTCCCCGCAAAGGCATCCTCGCGCCCGGCTCCGACGCCGACATCGCCGTCCTCGATCCGGATGCGACGTGGACGGTCCGCGGCGCGGAGCTGCACAGCGGCGCCGGGTGGACGCCGTACGAAGGAATGGACGTCCGGGGCCGCGTGGCCCACACGTTCGTGCGCGGCCGGGCGGTCTGGGAGCATCCGCGCGTCGCCGGGCGCCCGGGCGACGGACGGTTCGTCCCGCCCGCGCCGGCGGCTGGCGCCTAGCCGCTCTGGCCCGCCGCCTCGAGCCGGCGGTTCAGATCGTACGCCGCGCTGATCAGGCCGATGTGGGTGAGCCCGAGTGG
The DNA here is from genome assembly GCA_035307565.1 of bacterium. Classification (GTDB taxonomy): domain Bacteria; phylum Sysuimicrobiota; class Sysuimicrobiia; order Sysuimicrobiales; family Segetimicrobiaceae; genus DASSJF01. The sequence continues at coordinate 106,364 of DATGHZ010000006.1, read as the reverse complement.
AAAGTTTCCAAGCTGCTCGCCGCGGGGGCTCAGCTGCTCCGAGTACAGGCCTAAATCGCTAGCGTACCCGACCAGTTTCTCGAACAGCAGCCGAGCCTGCTCGACATCCCCCGCCCGCGCGAGCGCCTCGACGTACCAGAAGGAGCAGACGGTGAAGGTCCCTTCCTGTCCCCCCAGGCCGTCGGGGGCCTGCTCGGTCTTGTAGCGATATACGAGCGAGTCGCTGACCAGGTCGTGTTCGATCGCGCGGAGCGTCGAAAGCCACCGGGGATCGGCCGGGCTGATGAACCGGAGCAGCGGCATGAGCAGGTTCCCGGCACCCATCGCCGACGAGCCCTTGTGCTGCACGAAGGCGCGGCGCTCCGTGTTCCAAAAGTCTCGAAAGACGCTGTGGTAGATCTCGTCCCGTACCGCGTGCCAGCGCGCGATCGGCGCGGGAAACGAACGGTTGCGGGCCAGCCGCATCGCGCGGTCGACGGCGACCCAGCACATTGTGCGGGACAAGCAGAATTCTTGGACACCGCCGCGAACTTCCCAGATGCCGTCGTCCGGCCGCTGCCAATTGTCGCAGACCCAGTCGACCAGGCGAACAAGATTTTCCCACAGTTCCGAAGAAATGAGGGCGCCGTACTTGTCGTACAGGTAGACGCTGTCCATGAGCTCGCCGTAGACGTCGAGCTGCACCTGGCGATAGGCATCGTTTCCGATGCGGACGGGACCAGTGTGAGCGTATCCCGCGAGGTTGGGCACCGTCTCTTCGATCAACACGCGCTGCCCGTCGATCCCGTAGACGGGTTGCACTGAACCATCCGGATTCGCGTCCCGGCCGCGGTCCGCGAACCAGCGCATGAACTCGCCGGCCTCCTCAGTGTACCCCAGGCGGAGCAACGCGTAAATGGTAAACGAGGCGTCGCGGACCCAGGTAAACCGGTAGTCCCAGTTACGCTCGCCGCCGACGACCTCCGGGAGGCCGAACGTCGGCGCGGCCACGATGGAACCGTATTCGCGCGACGTCAGCAGCTTCAACGCGAGGGCGGACCGGTTGACCGTCTCGCGCCAGCGCCCGCGGTAGCTCGATCGCGCGATCCAGCGGCGCCAGTAGTTGAGCGTGTCTTTGAACGATTGGGAAGCGTAGCTCTGGACGTCCGCCGGGATGGCGTGGACGTGGCGGGCCTCGGCGAGAACGAAAGCGGCGCTCTCGCCCGCGCGCAGCGTGAACTCCGCCACCGCGTCGCCGTTCTTCACCCGGAGCGGCACCTGTCCCCGCAGCCGCAGGGCCGGCAGGTGCCTGGCGTCCGGGGTGAAGACGACGCCGTCCTCCGTCGCCGCGGCACGGTGCCGTGCCCGCGCGTGGTCGAACCGCGGCGCGCAGACAACCCGGTACCGCACCTCGCCCCGCACCGTCTTGACGCGCCGGACGATCTGCGGCGTCCCCGTGGCCGTGTCGAGGGGCATGAAATCGGAGATTTCGGCGACGCCCGCGTCGGCCAGGATACGGGTCAGCAGGACGTTGGAGTCCGGCAGGTACAGCTGCCGGCAATTGGCCTCGTCCACGAGGGGCGTGATCGCGAACCGGCCGCCTTTCTCGTCGTCGAGGAGCGCTTGAAAGACGGACGGCGAGTCGAACCGCGGAAAGCAGAAGAAGTCGATCGATCCGTTGACGCCGACGAGCGCGGCCGTCCGCAGATCGCCGACCACGCCGTACTTCTCGAGTGGGAGATACGCCACGCCTTGATTGTTCCCAACGCCCGGAAGCGTTACTTACCGGCGGCGCCCGCGGGGCCCGTGCCCTCCTCCGGCGCGGCGCCGGGTTCGCTCGAGGCGGCCGGATAGTCCTCGTCGCGCAAAATCGACTCGAGCCGCCCCACGTCGACGGACGCTTCGTCGTACGCGACCCGGACTTGCTTCGCCGGGATATCGACGTCGACCCGATGCACGCCCGCGACCAGCCCGAGCGCGCGCGTCACCGTCCGCTCACAGTGCTCGCACGAGATATCCGGGACCCGAAGCACCACGTGTCGCATACCGTCCGCTCCCCTTTCCGCCGCCGCTCAGTGTCCCGCCAGCACGACGGCCGTGACGCCAACCGCCGCGGCCGCGAGCGCCATCCCGCCGAGATACGCGTACTCACCGACGACACGCCGGAGCGGCGGATGGAGGATCTCGGCGGCATCCGCGGGACGCCGGAAGCCGCGCAGCCGCAGCGCATTCGTCACCACGCTCACGCTGCTCATCGCCATCGCACCGGCAGCCAGCACAGGGCTCAGCAGAACATGGAAGAGCGGATAGAGCGCCCCCATGGCCACGGGAATGAGGACGACGTTGTAGGCAAACGCCCACACCAGGCCCTGTTTGATGACGCCGGCCGTCTTGCGCGACAGGGCGATCGCGGCGACGATCTGCCGCAGATCCCCGCCTACGAGCGTGATATCCGACGCCGCCATCGCCACGTCGGTGCCCGTCCCGATGGCGATGCCGAGATCGGCCTGGGCGAGCGCCGGCGCGTCGTTGATGCCGTCGCCGACCACGGCGACGACGCGGCCGGCCCGCTGGAGTGCCTTGACTTGCTCGGCCTTCTGATCGGGCGCCACGCCCGCGAGCGCGCGCGCCGCGTCGATGCCGGCCTCGGCCGCGATCGCGTCGGCCGCGAGCTGATGATCCCCCGTCAGCATCCAGACCTCCAACCCGAGCGCGCGCAGTTGCGCCACCGTCTCCCTTGCCTCGGGCTTGATCCGGTCCGCCACACCAATGACGCCCGCGGCGCGGCCGTCCAGTGAGACGAACATCGGCGTCGCGCCCGCGCGCGCCATGCCGGCGGCGCGCTCGGCGAGCCCGTCCGCCGCGGCGGCGCCGAGCTCTTCCATGAGCGCCCGGTTGCCGACCGCGAGCCGGCGGCCCTCGACGCGCGCCGTGATGCCCTTGCCGGCGAGGGCCCGGAAATGCTCCGCGGTCGGGATGTCGAGCTGCCTGGCGCGCGCTTCGGCCACGATGGCCTCGCCCAGGGGATGCTCCGACCCGCGCTCCGCGGCCGCCGCAAGCCGCAGCAGCTCCGTCCCTTCGACGGCGCCGGCGGAGACCACACCGACGACCTCCGGCTTGCCGCCCGTCAGCGTGCCGGTCTTGTCGAGGACGATGGACGTGATCCGGCGGGCCTGCTCGAGCGCTTCTCCGCCCCGAACCAGGATGCCGAGCTCGGCCGCCCGGCCGGTGCCGACCATGATGGCCGTCGGGGTGGCAAGCCCCAACGCGCAGGGACAGGCGATGATGAGCACCGCGATCGCGGTCGTCAGGCCGAAGACGAGGCGCGGCTCCGGTCCGAACAGCAGCCAGCCGGTGAACGTGAGCAGAGCGATCGCGAGAACGGCCGGCACGAAGACAGCGGCAACCGCGTCGGCGAGACGCTGGCTCGGCGCGCGGGACGCCTGCGCCTGTTCGACCAGGCGGACGATCTGGGCGAGAGTCGTCTCCGCGCCCACCTTCGTCGCCCGGAAGACGAACGAACCGCTCTTGTTGAGGGTCGCACCGATCACCACATCTCCCGGCGCCTTGTCAAGCGGCACGCTTTCTCCCGTCAGCATGCTCTCGTCGACGGCCGACTCCCCGTCGACCACGATCCCATCCACGGGCACCGCCTCGCCGGGGCGCACACGCAGCCGATCCCCCACGCGCACGGCCTCCACCGGGATGTCTTCTTCCACTTCGTCGCGGACGACGCGCGCGGTTTTCGGTCGCAGGCCCATGAGGGCGGTAATGGCCGCCCCCATCCGTCTCATCGCCCGCTGTTCGAGCCAGCGGCCGAGGAGGATGAGGCCGATGATGATGGCGCCGGTTTCGTAGTACAGCTGAACGGCGAATCCCCACCGGTGCGCGAGCGAGGGCGCCAAGGTCACAAAGGCGCTGTACGCGTACGCGGCGCCGCTGCCGAGCGCGATCAGGGTGTCCATGGTGGCGGCGCCGTGGCGGGCCGCCGCCCACGCGGCGGTGTAGAAGACACCGCCGGCCCAAAATTGCACGACCGACGCGGCGATCAAGAGGACCAGGCTCCACACGGTTATGCCGTGCCCGTGGGCCGCGGGAAGGTACATCACAGCCATCATCCCTGCGCCCAGTACCAGGCTCGTGACCCACTTGCGCCGCAGCGCATCCAAAGCACGCGCCTGCTCGCCGGCGCGAACGTCCCCCGTGCGGGGCGCGCCGGGCGGGGTGGGAAGCCTGGCGGTGTAACCCGCGTGTTCCACCGCGGCCCGGAGGTCCTCCGCGCTCGCGACCGCGGGATCGTAGACGACGCGGGCCTTCGCCGCCGCGAGGTTAACGTCGGCGCCGGTCACGCCTTCGACTTTGCAGAGCGACTTTTCCACCCGCCGGACGCACGAGGCACAGGTCATCCCATCGACCGCGAGGTCGATCGTGGCCTCCGGCATCGCGGGGGGCGCGCTCACGACGCCGCGCCGCCTCCCGTCGTCACCGGATGGCGCCGGCCGTTCTCGAAGACCTCGAGAAGTTCCGCGACCGCGCGCTCGCGCTGCCGCGGCGTGCCGGACCGGATGGCGTCGCTTACGCAGTGGTTGAGGTGACGTTCGAGCAACAACGCCGTGGCCTTGTCCGCGGCGCTCTGCACCGCCCGGATCTGCTTGATCACGTCCACGCAGTACCGGTCCTCGTCGACCATGCGCACCACGGCCCGCCAGTGTCCTTCGATGCTGCGCAGCCGCGCCAGGATCTGCCCCTTCGTCCGTGGATCGGCGCCGCGTACGATTCGTGTCACGGCGGCTCCCCTCCTCGCTCTTGTCCCCTCCCCGTGGGGGAGGGTCAGTTCCAGGATATCGGCCGGCCCGCGCGTCGTCAATCCGGGCGGTCGCGGCGGTCACGCCGGCCGGCGTGCATCGATGGCCGCAGGGGGACCGCGCGCGCGTCCGTCCGCCGCAGCGGCCCCATTTTGTGGTATTATTTGGAGCACGCTGCTGGGCTTCGGGGGGAGACCGGGATGCCGCTCATTCGGTTAGGAGTCGCCGCGCTGATCATGCTGGCCTGGGGTCTACCGCTGACCGTGATTACACTTCGTGTCCTTCACGTGACGGACGAAGTACAGCACCTCATCGCCGGATCGTTCCTAGCGTTTGGGTATGGGCTGCTGGCGGTTCCCCTGCTCCACTGGCTCGCGTTCTAAGCGACAGATCCGGACCGGCTGAAGCCGGACCCGAACGGAGACGTGGCAACAATCAACCCGGCGTCCCTTCCGGGGCGCCGGGTCCGCCATTTTTTTGAGTTCGGTTGGTAAAACCGCGAACGCTGGAGAGCCTACGCCGGTTGCGCCGCCATGACCGCCTCGGCCGCCACATGGCGCACCGAATATTCCGAGCCCCAGCCGTTGGGAACCCGCCCCTCGTCCGTGGGGTCGAGCCACATCACGCCGTCCACCGAGAAACAATAGACGGCGCGCCCGGGTGTGAGGTAGACCGTCACCGACCAGTCGCCGTCGGCCGTACGCCGCATCCGATGCACCGCGGTATTCCAACCATTGAAGGACCCAATCACCGAAACCGTGAGGGCGGTCGGCATCAGGCGTCCTGGAAAGCGGAAGGTCACCGGTACGAGCGTTGCGATAGGCATGCTTCACCGTCCAGGGGAACGTCGGAGACGATTTTTCCCGCGTGGGCTACCGGCTAAACATCATGCCTTAAGTTCTTTGTAATTTTGTTATACCCTCGGGTCCGGCAACATACACGACGTCGGTGATATCGACAAAGAGTCCGTGCTCCACGATCCCAGCAATCGCATCGAGTGTCGCGCCGAGGGCGGCCGGATCGCCGATGGCCCCGCACACCAGTTCGACGACCACGTTGCCGTTATCGGTCGGAAACGGGCGGCCGTCCCGAAGACGCAGACGGCCTTCGGCATGCCGGACGCGCTGCGGGATCGCACGCATAACCCACGGCACGGCAAAGGGCAGTACCTCGAGCGGCACCGGGCCGGACAACTGCGCAACCGCCTTCGAGAAATCGGCGACGATGACGGTTCGCCGCGCCGCCGCCGCGACAATCTTCTCGCGCGCGTGCGCGCCGCCGCCGCCTTTGATGAGTGCGAGCGACGGCGCCACCTGGTCGGCGCCGTCCACCACGACGTCGGGGACGGCGTCGAGCGTGACAAGCGGAATGCCGGCCTCACGCGCGAGCGCGGCCGTCCGTTCGGAAGTCGGCACGCCGTGAATGCGCCAGCGGTTGTCGCGGATTCGGCGGCCGATCTCCTGCACCGCGTAGGCGGCGGTCGAGCCGCTCCCGAGCCCAACCACCATGCCGTCGCGAACCTCCGCCGCCACGGCGGCCAGCGCCGCCTCGCGCTTGAAGGGCTCCCGGGAGCCGGGCGGCGTGTCGGAGCTCACAGCTTGTAGCCGAATTTTCGCAGGAGATCCCGCCGCGCCCGGACCTCTTCCGGCCCTTCCACACCGAGCGGAGACTGCCCGTCGATCACGCCCAGCACGCCCCGCCCCTGCTCGGTCTCCGCCACGACGACCTCGAGTGGATTCGCGGTCGCGCAGAAAATCCGGCACACCTCCGGTACCTGACGGATGGCCCCGAGCACGTTGATGGGAAAGGCCGCTTCGAGGAAAATCACGAACAGGTGGCCGCAGCCAAGGGTTCGGGCGTTGCGGGCGGCGAGATCGATGAGCGCGGGAGCCGTACCGCTGGTGCGGATCAGGCGCGGACCGCTCGCCTCGCAAAAGGCAAGGCCGAAGCGGATGTTCGGGACGGCGCCGGCCAAGGCCTCATGGAGGTCGTCCGCCGTTTTGATGAAATGCGCCTGACCCAGGATCACATTGAGGCCCTGCGGGTTCTCCACCCGGACCACGTGCGTGTCCATCCCGTCGCGCCTCCGAGGGCCTGCCGGGGCAGGCAGATGCGGTCCTCTGCTTCACCCGTTCGGAGGTGCATTCCTGGTCGACGCGCCGGTGCGCGCGGGGCCGCGCGCGGCGGCGTCGAAGTCATGCCCCGCGATCGAACACACGCACGACGAGCCGCGAGAAAGGAGTCGACGGATGGAAGCGACGCTGCGGTGGGACGGCGGGATGCGCTTCGGCGGCGTCGCGGAGTCCGGCGGAACGATCACCCTCGACGCCCGTCCAGAGCACGGCGGGACCGGCCAGGGGCCGTCTCCGATGGAAACGGTGCTCCTCGCGCTGGCCGGCTGCACGGGCATGGATGTCGTCTCGATCCTCGGCAAGATGCGGGCACCGCTCGAGGGGTTGGAAATCCGCGTCTCGGGGGACCGGGCCGATGAACATCCGCGGGTGTTCACGAGAATCCGGCTCGAGTACATCTTCCGCGGCAACGATTTGCAGCCGGACCAGGCCGCGCGTGCCGTGCAATTGAGCCAGGAAAAGTACTGCTCGGTGTCCGCGATGCTGCGCGCGAGCGCGACGCTGACCTACTCCTGGCGTATCGCCGCGGGGACGTAGCGCACGGTCACCGGTACGGGCGGCCGGCGCGGGGGCCCGCCAGCGGCAGCTACCGCCGCCAGGCGAGGTGGGCCGGCGCCCGGCCCCACACGCTCACCTCGACGTCGCAGCCGGCGACGGTGACCATCCCGTAGGCGGCCGCGGGCTCTCCGCCCGTGTAGGCGGTGTCCACAAGCGACCCCAGCGTCACATACGGGATCCCACGAATCTCCGCCGCCCGGGTCCAATGCAGATGACCGGCAAACACCGCCGCGACACCCGCGGCGGCTTCGAGCGCGCCCCGCACTTCGACCCGGTTCCGCACCACGGCCAGATCCGGGCGTCCGGCAAAGTAGCGGTGACCTTCCAGGGCAGGTTCGTCGAGCGGATGGTGCCCGAAGACGAGGGACGTCCGCGGGCGCTCGGCGAGCGCCGCGCGCAGCCAGTGCAGTTGCGCCGCGCTCACCGCGCCGCCGGTCCCGTCGATCGCCGGGTCCACCGTATCGAGGAGAATCAGCCGCGCGGGGCCGAGGTCCACGGCCTCGGCGGCCCAGGCCCTGTTGACGGCCGCGAGCGCGTCGTGTTTGGCAAGGCGCTCGACGTCGGTGTTGCCGAGCAGGTGATACACGAGGACGCCGACTTCTTCCAGCCGGCGGCGCACGTAGCGCTCCCGCACGCCGTCCTGGCCGGCCGCTACGCTGTTGATCCGATCGCCCAGGTCGACGAGGCAGGCCGGCCGCAGATCGCACATTGCCGCAACGAGCGCGTCGAGCAATAGGGGCGTGCGGCTGCCCGGCAGGGCATCCCAATCCGGACCGCAGTGAATGTCGGCGACGATGCCGACGCGGACCGGGGCGGGCGCGGCGTTAGACCTGCTGCGCGCTGAAGATGATCACGGCCCGAAGGGCCAGCACGCCGATCAGAACGAGCAGCGCCGCCAGCGCCGGGGCGCCGCGCGTCCGGCCGCGCCCGGACAGGGCGGCGAGCGGCGGGATGAGGCCAATCGCGACAATGATCCACAGCACAAACCACGGCGCGCGCAGGGTCAGCGAGAGTGTGCCCGCCGCCGCCAGCGTCGCGAATAGCAGCAGAATCCACACGAGCTCGATCAGGGCGAAAAACCCGTCGGCGACATGCAGCCGGCCGTCGGTCCCGGCGGCGGCCGCGTCGCGGCGGGCCACGATGGCGAGAAGGGCCGCCGCGCCGCTCAATCCGGAGGCCATGAAGAGACCGCCGAGCGTCCAGGTATCGCTCCACAGCGGCTGATTCGACACGCTCAGCAGCACGCCGGTGTAGGAAGCGACGAAAAGGGCCACGATGGCCCCGACGACGTTAAAGAGGCGGGCGCCGGCGCCGGCCGGAGCGGGCGTCACCGACCGCGGTTGCGACAGAGCGCCCAGGAACGACACAAACGCAAAGAACCCGTAGACGAGCAGCGCCCAGCTGCCGACGGACATCGGGCTCCAATAGTGGAAGATCAGGCCGCCGCCACCCGGCGTCGTCGCGGCCAGCATGTGCCAGAAACGCAGCGGCGACCCGAGGTCGACCGTCAGCAGAATCGGGCAGAGGATCAGAATCGGGAAGGCCCAGAGAAAGGCGGCGCGCGCCGTGAGTTCGTCCTGCGGCCGGCCCCAGAGCCGGAGCGCCGTGCCGAGCGCGTAGAGACCGCCGCTCAGGCCGGCGAAGAAAAAGTATCCGAGAATATACCACGTCCACTCCGGCGGATGGGTGAAATGCTCGGCCATCATCCGTTCCCCCTCGCCGCGCCGCCGTTGCGCCCCCGACCGAGTTCGGTCATGCGCCGGTCGCGGAAGGCGACGACGGCCGCCACGGCGCCCACCAGCGCGGTCGCCAGCATGCCGAGGTATCCGCCGCGGTTGTTCCGGCGGGGCAGCACCGCGTTCTGCTGGTTGGGCAGCCCGTACGTCTCCGGCTTGTCCATCAGGAGAAAGAACGCGTTGAGCCCACCGTAGACTTTGTCGTCGCGTCCGTACAGCTGCGCCTGCGTGAGGCCCTGGTCGTGGAGGACGGCGAGCCGCGCGTCGGCGCGCTTCTGCATCTCCGAGAGCGGCCCGAACTGGATCGACTGCGTGGGACAGGCCTGCGCGCAGGCGGGCGTCATCCCGTTTTGGAGGCGGTCGTAGCAGAATGTGCACTTGTGCACGGTGCCCGTCTGGCCGCTGTAGCCGATCACGCCGAACGGGCAGGCCGAAATGCAGTCCCGGCAGCCGTTGCAGACGTCCTGCTGGATGAACACGGTGTCGAATTCGGTGCGGACGATCGCGCCCGTGGGACAGACCTCCATGCAACTCGCCTGCTTGCAGTGCTTGCAGACGTCGGACAGCATGAGCCATGCGTGGCCGTTGCCGGTTTGGACCGGCTCGTCGGTCAGCCGCTCGATGAACTGGACATGGCGCCAGTTCTGGTCGTTCAGGGCGCCGGTGTTGTCGTAGCTGTCCATGAATTTCGGCTTGTCGCCGGCCAAGCCGTTCCACTCCTTGCAGGCGACTTCGCACGCCTTGCAGCCGATGCATACGCTGGAGTCGGTGAAAAAGCCGACGGCTTCAGGCATGGCTCACGCCCCCATCAGGTTCGGTACGACTTTGGTGAAGCCGGATCCAACGGCATGGAGATCGAGTGGAATCGCCGCGAGTTCGTCGACGAGCGGTACCGCCCGCGGGTCGCGCCCAAGGTCGATCGAGACGAGGTAGCGCGAACAGGTCGTGCAGGCGTCGATGCGCATGTGGGGAAAGCGCGGCCCCGCGCGCGTCCCGGGGGTCTCCGGCCTGCCGCGCAGTCCGCGGACGGTGCTGCCGGACAGCGCACGCTCGTCCGTTCCCTCTTCGGCCAACACGGTGAGGTTCGCCGTGGCCTGCTCTCCGCACGCCGCGCATGTCAGCCGCGGATACGGCCAAGCGGCGGCGCAGCGGGAACACACGAGGGACCGGAGGCCGGACACGAGCGACTCGGCCGGCGCGGCGATGACGGTAAGCTGCGGCGGGCCCCCGCACACCGGGCAGTGCGCGCCCCGGCCGTCCTCGAACGTCCGGCCCCCGCCGGACGCCTCACCCGCGCGCTCGCCCAGCGCTTCCAGCAGCGGGCCGCCGGAGGCACGCGCGAGGTACCGCTCGACCGGCGGTTGATCATCCCCGTCGAGCCAGCGCCGGATCATCTGCACGCCCGAGGCGGCGGACGCGCCGGCGAATTGCGCGCGGAGAATGTCCGCGAGTGAACGCGGGCCGGCGGCAATCGTCGCCGCGATGACCCCGGGCAACACACGGGCCGCCCCGTACTCGCACAGATCCGCTGCGCCCAGGGGATCCCGCCGCGCGGCGGCCCAGGCCGCTTCCTGCGTGTCCACGAGGGCCCGATATAGGGCCAGCGGCTCGCGCGCGAACGGGTAGCGCTCGCGCAAGGCCTCCGCCCGCTCGCGCCGGACCGCCCAGGGCGCCGGTCGCACCGCGCGCCCGGCGCCGTCCGCGCGCAGAGCCTGAGCGGTCATCCGAGGCGCTCCAAGTTGACCAAGAACGCCTTGAACTCCGGCGTTCTCGCACTCGCGTCGCCGACGAATGGCGTGAGCACGTTGGCGAGCCAGTGCTGGGATTTTTCGGGATACTGGTCCGCCGAGATGCCGACAAACCCCCAGTGTATCGGGATGCCGATCTGCCACACCCGCTTGCCTGCCACATCGAGAGGACCGAGGCGCTTCGTGACCATCGCACGGGCTTCGACCTTGCCGCGCTTCGAGGACACCCGGACCATGTCGCCGTTCCTGATCCCCTTCTCCTTGGCCAGGCCGTCCGGGATCTCGACAAACGCCTCCGGCTGCAACTGGACGAGGTGCTCCACGTGCTGCGTCACGTAGTGCTCATGCTCGGTGAGCCGGTACGTCGTCGCGACGTACGGGTAGTCTGCCACCGTCCCGAAGCGATTGGGCCGGCCCGCCTCCTTGTCGTACAGGAACGCCGCCGGGGAAGCGGAGTTCTCGGGATGCAGCGGGTTGTCGACCGGCGACTCGATCGGCTCGTAGTGCTCCGGGAACGGCCCGTCGAGCGGGGTGTTGCTGAACAGTCGGCCGGTGCCCTCGCCGGTCATGATAAAGGGCAGCCACGCCTTCGGGTCCTTGGGGTTCATGGTCGGCGGATAGTCGGGCACGTCCCCGACCCACCGCTGCCCGTTCCATTGGATGCCGGGACGCTCGGGGTCCCACGGCTTGCCCTCCAGATCGGCCGAAGCGCGATTGTACATGACCCGCCGGTTGAGCGGCCAGCTCCAGCTCCAGTTTGGATAGAAGCCCAACCCCGTGGGGTCGTTCTTCTTCGGGTCCCCGACCCCGTCGCGACGCTTCATGAGGTTGCCGCTCTCGGGGTAGCTGCCGGTGTAGATCCAATCGCCGGCGATCGTGGTGCCGTCGTCCTTGAGCGCGGCGAATGTGGCGAGGCGCTTACCCGTCGTGAGATCCTTGCCGTTGATCTCCTGCGCAATTTCGTCCAGTTCCGGCTTGACCGGATCCTTGTAGTCCAGCGTCAGGTGCATGATCGGATCGGGGAACTTGCCGCCTTCCTTCTGGTAGAGCGCCTTGACGCGGTTGAACAGGTCGGCCATGATCCAGTGATCGTGCCGCGCCTGACCCTGGGGCGGAATCACCTGGTCCTTCCACTGCGACCAGCGCCCGCTGTTGACGAAGGACCCGTCCTTCTCGATCCAGTGGGTCGCCGGCATCATAAAGACTTCGGTCTCAATGTCCGCGGCCGTCATGCCCGGCCCGTGCCAGAACTCGGAACTCGTCGTCGGCAGAGGATCCATGACGACCAGCCACTTGAGCTTGGACAGCGCCTGCAGCACCTGGTTCGAGTCCGGGCCGATGCTGGTGGCCGTCATGCCGTTGAGGATGATGCCTTCCATCTTGCCCTGCAGGGCGTGGTCGTAGATCGAAATCCACGACGAGTTCCCGGCCGGCTTGGGGATGTAGTCGAACGCGAATTCGTTGTCTTTCGTGGCCGCGTCCCCGTACCACGCCTTGAGCAGGCTGACCATGAACTTTTTATAGTTCGTCCCGAAGAAGTTCCAGGAGTTGGGATCGGACTTCTTCGGCGCCTTCTCCTTGACGTAGTCGGCGAGATTCTTCTCACCGGGCGCCGGGATCGCGAGGTAGCCCGGCAGGATCTCCCACGAGATCGCGTGGTCCGTGTTGCCCTGAATGTTGGCATGTCCGCGCTCGGCGTTCATGCCGCCGCCCGGCCGTCCCATGTTGCCGAGGAGCAGCTGCAGCAGCGCGGCCGAGCGGATCAACTGCACGCCGGTGGTGTGATGGGTCAGGCCGACCGCGTAGACGATCGTCATCACCTTCTCGGGCTTGCCCATCTCGCCGACCAGCGCCGCCACCTTCAGGAACTCATCCTTCGGGATGCCGGTGATCGACGACACCATCTCGGGCGTGTAGCGGGCGTAGTGCACCTTCAGGAGTTGAAAGACCGAGCGCGGGTCCTGCAGCGTCATGTCGCGCTTCGCGAAGCCCTCGGAATCGGCCTCGTAGCCCCACGTCGCCGTGTCATAGGTCCGCTTGGCCGGGTCATAGCCTGAAAACAGCCCGTCCTTGAATCCGTAGCCGTCTTTGACGACCCATGAGGCGTTCGTATAGTGCTGCACGTACTCGGCATGGTGGAGGCTGTTCTGGAGCACGTAGTTGATGAGGCCGCCGAAATACGCGACATCGGTGCCGGTGCGGATGCGCAGGTACGTATCCGCGAGCGCGGACGTGCGCGTGAACCGCGGGTCGACGTGGATGATCTTGGCACCGCCGCCCTTGCCGGGGCCGCGTTTCGGGTCGAGCTTCGCGCGCACGAACCACTGGAAGCCGACCGGATGGGCCTCCGCGGGGTTCGCGCCGTTGATCAGAATCAGGTCGGTGTTCTTAATGTCCCTCCAATGGTTTGTCATTGCTCCTCTTCCGAACGTGGCGGCCAGACTGACCACCGTGGGCCCGTGTCAGACACGGGCCTGCTGCTCTAAGTGCACCACCCCCAGCCCGCGCATCACCTTGGTGCAGAAGTAGCCCTCCTCGCTGCTGAAGGCGGCGCCGCCGGCGAAGGCAATGCCCTCGCAGCGGTTGACGCTGTTGCCCTTGGTATCCGTCGTGACGAAAGTCCGGTCGCGGGAATCCTTGATGAAACGGGCGACCCGGTCGAGCATGAAGTCCCACGAGACCGGCTTCCAGGCGGTCGCCTTCGGCTCGCGGTAGAGCGGCTGCTCGACGCGGCGCGCGGAGGTCGCCAGCGACATCGCGCTCGCGCCCTTGGGACAGAGCCGCCCCTCGTTGACCGGGCTGTCGGGATCGCCCTCGATTTGCAGGATGTCCGTGCCGCCGTCGGCGCGCTTGCGCGTATACGCGATCAGCGAGCAGCCTACGGCGCAGTAGGGGCAGACGGAGTGGGACTCCTGCGCGCCGGCGATGTGGAGCTGCTGCTTCACCTGCGCGGCCTCGGCGAGATCGAACCCGAGCACGGAGACCGCCGCGGTGCCCGCGCCGGCGCCGGCCAACTGGAGCAAACCACGACGGGTAATCGTGGCCATCATATCGCCTCCACGGATGACATCGGCTCACCGGGGGTAGACACCGAATCACGCGGGGGGACGACCGTACATTGGATCGACGCGAAAAGCGGCGACGCCCCTGCGCACCCGATCGTGGACCGCTCCCTGGCGCGAGCCGTCAACACAGCCTCGTCACATCGAATGGCCTCGACCGTACTATTTTACGGCCGGAAGCCGGTTCCTCTTTGCGGGCGGCGCCGCCCCAGCGCGGAGCGAACGGTGCGAAGAGGCTCGCATATCACCGCGTGGAAGGTACCGCGCATGACGACGCGCGGCGCGCCGGGCGCCGATGTGGAGCGGGTCCTCGAGCGGCTGCTGGCGGTCGTACGGCCGCTTCCGCCGGAGCGGGTGCCCGTCTGGGAGGCGGCGGGCCGCATCGCGGCCGCGTGCGTCCGGGCGCCCGTGGCGGTTCCGCGCATACGCCGCTCCGCGATGGATGGCTACGTGTGCCACGAGGCCGACGTGGCCGACGCCACGGAGGACCGGCCGGTTGTGCTCGAGATCACGGGCGCGTCCGCCATGGGGGAACCCCCCGGCCGCGGGCCGGCGCGCGGCGAGGCGTGGTCGATCACCACGGGCGCCCCGGTGCCGCGCCTCGGTGACCGGGTTCTGCCGCTCGAGGCGGTTCGGGTGGACGGGACGGCGGTGCGCCTGGATCGCCGCGTTCCGGGGCACCGCCACGTCGCCGAGCCCGGCGAGGAAGTCCGGCCGGGCGACGTCCTCACCACGCCGGGCCGGCCGGTCCCGGCCGCCACGTGCGGCGCGCTCGCGGCGTGCGGCATCGCCACGCTTCGCGTGCACCGGCGCCCCCGCGTGGCGCTGGTCGCGACCGGGAACGAACTCGTGGAACTGGAGGCCGCGGGCCCGCCCCCGCCTCCGGGGTGCATCGTCAACAGCAACGCCGTGACGCTCGCGGGAGAACTCGCCGCCGCGGGCTGCGAGGTCCACTATCGCGGCATTGTCCCGGATCGGCCCGCGCAGTTGACGCGCGCCTTCGCGGCGATGCGCGATCGTTATGACGTCGTGCTGTCCACGGGCGGCGTGTCGGTGGGCCGCTATGACCTGGTGCACCGCACGTGGCTCGATCTCGGCGCGCGGCGATACGCCGGCCGGGTCGACTTGAAACCCGGCGGGCCGTTTTTCGCGGCGCGCGCGGGACGCGCGTGGGCCATTGGATTGTCGGGCACGCCGGTCGCCTGCCTCGCCGCCTTTCAGCTCATCGTGCGGCCCGTGTTGCGGCGGCTCGCGGGCGCGCACCTCGTCGTCCGGCCCGTCGAACTGCGGACGCTCGCGGACGCGTGGCCGCGGCCCACAGACCGCCTGCGCGCGTTGTGGGGATGCGTGAATGCCGGCGGCGAGGGAATGGTCCACTTCTTGACGGACGGCGCGGCGGGCCGCCTCACGCTCTTGACCGCGGCCGACGCGCTCGTGCTGCTGCCCGCGGGAACGCCGTCCCTCCCCGCCGGCTCTCAGGTGGCGGTGCTGCGGCTCGATCGTGCGGAAGCCCAGGAACGGCTGACGATTCCGCGCGCCGTTCCCGGTCCGCTTGTGATCGGCGTGGCCGGCGCATCAGGCAGCGGCAAGACGTCCGCGATCGTCGGGCTCATCAAGCGCCTGAGGGGCCGCGGGCTCCGCGTCGGCGCGGTGAAGCACGCGGCACACGGATTCCAAATCGACCGGCCGGACAGCGACAGCGCGCGCATGATGGACGCCGGTGCGGAACGGGTCGTCCTGGCGGGTCCGTCCGAGACGGCGGTGCGGGTCCCCGGTGAGATGCCACTCGCATCGCTGATCCGAGGCGCGGCGGGCGCCGGCGGCGGGCGTGTGCCGGATGTCGTGCTCGTGGAGGGCTTCGGCGCCGGCGGCCATCCGATCGTGCAGATCGGCGCGCCGAAGCCCGACCGCGCGGGCGTGGAGGCGTGGAAAACCATCCCGCCTGTGACAACGCTGTCCGAGTCTGAGTTTGAGACGGCGCTCGACGGCCTCGCGGCCGGCATCGCCGCGCTGCTGGACTCTGATCCCTTCACGGTCCGCCGTTGACTCCGGCGCTATAATAGGTAGGCGTGATTCCGGATCGGAGGTGAAGGAATGACCCGTAAGGCGGCACGTGGGCGGAAGAGTGCGGCACGGGCCAGAACGACCACGGCCCGAAGCCAGGCCCGGTCGACGACCCGGACCGGCCGCAAGACGGCCAGCGCCCGCGCCTCCAAGACCGCGGCTTCGACGCAGACCACGAAGCGCGGCTCAACGCAGACGCCCCCGCGGGCGTCTCACCCCAACGACCAAACGACGCAGGAGCCGCTCGCCGTCCGCGGACTGCCGGAGGACTCCGCCGCCGGCCACCGTGACGCGAAAGCCGCGGGCGAGCACGATATCAAAACCGCCCAGCACGAAGACGACGAGGACATGGACTGGCTCTCCGAGGACGAAGATCCCCGCAGCCAGATTGTTGAAGGCGACGACGACTGGGAGCCGGGCGGCGACGACGAGTGGTAGCCGGTAGGCGGCGGTAGCCAGGCCCTCCCGGCGGCTGCACCCGCTGGCAAAAACTCAAAATCAGTCCGGGCAAGCCCCCCTAAGTCGATGGCTTGAGGGTGGCGGCGGCGTGCCGGCGGAAGCGCGGCATCACGTCGGTTGCCAGGAGTTCCATCGAACGCCGCCACAGCGCCGGGTCGTCCCAGTCGTGCCCGGTCATGAGCAGCGTTCCAAAGTGGCCGATTTCGTCGCGCAGCGCGACGAGTTGATCCAGGACGCGGTCCGGTCTGCCGGCGATCACCTGCGCGCGCTTGATCGCATCCACGGTCACCGCATCGTCGGGGATCTCCGGATCGGGCTTGACCATGAACAACGCCTTCCGCCCCAGGCTGAAACTGTGCCGGAAGAAGGTGTAGTAGTACGCAAGCCCGTTTGACGGATCCGCGAGATACGCATCGGCCTCCGCGTCCGTCTCCGTCACCAGCACGCAACGCGCGACCCGCCAGACGCCGGGGTCGGGCCGCCGGTCCGCCGCCTCGCAACCTTCCGCGTAGCGTTCCCAGTGGCCGCGCAGGTACCGCCGGTTGAAGAAGTTGCCCGAGATAGGAATCCAGCCGCGTTCACCGGCGACCCGGGCGCTTGCCGAATTCGGCGTGACGAGCGACAACGCGATCGGCGGGTGCGGCCGCTGCAGCGGCCGCGGCGTCCAGCCGACTTTGAAGTCGGGCCACACACCTTCGCGGAGCGAAATCCGCCAGGTCTGCCCGCGCAGCTCGTAGGGCGGCTCGCGCGTCCACACGGCCAAGATCATCTCCACGGCCTCTGCCAGCATGCGGCCGCGCGCCTCGGGGTCCGTTACCCCAAACGCCTCCATGTCGCTCACCAATCCGCCCGGACCGATACCCATGATGAATCGGCCGCCGCAGAGATGATCGAACTGCGCGACGCGGGCCGCGACGGTGAGCGGGTGCGCCTGCGGCAGGTTGAGGACGCCCGTGCCGAAGCGGATGCGCGGCGCCTGTTCGACGACGCTGGACAGGAACATGAGCGGGTCGCTGATGCATTCCGTCCACGAGGTGAAATGCTCTCCGACGAACACTTCCGCGAACCCGAGGCGGTCCGCGAGCACGACGGCCTCGCGGTCTTCCTCGAGGACCGCGGCATAGTCGCGGCTCGGATGATGGAACGGCATGGTGAACATGCCGAGTTGGACGGTCACGACGGCCCCCGTCCGCGGGCGATCACGACGCGCGCTCGGGCCGGCCGGCATCAAGCACCCGCCTGAGCCGGGCGAGATCATCCGGCGTGTCCA
Organism: bacterium; assembly: GCA_035307565.1. Lineage (GTDB taxonomy): Bacteria > Sysuimicrobiota > Sysuimicrobiia > Sysuimicrobiales > Segetimicrobiaceae > DASSJF01. The sequence goes on along the minus strand of DATGHZ010000006.1, from coordinate 88,551 downwards.
CGTCCCACGCCTCGTCGAGCGTCAGCGCTACTTCGGCCACATCGTCGGGATGACGCGCCGCCAGCCCCCGCGCGCCCATGTCGCCGCTCAGAGCCCGCACGTCCGCGAAGAGCGGACGCGCGATCAGGGCCGGCGCTCCCGTGACGTTCCCGTAGCGCGACAGGACCATCGATTTCCCCGTGGTGCGATAGGCGCCGATGAGCCGGTCGACGGCCGCGGCGCTGACGCGGGGCTGATCGCCGAGGAGGATCACGGCCGCCTCGCAGTCCGGCGGGAGCGCCGTGACGCCGGCCGCGAGCGAGGTCGCCATCCCTTCCAGGTACCGCGGGTTCACGACTACGCGTGCGCCGAGCGATTCGGCCTCGCGCCCGACCGCGTCGGCGTGCGACCCGACGACCACGACGACGGCGTCGCATGCGGAACGCTGGGCCGTGCCGACCACGTGCGCGAGCATCGTCCGGTCGCCCAAGGAGACGAGGGCCTTCGGCTCGCCCATGCGCGTGGCGCGCCCGGCGGCGAGCACGAGCGCCGCGATCACATTACGCCCGCGCGTGAATGGGGCCGCCGCGCTCCCGGAGGGAGGCGGCGCGCCGGCCGTTATGGAGGGCCAGGATTTCCGCGAGGATGCTGAGGGCGATCTCTTCCGGGGACTCCGCGCCCAGGTCGACCCCGACGGGTGCCCAGAGCCGCGCGCGCTGCGCCTCGTCCACCGCCAGCCCATCGCGCTCGAGGTCGGCGAGCAGGCGGTCTGTCCGCGCCCGCGGCCCCAGCAAACCGATGTACCGGGCGGGCGTGGCGAGCAGGCCGCGCAGCAGGGTGCGGTCGTGGAGAAAATTGTGCGTCATCACGACGACAAACGTCCGGCGGTCGATCCGCACTTTCCGGGGCACGTCCGCGTCGTCCGCCAGCACCACTTCGTCCGCGCCGGGGAAGCGTTCGCGCGTGGCGTAAGCCGGACGGCTGTCCGCCACCATCACCCACCAGCCGAGTTCGTGGGCCAGCCGGACGAGGGGGATGACGTCGTGCCCGGCGCCGCACACGAGCAACGGCAGCGGCGGGGCCAGGACCTCCACGAACACCTCCGCGGCCCCTCCGGGTCCCTCGAGCGCGATGAGGGCCGAGCGCCCCGCGTCGAACTGCGCACGTGATGCGGCCACCGCCAGTGCGTCGAGCGCCGGATCGCCGAGCGAGCCCTCCGGGGCGCCGTCTTCCGTGAGGTAGATCCGCGCGCCGGGCCGCAGCTCCTCGGGGCCCGAGACCAGCGTGGCGAGCACCAGCGTCCGCCGCTCGTCGATGGCGCGGCGGAGCCGCGCGGGCAGGTCACCCGCCACCGGCTCAATCAACACGTCGATCGCGCCGTTGCAGCCCAATCCGAGTCCCCAGACCGCGTCGTCGTCCGACGTCAGATCGTACTGCGCGAGACGCGCCCGTCCGCTTGCCAGCACGTCGCGCGCGATCTCGGCGATGTCCCCTTCGAGACACCCGCCGCTGACGGAGCCGACCGTGCGGCCGTCCGCGCGAATGAGCAGCCGCGCCCCCTCGCGCCGGTAGGTCGAGCCGCGCACCCGGATGACGGTCCCGAGTGCCGCAGGTTCGCCGCGGGCCTCCGCCTCGGCCAGCGCATCCAGAATGTCGCGCAATTCTCTCATGCCGTCCCCCCCGCGGGCCGTATGCGCACCGCCCGCCGCCGCGCCGCCAAGATCCGGCCGCGCGCACCGCGCGGCCGGCGCAGGTGCCGCTCGAGCACCCGCAGACTCGCGAGGTTGTGGGCGGAGGCAAAGACGTCCACGAACGGCAGCGCCGCGGCCATCCCCTGCGTGACCGGCTCGTATCCGGGACTGCCGAGGAGCGGATTGAGCCAGATCACGCGGCCGGCCCGCGCCCGCAGCACGCGCATGGCGGAGACGAGCACGTCGAGATCGCCGGTGTCCCAGCCGTCGCTCGCGATCACGACGATCGTGCGGCCGTCCACGAGCGAGCCGTACTGTTCGTTGAAGGTGCGCAGCGACGCGCCGATCTTCGTGCCGCCCGACCAATCCGGGACATACCGGGACGCCTCCGCGAGCGCGTGCCGGATGTCGCGGTGGGCGAGCGCGTCGGTCACGCGCGTGAGCGACGTGCTGAAGAGGAACGATTCCACGCGGCCGACGACGCCCTGCAGGGCGTAGACGAACTGCACGAGGAACCGGCTGTAGACGTCCATCGAGCCGCTGACGTCGCAGAGCAGGACGATCCGGACTTTGCGGATCTTGCGCCGCCGCCACACGAGCGCGGCCGGATCGCCGCCGTACTGCAGGCTGCGCCGCATCGTCCGCCGGAGGTCGACCCGCTCGCCGCGCCGCGCCGCGCGCATGCGCCGCGAGAGCCGCATCGCGATGCGGCGTGCGATCCGCATGATGAGTTCGGTGATCTCCTCGAGGTCGTCCGCCGCGAACGCGCTGAAGTCTTTGGCGGCGCGCACCTCGGCCGGACTGTACGCCGGCACGGACCGCTCGTCGTCGGACGGTGTCCCTTCCTCGGCCCAGTCGGTGACGGTGAGTTCGGCGCGCCGGCCTTCCGGCGCCTCGCCGGCCATGTCGGTCTCGGACTCGGACTCGGCCTGGTCCGTTCCCGGCATCACGGGCCCGAACGCCGGGGCCTGCCAGAACCGCTCGAACTCTTCATCGAACGCGGGCAGATCCTCCGCGCGCGAGCAGAGCACGGTGCGCAGCGCGAGGCGGACGGCGTCGCGGTCCGTGACGTCGATCGTTTCGAGGGCCGTGAGGGCGAGCCCGATCTCGGCGGGCCCCACGAGCAGACCGCGGCCGCGGAGACGGCGGCCGAACAACGTCAGGTTCGCGGCAAGGCTGCCCGGGCGCGTCCAGCGCGTCAGCGCCGCGGACGGCCTGGGATCAGCGCTGGGGAAGTTGGGCTGCGAGCGAGGCGGTTCGCTCGGGCGTCCATCCATCGCCGCTCGCCTCCACCGACTCCACCGCGTCGAGGATCGGCCGCAGGAACTGCGTCCGCACGCGGACGAGGTCCTCCTGATCCTTGCACAGGCAGCCGAGGGTCTCCGTGATCGCCTGAGGGTCGAGATGATCGCGGTGGAGCGCCATGAGGGCCGCGCTCCAGTCGAGCGTCTCCGCGACGCCCGGCACCTTGTCGAGCGGCGTGTGGCGGACCAGCTGCATGAAGCCGCAGATCTGCCGCGCCAGCCGGTCGTCGATGCCGGGCACCCGCGTGTGCACGATGCGCAGTTCCTTGTCGAAGGCCGGGTACTCCATCCACAAGTAGAGGCATCGCCGCCGCAACGCGTCGCTCAGCTCGCGGGTCCGGTTGCTGGTCAGGACGACGTACGGCACGTGGCGGGCGCGGATCGTCCCGATCTCGGGGATGCTCACCTGAAAGTCGGACAACACCTCGAGCAGAAAGGCTTCGAATTCTTCGTCGGCGCGGTCGACCTCATCGATCAGCAGGACCGGCGCCCGCTCCGCGGTGATCGCCTGGAGGAGCGGCCGCTTCAGCAGAAAGGGCTCGCTGAAGATGAGCGACTCCTTTTCCTCGACCGGCCGGCCCGTCGACTCCTCGAGCTTGATCCGAAGCATCTGGCGCTGGTAGTTCCATTCGTACAGGGCCGTGTGGACGTCGAGGCCCTCGTAACACTGCAGGCGGATGAGGTCCGTGCCGATGGCCTGCGCCATCACTTTGGCGACCTCGGTCTTGCCAACACCGGCCGCGCCCTCGATCAAGAGGGGCTTGCGCAGAACCACGCTCAGGTGCACCGACGTGGCCAGATCGCGGTCGGCGATGTAGCCCTGCCGGGCCAGAATCTCGACGATTTGGGGGATGCCCCCGAATCCTTCAGGGTACTGTACCGCCTGCGCCACGCGTTCCCTCCACGACTTGGCCAGTTTGTACCGCGCCGGAGCGCTTAAATTACCGGCTCATCATAGCATAACGTGCCGCGGGCCGAGGATCGTCCCCCGGGAGGCTTTTGCCCGTGCTCGCGCGGAACTTCTCGTGCATGGAGCCGATGCGAGAACCCGGCGCGCCGGAAACTGGCGGGCAGTGGCCGGCACTCCCCTACCCGGCCTGGCGGGACACCCGCGAGACGCTCCACCTGTGGACGCAGATCGTCGGAAAGACCCGCCTCGCCTTGACCCCACGCGTCAACCACTGGTGGAATGTGACGTTGTACGTCACCGCGCGCGGTCTCGGCACGTCGCTCATGCCCTGCGGCGCGGAGATGTTCGACGCGGAGTTCGACTTCGTCGCTCACCGGCTCAGGCTCCGGACGCTCACGGGCCGGGAGGCCGGCGTGGACCTCTACCCCCGCACGGTCGCCGACTTCTACGCGGAGTATCTCGCGAGGCTGCGCGACGTGGGCATCGAGGTACCGATCTTCACGAAGCCGCAGGAGTTGGCGGACCCGATCCAGTTCGACCACGACACCGTGCACGCATCCTACGACGGCGAGGCCGCGGCGCGGTTTTGGCGCGTGTTGGCCATCGTCGCCGCCGTGCTCCAGGAGTTCCGCGCGCGGTTCATCGGCAAGTGCAGCCCGGTGCACTTCTTTTGGGGCGGGTTCGATCTGGCGGTATCCCGCTTTTCCGGCCGGCCGGCGCCGCCCCGCCGTGGGGCCGACCGCATGAGCCGCGAAGCGTATTCCCACGAGACGAGCAGCGTCGGATTCTGGCCCGGCGATCCGTCGTCACCGGAGCCGGCGTTCTTCTCGTACATCGCGCCGGCCCCGCCGGGCCTCGAGCGGGCCGCCGTTCAGCCGAAGACCGCGGCGTACGCGCCGGACTTCGGGGGCTGGTTCTTAAAGTACGATGAGGTCCGCGCGTCGCCGTCGCCGCGTCTCACACTGCTCGATTTTTGCCAGACCGCGTATGAGGCTGGGGCGGACCTGGCGCACTGGCCCCGCGCGCAACTCGAACGGGGCTGAGCGCGGCGACGCGGGCATGGCATACGGGGCTCCCGCCGTCCCCGCGACGGTGGTCGTCTACGGCAAGCCGGATTGCTCGCTGTGCGACAAAGCGACCGCGATTCTGGAGCGTCTGCGCGCGGAGTTTGAATATCGCATCGAACACGTGGACATCACCGGGAATTCGCAACTGTTCGCGCGGTACCGCTACCGGATCCCTGTGGTCACGCTCAACGGCCGTGAGATCGCAGCCGGCATCGTTACGACTCCGATGGTGCGGTCCGCTTTGCGCCGGCTGCCCCGGGCATGAAGTGCGCCCTCCCTACTGGGACGGAACGCGTGCCGGACCGCGCCGACGATGTGTGCGGCGTCCCGCACCATTCGTGCGACGAGGTCGCCGGCCGGCTCAATCGCGCGAATGAGGCCGGCGCTCGCGCTCCATCACGACGCTCCTTTCAGGGATTAGTCCGGCAGCTTCATGGCCCGCCACGCGGGGTACCGGTAGAGTTCCCCCTCGCAGACGTTCGCGACGTAGCGGCCGCGATGGCTGAACTGCATGACGCGCTTGCCCTGGCGGGCCAACTTGGCCCACCGCGACGACGTCCGAGGATTTTGTTCAACGCCGAAGAGACGGTAGCAGCCGTACGGGATCTCCACCGTCCGCAGGTGCTGTGTCTTTGTGAATCCCGCGGGAAAACGGCGCCGTCCTACGGTGACGTCCGCGACGCCGTGGGCGAAGATCTGACGCCACACCGCGACCAGCACGTCCCCGAGTCCCGGGGCCGTCGGGCGCGCGGCGGCACGGGACGCCGGCCGCCGCCGCTCGGAGCGCCGTCTCACCCGGACGCGTGGCGGAGCAGAATTTCCCACCGCTCGATCGCGACGGTGCGGAGCCAGCGCGACGGCTCCCAGGGGTCCTCGGCCAGGCGGGCCCGGACGGCGCCTTCATCGGCCGCGTTCACGACGATCAAAAATTTCGTTTCCCCCGCGCCGAGCGGCCCGCCGAGAACGACGAAGCCTTCCGCGGCCAGCGCGTCCATGAATCCCGCGTGCGCCGCCCAGCCGTCCTGTCTGCGCATCGGCCGCGCGCGGTCCCACGCCGGTCCGGGTTCGCGGAACACCGCGAAGTAGCTCATCACGTCCTCCTCACCCGGGCGGCCACCACGCGGGGGTATGCGGCGGCGAGGAACGCCGGCATCGTATCGCCCGCGGCGAGACGATGCTTGATCTTGCGCGGCAGCCGCTTCAGCCGCAACTCGAGCCGGTACGCGGCGGCGATCGTCGGACACCGCCACAGCGCGACAAGGCGCAGCGGGCCGCGGCCGCGCGTGTAGCGGGCCCCGTAGCCGGCGCGATGCGCGGCGAGCCGCCGCGCGGGATCGGTGGTGTATCCGACGTAGTACGTGCGGTCGCCGCAGCGAAGGAGGTAGACGAAGTGAGACGCCGCCGGCTCGGCGCGCGATCGCTTCGTGTGGCCCCGCGGGCCCGGGACTTTCGACCGGCGGGACCTTCGGCCGGCATCGACCCGTATCGGGACTAGCCGGCGGGATGCGCCGGCGTCGCCGGAATTCATCGCCGCCAAGTTCGCGCTGCTATAGGAATCACCTCCGGAGCCATCGAAACGGGACAGCCCTATGAGCAGCGCCGCATGAGCACGCGCTATTTCGGCGCGCGCATCCCGCGCAATGAGGATCCCCGCCTGCTGACCGGACACGGCCTGTTCGTCGACGACGTGCGGCTGCCCGGTCTCGCGCACGCCGCGGTGCTGCGCAGTCCGCACGCGCACGCGCGCCTCCGCCGCGTGAACGTGCGCCGGGCCCGGGAGGCGCCCGGCGTGCTGGCCGTGTACACCGCCTCCGATCTCCCCGCGTCCCTCAACGGCCCGCTGCCGAAGCTAATCCCGCATCCGGCGCTCGCGCACCATAAGACGCAGTACGCGCTCGCGCCCACGACGGTGCGGTACGCCGGCGAAGCGATCGCCTTCGTCGTCGCGGAGAGCCGCTACGCCGCCGAAGACGCCCTCGACCTGATCGACGTGGACTACGAAGCCCGGCCGGCCGCCGCCACGCTCGAGACCGCCGCGGCACCGGGGGCGCCGCGCGTGCACGACGACATGCCGTCCAACGTCTGCGCACGGTACACGCAGCGCGTCGGCAACGTCGAGGCCGCGTTTGCCGCCGCGCCCCACCGCTTCGCGGAGCGGCTCGTGCTCGACCGGGGTACGGCCTCGCCGATCGAGACGCGCGGCGTCGCCGCGGTCTGGGACGAACGCACGGGCAGGCTCGACATCTGGGACAGCACGCAGGCCCCGATCCCCATCCGGAACGGACTCGCGCGGATGTTCGGGCTTCTCCAAGAATCAGTGCGGGTCGTCGCCCCGGACGTCGGCGGCGGATTCGGGCCCAAGGTCATGATGTTCTACCCGGAGGAAGTGCTCGTCCCGTTTGCCGCGATGCGGCTTGGACGGCCGGTGAAGTGGATCGAGGACCGGCGCGAACACTTCGTCGCTACGAACCAGGAGCGCGAACAGATCCACGATGCCGAAATCGCGGTCGACGCGGACGGCCGCATCCTCGCCGTCAGGACGGTGTTTCTGTACGACGCCGGCGCCTACAACCCGTACGGCCTCATCGTGCCGATCGTGGCGAGCACGACCCTGCCGGGCCCGTACCGTCTCCCCGCGTATCACTGCGAATTCCAGGCGCTGTTCACCAACAAGACCAGCGTGAGTCCCTACCGCGGGGCGGGGCGGCCCCACGGCGTGTTCGTCATGGAGCGCCTCTTGGACCGCGCGGCGCGCGAGCTCGGGGTGGACCGCGTGGAGATCCGCCGCCGCAATCTCATCCCGCCGGATGCCTTTCCCTACGACGTCGGCCTCATCTATCAAGACCAGGCGCCGCTGCGGTACGACAGCGGCAATTATCCCGCGTGCCTCGACCGCGCGCTGGAGATGATCGGTTACACGGAATGGCCGGCGCGGCAGCGGGCGCTGCGGGCGGAAGGCCGCCACGCCGGGCTCGGCGTGGCGTGCTATGTCGAGGGCACCGGCATCGGACCGTACGAGGGCGCGCGCGTCACGGTGGAACCGTCCGGCCGCGTCGCGGTGGCGACGGGCGTCGGCACGCAGGGCCAAGGCCACGCAACGGTGTTCGCGCAGCTGGTGGCCGACCCGCTCGGGGTGGCGCCGGACGACGTCGTGGTGCACACCGGCGACACCGCGTTGTTCGGCTGGGGCACGGGGACATTTGCGAGCCGCGCGGCCACGGTGGCCGGCAACGCGGTGGCCCTCGCCGCCAAAGCGGTGCGCGAGAAGGCGCAGCTCGTGGCGGCCGGCATGCTCGAGGCGCCGGCGGGCGAGATCGAACTCGCCAACGGCGCCGCGTTCGTCCGTGGCGTCCCGGCGCGTTCGGTGCCGCTCGGTGATGTGGCGCTGGCGGCGAATCCGCTCCGCTTCGCGATGCCGGCGGCGTGGGACGGGCCCGGCCTGGAGGCGATCCGGTACTTCGCGCCGCCGCAGGGCACGTTCGCCAACGGCGTCCACGCCTGCATCGTGGAAGTCGACCCGGAAAGCGGCGAGCTCCGCGTCCTTCGCTACGTCGTCGTGCACGACTGCGGCCGCGTGATCAACCCCACGATCCTCGAAGGCCAGATCCACGGCGGCGTCGCGCAGGGCCTCGGCGGCGCGTTCTGGGAACAGCTGGTCTACGATGAGCAGGCGCAGCCCCTCAGCACGACATTCATGGACTACCTGCTGCCGACGGCGGCCGATCTGCCGGCGATCGAGGTCGATCACCTCGAAACGCCGTCTCCGCTGAACGCCCTCGGCGTAAAGGGCGCCGGCGAGGCCGGCGTCATTCCGGTCCCCGCGGTGCTCGCGCAGGCGATCGACGATGCGCTGTCGCCTCTCGGCGTCCGCGTCACCGCGATGCCGCTCAACCCGAGCCGGTTGCATCATCTCATTAGGGAAGCACGGAGGTCGGCATGAAACTGGACGGCACGAACTCGCTCCCCGCGCCAGTGGAAACGGTGTGGACGACGCTCAACGATCCGGAGGTGCTGCGGCGGTGCACGCCGGGCCTTAAGGAGCTCACGGCGAAGGGGCCCGACAGCTACGCGGCCACCCTGTCCATCGGCATCGCGGCCGTGAAAGGCACCTACGCGGGGACGCTCACGATCACCGACAAGCAGGCGCCCACACACTACAAGATCGTGCTCGAAGGCACGGGTGGCGCGGGGTTCATGAAGGGCGTCGGCACGGTCGACCTCGAGGCGCAGGGCGGCGGCACGCTGCTGCGGTGGACTGGCGACATCCAGGTCGGCGGCCTCATCGCCGGCGTCGGCCAACGCATGTTGAGCGGCGTGGGCAAGATGCTGATCGGGCAATTCTTCAAGTGCCTGGAGCAGCAGTTCGGCGCCGCGCCGGCGCCCGGCGGCAGCGCCTCGGGCCAAGCCTCGTCCCCGCGGGGGAACGGCGACCGGTGAAGCCGGCCGCGTTCGAATACCACGCGCCCCGCGCGGTCGACGAAGCGCTCGACCTGCTGGCCGCCCACGGCGACGACGCGAAGGTCCTCGCGGGAGGGCAGAGCCTCGTCCCGCTCATGAACATGCGGCTCGCGCGCCCCCGCGTCATCGTCGACATCAACCGCACGCGGGGACTCGCCGGCCTGCGCGAAGCACAAGGCATGCTGCGCATCGGGTCGATGGTCCGCCAGCGCGCGGCCGAGCGGTCGGCGCTCATCGCGTCGCGATGCCCGCTGCTGCGGGACGCACTCACCTGGGTGGGACATCCGCAGATCCGCAACCGCGGGACCGTCGGCGGCAGCGTTGCGCACGCGGACCCGGCCGCGGAGATCCCCGCGGTCCTGGCGGCGCTCGGCGGGGAAGTGACCGTCCGCAGCACGCGGGCCTCACGCACCATCCGGGCCGCCGATTTGTTCGTCACCTACTTGACGACCGCGATCGACGCTCGTGAATTGCTGACGGAAGTCCGCGTGCCCGTCATGCCCCGGGCGGCCGGCTGGTCGTGGATGGAAATCGCCCGCCGTCACGGCGACTTCGCGCTGGCCGGGGTGGGCGTGATGCTCGTGCTGCGCGGCGGCGTGATCGCCGATGCCCGCATCGGGCTCACCGGCGTGGGGCCGACCCCCGTCCGCGCGGAGGCGGCGGAGCGCCTGCTCGCGAGGCAGCGTCCGGCGGAACCGTTGTGGCGGCAGGCCGCCGACGCGGTGCGCGCGGCGATCAATCCGGACGGCGACATCCATGCCTCCGCGGACTACCGGCGGCACGTCGCGGGGGTGCTCACGGTGCGTGCGCTTCGCGAGGCGTACGGCCGCGCCGGTGTTCCACGGCGGTCGCGCGGCGCAAAACCCCCGTCCCGCGGCCGAAGCCTTCGGCCGCCAGGGGGGAAAGCGGCATGATGGAACCGCGCGAAATCACCCTGACCGTCAACGGGCGCGCGTATCAGGCGCGCGTCGAACCCCGCAAGACGCTGGCGGACACCATCCGCGAAGATTGCGGGCTCACCGGGACGCACCTCGGATGCGAGCACGGGGTCTGCGGGGCGTGCACGATCCTCATGGACGGCGAGGCGGTCCGCTCGTGCCTGCTCTTCGCGGTGCAGGCCGAGGGCACGGACCTGAGAACCGTCGAGGGGCTCGCGGACGGTGCCGGGACCGGTGAGAACGCGCGCCTGCATCCTATTCAGCAGGCCTTTTGGGAATACCACGGGTTGCAGTGCGGCTTTTGCACGCCGGGATTTCTGATGACGGCCGTCGCGTTCCTTCGCGACAATCCGCATCCGACGGAGCGTGAGATCCGCGAAGGACTGGCCGGCAACCTGTGCCGCTGCACCGGCTACCAGAATATTGTCAAGGCTGTTGCGGCCGCGGCCGACATGCTAACATCGACACCTAGACGGCCGGCGGGCGGAAAGCAGGGCGCGGAGGCCCCTCGGCGAACTCCGGTACACTCGCGGCGACGGCGGCGCGTCTCGCGGCCTAGTCCCGCGCAAGCGGGGCGCCGGGCAGGCCGCGCGGCGCGGGGGGCTGCGACAACACGGAAATCCAAATAGTCTGAGCCACGTGGAGGACAGGGAAGCACGCGGACTCACCGCTCATGGATCACACGATCGCCGCACTCTCGATGAGCACCAAAGTTGCGCGGGCCATCCGTCAGGAAGGATGGACCGGTGAAGTCATGGCGGTCCATCCTCAGAGCGTGTACGTCACCGATGAGGACGACGAAATCTATGCCATCGTCCGCCAGCCGCTCGGCAACGGTCCGCTCAACCTCGTGATCCCCGTCGAACCCGCCCAACTCTTCAACGGCCTGGCGCTCGGCACGAGCCTCGCCTCGACGGGCGCGATCCTGGGCATCGGCGACGGCATCATGATCGGACTCAACGGCGCGGCGGTCTGGGAATCCAAAGCGCGCGCCGCTCTCGCGGCTGACGGCGAGCTGCTCGACCGCGGTCTCGCGGTGTTGTGTCGCGAGATTTCGCAGTGCGCGCCCGCCGAAAGCCTCGCCCGCCTCCTGCCGCACCTCGAGGACGAAGACCTGCCGGATCCGCTCGAACGGGTGGCGCATTTCCCCCGCAGCCATGCGCTGATCGGAGGGCTCGCGGAGTCGCTCGCGCAGCGCGACCGGCGGCGGCTGAAGGTCGTGACGTCATCGCTCGCGGGCCTCGGCCCCGGCCTCACCCCGGCGGGGGACGATTTCATCGCCGGCGTGCTGCTGGCGCTCGCGCTGGTCCGCGCGCAGCGCGGCGACCCGGCGCTGAACGAGATTGCCCACCTGCTGGTGGAAACCGCCGCGCCCCGCACGCACGAGATCAGCGCGGCCTACCTGCGCGCGGCCTACGACGGCCAGGCCAGCGAGCGCTGGGACCCCCTGCTCGCCGCCCTCGCCGCCGGCGACGCGGACCAAATCGCCGCCGCGGCCATGCCGGTACTGGCCACCGGCGAGACCTCCGGCGCCGACATGCTGGCCGGCTTCGTGGTCGGCATCGGCGCGCTCCAAGGCGGCCCCACGGCGATGTGGCGCGCACCGGTGCCGGCCGGTGGACCGGCCGCCTCTTCGACGCCGCTGCGTCCGGCGGGCTGAGACCTAGAAGTCAGCGCGGCGCGAACCGAAGACGGCAGACCTGAAAGAACGGGCTCGGCACCGCCGCGCTCAGGCCGGCGGCGGATCGTCGTCCCCGCGCACGCGCCGCCATGGCCCTTCGCCCCGCGGGAACCGCCGGCCCAGGGCGTCGAGCACATCCTGCATTTCCGCCCGCACGACCTCCCGCCAATACACACCGGTCCGGCCGATGTGCCGGTACTTCGCGAACCGGCGCTCCAGAAGCCGTGAAATGGGGATGCGGCGCAGTTCGCGCAGCGCCGCCGTTACGTGCGCCGTGAAGGCGGCGACCGCGCCCGCGTGATCGAGGTGGGCGCCCCCCTCCGGCTCCGGCACAATTTCGTCGATGATGCCGAGACGCTTGAGATCCCGGGCCGTGATCTTCAGCGCCGTCGACAGCGCCTGGGCCTGCGCGACGTCGCGGTAGAGGATCGCCGCGGCGCCTTCCGGCGAGATCACCGAGTAGATCGCGTGCTCGAGCATCAGGACCCGGTCGCCGAGCGCCATCGCAAGCGCCCCGCCGCTTCCGCCCTCGCCGATGATCACCGCCACGATGGGCGTCGGCAAGCCCGCCATCGCGGCCAAACTCTCGGCGAGTGCCAGCGCGATCCCCCGCTGCTCGGCCTCGTAACTCGGATCCGCCCCGGGCGTGTCGACCAGCGTGACGACGGGCAGGTGAAACTTCGCCGCGAGCCGCGCCAGCCGCAGCGCCTTGCGGTAACCGCCCGGGCCGGCCATGCCCCGATGCCGCTCCGCTTGGGCCTCCGGCGTGCCCCCGCGCTCTTGTCCGATCACGACAATCGTGTGGCCGTCCAACTCCGCCAGGCCGCCGACGACCGCGGGATCGTCTCCTCCCTGCCGGTCCCCGTGCAGCTCGACGAAGTCGGTGGTGGCCCCGATGATGTAATCGAGCGCCGTGGGGCGCGCGACGTGCCGCGCCAGCTGAACTTCTTCCCACGCCGCGAGGCCGGGGCCCCGGACGCCGGCCGGCGCCGGCACGCTTCCGGAGCGGGACACGGGCTTCCGCGCGAGATGCCCGATCAGGTAGGACACCGTGGCGCGCAGCCGCTCCCGCGGCACGATCAGGTCGAGCAGCCCGTGCCGGAACAGCGTCTCCGCGCGGTGGGAGTCCGGCGGGAGCGCCGTGCCGGTCGTCTGCTCGATCACACGCGGACCGACAAAGCCGATCTGCGCGCCGGGCTCCGCCAGAATGACGTCGCCGAGCGTGGCGAAACTGGCCGTGACGCCGCCAAAAGTAGGGTCGGTCAGGATGGAGACGAACGCGAGGCCTTCGCGATCGTGGCGCGCCGCGGCGGATGCGACTTTCGCCATCTGCATGAGGGAGAGCATCCCTTCCTGCATGCGGGCCCCGCCGCTCGCCGCGACGCTGACGAGCGGCAGCCGCCGGCGCGTCGCATGCTGAAATGCGTTCGCCACTTTCTCGCCCACTACGGAGCCCATTGTGCCGCCGAGGAATTCGAAGTCGAACACGACGAGCACCACCGGCCGGCCGCCGATGCGGCAGAGGCCGGTGGTCACCGCCTCACGCAGTCCGGTCTGCCGGCGGGCTTCGATGAGGCGCGCGCGGTACGGCTTGCGGTCCATAAACTGCAGTGGATCGACGGAGATGAGGCCGCGGTCCAGTTCGTGGAAGGACCGCGGATCGGCCAGCATGCGGATGCGCGCCGGCGACGGCATCGCGAAGTACCGCCCGCAGCCGGCGCACACGTACAACCGCTCCTCGAGGGCCTGCACGGGATGTTCGAGCCGGCACGACGGGCACGTCGCGGGAGGGGCGGCCTGGCGCGACGGTCGCGGAAACATCTAGACCGCCCCCGCCCGGCGCAGCGCGTCCGCGTCGGCGTCGGAGTAGCCCAATTCGCGGAGGATCTTCGCGGTGTGCTCGCCGAGCACCGGCGGCGGCGTGCGCACGGCGCCCGGTGTCTCCGAAAATTTCAGCGGGACCCCGTTCACGCGGACGCGGCCGGCGCGCGGGTGCCGGACCTCGACCACCATCTCGCGGTGCAGCACCTGCGGGTCCGTCATCACCTCGCTGATGCGCGAGATGGGGCCGGCCGGGACGCCCGCCTCCCCGAGGCGCGCCACCCACTCGGCGGTCGTGCGGTGGCGGAAGACCGGGGCCAACGTTTCCAGCAGTTCGGCCCGGTGCTCCACACGGGCCGCGTTCGTCGCAAAGCGCGGGTCGTCCGCCCACGGCACCTCGAGGGCCCGGCACAGGCGCTGCCACAACCCCTCGCTGCCGACCGTGACCGTCACGAACCCGTCTTCGGTCGCAAACGGCTGGTACGGCACCAAGTTTGTATGCGCTGAGCCGACGCGAGGCGGGTTCTCGCCGGTCGCGAAGTAGTTCGCGGCCATGTAGGTCATCCACGCGACCTGGCCGTCGAGCATCGCCGCATCCACCCACTGCCCGAGTCCGTCGCGGTCGCGTGCACGCAGCGCGGCCAGCACCCCGTAGGCCGCGAACATCCCGGCGCAGATGTCCGCGACCGCCACGCCGACGCGCATGGGACTCCCGTCCGGCTCTCCCGTAATCGCCATCAGTCCGCCCATGCCCTGAACAATCAGATCGTAGGCCGGCCGCTCGCAGTACGGCCCGGTCTGGCCGAATCCCGAAATCGAACAGTACACGACGCGCGGCAGCCGCGCATGGACCGAATCGTACCCAAAGCCCAGCCGGTCGATCGTCCCCGGTCGGAAGTTCTCCACGACCACGTCGGCCCGGGCCAGAAGGCGCCAGAGGACCTCCCGCCCCCGCTCGTCCTTCAGATTGAGCGTCAGGCTCTCTTTGTTGCGGTTGATGCTCATGAAATAGGCGCTCTCGCCGTCAAGAAACGGCGGGCCCCAGCCGCGCGTGTCGTCCCCGCCGTCCGGGGTCTCGACCTTGATGACGCGCGCGCCGAGGTCGGCCAGCATCATCGTGCAGTACGGACCGGCGAGCGCGCGCGTCAGATCGCAGACGACGAGACCGTCGAGCGGACCCGCGGGCGCCCCCGTCACTTCTCGACGAACGCGAAGCAGCGGCAGAACGCCGCCTCGCCGCCCTTGAATCGGAACGGAAACGCGCCGAACCACACGCGCATATCGAGCACTTCGTCGATCATCCCGCCGACGTTTTCGACGTGAAAGACGCCTTTCGGAAAGAGGTACGTGTGCGTGGCCTGGTAGGCCTTCGGCCAGGGGAACGCTTCGTCCATCGACATGCCGATTTTCTTCTCGACCTCGGGAACGAGGTCGGGCCGGGCGCGCCGGACGTTCGTGTTGAACGGATGGTCGGTCGAGATCGCGTCGACGGCGAGCCATCGGATTCCCCGTTCGAGCACCCAGTCGCAGAACTCGAGCCGCGGGCCGGGATGCTTGAGGAACGCGCGCGGCAGGTTGGGCCGGTCCGTGTTGCGCGCCTTGTACCAATCCTCGTTGTAGTAGTGATGGTAGCCCGTGTGGATCACCAGGATGTCGCCGCGCTCGATCTTGATCTTGTGCTTACGCTCCCACTGCTCGAAGTGGTCAGGCCCGTAGATGTCGTAATCGCCGACGCCGAACTGCTGTAGATCGACCACGCAGGCCGGACCGAGCAGCGACTCGAGCGGAATGCCGGCGACGTCCGGCCCCGGATCGTTGAAGTGGAGCGGCGAGTCGAGATGGGTGGCGATGTGGTTCGTGCTGCTGATGAACTGCGCGTTCACGCCTTCGAACGCCATCTTCTTGACCCATTTGACGGTGGGGCCCTCGTAGAAGGCGAACGGCGGAGAGTCCACGCTGAAGTTTTGCGACAGGTCGAGTACCCGGACCCGGCTGAGGTCCGCCGCCTTGAAGGCCATGCCCGGCGCCCTCCCATCTGATTTGCCCGGCGGGACGCGTCGCCCCGCCTGCGCAAGACGAGCCCGCGGGACGCTTTGGCTCACGCCGTAGGCCTGCGCAGGCTCGAAGATGTGCGCGCGGGCGGACTGCGTGAGGACTGTTCCACCCGGCGGCCGGTGAATCATGCCGCGGACCGCCGGCGGTGGGCGGCGCCTCCGCCGCCGCACGGCGGGGCGGTACAATACCAGTGAGCAGAAGTCGCGCGACACCGCCCGCGGCGGAGGGATCGGCCATGATCACGCTGTTTGTCGCGACGGAGCACGGGCTGCTGGTCGCCCGCCATGCCCTGGACTGGACGGTCGAACGGCATCTTGACGGCCGGCCCATCGAGTGCGTCGCCCTCGATCCGCTCGCCCCCGCGCGCGCCTACGGCGGCACGCTCGACGATCGAGTCTGGCGTAGCGACGACGGCGGACGGTCGTGGGAACCGGCGGGCCCCGGTATCACGCACGCCCGGGTCATGTCGCTTGCGGTCAGCGCCGCCGAGACGGAAGACGGCGCCGGCGTCGTGTACGCCGGCACGGAGCCGAGCGGTGTGTTCCGGTCGCCGGACGCCGGCTCGTCGTGGGTGGAACAAACGGGGCTGCTCGCGCTGCGGTCCAAAACCACGTGGAGTTTTCCTCCGCGCCCTGACACGCACCACGTGCGTTGGATTGAGCCCGATCCCGTGGTCGTCGGCCGCGTCTACGTGGCGATCGAGGCCGGCGCGCTCGTGCGCACGGCGGACGGCGGACGCACGTGGGAAGACCGAGTTCCCACCGGGCCGTACGACACCCACACCGCGGCGACCCACCGGCTGGCGCCGGACCGCGTCTACTCAGCGGCGGGCGACGGGTATTTCGAGAGCCGCGATGCCGGCCGGACGTGGACGCGCCACATGGACGGTCTGCGGCACCGCTATCTCGTGGGCATCGCGGCGGACCAGGAAGATCCGGATACGGTCGTCGTGTCGTGCGCGGACGGCCCCTGGAGCGCGTACGATCCACCGCATGCCGAGTCCTATGTGTATTGTCGCTCCGGCCGCGACGGCTGGCGTCCGGCGATGGAGGGCCTTCCGGACGCCGAGGGCACGGCGGTCAGCCGCTTTGCCGTCCATCCCGACGCGCCGGGCGCCATCTACGCGGCGAACAACCGCGGCGTCTTTCACACCCTCGATGCCGGCCGCAAGTGGGCCGCCCTCGAGATCCCCTGGCCTCGTCGTGCGCTCGAGGGCGGCGTTGAGGCCCTCGCGGTCCTCGTCGAATAACGAGGCCTAGGAGCCCCGGCACGCGCTCACCGAAACACGCCGGCCCCGGAGCTTCTCCAGGCCGCCTTGCGGCCGCGGCTCAGGTTTGTTGGGCCATGGCGCGCAGCGCGGCTTCGAAACAAGCGCGAGGGGGCCGTACCAAGCCGGCGCCGACCTGCCCGACGCCGGCTTTCCGGTGCGCGATGCCGGTATTGATGCGGGGCAGGATTCCGGTGCGGATCACCTTCCGGATGTCGATGCCCGTCGGGGTCCCGCGGAACTCGAGCGCGGGAATGCGAAACGCCTCGTGTTCGGCGAGCGTGATATCGTACATCTCCAATGTGGACCGAACCGCGTCGTGGACCGTGCCGCCGACGAACGTGACGATCGCGGGCGCGCCGGCCATCGCGAAGGCGCCGATACCGGCCGTTTCCGTGATGGCGGAATCGCCCATGTCGGGATTCCCGTCTTCCGCCGTGAAGCCGGGAAAGTACAACCCGCGGGGCACGTCGGAGGGCCCGACGAACCACCGCTCCCCCAGCCCGCTCACCCGAATGCCGAAGTCGGTGCCGTTCCGGGCCATCGCCGTCACGAGTGTGCTGTGGGCAATGCCGTGGGCGGCGTCCATCGTGGCCTTGCACGCGGCCATCACCGGATTGAGCATGGCGAGGTCGTTGCCGGCCAGGAAGCCGAGCACCTCGGCCTGCCGCTCGGCGGACGCGCGGGCGCGGACGACGAACGGTCCCAGCACGCGGCTGAGCAGCGCGGATCCGGCCTTGTTCCGGTTGTGGCCCTCGTCCCCCATCTGCAGCGCCTGGGCGATCAAGGTCTTCATATCGACGCCGCCGGCGAGCTCCACCGCCCGGCCGAACACCGGACCAAGCGTGCCCTCGATCCAACGCAGACGTTCGACCACGCTGTCGTCGTAGGCGCCGTACCGCAGCACCTTTCCGTAGCCTTCATTAAATGTCGTGTAGGCCCGGGTGCCACCCGCGCGATTCTCCACGATGCAGACCGGCATTGAGGGCGAAATGATGCCGGCCATGGGGCCGACGGCCGCGTGGTGATGGCACGGCTCGAACCGGATCGCGCCGGATGCCGCGAGCGCCGCCGCCTCTCCCTCGGCGCGCGCCCGCCGCTCGTAAAGCAGCGCCCCAATCACGGCGCCCCGCACGGGGCCGGACATCCGGTCCCACGTCAGCGGCGGCCCGGCATGCAGCAGGACGTCATCGCCTTTCAACACCACGATGACGTCGCGTGCGCGCGCGACGCCGGTGAGCACCGGCGTCGCCGCCATGACCCGGGCGATGGCCTCGGCGTTCGCCCGGTCGATCGCTTCGCCGGCCCGCGTCGCGCTCACGTCAAACGCTCGAGCAGGTCGAGCAGTGCGGGATCGCCGCCGGCGGGGGGTTGCCAGTCGACATCGATCACCGGCACGCCCTGCGTCCGCAGGCTCTCGGCGAAAATCCCAAGTCCCACGTTGACCACGCGCGGCGGCGCCGCGAGCAGCGTGTCCGCCACGGGAGGGGCCGCCGGCTGCCGCTCTGCGAGCGGCCGGCCGTCGGCGGCGGCCGGTTCCGGGGTTCGGGACGCGCCACCGTGCGGCGGGCCGGGTGCCGGCGGGACGGGGACCGCGGGAAGGGCGGCCGCGAGTATCGAGGCGAGGGCCCCGGTGTCGGGGAGGCGACCGGCGATCGCCCCGGCAAACAGCGCGGCGCGGGCGTTGCTCTCTTCGACCAGCACACCCGCGGATTCCAAGGACGCCACCTGGCGCGCCCGTCCCTGAGGATCATCGTCGGTCCCGCATACGGACGCGACCACCGAGAGGCCGCGTCCGGCGGACCGTGCGGCCGCGCGGGCTTCCGCGATGACCGGGGTCAGCGCACCGGCGGGGTCCGGGTGCACACCGAGACCGAGCACAACGTCGAGCAGCAGCACGGCGACCTCGGGATCCGCCGCTTCCTGCCGCAGCCGGGCGGCGCGGAGCGTCATGTCAAGCATGGGGTGCAGACGGCCCACCGTGAAGAGATCGTCGCCGAGGTCGAGGATGGTGTGACCGTGGCTGGGCCCGGCGCCCTCGTGGCGCCGGGCCCAGCCCGCCGCCACATTCGTCGACAGCGGACGGAGCGTCCGTTCGAGCAGCGCCACCGCTTCCGCAGCCAAGGTGCCTCCGCTCATGAGCCCGCGCAGATACCGTTGCGCCGGCGCAAGCGTCCGCACCGCCTCGCGCGCCCGGGCGGCGATACGGTCGAGGACCGCGCGATC
This sequence comes from bacterium, assembly GCA_035307565.1. Lineage (GTDB taxonomy): Bacteria > Sysuimicrobiota > Sysuimicrobiia > Sysuimicrobiales > Segetimicrobiaceae > DASSJF01. The sequence continues at coordinate 69,154 of DATGHZ010000006.1, read as the reverse complement.
GTCCGCGAGCAGGGTGCGCTCGTGTTGTCCGGCCGCGACCGCCAACCGCGCGGCGTCCTCGAGCGTCGAGGCCTGGCGGACGCCACGCGCGGATGCCGTCGAAGCGGCACCGATGAACGCGAGGACGGCAGGTTTGCTGAGCGACGCGGCATCGTCGAGGAGGACCGCGGCGACCGACGGCTCGGGAGGCTTCGACACCACCACGACCACACGCGTCTCGGGATCGCGCCCGAGCACCGCGACGGCCTGCCGCGCAGTCATCCCGCCGACCTCGGCCGACAGATCGCGCCCGCCCGTGCCGATCGCCTGCGAGACCCCGCCGCCAAACCGATGCACCAGCGTAGCGATCTCTTGAATGCCCGTACCGGACGCCCCGACGATCCCCACGGTTCCCCGGCAGACGCGATTGGCGAACCCGAGCGCGGCTCCCCCGAGAATCGCCGTGCCGCAATCCGGTCCCATCATCAGGCGCCCGCCGGCGGCCGCGGTGCGCTTGAGTTCGACCTCGTCTGCCAGCGGGACGTTGTCGCTGAACAACATGACGTGCAGACCCGCCTGCAGGGCTTCCCGCGCGACTCCGGCCGCGAAGCGCCCGGGGACCGAAATGAGCGCGAGATTTGCGCCTTCGAGCAGCCGCGCGGCCAACGCCACCGTGCGCGGCCGGTATGATGCGTCGGCGGCGGCCCCGTCCGGCCGCTGCGTGAGCAGTTCATCCACCGCGGCCAGCGCCGCGGTCACCGCATCCGGTCCGGCGCCCCGCACCATCACGACGAGGTCGTTCGATCCAATCGCTCCCGGCGAACGGGCCTCTCCGGCCCGAGTGTCCAGGCGTGCGGGATCGAGGCCGGCCTGGCGAAGCAGTTCCAAATTGGCGGGGGTCGCCATGACGACGCCGGCCTCCTCGATGCCGGGAAAACTTCGCAATGCCTGCTGCACGCGCATGAGGGCGGCGGAGTCGTGATAGGCGCTCCGCCGCACGACGCCGCGCACTACCATGAGGCCGTCGAGGAGGCGGCCGCGGCAATCATCGCCCGTTTGTTCGACAGGAGCGGCACCCGGCCTCCGCCGGTCACGACAGGAAGGACGGTGCTCGACATGAAACTGAACCACGTCGATCTTCAAGTCTCGAACGTCGATGCGGCGTGCGCATTTTTCGAGACGCATTTTGGCCTTCGCTGCATCTACCAGCTGCCGGACAGATCGCCCTACTCACAGACGACGCAGGACTCGAGTTAGGCGTCAGCAATCTGCGCGGCTCGCCGCCGCCGGCGTACCCGCCGGACTTTCACGTCGGCTTCGTGCTCGAGCGCGAGGACGACGTGCGCGGGCGGGCGCACCCGGAGGTGGGTGAATGAGCGGCTACTCGATCCTGAAGTGGGTTCACGTGCTCTTGGCCATCACCGCGGTCGGCGCCAACATTACGTACGGTGTCTGGCTGCCTCGGGCGGCCCGTGAGCCCCAGCACCTCGGCTTCGTGCTCCGCGGGATCCAGATCCTGGACAACCGGATCGCCAACCCCGCCTACGGTCTGCTGCTGCTCACGGGATTCGCCCTGATCGGCATGGGACACGTTCCCGTGTCCACACCGTGGGTGTTGACCGGTCTCGTGTTGTGGGTGATCCTGGTTGTGATCGCGGCGGCGTTCTACACCCCCACGCTCCGCCGGCAGATTCAGGCGCTCGATGCCGGCGGTCCCGCCTCACCCGACTACCAGCGGCTCCAGGCGGCGGGCACCCGCACCGGGATCCTGCTCCTCCTCATCGCCGTGGCCATCGTCTTCGTGATGGTGACCAAACCACCGCTGTGGGGGTGACCGGGCGCCCCTAGCCTTAGCCTAGCGGACCGCGACGTTGAGGAGCGTCACCCAGTACTGAACGGACTGAAGCGCGAAACCGGCGAGCAGCAGGACAGCACCCAGGACCCCTAGGCGCCGCGGCGGCAGGGAATCGGCCCACCGTTCCACGGACGGGACAAACAATCCGACGGCGGCGCCGACCGCGGCGACGACCAGGCCGATCTCCAGCCCGAACCCAACCCCGCGCGCGCCCGCGTGCGTCAGAGTGCCGGCGATGATCCCGGCCAGACCAATGATCGCGCCGCGCGCCACGGTTGCCCTGACCAATCGGCCTTGGTGTGGGCGCCTCCGACCGGGCTTGGTCGGATATTCGTGCGATGGGGCAAATCCGAGTGTGTACAGAACGCCGAGGCCGATGATGCTGAGCACGCCGAAACGCGATGCCGAATCGCGCGTCGAAGGTCAGCGCCAGGCAAGACCCTGCGCGGTGCCGCCGCAGATGACCGCAAAACCGAGTGTCGCGGCGAGGGGGATCGGACCCCGGATCGAGGCCGCGAGCCAGAATTCAATGCCGAGCGCAATCCCGAGCCCGAGTCCTGCCACGAGTCCGTAGATCAGCCCGAGCGGCACCCCATAGCCTACGACAAAGAGCACGGTATACGTCGCCGCGCGCATCACCGCCCGCAGCGGCCCCCGTTGTCCGCCCAGCAGATGGTAGGCAAGGTACAGCCCGCCCATGACGTCCAAGACGATGCCGGTCAGGCTGACCGCCGCGAGGAGGTGGGCGTCGATCGGTCTATTTTCGCAGGAGCTTGAACGCCTGGTGCCAGTTGTTGGAGGTCGCCGACGCGAACAGCCACACGAGGCACATGGCCTCGAGGTAATGCGCGGCCGCAATCGGTCCGACATCCACGACATCCCAGCCGAAGTCCTTGCAGATCTGCGCGGTCTGCTTCTTAGCCCCCGCGTCGTTCCCGCAGATGAGCATGCTCGGCGGACCCCCGGGGAGCTGCGGCCGGAAGAACAGGGGGTTGCCGACGGTGTTGAAGGCCTTGACGACGTGGGCCTCCGGCAGGAGGCGCTGGTGCTTCTCCCCCGCCGAATCGCCCACGCCGCCGACGAGCCCCGGCGGCATTCCCTTGGAGAAGTCGAGCGGATTCGTCGCGTCCAAGACGAGCTTTCCGGCAAAGTGCTCGGGGCCGGCGAGGCGGATGGCATTCTCCGTGGCGACGCCGAGCGTCGCGAGCGCGACGATCTCTCCGAACCGCGCGGCCTGGGTAAAGGTGCCGTGCGACGCTCGCGCGCCCGACTGCTTCGCCCAGGCGATGCCTTTCGCGTTCTCGGCGTCACGCGAACCGAGCATCACGCGGTGCTCAAGCGTCAGGAACCCCCGCCCGAGCGCCTGGCCGACTTCGCCGCTGCCCAAGATACCGACATTCACCGCCCGCCTCCTCGCTCGGTCTGTAATCTCACGACCGGCGTTGCCGTGCCGGCCGGCGGATCACGCGGCCGCGGGCCGATCTCCGATGGTCACCTGCACGTCCCGCACCTGTCCGGCGCGCACCAGCTGCACGCTTTCCGTCGCCCCGATGCGGTCTTCGGTGAGGAGTCCCATCAACTGGTCGGAGCGGTGCACCGGACGGCCCCCGATGGAAAGGACCAAGTCGCCGATCAGCACGCCCGCGCGCTCCGCGGGACTCCCCGGCTCGACCGCGTGCACCAGCAGGCCGGCCCGCTGATGTACGGTCTGCTCCAGCGCCGGCGGCACAGGCACTGTTTGCGCGGCGACACCGAGGTATCCTCGTCGGATCCGGCCGTGGGTCAGCAGCCCATCCGCGATCCGGCGCACCGTCGCGGTGGGGATCGTCAGCACGAGTCCGCGCCGAAGCCCCGCGGTGTTCACGCCGATGACCTCTCCCACCGCGTCGAGGAGCGGCCCTCCCGAGATGCCGAAGGCCGGTTCGATGTCAGCTTCGATGTAGCGCTCGATGCGGCTGCCGCCCGGCGCCTGCCACCCCTCGCCCACCGCGCTCAGAATCCCCAGGCGTGCGCGCACCGTGCGCCCCGGACGGCCCAACGCCAGCGCCAGCTGACCGACTTTGAGGCCGCCGGCCTCACGCCAGCGCAGCACCGGAAGGCCGGTCGCCTGAACCCTGAGCAGCGCCAGATCCGTGCTCGGGTCGCGGCCGGCCACGGTCGCCGGGAGTTCGCGTCCGTCCGCCAATGTGACGCTGATGTCCTCGTCGCGGCGCAGCAGACGCTCCGCCGCCAATACCACCCCTTCCGCCGACCAAATCATCCCGCTGCCCGGGCGGCGTCCGCCGGACACGCGGACCACGGAGGGCCCCGCCGCTTCGACGACACCGGCGAGCGTATCAGAGAAAGCCGTGAGTGAAGCCGTCACTCTGTATCACCCCATGTTGGATTGATGTGCTTCCAGGGTCCAGCGTACGCCGCGCCCGCGGGGACCACATCCATCCTTCGATCAGGTTTCTCGCGGATCAGGTCTCGGAGCGGCGGTCAGATCGCGATGAGGCCGAGCCGGGCGGCGCGAACCACCGCTTCCGTCCGGCTCTGCGTGCTCAGTTTGCCGAGGACGGTATGGACGTGGAACTTGACCGTGTGCTCCGTGATACCCAGACGCTCGGCGATCTGTTTGTTGCCGAGCCCTTGGGCCATCAACCGCAGCACTTCGTGTTCGCGGCGCGTGAGCTGCTCGACGGGCGCGTCATGCACGCCGCCGCGTCCGCCCGGCCGCCTCTCGTCGCGCGCAGGCGGTTGGGCGCCGGCGAACTCTGCGACCGACGGGTCCAGCGCGAGCAGGCCGCCGAGAACGGTCCGCGCGGCCAAGACGACGCGCTCCGGGTCGACCGGACGTGCCAGCAGGCCGGCCGCGCCGGCGGCCAGCGCCCCGATGGCGTCGCGGTCATCCTGTACGATTGCCACGATGGGGACGCGCCATTCCTGCGCGTCGGCCAGACGCGGCAGGCCGCCCTCCGGATCGTCGCCGAGATCCCACACGATGACGTCCGGCTCCTGGGACCCGGCCGTCGCGCCCCACACGTCGTCGGACCCGAAGGCGCCAATCACCACGCAGCTCGGCTCCTCTGACAACCGCGCCGCCAGCGACGACCGCGCCTCGGCATCGTCGCCCACCACCATCAACGCGATGGGCGTGGCCGCCATGCGTCAACCCTCATTGCTGCGCGGAACGCCGCCGAGGCGGGCGCGATTCCCCGGGCCCCCGCCCCTGCATCACGGCCGGGGCACCGTAACAGGACGTCCGCCTCCCCCGGTGGAAGGGGGAGCACGCATGAGGGACGCGGGAGCGGCGCTGAGCGGCGTTCGGGTCGTCGACCTCACGCAGTTCGAGGCCGGCACGTCCTGCACGGAAACACTGGCTTGGCTCGGCGCCGACGTCATCAAGGTCGAGCCGCCGGACCGCGGCGAGCAGGGCCGCGCGGCGTCGACCGATGTTCCCGGACTCGATTCGTATTACTTCTTGCTGCTCAACGCCAACAAGCGCTCCATCACGCTGAACCTCAAGCACCCGCAGGGCCGGCGCCTCCTCGGACGGCTCGTCGAGCGGGCGGACGTCTTCGTGGAGAACTTCGCACCGGGCATCATCGACCGTCTGGGTTTCGGCTACGACGAGGTCCGGCGCATGAATCCGCGTCTCGTCTATGCCCAGGTCAAGGGATTCGCGCCGGACGGACCGTTCGGCCGCTATCCCGCGTTCGATATGATCGCCCAGGCCGCGGGCGGCGCGATGAGCCTCACGGGGCGGCCGCACGATCCGCCGATCAAGCCCGGGCCGACGATCGGCGACACGGGCGCCGGACTGCATCTCGCGATCGGCATCCTCGCCGCGCTCGTCCAGCGACAGCGCACCGGAGCCGGGCAGCGCGTCGAAGTCGCCATGCAGGAAGCGGTCATCAACTACTGCCGCATCTCGTTTGCCCGCCAGCTGCTGACCGGCCACGCGGCGGAGCGGTGGGGCAATCAGAGCCAGCTCGGCATGACGGCGCCGAGCGGCATCTATGCATGCCGCCCGGGCGGGCCCAATGATTATGTCTTCATCTATACGAGCCGCGCGGCCAATCATCAGTGGGAACGGCTGCTCGAGGTCATCGGCCGCTCCGACCTCAAAGGCGATCCGCGGTTCGCGACCCCGGTGCAGCGGGCCGCGCACGCCGAGGCGATCGATGACGCGATCTCGGCGTGGACGCGGCAGTACACGAAGCGCGAGGCGATGGAGCGCCTCGGCTCGGCCGGGGTGCCCGCGGGCGCGACCTTTGACACGCTCGAACTCACCCAAGACGAGCACCTGAACCGCCGGGAGGCCATCGTCACCGTGGAGCACCCGACCCGCGGCACGCTGAAGATGCCGGGCTGGCCTGTGCATATGGAACAGTCGCACGTGCGGGTCGAGGCGGCGCCGCTGCTGGGTCAGCACAACCGCGAAGTGTACACGGAGCTGCTGGAGTTGCGCGAAGATGAGCTCGCCGAACTCCATAAGCAGGGCGTGATATGACCGGCAACGAGATCCTGGCGCGCTGCCTCAAGGATCACGGGGTCGACGTGATCTTCTTTCTTATGGGCGGCCCCATGATCGACTGCGAGAACGCGTGCCACCAGCACGAGATCCGGATGATCGACGTCCGCCATGAGCAGGCGGCGGCGATGATGGCCAACGCCTTCAGCCGCCTGCGGCGCCGGCCCGCCGTCTGCATGGCCTGCAGCGGCCCGGGCGCGACCAATCTCGTCACCGGGATTGCCAACGCGCATGTGGATTCGGCCCCCGTCGTGGCGATCGCCGGGTCGAGTCCCGTCTCGCAGTCCGGCATGGGCGCCTTTCAGGAAACCGATCAGGTGGGGGTCTTCCGGCCCATCACGCGCTGGGCGGAGCGCTGCTATGATGCGCGGCGCATCCCGGAGTATGTGGCCGCGGCCTTCCGCCACGCCTTCGGCTCCCGTCCGGGGCCGGTTTACCTCGACATGCCGGGAGACGTCCTGTACCGCGAGGTCGCCGACGATCAGGTGCGCTGGGTGGCCGGCGTGGACGGCGCCGCGGCGCGCCCGCAGGGAGACGCCGCGCTCATCGGCCGCGCCGTCGACCTCATCGCCAACTCCACCCGTCCGGTCATCATCAGCGGAAGCGGCGTGCTGTGGGCCGGCGCGGAGCGCGAATTGCAGACGCTGGTCGAACGGGCGCGCATCCCCTTCTACACGACCCCGCAGGGACGCGGCGTGATTCCCGAAGACCACCCGCTGTGCTTCCTCGGCGCGCGCGGCACCGCGTGGCGGGACGCCGATCTCGTAGCGGTCGTGGGCACCCGGCAGAACTACGTGGTGGGGTTTGCCCGGCCGCCGCGCGTGAATCCGTCGGCCAAACTGCTTCAGATCGATGTCGATCCGGCGGAAATCGGGCGCAACCGGCACGCCGACTGCGGCATCGCGGGAGACGCGAAGGCCGTGCTGGCGCAGGTCCTCGCCGCGGGCGACGGCCGGTTCCACGAGGAGCGGCGGGGCGCGTGGATCTCGCGCCTCGCCGGAGAGGACGAAACGAAGCGCGCCGAACTGGAACGGCAGATGTCGGCGGGCGGCCGGCCCATTCATCCGCTCCGCCTGTGCCGGGAGATTCGCGACTTCCTCCCCCGGGACGCCGTCCTCTGCGTCGACGGTCAGGAAATCCTCAACTATGCGCGCAGCGCGATTCCGTTTTATGCGCCCCACAGCCTCAACTCGGGGCCGTACGGCTGTATGGGCGTGGGCCTGCCGTTCGGGCTGGGCGCGAAGGCCGCGATGCCCGACAAACTCGTCGTGGTGCTGCACGGCGACGGCTCGTTCGGGCTCAACGCGATGGAACTCGATACGGCGCTGCGGCATCGCCTGCCGGTCGTCTGCGTGGTCTCCAACAACGGCGGCTGGACGGCCACCGACCGGTTCAAGATCGGCCGCGACCTCGGCTTCACCCGCTACGACCTGATGTTCGGCGCGATCGGCTGCCACGCGGAGTACGTTGAGGATCCCGACCTGATCCGTCCCGCACTCGAGCGGGCGGCGGCCAGCGGACGGCCGGCGGTCGTGAACGTCCGCACCGATCCCGCGGCGCGGGCTCAAACCCAGCGCTACGCCGACTACTCGACCTGAGGGGGGAGATCGCCATGATGCGCAGTCTCGCGGCCTTCTGCACCGCTGTGGTGCTTCTGGTGTCTCTGGCCGCGTCCGTGCGCGAGCTGCCGGCGCAAACGCTCGTCACGGCCGACCGCATCGGGAGGCCCGACGCCCCGATCGTGATCTCCTGGCAGGCGATCCCGACCTATTCGCTGCAAAATCCGTTCCCGGCGCGCAAGGAGTATCTGACGCGGGCCGCGGAGGCGTGGATCCTCAAGCACCCGGACGTGCGGATCGATCCCCTTGTCTCGCCCGGGAACATCTCTGAGGCGATGACGCGGCTGCTGGAGCAGGCGGCGGCGCGCCGCGCACCCGATGTGGCGCAGATCGACGGGTTCGTGCTGCCGCGCTACTTCCCGCTGCTGCAGCCCCTCGGCGTCTACGTGCCGCGCGCCGATCTCGACGACCTCTTTCCGTTCGCCCGCTCCGAGATGACGGCGCCGGACGGCACGGTGCGGGCGCTGCGCTTCACGACCGACGTCCGCGTGCTGTACTATCGGAAAGATCTCGTCCCGGCCCCGCCGCAGACGTGGGACGAGCTGATCGGCGTGGCGAGCCGCGTCGCCAAGGAGAAGGGCATCGCCGGCTTCCTGTACTCGGCGGGCCGCGACGAGGGCGCGGTCTTCGATACGATGCTGCCGTGGCTCTGCGGGCAGGGCGCCAAACTGGTCGATGCGGCCGGGCGTCCGGTCTTCAACGAAGGGAAGAACCGCGAGGCGCTGCTCAACATCCTGCGGTTCGAGCGGCGAACGGTGGAAAGCGGCGCCACGCCGACGCGGGTCGTGACGATTGGCCAGTCCTCCGACATCAACCGGGATGCGGCGGCCGGACAGGTCGCGATGTTCATCGGCGGCAACTGGCAGGTGGCACAGCTGAAGGAGATCCTGCCGGCCCCGCAGTTCGCGCAGTGGGACGTCGCGCCGGTGCCGCAGATGGTGAAAGGCCAGCGCGGAACGGCGGCGGGCGGATGGGCGTGGGGCCTCTTCACGCCGGACCCGCGGAAGCAGCGGCTCGCGGTGGACTTCGTGGAGGCGCTATACGCCGGTCCCGAGGGGATGGCGCGGTGGACGAAGGTCGGCGGCTACCTGCCGACGCGCGCCACCGCCTACAAGCATCCCGTCTTCGCCGACGATCCGCTGATGCCGAAGTTCCGCGCGATGCTGGCCACCGCGTGCTCGCGACCGCCGTTTCCCATCTACACCACTATCTCCGCCGAGCTGCAGGTCGCCGCCGGCGACGTCGTGTCCGGGCGGAAGAGCGCCGAGGACGCGCTCGCCGCCGTCGCGCAAAAGGTGGCCGCGGAGTACCAGCTCAGCAAATAGCGGCGCGCGGTCTCGTGGCCAGACCATAGAACTCGCCGCGGCGGCACCCGCGCGGGCGCGCCGGCCGGCCGCCCCGGCGGTCGTGTGGTGGCTCGCGCCGCAGGCTGCGCTCCTCCTGGCCTTCTACGCGTATCCGGTGCTGGATGTCTTCCGGCTGAGCTTCACCAACGCGAACCTGCTGACGCCCGGTTACCGGTACGGGCTCGGCGCCTACGCCGCCGTGCTCGGACAACCCGAGTTTGCGGGGACGCTGCGGGTCACGGGGATTTTCGTCGCGGCCAGCGTCGTCGCGCAGTTGGGTCTCGGCTTCGCGATCGCGCTGCTGATTCACGCGGGCGCACGGGCGGGCGTCGCCGGCGCCGTGGCGACGCGGACCATCGTGCTGACGGCCTGGGCGATTCCGGGTGTGCTCATCGGGGTGGTGTGGCGCATCCTCTTGGCGGAGGGCGGGTACGGCATCGTCAACTACGCGCTGTCGCGCGCGGGCGTCGGGCCGGTGCGCTTCCTCTCGGACCCCTCGCTGGCCCTGCTCTCCATCATCGTCGCCAACGTCTGGCGCGGCACGGCGTTCAGCATGATCCTACAATACGCGGGACTGCAGACCATCGCGCCTGAGCTCTACGAGGCCGCTGCGGTCGACGGGGCCGGCCCGGCGCGGCAGCTCACGCACGTCACACTGCCGGTGATGCGGCCCATTCTGTTCATCAACCTCGTGCTGATTACCGTGGCGACGCTCAACACCTTCGACATGGTGCTGGCGCTGACGGGCGGCGGGCCGGGCCGCAGCACGGAGGTGCTCGCCCTCGCGGTCTACACGACCATCTTTCGAGAGTTCAGTCTGGGCCGCGGCGCCGCCCTCGCGGTGGTGCTGCTGCTCATCAATCTGGCACTCGTCGCCGCCTACGCGCGCCTCTCGCCGGCGTCGGTGGAGGCCGATGGCTAGCCCATTACGTTGGTGTAGGGCTAGCCCATTTAAGGGTAGCCCACTCGGCCGCGGCGGCCGCCGCGCGCTCCTCGCCGCCGGCTACGCGGCGACCACGGCGTTCTTCGCGCTGCCGCTCCTGTGGACGCTCTCGCTGTCGCTGCGCACCCTGCGCGAGGCGTACGCGTACCCGCCGCTGCTCATCCCGTCCCACCCCACGGCGGCCGGGTACGCGACGGTGTGGAGCACCACGCCGATCGTACGATACCTCCACAACTCGGTCGCGATCGTGGGTTTCACGGTCCTCGCATCGTTATGCGTGTCGGTGCCGGCCGCGTACGCGCTGTCGCGATTCAGGTTCCGGTCGCGGCGCGCCGTATTGTGGAGTCTGCTCGCGGTGCGGATGGTGTCGCCGGTCGTGATCATCGTGCCGCTGTACCGGTACTACGCGGCGCTGGGGCTGCTCGACTCCCTGCCGGCCCTCGTCGCCGCGTACGTGGCCGTGCAGGCGCCGGTGGCCACGTGGATTCTGAAAGGTTTCCTCGACGGCATCCCGGCCGACCTCGATCACGCCGCGATGGTGGACGGGTGCACCCGGTGGCAGGCCCTCCTGCGGGTCATCCTGCCGGTGGCCGGCCCCGGCATCGCGTCCGCCGTCATCCTGGATGCGACGTTCGGCTGGTCGCAGTTCTTGATCCCGCTCGTGCTGCTCGCCGATTCGCGGCATTTTCCGATCTCGGTCGGGATCCTGGCCTTTCAGTCGAGCGCCGAGTCGATCTCGATCCACCTGCTCGCGGCGGCGAGCATCATCGCCGTGGCGCCGGTGCTCATCCTGTTTGTCGCGCTGCAGCGGCACATCGTCGCGGCGCTGACCGCCGGAGCGGTGAAGGGCTGATTGGGGGAGCGCGGTGGAGCAGGCACGCACGCTCACGGTTGTGGTGGTGACGCACACGCACTGGGACCGCGAATGGTACTGGCCGTACGAGCGGTTCCGGGTGCAGCTCGTGCGGGTGATGGACCACGTCCTCGACGTGCTGGAGCGGGCTCCGCACTTCCGGCATTTTCTCCTCGACGGCCAGACGGCCGCGCTGGAAGACTACCTCGAGGTCCGGCCCGAACGCGCCGAACGCGTCGCCGCCCAAGTGCGGGCGGGGCGGCTCGGCATCGGGCCGTGGTTCACGCTCCCCGATGAGCTGGCGGTGTCGGGGGAGGCGCTCATCCGCAACCTCATGCTCGGCCACCGCGTGGCCTCACGGTTCGGCGCGGCCGCCAAGATCGGCTACTGCATCGACACCTTCGGCCACCCCGCCAGCCTGCCGCAAATCCTGCGGGGCTTCGACATCGACAACTTCGTCTTCATGCGGGGTCTCGGGGAACGCGTCGACGACCTGCGGTCTGAATTTCTGTGGGAGGCCCCCGACGGCGGCGCGGTGCTGGCCCACTTCTTGTCCGAGAGTTATTCAAACGCCGCGGTCTTGGGAGCCACGCCCGAGGCGACCGTCCTGCATCACGGCCGCATGGTCCGGTACGATTCGCTCGCCGAGCTGCTGGAACGCCTGGCCGCGCGCGCGGCCGCGCCCGCGGTCCTCTTGATGAACGGCAGCGATCACCTGGACGTCCAGGAGGATCTCCCGGCGCTCCTCGACTCGCTGCGGGCCCGGCTGCCGCATCGCCTCATTCACGGCGGCGTGGCGGAGTTTCTCGCCGCGGTGCGGTCGCACGCCGGCGGCGCGGGGCTGCGGACTTATCGCGGCGACCTGCTGCACGGCCGCTACTTTCACGTGGACCTCGGCTGCCTCTCAACCCGCGTCTACCTGAAACAGCGCAACGCCGAAACGCAGGCGCTGCTGCAGCATCTGGCGGAGCCGCTCGCGGCGGTCGCGCTCGTCCTGGGCGCGCCGGTTCCACCCGACCTGCTGTGGCAGGCGTGGCGTCCGCTGCTGCACAACCACGCGCACGATTCCATCTGCGGCTGCTCGATCGACGACGTGCATGCTGAGATGCTGGCACGCTTCGACCGCGCCGCCCGCATCGGCGACGCCGCGGCGCGCCACGCGCTCGACGAGATCGCCGCACGGATCGAGATGCCCGGCGGCGCCGGCGCGCCGGCCGGTGACGCCGCCGGGGGGCCGTCCGTGCTTGTGTTCAACACGCTCCCATGGCCCCGCACCGCCGAGGCCGAGGCCGCGATCGCGCCGTACCTCGGCTACCCGTTTGGGGTCCGGACGTTCGAACCCGCCGGCTACCGGGAGATCGACCTCGACCGCTGCGCGCTTCTTGACGACGAAGGGCGGGAGGTGACGTTCGAGGCGGGCGCGCGTCAGGTCGGCGTCGAGGATCCGACGAACCGCCGCAAGGTCGTCACCGTGCAGCCGGTGCGGTTCCTGGCGCGGGACATCCCGGCCATGGGCTACCGCGTCTATCGGTTCGCGCCCCGGTCCGCCCGTCGTGCGCCGAGCTCGGTGCGGCAGGCCCCATCGGCTGTCGCGCCCGCCGGACACACCGGTGCGTCGCCCCCGCCACGCGGCGCAACGATCGAAAACGAGCGGTACCGGGTAACCGCGGCACACGATGGCCGCCTCACCATCGAAGACAAGGAAGGCGGAACCCTCTTTCCGGAGGTTCATTACTTCGAAGACAGCGGCGATGCGGGAGACGAATACGCGTTTGCGCGCCCCGTGGAAGACTTCACGGTGGACTCGCGCGGTGACACGGCGCGCATCGCGGTGGTGCACGACGCGGCCGGCCAGGCGATTGAGATCGCGCAGACGCTGAGGCTGCCCGCCAGCTTGCGCCGGGACGGCCGGCGCCGGACGGCGCGACGGGTCGCCTGCCCGGTGCGGTCCATCGTGCGCCTCCTCCCCGGCGTCCGGCGGATCGACGTCGAGACCACGCTCGACAACCGGGCCGCCGATCACCGGCTGCGGGTCATCATCCCGACGGGCATCGCCGCGGAGACCGAGGTCGCCGACGATGCGGCCGGGGTCGCCGTCCGCGGCTTGACTTTGCCCGACGGCGCCGGGTGGGAAGAGCCGCCGTCGCCGGGCCGGCCGCACCAACAGTTTGTCGCCGTGGAGGACGGCCGTCGCGGGTTCGCGGTCGCGGCGGTGGGACTGCACGAGCACGCGGTGCATCCCGACGGCGCCATTGCGCTGACCCTGCTCCGCTGCGTCGGCTGGTTGGGACGGACCTCGGGGGTTCCGAGACAGGGCGTCGCGGGGCCCGCGATCGCGACGCCGGGAGCCCAATGTTTCGGAACCCACCGCTTTCGGTACGCGCTCATCCCGTACGTCCCGCCCTGGAACCGCGCGCAGGTATGGGAGCCCGCGGCCGAGCTTCCTGTGCCGCTTATCGCGGCGCAGCTCACGCGCGGCGCGGGCGCACGGGACGGAGGCGGCGCACTGCCGCAACGCAGCTTTCTTCAGGTGTCGCCGCGTACGGTCCGGGTGACGGCCGTCAAGCCCGCGGAGGACGGCAGCGGGATAGTGGTGCGCCTCCAGAATCTAAACGCGCAACGCGTGAGCGCTGCCGTGGAGACGCCCTGGGAGATCAGGGAAGCCGCGGAGGTCAACATGAACGAGGAGGAACGGCGAACGCTCCGGGCCGCGTCACCGCACCGCGTCGAGATAGCGATCGGCCCCTATGCGATCGAGACCGTGCGGCTTCGTTTCGCATGAACGCGCCCGCCGCGCACAGAAGTATCCGGGCCATGGACGCCCCACGGATCGGATTCATCGGACTGGGCCGCATGGGCCAACCCATGGCCCGCCGGCTGGTGCAGGCGGGGTACGGCGTGACGGGATACGACGTCCGGAACGAGGCGCTCGCGGCGGCGCGCCGGGACGGCGCCGCGGCGGCCTCGGGCGTGGCCGACGCCGTGCGCGGGGCCGACGTGCTCATTACGATGCTGCCGGACGGCCGCGCCGTGGAAGCCGTGGTCTACGGCGAGCCGGGACTGCTGAGCGCGGTGCGGCCGGGACAGACGCTTCTCGAGATGACGTCGTCGCACCCCGACGTCACGCGCAGGGTGGCGGCAGACCTCGCCGGCCGCGGCATCGGCGTGCTCGACGCGCCGGTCTCAGGCGGCGTCCGCGGCGCCGAGCAAGGAACGCTGTGTGTGATGGTGGGCGGCCCCGCGCCGCTGCTCGAAGCGCAGCGTCCTCTGCTCGAATGCTTCGGGCGCATCGTGCACGTCGGGGATGCGCCGGGCGACGGCGACGTCGCCAAGACCATCAACAATTTGATGTCCGCGACGACGATCTGGAGCGCGGTCGAAGCGATCACACTCGCGCGCCGCGCCGGCCTCGAGCCCGAGCGGTTCCTCGAGGCCATCAACCGCTCGACCGGGCGGAGTTACACGACGGAGCAGAAGGTCGCCCAGTACATGCTGCCGCGGCGGTTCGCCGCCGGTTTCACCGTCGCGCAGTATCTCAAGGATCTCGACATTTGCCTCGACGTGGCCGCCGGACTCGACGCGCCCATGCTCCTCGGCGAAGCGCTGCGCCAAGCGTGGCGGGCCGCCGCGCAATCCGGCCTCGCGGCCGAGGATCACACGGCCCTCATCACGCTGCTCGAACGGTGGGCCGGCCTGGACGGGCGGGAATCGCCGGCCTGACGGGCGTCCCGCCCGCGCTCGCCCGCGCCCGCGTCGCACGCCTGGCCACGGCGGACGGCCGCGGGCGGCCTCACGTCGTGCCGGTCTGCTTCGCCGCTGCCGGCTCACGCCTGTACTCCGCCATCGATGAGAAACCGAAGCGTGCCGCGCCGCCGCGCCTCAAACGCGTCCGGAATATCACGGCGAATCCGCACGTGGCGCTGGTCGTCGACGACTACCGGGAGGACTGGCGGCGGCTGTGGTTTGTGCTTGTGTTCGGCACCGCCGAGGTGATCGGGCCGGGGGCGCCGGAGCACGCCGCGGCGCTGCGCGCGCTGCGGCGGAAGTACCCTCAATACCGGACGATGCGCCTGGAGGACCGGCCTGTGCTCGGCATCACGCCGGCACGGATCGTCACCTGGCCGCGTAGGGGGCGTACTCGAGCACGCTGAGGCCGCGGTAGCGGTCGATCGCGTAGACGAGTCCGCGCCGGTCGACGAAGACGTCGTTGGTCTGGGGGGCCGGCTGGCCCTCGGGCGCGGAGGGGACGTAGTATCCCACCTCGCGCGGTTCATACGGGTTCGACACATCCACCGCCCGAACGCCGCCGCTGAACCACGCGAGAAAGACGATGTTGTCCGGCCCGACGTGCTCCCACGGCTGGTGCGCGCCGAACCGGCGGCCCGGCACGACGAGGCCCTCCGGATCTGCCTGATACGTCGCCACCGGCACGGGACGCGCCTCGGTCGTGATGTCGAGCACCCACATGAACGCGGGCGGGTCTTCGAGGATGTCGTCCGTCACGTCTTCGTCGGTCACGACCGCGAAGCGACGGCCGCGGACGGCGTGCGGCAGCGGCAGCACCGTGTGCGTCGGCGAGGTGTACGGCGGATTCCACGACGCCGACCCGAGCGTGCGGGGCGACCGGACATCCGCGATGTCGATGATCACGGCGCCGGCACGCCCGCACGCGGCGTACGCCCGCTCCCCCCGGGCGAGCACCAGGTGCACCCAGTAATGTCCTCCGGCGGGCGGCCGTTCTCCGGCCGCGACATGCTGGCCGGGCAGCCACCACTGGCTCACCAGCTCGGGATGCGCCGGCCGGGCCACATCGACGATCGTGAGGATGTTGGTCGAAAATCCTTCCCATTCGGTTGAGAGGAAGACGCGGGTCCCCGCGAGGTCGAACCGGTGCACGCCGCGCGCGGCGGTCGGAAACCGGCCGGCCGGACGCGGGTTCGTGCGGTCGGCGATGTCGTAGAGCACGAGCCCGACCGCCGGCCCGTCGGGGACCGCCGCCCCGGCGGGAGGGTACCGCTCGTGGTTCACCAGCATGAGGTCGCCGAGAACGCGGACTTTGTGGGAATGGATGTTGCCCGGGACGGAGACCTGCGCGACAGCGCGGGGCGCCCGAGGATCGGACACATCGACGATGCTCGTGCCGTGCGGCGGGGCCATGTGCCCGATGTACGCCCACCGGCCTTCGACGACGACCTGGCCTCCGCCGGGAATGTCGAGGAAGCCGATACGGGTGAACTGCGAGGCGCGCGCGGTGTCATGCGTCATGACGAACTCTTACGCCGGGCCCCGCGGGGCCTCCTCGCCGGATTTTTCGGTGGTAATCTTCGATCCACCCTGCGGCCACATTGCAGGCACACGCTCGTCCGCGTCGATGCGCCCCGCCGCCCTCCTCCGTATCCGGAAGAGTAGTCTGCCTCCGTCTCGGGCCGGGCACACACCGAGCGACTGAAGACGGCGGCACACACGCGACACGACGCGCCGTCGGAGGGGGAGCGGCGATGCATGCGTCCAGGGCGGGGGAATCACGCCGGCGGACCGGGCGACCGGCGGGCTGGCGCCGAGCGGCCGCGGCGGCGGTCGTGCTCGCCGCGGCCGCGCTGGCACCGGCGCCCGCGGCGACGCAGGCGACGATTCAGTACGGGCCGCTCATCGTCCCCGGCGCGACCGAGGTCCTGAATCCGGTCGGCGTCAACGCCGCCGGCCAGGTGATCGTCAACTACATGGACGCCACGTATCACGTGCGGGCGGCGTTGATCGACGCGAAGGGGAACGTCACGCCCATCGTGGTGCCCGGCGCCTACCAAACGCTCGTGTACGCGATCAACAACGCCGGCCAAATCGTCGGCTCGTATTACACGTACCAATTTACGACGCACGGATTCTACCGCGATCCTGCGGGCGCCTATTCGACGGTCGACTATGCCGGCGATGCCTCCAGCCAGACGCAGGCCATGGACATCAATGACCTCGGACAAATCGTGGGCTCCTACTACTCGCCCACCGGAGAGCACGGGTTCCTGCGCGGCGCCAACGGGCAGTACACGACCATCGATGCGCCGCACCCCGGGTCGGGATTCCTCTACACCGTCGCCGCCGCGGTCAACAACTTCAGCCAGGTGGCGGGATATTACTATGGGACGTCGGGTGCGTCCACCACGGTATCGCTGCACGGATTTCTACGGAACGCCGACGGCACGTACATCACGGTGGACTACCCGACCACGCCGCCGGCCGTCGCTTTCACGTCGGTGACGGGGCTCAACGACCTGGGCCAGATCGTCGGTCTCACCTACAGCCCGGCGTACCACGGCTTCCTCACCGATGCGGGCGGTCAGTTCACGCCGATCGACTACCCCACGACCGCGTCGTACTACTTCTCCACCCCATGGGCCGTCAACGGGGCCGGGATGATCGCCGGCACGTACCGCGACGGCGCCGGACTCCACGGCTTCACCGCGCAGGCGCTTGCCGCGCAACTGCCCCCGGCACCCGCCGGGCGGCGGGCAGCGGCGGCCGGCACGGGGGCGCTGCGGACGCTGCAGTCGGCGCTGTGCCTCCGTGATCAGGTGGAGTCGTTCTTCGACGACGCCGCGCCGGTCGGCGGCGTATCCGCGGTCGCCGAGGCCAGCCGGCGCGTCGACCTGTTCACGACCGACGCCGTCCCGTTCATCGGGCTGGTCGCCCTCGAGGCGCTCGGCTATGAGTATCTCGGCTGCGTCCAGAACGCGTCCGACCCATCGTTCACCACGAAGGTCGCACCCGAGCTGCACGGCCTGCCGCCCATTCCGTCCGGCGGCGGCATCTCCGCGCCGCTCGGGACCGCGCTGACGGATACCGTCGGGCACGGCAGCCGCGCCGCGGGCCACCTGCAGGCTGTCTCCGTATCGCTCAACCGCTACCGCGCGGCCGTGGCGGCCGGTGACGGCACCAGCGCGTCGCTGCAGGAATCGGCCGTCCTCGACTTCGCGCAGAGCGCCGGCGATGAGCTGGCGGCGTTCGCCGCCGGCCTGCGGACGTCCGCGGGCCTGATCCAGGGAACGGCGCTCGACGAATCGGTGAGCCGAGGCGATCTCGCGGCCGCGCTCGCCCGGATTCGCGCGCAGGGCGCGCAGGGACTTCCGGCCATCGAACAGGGCGGGTTCCGGATGTTCGAACTCGATCCGTCCTACCTGCTGACCGGCGGCCGCGGCGCGAAACACGACGACTCGCGGCTGGCCGCGTCGCTCTCCCGCGCGCTGATGGAGACCGCCCGCGTGATGGACCGCCTCGGACGCGCCCTCGGCGGCATCCGGGCGCATCATTAGCCGAGGCGTCCCGGCGCGATGACGGCGGCGCTCGTGTCGGTGATCGAGATGCTGCGGCTGCGTCTGCCGTCCCGGGTGATCCGCGGCCTGATCGTAGCGATGCTGCTCGAGTTGATGCCGCGGCGCCGCGGGGCGGCCTTCTGGGCCGACGCGGGGGTGCGCGCGATCGTGGCCGGCGCCGCGGGCGCCGCGCTCTTCGGCCTCCTGGTGGCCGGGCGGTACTAGTGGGCCGGTAACCCGGGTATCTCGAGAATCGGCCGGATCTCGATCGTCCCGAGCCGCGCGCTCGGCAGCCGGCCCGCGATCTCGATCGCCTCGTCCAAGTCCCGCACGTCGACAATGAAGTAGCCGCCGAGCTGCTCCCGGGTTTCCGCGAACGGCCCGTCGGTCACGAGCCGGTTGTTCTCGCGCACGCGCACGCTCGTCGCCGTCGCCACGGGATGAAGCGGCGCGGCCACAACGTCGCGCCCCGCCGCCCGGAGCTCGTGGGCGAGCGCCGCGGACTCCTTGTAACACTCTTCCCGCTCGCCCTCATCCCATGCCCGCTCGTCGCCGTACACCAGCAGCATGTACTTCATGGCCGCTGCCCCCGCCGCTCGGCCTGTTCCCGCAGTTCGGGATACTTGGCGGCCACCTTCTGCACGTCGTCAGGAAACTCGGACATCTCGAACACCTGCCGAACCTCGATCGTGCAGTCGTCCCCCGGGCATCTCGTCGCCCACTCGACCGCCTCGGCCTTCGACTTGACGTTGATAATCCAGTAACCGCCCAGCGCCTCCCGCGTTTCGATGAAAGGCCCGTCGGTCACCATGTGTTTGCCGCCCGAGAACACGACGCGCGTGCCGGTCGACGGCGGGTGCAGGCCGTCGAGCGCCACCAGCACGCCGGCCTTCTGGAGCGATTCGTTGTACTTCATCATGGCGTCGACCGCCTCAGCGCTCGGCACCGCATGACGGGGGGCCTTGTCGTAGCCCTTGGGAATCATGAGCAGCATAAACCGCATCGCTCAAATCCTCCGTTTCGACCGCCCTGTGAGTTCTTGCGGGCGGCGGGGTGTGTTTCATTTGATAGTCGATCGACGACCTCGGAATCGACGTCGGCCGCGCGGCGATTTCGGCGCGGCCCCCGACCGGCCGGCACGGTCAGGGAACCAGCGTCGTATATTCCCACTCCGTGCCGGACCGCCGGAACAACCGCCGTTCGTGCAGCCGCTCCTCGGATCCATGCCAAACCTCGATTTCATGGGGCGCGACGTAGATCCCGGCGAGGCTCGGCGGCTGCGGTACCGCCTCCGAGTCGGGATAGCGCCGGCGGAGCGCGTCGATCCCTTCGAGGAATTCCTCCCGCGAGCCGAGCTCCGCGCTTTGAGGGCGGAACGCCGTGTAATAGTGTTCGAGCAGCTTGGACCCGTGGCTCTTCCGCCGCCAATACGCATCGACCCGGCCGGGATCCATCGGCGCGACGGCGCCCCAGATCCGGTACTGCCGGCGCACGCTGGGCCAGTGAATGAGAATCGTTGCCGCTTCCGTGCGCGACAGTTGCCGCCATTTGGGACTGGTGCGGTTGATCAGGACCCCGACCCCGCGCTCGCCGACGTCGCGAAGCGTGAGCGCGCGCGCTTCCGCGCGGCCGGCCGAGGCGACGGTGACCAGATAGCACACGTCAACCAGCGGGTCCCCGTGCTGCCGGGCGCGTTCACGTTCCCGCGCGATTTCCTGAATCGGGTCAATCACGCCGCAAGACTTCTGGAGCCCGCCGCGCTCAGTCCTCCGCCGGGCGCGCGGCGGTCCAAGGTCCTCGGCAGGGGATGCGGGCATCGATGCTCAGCGGCCCCGCGCCGAAGTAGGCGATGAGCAGGCACGCGCCGATTCTGGAGAGGTTCGCAAGAAAGAAGCCTACCTGCATCTGCGCCATCATCGGATCGCGGACGGCCCAGAAATTGTGCATCGTGACGGTCACCGGCACCAGAAACAGGATGAGCAGCCGGGCGCCGATCCGGGCACGGTAGCCCAGAATGACGCTGAGGCCGCCCGCCAGCCCGATGAGACCGGCCAAGGGCACGAGAACTTGAGCCAGCGGGATCCCCTGCTGACCCGCCCACACGACACCTTGGGGTGTAAAGTCGAGCGGCGCGAACAGCACGAACACCGCGGCAAACGCGAGGCGCCCGAGTGGAACGAGATAGCGCCACGCGCCGCCGCCGCGGTCGGCCCGGATGACCGGGGTTGTTGCCTGCCGGATGGCTGCGTTGGTCTTCATTTGAGCGTCACTCCCTGGCGCGCACGATCACGGCGCGTTCCGTAGGTCCCGATCCTTCACTCCATAATCGAACCGGCATCGCCAAATCGACATTCCGCCCTCCCTCGGCGCCACCCGGCCGGGCGTGGTCCGTTCGCCGATCTGATCATTACAATAGAAGACGATGTACGGGCCTTCGTCCGACACAGCGCACCAGGCGGTCGACTCCGTCTATCGATCCGATTCACGCCGTGTGCTCGCCACGCTCATCCGGCTTCTCGGCGACTTCGATCTCGCGGAGGAAGCGCTCCACGATGCGTTCGCGGCGGCGGTGGAGCAGTGGCCGCGCGACGGTGTCCCCGCCAACCCGCGGGCGTGGCTGGTCTCGGCCGGCCGCTTCAAGGCGATCGATACGCTCCGGCGGCGGGCACGCTTCGACGCCTCGCTCGCCAAACTCGCTGAGGACTTGGAGGTTCCCGCGGCCCCACCGGCCGAGGCCGCATCCGAGGAACTCGAGGACGACCGGCTGCGCCTGATCTTCACGTGCTGCCACCCCGCGCTGGCCCCCGAGGCGCAGGTGGCGCTGACGCTGCGGGAAGTCTGCGGGCTCACGACCGAAGAGATCGCGCGGGCGTTCCTCACCGCCCCGGCCACGGTGGCCCAGCGCATCGTGCGCGCGAAGCGGAAGATCCGCGACGCCCGGATCCCCTACCGCGTGCCGTCGAAAGACGATCTGCCCGCCCGGCTGGACAGCGTGCTCCGCATTGTCTATCTGGTGTTCACGGAGGGCTACGCCGCATCGGCGGGCCCGTCGCTCGTGAGGGCGGATCTGTCAGCCGAGGCGATTCGTTTGGGACGGCTCCTGCTCGAACTCCTCCCGGAGCCCGAGGTCGCCGGTCTGCTCGGGCTCATGCTGCTGCACGAATCCCGCCGCGCCGCCCGCACCTCTCCCGAAGGCGAAGTCGTGCTGCTGGACGACCAGGACCGGTCGCTCTGGAATCGGGACCAGATCGCCGAGGGGCTCACCCTCGTGGACCGCGCGCTGTCGTCGCGGCGGTTCGGGGCCTACACGCTGCAGGCGGCGATCGCGGCGGTCCACGCCGAGGCGCCCAGCGCAGCGGCGACGGACTGGCCGCGCATCGTCCAGTTCTACGACGCCCTCCAAGAGATGTATCCGTCGCCGGTCGTGGAGCTGAACCGCGCCGCGGCAGTGGCGATGCGCGACGGTCCCGAGGCGGGGCTCGCCCTCATCGACGCGCTGCTGGCGCGCGGCAACCTCACCGAGTACCACCTCGCCCATGCGGCGCGGGCCGACCTGTGCCGGCGGTTGGGCCGAGTAGCGGAAGCCCGCGCATCATACGAACGCGCGCTGGTGCTCACGCGGCAGGACCCCGAGCGGCGATTCCTCGAGCGGCGCTTGGCCGAGCTGGGGGCGCAGCCCGGGTGAGCGGCCGGCTCAGGGATGGGCGGGCGGGTTGTCGCGCGAGTATACCGGCGCGCGCAGGTACGCCTCCGGGGAGAACGTCCAGAACTGCGAGACGTTCGGGTACGTGTACACGACCGTGTTCTGGGGCTGCCCGTTGACCATGTCCACACGGCGGATGTAGATGTTCTCGACGGCGTTCCCCCACGCGTCGATCCGCACCGGCCCGCGCGGGGCGTCGGGCAGCACAACCGCCCGGATCGCGGACACGAATGCCTGCCGCGGCTCCGTGTGGCCGCCGACCGCGGCGAGGCCGCGGACGACGAACTGCATGGCGGTGAACGCGGCCTCCGAGTAGTAGGACGGCACGCGGCCGTACGCGCGCACGTAGGCCCGGACGAAGTCGCGGTTCGCCTGCGTGTTGAGCGCCGGGCTGTAGAACAACGGCGTGATCACTCCGCTCGCCAGATCGCCCTCTTCGAACAGGACCGACTCGTCCGTCAGGGTGCCGCCGCCGATCAGCGGCACGCGGCCCGCGAGCCCAAACTCGCGGTACTGCTGTAGGAAGTGCAGCGCATCCCCGCCGGCAAACTCGGCGTACACGGCGTCCACGTTCGGGGGAATGCGGCCGAGATACGGGCTGTAATCGGGCGCGCTGAGCGGCGGCCAGATGTGCGCGACCACGCGGCCGCCGGCCTGCTCAAACGTGCGCTGGAATCCGCCCACCGACTCCCAGCCGAACGCGAAGTCGTTGGCGATCGTCACCACCCGCTTGTAGCGCAAGACCTTGGCCGCGTACTCGCCGAACGGGTGGTTGGGCTGGCTGCTGGTCCATCCCGTGCGGACGATCCAGGGCGTGCGGCTGCGCTGCGTGATATCGTCGCCCGCCACGTTCGGGAACACCGCCGGGATCTTCTGCTGATCGACGTAGTCCCGCACGACGTACCCGGAGTTGGCGCTCAGCGGGCCCATCAGCAGGTCGACGTGGTCGAGTTCCACGAGTTTGCGCGCCTTGGTCAGCGACTGCGCCGGCAGGCCTTGGTCCTCCTCGACGAGGACACGGATCTCGCGGCCCGCGGCCCTGTTGCCGGCCTCGGCGAGCGCGAGGTTGAGACCGTTCAGGAGATCGCGCCCGTTCTGGGCGACGCGGCCGGTCAGCGGAACAATGAGCCCGATCTTGACGGACCCAGGCGCCGCCGCCGCGGCCCACCGCGCCACACCTCCTGCGAATGCGAGCGCAAAGGTCACCACGAGCGCGGCGCACGTCCCCGCGGCGCCGCCCCTGCGGCGGGCCCGCCCACAGAGGTCGCCGCATCCGCGCCGCCTGATGCGTCGACTGGCGTCCAGCGAGGTCATGACCGCACCTCCTGCGCTCCCCCACCCGGCAGCCACCGGCCCCATCCCGGCTCGCCCACCGGCCGTCCGTCGCGGGCGACCAGCCGGCCGCGCACGAACGTCATGACCGGACTCCCGATCACCTCGCGGCCCGCGTAGGGTGTCCAACCGGCCTTGCTCACAATCTCGGCGTCGGCGAGCCGCCGGCGGCGGCCCGGATCGATCAAGGCGATGTCCGCATCGGCCCCCGGTGCGAGCGTCCCCTTGCGCGGATAGAAGCCGTAGAGCCGGGCCGGCTGCTCACACAGAACGTCGACGACCCGCTCGAGCGTGACGCGGCCCGCCGCGGCCGCGGTGAGCATGAGCGGAAGCGTGGTCTCCACCCCCGGCAGCCCGAAAGGGCAGGCCCAGATGTCCCCCGTCTGCTTCTGGGCGCGGGTCGCCGGAGCGTGGTCGGTGCTGACGTGGGTGATGGCGCCGGAGGCGAGACACCGCCACATGGCCTCCGCGTCCTCGGCGTTCCGGATTCGCGCCGGCGGCGTGAATTTGCGAAACGGCCCGTGCTCGACCACGTCGCGCTCTTCCAGATAGAAGTACTGCGGGCAGCTCTCCGTCCACACGCGCGCCCCGGCGGCGCGGGCCGCCGCGATCAGATCGACGATCGGCGCGTGGCTCGTGTGGGCGATGACGACCCTCGCCCCGGTCAGGCGCGCGAGCGCCGTCACCTCGTCGACCGCGACGGCTTCCGCTTCGCGCGCCCGCCACTCCGGAATGACGCCGCCGTCCGTGCGCCCGGCCGCGCGCAGGAGCTCGGCGCGGTCGCGCGTGATGGCGTCGTCTTCGCAGTGCGCGAGCACAACGCCGTCCCACCGCGCGGCGTCGCGCAGCGCGCGCAGCAGCGGCCCGGCGGGGACGGCCGGCACCCCGTGCGTCTCGCACGTGAAGATCTTGAGGTACGCCGGTCCGGCCGCCCACAGTTCGCCGAGCTGCGGCACGAGTTCCGGCCAGACGTGCGCCGCGAGCGCGAAGTCCACAAGCGAACGGCGGGCCAGGTGCGACGTCTTGCGGCGCAGTTCGGCGGCGGTCCGGACGGGAGCGGCGTGGGTGTGCTCGACCACCGTCGTGACGCCGCCCACCGCGGCGGCCGCGCTGCCGGTGATGAAGTCCTCCCGCTCCGTCTCGCCGGGATCCATGAAATGGACGTGACTGTCGACCACACCGGGGATCGCCAGCAGCCCGCCCGCATCGACGACGGCTCGGGCCTGCGCCTCGAGCGTGCCGAGCGCGACGATCTTGCCGCCGGCGACGTGGAGGTCCGCGCGGTACCGTCCTCGTGGACCAACGACTACGGCGCCCCGCACCGCAAGATCGATCATGGCGCGACCCGGACGACCACCCGCCCCGTCACGCGGTCTTCACGCACCATCGCCAGTGCGTCGTTGGCCCGTTCGAGCGGCACTTCGTCGGCGACAACCGGCCGCACGAGACCGCGCGCCACAAGGTCAAAGGCGCGCCGGAGCTCGCGCCGGGTCACGTACCGCGAGCCGGTCACCGTAAGCTGGCCGAGCACCACTCGTTCGCTCGGGAGCGGCGGGTAGTCCGGCGCCGCGACGGTGTATCCGACCAGCACGATGCGGCCGCCCCGCCGGACCATATCCGTCGACGCGAGCACCGAGCCATGGTGGCCGACCGTGTCCACGACGACGTCGGCGCCGCGGCCGGCGGTCGCTTCGCGCACCGCGTCGGCGGCGCCGTCGCCGGCCGGGAAGACGCCGCCCGCCCCGGCCACCCGCGCCGCATCGAGCCGGTGCCGCTGAAGGTCGACCGCCAGCACCTCCGCGCCCGCCGCGCGCGCGACCTGGACCGCGTGCAGGCCCACACCGCCGGCACCGAGGATCGCCACCGTCTCGCCGGCCCGCACGGCGCCCTGCGTGACAACGGCATGGTAGGCGGTGCCCAGGGCGCACGAGAGCGGCCCGCCGTGCTCCGCGGGCACGTTTGAGGGCAGCGGCAGCACGCAGTCGTCCGGGACCACGAGGTACTCTTGAAAACCGCCCGGCGAGGTAAACCCCGTCCAGCCTCGCAGCCGCTCGCAAAGATTCTCCTCGCCTGCCTGGCAGTGCGCGCACGTGCGGCAGCCCCAGTAATTGTACACTACGACCCGGTCCCCGATCCGCGGCGCCGGGGCCGCTGCCCCTCCCGGCGGTGCCGCGGCTCCGGCGACGCCGCCGGCCGGTCCCAGATCGACGATCTCCGCGGCGATCTCATGGCCGGGCACGTGCGGGAGCCGGAGCGTCTTGGAGAACGGCATCGCCCCGTCGGCGATCTTGAGATCGGACCGGCACACGCCGCACCCGAGGACCCGGAGCAGCACCTGTCCCGGCCCGGGGGCCGGCCGCGGCAGATCCATCAACTGCAGGGGCGCGCCGTACCGGGCAACCGCCATCGCGCGCATCAGCCGGCTCTCCCCGCCTAGGCCTCGATCACGATCGCGCCGCGGCCGAGCAGTGTGCCGGCCCGCAGCATCTCGTGGAGCGCGCCGACGCCGGCGAGCGGCCGCGTCTCCGACACGACCGGCGTCATCCGGCCCTCGCGGACGAGCCGCGCCGCCGCCAGCACCTCGGCGCGCGAGCAGTAGCGCGACCCGAGGAGCGTCAGTTCTCCCATCACCATCTGGCGGGAGACAACGTCGAGGCCGGCGCCTTCAAACGTGGTCAGCATGACCATCCGGCCGCCCGGGCCGAGCAGTCCGAACGCCCAGGCCAGCGTCTCGCCGGAACCGACGAGGTCGATGGCGACCGTCGCCTCGCCGTCGAGGGCCGCCCGCGCGCGATCGTGCGCGCCCGGCGCGTTGATGTCGAGCGCCGTCTCCGCGCCGAGGCGGCGGCAGTGCTCGAGTTTGGCGTCGCCCGCATCGACGGCGACGACGCGGCCGCCGAAGAGCCGCGCCATCTGCACCATGTGGCTGCCGACGCCGCCGCCGGCCCCGATCACGAGCACGCGGTCACCCGGCCGGACCTGTGCCCGCGCGCCGCACACGTGGTACGGGGTCGCCACCGCGTCGGGGATCACCGTGCCCTCCACGAAGCCCACGCCGTCCGGTAGCGGCAGCACGTTTGCCTCGGGCAGCGCGACGAGTTCGGCGTAGCCGCCGTCGCGGTGCACGCCCACATAGCCGGCGTGGTTCCGGCACAGCGGCTCGCGTGTGGACCGGCACCAGTCGCATCGGCCGCACGTCAGGTAGAAATAACCCATCACGCGGTCCCCCGTCCGCGCACCTGTGACGCCCGGTCCGACGTCCACCACAACGCCCGTCCACTCGTGTCCGGGCACCCGCGGCAGCCCGTCCGCGGGCCGGCCGAGCCGTCCGCTCATGTAGTTGACCACGGTCAGGCCGACGCCGCACGCGCGCACCGCGACGAGCACTTCCCCGGGACCGGGTGCCGGGTCGCGGTGGTCGCCGTAGACGAGCGGGCCGCCCCAGGCGCGCAGGAGCTGCGCTTTCACCGCGCCTGCCTGGCGGCGTGCGCGCCGCGCGCCGCCGGGGCGCCGCCGCCGAGCAGCTCGAGAATGTCGCCGGTCGGCAGCGCCCACCCGAGGCAGCGGCGGATGTTCTCGAGGCCCAGCGCGTGCAGGTCGTCGCCGTACATGCTCGCCACTCCGTCCGCGGCGACCACGATCCGCAGATCCCGGTTGAACGCGTCGAACGGCGTGCACAGGACGCACGTGTTGGTGTTGATGCCGCAGAGGATCACCGTCTCGGTCCGAAGCGCCCTCAGCAACGTGTCCAGTTCGGTGCCGTAAAACGCGCTGAGGCGCTTCTTGCTGCGGATCACGTAGTCGCCGGGCCGGGCGGCGAGCCTCCGGCGGCAGTTCCGTTTGCACCGAGCCCTCCTGATTGTGGTGGACGATCGTGCTGCTGCGGCCCGGCGTCATGGATTCGCGCGCCGCCTCGACGGCCTTCCAGAACGGATTGCCCATGCTCTCGAGGCCCGGCGGCGCCGTCCGCCGGTACGTCAGCAGCACGTAGATCACCGGCACGCCCGCCTCGCGGGCGCCGTCGAGCAGCCGTGCCACCGCGGCGCGCACGCGGCCGGCGTCCTCCGCCGAGACGGGCATCGTCGCCACCTCGGGGTCGAGATGGCCGCGGTGGATATCCACCGCGAGCACCGCGGCCGTGGCGGGATCGATGCACAGCTGGCCGCGGAGCGCTTCGATGAAGGCGCGGCGGTCGAGGATCTCCGGCACGGCTACACCCCCAGGTACCGCTGTGTGACGGCCGCATCGGCGGCCAGGTCCGCCGGCGCGCCGTGATAGACGACCCGGCCTTTGCTCAGCACGTAGACGTCGTCGGCGACCCGAAGGGCCATCGGCAGGTTTTGCTCGACCAGCAAGATGCTGAGCCCTTCGTTGCGCAGACGGAGGATCGCATCGCCGAGATTGCGCACGAGCAGCGGCGCCAGTCCCTCCGACGGTTCATCCATGAGCAGCAGCCGCGGATTCGTCATGAGGGCCCGGCCGATGGCCAGCATCTGCTGCTCGCCGCCGGACAGCATGTTGCCGCGGTGGCCGCCGCGCTCACCGAGGCGTGGAAACAATTCTTGGACTCGCTCGATCGACCAGGGGGTGCCGCGGGAGGCGCCGGCGTCCGCCCCGTTCAGCCGAAGGTCCCGCGCCGCCACCGTGAGGTTCTCCCGCACCGTGAGCGACGGAAAGATCCGGCGGCCCTGGGGCACGAGCCCGATGCCGAGGCGCGCGACTTCATGGCTCGGGGCGCGCGTGATGTCCCGGCCGCCGAAGACGACCCGGCCGCGCCGGGGCCGTGCGAACCCGACGACCGACCGAATGAGCGTGGTCTTGCCCATCCCGTTGCGGCCGAGCAGGGCCGCGACGGCGGCCGGACGCACCTCGAGGCTCACGCCCTGCAGCACGTACGAATCGCCGTAGTACGTGTGAATGTCCTCGATCCGCAGCACCGCCGGCTGGCGCATCCCGTCAGACGGTCCCGCACCGGACGGGACGGACTCGCGCGTTCCGCGGGACGGCACCGCGTCCGGACGCGGTGCCTCGGACGGGACCATCTAATGTACCGCGCCGGGGCCCGCGGATTCACGCCCCAGGTAGATCTCCTGCACGGACGGGTCGGCGCGCACGGCCTCCTTCGGCCCGTCGGCGACGACGCAGCCGAAATGCAGCACGGTGATCGTGTCCACGATCTCAAACGCGACGTCCATGTCGTGTTCGATGAGCAGCAGCGTGAGATGCGGGTCCAAGCCTTTGATAAACCGCGCCATTTCGCGCCGCTCGCCGGGGGAGAGCCCGGCCGCCGGCTCGTCCAGCAGCAGCAGGCGCGGGTGGCCGGCCAGCGCCAGGAGGACTTCGAGCTGCCGCTGCTCGCCGTAGGACAGCACCCGCACCTCGGCGTCGCGCTTCGCCCACAGGCCGGCCGGCTCGAGCAGCGCCCGTGCGCGGGCCAGCACGGCGCGGTCACCGCGCAGCGGCCACAGCATCCGGTACTTGGCCGGCGACAACGCCTGTACGGCCAGCAGCACGTTGTCTTCCACGGTCAGCGGGCCGAAGAGGTTGGTGATCTGAAACGTGCGGCCGACGCCCATCGCCGCGCGCGCGTGTGGCGGCAGGCCGGTGACGTCGCGGCCGAAGAGGCGGAGGCGGCCCGACGTCGCGGGCAGTTCGCCGGTGATGATGTTGAACAGGGTCGTCTTGCCGGCGCCGTTCGGCCCGATGATGGCGCGGCGCGCGCCTTCGGGAACGGACATGGAGACGTCCCTGATCGCCTCGAGGCCGCCGAACCGGCGGCAGATCCCGTCGAGTTCCAGGATCGTCTCCGGCGCCACGGCGTCCTCCGCGCTAGCCGCAGTAGCGGCAGGGCGGATAGGTGCGGTCGTACACCGGCTGCTTGAGAAACTCCGCCGGCGCAAACGTCCAGAACTGCGAGACGTTGTGGAAGGTCTGGATCACCGTGTTGACGAGGCGGCCGTTCTGGTTCTCGACGCGGCGGACGTATTCGTTTTGGATCGGGTTGTGATACGCGTCGAGCCGAACGGGTCCCCGCGGCGCGTTCGGCAGCTGGACCGCCAGCAGCGAGCGGAGAAAGGCGGCGGGGTCGTCGACTTTGCCGTCGATGCGCGCCACCGCCGTGTCGATCCACATGCCGCCCGTGTAGTT
This sequence comes from bacterium, assembly GCA_035307565.1. GTDB lineage: Bacteria > Sysuimicrobiota > Sysuimicrobiia > Sysuimicrobiales > Segetimicrobiaceae > DASSJF01. The sequence continues at coordinate 39,557 of DATGHZ010000006.1, read as the reverse complement.
GGTCTCGGCGTAGTACGAGGGGTCCTTGTGGTACTTCGCGTTGAAGGCGTCCACGAACTTGCGGGCCTGTGGTGTGGCAAGTCCGGCCGCCCAATGCAGGCACGTGATGATGCCGATGGCGTCTTCCGCGGTCATGCCCCGCAGCAGGCTTTCGTCGGACAGAAGCCCCCCGCCGATCAGCGGGATCTTGTCCTTCAACCCGTACTGCCGGTACGCCTTGGCGAAGCGGATCACGTCGACGCCGACCGGGATGGCGTAGACCGCGTCGACGTCCCGGCGCAGCTGCGTGACGTACGGGCTGTAGTCGGGCGTGCCGAGCGGCGCCCAGATCTTCTGCACGATCTGCCCGCCGTGGAGCTCGAACGTCCGTTGGAAGCCGCCCACGACTTCATACCCGAAGGCGTAGTCGCTGCCGATGGTGGCGATCCGCTTGTACTTGTAGTTCGTCGCGACCCATTCGCCGAAAGGATGCGACGGCTGGCTGCTGGACCAGCCGGTGCGGACAAAATTGGGCGCCCCCTTCCGCTGGGTCAGGTCGTCCGCGGAGGCAACCATATAGATCATCGGCGTGCCGCGCTCGGCGACGTAGTCACGAACGGCGTAGGCTTCGGACGCCAGCAACGGCGCCGTCAGAAGATGCACGCGATCTTGTTCGATCAGTTTGCGCGCCTTGGTCAGCGCGTTGGCCGGAACGCCGGCGGCGTCTTCCACGATCAGCTGCACCTGTTTGCCGCCCAGGACCGAGTTCTTCTCCCCGAGGTACAACTGAAATCCGTCGAGCATGTCGCGGCCGCTCGGCGCGACCGTTCCGGTGATGTCCGCGATGAAGCCGATGCGAAGCGCCGGCGCCGGCTGCGCGTAGACGAGCGGACGCAGGCGGTCGAGGGCGCGGGCGGCCGCGGCGCCGGCGAGCGCGGCGCCTCCCGCAAGCATCCTCCGGCGCACGATGCGGTGTGTCAATCTACTCACCTCCAACTCATGGTCCGGCATGGCCCGCGGGTTATCCTTCGCCCACCCCCTTCAGCGTTTCCGCAGGCTCGAGCCCTCCCGCGCCGCCGGGGGCCGGCCCGGCCGCGCGGCGGCCCAGCATGGTACGCGCCGCGCCGACGACGCCGCGCGGCGCGTACATGATGGCGAGGACGAGGATCGCGCCCAGAATCGTCAGCCACCGCTGCGTGATGCCGCTCAGCATGTTTTGGAGAAAGACGAGGAGCGCCGAGCCGACCAGCGAGCCGAGGAGCGTGCCGGTGCCGCCGAGGATCACCATCAGCAGCGCGTTCGCTGACGCGACGAGCGATACGTCCGCCGGGGAGACAAACCCGTTGTAGTACGCGTACAGCACGCCGCCGAGCCCGGAGAACGTGCCGGCGACGATAAACACGAGATACTTATGCAGGAAGACGTGGTAGCCGAGCACCCGCATGCGCGATTCGCTTTCGCGGATCCCGCGCAGCGCGAGGCCGAACGGCGACACCACCACAAGGTACATCAGCGCCGCGGCCAGCAGCGTGACGGCCAGCGCGAAATAATAGAAGGCCTGGATCCGCGCCAGGCTGAGGCCGGCGGCCAGCACGGGCCGCGCGATGCCGCGGAGTCCGTTGTCGCCGCCGGTCACGGACACCCAGCGGTAGGCGAGACCCCAGACGATCTGTCCCAGCGCCAGGGTGATGATGAGAAAGTACGGGCCGGTGGCGCGGATCGCGAGCAGGCCGAACACCGCCGCGGCCACCGCCGCGGCGAGCAATCCGGCGCCGGCCGCGGGCCAGAACGGCCAGCCGGCCGTCGTGGCCAGCACGCCAACCGCGTAGCCGGCGACGCCGAAATACGCGGCGTGGCCGAGCGACGCAAGCCCCGTGTAGCCGACCAAGAGGTCCAGGCTCATCGCCATGATGCCGTAACAGAACGTGAGCGTGAGCAGATGCAGGTAGTACGTCGGAGCGATGAGCGGCAGCGCGGCAAGCGCGGCCAGGATCACGGCGATCGCGGCCGCGTTGCGGCCGGCGGCGCGCAGCAGCGTGTCCGCGACGGGCGCCTTCCCGGCGGCGCGCAGCACCGGGTCAGGCTCTCCCGAAGAGCCCGGTGGGACGCACGGCCAGAATCAGCGCCATCGGCGCAAACAGCGTGAAATAGGACAACTCGGGGAACAGCGCCTTGCCGAAGTTGTCGAGCAACCCCACGAGAAGACTGCCGACCAGCGCGCCCTTCAGGCTGCCGAGGCCGCCGACGATGACGACGACGAACGTCAGCGGCAGCACGTCGAAGTCCGCGCCGGGATAGATCGACAGGAAGGCGCCGCCCATCACGCCGCCGGCGGCGGCCAGGAACGCGCCGAGCGCGAAGACCGCGGTCATTACGCGGCCCACGTTGATGCCGAGGCCGCGGGCGATCTCGGCGTCGTCGACGGCCGCGCGGACGGTGGCGCCGAGCCGCGTTCGCTCGAGCAGCAGCCACAGCCCCGCGAACACGCACGCGCCGACCGCGATCACGAACATCCGGTAGGCGGGGAAATAGACCGGCCCCAACACGAGCGTGCCCGAGAGCGTCCGCGGGACGGGAATGGTCTGGGGGTCGCCGCCCCACAGCAGCAGCGCCTGGTCGGAGAAGAAGAACGCGAACCCCATCGTCAGCAGGACCTGGGGCAGGGCCTGCTGGTGGAAGCGCGCGAGGAACCACCGCTGCATCATGATGCCGATCACCGCGACGGCGGCGCCGCCCGCGACGATGGCCAGCGGAAAGATCCCCGTCCAGCGCATGACCGACAGGCCGACGTACGCGCCGAGGAGATAGTAAGAGCCGTGCGCGATGTTGGCGACACGCATCAGCCCGAAGATGAGCGTGAGCCCGCTGGCAAGCAAGAACAGCAAGGCGCCAAACGAAAGGCCGTTCAGCGCCTGCTGCAGATAGAACGACGCGCTCACGGACGGCCCACTACATCTCGAGCCGGAGCAGTCGCGCAGCGTTGGCCGATTCGACCGCCGCGATGCTCGCGGGGGACAGGGGGAGGCGCCGCAGCCGCGCCGCGGGATCGGGGTCGGCCATGTCGTAGGGCAGATCGGTGCCGAGCAGCACCCGCGCCGGCCCGGCGGCGTCGAGCAGAAACGCCAGGGCGCTGTCGTGATGCGTGATGGTATCCGCGTAGAACCGGCGGAGATACGCGGACGGCGGCCGCCGCAGCGCCGCCTTCACCTCATCGCGGACCGCGTACGTGTGGTCGAGGCGGCCCAGAAGAAACGGCAGTGTGCCGGCGCCGTGGGCGAGCACGACATCGAGGTCGGGATGGCGCTCGAGCACCCCCGCCATGATCAGGCGGGCCGCCGCGAGCGCCGTCTCGCCGGGATTGCCGACGGAGTTGCCGAGATGCCACTCGCTCATCCGGTCCTCGCCCGCGTTGTTGAGCGGATGGGTGAAGACCGGAAGCCGGTGGCGCACGGCGCACTCCCACAGCGGCTCAAACACGGGGTCGTCGAGATACCGGCCCTCGACGTTCGTGCCGACGTAGAGGGCGCGGCAGCCCGCACGCGCGGCGCGTGCGGCTTCGGCCACTGCCGCCGGGACGTCCTGGAGCGGCAGCGTTGCGAACGCGATGAACCGCCGCGGATGCGCGCGGCTGATCGCCGCCACTTCGTCGTTGAACACGGCGGCCAAGTCCCGGGCCACATCCGCCGGCGCCCAGTAGAGCATAGGTGGAGAGAGCGAAAGCGCCTGCGTCGTGATCATCCAGCGGTCGAGCGCCGCGAGCCGCTCGCCGACGTCCCAAAACTCCGGACCGATCACGGCCCGCTGCCGCGGGCTGCTCCAGACGACACGCTCGCTCCCGGGGCCGCCCCGGGTCTCCATCGCGCCCCCGGCGCCGGCGCCGCCGTGCCGGGCGACGGCCCGGTCGAGCGCGGCCAGGAACCGCTCAGGAAAGACGTGGCTGTGGACGTCGATAAGCATGCGAAGGTCCCGCCGCGGCGTCGCCGGGCCGCCGCCCTACGCCATCATGTCCTCGGCGTGCTCGCACAGCGTGAACCGCTCGTGGCCTTTGTCCGTCACGACGATGTTCTCTTCCAGGCGCACCGTCTGTTCGAGCCCGGGGTGCCCGGCGAACGTCTCGATCGCGAAGTACATGTTCTTCTTGAGCTCGGCGGGGTACTTGAGCGAGTACGCGCGGGAGATCCACATCCCCTCGTACAGGCTCAGTCCGATGCTGTGCGCGAACTGCTGCAGGGACACGCTGCCGTACTTGTCGTCGTCGTAGGGCGGGAAGTGCTTGGCGACGTCGGCCGACGTCGCCCCGGCGCGCACGGCCCCGATCGCCGCGTAGAGCGACTCGTAGCACTCCTTGTAGAGGTCCTTCTCCTTTTGGGTCGGCGCGGCGGCGACTTTCCAGCAGCGCACGAAATCGATGAAGTACCCGCCGGGGCCGACCGCGTTGATGTCGATGATCATGAGGTCGCCCTGGCGGATGATCTTGTCGGTGTGCCAGCGGCGGTACGGGCTCGTGTTCCCGCCCGATGCGACGATGATATCGTACACGAAATCGAAGCCGCTGCGGTAGAGGTACTCGTTGACCTTCGCGCAGACCTCGGCCTCGCGCACGCCGGGCCGCGCCCACTCGTGCTTCGCCATGTACATCGCGGCGTCGCCGTGCGCCGCGGCGATCTTGTGGCACTCCAGTTCGTCCTCGGTCTTGATGACGCGCGCCTGCGACATCGCCGGCCAGCCGTTGACGATGTTGAGGCCTTCCTTCGTCAGCGCCTGGTAGGCCACCATGTCCATGATGTCGATGCCGATCTTCTCTTTGTGCACGCCGGATTCGCGGAGCACGTCCGCGATCGACCCGGCCATCCGCGCCGCCATGTCGGGCTCCGCGCCCTCGGACCACTTCCAGGTGATGGCGGGCCGGATCTCCGTAAGCCAGGGCGCGTCGATTTGCGCGCAGATGAGGTCGCTGCCCACGGTCTCGAACAGGACGGGGTCTTTCCCGCGCGGGAGCACCGCGTAGCGGATGAAGATGTTGTTTTTCCAGTTGCCCTGATACACGCCGGTGACGTACCGGACGTTCTCGCCGACGAACAGGATGAGCGCGCCGAGGCCGTGCTTATCCATCATCTCGCGCGCCCGGGCCAGCCGCTCGTGCCGGAGCCGGTCGAAATTGACGCGGCCCTGCCAGTCCGTGCCGGACGTGCTGAATACCCGCCGCGGCTGCAGCTCGTGCTGCCCGGCGAGGAATTGATGATAGGTCATTGCCCCTGCCCCCCTTCGATCGTCTACGCGAGCAGCGCCGCGCAGTACGGGCTTCGCGAGATCCGCCGCGCCCCGGTCGCGGTCACGGCCACCATGTCTTCCAGCCGGACGCCTCCGCCTCCGGGCACCCCCGGCAGCCAGATGAGCGGTTCGACCGCGAACACCATCCCGGCCTCGAGCGTGACCGTGGCCGCGCCCGGGATCGCCTCGCCGATGTAGGGCGGTTCGTTCGAGCCGCAGCCGATGCCGTGGCCGATGAACAGGCTGAGGAAGCGCTCCTCGAGGCCGTGCGACGCGGCGCGCGCACGGATGGCGGCGGCCACCTCGGCGTTGGTCGCCCCCGGCCGCATCGCGGCGATCCCGGCCTGCAGGCCCTCCCATACGGCCCGGTAGACGCGGCGCTGCTCCGCGGACGGCTCGCCGCACACGATCGTCCGCCCGATGTCGCCGAAGTAGCCGTTCCACATCGCGCCGATGTCGATGAACACGAGATCGCCGTCGCGGATCAACTTGTCGGTCGCAAGGCGCGTCGGCGGCGCCATGCGTTCGCCGCTTGCGACAAAGGGCGTCGTCACATGCGGATACTCGCCGCCCAGCCGGTAGAGGGCGCGCAGCGCTTCACCGGCCACCTCGCACTCCCGCGCCCCTTCCCGCACCGCGGCGGCGGCCGCCGCCGTCACGCCCTCGGCGATCGCGGTGGCCTCCTCGATGACGGCTAGTTCTTCGGGCGTCTTGATGCGGCGGGCGGCCTGCATCGCCGCGTCCCCGTCCGTCCAGCGGATATCGGGGCACGTCTCGGCGAGCGCGTCCATCAGCAGTTTGCTCGCGAGATCGATTCCGACGGCCGCTCCCCGGAGACCACGGCGGCGCAGCAGGCCGGGAATGATTTCCGACGCGGCGTGCCGGACCAGCCCCGGCTCTTCGAGGATCGGAATGGTCTCCCAGTCGCGAACCCACGGCATCGTAGCCTCGGCCCGATCGCGATCGCCGCCGGAGATGAGGAGCGCCGTCGTCCCGTCGCGCGTGCACAGCGCCCCGTTCAGCACGCCGTTCTTGCCCGCGATGATCTGAGGCCGGAGACTTGTGAGGTAGCGGACGTTCTCTTCCTTCCACACGAGGACGGCGTCGAGGCCGGCCGCGGCCAGCGCCGCGCGCGCACGCGCGAGCCGGCCGTCCCGCAGGCGCGCCATGTCGATGCGCACTTCGTAATCCACGGCGCCGGCGCCTCGCGACCACGCGGCAGCGTCCCGCGGACCCGGCATGCCGCCCGAAGCGCCGGCGGCTCCGCTCAATACGCGACCTCGACGAGGCGTCCCTCGCGCGCCGACCGGATGACGGCGTCGGTCAACTGGGTGCTCCGCAGCCCGTCCAGGCCCGAGGCGTTCGGTTCCCGATCGTGCGCGACGGCGTCGTTGAACGCCGCGATCGACCGCACGACCGCGTCCTTGCTCGAGTGCTTGGTCACCTGTTCGCCGGCCGCGGTCAGGACGCGCAGCTCCCCGTCCCGGAACGGCCGGGTGACGTCGACGCCGGCGATCCGGCCCTCCGTACCGTAGATGTCGATGTCGGGCTGGAAATTCGGCACCTTCTGGTTCGCGTTGACGTAGGCCAAGGTTCCGTTCTGGAAACGCAGCAGCGCAAGCGCCATTCGCTCCAGTTCGGTGCTCCGGCCCACATCGGTCATGGCCGTGACTTCCCGGACCTCGGAGCCCAGAAGGTAGCGCAGCAGATCGTACGGGTGAACGGCGATGTTGTTGATGGAGCCGAGCCCGGCGAGCTGCGGGTCGGCGCGCCAGCTGCGGAGCTGGTTCGCGCCGGAACTCACCTCGATCTGGATGAGGATCACATCTCCGATGGCGCGGCGGTCCAGCAGGCGCTTGGTTTCGACACACGCCGTATGATGGCGGGTCTGAAAGTGCGTCCCGAGCTTGAGCCCCGCCGTCTCGAACGCCTCGACCACGCGCCGCGCGTCGCCCACCGTGAGCGCAAGCGGTTTTTCGCACAACACGTGCTTGCGGGTGCGCGCGGCCGCGAGCGCCTGCTCGGCATGCTGCGCGTTGGGCGTGGAGATGTAGACGATGTCGACCTCGCGATCGCGCAGCAGGTCCGCGTAGTCTGTATACGCGCGCCGAGCACCGTGCTGTGCGGCGAACGCCTCGGCGCGGCCGCGGTCGCGGCTCACCGCGGCGACGAGCGAGCCTTCCGCGCCCAGCGCCTTGATCGCCGGCGCCGTCGCGCTTCCGGCGAAACCGCCGGTCCCGATGATGCCCCATCCCAGTGGCACGCGCGTCTCCTCCTGACAGACCAGCAATGGTGTGCAATTTTCCTTCGATGGCTACCCGCCGCGCACCCGCCCCCGACGGTCGCGAGGCAGGCCGCCTCGCCGGCACGGCAGAAATAAAGCGCCGATGCTGCGCCACTCCGTGCTTTGGGTCCTGCGGGACACGACCACGCCCGAACTGCAGGCCGAGATGCTCGCGGGGCTCGCGTTTCTCCGGATGGAGTGCCTCATGGTTCAGGGCGGCGACTACGGCGCGGATCTCTTCGGCGGCTCGCGCAGATTGGAAGCCCCCTCCCCCAGGGAACGCACGCCCGTCTGGCGGCGCGGTGCGGACGGCCCGCCGAGCAGCTACGACGTGGCGCTGCACCTCGACTTCGACGATTGGACGGCGTACCAGAAGTACAGCCCCGACCCGGCCCACCAGGCGGCGTCCCGCTTCAACGGATCCGTCGCATGGGACGAACTTACGGCGCGGGTCGACTGGTACTTCGAGGGGCAAGCGCCCACGCGGCGCGGGCACGTCAAGCACGTCGCCATGTTCGTGTGGGCCGACGGCGTGCCGGAATCGGGCAGGCGGCGGGCGCTCGAAGCCGTCCAACGGCTCGGCGACGCTCCGGGCGTCGAGGCGGTGGCGATCGGTCAGAACGCCGGCAAGTTGGTGAGCGACTACGACTGGATCATGGACGTGCAGTTGCCGGACCGCGCCGCGACCGAACAGTTCCTGCGGGGACGGCACTACGCGGGCGCGATGGCGGACGTCGCCGCCGCGACGAAGTTCGAGTGGACCGCACGCTTGTCGCACGTCATGCGGGGACCGTAAGGCCGCCGAAACGGCGCGGGCCCGGCTACCCCGACATCATGCGGTGCTGGATCTGCGCGGTGCGCTCGCCCTGGGTGAGTGACGCAAGCAGCGCCGCCGCCTCGCGATACGCGGGATGCTCGAGGAACGCGCCGGCGCCGTCTGTGTCTTCGAAATGCGCTTCCACGACCAGATCGGCCCGCCCGGTCTTGGCCCACCCCAGATCGCCGGCGACCTCGAACGCGTAGACGGCGTCGCACTCCGCCCGCAAGGCCGCGAGGGCCCGCCGCGCGTCCCCCTTCCGCCGCACGTCAACTCCCTCGCGCCAGGCGTAGAGCGCCAGATGGCGGATCCGGCCCTGCACCGACGCCGGTCCCTTGTAGAGGTAATCGGCTCTGGCGGTGATGTCTTCGCGCGTGATGGTATCGATGAAGCCGCCGACGCGGTAGTGGTGCGGATCCCGGTTGTACGCGTCCCAGGACGCTTTGTCGCGATGATCCCGGAGAAGCGTAAGCCCGTAGTTGTCGGGGCCGGACAGGCCGAGATCCTCTCCGAAATCCACGGCATCGACGCGGCTCGCGTAGCTGATGTAGGCGAGGCCTTCCTTCGCCCGGAGGCGCTGCTCCGGCGTGGCGCGGTCGTTCCAACGCCACAGGACGACGCGCCGCAAGACGGGCGAGATCGTCATCGCTAGTACCCCCGCATCACGTGCGAGATCCGCGCGGTCCATTCGTATTTGGTCGCCGGCGCGATCACGCCCATCGCGCCGGCGTACCGCGGGCCATCGACGAAGCGCCGCGCCGCCTCTGCATCCTCGATCTGCACGTCCAGGATCCAATCAAAGTTGGCCGCGCGATCTCCGACGTTCTCGCCGGCCACGGCGGACACGACGCCCGGGGCATCGGCGAGGCCGCGGGCCGCCGTAAGGGCGCGGGAACGCGCCGCGGCATCCGCCCCGGGGGCCCACACGAACAACGCCGTATGACGCACCAACGCCCGGCGGATCAGCGGGGCCCCGTCGTACCGCCACTCGATCCGCGCGGTGAGCTCCGCGACGTTCAGGGCGGCGTTCAAGCGGGCGACGGCGCGGCTGGTGTCGTCGGCCACGTACCGCGCCAGCGCGGCGGGTGTCCAGCGCGTCCAGAATCATCCGCTCGTCGTGCAGATGCGGCGGCAGCGTCGTACCGGGCTCCAGGACGACGTCGCGCGGGGCGTGGTAGATCATGCGGTCGGCGCCGCCGGCGCGCTCCAACTCGACGGTGTCCGCGAACGTCCCGCGCCTCACGGCGTCGACGAAACCCGGCGGCACCACGTGAAAATGGACGTCGATCGATCGCATCGCTAGTCCAGCACCAGCCCCTGCGGGCGCTCGCCCGCGATGAGCGCGATAATCTGGCGCGCCGTCGCCTTCGTCAGTTCCGTGCGCGCGTCCCAGGTGGCGCCGCCGTTGTGCGGCGCCAAAATGACGCTGTCCATCTTGAAGAATTCGGGGCTCGGCGCCATCTCCGGCGATCCCGGCGGCTCGTGCCAGAAGACGTCCAGGCCGGCGCCCGCGATCGTGTGGTTCTGCAGGGCCCGGACCAGCGCCGGCTCATCGACGATCCGGCCCCGGGCCGTGTTGATGAAGTACGCGGTCGGCTTCATGAGGCCGAACTCACGCTCGCCGATTTTCTTGTGGGTGCTCGGATTATAGTCGTACTCGAGGAAGACGAAGTCGCTGCGCCGGAGGATGTCGTCCTGCTCCGCCCATTCCACGCCGAGCGCGCGCTCCTCGTCCGGCGTGAGGCGGGTGCGCTTCGTATAGAGAAGGTGCATCCGGAACGGGCGGAGGCGCGGCACCATCTTGCGCGCGACGATGCCCAGCCCGAGCAGGCCCGCCGTCTTGTTGGTGACGCCGGGGCCCATCAACGCCATGGTGTGTTCCTGCAGCGTCCGGCCGGAGCGCGTGTAGCGGTCGGCGTCCGACATCCGGTAGGCCAGGTCGAGCATCATCGCGACCGACAGGTCACAGGTCGCCTCCGCGATCCGGTCGTAGACCGGCTCCCACGGATACTGAAACACGACCGGCACGCCGAGCGCCCGCGCCGTGTCGAGGTCGATCGAATTGTTCTGCGGCAGCCGCCGGTGCACCATGGCGATGCCTTTGAGTTTGGGGTTCGCCTTGACGACGTTCGTCGTGATGATGTTCCCGCCCATTACAAACAAGTAGTCGGCCCGCTGCGCGGCCATGATCCACTCGTCTTCGCTCATGTTGCGGTCCAGGCGCGGGAACACGCTGACCTCGGCGACCTCGCGCAGCATGTCGAGCGCGGGTTCCGGAATCGGCTGGCTGACGAAGACCTTTGGCCTCACACCCCACCTCCATCATGGATTTGCCGTTCGCACCGGCGCAGCGATAGGAAACGGTCACGGGCCGGTGAAACCGCCATGATAGGATGAACACGGCCTCCCGCGGCGGCGCACCGGGCATTGTGCTGGGCGCCGGCGGATTCTGTGTCAATATTTCGTGGCAAGTGGTCCTGCCCGTCCTGTCGCTGTATCTCGCCCACCTCGGCTTCAGCCTCGCCGCCATCGGGCTCGTCGTCGGCGTGTTCAGCCTCACGATGGGGCTGGTCGAACTGCAGGCGGGCGTGATCACCGCCGCGATCGGGCGGCGTTGGGCGCTCCTGGGCGGCTGCGCGGCGAACGCGCTCTGTCTCGCCCTCGCCGCCGCCGGGCACGCCCGCCTGCTTGTGGCGGTGGCGCTGGCCGCCGTCGGTGCCGCGCGCGGGGTGCTCGTCCCGCCGCTGCACGCGACCGTCGCAGACTCCACGCCGCCCGAGGGCCGCGGCCGCGCCTTCGGCGTGTTCTGGCTGTGTACGTCGATCGCGTCGCTCGCCGGCCCTGCGATCGGCGGCTTCGTCGCCGCGCGCGCCGGCGAGGCCGCACCTTTCGTCCTCGGCGCGCTGTTCAGCCTCGCGGCGATTCCGTTGATCGCCTGGTGGCGTGTCCCCGGCCGCGCCGCCAGCCGGGCGTCCTTCGCCGGCTTCATCGCCTTTGTGTCCGCCCCGCCGGTGGCGCGCATCGGCGTTGCCATGCTCCTCTGCTACGGGCTGGCCGGCATCTGGACGACGTTCCTGCCGCTCTATGCGGCCCGGCAGGGCGTGTCCGTCGAGGTCATCGGCTCGATCTTTGCGATCCAAGGCGGGATGTACGCGTTGATGCAGGTGCCCATCGGCCGGCTTGCCGCCCGGGAGCACGGCGGCTGGCTCACGCTTGCCGCCATCCTGGGCATGGCCGGCACGGAACTGGCGGTCCCGCTGCTGCGGGGGGCGCCGCCATTGCTCGCCGCGGGCGCCGTGTACGGCGCGGCGTTCGGCATCATGCCGGTGACGTTCGTCATGCGCATCACCCGGCACGTCACACCCGAGGAGTACACGGCGGCGCTGAGCGTCTATAACGCGGCCATCGATCTCGGGTTGTTCGCCGGTCCGCTCCTCGGAGCCGCGGTGGCACGGTTCGCCCTCGCGGCCCCGTTCCTGCTCGCGCTTCCACTCGGACTCGCCGCGGCCGCGATCGGCGTGCGGGCGCCCGAGACCCGGGCGGCCGTCGCCCCCGCCTCTCAGTAGACCTCGGATCACGGCTTCTTCGCCGCGCCGCCCGGCGCGGCGCTTCTGACAGCGGCCACCGCGACGAGCGCCAGAAATTCGAATACCACCGTCGCGGCGAGCAGCGCCGTGATCGCGGCGGGATCGTGCGCGGGCAGCACTTCGACCACATCGAAGCCGGCGAAGGACACGCCGGTCAGGAGGCGTACCGTCTGAAGGCCGAAGGCGCTGGTGGGCCCGCCGGCCTCGGGGGTGCCGGTGCCGGGCGCGAACGCCGGGTCGAAAAAGTCGATGTCGAAACTGAGAAACGCCGGGCCGGCGCCGACGCGCCGCCGGATCGCCGCCGCCACGGCGGCCGGCGTCATGGTCATAAGATCCTGCGCCAGCAGTACCTCAAAACCCAGCCGCCGGTTGTCATCGAGGTCGCCCGGCGCGTACTCGCTGCCGCGCAGTCCCACCTGGATGGACCGGGCGGTATCGAGCAACCCTTCCTCGGAAGCGCGCCGGAACCCCGTCCCGTGCGTGTACCGGACGCCCCAGTAGTTGTCCCAGGTGTCGGTGTGCGAATCGAACTGGACGAGCGCGAGCGGCCCGTGGCGCTTGGCCAGCGCGCGGAGTTCGCCGAGCGTGACGGAGTGGTCGCCTCCGAGGCCGATCGGCAGGACGCCGGCCGCGGCGTGGGCGGTCCACTGCGCCTCGATGTTGGCGTAAGTCCGGGCGATCTCGCCCGGGACGACCGTCACGTCGCCGCCGTCGACGACGCGGACCGTCTCGAGCGCGTTGATCCGGTGAAACTGGTTCGACGGCCGCAGCAGAACGGACATGTCGCGGATCGCCGACGGCCCGAAGCGCGCGCCGGTGCGAAAACTCGCGGCGGTGTCGAACGGGATGCCGAGGATGGCGACCTGCGCCCGCGCCTGCGCCGGGTCCGCCGCGAAGGGCAGCCGCATGAACGTCCGGATCCCCGAGAACCGGGGGCTCTGCGTCGCGCTCGGGATGCCCCCGGCTTCCGCCGGCGGCGTCGGCGCCGTCACTCCCGGAGCCCGGACAGCGTAATCCCCCGGATGAAGGCGCGCTGGAAGAAGAAGAACAGGAGCACCATCGGCACCATCGCGATCGTCGAGATCGCCATCACGGAATTGTAGGTCGTGACGTACTGCTCCTGAAAGCGCTGCAGGCCGATCGGGACCGTGCGGAGCGTGTCCGTCGAGATGATGATGAACGGCCACACAAACGCGTCCCAGGTCTCGCGCCACGTGAAGATCGCGAGCGTCAGCACGGCCGGCCAGATGAGCGGCACCACGATCCGGAAATAGGTGCCGAGCTCGCCGGCCCCGTCGATCCGCGCCGCCTCGACGAGCGAGTCCGGCAGTCCGAGCATGAACTGCCGCATGAGGAAGATGCCGAAGGCGTCTGCGACAACCGGAACGATGAGACCCTGGTACGAGTTGAGCCAGCCCAGGTTCTTCACGATCAGGAACGTCGGCACCATGAGCACTTCGATCGGCAGCATCAACGTGCTGAGGATGGCGATGAAGAGGGCGCGCTGCCCGAAGTACCGGTACTTGGCGAGGCTGTAGCCGGCCAGCCCGGCGAGGAAGACGTTCAAGATGGTGACCGACGCCGACACGATGAAACTGTTGACGAAGTACCGCGCGAACGGGAACTGGTTCCAGGCCGCGGGGTAGTTGCTCCACTGCGGCGGCCGCGGGATCCACTGCACCGGCAGCGCGAAGACGTCGCGGAGCGGCTTGAGCGACGTGGAGACCATCCAGAGGATCGGCGCGAACTGCACGATGCCCCAGGCCACGACGAGGAACACCCCGATCCAGTAGAGCGCGGTCTGGCGCCTAACCACGGGCGTCCTCCCGGAAGAGGCGCAGCTGGATCAGCGTGAACGTCATGGTCCCGAGCAGCAGGAAGATCGACGCGGCGCTGGCGAGCCCCATCTTGAAGAACTGGAAGCCGGTCTGGTAGATGAACAGCGACAGCACCCGCGTCGCCCCGTCCGGCCCGCCACCCGTGATGATCAGCACGTTCGTGAAAACTTTCGACATCAAGATGAGCGAGACGACGATCACGAGGAGGATCGTCGGCCGCAAGAGCGGCAGCGTGATGGACCAAAACGCCTGCCGCCCCGCCGCGCCGTCGATGGCCGCGGCCTCGTAGTACTCCTGCGGAATGTTCTGCAGTCCCGCGAGATAGATGATCATGAAATACGGGACGAACCGCCACAGCGCGGCGAGGATGAACCCCGGCATCACCGCGCGCGCGTCCGACAGCCACTGGACGGGGCGCAGGCCGAACGTCTGCAGCGCCACGTTCAGCAGGCCGTAGGGATGAAACATGAACTGCCAGATGACCGCGTAGACGACCACCGGCACGATCGCCGGAAGGAAATAGATCGTGCGCAGCGCGTGCTTGGCCGGCAGCGGCGCGGTGAACACCAGCGCCATGGCCAGCGCGAGCACCCAGAGCAGCACACACGTGCCGAAAACGTAGTAGGCGGTCACGCCCGCGGACTGCCGGAACAGCGGATCGCCGAGCAGCGTCAGGTAGTTGCGGAGGCCGATGAACCGCGGCGGGCTCAGCAGATCGTAGTTCGTGAGGCTCAGGTAGAAGGCTTGCACCATCGGAATGAATTTGAACACCGCAAGCAGCAGGAACATCGGTGCGAGAAAGATGTAGCCCCAGGCCTGATGCCGTGCCTCCGCCGACCGCAGCCACGGCCGTTTGCCGGCGCGGGGACTGGCCTGTGCCGGCGCGCCGGGGGCCCCCGCGGCCGCATCCAGCACGCGCATCGGCTACGCCACGCCGAGAAGACCCAGCAGATTGCGTCCGAGGACGTTCGCTTCCCGGGCGGCGCCGAGCCGGCACGCGCGCACGCTCTCCACCGGCGTCTCGTCTCCCATGTCGAAGGGATAGTCGGTGCCGATGACGACATGGTCGTCGCCCATACGCTCCACCAGGAACCGCAGGGCCGCCGTGTTGTGCGTGAGGGTGTCGCAGTACAGACCGCCGAGATACGCGCTCGGCGGCTTCGGCAGCCGGTCGTGCAGCTCCGCGCGCACCCGGTACCCGTGATCGAGCCGGCCGATCTGGTAGGGAAAGTAGCCGCCGCCGTGGGCGAGAATGATCTTCAGCCGCGGGTGCCGCTCGAAGACACCGCCCACGACGAGGCGCGCCGCCGCGAGCGCCGTTTCCGTCGGGAAGCCGGCGAGGTTCCACAGGTGATAGTCCTTGAGCCGCCGCATCTCGCCCCAGTTTTGGGGATGCAGAAAGAACGGGACGCCGTGGCGCGCCGCCGCCGCGAACACCGGCGCGAACCGGGGATCGTCGAGATCGGTCCCGTTGATGTGCGTGCAGATCTCGAACCCGCGCAGGCCGAGCCGCGTGACGGCGCGCTCCAGCTCGCGCGCGGCGCGTTCGCCGTCCTGCATCGGCAGTGAGCCCATGGGAAACATCCGGTCCGGATGCGCCTTTGCAAGCGCGGCGATGCCGTCGTTCATGACGCGGGCGATCTGCTCCGCGAGGTCCGGATCGGCCCAATAGTAGAATTGGCCCGGGGAGGGACCGACCGCCGCGGCGTCCAGCCCGCGGCGGTCGAGTCCCTCGAGCATCAGGCGCGCGTCGGAGCACCGCGTGTCGATCCCGTTGCCCGGCTCCAGGACGACGTCCGGCGGCGCGTGGTAGACCATGCACTCGGCCCCGCTCCGCCGCTCCATCTCGACCGCGTCGCGAAACGTTCCGCGCCGCACGGCGTCGTAGAACTCCGGCGGCACGACGTGGAAGTGGACGTCGACGCTTTCCATCCGGCGGCTACTTGGCCGACGCCCGGGTGAACTCGTCGGAGGCCTCCGCGAGCGCCGACTTGGGATCGACGTCCTTGAGCACCACGCGGTCGACCATCCGCGCGATGATGGTCTGCAGGTCGGCGTAGTAGATGGTGCGCCCGAGCGGCCGGCCGACCGAGAGGTCGTGGGTGAACGCCGACATGAACGGCGTGTTGCGCGCCACCGGCATGGTAAGCCACCCCTTGGTCCCCTGGAGGAACTGGATCCGCTGCCACCACAGCTCCGGCCGCGAGCTCATGAAGTGGATCAGGTCCCAGGCGACGCGCTTTCGGGCCGCCGAGGCCCTCGCGTTGACGCTCCAGTTAAACGAGTAGATGAGCGCTGCCGGGCGGTCGGGGCGCAGCTGCGGGAGCGGCACCACGGTGTAGTTGCCCTTCATCGCCGGGTTGATCTGTTCCACGATCTTGCCCACGTGCGGGCCGGCGAACGTCATCGCGTCCTGCTCGACCGCGAAGTCCTGGTACGGCGACGCGCAGGTATTGGCGGTGACGGCGGGGGCGACGACGAGGGTCTTCCACGTCTCGAGCGCCCGCAGGCCCGGCTCGCTGTTGAAGACCGGCTTGCCGTCCCTGATCACGTCGCCGCCGGCCTGGTAGGTCAGAATGTGGAACACGTGCGCCTGCCAGTGGCCGTCGTCGCAGACGTAGCGGAATTCAAAGCCCTTCTGCGTGATGCGGTCGCCCTGCTTCTTCGTGAGCAGTTTGTTGAGCCGGGCGACGTCGGCCCAGGTCTTGGGCGCGTCCTTCACCGGATCGAGCCCCGCCGCGCGGAACATGCGGTTGTTGATGTAGAGACTGTGCGCGTTCAACTGATCCGGGACGGCATAGAGGCTGTGGCCGGACGTGACCGCGTCGAGCACGTGGGGGAGATAGAGCGCCAGCACACCGTCCAGGTCCGACCGGCCCCAGGCCGCGGGCGGCAGGGGCTCCACGACCTTCGCCACGATGTACTTCTGGAGGTTGGCATCCGACGCTTCGAAGATCTCGGGCGCCGTGCCCGCGGCGATCGCGGCGGCGACTTTGAGCGACTTCACGTCGGTCTCGAAGTTGACTTTGACGCTGGGATGCAGCTTCTCATAGTCGGCGATCAGTTCGCGCAGCAGCGCCGACTTAGTGCCGTCGCCGCCGTCCCATTCGGTGAGCGTCACCGGTTCCGTCGGCAGCACCCAGGCACCCGCGGCGGCGGCCGCCGGTGGCAGCGCTCCCGGGGACCCACCTATTGCCAGACACAACAGCAGTACCGCGGCTCCTCCGGCCAACAGACGGCCGTCACGCTTCATCGGCTCCCTCCCCCTTTTGGCGGTGCTAGTCGTTGCGTGTGAACTCGAGGATGCTCAGGCCCTCATACCGGTCGATCGCATAGACAAGGCCGCGGCCGTCGACGAAGACATCGTTCGTCTGCGCGGCGGGCCGCTCCCGTCCCGGGGGCGGCACGTAGGCGGCGACTTCCCGCGGCCGGTATGGATCGGACAGGTCGACCGCACGGACACCCCCGCTGAACCAGGCCACGAACACGATATTGTCCTCACGGATGTGCTCCCAAGGCTGATGCGCCCCGAACCGCTGGCCGGGCACGACGAGTCCGTCCGGGGGCACCTGATAGGTCGCAACCGGCACAGGCCGCGTTTCCTCGGTGATGTCGAGCACCCACATGAAGGCCGGCGGGTCTTCGAGCACATCGTCGGTCACGTCCTCGTCCGTCACGACCGCGAACCGGCGGTTCCTGATGCGGTGCGGCACGGGCAGAAAGGTGTGTGTGGGGGGCTCATAGGGCGGATCCCAGGAGGCGCCGCCCACCGTGCGCGGCTGGCGCGGGTCCGAAATGTCCACGATCATGACGCCGGCATGGCCGCACGCCGCGTACACCCGGTCGCCGCGCGCGAGCGCGAGATGCACCCAGTGATCGACCGGCAGCGGTTCGGCGGCGCCGGCAGCGTCCTGGCCGCGAAAATGCCACTGCCCCGCGAGCGTGGGCCGTACGGGATCGGCGAAGTCCACGATCAGAAGAATGTTGGACCGGAAACCCGGCCACTCGCTCGAGACGAACGCGTGCGTGCCCTGCAGATCGAAGCGGTGCGCGCCGCGCCCCGTCGTGCGGAAGAAGGCGATCTCGCGCGGCCGGCCGCGGTCGACGATATCGAAAATCTTGAGGCCGACGTCGGGCCGCCGGATTCTTTCGTGCTCGGGGAAGCGCTCGTAGTTCACGAACATGAGATCGCCGGCCACCCGGACCTTGTGCGAGTGGATGTCGTCGGGGACGCGGAGCTGCGCGAGTACGCGCGGCTGCGCCGGATCGGCGACGTCGAGGATCGAGGTGCCGTAGGGTGGCGCCATGTGACCGACGTACGCGTACCGGCCGTCGACCACGACCTGGCCCCCGCCGGGCAGCGCGAGATGCCCGACCGGCTCGAGGGCGACGGCGCTCACCGCGCGTAGACCTCCGGATTCGCGACGTTGGGCGGCCGGTCCCCGCGCATCCAGGCTTCGATGTTGTCGATAACGACCCCGGCGATCCGTTCCCGCGTGTCGCGGTCCGCGCTGCCGACGTGTGGGGTCAGCACGACGTTGGACAGCCCGATGAGGTCGGGGGGGACCTCGGGCTCGCGCTCGTAGACGTCGAGCCCGGCGCCGGCGATCCGGTCGTCGCGCAGCGCCCGCGCGAGCGCCGCCTCATCGACGACGGGACCCCGGGACGTGTTGATGAGGTACGCGGTCGGCTTCATGAGACCGATCTCGCGCTCGCCGATGAGATGACGCGTCTCGGGCGTAAACAGCGGGTTGACGGACACGAAGTCGGACTCGCGCAGCAGATCGTCGAGCGCGGCCCACTCAACCCCGAGCGCGCGCTCCTCCCGCTCGGGCAGCCGGGTCCGCTTCGTGTACAGCACACGCATGTCGAAGCCGCGCGCCCGTTGGGCCACCGCCCGGCCGATCGCGCCGAGTCCCACGATGCCGAGCGTCTTGCCGTGCACCGTCCCGCCCACCAGCCGAATGGACTGCGATCCTGGAAAGACGCCGGACCGCAGCAGGCTGTCGCCTTCGACGATCCGCCGGGCGACGGCGAGCAGGAGTGCCATGTTCACGTCGGCGGTCGCCTCCGTCACCAGCGGCGGAATAACCGTCACCGGGATGCCGTGCGCCGTTGCCGCGGCCAAGTCGATATTGGCCGGGATGATGGCCATGCAGGCGACGAGGCCGAGCCGTCCGTTCGCGCCCGCGGCGAGCACGCCGGTATCGATCCGGTCGTGGAGGAGGCAGAAGAGCACATCCGCGTCGCGCACACCGCGCAGCAGGTGTTCGCGCGGCGCGATCGTCGTCGGGTCCGCGTACATGTCGACGTCGGCGATAGCCCGCAGACGCCCGAGCGCCGATTCGGGAATCGGCTGCGTGAGAAAGACCCGTGGACGCGACGTCAATGGCCCCCCACCACACTCGCCGGCGGCGCCGCGAACGAGCGGGCGACTCCGGAGCTGCTTTCACTTTTCGAACAGCCGCCGAAGCGTTCCTGTGCGTTTCCCCGCAACGCCCGCAGAGCAGTCAAGGAGTTGGCAACGCCAGAGCGGAAATCGGCGGGTGCGTCATGACGTCTGCCGTTCCGCCCGGCGCCCGGTCCGCGCTTGCCCCATCCGGCACCCTGCGCGCCGGCCTCAATTACGGAAATTTCCTGCTCGTGACCGGCGACGGGCCGGACCGCCTGCCGCGCGGGATTGCCCCCGACCTCGCGCGGGAACTCGGACGGCGGCTCGGTGTACCGGTGGAGTTCGTCCGTTTCCCGCAGGCCGGTCCCCTGGCCGACGCGGTCCGCGAGCACGCCTGGGATATCGCCTTCCTCGGCAACGAGCCGCAGCGCGCCGCGGAAATCGTCTTCACCCCGCCGTACCTCGAGATCCCCGTCACGTATCTTGTGCCGGCCGGATCACCGATCCGCGCGCCCGCGGACGCGGACCGGGACGGCGTTCGCATCGCGGTGTCCGGCAAGAGCGCATACGATTTGTTTCTCAGCCGGACGCTCACGCGCGCGACGCTCGTGCGCGCGCAGGGCATCGAGGCGTCCGTGCGGCTGTTCGTCGAGGAGAAACTGGACGCGTTGGCGTGCCTCAAACCGCGCCTCGTCGCCGCGGCGGAGGAGCTGCCCGGCTCGCGCGTGCTCGGCGGCCGGGTAACAGCCGTGCAGCAGTCGATCGGTACGCCGCGGCGCCCCGCGCGCGCGGCCGCGGTGCCCGCAGCGGGCCGGGACGAGGGCGAGACCGGCGGGGCTGCCTATCTGCGCGAGTTCGTTGAGGAGGCGAAGGCCTCCGGTCTTGTGGCCCGCCTGATCGACACTCACGGCGTGCGCGGCGTCACGGTGGCGCCCGCAGCCGGACAAGGAGGCGCGGGATGACAGTGCGCATTGCGGCGGCGGCCGATAACGCGCTCACGGACGACGTACGGCGCGCATTCGCCGACGCCGCCTCGCGGGGGGCCCCCAATCCCACCCTGCTGCGGATCCTAGCCCGGCACCCGGCGGCGCTTCAGGCGTTCTACTCCGGCTGGCAGTCGATGTTCTACGGGGGGATCGTGGAGCATCCGCTCAAGGAATTGATGCGCGTTCGGATGGCCCGCCTCCGCGCCTGCGGCTACTGAAGCACCGTCCGCTCCGCCGTGGCGGAGCAGATGGGCCTCCCCGACGGCAAACTGGCCGCGGTCGGGAATCCGGATGATCCGGTCTTCACGCCCCGCGAGCGCGCGGCGCTGGAGATGGCCACGCTCTTCACCGAAGACTACCGCGCGATCGAGGACGGCCATCTCACGCGCTGGAAGGACCACTTCACCGACGAGGAACTCGTCGAACTCGGCGCGTTCATGGCGCTCGCCGACGGATTCGGGAAACTCGTGGAGTTGCTGGGCCTCGGACAGTCCGACCAGACGTCCCGCCGCGAGATTTAGTCGACACCCGCCGGCCCGGTCCGCCGCGCCGGCCCGTGAGGGGGCCGCGCGAACCGGGCTATTGTTTTTTCCAATCGCGGAACGCGCGCAGCAGCGCCTGCCGCGCCTCGTCCGAGACCGATTCCCGCGGAAGGCGCCCGAGTGCGTGCAGTGTCTGCCGCATCTGGTCCAGATAGGTCCGGCACGGGGGACACGTCCCGAGGTGCTCCTCGAAACGGCGCCGCTCGACGGCGGGCATCGTGTCCTCGAGGTAGTCGGTCACCAGCTCGACCAGGTCCCGGCACGACATCTCATCTGAGGCCGGCATCACTCGGTCCCTCCCGCGAAGTATTGCTCGAGCGCCCGCCGCACTCTCGATCTGCCGCGGTGCAGCAGCACGCGTTGGTTGTTCGGGGTGATACGCAGCAGCTCGGACACTTCGTCCGTCGTCCATCCCTCGAC
Organism: bacterium; assembly: GCA_035307565.1. Taxonomy (GTDB): domain Bacteria; phylum Sysuimicrobiota; class Sysuimicrobiia; order Sysuimicrobiales; family Segetimicrobiaceae; genus DASSJF01. Next base: position 18,441 of record DATGHZ010000006.1, on the reverse strand, counting down.
ATCGCGCAGCGTGACGACTTCGCGCGAACCCGGGGGCAGCGCGTCGATGGCGCGCTGAATCTCGCCCCGCACCTCGGCCGAGAGCAGCCGCTGCTCCGGTGAGTCGCCCCACGACTCCGGCGGCTTCGCCCAGTGATGCGGCCACTCGGGATGGTCCGCGCCGAGAAACCGGTCCGGCTCGAGCGCCGGCTCATCGCCGCCGGCGTCCTCCGCGGCGACGGCGGAAAACGGAATGCTGCGGCGCTCCCGGTGCGCCTGGGAGCGTACGCGGTTCATCAGGATGCTGAAAATCCATGTCTTGAGGCTACTTCGTTCCTCGAACCGGCTGATGCCCTGGAGCACCGCGACCCACGTGTCCTGCACGACCTCCTCCGCCACCGCCCGCGGAACGTACATCGAGGCCACGCGAAGCATCGCGGCCGCGTGGCGGTCGACGAGGTCCATGAACGCCGCCTCGTCGCCGTCGCGCAGGCGGACGGTCAGTTCGGCATCGGAATTTGGAAGGCCGTTCGTCTGATCCATAAGGTGTTCACCCGGCAAGTAGGTAGTTCTGCACTCCTGCGTCAGTCCGGTACCCGCATCGCGCAGGGGCACGCATCTTCCGGGCGGCCGACGGCCGTCCCTGCCGCGGAGGCACCGCGGGAAACGCGGCGACCCTCCGGGACACCCGGAGGGTCGCCGCTGCGCCCGGCCGACAGGCTGTAGTGATTAGTTTCGGTCGTGCTCGATCGAGGGGATGTACGCGAGACTGCGATCATGTTCGACGTAGGTCGGCTCGAACGCCATGCTGCGGTCGTGCTCCACGATGGCGGGACCGGCTGCCATGCTGCGGTCGTGCTCCACGATGACCGCCGTGCTCCCACCCGCGAGCACGACACCCAGAACTGCCACACCCAGTGCCTTGCGCATCGTCTTCACTGTTCTCTCCTCCGTTTTCACAATGTCTTCTGCGAGAGTAGTCTCGCGGCGGCCCGTTTCATTACACGGGCTCGTCATCCATATATGCCGGAGATCGGGAATCGGATGTAACGGTCCGCCGCGGACCGAGACTACATCCCCGTCAGGGACAGCATTTGTGTGACCACCGAGGAGGAAACTCATGCGTGTCCGACTCTGGCTTATGATCGCCGTCGTCGCGGCGCTGTTGACCCCGGTCGCCTGGTATCTCGGCTCGCCGTTGTTTATTAATAGGGTGGTGGACGAGCCCTTTCCGTCCACGGCCGCCCCCGCGGCGGCTCCGGCCGAACAGGTCTCCCGGTGAGAACTCTATGCGGATCGAATCGGTGAATGTCTCTCTGCCGCGCGGCGCCGCCTGGAACGGCGGCCGCGTCACGACCGGCATCTTCAAGGACGCCGTCGGCGGCCCGGTGATGCTGCGCAGGCTCAATTTGGACGGCGACCGGCAGGCCGACCTGCGGGTCCACGGAGGACCGAGCAAGGCGGTGTACGCGTATGGGCTTGACCACTATGCGTACTGGCGCAGGGAACTGTCAGGCACGGCGCTGCCCTACGGCATGTTCGGTGAAAACCTTACCGCCGACTGGCCGGGGGAAGATACGGTGAACGTGGGGGATCGTTTTCGGGTGGGCTCGGCTGAAGTGATGGTCACGGAACCCCGGCTGCCGTGCTACAAGCTCGGCCTTAAGTTCGGACGGAAGGATATCATCAAACGTTTTCTCGCCAGCGGGCGGACCGGATTCTATCTCGCCGTCGTGCGAGAAGGAACGGTGGAACGCGGGGACGCGATTGAGCTGCTGGAGCGAGATACCCGCGGTGTCACGGTTGCCGACATCACGCGGCTGTACGCGCACGACAAAGCCAACCGGGACCTGCTGCGCCGGGCCCTCGAACTTTCGGCTCTCTCCGACTCCTGGCGGGCGTACTTCCAAGACCGGCTCGATCGGCTCGCCGGCACGGACCCGGACCGCCGCTAGGCCTCGCCCTCCGTCCACAACGCGAGGGCCCGCACGGGCGACCCGGTGAGGCCCACAAATTTGAGCGGCAGGATCATCACGTCGAACCCGGCGTGCCGCGGGATCCGGTTGATGTTGGCGACGATTTCCGTGTGCGGCACGCCGCGCTCCGCGTGGACGAGGTGATTCGGGTAGCGGGAATCCGCGGGATTGTCGGTGCTGGCCGCGTCCGTGCACAGGTTCACGAGCCCCTGATCGAGCAGCCAGCGTGAGGCCGCCTCGTCGAAGCCCGGGTAGTCTGAATTGAAGCGCACGGGATCGTGCCACAGTTCGGACGCGCCGGTATAGCAGAGGAGCGTCATGCCCGGCGCAAGACGGACACCGGCCGCACCCAGAGCCTGCCGAAGGTGGGCCGGCGTGATATGGGTGCGCGGCGGGACCATGCTGAGGTCGATCCACGCGCCGGGCGTGACCAGCGTCGCAAGGTCGAGGCGGTCCACGGTCAAATCGGGCCGGTCGCGGTTGAAGTGGTAGACGGCATCGATGTGCGTCGAGACGTGGTCGCAGAGCGTCATGCCCTTCACGGCGTAGCCGCCGAAGCGCGAGTCCGGATGGATGCGGTGGTGCTTGACTTCATCGTGCGTGAGGTGCCACCAGAACGCGACCTTGGCATGGCCAGGATAGATCGGAATGTCGGGGCCGATCTCGCGTGAGAGGTCGAGGATGTGCGTCCTGCGGCCGAGCAGGTGGACCACGGCGTGCGGATCCGCACTCGGCATGTCAGACGGCCACGTCGAACGCCTCGTGGCCGGCCGTCGTAAAGTTCAACCCGGCCGGAAGCGGCACGATCGCGGATTGCACGTCGCCACCCACGATGTGGATGCGGGTGCCGAGTGCGGCCATCGCGGCTTCGTGGCGCGGTATCAACAGCGGCGGCAGCTGATACCATACGTTGGCCGCCGGATCGTACGCCTCAAAGGCGCGATACGCGGCGAGGTATTGATACGTCTGCAACTCGCCGCCCGCGACGTACATCCGGCCGCCGAGCGCGGCGGAGTTGCAGGCGCTCCGCGCGGTCGGCATCGCGGCCCGCGTCAGCCAGACATCCGCCGCCGGATCGTACTCCATCGTGAGGTCGACGTTCCCCGGCATCGCGATGATAAACGCACCGCCCAGCCGCCCGCCGACGGCGTAGAGTTTGGCGCCCACACTCTCGACCGCGAGATGGTTGCGCGCCACGGGCATCGGCGCGCGCGTGCGCCACCGGTTGGCCACCGGATCGTACTCCTCCACGACGGCGAGCGACCGCTGCGGACCGCCGGGGCGAATGGCCGTGTCCCGAGAATTCGGCAGCGGGCCGGCGCCGCCCACGACGTAGATGCGGCCGTTGACCAACGCGGCGCCCGCCGCCCCACGCGCGGTCGGCATCGGCGCACGCGACCGCCATGTGTCGGCCGCGGGATCGTACTCCCACACGTCGTTGAGGGCCACCCATCCGGGCGGACCGGACTGCGGCAGCACGAAGCCGCCGAACACGTAGACGCGGTTGTTGAAGGCGGTCATGGCGCCGTGGTGCAGCGCCCGCGGCATCGGCTTCTTCTTGGTCCACGCGTTGGCGCCAGGATCGTATTCGTACACCAACCCGGCCGGCACAAACCCGGGCCGCTGTCCTTGGATCGCGTAGAACTTTCCATTGACCGCGGCGCCCGCGAGCTCGGGCGTCGGCTCCGGGAACGGCGCGAGGGTCACCCACCGGCCTTGGGATGCGCCGGCTCCGCCCTGCGCGAGCGCGACGCCGCCGCCCGCGCCTCCCGTCCATCGCCCCGGCGCGGCGCGGCCGATGGCACCCGCCGCGAGGGCACCGAGCCCCGACGCAAGCAACGTCCGTCTCCGCATCGCCTCCACCCCCGATCGCCTGCTCAGCGTGGAATCACCGGCAAGAGCACATAGGACGTGTGGGGTCCGCCGGTGTGCAGCGTATTCCGGCCGGCGAAGACCGCGGCGGGCCGGTCGGCGGGATCGGTATGCACGAACGGCCCCGAGCCCCGAAACGGCGTCACGAAGGACCGGATCTGCTGCGCCGGTCCGGGGCGCTCGAAGTCGCGGCCCAGGATGGTAAGCGCGAGACGTCCGCCCGCGGGCACGACCATGGACGTCGGCCAGATCTCGACGTCGAGTTCGTAGATCCGGCCCGGGGTCAGCGGCTCGGCGCGGTCGTGGGTGTGATAGGGGCGCCACGGCACCGTCAACTGGGGGTCGAGCCCGCGGTGCGACGCGCGGAGCCACCCGTTGCCGATCGGCGTGTGAGGATCGAGCGCGCCTTGGAAGTCGATTTCGCCGCCCGCAGGATCGAACGCCCGCAGGACGGCAAAAACATCCGTGTCGCTGGTGCCCGACGCCAGCTGCAGTTTGACCGCCGCGGGGCCGGTAACCTCGGTGGGATCCGCGAGCGGCGGCGTCGCAAACGTGACGCCGGGTCCGGCCGCGTCGTAGGCGGCGCTGCCGGTCTCCGGCACGGGCGCCTGCGACAGCGCCCCGGCGCGGGCGTCCAGGTACCAGCGTATCCACCGCGTTCTCGCGAGCGGCCACGCATCCTCCGCGCGCTCCTCGAACCGGCCCGGATGCCGGACCTGGAGGAGCACCCGCGGCTGATCTTCCCAGCCGTTCGCCTCGCCCTTCAGAAAACGATCGAAGAACCGCCGCTGCAGCGTCCGCCCGTAGTCGGTGTAGAAGTGCGTCCAGTGTTCGAGGCCGTGGACTTCGAGCCACTTGTGCGCCGACGCCGCGCGCATGAACCCTTCGAAGTTGCCGCGCGGGTGCAGCCCCTGGCCGCCCCAGTTCGCAGCCGACAGGAGCGGCACCCGCACGCGCGACCAATCGGGTGAGCGTTCGCGATAGTACGGCCCGTCGAGCGGCCGCGCAAGGATCGCGGCGCGGAGGTCGACGCGATTTGCCGCAAGCGTCTCGTCCGGCAGGGTCTCGGGTCCGGCGGCCGGCTCGCCGGTATTCGGGTTGACCGGCCCGCGCGCGCCGACGCCGTGCTGGATGGTGATGACCTGCTTCGTCATCCAGTTGCCCCAGAAGTCGCACAAGATGCCGCCGTGGCGGGTCATGTCACGATACCAGTCCGCCGCGCCCTCCCACGGACACATCGCGGCGAGATGCGGCGGCTGCAGCGCGGCGACGTGCCACTGGTTGATCCCGTAGTACGATATCCCGGCCAGGCCGACGCGGCCGTTGCTCCAGGGCCGGGTGCCGGCCCATTCGATGCACTCATACAAATCGCGCGTCTCGCGCGGACAGAAGGGGTCGAGGAAGCCGGGCGAGCGGCCGGCGCCGCGCGAGTCGATGCGCACGCAGACGTAGCCGTCCGGCACCCACTTTTCGGGATCCGGCGTCTCCCAACTCTGGTATCGTCCCGACGACCCGCGCGTGACGTCGGGATGTTGCTCGACCATCCGGTTCCACTGGTCCGGATAGCCCTGCTGGAACGGCAGCCCCTTGGCGTAGGGACCGTACGTGAGCAGCACAGGATGACGGGCGCCGTCCTCGGGCCGGAAGATATCGGCCCGAAGCACGACGCCGTCATCCACCCGGATGCCGGCGTCCCATTCGATGACGATGCCGCCCGCCGAATCGACGCGCCAGGGCCGTTCGGGGGGCGTGCTCACCGGTTGATCGGCCGCGGCGAGCGCGGCCGTCGGCGAGAGCCGTCCATCGCTATCGCTTGTGCCGAGACCGCGCCGGCCGCCGTCCCGTCCCGGCGCGGCCCCGCGCCGGTGCCGAGCGCACGGCCGTGCTTCGCGCCGCCGGCGCCCGCGCCGAGGTCTGCGCCTCCGACGCCGCGCGCGGGCGGCGCACCGGGGCGGCCGCCGACCATCCCTTGCTGCCCTTGCCGTCCACCAGGTTCTTGCTGCTCAGGAACAAACTGTCTTCCAGCGCCCGCACTTCATGTTCAACGTTCGGGGGAAAGTGGACGGCCTCGCCCACCCCGACGACGCGCTGCTCGCCGGCCACACGGACGCGCAGCCGCCCCTGAAGGATGTAAATGATCTGCTCGTTGGGGTGCTTGTGCGGTTCGGCTCCGGTCCCGGCGGCCATGCGATAGCGGCCAACCTCGATGACCGCACCGGTGACCGTACCGCCGGTCGCGGTGGAGTAGTGCGGCGAGATGACCTCGTCGGGCAGCGTGTCCCACTTGTAGAACGGCATGGTTGTCCCTCCGCGTGGCTACATGGGGTCCACGATCAACGTGCCGGTTTCGCGGCGCCCTGCGCCGGCGGCCGAAGGTCCTCGTCAGGCCGAAGGTCCCCGCCGGGCCGAAGGTCCCCGCCAGGGGAGGAGGAGGGGGCCGCCGTCCACGCCTTCTCGACGAAAAACGTGCCGGCGTCGTCCTTGCTCGGACAGTTGCCGTACGTGAAGATCAGTTCGGCCGTCTCCGTGTCGCTCAGGTTTTGGAGGCCGTGGATCACGCCCGCCGGGATGTACACGAACTGATTCTCGGTCACGACGTACTCGCGGCGGTCATCGCCCATGAACAGCCGCAGGCGTCCCTTGCGGATGAAAAACGACGCCTCGCACGAGTGGTAGTGGGCCTGATTGCGTCCGCCGGGCGGAATGCGTGTGCGGCCCATCGTGATCGTCTTGGAGCCCACGCTGTGCTTGTCCACACCGAACGCGATGACGAGCGGCGGCTCGTAGGTCACGTCGGAGTTGATCTTCTCCGAATCGACGACCGCATATCCGGCCATGGGGGTCCTCCGTCTGCGCGCGTTGTCCGACCGCGTTGAGGGAGGGTGCATTTCGACACCCCGCGGCGCGGCCTCCTCCACTCGGCCGCCGCGGCGGGCGCCCGAGACGGGGTCGTGCCGCGTGCAGGAGATGCCGCGCGATGGACACGAAGCGGCCTTCGCATGCCGGACGTGCTGCGCATCCATCACGTGGGCATCATCGTGCGCGACGCGGAAGCGGCCGCGGAGACGTACCGGGCCGGTCTCGGGCTGGACGTCCTCGCCCTCGAGGACTATCGCGGCGAGGCGAAGGTGGCGCTGCTGAGCGCCGGCGAGAGCCTCCTCCATCTCATCCAGCCGGTCGCCGATGGGACGATGTGGGCGGCCGCGCTGCGAGATCGGGGCGAAGGGCCGCATCACGTGGCGTTCGAGGTGGCCGACATCAACGGGGCGATCGCCCGGCTCGCCGCGGCGGGGCTGCGTACGCTCGAGCCGCGCCCGCGGCGCGACGCGGGCAGCGTCTTTGGCGTGTTCTTGGAGCCGCGCGGGGCCACGCTCATCGAGCTGGTGCAGGTGACCCGGAGCTGACCGGTCTGCTGTCGGCCTTCAGCGATGTGATCGGGCCGGTGCTGCTGGTCGGCGCCGCGGGATACGCGCTGGGCCGCGGGCGCCTGGTCGAAGCGCAGCCGCTCACGTCGCTGTCGGTCGCGGTGCTCGCGCCGGCGATCGCGTTCTTTGCCGTGACCACCGCGACCCGCGACCACGGCGTGCTGGCGCGGATGGCCGCCTACATCTTCCTTCAGTTGGCGGTGATCGGCGCGATCGCCGCGGCCGCCGGCCTCGCGTGCGGATGGGATCGGACGCGGCGGACCGGCCTCCTGCTGGCCGCGCTGTTCAGCAACGCCGGGAACGCCGGCCTGCCGCTCGCGTTGTTCGCCTGGGGCGCCGCGGGGCTGGCCGCGGCGCTCGCGTTCTTCGCCGTGCAGGCCGTGGTCAGCAGCATGCTGGCCGCCTATCTGGCCGCCCAGGCGCAGGGCGGCGCGCGGCGCGCGCTGCGCGCGCTTGTACGGCTCCCGATCACCTATGCGGTCGCCGCGGGGCTGGCCCTCGACGCCTTCGGGGTCGTGCCGCCGGCGCCGATCGCGAAGGCGGCAGAACTCCTGGCCAACGGGGCCGTGGCCGTCATGTTGCTCTTGATCGGCGTGCAGCTGGCGCAGGTGCGTCCGGGCGGCGAGTGGCCGGCGATCGCGGTCGGGACGATCATCCGCCTGGGACTCGCGCCCGTGGTGGCGTGGGTGAGCGCGCCGTGGGTCGGTCTCGAGGGCGTCGCGCGGCAGACCGGCATCCTGCAGTCGAGTCTGCCCACCGCGGTCACCGCGGCGATCTGGGCCTCGGAGTTCGGAGTCGCCCCGGCGCTCGTCAGCGGCGCCGTGATCGTGACGACGCTGCTGAGTCCGCTGACGGTCGCGGTGCTCTTGACGCTGCTTCGCTAGCGCGCACCACCGCCTCGCCCCGCAGGGCGTCGATGAGCTGGCGCGCCGCCCGGCACGAGCGGCCGTTGTGCCACTGCGCCCACGTGATGGCGCGGCGCCGCAGATCCTCGCGCGGGACGGTGAGCCTGTACCGCGCCGCGAGGCCTTCTACCACGCGGAGGTATCGCTCCTGGTCGGGTACCAGGAACGGCGCGTGGATCCCAAACCGGTCCGCCAGCGAGAGTTTCTCCTCCGCGGCCTCCTGCGGATTCACTTCGTCCTCCAGCGACGGGTTCTGCCGGTCCGTGAAGCGCTCGACGACGAGGCGCCGGCGGTTGCTCGTCGCGTACAACACCACGTTGTCGGGCCGGGCTTCAAGGCCGCCTTCCAGCACGGCTTTGAGCGCCTTGTACTGCGTTTCGTGCTCGTCGAACGACAGATCGTCGACGAAGAGAATGAACCGCTCGCGGCGGCCGCGCAGCGCGGCCAGAATGCGCGGATAGTCGGCGAGATGGTCCTTGGCGACCTCGATGAGCCGGAGGCCGGCGCCGGCGTATTCGTTCGCGAGCGCCTTGATCGTCGACGACTTGCCGGTCCCCCGGTCGCCGTACAGCAGCACATTGTTGGCCGGCGCGCCGGCTATGAACTGCCGCGTGTTCTCGAGGACCGGCTCCCGCTCGAGCTCGTAGTCGACCAGGTCGGCGAGGCGCACCGGATCCGGCGCCGCGACGCCTTCCAGCCGGCCCGCGCCGCCGTCGCGCACCCAACGAAAGGCACGGTTGCGTCCGAACAGCCCCACGCCCTCGGCGCTGAAATACGCGGCGAGGTCCTGCGCGAGCGGAGGCCAGTCGCGCGCGGCGTGAAGGCGCCGCATCATCCGCAGGCGCGCCGCCGGCGCGGCGGCCCCGTCGAGCGGCCGGAAGCCGTCCCACGACACGGGCGGCCGGCCGATGCACCGCGCCGCCGCTTCGAACAGCGGCGTCCCGCCGTCGCGGTGGCAGATGGCGAGCGCGGCCAGGTCCGCGCGCACCTGGGCAACCAGCGCCGGCCCGAGCGCTTCCCAGTCCGCGCGCTCCGCCTTGTGGCTGAACGGATTGTCGTCGTCGAGCAGCCGGGCGATGAGATGCGTCTGCCACGCGTCGCCGACGAGCGGCACCGTCCCGGCGAGCTCGGTCTCCGCGGCCAGCAGCGCGAAGAGGCTCGCGTACGCGTCCGCGGCGCGCGCCGCGTCCGGGGTCTCACGTGTCAGGGCTCCCACAAGCTCGCGCCACGCCCGTCCAGGCGCGTCGTCGAGGACGCCCCGGAGAATGATGAGGGAATCGGCGGCCCGGGCCAGGCGTCGCACGAGGTCGCGCACCTCCGCCGCGCCGCGGCCGCCCGGCGCCACGCGACGCCGCGCCCCCCTCCGGCCACGTGAAGCGGTACGCGTCACGCCGGCTGCGCGCGAAGGCCCGCGGGTGGCTCGGCCGGCTGAAACTCCGGCAGTTCCGGCTGAATGAGGTCGACGTACTTGAGCCCCGCGCCGGTGTTGAACAGGACGACCCGTTCATCGCGCCGGACCAGCCCGTCGCGGACCATGGCCTTGAGCGCGCCGTACGTTGCCGCGCCTTCAGGACACGCGAAGAGCCCGTCTTCCCGCGCGAGTTCCTGCATGTCGCCTAGAATCGCCTCGTCCGTCACGGTGTAGGCCGTCCCGCCGCTCTCGCGGACCGCGCGCAGGATGAGGTAGTCGCCGATCGCTTCCGGCACCCGCAGCCCGGCGGCGATCGTCTGCGCGTTGCGCCACGGCTCCGCCGTGTCCTTGCCCTCCCGAACGGCGCACACCATCGGCGCGCAGCCGGAGGCCTGCACGACCACCATGCGGGGACGCCGCGACCCGATCCACCCGAGCGCTTCCATCTCGGCGAACGCCTTCCACATTCCCACGATCCCGGTGCCGCCTCCGGTGGGATAGATAATGACGTCGGGCAACGTCCAGCCCAACTGCTCGGCCAGTTCGTATCCGAGCGTCTTCTTGCCCTCCACCCGGTACGGCTCGCGAAGCGTCGACATGTCGAACCAGCCGCGGCCGGCACCGGCCTGGCGGAGCACGCGGCCGGCGTCGGTAATCAGACCGTGGATGAGGTATGTGTGCGCCCCGTACGCGGCGCACTCCACCTTGTTCGCGTGCGGCGCATCGACGGGCATCACGAGGTAGAGATCGAGGTGTGCGCGCGCGCAGTACGCGGCCGCGGCGGAGGCCGCGTTTCCGGCGGACGGCATCGCGATCGTCCGCACCCCCAGTTCCTTGGCCCGGCTGACCGCGGCGGACAGCCCTCGCGCTTTGAACGACCCGGTCGGGTTGAGGCCTTCTTCTTTGCAGAACACCTGCGTCAGCCCGAGCCGCCGGCCGACGCCGGGCATCGGCAGCAGCGGCGTCATCCCCTCGCCGAGCGTGACGACGTTTGCCTCGTCTCGCACCGGCATCAACTCCGCGTACCGCCACATCGAAGCCGGCCGCTTGGCCAGGACGTCCCGCGAGAATTCCGTGCGGGCGCGGTCCAGATCGTACCGCGGATACAGCACTTTGCCGCAGGCCGGACAGACGGTATGCAGCTCATCGGCGGGGTACCGTGCGCCGCACGCCGTGCACTCGAGGTGATCGAGGTAACTCATGTCGTCTCCCTGGCGCCCCAGCGGCGCCGAACCGCCCCGTCCCGGTGGGAAGGCGGGCCCGCTCGCGACACAAGAGATTTCGCCGGGAAAACGAAAAAGCCCGCGCGGACCGCGCGAGCCGTCAACCGAGGCATATTATACCACAACGTCGCGCTGTAGGACAAGACGCAGAATGAATCTAGTCGCGTCGTAGAAACGTACACAAAACGCGCGGACAGGCCCGATAAAATCAGGGGTTTCTCCGCAACGACTTTCCGTTTTGCGTAGCGATTGAGGGTGGGACTGTGTTGAGGTATCCTCGAAGTGCGGCCGTTACGCCGGCGCGTTGGCGATGAATTGCAGCCAGTACCGCGGGACCGTGCCGCCCAGCCGGGCGTCGTCGATCGCCACCCGGACGGTTCGACGGAGGGCATCGGCCCCGGCCTCAAGCGGGACCCCGGGCAGCGCTCCCTCGATAAACATGGAGAACTGGCCGATGTCCTCGAGGCTTTCCGGGGACATTTCGACCTTGTGGAGTTCCCATGACGGACGCACGAAACCGGCCTCCGTCACGAGCTGCGCGTACTCCTCGGGCGTGCGCCACTGCATCGCCTGCGCCCGCGCGGCGTGGCTGTGGGCGACCGTGACGCCGCGCTCCTGAAGGAGGCGGGCCGCGCGAACCACCCACGACCGCCAGAACCGCTCGGTCCCGGGCACGTAGCAGCCCTTGAAATACGTCGTGTTGAAGGCGAGCGCGCCGCCGGGTCCGAGGACCGCACGGATCTCCTCGAGCACCCGCTGCTTGTCCGTGATGAGGTGAATGGCGTTGCAGAAGACGACAACGTCGACCTGCGGGACGAGGCGGCTCAGGTTTTCGGCGCTGCCGTGCACGAACCGCACGATGCTTGACGCGACCCGCCGGCGCGCGCGGTCCAGCTCGACGAGCGACGGGTCCACCGCGTAGATGATGCCGCGCGTGTGCTCGCGCATCCGCGCCAGCAGCAGTTCCGTGATCGCGCCCGGGCCGCACGCAAGGTCCACGATGCGCGGGCCGAGCGCGGCGACGCGGTCCACGAGCCAGCGGTTGACCTCGATGAAGAACGGATGCCGCGCGAATCGCCAGAACCCGAACCGGTCGTCCTCGGGCGCGAAGAGTTCAGCCCCCGCCACGGGTACGGCGTCGGCGCGGCCGGCCGGCGGCTCCGCGGCGCGTGAAAGCTCCGCGGAGCCGGGAGTCAGCGGGCGCTCATTCACAATTCATTATAGGCACGTCCCGGACTGCGGTGCAAGGACACCCGGGACGGAGGCGCTGCCGGCGGTGCGTGTGCGCTGCGTGTGGGGCTAGGCGCGATGCCCCGTGGGCAGCGACTGCACCGGCGACGCGGTGACCCAAATCGGGTTGCGCAGATAGCGGCTCACCATCGCGCGGATGGGTTCCGGCAGCGTCGACGAGAACAGCACGGTCTGCCGGGTCGACGGCGTCCGGACGAGGATCTGCTCGACATCGGGCCGCAGGCCCATCTTCAGCATGCGGTCGGCGTCGTCGAGCACCAGCATGTGCACGCTGCGCAGCGTCAATGTCGCCTTGCCGAGATGCTCCAGCACACGCGCCGGGGTCCCGACGACGATGTGCGGCTTCTCGCGCAGCCGCGTCACCTGCCGCGCCAGCGGCTCGCCGGTCGAGATCGCGACAATACGCAGGCGCGTGTGCGCGCCGAGCCGGCCGAGGTCCGCGGTGATCTGCCGCACCGCGTCGCGATTCGGCGCGAGGACCAATCCCTGGACCGCCTTGCTGCGTGGATCCAACCGCTGCAGCATCGGGATGCCGAACGCCGCGGTCGTCCGGGGCGCGGGATCCGCCTGCGCGACGAGGTCGCGCCCGATGGCCAACGAGGGGATGACCCGCGACTGGATCGGCGTGGGAGTGGCCCAGCCGAGTTCCTGCAGCGCCCGCTGGATCCGCGGATCCGCGAGGCCCGTAAAACCATTGGTATGGCTTTCGATCGCCATTCGCACGCCCCTCGAATCAGGTTCTGCGCCGTGCACCGGAAGGCACCTCAGCGAGCGGGATACCGGGTACACGGGGCACGACCGGAGACAGTCACTCACTCCCGTCGGCCGTTGGATATTGCGTCGTTGCGTCGCTGGAAGACGCCGGGGTTTGAGTTTGGCTGCAGGCGTATTGTATCATAGCGAAGGCTTGACGTTCAACCGAGATGGGGTGGCGAACACACGTGCGGCGACAACCAGGCTCAGCCTCCCGGGGCGGACCGGCCGATGCCGATACTCTTGGCGTGGACGGTGACCGTGCGCCTACGCCCGTCCGTCTGGAGGTCGAAGGGGCCGGAGCGGTGCGTCCCGACGTGCTCGAGACGTTCCCGTATGAGTATGCCGGCTCGGCCACGGTCGTGGAGATCGATACCGATGAATTTACCGCCGTCTGCCCGTGGTCGGAACTGCCGGACTTCGGCCGGCTGGTGATTCGCTACCTGCCGAAGGACCGCGTTCTTGAGCTCCGCTCGCTGAAGTATTACCTGCTGTCGTACCGTCAGGTGGGCATTTTCCAGGAGCACGCGGCGAACCGGATTATCGGGGATCTCGTGCACGTTACAGCACCGGTGTGGATGGAACTGGAACTCGACTACCGCGTGCGCGGCGGCATTCACACCGTCGTGAGGACACGCTGGCCGAAAGCGGCCGCGGCCGGAAGCGCGGCGACAGCAACCGAGGAATCCGTCGAATGATCGATCGGGTCGCACTACAGCACCGGGCCGCGTCATCGGCCGCCGCACCGCGGGGACGAGGCCCGGCCCACCGCGTGGCCGAAGGCGCCGTCATCGCCGCGGCGTATGCCGCGCTGACGATCTACCTGGCGCCGGTGGCCTACGGACCCTATCAGCTGCGGATCTCTGAGATCCTCAAGCCGCTCGTCATATGGGAGCCGCAGCTCATCCCGGCGTTCGTCGTGGGGAACCTGCTGAGCAACATCGGCAGCCCCTACGTCGGGCCGTGGGAGCTCGTGTGGATGCCGTTCGCTAACCTCATCGGCGGATGGCTCTGCTGGCGCCTCGGGCGCCGCAGCGCATATCTGGGTGCCGCGGCCTACGCTATCGTCATCGCGGCGGCCGTCGCGGTGATGCTGTCCGTGATTCTCCACGCATCGCTACGCGCGCTGTTTCCGCCCCTGCTCGTCAGCGAAGTATTGCTGATCGTCCTCGGCGTGCCGGTCATGCGGCCGGTGCACGCCGCGCTGCGCCGGGTGTTCAAAGATCCGACGACCCGCTGACGTACCCCGGGTGATGACCGCGGGAGCTTTCAGAGCGTAGCCCGCGGCGCCGGAACGCTCCTGTCACTCCGGCTCAGGCGGCCGGCGCGTGTGCCACGGCGTGGCCCGTTCGTAGGCCGCGCCGATCGCGATGACCGTCTCGTCGTCCATCGACCGGCCTGCGATCTGCAACCCCACCGGCAGCCCGCCGGCCCCGAACCCGCAGGGCACTGACAGCGCCGGGGCGCCGACGAAGTTGAACAGGCGGCTGAACCGCGTCATGACCGCGCGGGTCTCGACCGCCTCGCCGTCGAGGTCCACCGTCGCCTGCCCGATTCGTGGCGCCACCGCCGGCACGCTCGGCAGGACGAGCGCGTCCAGACGAGTGAAGAGCTCCGAATACTCGTCGAGGAGCAAGCCGCGGACTTTCTGCGCCCGCAGATACTGCGTCGCCGTCACGAACTGGCCCTGCCGCAGGCGCTCGAGCGTCTCCGGCCCGTAGTCCTGCGGCCGGTCGGCCAGCCAGCGTTCGTGCACGCTCGCCCCCTCCGCCTGGATGATCGCGAGCTGCGCCACAAACGCCTCGGCCGTCCGCGGCACCGTCACCGGTTCAAGCCGGAGCCCGAGGCCCCGCAGCACGTCCAACGCGGCCTCGAAGGCGATCCGCACGCCGTGCTCCACCCGGCGGTGGTAGGGATCGTCGAGCACGCCGGCGCGCAGCCCGCGCACGTCGCGCCGGACGGCCGCCGGGAGGTTGGGTACCGCCTGACCGAGCGTCGTGCCGTCATGTGGGTCCGGTCCGGCGATGGCCTGCAGCACGATCGCGGCGTCCTCGACGGAACGGGCCAGCGGCCCCGGATGATCGAGCGACCAGGAGAGCGGGAACACGCCGTGGCGGCTGACCCGGCCGAAGGACGGCTTGAGGCCGACCACGCCGCAGAGCGCGGCGGGGATCCGGATGCTGCCGCCGGTATCCGTCCCGATCGACGCGTACCCCAGGCCCGCGGCCACCGCGGCGGCGCTTCCGCCGCTCGAGCCGCCGGGGATCCGGTCCGGCGCCCACGGGTTGCAGGTCGGACCGAAATGGGGATTGTTGTTCGTCACGCCGTACGCAAATTCGTGGAGCGCGGCTTTCCCGAGCAGGACCGCGCCCGCGTCACGCAGGCGCGCGGTTACCGTCGCGTCATGCGGCGGGACATGGTCGGCCAGGATCCTCGACCCGCAGGTCGTCCGAATGCCCCGGGTGTCGATGAGATCCTTGAGGGACAGCGGCACGCCGTGCAGCGGCCCGCGGTACCGCCCGGCGCCGATCTCGCGCGCCGCCTGCTCCGCCTGGGCGCGCGCCGTGTCGGCCGTGACGGTGATGAACGCGTTGAGCGGGCGCCACCGCTCGATGCGGGCGAGGATCGCGTCGACGAGTGCCACGGGCGACACGTCCCGTGACTCCAGGCGGGGCGCGAGCGCCGTGATGGTTTCGTACGTGAGCTCGGTCAGCGGCCGGGCTCCATGCCGCAGGGACGTTGCGCCGGCGTGAGTGCCGGCAATGCGGGCGCGCGGCCGTCGATCGGCAGCTCGCGAAGCCCCTCGAGGTCCGCGTACATCTTCCGCACCGCGGGTGCGAGGCGATCGAGCGCGTCGCGCGGGATCGCGAGGCCGAGCGCCTGCGCGATCGACGCGACGTCGGCCTCCGGGGTTCTAGACGCGGGCGCGCGCCTCCGGCCGCTGGACGCGCTTCCAGCCGAGCAGCACCGCGAGGGAAATGATCACCGCCACAATGATTTCGGGGATCCCGTGGGTCACCGCCACGGTCGCGGCCACCTTGCCCGGCAGATAGTGGCGCGCCACGCCGAATCCGAGGACCAGGACGGTGTTCGTCGCCGTGCCGACGATCGCCGCGACGGTGATCGCCGTCGTTTCGCCGGTGCGGCGGCACGCCGCGTAGGCCCACGCCGCGAAGATGCCGATGAAGATCCGCGGCACGATCGCCACGATGGGATCTTTGAACATCGGCGTCGTGGCATAGAAAAAGCTGTACAGGCCGAAGATCGTTCCGATGATGCCGCCGACCACCGGCCCTTCCAGGATGCCCCCGATGATCGCCGGGACGTGCATGATCGTGGCGTTGATGCCCGTCGGCATCGGAATGAAGCCGAGCCGCGTGGCGCCGAGGAAGATCGCGATGGCCGCGAGCACCGCGGAGATCACGATGCCGCGCGTCGAGAGTCCCCCCTGCCCCTGCATCGCCGTGCCTCCCATGGTCGTCGTGGACCGCGGCCGCAGCGCGGCCCCGCGTCGCTTCGCCCGGCACTTTCCCGGTGTGCGCCCCTCCTCCTGCACGCCGTCCCGACGCGGAGGCTAAACGGGAAACGGCGCCCGCAGCATGGCGGCGAGAAACGCGAGCGCGGCCGCCGGCACGAGCCAATCGGCGGCGCGGCCTTGGAGCACGGCGTAGGTCGTGCGGCCGGCGCCGCCGGTGTACGCCCGCGCCTCCATCGCCACGATGAGCTCCTCGCCGCGGCGCAGGGCGAAGGTGAACAGCGGGACAAGGATGGGCAGCAGCTGCCGGGTGCGCTCGATGAACTGCCACCGGCTGCCCCCGATCCGGCCGCCGCGCGACGCCTGCGCCTTCATCAATCGCTCGGCCTCGAGGGCCAGCGTGGGCACGAACCGGATCGCGATCGTGACCACGAGCGCGAGCTCGTGCGCGGGGACGCGAAACCGCCGGAACGGCCGCAGCAGGCTCTCGATGCCGTGGGTGAGCTCGGTCGTTGTCGTCGTGAGGGTGAACACGCTTGTGACAAAGAGCAATTCCACGAAGCGCGCGGCCGACACGAGGACGAGGCGCACGACGGCGGCGGTAACAACGATCCACCCCCACCGGAACACCACCGGGCTCGACGGATCATAGGCGCGTCCGAAAAACAGCAGCTGCATCACGGCGAGAATCACCAGCAGCGGCACCGCCGGCAGGAGACCCCGCAGCGCATACCGGACGGGGATGCGTCCCAGGACCACGACGCCGAGACACACGGCCAGGAGCACCGCGTTGCCGGCCAGCGTCGGCGTAAAGCTCACCGCGGCGGCCAGCATCAGCGTCGCGACGATCTTGGCGCGCGGGTCCATCCGGTGCAGATACGACCCGGTCGGCAGATACTGGCCGAGCGTGATGTTGCGGAGGAGCTCGAACTCGCTCACCGGCGCCGCCTCACGAGCGGGGGATTCGGGGGCTGCGCGCCCCCGCGGCGTCGAGCCGCGCCGCGATCGCGTCGCCGGCTTCCTCCACGGTGAGGGCATCCGGCCGCACGTCGATTCCGAGCTCGCGCAGCCGCCGGACGACCTGGACCGGTTCCGGCGGCCGCAGGCCGAGTGAGGCGAGCCGCGCGGCGTCGGCGAAGATGTCGCGGGTCGGCCCTTCTGCGGCGACGGCGCCGTCCTGCAGCACGTAGAGCCGGTCCGAGAGGCGCGCGACCTCTTCCATATCGTGCGACACAAGCACGAGCGTGAGCCCTTCGCGATCGCGCAGGTCCTGGATCCGGCGCCGCAGGTCCGCGCGGGATCCGGGATCGAGTCCTGACGTCGGCTCGTCCAGCACCAGCACGCGCGGCCGGATCGCGAGCACGCCGGCGAGGGCGGCCTTACGCATCTCGCCGCCGCTCAGCGTGAACGTGTAGCGGTCCTTGAACCGCTCGAACGGCAGGCCGACGGTGTCCATCGCCCACCGCACGCGCGCACGGATCTCGTCCGTGGGCAGCCGCAGCTGCCGGGGCCCGTAGGCGACGTCGTCGCCGACGAGCGCTTCGAACATCTGCGTCTCCGGATCCTGAAACACCAGGCCGACCCGCTGGCGCACGGTCCGCAGATCGGTGCGCGGGCTCGACAAATCGTGACCGTCGACCACGACGCGGCCGCGAACCGGACGCAGCAGGCCGTTCAGGTACTGGATCAGCGTGGACTTGCCCGAGCCCGTCCGGCCGAGGATACCGACGACCTCGCCCGCGCGCACGTCGAGGCTGACGCCTCGGAGCGCCGTATGCTCAAAAGGCGTGCCGACCATGTACGTATGCCACAGGCCGGCGACCTGAATGATGGGCGGCGGGCCGGCCGTCACGGCCGCAGGCCCGCCCGCGCGGCGACCGCGGCGGCCAGTTCCTCGATCGAGAGCACGTCGACCGGAAAGGCCGGGACGCGCGACCGCACGCGCAGCGCCACGGCGGTCACGGGCGGCAGGTCGAGGCCCACCTCGCGGAGCCGGTCCGCGTGCGCGAAGACCTGCCGCGGCGGTCCCTCCAACAGCACCGCGCCTCCGGCCAGGGCGACGATCCGGTCGGCGCGCGCGGCCTCGTTCATCAAATGGGTAATCGCCACGATCGCGGTCCCCCGCCGGCGCAGCTCCGTGATGATGCCGGCCACGGCCTCGCGGCCTTCCG
>DATGHZ010000005.1:0-27659 GCA_035307565.1 bacterium | reverse complement strand
GATCGCAATCGTGATCCCCCGCTCTTTCTCCTCCGGCGCATTGTCGATCTCGTAAAACCCCAGCGCCTTCGTCTTCCCCAGACTCGCCAGCACCCCCGTGATCGCCGCCGTCAACGTCGTCTTCCCGTGATCCACGTGCCCAATCGTCCCCACGTTCACGTGCGGCTTCGTCCGCTCAAATTTTGCCTTCGCCATCGCCGGCCTCCCTTACGCTAACTATGCCTTGGCCCCCGCGCCGGCCTTGATCAACGTGTCCGCGATCGATGCCGGCACTTCTTCGTAGTGCGAGAACTCCATCGTATAGGTCGCCCGGCCCTGGGTGTTGGACCGCAGCTGCGTCGCGTACCCGAACATCTCGGCCAGCGGCACTTCCGCCTGCACGATCCGCAGCCCGCCCCGCTGCTCCATCGCCGAAATCCGGCCGCGCCGCGCGCTCAGGTCGCCGATCACGTCGCCCATGTAGTGGTCGGGAGTCGTGACCTCGACCTTCATCACCGGCTCGAGCAACACGGGGGAGGCGTCCTGCACCGCCGCCTTGAACGCCATCGAACCGGCGATCTTGAACGCCATCTCCGACGAGTCGACCTCGTGGTACGACCCGTCGACGAGCGTCGCGCGCACGTCGACCACCGGGTACGCGGCCAGCACGCCGCTTTCGGTCGCCTCGCGCACGCCTGCCGCCACGGGCGCAATGAACTCGCGCGGGATGCGCCCGCCGGTGATCTTGTCGACGAACTCGATCCCGGTGCCCCGCGGCAGCGGCTCGACGTGGAGGAAGACGTGCCCGTACTGGCCGCGGCCGCCGGTCTGGCGGATGTACCGCCCCTCGGCCTTCGCCGGGCGGCGGATCGTCTCGCGGTACGCCACCTGCGGGCGGCCGACGTTGGCCTCGACCTTGAACTCCCGCAGCAGACGGTCGGTGATGATCTCCAGGTGCAGCTCGCCCATCCCGGAAATGATCGTCTGCGCGGTTTCGGGGTCGAACCGGACCTTGAACGTGGGGTCTTCTTCCGCGAGCTTGGCGAGCGAGGCGCTCAGTTTCTCTTCGTCCGCCCGGGTCTTCGGCTCGACGGCGACCGCGATCACCGGCTCCGGGAACTTGATCGACTCAAGCACGATCGGCTTGGTCTCGTCGCACAGGGTATCGCCCGTAGTCGTTTCCTTGAGGCCGACGGCCGCGACGACGTTGCCGGCCGAGACCGACTCGATGTCTTCGCGGTGGTTGGCGTGCATCTGCAAGAGGCGGCTCACGCGCTCGCGGCGGTCGCGCGTCGCGTTGTACACGTACGAGCCCGACGTCATCGTCCCCGAGTAGACGCGGAAGTACGTCAGCTTGCCGACGTACGGATCGGTCACGATCTTGAAGGCCAGGGCGCAGAACGGCGCCGCGGGATCGGCGGGACGGGTCTCCTTGGCCTGGGTCTTGGGGTTTTCGCCTTCCATGGGGGGGACGTCGAGCGGCGAGGGCAGGTAGTTCACGACGGCGTCGAGCAACGGCTGCACACCCTTGTTGCGGAACGCCGTCCCGCACAGCACCGGCACGATCTTCGCTTCAATCGTCCCCCGGCGGATTGCGCCGACGATTTCGTCTTCCGTAAGCGCCTTGCCCTCCAGGAACTTCTCCGTGAGGTGATCGTCCAATTCCGCCGCGGCCTCGACGAGGCGGCCGCGGTACTCCTCGGCGAGCGCCTTGAGGTTCGCGGGAATCTCCGTCTCGTCGCTGCGGGTGCCCAGGTCGTCCGTGTACACGATCGCGGTCATGTGCACGAGATCGACGATACCTTGGAAGCCGTCCTCCGCGCCGATCGGGATCTGCAGCGGCACCGCCTTGGCATCCAGGCGGTCCCGAATCATGCTGAGCGTCCGCGCGAAATCGGCCCCTGTGCGGTCCATCTTATTAATGAAGACAACCCGCGGGACGCCGTACCGGTCCGCCTGCCGCCACACCGTCTCGGATTGGGGCTGCACGCCTTCCACGGCGCTCAGGATCACGACCGCGCCGTCGAGCACGCGCAGCGACCGCTCGACCTCGGCCGTGAAGTCCACGTGGCCGGGCGTGTCGATAATGTTGATGCTGTGGCCCCGCCACTGGCACGTCGTGGCCGCGGACGTGATGGTAATGCCGCGCTCGCGTTCCTGGATCATCCAGTCCATCGTCGCGGAGCCCTCGTCGACCTCGCCGATCCGGTGCGTCCGTCCGGTGTAGAACAGAATGCGCTCGGTGGTCGTGGTCTTGCCCGCGTCGATGTGGGCTATGATCCCGATGTTCCGAATTTTGTCGAGCGAGACCTGTGGCGTCATGTTGGCCTTCTTTGTCTCCAGCTGCGCTGCCATGAGAACCGTCGAATGTACCCCCGAATCCGATTCCGCGGGCCGCCTAGAGCCGCCTACCAGCGGTAGTGGGCGAACGCCTTGTTCGCCTCCGCCATCTTGTGCGTGTCCTCGCGCCGTTTCACGGCGGCGCCTTGGTTGTTGCTGGCGTCCAGAATCTCCGCCGCGAGTTTCTCCCGCATCGTGCGGCCCGGACGCTGCCGGGCGTACTGCACGAGCCACCGCATGCCGAGCGAGACCCGGCGTTCCGGCCGAACTTCGACCGGCACCTGGTAGGTCGCGCCGCTGACGCGCCGCGGCCGCACTTCGAGCACCGGCATGATGTTGTGCAGGGCCGCGTCCAGCGTCTTCGCGGGCTCCTTGCCGCCCTTCTCCTTTATGGCTTCGAGCGCCGCGTAGACGATGCGTTCCGCGAGACTCTTCTTGCCGCGCGTCATGACCTTATTCACGAGCCGGGTCACCGACGGACTGGCGTACACCAGATCGCCGGGAACGGCCCGGCGCGGCACCTGCCCTTTGCGCGGCATCTACGCCACCCCCGCCGCCTGCTTGGGCCGCTTGGCTCCGTACTTGGACCGGCCCCGCCGGCGGTCTTGCACGCCCGCGGAATCGAGCGTGCCGCGGATGATGTGGTACCGGATTCCCGGCAGATCCTTGACGCGCCCGCCGCGGATAAGCACGACGGAGTGCTCCTGCAGGTTGTGCCCGATGCCCGGGATGTAGGCCGTCACCTCGATCCCGTTCGTCAGCCGCACGCGCGCGATTTTCCGCAGCGCCGAGTTCGGCTTCTTCGGCGTGATTGTGCGGACCTGAATGCACACGCCGCGCTTCTGCGGACAGACGTTCAACGCCGGGGACTTGCTCTTGGAGGGCTCGACCCTCCGCCCCAGGCGCAGCAATTGGCTGATCGTCGGCACACCTGCCTCCTTCCGACGCCTCTCGCCCGTGTCGCCCGGCTGTCCCGGGCGCAGAACACCCCCGGGCAGGGGGCGTCGTCCACCCACCCAGGGCTGATGGCGATGCCGGCGACCGGACCGTCCGGCCGGGTTATCGCGCGGTTATCTGTGTGCGATCAGATCAGCGCCATACGTGGTGCCGGAGCCGGCACCCTGCGGCGCAACCGGCGTTTACTACCGCGCCCCTTCGGGACGCGTTCCCTCAGAGGCTTCGAGGATCGCTGCGGCGGCAGCGCCGACCGCGATCCCGCACGCTCGGCCGAGCGCTGCCATGGAGGGTACTTGGACGACTTCCACGCCCCGCTCCCGGGCCGACCGGAGAAGGGGCTCCGTGACCCGGCGATCGGCATCCAGCGCGACGAATACGACCCGCGCCTGACCGCGACTTATCGCCTTCGCCGTCTGGTTCGTGCCGACCGCGCGCTGCGCCGCCGCTTTCAGACGCTCCACATCCACGACCACTCGACCGGAGTATTATACTCGCGACGCACAGGGGTGTCAATGAACGGCGGGAGGGACCGTCTGCGGGAGACGGGGAAGGCCTTCTTCCCGTCTCCCGCTGGCGGGACTTCTCTACACCTCGAAGTGGAAGTCCCCGAGCACGGCGTTCCGCCCGTTGAACTCCCACGTCATGCCGTGCTTCGGGAGGTTGACCCGGAAGTTCATGGCCTTGCCGACGTACGCTGGCGATCCGGGGATCGTGCTGAAGATCGAGTCGACGAGCTTGGTCGGCCGCCCCTGGGCGTCGGTGTAGGGCTGCATCTCGGCCGAGACCACCTCGCCGATCCGCAGGGTTCCCTTGCCCTCCGTGATGTTGAAGTCGATCGGCGCATCATAGACCCCGACGACCTCGCCGATCAGCGGCGCCAGATCCGCGAGCGGGCCGCCGAGCTTCCCTGTGTGGGCCGCCAGAATCGCGGCCTTCTGCTGAGGCGTCGCGTTGCTGTCCACATGGGCCGCGACCTTCCAGTTCCCTTTCAAGACGTTGCCCGGCACGTGGGCGATGAGCGCGAGCGTCAGGCCCGCCACCGCGACCCCGTCGATCTCGCCTTTGTCGTAGCGGTAGCAGATCACCGTATCGCAGGTGCCGCCGTCCGGATCGTCGCCGACCCAGCACGGGCAGGGCCCGCCGCACGAACACGCCTCCAGCAGCCGGCCTTCCACGCTGTATCCCACCGTGTCACCTCCGCGCAGGATGCCGATTGGATCCGGGTGTTCGCAAACGGGCTACAGCTCGATCGTCTCCAGGAACTCTGCTACGTCCTTACGCAGCGTGGCCCCGCGCGCGTGGCCGTGGCTTTCGACGGCATGCCCGGCCGCCGCGTCGATAAGGTCTTCCTTTTGAGTGATCGGCGCCATGATCACGAGTTTGCAGTTCTTCTCGCTCGGAAACTTGCCGCAGTTCGCGACGAGCCATTTACCGCCGGTCAGTCCCAACTGCCCGATGCCCATCGTCTCCGCCTCCCTCTTCCTTTTAGGTCTTGTCGTCATCATAGGGCAGGCGCGTTGTCGGACCGTTTCTCGGGCGTTACCCGGGAGTTCGCACCAGCTGCACGAATGCCTGTTCGGCGTCGGCCGGGCTCAGCGCCGTCCCGGCGGCGCAGGCGGCGGCAAACGCGTGTTCGCCCATAGAGGCGCGAAGCGCCGCTACCTCGTGGTCATACGCGGCCCGGTCGATGGCCCAGCGAGGAGCGCCGATCTGCCCGCGCAACGAGGCGGCCAGCCCCGCCAGTTGCGCCGACCGCTCGAAGGCGCCGCGCCGGTGGGCGACCACAACCATCGCCTCGACACACTCGGCCACGCCGAGCCGGTCCCCCCTTGCCCGCCGTGAAGCGAGGCTCTCCCGCAGCAGCTCCCCCTCCCGGTCAAAGTCGTTTTCGGTTTGGGCCAACAGGCCGAGCTGATGCAACGCGGCGGCGGCTCCGTCGATATCGCCCGCTGTGCGGAACGCATCAAGACTGTCTTCGAGCAGGCGGCGGGCGCGGGCATGATCGTCACGGTATCGCGCGACGATACCCAGCCCGAGCAGCGAGTCGGCCGATCCGGCTCGGAACGACCCGCTGCCTCGGTGTGCGGCCGGCTCCCCAACGGCGAGGCTCTCCTCGAACAAGCCGGCGGCGCGCGTCACATCACCGGTGGCGAGCACGGCCAGCCCGAGACCCGCCTTCCGGTACGGGGCATCCCAGGTCTTGCCGAGTTCATCCGTAAGCGCGGTGCCGGCTTCGAGCAGCGCGATCGCGTCCTCGTACTGCCCCCGCTGGAGGGCGATCCGGCCCAACCGGACGAGCGACGCCGCGACCGCCGGCTTCCGTCCCAACTGCCGCTGTAACTCCAGCGCCTCCTGCATGAGCGAGGCCGCCCTGGCGTAATCCCCCTGATTCGTCGCCTGAACGCCGAGTTGGTGCAGGCACTGCGCGATGCCGGCGCTATCGCCCGCCTTCCGGTAGAGGGCAAGGCTCTCTTCCAGCAGCCGAATGGCCCGTTCGGGCTCGCCTTCGTGAAGGACGACCGTCGCGATTTCGGCGAGTGTGACCGCGGCTGCCCAGCCGGCGCCGGCCGAGCGGCAGAGCGCATGACTCTCCTCGCAGAGGGCGATCGCGCGAGTCCGGTCGTCACGATGCCACAGCGCGTGCCCCAGCCACGCCAGCGACAGCATGAGGGTCTCGGGATCTCGAGACCGCGCGAGCGGCACCGCGCGTTCCAGCAGCGCGACCGCCCGCTCGAAGTCGTCCTGCGCGAACGCCAACCGGGCGGCGCCGACAAGCACGTTCGCAAACGCGGCGCTGGTGTCGTTCCCTTGCCGCTGCGCCCGCTCCAGCCACTCGCGCCCTTCATTCAAATATCCGCGGCCGTGCCAGAAGCCGGCGAGGGCCGCGGCGAGGCGCAGGCCCGTCTCATCTTTGTCCTGGCTGAGCGACCACTCCAGCGCCACGCGCAGGTTGTCGTGTTCGGTCTCCAGACGATCCAGCCACGACGCCTGCCCCGGACCCCGGAGTTCCGGCTCGGCCCGCTCCGCCAGCGCGAGGAAGAAGGTCGCATGGCGCCGGCGCGCGGCGTCGGCTTCGCCCGCGTCGACCAGCTTTTCACGAACGAATTCCCGCACCGTCTCGAGAAAGCGGTAGCGCGCCGCCGCCGTGGGCTTCTCCATCTGCACCATGGATTTGTCGACGAGGCGCCCGAGCAATTCCAGCACGTCCATCTCGTCGGCCTGATCCGTCGCCCCAAGGGCCTGCGCGGCCTCAAGTGTGAATCCACCCGCAAACACCGACAGACGCCGGAGCAGCGCGCGCTCGGACTCGGCGAGCAGGTCGTAACTCCACTCCATTGCCGCGCGCAGCGTCTGGTGGCGCGACAGCGCCGTGCGCGTCCCGCCGGTGAGGAGGCGGAACCGGTTGTCCAACCGGGCCGCGATCGCGTCCACGGGGAGGGCGTTGAGGCGCGCCGCGGCGAGCTCGATCGCGAGCGGAATCCCGTCGAGGTGGGCACAGATGCGGCCGACCAGCGGCGCGTTCTGCTCGGTCAGCGCGAACCCGGGCTGGCTCAGGGCCGCGCGGTCGACAAACAGACGCACGGCCTCGAACTGACCCAACTCCGCGATCGGACAGGGACGCCGCACATCGGGCACCGCGAGGGAGCCGACCCGGTGCACCAGCTCGCCCTGCATTCCCAAGACTTCGCGGCTGGTCGCCAGCACGTGGAGATCCGGGCAGCGCCGGAGGAGCTGCTCCGCGAGCTGCGCGCTCGCCGCGGCAACGTGCTCGCAGTTGTCCAACACCAAGAGCGCATGCTTGGCCAGGAAGTACTCGCCGAGCACGGCGGACACCGCGCGGCCGGTTTCTTCGCCGACGTTCACCACGGCGGCCACGGCCTGCGGCACCAACGCCGCATCGGCGAGCACGGAGAGGTCCGTCAGCCACACGCCCTCGGGAAAGTCCTGCAACAGACGCGACGCCACTTCCAGCGCGAGGCGCGTCTTGCCCACGCCGCCCGCGCCGGTCAGGGTCAGCTGCCGGGCGTCGACCATCGTGTTGCAGAGTTCGGCGACCTCCCGCGCGCGTCCGACGAAACTGGTCAACTGCAGCGGCAGGTTGGTCCGCCCGGTCGCCCGCACGTCGGGCCGCGCCCGAACCGCCCTCGGCCCGTGCGGTTCGGCATGCGAGAAACGTCCGGCCTGCACGTCCTCGTAGAGACGCCGGCTGGCCTCGTCGGGCTCCGCGTCGAATTCGCGCCGGAGGGAGTCCTTTAGGATCTGATATTGGCGCAGGGCCTGCTGCCGCTGCCCGCTGAGCGCGTACAGCCGCATCAGACTGCGGTGGGCGTCCTCGCGTCCGGTGTCGCGGGAGACCAGGGCCTGCAGGATCTCAATGGCCCGGGCCTCGTTGTGCTCGGACTCGTAAATGGCCGCCAGGTCCGCGAGCAGCGAGAGCGATTCCTGATGGAGGGCGTCGCGGCGGCCGCCGGACCATTCCTCGTATTGGTCCTCGGGCAGGAGATCGCCGGCGTAGAGCTCGAGGGCCGCCTCGTACGACCCGGCGTCGCCTCGCCGGCGGGCCTCCGCGGCCGCGGCGGTGAACGCATCGACATCGATCCACGCGGCGCCCGGCGCGGCCAGGCTGATGACGTCGTCGTGCACCCTGCAGAACCGGCCCGACTCCCCGGCGCCGCCCCCCTCGAGCGTGCGCCGCACAATGTGGAGGGTCTTGCGAAGGTTGTTGGAGGCGGCGGCCGGATCGAGGTGCGGCCACAGCGACTCCATCACCTGCTCGCGGTGAAGCCGGTGGCCGGAGGTCAGCGCCAGCAGTTTGACGAGGCTCTTGGCTTTCCGCAGCCGCCACGCCGCCGGATCGATCTCCCGCGACCCCACACGCACGCGAAAGCCGCCGAGCAGCCAGGTGCGCAGCTCCGCGGCGGCTTGCCCCGGTCGCGTGGTCGCCATGTCCCCTTCCCCTCGCCGCATGGCTTGGCGGACAGTTCCAGGGCCGGCCCGGCTATCCTTCGCCGGGGCTTCCGGCCGTCACGAGCCACGGACCGCCCGGTCTCAGGCGAGATGCTCGTAGGCCGGGAGCGTGAGGAATTCCACGAACTGCCCGGTCAGCGCGACCTGCTCGAAGAGCATGCGCGCGTCCGCATACCGTCCGAGGTCGTTCCCATGGCCCATCCGCTCCCGCAGGCCGGCGAGTTCCTCGTCGGCGATCCCGCGCACCACGTCCGGCGTCACCTGCCGCCCGTCGTCGAGGCGCGCCTCATGCCGGATCCACTGCCACACCTGCGACCGCGCGATCTCCGCGGTGGCCGCGTCTTCCATAAGATTGTACAGCGCCGCCGCGCCGTTCCCGCGCAGCCACGACTCCAGATACTCGATGCCGACCCTCACGTTCGTACGGAGGCCCTCGTCCGAGATGGAACCGCCGGGGACGCGGACCTCGAGGAGGTCCCGCGGGGCCACCCGCACGTCGTCGCGCCTCCGCCCGAGTTGATGCCGCCGCGTGCCGAGGACGCCCTCGAACGCGCGCATCGCTTCGTCCACCAGGCCGGGGTGCGCGACCCACGTGCCGTCAAAGCCGTCCGTCGCTTCGCGGACCTTGTCGTCGCGCACTTTGGCCAGCGCGATCCGGTTCAACTCGGGATCGCGCCGGTTGGGAATGAAAGCCGCCATGCCGCCGACCGCGTACGCACCGCGCCGGTGGCACGTGCTGACGAGCAGTTCCGTGTACGCGCGCATGAATGGGACGGTCATGGTCACCTGCGCGCGATCGGGCAGCACAAACTCCGGCCGGTCGCGGAACGTCTTGATGATGCTGTAGATGTAGTCCCAGCGTCCGGCGTTGAGGCCGGCGGACCGGTCCCGCAATTCGTACAGGATCTCTTCCATCTCGAACGCCGCCAGGACGTGCTCGATGAGCACGGTGGCCTTGATGCCGGCCCGTGGAAGGCCGAGGGTGTTCTCGGCAAACACGAAGACGTCGTTCCACAAGCGGGCCTCCAGGTGGCTCTGAAGCTTCGGCAGATAGAAGTACGGCCCGGTGCCGCGGTCGAGGAGGGCGCCGGCGTTATGAAACACATAGAGCCCGAAGTCGAGGAGACTGCCCGAGATCGGGCGGCCGTCCACATACACGTGCGCCTCCGGCAGATGCCAGCCGCGCGGGCGCACGATCAGCGTGGCGCTTTTGTCCGAAAGACGGTAGACTCGGCCGTCCGGGCCGGTGTAGGTGATGCGCCGCCGGACGGCGTCAAACAGGTTGACCTGGCCGCCGATCACGTTGTCCCAGGTGGGCGAATTCGCGTCTTCGAAGTCGGCCATGAACGTGCTCGCGCCGGAGTTGAGCGCGTTGATGATCATTTTCCGGTCGACCGGTCCGGTGATTTCCACGCGCCGGTCCTCGAGATCGCGCGGTACCGGCGCGACGGTCCACTCCCCATCGCGGACCTCGCGCGTCTCCGCGAGAAAATCGGGAAGCCGCCCGGCGTTGAACGCCGCCTGGCGCTCGACGCGCGCGGCCAGCAGCGCTTCGCGCCGGCCGTTGAATTCACGATGCAGCGCGACGACAAAGGAGACCGCCTCCGGCGTCAGGACCTCGGGGAACCGTCCGTGGAGGGCGGCGCGTACTTCGGCGCCGTCGATCGTCGCCGGTGTTGCTGGCCGGCCGCGTGTCTCTTGATCCGGGCGACCGGCTTGACCGGCGCGTTCCTGAGGAGCATCCATACTACGCCTCCTTGTTGCGGGCTCGAACCGGTGTCCATCGAGGCCGGGACGGCGAACCGTGCGCCGCGGTCTCGGCTGGTTGGATTATAGCCGGGAGGGGGCCTATAGGAAAACCCAATTTCCGATGTTGTCCATAAGTAATGTCGATACCGCCTGGCGGCGTCCCCCGGCCGCGCGCCCGCTACGCGGTCGCCGGTTTGCGGAAGATGCTCGTGACCGCAAGGAAGCCGGACACGGTCGCCTGATTCACAAAACCGGCCTCCGCAGCCAAGCGGCGTACGTCGGCCGTGCCGAGTCGATGAGGATCGAAGGCGACCTCTGCGATGGAAAGCAGTCCTCCGGGCTTGAGGGCGCGGAAGACTTCAGCCACGCGGCACCCCGGTCAGGGATTTCGCCGAGCACGGCGACGAATACTGCGCGGTCAAATCGTCCCTCGCGTAACGTGCCGTTGCCGGTGCCGGCGACAATGAAGCGCGCGTTGAAGAGGCCGGCGCTTTGGGCGCGCCGTTCCGCGGCCCGCACGGCCTTGGGACTGATGTCGATCCCAACGACCTCTCCGGGAGCAACGACCCTGGCGATCTGCACGGCCAGACGGCCTGCGCCGCATCCGACGTCCGCGACGGACATACCCGCCGCGAGTGCGAGGCATTCAACCACGCGGTGATGAATCGCATCGACGAGAAAGCGCCAGGCCGCCGTGCCCATGAGCAGAGCGAGGACGATGACCGCCAGGACCACGGTGAGGTTTTCCCCTGCGGACGGGCCGGGGACTGGGCGCGTCCGCGCCGCCGGCCGGAGATCGGTGTTCTTCGGCCGTGTGTATGATCTCGTGCGCCGCATTCCGCGGGGACGGATCACAAGTTACGGTGCGATCGCCCGCGCGCTCGGGGTGCCCCGAGGCGCGCGCACGGTCGGCTGGGCGCTCAGCGCCTGTCCGGACGACGTGCCCTGGCACCGCGTGGTCAACGCGCAGGGCAAGATCAGCTGGCGGCCCACCAGCGGATACGTCCTGCAGCGGGCGCTGCTGCGGCGCGAAGGCGTGCGCTTCAGCCGGGCCGGGCGAATCGACTTCGAGAAGTTTGGGTGGAGGGCGCTGTAAGCCGGTAAGGAGATGTCCGGCTCTGCACTGCGCGACCCTGCGGCCCGCGCGCCCACCTGTGCGCGAGAAGTTGAAGCCTAGTACGGTCCGAAAAACTTCACCGTGTCCGGGTCCGTCAGGTCGGGAAACTGAATCCACGCGGCGATTTGACGATGCGGCACCTGGGCGATGTAGACGTTGATGATGCGTTCGACGCCCTTCGCCCTGATGTTGTCGGCTCGGAGCTCGAACCGCGCGATGACGATACTGCCGACCGTCTGCCCGTTGGTAAACGTGTAGACGGCGTGGTTCGCGGCGTTGGCCCGAAGGCGGCCGCGGATTTCAGGCCGCGCGCACGGGACCGGTAAACATCCGGCCGGGGTGACGAACAGGCCGTCATCCGTGAAGATGTTGACCGCGCCCTCGACGTCTCCGCGGGTCACCGCGTCGGCGAATCGCCGGTCCACCGATACCCGGTCCCCGAACGCGGTCACCGGAGCGGCGCCCGGGCCGAGTTCCGCTTTCACCGTCGTCGCGTCTGAAAGATCCGGCAACACCGCCCAGGCGGAAAGTTTGTCCTCCGGCACCTGCGCGATAAACCCGTAGGTGATCCGGCGGACGGCCGCAGCGCGAAGTGCGTCGCTCCGGCGGTCGAGACGGCCTACCACGACGCTTCCGAACACCCGGGCATAGACCACGGCGTCAGCCGTCCGTCCGGCAGCCTGCTGTTCCAATATCGGACGAACGGCCGCCGGGCCCCGGCAGGGCCGGCTAACGAGGCAGGTGCCGTCGATGAACCATGCGCCGCCGTCGAGGCGCGCCAGCGCGGCATCGACATTGCCTCGAGCACGCTCGTCGACCCACTCCCGCACGATTCCGGCTCTGTCCGGTTGCGGTGCACGAGCGGCCGCCGTGAGCGTCACGGCGAGCAACACCGCGGCGGCAAGACCGGCGGTGATGCCCCGATGCATCGTCATTGTCTCCCCAGTCGGATGCGGCTGGTTCTCGCGGCGGAGGAAGACGACTCCCGCAACATCTAACCGCAGGGCCCTCTCGTTGCGAGAGGGCCCCGTCGAGCCGTGCGCCGTGTTGAGCTTCCGCCGGCCCTCATGTCCGGCTGTTCGGGGTTACGTCAGCCCTTCCACCGCCACCTTGATCGACCGGTAGCGCTGCATGCCCGTGCCCGCCGGGATGAGTTTGCCGATAATCACGTTCTCCTTGAGCCCGAGCAGCGGGTCCACCTTGCCCTTGGTCGCCGCGTCGGTGAGCACGCGGGCGGTCTCCTGGAAGGACGCGGCGGACAGGAAGCTCTCGGTGGCGAGCGACGCCTTGGTGATGCCGAGCAGCACCGGCCGCGCCGTCGCGGGCTCCTTGCGCGAGGCCATCGCCCGGGCGTTCTCCTCCTCGAGCGCGAACACGTCCACGAGTTCGCCGGGTAGGAACTCCGTGCCGCCCGGCTCCTCGACCTTCACCCGCCGCAGCATCTGGCGGACGATGATCTCGATGTGCTTGTCGTTGATGTCGACGCCCTGCGAGCGGTACACGCTCTGAATCTCCTGCACCAGGTAGCCCTGGACCGCGGCGAGGCCCTTGATCCGCAGAATGTCGTGCGGATTGACCGAGCCTTCCGTAAGCTGGTCGCCCGCAGAGACTTTGTCGCCCTCCGCGACGCGCACCCGAACGCCGTAGGCGACGGGATACTCGCGCTCGTCGTCGCGGCCGCTCAGCGTGATGATGCGGCTCCCCTTACTCTCGGACAGCGCCACCTTGCCGTCGATCTCGGCGATCACCGCCTGGCCCTTCGGCCGGCGGGCCTCGAAGAGTTCCTCGACCCGCGGCAGGCCCTGCGTGATGTCGAAGCCCGCGACGCCGCCGGTGTGGAACGTCCGCATCGTCAGCTGCGTGCCCGGCTCGCCGATCGACTGCGCGGCGATGATGCCGACCGCTTCGCCGATCTCGACGAGCTTGCCCGTGGCGAGGTTGCGGCCGTAGCACTTGGCGCAGATGCCGAAGCGCGTCTTACAGGCCAGCACCGACCGCACGACGACCGACGTAACGCCCGCCTCTTCGACCGCGTCCGCGGCGACCTGGTCGATTTCCTGTCCGGCTTCGATGAGCACTTTCTTGCTGCGCGGCGCCAGCACGTCCTCGGCCGCCACGCGGCCGGCGATCCGGTCGGCGAGCGAGACCACGGTCTGCGACCCGTCCATGATCGGCGTCATCTCGACGCCCGACGTGGTATGGCAGTCCTCGTCGCGCACGATCACGTCCTGCGCCACGTCGACGAGCCGGCGGGTCAGATAGCCGGACTCGGAGGTCCGGATCGCGGTGTCGGCGAGGCCCTTGCGCTGGCCATGGGTGCTGATGAAGTACTCGAGCACCGTGAGGCCCTCGCGGAAGTTGGCCTTGATCGGCAGTTCGATGATCCGGCCGCTCGGGTCGGTCATGAGGCCGCGCATGCCGGCGAGCTGGCGGATCTGCTGGATGTTGCCCCGCGCGCCGGACTGGGCCATCATGTACAGCGGGTTGAATGGATCGAACGCGCTCAGCATGCGGCGGGTGATCGTCTCCGTCGCCTCGGTCCATACGTCGACGGTCTTGAGGTACTGCTCCTCTTTCGTGATGAGACCCCGCCGGTACTGGGTGTCGATCGCGTCGACTTCCTTGTCGGCCTTGCTGAGGATCTCTTCCTTCTCCTTCGGGATGACGATGTCGGACAGCGCGATGCCGCTGCCGCTCACCGTGGCGAAGTGGAAGCCGAGGTCCTTGATGCTGTCGAGCAGTTGAACCGTCTTCGTGGACCCGAGCCGGCTGTAGGCCTCCGACACGATCTGGGAGAGGATCTTGCGGTCGCAGACCTCGTTGATGAACCGCAGTTCCTCGGGGATCGCCTCGTTGAAGATCACGCGCCCGACGGTCGTCTCGATCAACTCGCCGTCGTGGCTGAGCCGCACCTTGATCTTCGCGTGGAGGTCGGCGACCCCGCTCTCGTAGGCCAGGACGACCTCGTCGGGACGGCTGAACACCTTGCCCTCGCCCTTGGCGCCCTGCCGCTCCAGCGTGAGGTAGTAGCAGCCGAAGACGATGTCGCGCGTCGGCGACGTGATCGCACGGCCGTACGCCGGCGACAGGATGTTGTAGGCGGAGAGCATGAGGACCCGCGCCTCGGCCTGCGCCGCGGCGCTGAGCGGCACGTGCGCCGCCATCTGGTCGCCGTCGAAGTCCGCGTTATAGGCGGTGCACACAAGCGGGTGCACCTGGATCGCCTTGCCCTCGATCAGCACCGGCTCGAACGCCTGGATGCCGAGGCGGTGCAGCGTCGGCGCACGGTTGAGGAGCACCGGGTGCTCGTGCACGACCTCTTCCAGCACGTCCCAGACCTCGGGCCGCGCCCGTTCGACCATGCGCTTCGCGCTTTTGATGTTCTGGCTGAGCCCGCGGTCGACGAGCTTCTTCATGACGAACGGCTTGAAGAGCTCGAGCGCCATCTCCTTGGGCAGCCCGCACTGGTGGAGGCGCAGGTTCGGCCCCACCACGATGACCGAGCGGCCCGAGTAGTCGACGCGCTTGCCGAGCAGATTCTGGCGGAACCGCCCCTGTTTGCCCTTCAGCATGTCGGAGAGCGACTTGAGCGGCCGGTTGTTCGGGCCGGTGACCGGGCGGCCGCGGCGGCCGTTGTCGATGAGGGCGTCCACGGCCTCCTGCAGCATCCGCTTCTCATTGCGCACGATAATCTCGGGCGCGCCGAGGTCGAGCAGGCGCTTCAGGCGGTTGTTGCGGTTGATCACCCGGCGGTAGAGATCGTTGAGGTCGCTCGTCGCGAACCGGCCGCCGTCGAGCTGCACCATCGGGCGCAGGTCCGGCGGAATCACCGGCACGACGTCGAGGATCATCCAGTCGGGCGTGTTGCCGCTCTTACGGAACGCCTCCACGACCTCGAGCCGCTTGAGGATCTTCATGCGCTTCTGGCCGCCCGCGGTCTTCAGCTCCGCGCGCAGCTTCTTCTGGGTCTGGTCGAGGTTCAGGTCGCGCAGCAGTTCCTTGATCGCTTCCGCGCCGATGCCGGCGTGGAACCCGCTGCCGTGCTTGTCTCGCAGCTCACGGAAGTCGGCTTCGGTCAGCAGCTGCCCGCGGCTGAGCCCCTTGATCGTCCCGGGTTCGGTGACGACGTAGGCGGCGAAGTACACGACCCGCTCGAGCGCGCGCGGCGACATGTCGAGAAGGAGCCCGATGCGGCTCGGCACGCCCTTCAGGTACCAGATGTGGCACACCGGCGCGGCGAGCTCGATATGCCCCATCCGCTCGCGGCGCACCTTCGCCCGCGTCACTTCCACGCCGCACCGGTCGCAGACGATGCCCTTGAACCGGATGCGCTTGTACTTGCCGCAGTGGCACTCCCAGTCCTTGGTGGGGCCGAAGATCCGCTCGCAGAACAGCCCGTCGCGTTCGGGTTTCAGCGTGCGGTAGTTGATCGTTTCCGGCTTCTTGACCTCGCCCCGGGACCACTGACGGATCTGGTCCGGGGAGGCCAGCGCGATCTTGACCGCGTCGAAGTTGTTGACGTCCTGCATCCGATTAAGACTCCTCGACGAGGGCTTCCTCGCCCTCGAGGTTGATGCCGAGCGCACGCGCCGTCTCGGCGATGTCTTCCTCGATCTCCTTGAGTTCGATCTCCTTCTGGTCCTCGCTCAGCACCTTGACGTCAAGGCACAGGCTCTGCAGCTCCTTGACGAGGACCTTGAAGGACTCCGGCACGCCGGGCTCCTGGATGTTCTCGCCCTTGACGATCGCCTCGTAGGTCTTGACGCGGCCCACGACGTCGTCGGACTTCACGGTGAGCAACTCCTGGAGGGTGTTCGCGGCGCCGTAGGCCTCGAGCGCCCACACCTCCATCTCTCCGAACCGCTGTCCGCCGAACTGCGCCTTGCCCCCGAGCGGCTGCTGCGTGATGAGCGAGTAGGGGCCGGTGGACCGGGCGTGGATCTTGTCCTCCACGAGGTGGAGGAGTTTCATCATATAGATCTGGCCGACCGTGACCTCCTGATCGAACGGCGCGCCCGTCCGCCCGTCGAAGAGGCGCACCTTGCCGGTCTCGTCGACGTGCACGCGCCCGCCGTCCTCGGTCTCGGACGCGGTCTTGAGCAGCCCGCGGATCTCGTCCTCCCGCGGGCCGTCGAACACGGGGGTCTCGGCGTAGAAGCCGAGGAGCTGGGCCGCCCAGCCGAGGTGCGTTTCGAGCACCTGGCCGACGTTCATCCGCGACGGCACGCCGAGCGGGTTGAGCACGATGTCCACGGGCGTGCCGTCGGGCAGATATGGCATGTCCTCGGCCGGGAGGATCTTGCTGATCACGCCCTTGTTGCCGTGCCGGCCGGCCATCTTGTCGCCGACCGTGATCTTGCGCTTCTGCGCCACGTAGACCCGCACGAGCTGGTTGACGCCGGGGGACAGTTCGTCGCCGACCTCGCGCGAGAAGACCTTGACCGCGACGACCTTGCCCTTCTCGCCGTGCGGG
Source organism: bacterium (assembly GCA_035307565.1). Classification (GTDB taxonomy): domain Bacteria; phylum Sysuimicrobiota; class Sysuimicrobiia; order Sysuimicrobiales; family Segetimicrobiaceae; genus DASSJF01. Next base: position 11,076 of record DATGHZ010000005.1, on the reverse strand, counting down.
ACTTTGAGCGAGGTGTCGCGGACCTCGCGCGCCTTCTCGCCGAAGATCGCGCGCAGGAGCCGTTCCTCCGCGGTCAGCTCCGTCTCGCCCTTCGGCGTGACCTTGCCGACCAGGATGTCGCCGCTGCGGACCTCCGCGCCGATGCGGATGATGCCGCGCTCGTCGAGATCGCGCAGCGCTTCCTCGCCCACGTTTGGAATGTCGCGGGTGATCTCTTCCGGCCCCAGCTTCGTATCGCGGGCCTCGACCTCGTACTCCTCGATGTGGATGCTCGTGAAGAGGTCCTTCTGGACGAGGCGCTCCGAGATCAAAATTGCGTCCTCGTAGTTGTAGCCCTCCCACGGCATGAAGGCGACGAGCACGTTGTGGCCGAGCGCCAGCTCGCCCTGGTCGGTGCAGGGGCCGTCGGCGATCACGTCGCCGACCTGGATCCGCTCGCCGACCTCCACGATCGGCCGCTGGTTGATGCACGTGCCCTGGTTGCTCCGCTGGAACTTGACGAGCTTGTACGTTCGCTCCTTGCCGCGCTCCGGCTTCACCGTGATCTGGTCGCCGGTGACGCTCAGAACCTCCGCCGCTTCCCGCGCGACCACGACGGCGCCGGAGTCCACGGCGGAGCGGTGCTCCATCCCGGTGCCGACGAGCGGCGCCTCGGTCCGCAGCAGCGGGACCGCCTGGCGCTGCATGTTGGAGCCCATGAGCGCGCGGTTGGCGTCGTCGTGCTCAAGGAACGGGATGAGCGCCGTCGCCACGCTGACGATCTGCTTCGGCGAGACGTCCATGTAGTCGATCTTGTCCGGCGGGACGAGCACGATCGCACTGCCCCGGCGGGCGGTGACCCGGGACTCGGTCAGTTTGCCCTCGGCGTTCATCTTGGCGTTCGCCTGGGCGATCGTGTACTTCTCCTCGTCGTCCGCGGTCAGGAACTCCATCGAGCGCGTGACGCGGCCGTCGCGGACCTTCCGGTACGGGGTCTCGATGAACCCGTAGGGATTGACGCGCGCGAACGTCGCGAGCGACGAGATGAGGCCGATGTTCGGCCCCTCCGGGGTCTCGATCGGGCACATGCGGCCGTAGTGCGAGGTGTGCACGTCGCGCACCTCGAACCCCGCCCGCTCCCGGCTGAGGCCGCCGGGGCCGAGCGCGGACAGCCGGCGCTTGTGGGTCAGTTCGGCGAGCGGGTTCGTCTGGTCCATGAACTGCGAGAGCTGGCTGGACCCGAAGAATTCCTTGATCGCCGCGACGACCGGCCGGATGTTGATGAGCACCTGCGGCGTGATCTGCGCGGCCTCCTGGATCGTCATCCGCTCGCGGATGACGCGCTCCATGCGCAGCATGCCGATCCGGAACTGGTTCTGCAGCAGCTCGCCGACGGAGCGGACCCGCCGGTTGCCCAGATGGTCGATATCGTCCGGCTTGCCCTGCCCGTTCCTGAGCGCGACCAGGTACCGGATGATCTCGACGATATCCTTGGAGCGCAGCACGCGCCCTTCGGGCCCGGGGCTCGGCTCCGGCTTGAACCCCAGTTTCTTGTCGAGCTTGTACCGACCGACGCGGCCGACGTCGTACCGCCGCGGGTCGAAGAAGAGCGTGTTGAGCAGCGTGCGGGCGCTTTCGATCGTGGGCGGGTCGCCGGGCCGCAGCCGCCGGTAGATGCCCAGCAGCGCATCGTCCGCTGTCTTGGTCTCGTCCTTGGCGAGCGTGGCCTGGATCGCCTTGTCCTGGTCGTACAGCTTCAGGATCGCCTCGTCGTCCCCGTACTTGAGCGCGCGCAGCAGCACCGTAACCGGCAGCTTGCGCGTCCGGTCGATGCGCACGAACACGACGCCGTTCGCGTCGATCTCGAACTCGAGCCAGGCGCCCCGGTGCGGGATCACCGTGGCCGTCGGCAGGAGATGGCCGTTCGCGTCCGGCGACATGGCGTAGTACACGCCGGGCGAGCGAACGAGCTGGCTGACGACGACGCGCTCGGCGCCGTTGATGACGAACGTGCCCTGCTCGGTCATGAGCGGGAAGTCGCCCATGAAGACTTCCTGCTCCTTGACCTCGCCGGTCTCCTTGATGACGAGCCGCACCTGGACCTTGAGCGCGGCGCTGTAGTTGTAGTCCCGCTCCCGGCAGTCGTCGACGGAGTACTTCAGCTGCTCGAACCGGTAACCGTCGAACTCGAGCGTGAGATCGCCGTTCTCCGACTCCTGCGCGGCTGCGGCGCGCCGGCCGCGCCGCCCCACCGCGAAGTGCAGTTCCAGGTTCCCGGTGAAGTCCTTGATCGGCGAGATCTCACTGAAGACCTCGCGGATCCCGTCCCGCAGGAACCACTTGAACGATTCCCGCTGAATCTCCACCAGGTTCGGAACGTCGAGCACGTCGTGGATCTTGGCAAAGCTGACCCGGCTGCGCTTGCCGCGCCGCGACGTGCGCATCTCGCCGAGCCCCCGGATGTTGCGGGTCGACGAGTGCGACGGCGGCGTGGGCGGCGGCGCCTGCAGGAGCGCGACCGGCGCGCGCTCCGCGTTCGTGGGGAGGACGATGGTCCGCATAAGACGCGGGCGCCCCCGGGCGGGCCGCCGCTCCGCGGGCCGCTGCAGCCGGCCCCGGAGATTGTCCTTGACGATCAGGCGCATCGCGCCGGGCTTTGCCTTCCCGCCGCGGCGGGCGGTGGTGGCGCGTGTTCTGGGTTTCGGCGACGCAGTCTTTCTGGTCACGCGGTTCGCCTCCGTGGTGTACGCGGTTGCGGCAGACAGCCGAAATCCCGCTGGCGCGGGACTAACCGTCGGGATGCGACGCCGTCGCCGGACGTGGGCAGACGACGCCCCACATCGGCACGGCTCGCTGGGACCCTCAGCACAATGACGGCAAATTGCGGCATTGAGGAGTAAACTTCATTATACGGTCGTTCGCCGGGTGCGTCAATAGAGCGCAGAGTGACACAGCAGTGTCGCCGCGGCCTCCCGCATCCGTGCCGGTTCGCCAGAGACGGCAAGGGTAGAAGCGGCGGCGGCCGGATCCTTCCGGCCACCCATGCTACGAGCCGCCGGCGGCGGCTACTTGACCTCGACCGTGGCGCCGACTTCTGACAACTTGGCCTTGATCGTATCCGCCTCTTGCTTGGCGACCTTTTCCTTCACGGGCTTGGGGGCTCCGTCGACGAGGTCCTTGGCCTCTTTGAGGCCCAGGCCCGTCAACTCGCGGACGACCTTAATCACCTGAATCTTCTTATCGCCGACCGCGGTCAGAATCGCGTCAAACTCGGTCTGCTCCTCGGTCACGGCGGCCGCGCCCGCCGCCGCCCCGCCGCCGGCACCCGGGGCCATGGCCATCATCGGCGCCGCCGCGCTCACGCCAAACTTCTCCTCGAGCGCCTTCACCAGCTTCGACAATTCGAGGGCCGACAAGTCCCCGATCTGGTCGACAATCTTTTCAACCGTCGCTCGTTCCGCCATGCGTCTCCCCTCCTGGGAACCTCGGGCCTGGTCGTGCGTTCCTTACCCGCCTGTCCTTCCCGGTCGTGTCCGGTGTCTCGTGGTCTGGGGGACTAGCCAGCGGGACCTTCGGCTGGCGTCGGTGCCGCGGGCGCAGGTTCGGGTGCAGCCGGAGCGGGTGGCTCACCGCCGGCGGCCTCGGGAGCGACAGCGCCGCCTGCGGCCGGAGATTCGGGCGCCGCCGACGCCGGCGCATCCCCCGGGTCGGAGGTCCTCTCTGGGGGCGATGCGGGAGCGGCCGCCTCACGCTGCTTGCGGAGCGCATCAAGCGCAGTGACGAGACCCCGCGGCGTCGCGTTCAGCACGCTCACGAGCGCGAACAGCGGCCCCTGGACGGCGCCCACGACCCGCGCGAGCAGTTCCAGTTTCCCCGGCAGCGACGCGAGCGCCTGAACCTGTGCGGCGTCCAGCGCATGTCCCTCGACCACGCCGCCCTTGATCTCGAGTTTCCGGTACTGCCGGATAAATTCTTGAAGCACCCGCGCCGGCACGCCCGGATCGTCGTTGCCGAAAACGACCGCCGTCGGCCCGGTGAGGTGCGGTGCCAGCCCGATCACGCCGACCCGCTCGGCCGCCCGGCTGAGCAGGGTGTTCTTGGCGACCCGGTACTCGAGGGAGGCTCCCCGCAGCTTGCCGCGGAGCGCGCCGATCTCACCCACCGTCAGTCCCCGGTAGTCCGTGAGGATGACGATCGTCGACGACCGCAGCCGCTGCTCGAGCGCCTCGACTTCCGCTACTTTGTCCGGTCTGGGCTCCGCCATCCGTACCTCCAATTGGTGCGCGCGACCCGCGCGGCGAAACAAAAAGACTCCCGTAGACAAGGAGTCTCCTCGCTGGAGCCTCGGCGGGCGGCCGAAACCTTTATGTGGGAAGCCCCGCACCCTGCGGCCGCGGCGTTCCACACCCGCTGTCTACGGCGGTATGCGATTGTCCCGGCGTATGTTAGCATCGCCCCGCGCGCCCGTCAATGCGCACGAGGGGCGCGCGGCCGCGGTGGCTCCGCCGGGCGCGACGGGGGCTAGGCTGGGACGACCGCCTGCGCTTTCGCGGGATCGATTTTGACGCCCGGCCCCATGGTCGTGCTGAGCGAGATGCTTCGAAGATACTGGCCCTTCGCCGACGCCGGCTTCGCCCGGACCACGGCGTTGATCAGCGTATCCAGGTTCTCCGCGAGCGCCTGCTCGCTGAACGACGCCTTACCGATCGCGGTGTGGATGATGCCCGCCTTATCGACGCGGTATTCGATCTTGCCGCCTTTCGTCTCACGAACGGCGCGGCCGATGTCAAACGTCACCGTGCCCGCCTTGGGATTCGGCATCAGGCCGCGCGGGCCGAGCACCCGGCCGAGCCGGCCGACGACGTTCATCACGTCCGGAGCCGCGATCGCGACGTCGAAGTCAAACCAGCCGCCCTGAACCTTCTCGACGAACTCCTCGAGTCCGGCGTAATCAGCCCCGGTCTCCTGCGCTTCCTTGACCTTGTCGCCCTTGGCGAAGACCAGCACGCGCACCGACTTGCCCGTCCCGTGCGGCAGCACGACCGTGCCGCGAACCTGCTGATCCGCCTGTTTGGGATCGATGCCCAGGCGGATGTGCGCCTCCACCGTCTCGTCGAATTTGGCGCGGGGCGCCTGCTTCAGCGCCGCGACCGCCCCTTGGGGCTCATATAACTTCGCCGGCTCGATGTGCTTCAATGCCTCGCGGTAGCGCTTGCCCTGCTGCGCCATCAGGATCCCACCTCAATTCCCATGCTGCGCGCCGTCCCTTCGATCATCCGCATCGCGGCCTCGATGTCGCGCGCGTTCAGGTCCGGCATCTTCGTCTCGGCGATCTCGCGGATCTGCTGGCGGCTCACCTTGCCGACCTTCTTCTTGTTCGGCTCACCCGACGCCGTCTCGAGCCCGGCGGCCTTCTTGAGCAGGACCGACGCGGGCGGCGTCTTGGTCACGAACGTGAACGTCCGGTCCGCGTAGATCGTGATTTCGACCGGCACGATCGTCCCGGCCTGCCGCGCGGTCCTCTCGTTGTAGGTCTTGCAGAACTCCATGATGTTGACGCCGTGCTGGCCGAGCGCGGGACCCACGGGCGGCGCGGGGGTGGCCTTCCCGGCCGGGATCTGCAGTTTGACGATGGCGACGATCTTCTTCATGGGCCCCCCGACGCGCTAAATCTTTTCGACCTGCGCGAAGTCCAGCTCGACCGGCGTCTCGCGGCCGAAGATCGAGACCAGCACGCGCACTTTTTCCTTCTCCGGGAGAATCTCGTCGACGACGCCGCTGAAGTCCATGAACGGGCCCGAATTGATCCGGACCGCCGACCCCTTCTGGTACGTGATCCGAAACTTGGGCGTCTCATCGCCGAGCTGCTTGAGAATCGTCTTTACTTCGCGGTCCTGCAGCGGCAGCGGCTTGGCGCCGGACCCGACGAACCCCGTGACGCCGGGCGTATTCCGGACGACGTACCAGGAATCGTCGTCCATGATCATCTCCACGAGCACGTACCCGGGGAACACTTTTTTCTTCGCGATGCGGCGTTTGCCGTCTTTGATCTCGATCTCGTCTTCCGTCGGAACGAGGATGCGGAAGATCTTCTCCGCCTGGCCCATCGACGCGATCCGGCGCTCGAGGTTCGTGCGGACTTTGTTTTCGTAGCCCGAGTAGGTGTGGATCACGAACCACCGGGCACCCCGGGCGGCGCGCGCCGCCTCGTCCTCGGCGCCGACCGGTTCGGGACCCGGCGCCTCGACACCCGGCGGCAGTTCCATCGTGCCTTCGGCCGTCACGGGCTCGGTCGAGGCTTGGCCCGCTTCTTCGGCCGCTTCGGCGGCCTCGGTCTCCTCGCCGGGCGGCACGAGCACGCCGACCGACGACCCGGACGTATCGGCGGTGGCCGCCCCCGGGGGGGGATCTTCGGGCGGCGGGGACTGGGTCTCCGGACCTGCCGGCGGGGACTCGGGCTCCTGATCCTCCGGCTCGTCGCGGAACAGCTGTTGCGCCAGGGTGGCGGCGTCGGGCTTGCCCGCGTGGGGGCGATTGCGCTCGTCAGGCATGGCGGACCGCGGGGTTACCGGCCGATAATTGGCTGAAGCAATGTAGCGAACACATAGTCGATGCCGGCCAGGTAAGCGCCCGTCACCACTAGGACGAAGACCACGACGACGGATGACGCGATCACCATCTTGCGCTCCGGCCATGCTACGCGGTTCATTTCCGAGCGGACGTCTTTCAGGAACTGGATGGAGACTTCGATGGCCTGCGGCATCCGCCGCGGCGTAACGCGCACCTGCCGCGACCGTTCGGGTAGCGCCACGCGGGCCGGCTTGCCGGCCACCGGCCCGATGCCGGCGGGCGGGCGCACTCCGGCCTGCGGAACTCGCTCTGATTCTCGCGCCATACAATGCCCCCAAACAAAAAAAGACTACCTGCTCGTCCTGCCCCATTATAGCAGTGGAAGCCTTGCTGTCAAACGTTTGCCGCCGATCCGGCGGCATTTTGGCGGAAAAACGACGGTGCGGCGTCGCCGCTCCGGGGCGGGGGGAGAAGGGCATGCCCCCGAAGCAAACTCTACCGCACCGCCTTCGACCTTTTGAGGGGGCCTCTCGCCCCCACGGTTACTATCCCCCCCCGTTTGGGGACCTAAACATACCATACGAAAAATTCTTGGAATTTTTCCCCCGATCTACGCGGTCTCCCCCGGCCGGGACCGGACCGGCTCGGTTCGCCGGACCAAACAGAACCGCCAGGCCCGGAGGCTGGCGCGGACCTCAGGGTGCCAGCCAGACCGACCGCAGACGCACCATCCCGTCAGGAACCTGGACGAAGCCGCGCACGTGGGCGCTGATCAGTTTGTATTCTTTAGGATAGAACAAGAACACGTACGGCACATCGTCGGCGACGATGCGGGTGACTTCGGTGTACGCGCGGCGGCGCTGCGCCATGTCGCTGAGCAACCGTGCGCCGTCGAGCAGCGCCGTCGCGCGGTCGCTCACGTAGCCCGCGAGATTCAGCCCGCCGATGCCGGTCTGCGTCACGAACGGGTACACGTCGAAATCCGGATCAGGCCGGCCGCTCCAAATGCTCAGGGTCGCCTGGTGCTGCAACTTCTGCATCATTTCGAGAAAGGCGCCGCCCTCGAGGATTTGGATTTGTGCATGGATGCCCGCGTCGGCGGCCATCGACTGGATCGCCTGCGCGACCGACGCGTCCTGCTGCCCCGACCCGGCGAGCAGGAGCGTGAATGTGAAGCCGCCGGCGTGGCCCGCCTGCGCGAGCTTCTCCTTCGCAAGGCCGATGTTGCGCTCGGGCACTGGGATCGAGGGATCGTAGGCCGGCGTACCGTTCGGGAAGAACGACCGCGCCGGGTACGCCGCGCCGCGCAGCACCGAATTCGCGAGCGCCTGCCGGTCGATCGTCAGGCTCAGCGCCTGCCGCAGGAGCTTGTTGTCGAACGGTGGCCGCGTCACGTTGAGCGGCATGGCGTTCCACTGAAACGCGCCGCGCTCGAGAAGGCGGAAGGGGGCGCCGGACTGTGACGCCTCCTTGGTCAGTTCGGGCACCTGCGGCAGCGGGACGTCCGCGACGATGTCCACATCGCCGCTCTTGAGATTCGCGATGCGGGCCGGATCGCTCGTGATGGGCCGGAAGACCACGCGATCGGCGTACGGAAGGTCCTTTGCCCAGTAGTCGGGATTCCGCTCGAAGATGATGTGGTCGTTGGGCACGCGTTCGACGAACCGGAACGGCCCCGTGCCCACCGGATGTTGCGCGATGTTCATGCCCTCCTTTGCGAGGGCGGCCGGCGACAGCATCATGCCGGCGCGGTCCGTGAGCGCATAGAGCAGCGGGCTGTACGGCCGCTCCATCACGACCTGCACGGTATACGGATCCGCGACCACGACGCGCTGCACGGGGCGCATCTCCGCTTTGCGGATGGGCGGAAACTTCGGATCCAGCATGCGGTCGAAGTTCACCCGGACGGCCTCGGCGTTGAAGGCCGTTCCGTCGTGGAACTTGACACCCTGGCGCAGTTTGAACGTAACAACGCGGCCGTCTGGCGACGCCGTCCATGATGTTGCGAGCATCGGCACGACGGTGAGCCGTTCGTCGGTGTCGACGAGTTTGTCGAAGATGCTCTGATAGGGCTGCCGGTCGACCTTCGCCCCGGACAGGTGCGGATCCAGGGTGACGATGTCACTGCCGATCGCCACGCGTACCGTGCCGCCCCGGTGCACGCCCTGAGCGCCGGCCGTCGCGGCAAGCCCGGCGCCGAGCACCCCTGCCAGCAGCATCGCCATCGCCCTGCGCACCGCCGACCACCTCCGTCTCAGCGGCGACGCCGGCGCACACCGCCGGCTAGTCCCCTCGGGGGCGACGCGGCGCATACCGCCGGCTAGTCCCCTCGGAACCGCCGTGGGTGCCGCGTGCCGCTGCAAGACGGGTTCGCGGACGAAGCGCATCGGCCCCTTTCCCGGCATCTTTTCGGGGAGCCCGGCCGGAGCCGCCTGGAAGGATCGCTTCCCAGCGGGACGAAGGGACGGCCGCGAACGAACCGAACGGCGTGGAGGCGACGATCGTGGAAATTGTTCGGGTTCAACGCACGCAGGCGCGGCCCACCGACACCCCGCAGAATTTCGGCGGAACCGTGACCATGCAGCGGTTCCGCCAGGCGAAGAACCCGGCCATGGCCGACATGGTCGCGGTGTTCTTCGAGGCAGGGGCACGGACGCGGCCCCACATCCACGCCTCCGACCAGATACTTTACGTGGTCGAGGGGCACGGGATCGTGGCGACGGAAGCCGAGCGCCGCCTGATCCGCGCCGGCGACATCGTGGTCATCCCCGCGGGCGAATGGCACTGGCACGGCGCGACCGCCACGTCGGCGATGTGCCATCTGTCGGTGCGGCCGGCCGGGCCGACGGAATGGAACGCGCCGCTCCGCGACTGGTCCACGTATATGGAGGGCGCCCGCTAAGAACGGGTGGCCGTGGGCCGCGGGCGCCTGACGGTCCTGGATGTCTCGCGTCTGGCGCGCGTCGGCGAGGGCTCATGGCGGCCACATTTGCCCGGGGCTGTAGTCCGCGCCCGCTACCCCTCGTACGTCCCCTGGGCGAGCCGGCGCAGCGGGGGAGGAACCGCCCGCGAATCCCCTCCCACAAGAATGCGCGATGGCAGGAGACCGTGGGACTCCAGAATCCCCCGGCCCGCGGGACCGTAGAGGAACTCGATGAATTGGACGGCGGCGGAGAAATTCTGGACCGTCGATGGAATGGTCACGGTGTACAGAATCGGCGCGCCGCGGTGGATCTCTCCTTTGGAATCGGTGTACGCGACTTCCGCGTACGACCGCGCCATCGAGGGGTTGCCGAGATTGACGGCGTCGGGAAGCGTGACGTACGGCAGGCGCTGCTCCGTGACTTCGGTGAGATAGAAGAAACCGGCGTCCAACTGGCCGGACTCCAACCGCCCGACCAGGGCTTCCTCCGGAAATGTCTGCGCGGGATTTTCGGCGGCGCCGAGCAGTCTCGCTTCCAGGCCCGGCCTGTGATAGTAACGCTCCGCCAATTGGAGCACGAGGATTGTGCGGTACCCTTTGGGATCGAGCCGTGGATCGGTCCGGCCCAGCCTCAACCCCGGCGAGGACAGCACATCGTACCACACCCGCTGACCGGATGCGGCGTCACGGAAGGCCCCGGCGAACCGGCTGCGCGGGCTGTAGGCGACGACCATGGTCGTGCGCGCAAACGTGAGAAACCATGAAGCCGACGGCGCGGGCCCGGGACGGAACAGCAACTTGTTGACCGCCGGGTCCGCGCTCACGAAAAGATCCGGACTCTGCAGGCCGTCAAGGATCATGTGCGCCAGTGCGATGGAACCGCCGGCGCGTCCCTGCACAGGGACACCGTCCGCCTTTGTGAACGCCGGGCCCAGGTCGTGCTCCATGAGGGCCACGAGGGATCCGGCGTATAGAATACGCAGCGGCGGCGCGGCGCCGACCTTGCCTGCAACGGTCAGAAAGGCCCCGGCCAGGAGCGCGGCCGCCGTCAGGCGATGCAAGGTTCCGTGCCCGGTATGCTCGCCCATTGTTCGAAATTGTGCTCCCTCTCGGTGGGTGTTTGCGGCCCACAAATAGCGCGTGGGGGTTAGGTTGGCAGGGGCGGAGGGATTTGAACCCCCGACCACTGGTTTTGGAGACCAGCGCTCTACCCGGACTGAGCTACGCCCCTACGAAAAGCCGACGAGCCGCCGTTACCGCGTTTCCCGGTGTGTCGTGTGCTTCCGGCACCGCGGGCAGTACTTGGAGTGCTCTACCCGGTCCGGCGTGTTCTTCTTGTTCTTCGTCTGCGTGTAATTACGCCGCTTGCACTCGTTGCACGCCAGCGTAATGATGTCGCGCGGCATCCCCCTGCCCCTTCCTTTGTTCGATTACGTCCATCCTATCACGGCCGCGGACGCGCGGGTTACGCCAGGATCTTGGCGACCACGCCCGCCCCTACCGTCCGGCCGCCCTCCCGCACCGCGAACCGCTGCCCCTCCTCCAACGCTATCGGCGTGATCAACGCCCCCTCGATCGTCACGTTGTCCCCCGGCATCACCATC
>DATGHZ010000004.1:0-5321 GCA_035307565.1 bacterium | reverse complement strand
GGCGACCTCGTGGCGAGAATCGACGACTTCGTTCATCGCTACAACCGTCACTGCCATCCGTTCGTGTGGACCGCCACAGCCGATTCGATCCTGGACAAGCTCGAACGACTTTGTAAAGCTATCGCCGGGACATCACACTAGCGCGTATTTGCTATAATCGGAACCGGCGGTGCGGGAGTAGCTCAGAGGTAGAGCGTCTCCTTGCCAAGGAGAAGGCCGTGGGTTCAAGTCCCATCTCCCGCTCCATCACGGCGACGTAGCCAAGTGGCAAGGCAGGGGTCTGCAAAACCCCCATTCGGCGGTTCGAATCCGCCCGTCGCCTCCAGTTTTTCCTACGGCCATATCCCACCGGGCGAGTGTCGGAATCGGCAGACGAGGGGGACTTAAAATCCTCTGGCCTGATCGGCCGTGTGGGTTCGACTCCCACCTCGCCCACCACAGCCCTTACTCCGCCAATCCCGCCTCCTAAACACGCAGGCGCCGCGAATAGAGCACGAGCCGGCGGCTTTATCGAATCTTTACATGACTTTTGCACGATGCTGGCGGAGCGTCGGGCGGCCCCAAACGGGGCCGCCGCGCATATGCACGCGACGCGGGCGAGGGAGATCCGACGTGACGGGACGGACGCCGCCAACAGTGCTCGTCGTAGACGACGACCACAAGCTCATCGCGCTCGTCCGCATGTATTTGGAGCGCGACGGCTTCACGGTGGTCGGCGCCTACGACGGACGCCAGGCGCTGGACCTGTTCGCGCGCCACCGGCCCGGGTTCGTCATCCTCGACGTCATGCTGCCGGGGACGGACGGGATCGAAGTGTGCCGGGCCCTGCGGCGCCGGTCGAGTGTGCCGATCCTCATGCTGACCGCCCGGGTCGAAGAGAGCGACAAATTGGCGGGGCTGGGAGTGGGCGCGGACGACTACGTCACCAAGCCCTTCAGTCCGCGTGAACTCGTCGCGCGCGTCCACGCCATCCTGCGGCGTACCGGACAGCGCCCCGAGGCCGCGCCGAAGATCATGCGCGGGGATCTGTCGCTGGACGTCGAGCGGCACGAGGTCTTCGTCGCCGGGCGCGAAGTCCGCCTCACCGTGGTCGAGTACAAACTGCTCCAGGCGCTGATGGAATTTCCGGGACGGGTGTTCAGCCGCGAACAGCTTCTGACCCACGTCTACGCCTTTGACGAGGCCGTCGTCATCGACCGCACGATCGACGTGCACATCGGCAAGTTGCGGGAGAAGCTGGGCGATGATCCGGCCCGTCCGCGCTACATCGAGACGGTCCGCGGCGTCGGGTACCGGCTGCTTGAGGCCAAGCGTGCGGGATAGGTTGCTCTGGCGGCTGCTCGGCGCCCACCTCCTCGTCATCGCGATCGCCGTCACCATCTCCGGGGCGCTCATCACCGACCGCGCCGCGCAGTTCTTCATGGTCATCATGACGCGCTACCATATCGAACCGACGATCGTGGAACAGGATTTCCTCCGCGCCGTGCACCGCGTCCTCATCACCGGCAGCGTCGTCGCCGCGGCGGTGGCGATGCTGCTCGGATGGATTCTCGTCCGCCGGCTGGTGCGTCCGATCTCCGACATGATGCTGCTGTCCGAGCGCATCGCGGCCGGCGACTACGCCCAGCGGGTCGCGACGGGGGGGCCGGACGAGTTCGTCCGGCTCGCGGAGTCCCTCAACCGCATGGCCGCGTCGCTGCAGCGCGTCGAGGCGCTGCGCCGGGACCTTGTCGCCAACGTCGCGCATGAACTGCGCACGCCGCTCACCACGCTGCAGGGCTACCTCGAAGGCCTGCGTGACGGCGTCGTGCCGGTGAACCGCGACACGCTCGCGTCACTGCACGAGGAAGTACTGCGGCTCGTCCGGTTGGTCGACACGCTGCAGCAGCTCAGTCAGTTCGATGCCCGGGTCTCCGGCCCGCAGCTGACCCGGCTGGATGTGGCGGTCCTCGCCCGGCAGGTTGCCTCGCTGTACGACCCCGAGCTGCGCGCGAGGGGACTCACGCTCGGGGTGCGCGGAGAGCCGGCAGGCGCCGTTGTGAATGCCGATCCCGACCTCGTCGCCCAGGCGCTCCGCAACCTGCTCGACAACGCGCTGCGGTACGCGGCGCCCGGCAGCGGCGTCACCGTCCACGCGGCGCCGTTCAACGGCGGCGTGCGGCTGGCGGTGGAAAATCGCGGGGAGGAGATCACGCCGGACGACCTCCCGCACATCTTCGAGCGATTCTATCGAGGAGAAAAATCGCGGTCCCGCGACACCGGAGGGGCGGGCATCGGCTTGGCCCTGGTGCAGGAGATCGCCCGCGCCCACGGAGGCGGGGTGGGCGCCAAGAGCGCCGCGGGGTGCACGACGGTGTGGTTTACGCTGCCGCACGCGGGCGCGGCGCCGGAGGCGGGCGGCCGCCGGCGGGGGAATCACCGCGCCCGATGATCGAGGTTCGCCCGCTCGGCGCCGACGATCTCGAATGGGTTCCGGGGCTCGCGGATGCGGCGTTCTGCCGGATCCAGGAAGCCCTCTACGGGCGGCCCCGCACGCCGCCGCTCTTTCCTCCACATCGGTTTTCGTACCGGCGCGCCGCGGATCCGGCGGGGTGCTTTGCGGCCTTCGACGGTGCACGGCCCGCGGGCGTGCTCTTCTCGGTCGTCCGGGGCACGCTGGCGTGGGTCGAGCCGATTGCCGTCCCCCCGGACCTCGACAACCGCGGCATCGGCCAGCGCCTCATCACCGCCTGCCTCGACGTCTGGACCCGCCGCGGTGTGCGACTGGCGGGGTTGGTGACGTTCCCGGGCAGCGCCAAGCATCTCGACCTGTATGCCAAGTATGGGTTTCGTCCGGGCTGGACCGGCCTTGGCATGCGAAAGGAGTGGCAGCCTGCCGGCGGCGAGATCGCGTCGCCCCGTCGGACGCGTGGCCGGATGGTGTGTCGGCGGCCGGCGATCCCCCGCCGCTCGACTTCGTCTACGCCGGCCTGGATCTTTCCGCCGAGATCGAGGCAACCCGGCGCAGGAGATCGGCGAGGTGCTGATCACGCACGGCGGCTGCGCGCTGTGCCACGTGCGGAGCACGTTTCACCCGCGGCCCGGAAACGCGTTCGTTCCATTTGCCGCCGCGACGGGCGAAGCGGCTTGCGGCCGCCTAGTTCGGGCCGCGGAATGTCTTGCGGTGCGGTCCGGCTGCCATGCGGTGAGCGTGCGGCTGCCCGGCACCTGCTGGAACGCCTACCGGTATCTCGCGGCGTGCGGATATCGCAACATGGGGGCGATGTTGCGCATGAAACGCGGCGAAGGCCTCGAGTACGATCACGCCGGACTGTTCTACTGCGACAACTGGTTGTAGGCGCGACCACCACCGCGGGTGCGCGTAGTCCCGCAGGTCTACCTCAGCGGCTGCTGCCGGCGAGCTTCGGTTGACGAAGTTCGCGCAGCGCCCGCGCGAGGTAGGGCGCCGCGTCCGACGGCCGTTTCTGCTCGATCAAGAATTCGCCGAGTTCGTTGGCCGCGGACGCGAGGTCGGCCCCCATGTCGAGACTTTCAAACGACCCGATCGCCTGCTTGTAGTGGCGGACGGCGTCGGCCGCCTGACCCTGCACCCGCGTCAGGCGCGCCCGCACCAGGGTGATTCGCGCGGTCTCCGCCGTGTCTTTGAGCCGCCGCGCAACCCGCTCGGCTTCGGCCAGCGCCTCTTCCGCGTCCCCGAATGCGCCGGCCGCCACCAACGCGCGGGCGAGTTCTGTGAGGGTGCGCGCCCGTCCCGCGTCGTCGCCCAGTTGCTGCCGGATCTGGAGGCTGCTCCGCAGTTGTTCGATCGCTTCCCGCACGTCGCCCCGCTCCAGCAGCATGACGCCCATGCTGGTCCGCGCCTGGGCGAGCAGCCGGATGTCTTCCAGCAATTCGAAGATGTGCTCGGCCCGCGCCAGGTGCGCGAGCGCAGCCTCGGGCCGTCCGGCGTCGCGCTGCGCGGCGCCCAACTGAGCGTGCACGAGGCCGATGCGGCGGAGGTCTTGCGTCGGCTCGAGCAGCGTGAGCGCCTCGCGGTACCAGCGGGCCGCCTCATCGTGCCCGCCGGCCGCCTGGCAGGTGTTGCCGAGGTTCAGCAGCAGTGCCCCGGCCAGCGAGACGTCCGGCTCGCCGCCGGCCTGCACGCGACGGTGCGCCTCATGGAAATGCTCCCGCGCCGCGGGGAGGTCGCGCCCGTGATACGCGATGAGTCCCAACACGTGGTGGATCCGCGCGAGATGGCGGGGTTCTTGAATCTCCGCCGCGAGGTCGCGGGCGCGTTCGACGTGCTGGCGCGCCGTGTCGAACTGCCCGAGCGCCGCGAGGGCGGAGCCGCGGCCGCAGCACGCCTCCGCCTCGGCGTTCTTGTCCTCCTGCTGCTGCGCGATCGCAAGCGCTTCGGTGAACGTCTCGTCGGCCCTGGCGGGGTCGCCCTGCTTGAGGAGCGCCCAGCCCAGGCCGAGCAGGGTCTGCAGCGCGCGGCGGCCGAACGGCGCGCTCTCTTCGAGGAAATATCCGATCGGCCGCTGGAGGCGCTTGGCCAGCAAGATCAACGTCTCGATCGACGGCTTGGCGCGGCCTTTTTCAATGAGGCTGATGAAACCCTTGGTCAGTTCAGCGCCGCCGAGCTGCGACTGTGTCAGCCCCAGCTCCTTTCGCCGCGCTCGTATCCGCTCGCCGAGCGAGGACATGCCGCGCCCCCAACCGGCCCGTAGGTCGTGCGTGGCCGTGGTCGGAACTCCGGCAGGTTAGGCTCAACAGGGAGCACTTCCTCCGGCAAATCGTCAATCGTTCCGCGGGGCTGTTTAATAACACAATATGCCGCGGCGGGGCCGCGGCGTTTTGCTATAATCGGTTGCGGCCGGCCGGCTCTGCGGCCGGCCACGATGTCACGAATGCGCGGGCCCACGTAGCTCAGGCGGCAGAGCGTGTCCTTGGTAAGGACAAGGTCACCGGTTCGAATCCGGTCGTGGGCTCCAGAATTCAGCCCCCCAGCCCTTGCGGAGTCGGCGGGGCTTTGCTGTGCACACAATCTGACGGTCGACGGAGTGGAATCAGGCGAGCCCGTTGCGTCGGCTCGCGGGCGTACATAATCGGATGCGGGACTAGGACGCGAACGGAGGCCGGCGATGGCGAAGGCGAAGTTTGAGCGGACGAAGCCGCACGTGAACGTGGGGACGATCGGGCACGTGGATCACGGGAAGACGACGTTGACGGCGGCGATCACGGGGGTGCTGGCGAGTCTGGGGAAGACGAAGGCGCTGGGGTTTTACGAGATCGACAATGCGCCGGAGGAGAAAGAGCGGGGGATCACGATTGCGATC
>DATGHZ010000003.1:0-41695 GCA_035307565.1 bacterium | reverse complement strand
CTCCTGATCTCCCAGCCGGACTCCGGCGAGCAGGCGCTCGAGATCGGCGAGATGCTCGTTCGGTCCGGCGCGATCGACGTGATCGTGGTGGACTCGGTGGCGGCGCTCGTGCCGCGGGCGGAGTTGGACGGTGAGATGGGGGACGCGCACGTCGGTCTGCAGGCGCGGCTCATGTCGCAGGCGATGCGTAAACTCGTCGGCGCCATCAGCAAGTCCCACACCACCGTTATTTTCATCAACCAGCTGCGCGAGAAGGTAGGCATAATGTTTGGGAACCCCGAGGTCACCAGCGGGGGCCGCGCCTTGAAGTTCTACGCGTCCGTGCGTATAGAGATCCGCCGCACCGAATCGCTAAAGTCGGGCGACCAGGTCATCGGCCAGCGCGTGCGGATCAAGGTCGTCAAGAACAAACTCGCGGCGCCGTTCCGCGACTGCGAAGCCGACATTCTCTTCCCGCGCGGCATCAGCAAGGCGGGGAGTCTGCTCGACACGGCCGCGCTTCACGGGATCGTCTCGCGAACAGGCACGTGGTTTGCCTACAAGGACATGAAGATGGGCCAAGGCCGCGACAACGCGCGGGAGTTTCTCGAGAACAACCCCGAACTGGCCCGCGAGATCGAGGTGAAGACCCGCGAGAAACTGGGCATCGCTCGATCCGCGACACCCGGCGCCACAGAGCCGGCGCCGGAAAGCAACGGCCCCGCCATCCCAGAAGTCAAACGAATCAGCCCGTCCGACGATGGCCGCCGTGAGCCCGCGATTGCCGCCGCCGCGGCGATGAAGGGAATTCCGCCTCGGACGCAGCGGTGAACGAGGCAGGGGAGGTCCCTGCCGCCCGCTTCCCATCCCGCCGCGGCCGCGACCTCCGCCGCGCTGGCACCTCTGCCGCAATGAAGCCGCCTGTGGAAGCGGCCCGGCGGGCACGCATCGCCATGATACGCGCCGCTTCTACCCACGGTTCGGGTGCCGCCGCCGAGTTACGGCTCGTTGTTCTCGAAGACGGCCGCCGGTTTCGCCTCGACGCCGAACAGGTCTCGCGCCTCGGCATCGAGGCAGGCAATGAACTCGACGCTCCCGTGCTCGCCGCGCTGGAGAGCCAAGACGCGTTTCGTCGCGCCCACGACGCCGCCATCCGATTGCTCGCCGCGCGGCCGCGCAGTACCGCGGAACTTCGGGATCGTCTTCGTCGCGCCGGTGTTCCCGCAGGCACGGCCACCACCGTGATCGCCGACCTGGCGAGCGTTGGGTATCTCGACGATCTCGAGTTCGCGCGGGCGTGGATCCGCAACCGGCTCGCAGTCCGGCCGTGCGGACTGCTGCGGCTCCGCGTGGAATTGCGAGAAAAAGGTGTGGCAAGTGCGCTGATCGAGCAGGCGATCCGCGAGGTGGACGGCGAAGAAGATGCCGCGGCCGCGGAGGACCGCCGGGCGCGCGAACTCGTCGCGCGGCGGCTCCGCGCGTACGCGCGCCTCACCTCGGATGCTCGGGTCCGGCGGGTGGCCGGGCTACTCGAGCGCCGGGGTTTCGCAGCACACACCATCGCACGCGTGCTCCGAACGTTGGAGCGGAGAAACGGCGTTGGGACCACGGATGCGTAACGGGCGCGACACGCGGTCCGCCCTCGGCGCGGCGGACTCGGACCAACTCCCCCTCGATCTTGTCTCCACCGGCATCGATGCCGGTGATGTTGCCACGGCGGACCCCAATGTCGGGCTCCTCGATGGCGTCCCGCCCGACGGCGCCGCGCCGGTGGAGGCGCCCGCGGCCGCGACGGTGATCTCGCGCGCCGATGAGATTCTCGCCGGCCTTACCGGCGAACAGCGCTCGGCCGTGACGCACGCCGGCGGCCCGTTGCTCATCGTCGCCGGCGCCGGGACCGGGAAGACCGCGGTTATCACGCGCCGCATCGCGCACCTCATCGCCACCCGCGAGGCGCGGCCCAGCGAGATCCTGGCGCTGACGTTCACGGACCGGGCCGCCGCCGAGATGGAAGAGCGCGTCGACCGGTTCGTCCCCTACGGGTACACCGATACCTGGATCAGCACGTTTCACGCCTTCGGCGACCGCGTGCTGCGCGAGAATGCACTGCACCTTGGCCTCTCGCCCGACTTCCGGGTGCTCAGCCGGCCGGAGCAGGTCATCTTTGTCCGCGAGCGCCTGTTTCAATTGCCGCTGGACTATTTCCGGCCGCTCGGCGATCCGACGCGGCACATCGATGCGCTGATCACGCTGTGGAGCCGGGCGAAGGACGAAGACGTCACACCGGACGACTACGCGGCCTACGCCGAGCGCCTGGCGGCGGAGGCGGCGGCGCAGCCCGACAACGGTGCCCTCGCGGAGCAGGCCCGCCAGCAGCTGGAGATCGCGGCGACCTACCGCGCCTACCAGGCGATGATGGCCGAGGGGGGCTGCGTCGACTTCGGCGATCTCATCGTGTTGACGCTCCGCCTGCTGCGCGAGCACCCGGCCATCCTCGAGGGGTATCAGTCGCAGTTCCGCTACCTGCTGGTCGATGAATTCCAGGACACCAACTTCGCCCAGTTCGAGCTGGTCAAGCTCCTGGCGGGCGGGCGCCGCAACCTGACCGTGGTCGCGGACGACGATCAGGCGATCTACCGGTGGCGGGGGGCGTCCTACAGCAACATCTCGTACTTCACCGAGGCGTATCCCGAGGCCCGGACGGTCGTCCTCACCCGCAACTTCCGCTCGACGCAGTTGATCCTCGATTCGGCGTACCGCTTGATCCGGCACAACGACCCCGACCGGCTCGAAGTGCGGCACGGCCTCGACAAGCGGCTCACGTCCACCGCCGGGCCGGGCCAGCTGCCCGCTCACCATCAGTTCGAGACCCTGGCCGAGGAAGCCGACGACGTCGCCGCGCGCATCGAGGAGACCGCGCGCACCGGCCGGTGGCGTTACCGCGACGTCGCGATTCTTGTTCGCGCGAACCGTGACGCCGATCCCTTCATGCGGGCGCTCAACATGCGCGGAATTCCGCTTACGTTTACCGGCACCCGCGGTCTCTACGACCGCGAGGAAATCCGGTTCCTCACGGCGTTTCTGCGGGTCCTCGCGCATCCGAACGACAGCATGTCCCTGTACCTGCTGAGCGCCTCGCCGTTCTATGACGTGCCGCCGGCCGATCTGGCGTTGTGCACCAGCTACGGCCAGCGCCGCAACCGCTCGCTGTCGCAGATCTATCGCCTGCTGCCGCGCCTCGACGATCTCGAAGTGTCCGCGCCGGGGCGGGGAGTGATCGCGCGAATCGTGGAGGACCTCGATGCCATGGGGCGGCTGGCGGCGAAGATGCCGACGGGGCGCGTCCTGTACGAATACGCGGTCACCCGCACAGGATACGTCCACCGCCTCGCGTCGTCCGACGATCCCGCCGACACGCATCGCGTCGCGAACATCTCGCGGTTCTTTGACCTCGTGGCCCGGTATGGGGCGACCGCGCACGTGGACCGCGTGCCGGCTTTCGTCGCGTACCTGGACCTCCTCATCGAGGCGGGCGACGATCCGGCGACGGCGGAGTCCGACGCCGATGTGGACGCGGTGCGGGTGCTTACGATCCATAAGGCGAAGGGCCTCGAGTTTCCCGTGGTGTTTCTCGTCAGCCTGATCGCGGAGAAGTTTCCCTCGCGGGCACGCCGGGATCCGCTCGCCTTGCCCGACGCGCTGATGCGAGATCTCCTGCCGAGCGGGGATTTCCACCTGCAGGAAGAGCGGCGCCTCTGCTACGTCGGCATGACGCGCGCGCGGCGTGAACTGCATCTGACCGGCGCCTGGGACTACGGTGGTGTCCGGCGCCGCAAAGTGAGCCGGTTTGTGCTCGAGGCGCTGGATCTGCCGAAGATCGAACCGCCGGCTGCGCCGCCGGCGCCGGCGCAGGCCGTGGAGCGGCACGCGCCGCCGGCGCGCGTGGACGTGCCGATCGTGCTGCTGCCTCCGTCCGATGATCCCGTGCCGCTGTCGTTCCGCCAGGTCGACGATTACACGACCTGTCCGTATAAGTACCGGTACATCCACGTGCTGCGCGTCCCGATTCTCCGCGACCACCGGATCGCGTACGGCGCCGCGCTCCACGAGGCGGTGCAGGAGTACAACCGGCGGCGCGCGCGGCGTCAGCCGGTGACCGCGGACGACCTCGTCGCGACGCTGGAGCGCGCGTGGATCAGCGAGGGCTTCCTCAGCCGCGAGCACGAGGACCGGCGCCTGGAAGAGGGGCGCGCGGTGGTGCGCCGTTTCTTCGCCTATCAGGAAGCGAGCGGCGCCGTGCCGACCTTCGTGGAGCGGGAATTTCGGTTCCGGTGCGGTTCGGCCTACGTGCGGGGCCGCTGGGACCGGGTGGACATCCGCGGCGAGGAGGTCGTCGTCATCGACTTCAAGAGCACGGACGTCCGCGCGCAGGAGGACGCCGACCGCCGCACGCGCGGCAGCGAGCAACTGGCGATCTACGCGCTGGCCTACCAGGAGGTGCTCGGCCGCCTTCCCGACCGCGTGGAGCTGCACTTCTTGGGCCGGGAGATTATGGTGGGCCGCGCCCGCAAGACCGCCGACGATGTCGCCGAGGCGCGCGACATGATCGAGCGGGCGGCCTCCGGCATCCGCGCGCGGCACTTCACGGCCACGCCCGACGCCTACCGCGCGTGTCCCTACTGCGCGTTCAACCAGATCTGTCCGTTTACGGCCGCGGCGGAATGAGGCTGTCCCGCGCCCAATGACCGTCCGCTTGCTGCACACCTCCGACGTGCATCTGGGGGCGACGTTCAAAGTGCTCGGCGAGCGTGGGCCCGAACAGCGCCGGCAGCTCCGGGAGACCTTTGGCCGGGTCGTCGATCTCGCCCTCGCCGAACGCGTCGACGCGGTCCTGATCGCGGGCGACCTCTTCGACTCGGTCGCGGCGGCCCGGGTGCACGTCGCCTTTGCGGCGGAGCAGCTGAACCGGCTCTTCCCGGCCGGCATTCCGGTGTGCGCGATCGCCGGCAACCACGACCCGCTCGGCGAAGGCAGCACGGGCGTGTGGGCCGAGCTGGAACGGCGCTGCCCGGGCATGACCATCTTCGGGCAGCAGTTCGGCGAGCGCGTGATCGTCGAGCGCGACCTGACGATCGTCGGCCGTTCGGCGCCGCGCCGCCTGTCGGCGGAGAGCCCGCTCGCCGGATTGCCGGTGCGGCGGCAGACGCGGTTTCTCGTCGGGCTCGCGCACGGCAGCGTCGAGCGGCCGGACTTCGACGCGCAGTTCACGATGATCAGTCCCCGCGAGATCGTCGAGAGCGGCGTCGATTACCTCGCCCTGGGCGATTGGCATTCGGCGCAGGACGTGTCCGCGGGCGGGGTCCGCGCCTGGTACAGCGGGGCGCCGGAGATGATCGATCTGGATGAGGATCAGTCCGGCCACGCGCTGCTGGTCACGATCCCGTCGCCGGGGTGCGCCGAGGTCGACGCGCGGCGCGCGGGCCGGCGGCGGAGCGAACGCCTCGTCATCGATCTTGCGACCGCCGGTGATACGGACGCGATCGGGCGGCGGGTCCGGGAGCGCGCCGACCCCGATCTCGCCCTGCGCGTTGTCCTGACCGGGCTCGGCGGGCTGGATAGCCGCGTCCTGGGAGAGCGGCTGCGCGAAGACCTCGCCGCGTGCTTTTTCCGCCTGGACGTCCGCGATGAGTCGCACCTGCGCCCCGAGGTGATCGATCCGGCGCAGTACCCCGAGCACACCGTGATCGGGCGCTTCGTGCGCGAGATGCGGGAGCAGATCGCATCGCGCCAGGGCGACGAACGCGCGCTGGCTGAAGAGGCGCTGGCCTACGGCGTCGCGCTCCTCCAGGGCACGCTGGAGCTGCCGGGATGATCATCCGCCGGATCTGCGTACGGTCGTTTCGCAAGTTGGGCGATCGGGACGTCGCGTTCGCGCCCGGGCTCAACGTGGTGCGCGGACGCAACGACGCCGGCAAGTCGACGCTGCATCTCGCGTTTTCGGCCGCGCTGTTCCCCGTTCGTCCCTCCGAGGCGAAATCGTTCCGGCCGTGGGGCGACGGCGCGGCCCCGCCCGCGGCGGAGCGCGGCGCCGGCGAGGTGACGCTCGAGTTCGATGCGGACGGACGCCGGTACGACCTGCGCAAGGATTTCGGCTCGCAGCGTGCGGCGCTGCGGTCGAATGACGGGGCGTGGGAGACATCCAAAGAGATCGCCGGGCGGGTGGGCGAGCTGTTGGGCTTCGGCAGTCTCGCGCTGTTTCGCGCCACGGCGCACATCGGGCAGTGGCAGCTTGCCGCGGTGCAGGATGAGTCGCGCGAGATCGGCGCGCATCTGTCCCGGATCATGACCGGGACCGACGGTGACGCCGTCCGCGTCCTCAAAGCGGTCGCCGACTGCATTCGGCGCCAAGAAGTCGGGCTGCGCGGACGGCCGGCGACGGCGCCCGGCGCACTGCGCCGCGGCCAGGACCGTCTCCGGGCGCTCGCGGACGAACGGCAGCGGCTCGACGCCGAGGTCAAGGAAATCGAGAGCGCCGCCGCGGAGCGCGAGCGCCTGGCCGCGCGGATCGGAGACCTCGAGGCCCAGGTGGCGGAAGACGACGCGCTGCTCGCGGCCAATCGCCGGCTGCTCGACCTCGACCGGCGTTGGGAAGAAACCGGCCGGCGCGCCCGCGAGTTGGCCGCGCGCCTGGAACGCATCGACGAGGTGACGCGCGAGATCACGGCCGCGAACGACGATCCGGCCCTCCGGATGGGCGACGTTCCCGACGAGATGCTCGCCTCGGTACAGCAGGCGTCGGCCCGTGCGGCGCTGCTCCGGCAGCAGCTGGACGAGGCGGAAACCGCCGTAGATGCGGCGCGCGCCGGTGCGGCGGGGGAGACCGGCGTGTCCTCTGGACCGGGGCGCGCGCGTGCCCGCTCCGAGACGGCAGCTCTTCTCCTGGCGGCGGGCGGACTCGGACTCGCCGGCGTTGTGCTGCTTGCGGGACATCATGAGATCGGCGGCATTGCCGCGGTGGTCGCGGCCGCGGTCAGCGGTGCGGCCGGCATTATCGCCTATGGGCGCCGGGCCGAGCGGGCGCGAATGGGGCGGCAGGCCCGGTGCGAGCGGCTCGCGGAGCTGGAGCGGACGGTCCTGTCGCTGCGGGAGCAGGCCGGCACCGCCGCCGCCGAAGTCCGGCGCACGCTGGAGATGCTCGGGGTGCCGACCATCGAGGCGGCCGTCGCCCGCCGGGCCGCGCTTCGGGCCGCGCAGGAGCGCCGCCGTTCGGCGGCCCAGTTGCTGCAGGGACTTTTGGCCGGTGAGTCGCGCGAGGCGATCGCGGAGTCGCACCGGCAGGTGATGCTCGAACTCGGCGCGGTGCAGGCGCAGCGCGATGAGCACGATTTGGCGCTCCGGCGGCTCGACGCCGCTGCGTTCCAGCGGCTACAGCTCGAGGCGCAACGCCGCCGCGAGGCGCTCGAACAGGAGAAGGCCGCCGTGCAGCGCTTGGAGGGCCGCCTCGCCGGCCGATCGCCGCACGAGGCGCTCGCGCGCGTGGAGGAAGAACTCGCGGACACCGAGGCGCGTCTCACCCGCGAGCGCCGGCAGGTCGACGCCCTTCGCCTGACGCACGACGTCCTCGACCGCGCCCACCGGGCGACGATCGTGCCGGGCCGGGCGCGGTTGGAAGAGCTGGCCAGCGGGTATCTCCGGCGGCTGTCCGCCGGCGCGTACGACCGGATCGCCGTCGACGAGGAGACGCTGGCCCCGCGCGTCTGGGTGGGCCCGCCCAAAGACTGGGCGGATGTGTCCGCTCGGGAAATTGGCAGCGGCGGTGTTGATCAGTGCTACCTCGCGCTGCGCCTGGGCCTCGTCGACTTACTGGCGGATGGCTGCCGGCCGCCGCTGTTCCTGGACGATCCGTTTCTCGCCTACGACGAGGAGCGCCAGGCGTCCGCGATGGCGTTTCTGCACAGTCTGGCGCGGGACCGGCAGATCTTTCTATTCACGTGCCGGACGGCGTACGACCGCTACGCCGACCACGTCGTGGTGCTGGATTCTGTAGCCACGTGAAGCAGCTTTAGACCACGCCGCCAACCTTCGGCAGCGTTACCGCGCTGTCCGGGCCAGGAGCCGGACGTCGGTCACGAGGTCCTTGAGGTCGAAGTTTGCCGGGAGAAATACGCGCACCAAGCCCTGCGGATCGATGATGTAAACGATCGTCGTATGGTTGACGCCCTGCCCACCGCCGGCGCCGGCGGAGACGCCGTCCTTCGCGTCGCTTGCCACGAAGTAATGTGCCCAGACCGGGCGAAGCTGCGCTGCGGTGCCGCGCAGGTAGGTCAGCACGCCTCGCACATGGTGAGCTTCGAGAAAGCCCCGGATGGCCTCCGGCGTGTCCCCGGACGGATCCACGCTGACGGCGACGAAGGCGACGCGGTCGCCGAGGCGTGCGAGTTGGGCGTGCGCCGCGTTGATTTGGTCCGCGATGAGCGGGCAGTAGTCCGGACAGTGCGTGTACAGGAACGTGAGCGCGACGACCCTGCCCCGGAGCGCCGCGAGCGACACCGGCCGGCCGTCCTGGTCCGGCAGTTGGAAGCCATAGGCACGTACGGGCGGTGTCAGCACCGCGCCCTCCAGCGAGGGGGGAGCAAACCGGGCACGCCCCCACAGGGCGGCCCCGATCACGACGATGAGCGCGACCGCGGCCCATGCGAACCGCCACATTTTCATCTGTTGGCCCGCGGGCGGCACTAGGCTTTCTCCGTTCGGCGTCTTTTGCACCATACCCATGTATACTACGCTGGCTGGCCCACGGATGTGCGTCCAGATATTCTCACGATTCCTTCCGCACCGCCCGTGCGGCCGGCTGCCCGATGACTAAAAACACACCTTTGCCCCACGCGGCGGGCTTATTGACCCCTCTGGGACCCCAGGCTACAATGAAGTTACATTATAATGCATGACGTACGGGAACACATGTTTCGCTTTTCCGAAGGTTCATCGTCAGGCGATCGCATAGGCGCACGAGATCATCGGTCCCTGTCCGGGACCGGGATGGAGGTCTCACTGGCCAGTTAGCGACGCGTTTACAAAGAGGGGGTGACCACCACGAGCACCGTCCAGTACCTTGTGGCCGGCGTGATCGGGTTGGCGGTCTTCCTCCTTGGGTACCTTCTGCGCAGGCACGCGGGCGAGGCGAAGATCGGCAGCGCTGAAGAGGCGGCCCGGCGGATTGTGGAAGAGGCCAGGGCGGCCGCGCAACGGGAGGCGGAAAGCAGAACGCGAGAAGCGCTCCTCGAAGCCAAAGACGAGGCGTTCCGCATCAAGCGGGAGGCCGAGCGGGAGATACGGGAGGAGCGCGCCGAACTGCAACGCCTTGAGCGGCGCATGGTCCAGCGTGAAGAGACGCTTGACCGCAAATTGGAGGCGCTCGAAAAGCGCGACCAGGCCCTCGCGCAGCACGAGCAGGAGGTTTCCAGGGTCAAGGAAGACGTTCAGGAACTGCACGACGCACAGCGGCGGGAACTCGAACGGGTCAGCGCGCTGACGATGGAGCAGGCCAAGCAGGAGTTGCTCCAGCGCGCGGAAGCCGAAATCAGGCACGAGGTCGCGCAGACCGCGCGGAAGGTCGAAGCGGAAGCACGCGAAGACGCGGAACGCCGGGCGCGGGAGGTCGTGGCGCTGGCGATTCAGCGCTGCGCCGCCGACCATACCGCCGAGGTTACCGTGTCGGTAATCCCGCTGCCCAACGAAGAGATGAAGGGCCGGATCATCGGTCGCGAGGGCCGGAACATCCGCGCGCTGGAGAGTCTGACGGGCGTCGATTTCATCATCGACGATACGCCCGAGTCGGTCACGCTGTCGTCGTTCGATCCGATTCGCCGCGAGATCGCCAAGGTCGCCCTCGAGAAGCTTCTCGCCGACGGCCGCATCCACCCCGCGCGCATCGAGGAGATGGTCGAGAAGGCCCAGCGCGACCTGGATACGCGGATTCGCGAGGCCGGCGAGCGGGCGGTCTTCGAAGCCGGGGTCCACGGGCTCCATCCGGAGGAGATCAAGCTGCTGGGCCGCCTCAACTTCCGGTTCAGCTACGGGCAGAACCTCCTGCAGCATTCGATCGAGGTGGCCCTGCTCGCGGGCCTGATGGCCTCGCAGCTCGACGGGGACCCCGACATGGCGCGCCGCGCCGGGATGCTGCACGACATCGGCAAGGCGCTCACGCACGAGGTGGAAGGCACGCACAGTGATATCGGAATGGACGTGGCGCGCCGGTATCACGAGCCGCCCGAGGTGCTGAACGCGATCGCCTACCACCACGGGGACGCCGAGGCGACGTGCATCGAGGCCATCCTGGTGGCCGCCGCCGACGCCATCTCGGCGTCGCGTCCGGGAGCCCGCAAAGAAACCGTGGAGATGTACGTCAAGCGGCTCGAGAATCTCGAGCGGATCGCGACATCGTTCACCGGCGTCGACCGCGCATACGCCATTCAGGCCGGCCGCGAGATCCGGGTGCTCGTCCGGCCCCACGAGATCGACGATCCCGCCGCGGCCCTAATGGCTCGCGAAATGGCGAAGAAGATCGAAGAGGAGCTCCAGTATCCCGGGCAGATCAAGGTGACGGTGCTGCGCGAGACGCGCGCCATCGAGTACGCCAAGTAGCGCCGCCGCCGGCCGAGCGCACACCACCGCATGAACGTGCTCTTCATCGGGGACGTCGTGGGACGTCCGGGGCGCCGGGCGGTCGCACAGTGGCTGCCGGCGCTCCGCCGCGAAGCGGCGGCCGACTTCGTGGTGGCGAACGGTGAAAATTCCGCCGGCGGATTTGGGATTACCCCGGCGACGTTCCAGGATCTGACCGCCGCCGGTGTCGACGTCGTCACCGGCGGCAACCACATCTGGCATACCCGCGAGGCGCCGGTGCTCCTCGACGGCGAGCCGCGCCTCCTGCGTCCGGCCAACTATCCTCCCGGCGCGCCGGGGCGCGGGGCGGGCGTCTTCACGGCGGCCGGTGCGCGCGTCGCCGTTCTCAACCTCCAGGGGCGTGTGTTCATGGATCCGCTGCTCTCGCCGTTCGACTACGCCCGCGAGGAAGCCGAGCGGCTGCGCGCCGAGACCCCCGTGATTCTCGTCGACATGCACGCGGAGGCGACGTCCGAAAAGGCCGCCCTCGCCTGGCACCTCGATGGCCGCGTCTCGGCCGTCGTGGGCACACATACCCATGTGCAGACCGCGGATGAGCGGATCCTTCCCGCGGGGACGGCCTTCATCAGCGACGCGGGGATGACCGGGCCGCGCGACTCGGTGATCGGCATGAGCCGCGAGGGCGTGCTGCAGCGGTTTCTGACGCTGCTGCCGGCGCGCTTCGAAGTTGCCGACGGGCCGGTGCAGCTGAATGCGGTTCTGATCGAAATCGATCCGGGGAGCGGGCGGGCCTCCGCGATCCGGCGCGTGAACCGCGCGGAGGCCTGACGGCGCCCCGCCGCTCGATCGAGCAAGCGCAAACGCGTGTTCGCGCGCAGGAGGGATTGTGAAACGGGGCCTCGAATCAGCAGGCTTCGCCGGTCGCGACATCGCTCCACAGTCGGTGCTCTCCGTCGAGGAGGCTCGAAGCATGGATGGGCTTAAGGTCGCTGTGAAGTCGACGACTACCGCGGATGTGCTGAAGGTCGCGGCGAAGTCCAATCCTACGGCTGTGGCGGGTGCGCTGGCCGGCGTCGTACGCGAACGCGGCACCGCGGAGCTGCAGGCCATCGGCGCCGCGGCGATCAACCAGGCGATCAAAGCAATCGCCATTGCGCGCGGCTACGTCGCGCCGAGCGGATTGGATCTCGTATGCGTGCCGGCGTTTGCCGACGTCCAGATCGACGGCCAGGACCGGACCGCGATCAAACTCATCGTCTCGCCGAGATAGCGTTCGCCCGGCCCGTCACAGCCGCGCGCCACGGCCGTGCCGGGCGGACAGTCGCCGCGGCGCGCCCTCAGTAGATGCGCATCGATCTGCACACCCACAGCACGGCGTCCGATGGGTTACTGTCCCCGGCGCGCCTCGTCGTCACCGCGCGTGAACACGGCGTCGGGACCCTCGCGCTCACGGACCACGACACCACGGCCGGGGTGGAGGAGGCCGTGCGCGAGGGACGGCGGGTCCATGTCGACGTCATCCCGGGCGTCGAAATCAACACGGACGTCGACGAGTACGAGATCCACGTCCTCGGCTACTACATCGACCTCGGGCACCGGGACTTTCAGAACTTCCTCGCGCGCATGCGCGCCGGACGTGTGGGCCGGGCGCGGGCGATGGTGGAAAAGCTCGCGGCGCTGCGGGTCCCGGTCGAGTGGGCGCGCGTGCAGGCGATCGCGGCCGGCGCGTCGGTGGGCCGGCCGCACGTGGCCCGCGCGCTCGTCGAAGCGAGGCGCGTCGCGACGGTGCAGGAGGCGTTCGAACGGTTTCTCGGCCGCGATGGGCCGGCGTACGTGCCGCGCCTCAAGGTAGCGCCGGAAGAGGCGGTCGAGGCGATTCGGGCCGCGGAGGGCGTGCCGGTGCTGGCGCATCCCGGATGGACGTCGAGCGGCCCGGCGATCGAGCGGGTGCCGCGGCTCGTCGCGCACGGGCTCGCGGGGATCGAGGTCTACTACCCGGATCACACCGCGGAGATGACCGCCGCGTTCCTCGAGGTGGCGCAGCGGTATCATCTAATCGTGACGGGCGGGACCGATTTTCACGGCGGCGCCCTCGCGACGCGGGTTCCGCCCGGAAGCGTCGCGGTGCCCGCCGACGTCCTCGCGGCCCTCCGCGCGCGGTGGAGCGGCTCACACGGCCGGCCTGGACCGGCCGTGCAACACATAGGAGGATGCAGCTGATGCGGTGTCCCCGATGCGGGGTGGAGAATCCGGAAGGCAAGATCGTCTGCCGCGCCTGCGGCGCCAGGCTGCGGCCGCGCGGTGCGGCCGCCGCGGCCGCGCCGCGCGAAACGGAGGGCGAGCTGCGCCGCTGGGTCGCCTACGATCTTACGAGAATCCTCTGGGTGGCCGGCGTCGTGATCGCCGTCGGTCTGGGGCTGGGCTTCCTCGTCCGGTAGCCGTGTGACGCAATCCTCCTTCCGCCGGCTGCCCTCGATCGAGCGGCTCTTGGAGCGCCTGGAGGCGGGCGGCGATCTGAGCCGCCATCCGCGCCGGCTCGTCGTCGCCTGCGCGCGTGAAGCGGTCGATCGGGCGCGCCGGCGGCTGGCCGACACCGCGGCCGGGCCGGGCGCGGGGGACGTGACGGTGGACGCGCTGCTGGCCGACACGCGCGCGCTGCTGGCCGAGCGCGCCGCGCCGTCGCTCGGCCGTGCGATCAATGCCACGGGCATCGTTCTCCACACGAACCTCGGCCGGGCGCCGCTTGCCGAAAGCGCGCGCCGCGCCGTGGCCGAGGCCGCGGGGTACGCGGTCCTCGAGATCGACACGGCCACCGGCGCACGTGGATCCCGGCAGGCGCATGTGGCCGGGCTCCTGCGGGAGCTGACGGGCGCGGAAGATGGTCTCGCCGTCAACAACAACGCCGCGGCCGTGCTGCTCGCGCTGACGGCGCTCGCGCGGGGCCGCGATGTCATCGTCTCGCGCGGCGAACTGGTCGAGATCGGCGGCAGTTTCCGCATGCCCGATATCATGGCCGCCGGGGGGTGCCGCCTCGTGGAGGTCGGTACGACCAACAAGACCTATCTCGCCGACTACGAGGCGGCGCTCGGCCCCGAGGCGGCGCTGCTCGTCAAGGTGCACCGGAGCAACTTTGCGATGCGGGGCTTCGTCCACGAGGCGGAGCCGGCGGAGCTCGCGGCGCTGGGCCGGCGTGCCGGGGTCCCGCTGCTGTTCGACATGGGGAGCGGCGCGTTCGTCGATCTCGCCGCACGCGGACTGCCCGCGGAGCCGACGGTTGGGGCGGCCGTCGCCGCGGGGGCGGACGTCGTCACGGCGAGCGGCGACAAACTGCTCGGCGGTCCGCAGGCCGGCTTGATCGTGGGACGCCGCGATCCGCTGGCGCGCATCCGGGCCCACCCGCTGGCGCGGGCGATGCGCATCGACAAGCTCGACCTCGCGGCCCTCGAGGCGACGCTTCGGGTGTACCGCGATCCGGACCGTGCGTGGGAGGAAATTCCCGTCCTGCGGTTCCTCGCGCGCGATCCCGCCGCCCTCGAGACCGCGGCGCGCGATCTCGCCGCGCGGATCGCCGAGGCGGCCGGTGAGGGGGCCGAGGTGGGCGCCGTGGCGACCGTGGCCGAAGCGGGGGGCGGGGCGCTGCCGGGCGTCGAGCTTGCCTCGTGGGCCGTCGCCCTGCGGCCGCGCACCGGCGATGTAGACGCGTGGGACCGGCGCCTGCGGCGCCACCGGCCGCCGGTCTATGCGCGCATTGCCGACGGGCGGCTCCTGCTGGACGTCCGCACGCTGGACGCGGCCGACCTGGAGCCGCTTCTCGCCGCCGTCCGCGCCGCCGCCGGATGACCGCGCGCACGCGGCCGGCGCCCGCCCCGCCCGGGCGGCACGCGACCGCGTGGGGCGTCATCGGGACGGCCGGCCACATCGACCACGGCAAAAGCGCCCTCGTCACCGCCTTGACCGGCATTGACCCCGACCGGCTGGAAGAGGAAAAGCGCCGCGGCATGACGATCGACCTCGGTTTCGCGCACCTCGATCTGCCGGACGGCCGGCGCGTCGGCGTCGTCGATGTGCCCGGTCACGAACGGCTCATCAAGAACATGCTCGCAGGTGCCGCGGGGCTCGATCTCGTGCTGCTCGTCATCGCCGCGGATGAGGGAGTGATGCCGCAGACGCGGGAGCATCTCGATATCCTGCGCTTTCTCCGTGTGCGGCGGGGCCTCGTCGTCCTCAACAAGATGGATCTCGTCGCGGATCCCGAGTGGCTCGCGCTCGTGGAAGACGATGTGCGCGCGCTGTCCGCGGGGACCTTTCTCGAGGGAGCGCCGGTGCTCCGCGTGTCCGCGCGGACCGGCGCGGGACTGCCCGAGCTCGTCGAGGCGATCGGCCGCGCGCTCAACGAGGTCCCGGCGCGTGACGCGGCGGGACCGGCCCGCCTGCCGGTGGACCGCAGCTTTACGATGGAAGGGTTCGGCACCGTGGTCACGGGCACGCTGTGGAGCGGCCGCGTGCGCCCGGGCGACGTGCTCGAGGTGCTGCCGGGGCAGGGCGAGGTGCGGGTGCGGCAGGTGCAGAGCCACGGTGTGCCGGTCGACGAGGCGCGCGCCGGACAGCGTGCCGCGCTCAATCTGTCCGGGGTGGGCCGGGACGAGGTGTCCCGGGGCAACGTGCTGGCCACGCCGCGTACGATCGAGCCGGCGGGCGTGATCGATGCGCGCATCCGCCTCCTTCGCGGCGCGCCGGCGCTGCCGTACCGCGGCCGCGTCCGGCTCTACATCGCTGCGGACGAAGTGATCGGCCGCGTGCGGCTGCTGGACCGGATGCGGCTCGAACCCGGCGAGTCGGCGGCCGTGCAGCTCGTGCTCGAACGTCCTGTCGTCGCGGTCCGCGGCGACCCGTTCGTGCTGCGCCGGTATTCGCCCATGACGACGATCGGAGGCGGGGAAGTGATTGCCTCCCCGGCGGCCCTTCGCCGGCGAGGACAGGCGGCGGCGGCGGAGGTCGCCGCGCTCGAGACTTCCGGCCTGGATGCGCGCGTGCTCGCGGCGGTGCGCGCTTCGGCCGCCGCGGGGACGTCGGTGGATGCGCTGAGCCCCGTGCTCGGCGAAGGCCGCGACCGGGTGGCGGCGGAGGCGGAGCTCCTGGTCGCCGGCAAGCGCGTGTTGTCCATCCGGGGGCGGCTGTTCGCCGCGGAAGTCGCCGGGGACGTGCGGCAGGCGGTTCTTCGAACGCTCGCCGCCTACCACACGGACGTGCCGTGGCGGATCGGGATGCCGCGGGACGAGCTCAAAGGCCGGGCGTTTGACGCGGGCGACGACCGGCTGTACAGCCACGTTTTCGACGCGCTGGCCGAGGCGGGCGCGATCGCCGTGGGCGGCGATCATGTGCGGGTTCGTGGATTTGTCCCGGCGCGCACCGCCGCGGATGAAGCGGCGGCGGCTGCGCTGGAACGCGCCTATCGGGAGGGACGGTACGCGCCGCCCGACCGGGCGGAGGCGCTGGCCCGGGCCGCGGACCGCGCGGCCGCCGAGCGGATGGCGCAGGCGCTACTCGATGAAGGAGTGCTCGTCGACGCCGGGGGCGGCGTCGTGTTCCACCGCGATGTGCTCGCCGACGTGGAGGCGCGGGTGCGCGAGCACCTCACGCAGCACGGCGAGATCACCGTCGCGTCGCTCCGCGACCTGCTGGGCAGCAGCCGAAAGTTTACACTTGCGCTGCTCGAGTACTTCGACGCGCGGCGGGTCACCCGGCGGGTCGGGGACAAACGGGTGCTAGCGAGGGCGGTCGCCGGGTCCGGATAACGCCGGCGGGAACAGGCCGGACAGAGGCATGACGTATGGCGCCGGGCGGAGAAGCCCGCCCGGCGCCACGTTGTTACCCGCGCCTCGATTTAGGCAGACCGTGACGCGCGGCGGCGGCTGCGGCCGCGAACCGCATCGCTCCTAGAACCGGTCCCGCGTGACCGAGCTGCTGCTCGCTCCGCCGCGCGAAATCGCGACGATCGCCACGATGATGATGAGCACGATAATGAGGCCGACGATGACCGCGGTCGTCGTGCTCATGCCGAGGACGCTGCCGCCGGGTTGAGACGGCTGCGCGGGCTGCGAAGGTGCGGCGGGCGAGGATGGCGCGGATGGCGCCGCCGGCGACGAGGGCGCCGCCGGTTGCGAGGGCTGTGACGGTTGCGAGGGCTGTGACGGCTGGGACGGTTGGTAGGGCTGAGCCGGCGGTGTCGACGGCGGCGAGGTCTGCGCCAGCGCCGCGGTGCCGGCGAGCATCACTAGAACGAATGCGGTCAGCATAATAAGGCCGGCCGCGCGTGGAGTCACCAGCATTCTGCGTTTCATTAGGGGTAGCCTCCTTTGAGGTACACTAGACTGTTCCCCCCAAACCGCTCAATCGATTATCCCTCGGGGGCGGTGTGGTGAAACGGGCGGAGACTACTGAAACGACGGTGTTACGTTCGATGGAACGATCTCAATCCACTGGGGACCGGGGGTCATGGCAATCTCGGCGCCGCGGCCGTCGGTGAAGACCAGCCGGGCGGTACGCGAGGCTTTGTGCCAGGTCGCAGGCGTCGCACGCCCGTCTTCAACGACCCATGCCGGGCCCGAACCGACATCGCTGTAGGTCCACGTGTCTTCGTGGATCGGCGTCCGCCCTTCCACACGGGGCACGACCATGATCGAAATCGCGGTCGCGCGCACTGTGTACCAGTTACCGGCGTCAACATCCGGCCAACCGGCGAGCTCGCGCACGTAGTCGTCGGAGGCGGGACGGTACAGCCACCGGACTCGGTACAGGGGAGTGGAGAAGTCGATCGTGACGGTTTCGGCGGCGGGGCGTTCTGACCGCGGGACGGCGTCTTTCCACCCGGGATGCGGCACCGTGGCCTCTTCGCCAAATCCCCGCTGTTCCGTGACCTCGCGCAGAGCGGCGGTCGACGTGAACATGGTGTGCTCATAGGCGACGCCGCGATACGGAATCCGCCGGTAGGC
Source organism: bacterium (assembly GCA_035307565.1). GTDB lineage: Bacteria > Sysuimicrobiota > Sysuimicrobiia > Sysuimicrobiales > Segetimicrobiaceae > DASSJF01. The sequence continues at coordinate 24,098 of DATGHZ010000003.1, read as the reverse complement.
ACGCGGAAAGCGGAACTCGTCGAGATTGGTGACGTGCAGCATCGGGATCATGGCGAGTGCGTCCTCGTTGCCCCCGACGTGCGCCAGACCCGCGCCCATCTCGGCGACGTAGTTGAGAAACTGTGTGCGGATCGACCGCACCGGTCCGACCCGTGGCACCGTCTGCGTTCCCGCGAACACGGCAAGGTACCGCGTGATCGGTCCTTCGGTGAGAGACTCATAGACGCGCGCGGCGCTGGTGAGTCCCCACTGCGGCCGGGCCTCGGGATGATTCTCGATGATGATCGCAATCGGCCGCTGCGACGCGCCGACATGGGACACCGGCAGGCCGTCCAGCGGACTCGCCACGACGGGCGACGGGAACCGGCGGGGCGGGGGGGCGGCGCGGTGGGCGCGCGGACGGGGGGCATGCGTTTGCGTACGCGGGGCAGACCCGCTCAGGCTCACGCCGGCGGTGAGCGCAAGTGCGATGACGATCCGCAGACCTCGAACGTGTTTCTTCATGGCAGAATCAACGCTGCCGTCCTCACGATTCGGGGAAATGACGCGTGCGCGGACTTCGCGCTTTGCCCGCCGAGCATAACATGGAGGAGAGGGGCGCACAAGGCGCCGGATCGAAGGTACGCGATCGTGGAGGGGCATGGATCCTGGTGGGTCTCCTGGTCTTCAAAATCAGCGGCGGGCTCTTCGGGTCCGCGGTGGGTTCGATTCCCACACCCCTCCGCCACCCTTGGCATCCGATGACCCGGTCCGCGTGACGTAGGCGGAGGCGTGCATGGACGATCGATCTGGACGCCCGTACTTCACCACGGCGGACGCCGAACTGACGCGCCGCATCGGCATCATCAACCTTCACGACGACTTTCCGATCGCGATCGCGAAGCGGCGCTTCGACGGCGTGTACGATTCGCTGCGGACCTACTGGCTGCCGCAATTTCGGGCCGGCGGTGTCGGCGCAGTCGTCGCCGCCATCTTCACGCCGTCCGTCTATGTGCCGGAAGGGGCCCTGCGCCACGCGCTGTGGCTGCTCGACGGCCTGCTGACCGAGATCGACGAGAATCACGACGACATCGCGCTTGCCTTCTCGTCCACGGACGTCCGGCGGCTCAACGCGGAGGGCAAGGTCGCGGTCCTCCTCGCGGTCGAGGGCGCCGAACCGCTGGGGAACGACCTTGCGGTCCTGCGCCTGCTGCACCGGCTCGGACTCCGCATGCTCTCTGTGACGTGGGCGCGGCGCACCGCGTTCGGCGTCGGCAATTGGGAACATGACGCTCCCGGAGGATTGACGCGGCTCGGCGTCCGCGCGGTGGAGGAGATGAACCGCCTCGGGATCATCGTCGACGTGTCGCACGCATCCGACCGCACGACGGCCGACATCCTCGCCGCGTCCACGAAACCGGTCATCGCCAGCCATGCGAACGCACGGGCGCTCCGGGACCATCCCCGCAATCTCACCGACGAGGTCATTCGCGCGATCGCCGCGCGCGGGGGCGTCGTGGGCGCGGTGGCGGTTGCCGACTTCATCGACGCCGGCGAACCCAGCATCGCGAAATGGGTCGATCATCTTGAGCATCTCATCGAGATCGCCGGGATCGATCACGTCGCGATCGGCGCAGACTTCTACCGGCACCAGCGTGAGATCAACGCGGCGCAGGGAATCGCGGAGGCGGACGGCGCGCCCTTTCCCGGAACGGCCCGCTTCGTCTTCCCCGGTATGGAGAACTCCGAGGACCTGCCCGGTCTAACCGCCGAGCTGGCCAGGCGGGGGATGGGGGAGGAGGATCTTCGCAAAATCTATCGCGACAACTTCCTCCGTGTCATGTCGGCGGTCGTCGACGAACGCGGCGGCCGCGCCGCGCTCGACCGGGCCCCAGGTGTTCACTAGATTTTCACACCGCGGATATAACATCGGGCCCCAGCCACAAGGCGGACGGCGAAGGACGGTGGCGGTGTGGGTCCAGGCGGCGTAGCCGCACATTCCGGACGTCGCCCCTGGTTGGGGCTTGTCTTCATTTTGCTCGGGGCCGCCGCGCTGCGCGCCTGGCAGATCGGCGAACGCGGCTATGGCAACCCGTACTTTTCCGCGGGCGTCCGCAGCATGCTCGAGAGCCCGCGCAATTTCTTTTTCAACGCCTTCGACCCCGCGGGGTTCGTATCACTCGATAAACCGCCGGTCGCGTTCTGGGTTCAAGTGCTCAGTGCCAAGGTCTTCGGCTTCAGCGGATTCAGCGTGCTGCTGCCGCAACTGCTCGAAGGGCTCGCCGCCATCGCCGTGCTCTACTATCTCGTGGCCCGCCGCTTCGGCGCAGGCGCCGGCCTGGTCGCCGGCCTCGCCCTCGCGCTGAGTCCCGTCAGCGTCGTGATGGACCGGGGAAGCGGTACGGACAGTTGTCTCGTGCTCGTTCTGCTGCTGGCCGCGTGGGCGGCGAGCAGCGCGGTGGCACGCGCGCGGCCGTCGTTGTTTTGGGCCTCCATGGCGTTCGTCGGCGTCGGCTTCAACGTGAAGATGGCGGAGGCGCTCGGCGTGGTCCCGGCGTTTGCGGCCGTGTATCTCGCCGCGGGCCCGGCCGCCGTGCCTCGCCGTGTCCGAGATGTGGCGATCGGCCTGGCGATTCTTGGCGTTGTGTCGCTGTCATGGCCGGCGATCTACGACCTCAGCCCGGCGACGGAGCGGCCGTTCGTGGGCAGCAGTACCCACAACTCCATGCTCGAACTCGCCGCGGTGTACAACGGCATCGACCGCTTCATCCCCCGCGCGCGGCTCATACTCGGGCGCGGCGCGGGCCTGGCCGAAGAAGCGCCCGCGGCCGTGCAGGCCACCCCGCCCGCCACGTCTGGGGGTGGAGCGGGCCGCGGGACCGGCTTACGGAGACCGCGGCTCAACGGTGGGGCGGCGCCGGCCGGACCCCTTCGGCTCTTCTCGCCGGGGCTCGCCGCGGAGGCCGGATGGCTGCTTCCATTCGCCGCGCTCGCCGTGCCGCTGACCCTGATCGCACGCCGCCGGCTCGGATTCCGAGGATCGCTATCATCCCAGGAGGCAGATGTGCTGCTATGGGCGGGATGGGCCCTGTGCTACGGCGTCGTCTACAGCGCGGCCGGGGGCATGTTCCGCGCGTACTATTTGGTGACGCTCGCTCCGCCGATGGCAGCCCTGGCCGCCATCGGCTTCACGACGTTGTGGATGCGGTGCGGAGAGGATACTCGCGCCCGTTATGCGATTGCCGGCGTGTTCGCGGTGACGGCGCTGTGGCAGGTGTACATTGTGCACGGTCTCGGCCGAACCGCCGGGACCGGCGTGGGATTCTTGGCAGGCGCGCCGGTGTCGCCGTTCGGGTGGACGCCATGGCTGATTGGGCTCATCGTCGGCGGCACGCTCATCGCGGCCGCAGGATTGCTGCTCGGCGGCCGTCGCAGCGCGTCGACGGCCATCGGCGTTGGACTCGCCGCCCTCGTCATCGCCCCGGCCGCATCGTCGCTTGAAAGCGTGATCGGCCGCGTGCCGGTTCTGATAGCGCCGCCCGCCGCGTTCGCCGCCGGTGTCCCGCGCGCCGCACGTGCGGCGGCACCCGCCGCGAGGTTCCGCGAGATGTCCTTGGATCGAAAACTCATCTCGTTCCTGCGGGCCAACCGGCATGGGGAACGGTATCTGCTCGCAACGACGAGCGCGATGCAGGCCGCGCCGATCATCATCGCGACAGGGGATCCTGTGATGGCGATCGGCGGATTCACAGGACGAGATCCCATCTTGACCGTCGGCCGGCTCGCGGACATCGTCGAGGCGGGTGAATTGAGATTCGTCATGGTTGGTGGCGCAGGGGGATTCGGCCTGGGGACGACCGCCCCAAGCCCGCAGGCGCCTATTCTTCAATGGATCAATGAGCACGGCCGGCCGGTCGACCCGTCGTTATGGCGGTCCGGCCCGCCGGCGACGGGCACAGGAGTTCCCGGATTCCGCAACGCCGCCCCGGTCCGATTGCTTGACCTGAGACCTCAGGCCGACCTTACGACGCCGTAAGCCCGACAGCCGGCTGGGCCATCACCCAGGGTAGGCGGGTGCCGCCGCCAAAGATTGCAGCACCATGAGTGCCTGCACGTCCGCGGACGCCGGCCCGCTCGCCGGCGTCCGTGTGGTCGACGCGTCCCGCGTGCTCGCCGGCCCGTTCTGCGGCATGCTGCTCGGTGATCTCGGCGCCGACGTCATCAAAATCGAACGCCCGGGCGCAGGCGACGAGACCCGCGCGTGGGGTCCGCCGTTCGTCGAGCAGCCCGGCGGGCCGGCACGCGACGCGACGTACTACCTCTCGGTCAACCGCAACAAGCGGAGTCTTACGCTTAATCTCAGCGTCGAAGCCGGACGCGACGTGCTGGCGCGCCTCGCGCGCGCGGCTGATGTGTTTCTCGAAAATTTCCGGCCCGGCACGCAGGCATCCCTCGGCGCGGATTGGGACACGCTGTCGCGGCTTAATCCGCGCCTCATCTACTGCTCGGTGTCGGGCTTCGGCCCGGTGGGGCCGGACCGCCACAAACTCGGCTACGATTTGCTGATGCAGGGCGCGACGGGGTTGATGTCGACCACCGGGGAACCGGGCGGCCCGCCGGTGCGGGCCGGGGTCGCCGTCATCGACCTGGCCACGGGCGCGACGGCGGCCGGGGCGGTCCTCGCGGCCCTGTACACGCGCGAGCGCACGGGCCGCGGGCAGCGGATCGACTGCTCGCTTCTCGGTACCGGGGTTGCGTGGATGACGTACGCCGCGCAGAGTTACTTCGCGACCGGCCGGCAGCCCGCGCCGTCCGGTTCCGGCCACCCGAACCTGGTGCCTTACCAGGCGTTTCAGGACGCCGACGGCCGTTGGTTTCTAGTCGCGGTCGGCACGGACGAACAGTGGCGGCGGTTCTGCCGTGCCCTCGACCTGCCGTACGCAGCGGACCCCCGGTACGCTACCAATGCCGGGCGCGTGGCGCACCGGGACGAACTGATCCCCGACCTGACACGGCGCTTCGCGGCCGCCCCGGCGGCATCGTGGCTCGAACGGCTCGAGCCCGCCGGGGTACCGGTCGGGCCCGTGCGGGGACTTGCCGAGGTCTTTCAGGATCCGCAGGTACAGGCGCTCGGGCTCGACGCGGCGGTGTCGCATCCGGCGTACGGACGGCTGCGCACGGTCGGCACGCCCGTCGCGTTTTCCGCCACGCCGGCGTCGCTGCGTCTGGCCCCGCCGCTTCTCGGCCAGCACACCGACGAGGTGCTCGCGGAGTTGGGCTACAGCGCCGGCGAGATCGAGCGCCTCCGAGGGGCCGGCACCGTCTGAATCGCGGCTAAGACCCGCCACCGCACGAAGGCGGCTATGTCGCCGGGCCGGACGGCCAAGTCAGGCGCTCGAGCCGCCAGTCGTGGCCTTCCACGGCGAGCGCCGCGGCGAAGTCAGACGCCACGGACAAGTCGACCAGCCTGCACCAGGATGCCGGCGCGGCCTCCACATCGGGCGGGACGGCCGCGAAGCCGTGACCGCGCGCTTTGAGGTAGGCTTCTCTCCGCGTCCACAGACGAAAGAAGGCACGCGCGCGTTGGTCCGCGTCGATCGCCCGGAGGGCACGCGTCTCGTCCGGGGGGAAGACGTGCGCGGCGATTTCCTCGATCGCGATGTCGGGACGAATGTACTCGAGGTCGATGCCCACTTCGCGTCCGAGCGCGACCGCGTAGAGCACCGTCTCCGCGGAGTGGGAGACGTTGAAACACAGCGGCGTGACGCCGCCCGCCACGCCGGGCTTGCCGTGCGCGCCGTACGCGAATTCAATGGCGCCCGCGGTCGCGGACAGGTAGCCGCTCAGGATCGTCCTCAGCAATCCCCGGGAGACGATGAAGCGCCGCCGGTCGCGCTCGGCCACAAATCGGTCGGCTCTGGTGCGCTCATCCCGCGACAGCGTCCGCGCGAGTTCGTCCAGCGTGGACGGCGAGGTCTGCAGCGAGGCTTCCCACACATGGACGTCCCGGCCGGTGAGACGCGGCGGCGGCACGGTCCCGGCCGGCACGGCCGCGGGAACGGGGGAGGTCAGAAGCCCTGTGCGCTGATCCGGGTCGGAGCAATACGGATCGTGACGCGTTTGTCGGGCGCGTCGCCGCCGGGATACCCGTAGGGCTTGCCCACGTACCGCTGCGACAGCCGGTCGATGTCCCGCGCCGCGCTGCGCGTATCGAAGCCCGCGACCTTGCCGCGGATCTGCACATATTGGTAGGGATTCTCGCGGTCCACAATCGCGAGCGCCACGTCGGCGTTCTTCTGCATGTTGCGGAGTTTGACGCGGCCCTGCGACGTGTTGATCACAATCTCGCCGCCTTCATAGAGAAACCACACCGGCGTGACCTGGAGGCCGTCGCCTCCGGAGCGGGTGGCCAGGACGGCGAAATTGGGTTTTTCGAGAAACTTCCGAACGGGCTCCGACACCGGCGTCGCCACCTAACATCACCTCCGCGGATGGGTCTCTTCACAATTGTCCGCGGCACCGATTCTCGCCTGCCTGCCGCCGGCGTGTGCTGTTCATCAGTTCGTTACCTCACGTGAACGGTAGGGGATTGACACGAACGTCAAGTTGTCTTTACTATGGCGGGGCATGGGGAAGTCCGGTGTGGCGAACTTCCATCAGGTTGGCGAAGTCTGCCAGCTCACGGGGCTGACGCCCCGGACCCTCCACTATTACGATGAGATCGGCCTGCTCGTCCCCAGCGAACGGCTGGCCGGGGGACAGCGGCTGTACAGCGCCGCCGACCTCAGGCGGATCGTGGAGATCAAAGAGCTCAAGCGGCTCCTCGGCCTGTCCCTCAGCAACATCAAGCACCTGCTCGACGCAGACGACGCGCGCACCCGCCACCTCGACGCAGCGGAGAAGGCGGCGGATGCCGCGGCGCGCCGTCGCGAACTTGAACGTGCTCTCGCCATCACCGAAGCGCAGTGGAGGTCCGTGCAAGACAAGGTGACACAGTTGACGGCGTTCAAGCGGAAGTTAGAGCGGCAGGTACGCGACCTCCGGCGCCTGGCGGCGGCTCCCGTCCGCGGCAACGGAGTCATCGTACGCGCGGGAGCACCGAGATGAGAGCGAGAGCGTGGGGTTGGGGAGCGGCGGTCGCGGCCGTGGTCATCATCGCCGCGATCGTCGTCGGGCGGGGCGCGCCGCGCGCCTCGCACACCGCCGCGGCGCCGCAAGGGAATCGGCGCCCGGTACCTCTGGTAGTGGTCGGACATCCGCGGACTGTGGCACTGCCGCGGACGCTGCAGTTGACGGCCACGATCACCTCGCTCAGGCAATCGGTGATCTTTCCGAAGACGTCCGGATACCTGCAAGACGTGACGGTCCGGCCGGGAGACGCGGTACGGCCCGGGCAGGTGCTGGCCCTTATCGACCACGGCCAACTCGATGCCCAGGTGGCTCAGGCGCAGGCGTCGCTGTCCGCCGCGGAAAGTGCCGTCCAGACGGCGCGAGCGCAGGTGGCCGCGGCTCGGGCGCAACGGCTCAACGCGGAGGCGGGCCTAACGAGCGCGCGCGCCGCGGTGGTGAAGGCGCAGGCGGAATTGGCCGACATGCAGTCCACCTATAATCGTTCGGCCGCGCTGGCCAAGCAGGGTGCGATCGCGCAGCAAAGCCTCGACGACGCGAAGGCGCAGGTGCTGTCGGCCCAGGCGACACTCGATGCGTCGCGCGCGCAGGTCGGGCAGGCGCAGGCCCAGGTCGACGCGGCCCGGGAGCAGGAGGCCGCGGCGGCGTCACAGGTGAAGACGGCGCAGGCGCAGGCGGCGACGCAGGCGGCCGCGCTCGACAACACCCGCGTGCAGTTGCAGTATGCCACCGTCGTCGCGCCGTTTGCCGGGGTCGTCGTCAGCCGGCAGCTCGACCCCGGCGCGTACGTCACGCCGGGTACCTCGACGTCGATTGTGACTATTGCCGACTTGGATCATCTCGACGTCGTGCTGAATTCCGGGGAAGCGACCCTGCCGATGCTTCACCAGGGCGACCCTGTACAGGTCACCGTCGATGCCTACCCGGGCCAGGTGTTCCGCGGTGTCATCAGCCGCATCGCGGGCGGCGTGGATCCGACAACGCGGACGATCCAGGTGGAAGTCGACATCCCGAATCCGGCGCATCTCCTCCGGCCGGGCATGTATGCGACCGCGCAGCTGTCCGCGGGGTCACGGCAGTCGTTCGTGGTGCCGCTGACCGCGGTGCAGACGCTTGGCACGCAGCACTATGTCTGGGTGATCGAGGACGGAAAGGCCAGCCAGCAGAACGTCAACGTGGGGCAAGCGACCGGCGAAGTGGTGGAGATCACCGGCGGGCTGCAGCCCACCGACACGGTCGTCGTCAGCGGGGTCGATCTCGTCCGGCAGGGACAGCCCGTCCGTACCGCTCCCGCGGCCGCCGCGGGGACGCCCTGACGCCGGCTGAAGGGACCGGAGGACCGTCATGTTCCTGACCCGAGGCGCCGTCAAGAACCCGATCGCGGTGTTCATGGCCTGCATCGCGGTCGTCGTGCTGAGCGTGATTGCGCTCCAGCGTCTGCCGCGCGACCTCTTCCCCAAGATCACGATTCCCACCATCGTCGTGTCCGCGCAGTACAGCGGGGCCACCCCCGAGACGATGGAGCGGACCGTCACGTATCCGCTCGAGCAGGCCGTCACGCGCGTGGCCGGCGTCCAACAGATCCTGTCGACGACGCGGACGGGCACGACCAGCATCCAGGTTTGGTTCAACTGGGGCACCGATCTCAACATCGCCGAGGTCGAGGTCATCCAGAACGTGCAGCGCGTGATGCGCAACCTGCCGACCGGCGTGACCCAGCCGTTCGTGCTCAAGTTCGATATCTCGAATATCCCGGTCGCCCAGGTCGTGGTCGGCGGCGGCGGGCTCAATGCCCGGGAGCTGTACGACCTCGGGTACAACACGATCGAGCCGCAGCTCGAGCGCATTCCCGGCGTGTCGCAGGCGTTCGTAAACGGCGGTCTGGTCCGCCAGTTCAACGTGGACGTCGACCCCAACCGCTTGAACGCAACCGGCCTGACGCTACAGGGTGTGATCAACGGGATCACAAAGTATAATGCGCTGATCCCGTCGGGCGACCTGAAGAACAATCGAATCGACTACCTGCTCAATGTCCCGAGCCTGCTGCAGAACGTGCCGGCGATCCAGCACGTCGTCCTGGCCACGCACAGCGGGATCCCGATCCACGTGGCGGACGTGGCGCAGGTTCAGGACGCGGCCGCCGACCAGACCCAGATCGTCCGCATCAACGGCAAGCCCGGCGTCATCATGTTCGTCGCACGCGAGCCAGACGCCAACACCATCCAGGTGGTCGACGCGCTGCGGAAGGCGCTGCCCCGCCTCTCGGGCATCCCGAAGGGCGTCACGCTCCAGGTGGGCTTCGACCAATCGCAATACATCCGCGCGGCGATCGCGACGCTCGAACGCGAGGCTCTCGTCGGCGCCGTCCTGACCTTCCTGGTCGTACTGGTGTTCCTACGAAGCCTCTGGAGCCTCGTCATCATCGGCGTCGGCATCCCGCTGTCGGTGGCCAGCGCGCTGCTGCTGCTGTACTTTACCGGCCAGGGCCTCAACATCTTTACGCTCGGCGGCCTGACGCTGGCGATGGGCCGATTGGTGGACGACGCCATCGTCGTCCGAGAAAACATCACGCGGCACCTCACCGTGCCGGGGACCCCGGTGCTCAAGGCGGTCTTGGAAGCGACCCAGGAGGTCGGCCTGCCGGTGCTGGCCTCGACTGCGACGACGATCGCGGTGTTCTTCCCGGTCGTGTTCCTGAGCGGCATCTCCCAGCGGCTGTTCGTGCCGATGGCGCTCACGATCGTCTTTGCGCTCTCCGCCTCCTACGTTGTCTCCATGACGATGGATCCGATCCTGAGCATCAAACTCCTTCGGGCGGCCCCCGGGACCGGCGAGCCGCAGGGGCAGGGCACCGCCGCGCGGTTCGTGCGCTGGAGTGAGCGCCTCATGGAGAGCCTCGACGAGCGCTACCAGCGGGCGCTCGGATGGACGCTCAAGCACGCCTCGGTCGTCTTGGCGGGGATCGCGGTGGTCTTCGTCATCTCGGTGATCGCCGCCCGTGGGATCGGCACCGAGTTCTTCCCCGATACGGACGAGAGTCAGTTCTCGGTGGACATGCAGGTGCCGCAGGGAACCGCGGTCCAGCTGGCCTCCGATACCGTCGAGCAGGTGGCCAACGTCGTCCGCCGGGTGATCCCGTCCAAGGACGTCCTCGCAGTGTACACGAATACCGGCGCCAACGCGGGCGGCTTCGGGTCGAACGCCGGCCCGAACTATGGCAGTGTCGAGATCAAGTTGGTGCCGCCGACCAGGCGGCGCCACTCCTCGACGGAGTGGGCGAACGCGGCGCGCGCCGCGCTCAACGGTAAGTTTCCCGGCGTGTTAATGGTCATGGACGTCGGCGGGCTCGAACACCGAATCGTCAACGTGGGGTCCAGCGCGCCGATCGACATTCAGCTCATCGGCTACAATCAGCAGGTCGGCGCGCTGTTTGCCCAACAGGTGGCCGCGATGGTCGCCGGCATCGAAGGAACCGCGGACGTACAGATCACGCCGCGGGGACAGTATCCCAACTTCAACGTCGACGTAGACCAGGAGAAGGCGGCGCAGCTCGGCATGTCCTCGACGGACGTCGCCAACGCGGTCAACACCGCCATGGCGGGCAACGTCGCGACGGCAAGCCAGTTCATCGACCCCGTCACCGGCAACGAGTACAACATCGTGGTGCGGCTGCAGAACGCGTACCGCACGCATCCGGAAGACCTCGGGAACGTCCCGCTCAACGTCCTCGCCGATCCGCCCGCCGGCACGTCGGTCGCGGCCGGGACGACAGCGCCGATGGTGCCGATCCTCCTTCGCGACGTCGCGCGGATCACACTCGGCAGCCAGCCGCTGCAGATCAGCCGGAAGAACGAGCAGCGGGTGATCGACGTGACGGCGAACGTCATCAACCGGCCGCTGGGCGCCGTCTCCCAGGACATCGTGACGCAGCTCGACCGGATAACGTTCCCCGAAGGGTTCACCTACCACTTGGCCGGGCAGACCGAGGCGCAGCAGGGCGCCTTTTCGAGCCTCGGCTTTGCTCTGCTGCTCGCCCTCATGCTGGTCTACATGATCATGGCCAGCCAGTTCATGTCGCTGGTGGATCCGTTCATCATCATGTTCGCGGTGCCGCTGGGATTCATCGGCGTCATCTGGATGTTGCTGCTCACGCACACGACGCTGTCGATCATCTCGTTCATGGGCGTCATCACCATGATCGGCGTCGTGGTGAGCAACGGCATCCTGCTTGTCGACTATGCCAACAAGATGCAGGAGCGGGGAATGGCGGCGGCCGAGGCGGTGCTGCAGGCGGGCCGCATCCGGCTGCGGCCCATCCTCATGACCGCGATTGCAACGGTCCTCGGCATGATCCCCATGGCGACCGGCCTCGGCGAGGGCAGCGAGACCAACATGCCGCTCGCCCGCGCGGTGATCGGCGGCCTTACGGTGAGTACGGCGCTTACGCTGCTGGTGATCCCGGTCATGTACGTGTTTTTCGAGCGCCTGCTGCCGCGGCGCCGGAGCCGCGAGGCGTAACGTCCGGCGCGCCGCGGTTCGATGAAGTTCCCCGGCCGGCGGACGGCGGCGGCGCGTGCGGCCGCGGACGTGTCCCCGGCTCCGCCCGAGTCCGCCACCACGCCGCGGGGCGACTTGCGCATCGAAGGCCTCAGCGTCGGGCTGGAACGCCCGGGCCCATCCGGCTCGGGGCGGCTCTCCGGACTGCTCCCGGTGCTCGAGGACGTCTCGCTGACGGTCCCGGCCGGCCGGACCGCCGCGCTCCTCGGCGCCTCCGGCGCCGGCAAGTCGATGACGGCCTGCGCGGTGTTGCGCCTCTTCCCCGTGCCGGCGCGCATCACCGCGGGCCGGATCCTCCTCGACGATACGGACCTCACCGCGCTGTCGGAGCGCGAGATGACCGCGGTGCGCGGCCGGCGCGTGGCCATGATCTTTCAGGAGCCCGGCGCCGCTCTCGATCCGTTGATGACGGCCGGGGATCAGGTGATGGAAGGAATCGTCGCGCATCTCGGTCGGCGCGGCGCGCGCGACCGCGCGGTCGAGGCCCTCGGCCGGGTCGGCCTGGACCCGACGTTCTTCCGCCGCTATCCTCACGAACTCTCAGGCGGCCAGCGTCAGCGCGTCCTGATCGCGGGCGCGATCGCGCCCGGTCCCAATCTGTTGATCGCCGACGAGCCGACCGCCGCGCTCGACGTCACGGTCCAGGCGCAGATTCTTGATCTCCTCGGGCGCCTGCAGCGGGATCTCGGGATGGCCCTGCTTCTGATCACCCACGACCTGGGGGTCGTCGCGCAGACAGCCGAACTCGTTCATGTCATGCGGGGCGGCCGTATCGTCGAATCCGCGGAGACCCGGGCGCTGTTTGCCTCGCCCCAGCACCCATACACTCAGACAATCGTGACCCAGGCCCGCCGCCTCGGGCACTGGGCGGAATGACGCCACTCGAAGGAGCCGCAGGCTGGGGCCGGCGGGGAGGAGGAGTCCCCAGGTACCGGCGAGAACCCGGGCGCACCAACTTAGACTCTATAGCAGCGAACCCGATCCCGTACGCCACCGTAGACCCAGCAGATCGGGGCCCGGCGTGCGGGCCTGTGTATCTGGAGTACATTAACGCGATCTCGCTACTGTGGTCCAAGTGCCGATAGGGGGTGTGGGATGTCGAAACACGCAGTGAAGCAGTCTCCTGCTCGAACGCTGTCCAGACGCCGGTTGCTCACCGCGGCGGGCGCGGGATTCGCCGGCGCCGCGGCGACGCGCCTCGTGGCGCCCTGGGAAGCCGGGGCCGCACCGGCGCAGATCCGCGGCTCGTCGCTGCGGATCCTCGTGTGGAGCCACTTCATCCCCGCGTACGACACCGCGTTCGATAAGTACGCCAACGATTGGGGCGTCGAGAACGCTGTGACGGTCCGCGTCGACCACATTCCGATCGATCAGCTGCCGGCGCGCATCGCTTCGGAGCTGGCCGCCGGCGCCGGCCACGATGTCGTCCAACACCACACGAACATCCTGGTGTACCAGTACCATCAGTCGTTGGTGGACCTCAGCGACATTGCCGACCGCATCGGCAAGGCCAACGGCGGGTGGATCCCGATGGCGAAGCAGGTCGCGCAGGTCAACGGGACCTGGTACCTCGTGCCGGAATTCTACATCGCGCAACCCATGCTGTGGCGGACGGATCTGTTCCAACAGTACGGACTCAAGGAGCCAAGTACGTGGGACGCCGCCCGGGTCGCCGGCCGCACCGGCAAGGGCAAGACACCGAAGCACGACACCGGCGTCCAGATCTCCCACTGCAACGACAGCAACCACGACTGGCGCGCCATCTTCTACGCGTTCGGCGTTAAAGAAACCGATCCCTCGGGCAAGGAGATCCAGTGGGATTCCAAGGAGCTCCGCGAGGCGATGCGGTTTGGGAAGGCGATGTACGACGAGTGCATGACACCGCAGGTCCTCTCGTGGGACAACGTGTCCGACAACCGGTACCTGGGGTCGGGCGTCGCGATCTGGATCCACGACGCGATCTCGGCGTTCCGGTCGATTCAGAACGTGAACCCGGATCTCTACAAGAATATCCAGGTGTCGGGCAGCTGGATCGAGCCGCGGGGGCCGGTCGGGCATCCGACGCCGGTCGTCGATCCAACCGCGCTGGGGATCTGGAAGTTCTCGAAGAACCAGGCGGCGGCCAGGGCCTTCATCGAGAAGTACATCAGCGACGTCAAGTTCAGCATGACCGAGAGCAAAGGCTACAACATGCCGATGCTCAACAGGTGGTACACGAAGCCGATGCCCGTGCTCGGCACCGATCCGACGGTCACGCACCTGCAGGACTGGGGCAAATACGCGCTCATCAACGGCTACCCGGGGCCCTTCACGGCGGCGGCGGCCGAGGTGCTGGCGACGTACGTCATCCCCGATATGATGACCCGCTACGTTCAAGGCAACGACTTGGAAGGGTCGATCAAGTGGGGTATGGGTCAGATTAAGAGCGTCTACGCGAAGTACAAGTCGTAGCTTCGCAGCGACGTTGAATCGGCGGGCGCTGGCGCGGAGGGCGGAGCTTGGCTTCGCCCTTCCGCCGGTCGACGGTTCCGGGCGGGCTGGGTAGCGGCGATGGCGAATGCCCAAGCGATCATCACTCGGCCCGCGGTGGTGCGCCACCGCGCCTTCACGGCCGAGCGATTGCGGTTCGGGTACTCGCTGCTCGCCCCCGCCGTGGTGTACATGGCGGTGCTGGTCGGCGTGCCGTTCTTCTTCTCGCTCTACCTCGCCCTTAGCGACGCCTCCGTGGGCGGCACAACCGCCAACTACGTCGGGCTGTCCAACTTCGTCGCGGTCCTGCAGGACGGGACCATCCAGCAGGCGCTGCGCAACACGATCGTGTTCACGGTGGTCGCCGGCATCTTCAAGGGCGTCCTGGGCACGCTGCTCGCTTTTCTGCTGATACAGGAAGTGCGTGGAAAGAAGCTCATCCGGTCGCTCGTCGTGATTCCGTGGACGCTGCCGGTCGCGATCAGCGCGCTAGCCTGGAAGTGGATGTACGATCCGCAGTTCAGCGCGATCAACTACGTCGGCACCCGGCTGCACTTGATCCAGGGCTGGCCGAACTGGCTCGGCGATTCTTTCCTGGCGCCGGTCGCGGTCATTTCCGTGAACGTCTGGCGGGGCTTCCCCTTCGCCGCGATCGTGCTGATGGCGGGCATGTCGGCCGTGCCGCTCGAGCTGCTCGACGCCGGCAAGGTCGACGGCGCCAACTTCTTCCTGCGGTATCGCTACATCGTCATCCCGGTGATCGCGCCCATCCTGCTGGTGGGCCTGTTGTTCGACACCGTCTTTACGCTGTCGGACATCAGCATCGTGTACCTCCTGACGCTCGGCGGTCCCATGGGCGCGACCGAGATCCTCCCGACGAAGGCGCTCGAAATCGGCATTCAGGCCGGCGCGCTCGGCAGAGGAGCGTCTATCTCGCTCCTGCTCTTCCCGATTCTACTGCCGGTTGTCTATGTGTTGCTGCGCAACCTCCGGAGGCGCGAAACGCTGTGACCGCCGTCCGCGGGCACGCGCTGCCGCTCCAGCGGGTCGGGCTCATGGAGGCCGGCGCGCGCCGCGCGAAGGCGCGGAGCCTGCGGCGGCACCTCCTCGTGTATCTCGGGCTCGTGCCGTTCATCGCGATCGCGGTGTTCCCGGTCGTGTGGATGGGGATCACCGCGTTCAAGACAGACGCCGATCTCGTGAACCCGACGGTCTTCCCGTTCTGGTTCCATCAACACCCGACGTGGGAGCACTTCACCTATCTCTTCCAGCACACGTACTACGGGGATTGGATCGGCAACACGATGCTGATCGCCGCGTGCGTGTCCCTGATCACGCTGCTGGTCGGCGTCCCCGGCGGCTACGCGCTGGCGCGGGTCGGCCTGCCGGGCTCCGAGAACATGGGGATCGGCATCTTCCTCGGCTATCTCATCCCGCCGATCCTGCTGTTCATCCCGCTCTCCCGGGTGGTCGCGCTCACGCACATCATCGATACGAAGTGGGCGCTCGTGCTCGTCTATCCGACGTTCACCATCCCGTACTGTACGTGGCTGCTCAGCGGATTTTTCAAGACGGTGCCGCCGGAAATCGAAGAGGCCGCCCGAGTGGACGGCTGCGGACGGCTCGGCGCCCTGATCAAGACGGTCCTGCCCGTGAGCGTCGCCGGTATTCTCACGGCGGTCATCTTCGCGTTCACGCTGACGATGCAGGACTTCCTGTACTCGCTCGTCTTCGTGTCGGTCTCCGACCAGAAACCGGTGCCGCTCGGCGTGGCCACGGACCTGATACGCGGCGATGTGTACTACTGGGGGTCCCTTATGGCGGGGGCGCTGCTCGTCGGGATACCCGTCGCGATCCTCTACGTGTTCTTCCTCGATCAGTTCATCTCCGGGATCACGAGCGCGGCCGTCAAATAAGAGAATGCTCCGGGTCGACGCCGACCGGCTGATCGACGGCGCCGCCGATCGGGCGTCCGCGCCGGGCGGGCTGCTCATCGACGGCGACCGCATTGTCTCGGTAGAGACCGGACCGCCGCCCGCGGGTCCTGCGAACCGCGCGGCCACGGAACCGCTGCATATTTCCCTCCCGGGCTGCACGCTGCTGCCAGGGTTGATCGATTTTCACACACATGCCGGCATCGACACCCGCCGCGGCGGGCTGACCGAACAGGCGCACGAGCCGCCGCCCATCGCCGCCGCAAACGCGGTGGGGCGGCTCCAGGACGACCTGCGGGGCGGCGTCACCACCGCGCGGCTCTGCGGCGACCTTGATGGCCTTGATCTGCGGCTCCGTGCGGAGATCGATGCCGGCCGCGTCGTAGGGCCGCGCCTCGTCGTGGCCGGCCGTGCGATGAAGTCCCCCCGCGGCGGCGGCGGCGCGATCGCCTCGGTCACGACGGACGACGCCGCGGACATCGCCCGCGCCGCGGAGGCGAATCTCGCCGACGGCGTCGACTTCATCAAATTGTTCGTCTCCGATGGGGTAGGGGATCCGCGCCGCGAGCCGACCGCGTGCTACTACGGAGAGGCGCAGGTAGCGGCCGCGGTGCGGCCGGCCCATGCCGCCGGCCGGCGGGTCGCCGCGCACCTGCTCGGCGGGCCCGGCGTCGCGGCGGCCATCGGCGGGGGCCTCGATGTGATCGAGCACGGATGGTTCTTTTCAGACGCCGATTTGGATCTGGCCGTGCGGCACGAGACGCTGATCACGCTGACGCTCGGGGTGTTGTGTGGCCCGCACGTCCGGGCGTTTGGCGAGATGGACGCGCGCCTCGCCCGGCTCGGCGGTGCAGCCCAGGAGACGGCGCGCAAAGTGATCGGACGCGGACTCCGCTACGTCGTCGGGACGGACGCGGTGCACGGGCACTTGAGCGACGAGATCGAATGGGTCGTGGCACTGGGGGAGGCGCCGATGCGCGCGATCCAGGCGGCCACCGCGCGGCCCGCCGCCGAACTCGGGATGGCCGGGCGGCTCGGCACACTCGAACCCGGCCGGCTCGCCGATGTCATCGCCGTGGAGGGGGATCCACTGGCCGACGTGTCGGCATTGCGGCGCGTGCGGCTCGTGGTCCGCAACGGACACATCGTCTACCACGCCGGCGCGGCGAGTCTTGCGGGATAAGGGGGCCGCGGTGCCGGCGACGAGCGCGACGGTCGGCGTGATCGGTCTCGGGGAGATGGGCCTGCCGATGGCGCGCCGCCTCCGCGGCGCCGGGTTCCGCGTCTTGGGGTACGACGTCCGGGAGGAGCCGGGCCTGGCGCTCGCGTCGGCGGGCGGCGACATCGTCGCGTCGGTGGGCGACCTCGCCGCCCGGTCGGACGCCACCATCGTCATGGTCCGCACACCTGTGCAGGCGGAATCCGTCGTGCTCGGGGAGGGCGGTGTGCTGGGACGGGCCCGGCGCGGGTCGCTCCTGATCGTGATGAGCACCGTGGGCGTGCCATGCATGCGCCGGCTTGCCGGCGCCGCGGGGCGCGCCGGCCTGCGGTTCCTCGATGCCCCGGTGAGCGGCGGACGGGCCAGGGCGGAGGACGGGACGCTCACGATCATCATCGGCGGCGCGGCGGCGGACGTGGAGGCGGCGCGTCCCGTGCTGGCGGCGATGGGGACCCAACTGGAACACGTCGGTGAGGCGGGGGCCGGGACCACCGTCAAGATGGCGAACCAGGTGCTCCTCACGGTGAGCCTGCTCGCCGCGCGGGAGATGGTGGCGCTGACGGAGGCCGCGGGCCTCGCCACGGACAAGGTCTGGGACGTGCTGCGCACGTGCACCGGCACCACGTGGGTCGTCGAACACTGGCCCGTCGCCCGGGACTGGGTCGAGGCCTATCGTCCGGGGACCTCGCTCGACATTCTGGTCAAGGATACCGGCCTCGCGCTGGAGACCGCCCGCGAGGCGGGCGTGCCGGCCCCGATGCTCGGGCTGGCGTCCCAACTGATTGTGGGGCTCACGCGTGACTTGTCGACGGCCCTGCGTGGGGAGTAACGATCCGCGGCCGGCTGCCCGAATCCCGAGCCGCCGAGCATCCGCGGCCGGTCGCGCGCCATATCGCGCCGCGGTCGTGGTCGTGGCGCTCGCGGTGGCGCTCGGGCTGACGGCGTGCGCGCGGTACCGCGCCGGCGACCGGGCGCGTGCGGTGGCCCGGCTGCGGGAGATCGACACGCTGCTCGTGGATCTGGATCGCGCCTACAGCGCCGGCAAGCGGACGCAGGCCAAAGAGCTCGCTACCAAGATCCTCTTCTCGTTCGACAACTCAATCGCGGAGACCGTGGTCACGGAAATCGACCGGCCGCTCCACCGCGAACTCGAGCCCATCCTCGAAAAACAGCTGACCGAGGAGGTCGATGCGGGGGCGCCGGTCCCGCGGGTCAGCAACCTCATCGCGCGCGGGCGCGCGTTGGTGGCGCAGGCAATTCGCGAGATCGGCCGCTGAAGCCTCAGGCGCCTTCGAGCATCGCGGCGGTAAGGCCGCGCGTGTAGGTCCGGGCGAACAGGGCCGCGATCAGCATCATCGGGAGGCTGGCCGCGTTGACGCCGGCCACGACGCTCAGGTCCTCCATGCTGACGTCCATGGTGGAGAGCCCCGCGGCGATCGTCTGATGCCACTGGTTGGGGAGAAAGACGCCCGCCAGCATAAAGTCGCTGCTCATGACGCCGAGCGCGAACAGGCCCGCGGCGACGAGCACCGGCCACGTCAGCGGCAGCACGATCCGCATGAAGGCGGTCCAGCGGCCGGCGCCTTCGATGTATGCCGACTCCTCGACCTCCGGCGCCAGTTTCTGGAAATACGCGGAGAGCAGCCACACGCAGAACGGGATCGCGAGCATCGGATACGTCAGCACGAGGGACGCGAGATTATCGTCCAGGTGGAGGCGAAAAACGGCCTCGAACAGCGGCAGGAACAGCAGCGTCTGCGGCACGAGGAACGTCGCGAGCAGGGCCCGCCGCCACCACCGCCAGCCGGGCGGCCGCAGGCGGGCCAGCGCGTACGCCGCGGCGAGGCTGCTGCTGAGGGTGATGAACAGGCCGGCCGCGAACACGAGCGCCGTGTTGGCGCTCCACAAGAGATAGGGCACCGTCGGCCGGGTCTGGCCGCCGGCGACGAACCATTCCTCCTCGTCGAACAAGCCGTCGTACCATTCAAAGTTCAGGTTGTGGACGTAGAACGGGCTGCCGAATTCGTCTTCCTGCACTGTCTTCAACGATTCCACACTGATCATGTAGATCGGGAAGATGCTGTACGCGACGAGGAGCGCCAGCAGCAGCCCATGTACGGCCCCTCGAAGCACCTTGGGCCGCGGCCTCATAGAGGGTCCTCTTCGAGCGGTTCGAACAAGCGGTAGCACAGCAGCAGGATCGCCACCAGCGCGGGGAGTAGCGCCAGCGTTTCGGCCGACGCGCGCCCGAAGAGAGCGCCGTTCAATGCCAGGTGGATCGCCTGGGTCCAGACCATCGGGTAGACGTCGCGCTGGCCGGATTGCATCCACAGATTGCTGAGATCGCCGACGGCGCTGGTGAGCGTGAGAAACGCCGCGAGCGCGAGAAACGGCCGCAGCACCGGGACGGTGACCATCCAGAAAGTTTGCCAGGCGTTGCGGGCTTCGAGCGAAGCGTACTCGAAGAGCTGATCCGGAATCCCGTTGCGGGCGGCGAGCAGGAAAATGCCGACGAACGAGCCGCCCCGCCAGATGTTCAGCAGCACCACGCTCACGAAGCCCCACGTTCCAAAGCCGAACGTATTGTCGAAGAGGATGCGCCAGTGCGCCATGAAGTCGCCGTAGGAGGCCGGGATCGGGGGCAGCAGGAACCAGAACCACCCCACCTCCGCGGGACCGGCCGGATATGCCCACGGCAGGAACGCCGCGATGAAGGCCACCGCGCGTCCCGGAAACGGCCGCGCGAGCCCCATTCCCATCGCAACGCCGACGACCAGTTTCAATACGGTCGTCACAAAAACGTAGATAAGTGTAACGGCGGTAGCGTGCCAGAACTCGGGATCGTGCGCCAGCCACAAGTAGTTGGCCATGCCGACGAAATGCGGGACCGGCACATTGCCGCTGCGATCCGTGAGGCTTGTCCAGATCTGCCACGCGAGCGGGTACGCCATGACTCCGAACACCAGTAGGGCGGCGGGGGCCAGCAGCAGATACGCGAGCCGGATCTCGTGACGCCGCCGCGCCTCCAGGCTGCGGCCGGGTCGGTGAGCGGCGGTCGCGGGACGAGCATTTGACGCAGCGTCCATTACGCTGAGCATCGCGCGACTGTTTTCGTCCACCCGCGGCAACTCCTCTAGCAGGGAGGCGTCACGGCCGGTGGGAAGCACAGAACGCCGAGCTTTGTCTGCTCGGCGTCGCGGCCTCGCGGTGCACGTCCCGGTGCGGGAACTGGCTGATATTATCAGCGCGGCGAGAGCGGCTGTCAGGGCGTGTGCGACGCCGGCGGAATGGCGCGCCGGCCGGTCTCGTTACTTCAGAGCAGCGGGCCGCCGCCGCGCGTCGCGGATGCGGTTCAGCGCCAGTCGTGGAAGGGGGCATTTCGATGGCCGATGTGACGATTACGCCGATCGACAACGGTCCGTACCTCGTCCGAGGGCCGGTCAAGATTATCGACGCGAACGGCGGGGTGTTCGAGGTTAAGAAGGAGACGGTCGCCCTGTGCCGGTGCGGGGGCTCGGTGAACAAGCCGTTCTGCGATGGGACGCACAGCAAGATTGCGTTTGCCGCCGCCAACCGCGCGGTACAGGGTAGATAGGCGCGTTGCCCATGGGCGGATGAACGTGGTAGCATCGTGAAAGTGGGCCGCGACGCCCCCGCCGCCTGGCGGGGGCGTCGCGGCTTTGGGAGGTCATGCATTGGAAACGCGGCCGCGCGGGCGAATCCTGCTGGTCGACGATGAGGCCCTGATCCGCATGGGACTGCGCGTCATGCTGCAAGACCAGGGCTATGAAGTCGCCGGCGAAGCCGCGGACGGCCATGAGGCGGTCGCGAAGGTAGCTTCCCTCGCGCCCGACCTCGTCATCATGGACATCAAAATGCCGGGTATGGACGGGCTCGAGACCACGCGCCGCATCATGGCCGCGCACCCCGTCCCCATCATCGTGCTGACGGCCTACAACGAGCAAAGCCTCGTCGCGGAGGCGGCCGACGCCGGTGTCCTCGCCTATCTAATGAAGCCGGTGCGCGAAGCGGACATTGGGGCCCGCGATCGAAGTGGCCCGCGCGCGGTTCGCGGACCTGGCGTGGCTCAGGCGGCGGCCCGCCGATGCGACGGCGCCGGCCGCCGTGCCGCGTGTCGCGGCAGCGGCGCGGCGGCTCTCCGAGCGGTACCGGCTGTCTCCCGAGGAGGCCGCGGCACGGCTGCGCCGGCTCGCCAAGATGTCCGGCCGAACGGTCGGTGAAGTCGCCGATGCGATCGTCGACCTCGACGAGCCGTAGTCCGGCCCTGGAGGGCCTCGAAGTGGGCGCGGCGACCGATGCCGGACAGGTGCGCCCGAAAAACGAGGACTACATGCTCTGGGAGCTGCCCGAGGATACCGCGGTGCGCGCGGGTCGCGGCGCTCTGCTGATTGTCGCCGACGGGGTCGGCGGCCACGGCGCGGGCGCCGTGGCGAGCGCGGAGGCCGCCCACACCGTGGTGCAGGAATACGACCTGCACGGCCGCGGTGATTCCGGCCGGGCGCTGCGCCGCGCGCTCGAGCGCGCCAACCTCCACGTCTACACGACGCGGCAGGGGCATCCGGGGCTCGCGGGGATGCAGACGACGCTCACGGCCTTGGCGCTTGCGGAGGGCCGGTATTGGGTCGCCCATGTGGGCGACTCGAAGGCCTGGCTGCTGCGGGGCGGCACCCTGCTGCGGCTCACCCGCGATCACACCATCGTCGAGGAGATGCGGCGGATCGGCCTCGTCGACCAGGCGGGCGCGGACCGCCACATCAACCGGCACCTGTTGACGCGTACAATTGGCGGCGACCCGATCGTGCGCGTGGATCTTTCCAGCGGACCCGTCCAGCCGGGGGACTGCTTCGTGCTCACAACCGACGGCATCTACGAGCATCTTGCACCGGAAGATCTACGCGACGCGTTTACAAGCCTGCCGCCGGCGGCGGCCGCCGCGGCCTGTGTCGACGACGCGAACCGGCGGGGCGGCTACGATAATCTGACTGTGCTCGGTCTGCGCGTCCCCTCGCGGGGACTGGGGCCGGCGGCCAAGTGACGCCGGCGCTCAACGCGCGAGAATCAGCCGGCCGGGCGCGGCCGTCCACCGGCGGGGAAACCGGTTCATCGCATCGTTGACGAACTCCGGCGCCATCCGCCGGAACGTGCCGCGCCATAGCACGATTCCACGCACGCGCGGATCGCGGAGTGCCGCGCGAAGCGCCGTTACCGTCAGCCACCCCGCGCGCATCCGCATCTCGGACGTGTCGCACAGCGTCGGGAGGATGCTCCGGTTCGCCAGGAACGCGACCAAGGGGTCGTCTGTTACCACCTCCGCCGCCGGGGGCACCGCCAGCCCGGTCTGCGCGACGGCGGCCTGAAGCGTGGCGGATCCCTCGGGCACGGCGGCTGCAATTGTCGCCGTCAGTGGAAAGAGCCAAACCGCGGTCAGCGCGACAGGCACGAGTGGCGACGCCCACCATCCCTGACGCATAGAACCCCGTGGGCCGGTGAGGCCCGCGCGCCGCCAGATGATCTCAGCGGTGAGGGCTGCGAGCACGGCGAGCGGCGTCACCAGGATCGCGAAATGATGGGGCCACAGGGGCCTCCACACGAGAAGGGCCGCGACGTCCACGGCGAGCCACACCGCAACTGCGCGGCGCGAGACCGCGGCCGCGACGCCGCCCGGCTCCGCGGCGCGCAGGTCAAAGTCACGATACCTCCAACGCGGAAGCACGGAAGCCAGGCCGGCGAGCCCGAGGGCGACGCTGAACCAGTTGGCCGCGGCGAACGCGGCCAGGAGCGCCCCGGTCCGCGAAAGATCCGGCGGATTCAAGCGTGCAACGGCGGTGTGAAACGTGACGGTCTGCCGCCACATCTCCATCGAGAGGCTGCGAGTGCAAACCAACGCCGCGACGGCGGCGAGCGCCGCGCCGCCTGCGAGCAGCGCGGCGAACGCCGTCCTCCTCCGAGCCGGTGTTTCCGGATTCCGCCAAACGAGGACGACGATCAGCGGTGCGAAGCAGGTCAAGGCAGTGAGTTTGGTCATGACCGCCAGTCCCGCGGCGACGCCCGCAGATGCCCAGAGCGCAGCGCGCATCGAGCCGGCGTCGTGGCGGGTACGAAGGCCGGCGGCGAATCCCAGCGCTACCGAAAGGGCGGCGAAGACCTCCGCTGGGCCTTCCATTTGGACCGTGTGCGACGCGACGACGAACGCCGGCGCCGACGCGGCGATCGCGACGGCCCAGACCGCGGCGCGAAATCCGCCCGTTCGCACCGCGATCGCCGCGAGTCCGGCCAGCCATAGCGAGGAAAATGCCACCACCGTGCCGCGCGCCGACGCCAGCGAGCGGCCGAATGTGGTGAACGTATGGGCGAGTACACCGATGAGGAGCGGCGGCTGACTGAGAAACGCCGAGGTGTAGAGCGGGTTGCCGTCCGCCGCCGCGGCGGCCGTCGCCGCGTACACGCCCTCATCGTAGTCGTAACGCGCCGGGTAAGGGGCCGCGGCTACGAGCCACCATTGCCACGCGAGATCAAGAGCAACAAGGGAGGCGGCGGCGAGAATGAAGAGGACGCGGCGGCCGGATTCGGCGTCTGACGTGGTTTTCACCGCCTTCAGCGTACCATCGGCGATAAACGACGCACAATGTGCGAAGGCCGCGCTTTACGGGGGTGTCTAGGTTCAGATAGATCCGACTACGCCTGAGACTCGGTGCCACGGCGGCACCGCGGGTACTTTCGGCCGTTGGGGGGTGGCTATACTGGCACCACCATGGCCATCCTCAAACCGCTCCTGCGTCGGCGCGTCCGGG
>DATGHZ010000002.1:0-12336 GCA_035307565.1 bacterium | reverse complement strand
CTTTTTGCTTCGGGAGCGGCACCGTTGCTGTTCGGCGCGGCGTCCGGTGCAGCCGCGGCTGAGGCCGGCGAGCGCACGATCCCGAGCTTCTCGCGGGTCTTGGCTTCGATCTCGCGCGCCAGCTCCGGATTGCTCTCGAGGAACTCGCGCGCGTTGTCGCGGCCCTGGCCGATCTTCATGTCCTTGTAGGCGAACCACGTCCCGGACCGCGAGACAATCCCGTGGAGCGCGGCCACATCCAGCAGGCTGCCGGACTTGCTGATCCCCCGCGGGAAGATGATGTCGGCTTCACAGTCGCGGAACGGCGCGGCGAGTTTGTTTTTGACGACCTTGATGCGCACGCGCTGGCCGACGGCCTGATCGCCCGACTTCAGCGTTTCGATCCGGCGGATCTCCATGCGCACCGACGCGTAGAACTTCAGCGCGCGGCCCCCGCTCGTGACTTCGGGGTTGCCGAACATGACGCCGACCTTCTCGCGCAGCTGGTTGATGAAAATCATCGTGGTGCGGGACTTGCTGATGGCGCCGACGAGCTTCCGCATCGCCTGGGACATGAGACGCGCCTGCAGACCGACGTGCGCGTCCCCCATCTCGCCGTCCAACTCGGCGCGCGGGACGAGCGCTGCGACCGAGTCGACCACGATCACGTCGATCGCGCCGGAGCGCACCAGCATCTCGGCGATCTCGAGCGCCTGCTCGCCGGAGTCCGGCTGAGAAATCAGGAGGTTGTCGATGTCGACGCCGACGTTGCGGGCGTACTCGGTATTGAGCGCGTGTTCCGCGTCGATGAACGCGCCAACGCCGCCTTCTCGCTGCGCTTCGGCCACAACGTGATATCCGAGGGTCGTCTTACCGGACGATTCCGGCCCGTAGATCTCAATGATGCGGCCGCGGGGCACCCCGCCGACGCCGAGGGCAACATCGAGCGCCAGAATGCCGGTCGGAATCACGTCGACGTGCAGTTTGGCCTGGTGCTCGCCGAGTTTCATGATGGAACCTTTGCCGAACTGCTTCTCGATCTGGGCCAAGGCGAGGTCCAGGGCGCGCTGCCGCTCGTTCATTGGGGCGATTCCCTCCGCCGCGTCGACGGCCGCTGATGCAGGTTTTCTGTATTAAATTGGCCCCACCATACCAAACGCTTGTTCGTAAGTCAAGCCACCCCGTGGACCGTCCTCGACCACCCAGTCATGCCGTTATTTAGTCTTTGGACCCCGGTAACCTCTCGCCGAGGCGCACCGCCGCGACGACCGTATGCGCCGGCGCCGATGACCCGAGCATGCTTTTGACGACGGCCAGTTCGGCCACGCGCTGTTCCCCCAGCATGACGGCGCCCATCGCCTTGAAATCTCCTCGCAGATCGGGCGAACGCCCTGTCCCGCGCACGCGCGCCAGCGTCAGGTGCGGCGCAAACGGCCGATCCTCGAGCGAGAGACGCCGGGCCCGAAGGGCTTTGGCAAGACGTTCGGCGAGCACGCTGACGCGCTGCGACCCCTCGGTCACTCCCACCCACACCACACGCGGCGCCGCCGACGACGGGAAGGCCCCCAGGCCCGCGAAGGTAATGGCAAACGGCGCCTCGGCACCGGCGGTTTCTTCGGCCGCTTCGACGGCCTTGCTCACTTGACTCATGGTGAGGTCCCCGAGGAACTGCAATGTGAGGTGAAGGTGGTCCGGCGACACCCACCGGAGACGGTCGCCGTAAGCCGAGAGTACGCGGCGCGCCTGCCCCGCGGCCTCACGAATGTCGGCCGCCAGCGGCACGGCGATGAAAATCCGCTGACGAGCTTCACGATCGGACGGCGAGGACGAGGCCCCGCCGGCCGGCATTCTGCCGGGCGCGGTCACGCCTCTCCGAGATCGAGCAAATGCAGGCGCAGCATATCGAGCGCCGTCTGGGACGCGAGGTACTGGACGCCCTGCCGGCCGGGCTCGGTGCCGTACCGCATCTCGCGCACCTCCGTCCCTTCCGGATGGGCAAGCGCGATGAAGACGAGGCCGATCGGTTTGTCCGCCGTTCCGCCCGAGGGTCCCGCAATGCCGGTGGTCGCGAGCGCCAGATCCGTTTCCGCGCGCGCGCGCACACCCTCGGCCATCGCGCGGACCGCTTCCGGGCTCACCGCGCCGTATCGGGCGAGCAAGTCTTGTGACACCCCGAGCCAGCGGCCTTTCGCCGCGTTGCTGTAGGCGACCACGCCGCCGTCGAGATACATCGACGCGCCCGGGGGCCGGATCAGCCGGTGGCCGATCAGGCCCCCGGTGCAGGATTCCGCGAGCGCGATCGTGAGACCGGCCGCCGCGAGTTGCCTGGCGACAGTTTCTTCGAGCGTCTGCTCGCCGACCGCATAGATGGCCCGGCCGAGGCGTTCGCGGACGGCGAGTTCGGTTTCGTCGAGGAGGCCGTCGACCTCCGCTTCCTGGCCCCGGGCGGTGACCCGCAGATGGCACTCGCCCGTGTGGGCGTACGGCGCGATCGTCGGGTTAGTGCCCGCCCGCATCAAATCCCGGAGACGGTCCTCGACGATGGATTCGCCGAGCGCGACGCGGAGAATCCGGGACCGGATCACGTCCGTGCCCGCGAGCCCGCGCGACCGCAAATACGGGACCACATGATCCTCGATCATGCCCTTCATCTCGCGGGGCACGCCCGGTGTGAACACAAGGGTCTTGCCCTCATGTTCGACGATGACCCCGGGCGCGCTGCCGCGCGTGTTGGGGATCATGCGCGCCCCGAGGGGCATCATGGCCTGCTTCTGCTGCTGGGTTGTCAGCGGACGGTTGCGCCGGCGGAAGAACTCCTGCACATGGGCCCAGGCCTCTTCGTTGCGCTCCATGGGCAGCCCCAACGCCTCCGCGACCGCGGCGACCGTGAGGTCGTCGTCGGTCGGCCCGAGGCCGCCGGTGGCAATGACGAGGTCGACGCGGCGCAGCGCTTCGCGAAAGACTTCCTGGACACGCGCTACATTGTCCCCGACCGTCGATCGATAGTACACCGCGATGCCGGCGCCGGCGAGCACCGTGCACAGCCACACCGCGTTGGTATCGGTGATCTGCCCGAGGAGGTGTTCCGTCCCGACCGAGATGATTTCGGCGCGGGTCACCGGCCGGCACGCGTCATTGGTGAACGTTGGCCGGCGGACTGGGCGGCGGCGGGCCCGTGGAGGGACCGGGCGAAACCGGGGCCGTGTTGCCGGGCACGGCCGGAGGAGCGGGGCGAGCAGGCGGTGCCGGCGGCGCGGCCGGAGCCGGAGCCGGAGCCGCGGGGGGCGGAGCGGCAGGCGTATTGGGTGTGGCGGCCGGAGTCCCGGTAAACGTACGGTCGACGACGTCGCCGGGATTGCCGAGGCGGCCGACCGGCCGGCCGTTCACCGACAGGTCGAGCGCGCTCGCGTTCCCGATGCGGACGCTCACTTGACGGCCCTGCCATGTCTGGTGGTCACCCGCGCTGACAAAGCCCTCGAAGACAACCGCGCCGTCCGACACGACGCGCACCCACGACCGGTCGGTTGCCTGCGCCGCGACGACAACGGCGCCGGGCACCGCCGGAGCGGGCAAAGCGGCGGAGGGTGGACTGCCGGCCGGAGCGGCGGGCTGTCCGGGGGGAGCCGGCGTGCCTACCGGCGCGGTCGCCGGCGTCACCGCGGACGGCGCCCGGGGCACCGCGGGCGTGGCCGTGCTGGGATTCGCGGTGACTCCCGGCCGGGGCCGCGTCGCCGCAAACTGCCGCAACTGCCCGACGAGCACGTACGTCAGCACGATTGTGCCGGCGATAAGCACGACGGCGACGGTGGTGACAATTCGCCGCAAACGCGACTGCGGCGCTCCCGGCGTGATCCGGACTTCGACCGCCTTTGGGCCGGGGCTGCGCGGCGCGCCTTCGGATGCGCCTTCGGACCTGTACTGGCCGACGATCTCGTCCGGGGGCAGGCCCAGCTGCCGTGCGTATGCGGCCAGAAACCCACGCGCGTAGGCGGGGGCCGGCAATTCGTCCCACGCTTCACGCTCGAGCGCGTCGAGGTACCGGCGCTTGATCCGTGTCACCGCTTCGATGTCGTCGAGCGTGAGGCCGCGGGCCGTGCGCGCGTTCTGGAGCCGCTCTCCAACACCCGTTGACGCCATACGCTCCCGGGGTTCTTGAGGTCCGGATACGTTTCCTCCGGAGCGTTGCGTTGGCGCACTTCAATGGAAAATTCCCCGAACTCTTACGGCGCGTCATCTGCGCCGGCCGCCGCGCGCGCCGGTTGGGCGGATCCCGCGCGAAGCACCCGTTCCAACTCGTCGAGCCCGACCAGCAGATCGCGGGGGCTTGAACCCTGCGACGGTCCGACGATGCCGCGCTCCTCCAATTGATCGACGAGGCGCGCGGCTCGCACGTACCCAATCCGCATCTTCCGCTGCAGCAGCGAGACGGACGCGTACCCCGCGCGCACGACCAGGCGGGCCGCATCCCCGAGCAGCGCGTCCGCGCCGCTGGCGGCGTCTTCCGCCGTCTCTTCCACGGTGGCCCGCAGCAGCGCGTCGACATAAGCGGGCTCGCCCTGGGCGCGCCAGAACTGTACGAGCCGTTCCGTCTCCGCGTCGCCGATGAACGCGCCCTGGACGCGGAGCGGCCGCGTCGCCCCGAGGGGGGCAAACAGCATGTCGCCGCGGCCGAGCAATTTCTCGGCGCCGGGATGATCGAGAATCGTCCGGCTGTCCACCTGCGACGAGACCGAGAAGGCGATGCGCGACGGAATGTTCGCCTTGATGAGCCCGGTGATGACGTCGACCGACGGCCGCTGGGTCGCGACCAGAAGATGAATGCCCGTCGCCCGCGTCATTTGCGCAAGCCGGCAGATGATCTCCTCGAAGTCCGCGGGCGCAACCATCATGAGGTCCGCCAACTCGTCGATGATAATGAGGATGTAGGCGAGCGGACGGTCCGGATGACTCGCGTTGAACGCCTGAATATTCCGCACCCCGTCGGATGCAAACATCTCGTAGCGGCTTTCCATCTCCTGAATCGCCCAGCGCAGCTTGGCCGCGGCCTCGCGGGGACCGGTGACGACGGGGCTCAACAGATGCGGGATCCCGTTGTAGTTGGTGAGCTCCACCCGTTTCGGGTCGATCATGAGAAACCGCGCCTGTTCGGGCGTCGAGCGGAACAAGATGCTGGCGATCATCGCGTTGAGCGCGACGCTCTTGCCGGCGCCCGTGGCACCGGCGATGAGCAGGTGCGGCATTTGTACGAGATCCGCCACAACCGGCGTTCCTGCGATCCCCTTGCCGACCGCCACGGCGAGCGGAGACGAGGCCCG
This sequence comes from bacterium, assembly GCA_035307565.1. Classification (GTDB taxonomy): domain Bacteria; phylum Sysuimicrobiota; class Sysuimicrobiia; order Sysuimicrobiales; family Segetimicrobiaceae; genus DASSJF01. Next base: position 7,042 of record DATGHZ010000002.1, on the reverse strand, counting down.
GACAAAATCGTCGCTGGCCAGGATCTCGCGGAGGTGGACGAGGCTCGGCCGTTCGTTGGGCAGCTCGACACCGATCGCCGACTTGCCGGGGATCGGCGCCTCGAGCCGGACGCTGCTGGCCGCGAGCGACAGCGCGATGTCGTTCTGAAGGCTCGTGATCTTCTGCACTTTGACGCCGGGAGCCGGCTGCAGCTCGTAGCGGGTCACGACGGGCCCCGTTTCCCACCGGATGACCTTCGCGTCCACACCGAAACTCGAGAGGGTGCGCTCCAGGTGGCGGGCAACCTCCTCGGGGTCCACTTTGCCGCTCTTCGCCTTTGCCGCGTAGGCGTCGAGGAGCGAAAGATCGGGCACCGTGTACGCGCGGCGCGGCTCAATGGGGAGCGGCAGCGACTCCTGCGCCGTCTCGGCGCGGCGGCGTTTCGGCCGTTTGGACGGCGGCGCCGCCGAAGACGCGGCGGCGTCGCCGGGCGCGGCATCCCGCGCGGCGCCTTCGAACGCATCCGGCGAGTCCTCCGCAGGACCGGGCGCAGCCGCCACGGCGAGCGCGTCCGCGGTGCCCGGGTCCGCGGAACCATGCGCGACATCCGCGAGGCCGGCAACGCGGTTCGCCGGCTCGCCGCCGAGCGAACCGGCCTCGACCGGCTTCGCCGGCATAACGGCGGTGGGAAGCGACAGCGAACGGGCCACATGCAGCACGCAAAGCGCGGCGCGCCACAGGCGCCGCCCCAGCTCTCTCAGGCCGGTGAGGGTCATGACCAGCATCCGCGCGATCGCGGTGCCCAGCAATCTCGCGATCCGGCCGGCGCCGGCGACGAATTCACGGCCGGCGATGGCGGCAGTGCGGCTGATCCAGAGAAACGCCGTCTGTCCCATCTGCCCGAGTTGCTCGAGCGAGAGGCCCCAGACCAAAACGACGACCGCGGCCCCGCCACCGGCCGTCGCGAGCCACAGTCCCGGCTCGCCGGCGAGGCGCCGCAGAGCGAGCGATACGACCGCGCCCACGTAGCCCCCGCCCTTCCGCCCAGACGCGGCCAGCAGTTCCCGCCCTGCCGGATACTGGAGATGGAGGGCGACGAGCGCGACGGCATATCCGGCGATGAGCCCCCACACCCGCGCGCTCAAGGCGAAGGTACGGCGGACGAGCGCGATGAGGCCAACGAGGAGACAGAGAACCGGGAGGCCCCACAGCCCGAGGCCAAAGGCTTGGCCTCCTCGGACCGCCACGAACCGGGGGACCGGCGCCGTTTGATGCGGGAACAGGCCGACGCTGACCAGGAAGGCGAGCACGATGAGCGCCGCGCCGGCGGCCATCGTGAACGGGCGACGGGACGCCTTGTGCTTCGGCACTGGCGGCCTCCTATGCTGCGACGAGATGCGACGACGAATGCTGCTTACACTTCCACCAGCATCGGCAGGATCATCGGCTGCCGCCGCGTCTGTTCAAACAAATATCGGCCCACGGCTTCCCGGATCGCCGATCTCACCGCCGACCATTCGGTGATGCCTCGTGCGCGGCACCGGGCAACTGCGCTCACGATTTGCTGCTTGCACGCCTCGATCAGGTCGCCCGACTCGCGCATGTAGACGAAGCCGCGCGACACGATATCCGGCGGACTCAGTAATTCGCCGGTCCGCCGTTCGATCGCCACAAGGGCGATCAGTACGCCGTCCTTGGCTAGTTGCCGCCGGTCCCGCAGCACAACCGGTCCGATACCGCCGAGGCCGTCCACGAGGACAGACCCCGCGTCCAGCGCGCCCGTCCGTGTGAGACGGTCGTCCGTCGCGGCGACGACTTGGCCATTCTCCGCTACCAGGCTGCGTTCCTCCGGGACGCCGACGGAAGCGGCGAGCCGGCGGTTCAGCACGAGATGGCGGTACTCGCCATGGACCGGGAGGAAGCACCGCGGCCGGAGGAGCGTGAGCATGAGCTTGAGTTCCTCCTGGCATGCGTGCCCGGACGCATGGACCGGCCCGCCGTGCACGACCTCCGCGCCGTGCCGGTACAACTCATCGATGGTCCGGGCGACCATGCCTTCGTTGCCCGGGATGGGCGTCGCCGCGAGAATGACGGTGTCGCCAGGCTTGACGGTGAGCGCCCGATGCTGCCCCGCCGCCATCCGCGTGAGCGCGGACATTGGCTCGCCCTGGCTGCCCGTGGTCAACACCATCACCTGCGCGTCCCGCAGCCCTTTCAGCTGGTCGATGCCGACCATCGTCCCGCGCGGAATGTGCAGCACGCCGAGATCCGAGGCGATGCGCACCGTATCTACCATGCTCCGGCCGATGACCGCCACCTTGCGGCCGTGGCGGGCGGCCGTGTCGAACGCCTGCTGGAGGCGGTGCACGTTGCTCGCGAACGTGGTGAGCAGCACGCGGCCCCGCACCCGCGCCACGATCTCGTCGAGCGCCGCGCCGACGACGCGCTCCGACGGTGCGTAGCCGGGACGCTCAACGTTGGTCGAATCCATAAGGAGCAGGCGCACGCCTTCCTCACCGATCTCCGCCAGGCGGGAGAAATCGGTCGGCGGCTCCCCGATGGGCGTCTGGTCGAACTTGAAATCGGCGGTCGCGACGAACGTCCCCGCCGCCGTGCGGACCACGACCGCGGATGCCTGCGGGATACTGTGATTCACGTGAATCAACTCGATCTCGAACGGCCCCACACGAAACGGCCGGCGCGTCTCGCAGGGAACGGCCTGCATCGCGGGGGTCTCCGGTGTCTCCTCGACACGCCGGCGCGCGAGCCCCAGCGTCAGCGGCTGGCCGTACACCGGCACGTGCGCGGCACGCAGCAGATATGGCAGACTTCCCACATGGTCCTCGTGCCCGTGCGTCAGCACTACGCCGTGAACCGTCCCGGCCTGCTCGAGGGCACGGTAGTCTGGAATGACGAAGTCGATGCCGAGATCGCTTTCTTCGGGGAACATGAGCCCTGCGTCGATGACGACGCAGTCGCGCCCGATGCGGACGATCGTACAGTTCTTGCCGATCTCGCCGAGACCGCCGAGTGGGATCACTTCAAGGACGGGCCCGGCCGGCGGACGGCGCTGCTTGTCGCGGCTCGCGGGAGACGGCGCCGCTCCGGTCCGTGCAGGGCCGGCGGGTAAACTCCGAGCACCGCCCGGGCGCGGCGGCGCACCCACTCTGGGATGGTGTCTTCTGGGCCGCCGTGACCGGCCGGACGGCGGTGGTGCGCCGGGACGCCGGTCGGGCGTTTCGCGCGGTGTCTCGGGACTCACGCGCGCGTCATTCTATCGCAGCGAGCGAGAACCTCTGCCGACGCCCGAAGCCGCTTTGCCTCCGCGAACGGCGGGTGCCCGGATCGCGGCCGCGGTCAGGCCGAACCTTCCTTGCGTTGATCGGCGCGCCCGTACCGGTCGTCCAAACGCACGACGTCGTCCGGATGCGGCGTGGAGACTTCGAAAAGCACGGCGTCCTCGACAGCCTCGATCCGGTGCACGGTCCCGGGCGAAATGGTCAGAGCGCTGCCGATGGGCGGTTCGAGCACCTCTCCATCGACATGAAAGCGGACCCGGCCGGACAGAAGGTACAGCGTCTCCAGTTTCTCTCTGTGGTACTGCAGGCTCAGCATATGGTTTGCTCGGACTTCGATGCGCTTGCCGAGATACCGGTCTGTCACGGCCCACCATAACTCGCGTCCCCAGGGCTTATCGACGACGTGGAGGGCCTCCGGACGCACGAGTCCCTTCTCCCGCCGTTTCGCTTCGACGTCGTCGCGCCGCCCGACCATGAAAAAACACACCCTTCCTATCCGCAATGCCCTGCTGTTCGCAGGCAGCACGGTACCGCCCTCTACCGTGATCGGGCTGGAGCACGTTCTTTCGAACGCTACCTCCGAGTCCGGCCGAGTACGAATGTACGTTCGCAGCCAAGCCCCGGAGCATCGTCCCGGCTAAGGGTGAAGTCCTCACCTCTTTTCAGGCTCCGGCAGTTGGGGCGATCCCCACGCCGAAATCCGAAAAAGCATTCATTTGAACGTTCGTTCGATACAGGAACTGGCCGTGCTGCCCAACATCTTGCAGATGCACCGTCAACAATCGGCTTCGTCGGGCCGGCCTCGGGCGGACTCCCGTGTGCCGATGTGGGGAGGCGAGGCGATCGACCACTCCATCTATCGGCTAATTCAGAATTCAGCGCACACGAAGCCCAACTCGCCCGCGATCCTGGCCGCCGGGCGCGGTCCGTTGACTTACGGCCGGTTGCTCGTCCGCGTCGACGACATGCATCAGATCCTGCGCCGATGCGGCATCCGCCGTCGCGATCGGGTAGCCATCCTTGTCTCAGACGGACCTGAACTCGCGGTCGCACTTCTGGCCGTCGCATCGTCGGCCGTCTGTATCCCCGTCGGCGCGTATCATCGGGGCCGGGAATTGGCGTCGTTGCTTGCCGCTGTAGATGCCTCTGCGCTCGTCGTCGACTCGCGCATCGCCCTCACCGCTCGCGACGCCCGGTGCGACGGATTCCCTATCATTGAGCTCCTGCCGGAGCGCGACGGCGAAGCCGGTGCCTTCCGCCTCACGGGCGAACGAATCAACGAGCCTGCCGCAGACGAGTTCTCGCACGGTGAGGACACCGCCTTGGTGCTTCTTACCTCAGGGACGACGGCCCGGCCGAAGCGCGTGCCGCTCACCCACACCAACCTCTGTGCAAGCGCTCGCCATCTCGCGGACGCGTTGGCGCTCAGTCCGCGCGATCGCGGCGTAGACATGATGCCGCTTTACCACAGCGGTGGAGTACAGGTGCTGAACGCCACGCTTACCGTGGGAGGCGCGGTGATGTGCCCGCCGTGCTTCGACGCCGAAACGTTCTTTTCGTTGTTCCTCGAATTCCGCCCCACCTGGTACGCCGCCGTGGCCGCGATGCACCACGCTATCGTGGCGGACGCCGAGGCTCATCGCGACGCGCTCCGTCACAGCGATTTACGGTTTATCTGCACGGCCGCGGCTCCGGCGTCGGAGTCCCTCGTCCGCGGGCTCGAGCGGGTGTTCAAGGTTCCGGTCATCCAGACATACGGATCCACCGAAGCCGGCGCAATCTGCAGCAACCCCCCACCGCCGGGGCGGCGGAAAGCTGGCTCCGTCGGCGTGTCGGTGGGCCCGGACATTAGGATCGCCAATGAGCACGGCTCCGAGTTACCGGCGGGCGTGGCGGGTGAAGTGCTGGTACGGGGCCCCAACGTCTTCCCGGGCTACGAGGACGATCCCGCGACCTTGGCCGTGCTGTCAGAGGATGGGTGGCTGCGGACCGGCGACGTCGGCTGGCGGGATCAGGACGGCTATGTCTTCCTCAAGGGAAGGACCAACGATCTTATCAATCGCGGCGGAGAGAAAGTGTGGCCGTCGGAGGTCGAGGACGTGCTGCAGACGCATCCCGCCGTCACGGAGGTCGCCGTCTTCGGCGTGGCGCACCCGACGTTGGGCGAGGACGTGGCCGGTGCCGTGGTGCCGAGCGGCACCGCACGCGTCACGGAGCAGCAACTGCGAGAGTTTGCGGCGCAGCGGCTTCCGCGCTCCAGAGTACCGTCGCGCGTCCTAATAGTGGATCGGATTCCTAAGACTCCAACCGGCAAGGTCAACCGGGCCGAACTTGCGAAATGTCTCGTTCAACAGCTCCTGACCGCACCGTTCGTTGCGCCGCGCGACCCTCTGGAGCGGGCGCTCGCCGGCATCTGGGCGGAGTCATTGGGAATCGACCGCGTCGGCGTCCACGATAATTTCTTACAACTCGGCGGCAATTCGCTCGCCGCGGCCGAGATATGTTCGAGGTACCAGACACTCACCGGGCGTGAGCTCTCGGTCGCCACGCTTCTGCAAGCGCCCACCCTCGCCCAACTCGCGGAGACGCTTCGTGGGGAACACAACGGTGATCCGCCAGCGACACCCGGCCCGGCGGCGGCCGGCGACGGCGTGAACGGTCCTGCCACCCCGGGAAGCGGGACGATTCCCCGGCGAGGCCGGCCGGGGCCGTGCCGGCTGTCGTTTTCACAGCAGCGGCTGTGGTTCCTGGAGCAACTGGCCCCCGGCAACATCGCCTACAACGTGCCGATGGCGGTGCAACTGCGCGGCGGGCTGCAGCCGACGGCGCTCAGCGGGGCGCTCAACGCCATCGTCGATCGCCATGAGGCGCTCCGAACCACGTTTGTCATTCAAGGCGAGGAGCCGCTGCAGGTGGTCGCCGATCACCGCGTTGTGGAGTTGCCCGTCGTGGACGTGAGCGCTTGTCGCTTAGAAGACCGCGCCGGAGAGCTGGCCCGTGTACTCCGCGCCGAGGCCCGACGCCCGTTTGATTTGTCCCGAGATATGATGCTGCGCGCGCTGCTGGTCCGGCTCGCGGCTGACGATCACGTACTGCTCGTGACCCTTCATCACATCGCGTCGGATGGATGGTCGCTCGAGGTCCTCACCCGGGAGCTCAGTGAACTCTACAGCGCCCATGTCGAAGGGCGCCCCGCCACATTGTCGCCCCTGCCCATCCAGTACGGCGACTACGCAACCTGGCAGCGGCACTGGCTGCAGGGCCCGGAATTGCGCACACAGCTCGCCTACTGGACCGAGCACCTGGCCGGAATGCCGCCCACGCTGCAGCTCCCCACCGATCGGCCGCGCCCGGCGATCCTCAACCACGAGGGCGCCCAAGCAACAATGGTGCTGCCACGTGACCTCGCCGACGCCCTCAAGGCGTTGAGCCGGCGCGAGCGCGTAACGCTGTTCATGACCCTCTTGACCGCCTTTCAAACCCTGGTGCAGCGCTATGCGGGGATCGAGGATGTGGTGGTCGGTACGGCCGTCGCCGGCCGGCGCCGGGTCGAAACGGAAGCCCTCATCGGCTTCTTCGTCAACACACTCCCACTGCGCACCGACCTCTCCGGCGATCCTACGTTCCACGAAGCCTTGGCCCGCGTCCGCGACGTCGTGTTGGGCGCCTTCGACCACCAGGATCTCCCCTTCGACAAACTCGTCGAGGAATTGCGCCCCGAGCGCAGTTTGAGCTGGATGCCCCTCGTCCAGGTCATGTTCAC
>DATGHZ010000001.1:0-73896 GCA_035307565.1 bacterium | reverse complement strand
CCCGGACGCGCCGACGCAGGAGCGGTTTGAGGATGGCCATGGTGGTGCCAGTATAGCCACCCCCCAACGGCCGAAAGTACCCGCGGTGTCGCCGTGGCACCGAGTCTCAGGCGTAGTCGGATCTATCTGAACCTAGACACCCCTCGGTGACGCGGGCCCGCCGCCCTGCGCGCCGAAGGCGACGGTCACCCGCGATCGCCTCCGTCCCCGGGGCCGGCCGCGCCGCCGCGCGCCTGCTCGGCCCGCAACTCGCCGAGCCACGCTCGGGCTTCGTCGTCGAGCGCCGTCTCGTCGAGCAGGTCGGGGCGCCGCGCGAGCGTGCGCCGGAGCGCTTCGCGCCGCCGCCACCGGCGGATCTCTTCATGGTGCCCGCTCAGCAGAACCTCGGGGACGGCGTGGCCGGCGAGTTCGGCGGGGCGCGTGTAGTGGGGATAGTCGAGCAATCCCTCCGAGAAGGAGTCCTCGCGCACCGACGCCTCTTCGCCCACGACGCCCGGCACAAGACGGCCGACGGCTTCGACGATCACCATCGCCGGCAGTTCGCCGCCGCTCAGCACATAGTCGCCGATGCTGACCTCTTCCGCGTCGAGGATCGCCGCGACGCGGTCGTCGACGCCTTCATAGCGTCCGCACAAGATCGTCAGGTGCGGACCGGCGGCGAGCCGCCGCGCCCAGCCCTGGGTGAACCGGCGGCCCTGGGGGCTGGTGAGCAGCACCGGGCCGGGCGCGGGCGACGCGCGGCGGATCGCCTCGACCGCGCGCAGAAACGGTTCCGCCTTCATCACCATGCCCGCGCCGCCTCCGTACGGCGGCTCGTCCACGGTCCGGTGGCGGTCGTCGGTGAATTCACGCAGGTCCCAGACGCGTACGTCGAGGAGGCCGCGCATCCGGCCCCGCCCGATCACGCCGGCGTCGAGGGGACCGGGGAACACGCCGGGAAATATGGTCACGACATCGAAGCGCATCAGGACCACTCCGGCGGCCGCACGACCATTTCGCCGGCGGCAAGGTCGATCGCGTCGATCACACCTTCCACGGCCGGCAAGAGCGTCTCCGTCCCGCCCGGCGTGCGCACGACGTAGACGTCGTTGCTGCCCGTACGCAGCACGTCGACGACCTCGCCCAGGACCTCGCCGGCGGGGGTGCGGGCGCGGAGCCCCACGATCTGGAAGAGGTAAAATTGCCCCGGCGGAAGCGGCACGGCCTCCGCCGGGGCGATCTCGATCGTCGCACCCCGCAGCGCGGCGGCATCGTCGGGTGTGTCGATGCCGGCGAATTTCATCACGACGAAGCGCCCGGCCGGCTCCGCCTGCTCGACCGCGACGGTGCGTGCGCGGCCGCGCTGCACGACCGCGACGCGCCGGAGCCGCAACAGCCGCTCCGGAAAATCCGTGACAGGCAGCACCCGCACCGCGCCCTGCACCCCGTGCGGACGCGTCACCTCGCCCACCACGATGAGGCCCCCGGGCCCTCCGACCGGGGCGTCCCGCCGGCGCGGGACGTCGCTGTGTCCCACCCCGCCTCCGCCGCCCTTAGGCGCTGCCGGGGGTGATCAGGGTGGAGGGCGCCGCCGCGGCGGCGCCCTCCCGGATCTCCATGACGATCCCGTCTTTCACGACAATCTCGGCCCGCGAGATCTTGTCGAACAGATTGTCGCCTACCGACAGCTCGGTCACCCCGTCGATCGTCCCTTGGGTGAACTCGTCGTTGATCTTCAGATCCTGCGCCTCGTGCAGGCGCGCCGTGAGCTCGGCCCGCGCCGCGTCCTGCCGCGCGCGCTCGATCTCGAGCTGCTGGCGCACCATGCGGGACTGCGGCGACACCTGCCGCTCGAGATCGAAGCGCCGCGCCTGCACATCGATCTGCTGGACCACGGCTTCGACGCGCTTGATCGCGTCCTCCAAATCGGCGACGTACAGCCGCTTGAATCCTTCGGTCACAATCGTCTTGATCACGATCGGCCGCTGCACCGTAATCGACGGCATGCCCTTCCTCCTCACAACGCGTCGGTCAGCACTGCCTTGCGATCCAACGCCGCCACGGTCGACGGCACGCGTGGTGCCGCCCGCGGCCCGCGCCTGCGGACGGCCTCTACGGGCGGAGGACCTCCACGTTGACGCGCTTGCCGCTGCCGGTGGCCGCGGCGCGCGCCAGCGTGCGAATCGCCTTGATGATCCTGCCGCCGCGCCCGATCAGCTTGCCGACGTCATCCGCGGCGACGCGAACCTCGATCGTCGACGCCTGCGGCCCGTCGACGACCTGCACGTCGACGTCGTCGGGATGGTCCACGAGCGACCGTGCCACGAGTTCGACGAGGGCCTTCACCGCGGCGCCTTGGCCCGGCTTTCTTCCCACTGGCGGAGCACGCCGGTCTTTTCCAGGATCACGCGCGCGGCATCCGAGGGCCGGGCGCCCTTCCGCAGCCACGCCAGGACCTTCTCGGTATTCACCTGCATAGTCGACGGCTCGGTACGGGGGTTGTAGAGACCCACGTGGTCCAGATACTTGCCGTTGCGGGGACTCTGGGAGTCCGCCACCACCAGCCGGTAAAACGGCTGGCCCTTGGCGCCCCGCCGGGTCAACCGGATCTTCACGCTCATGTCGTTTGTCCTCCCCTCGCGTCCCGCGATGTGGGCCGCACGGCCCGCCGCTATGGTTCGAGCGATGTCGGCAGCTTGCCGAGCCTGCCGGCGCGCCGGCCCATACTCTCGATCTGCTTCAGCATCTTCTTGGCATCCGTGAACTGCCGCAGCAGGCGGTTGACCTCCTGAACGGACGTGCCGCTGCCCCGGGCGATCCGCCGGCGCCGGCTGCCGTCGATGACCTCGGGATGCCGGCGCTCGGCCGGCGTCATCGAACTGATCATCGCCTCGATGCGCCCGAGGGCGCGCTCGTCAAACTCCCCCGCCGCGGGGAGGCCGGCACGGCGCGCGTTGAAGCCCGGAATCATGCCGAGCACCTGGTCGAGCGGCCCCATCGCCCGGACCTGGCGGAGCTGCTTCGTGAAGTCCTCCAGCGTGAGCTCGGCGCGGCGCACTTTGCGCTCAAGTTCCCGCGCCTCGTCGGCGGTCACCTGTTCTTGCGCCTTCTCGATCAGCGTCAGGACATCGCCCATGCCGAGGATGCGGGACGCCATCCGGTCCGGGTGGAACGGCTCCAGCGCGTCGAGGCGCTCGCCGGTTCCGACGTAGAAGATCGGGACGCCGAGGGTCGCGACGACCGACAGGGCCGCGCCGCCGCGCGCATCGCCGTCGAGTTTCGTCAGGATCACCCCGTCGAGCGGCACCGCGCGGTGAAAGCCCTCCGCCATCCGGACCGCGTCCTGCCCCGCCATCGCGTCGAGCACCAGCAGCGTATAGTGCGGCGCGACGGCGTCGCGCATGCGGGCGAGTTCCGCGACCAAGTCGTCGTCGACGTGGAGCCGGCCCGCGCTGTCGACGATGAGCGTGTCGGCCGCCCGCTCGCGGCAGACCGCGAGCGCCCGGCGCGCGACGGCCACCGCATCGTCGCCCGCCTCGGGAATCACCACCGGCACCTGGGCGCGGCCCGCCACGATCTCAACCTGGCGGACGGCCGCCGGGCGCGACAGGTCGGCGGCGGCAAGCACCGGCTGGCGCCCGCGCTTCTTGAGATGCGCGGCGAGTTTGCCGGCCGTCGTCGTCTTGCCGGTCCCGTGCAGCCCCGCGAGCAGGATCACGGTCGGCGGATGAGGCGCCGGCTGCAGCGGACGATGGCTCTCGCCGAGTAGCCGCACGAGCTCCGCGTGCACGATCTGCACGACCTGCTGGCCGGGAGTGAGGCTCTTCCAGACCTCCTGCCCCATCGCCGTCTCGCGCACGCGGGCCGTAAAGTCGCGCGCGATCTTGACGTTGACGTCGGCCTCGAGCAGCACGAGCCGGATCTCGCGCAGCGCCTGATCGACGTCCGCCTCGGAGAGCGCGCCGCGCCCGCGGAGACGATTCAGCACGCCGCCGAGGCGGTTCTGCAGTTGCTCAAACATCGCGACCCTCGTACACTCGAAATCCTCCGCCGCGCTCTACCTCGCGAACCCGGCCGAACACCTCGGCCATGCACCGGGCCAGGGTACGCGCGCCCTGGCTGGTACGCGCGACCAGGTAAAACCGCCCGCCGGGCGCGAGATGCGCGTGCGCCTCGCCCAGCAGGCGCACCACCACCGCCCGGCCCGCGCGGATCGGCGGGTTGAGCAGAATGAGATCGAACGGCTCGTCCCCGACGGGGGCGCAGCCGTCGCCGGCGCGCGCCTCCGCGTTCGGAAGGGCGTTGTCGCGAATGTTGATCGCCGCGAGCGCCGCGGCGCGCGGATTCACGTCGACCAGCGTCACGCGGGCCCCGGGCGCGCGGCCGGCGAGCACGATGCCGAGCGGACCGTACCCGCACCCCAGGTCCAGGATCGTACGCGCCGCGGCCGGATCGACGGCCTCGAGCAGCAGGCGCGTCCCGCGGTCCACCCCGCCGCGCGAGAACACGCCCGGGGCCGTGCGGAACCGGTACACGCGGCCGCCGTCCTCGAACCGGACGGTGCGCTCGCGTCCGGTGGGCTCGGCCGCCGGGACGGGCGTAAAATAGTGAGACGGCGTGCGCACCTTCAGGCCGATCACGAGACCGGCATCGCGTTCCGCAGCGCCCGCAGCGCGCGCAGGAGGGGCCCGGTCGCGGCGCCCGCCCGAGTGAGCCGCGCCGCTTCTCGCTCCACCGCCCCCAGCCGGGCCGCGGCGCCGTCCGGCCGCGCGCGGCCGTTCCGTCGCCGGGCGGCGAGAACGCCCAGCCGGTCTTCGAGGTATCGCATCTCCCCCACCGCGCGCTGCAACCCGTCGAACACCGCCTGGCGGCTGACGCGCAGCCGGGCGCCGATTTCGCCGAGCGACAGGTCTTCGTGATAGTACAGGCGCAGCAACTGCTGCTGACGCGCCGTGAGCAGTCCGGCGTACGCGTCGAACAGCCGGATGACCGCGGTCCGCCCGGCCAGACTTCGGGGCGCACGACCCGTGGGTGGCGCGTATCGTGTCTTCTGTAAAGGCATTAACCTTGACATATTATAACACAGCGAGACCGGGATGTGCGAAGTACCCGCCGCGCCGGGCCGCCCGCCCCGCCCTACCGTTCCACGGGGGATGCTGGCGCGCGCTCGCCCGAGCGCAGCGCCATCGCCAGGAGGTTCTCCTGAGGCGTGAGCGGGCAGCTCCACGCGGGATCGTACGCGCACGACGGATTATACGCAAAATTGAAATCCAGGACGAGGCGATCGCGCTCCATGCCCAGATCCGCGCCCTTGATCGTGTCGAGAAGATAACGGCCGCCCGGGTACGTCTCGGTGCCGCTCGTGTGATCGCGAAACGGCAGGAACAATCCACCCCCGTATCCGGACAGCCAATAGAGGCCCAACTCACACGATCGTCCGTGCACGGCGAATCGCGCGGTGGCGAAGTGCGCGACCGGGTACGGGACGCCGTCGCTCGCGGCGATATCGCGCGGCACGGGCGCGATATCCACGACATCGGCAAGAATCCGCGCGGCCGGGTCGTAGGGATAGTACGGAAGCCCGCGATGCGCGGCGCGCGTCCGGGCAGGCAGCGGTGATTGCGGATGACGGCGGAAGAGCTCCTCCCTCCGTGCGCACCATGAGCGCCACGCGGCCGCGGGTTCGGAGGACGCCCGGATCATTTGGTACAGATCCGAGATTTGCCGTTTCCAATCTAAGAGCTGCAGGTGTTCGGTCGCGCCCGGCATGGTCTAGAGTGTCCTGTTTGGACGTAGTGTTTGCACTGATGGAGGCCTCCTCATGAGAAGAGGGTCACGCCCCAGCCTCCGAATCCTCCAACCGATGCCTGGCAAGCGTCGGAACGAGGAGGAGGAGCAGCATGACCCTCGAGGACAGCGTTCGCCGTCATCGCGTGGCGATCTTGCAACGCGCCGCCCTGCTCGACAGGGTGACCCAGGCCTGTCGGGAGGCCGGCATCTCTCGGACGCTCTTCTACCGGTGGCGCCGCCGCTATCTGCGCTATGGCGCCGACGGCCTGCGGCCCCGGCCGACGCGACCCACCCGCTGGCCGCGTCAAACGATCCCGGCACTCGAGCATGCGGTCTTGGCCTACGCGCTGGTGTGGCCGACGCAGGGCCCGGCCCGCATCGCGATGCAATTGCGGCAGCCCCTGTGGGGTGGCTGGCGCATCAGCGCCTCGGGCGTCTATGCAATCCTCAGGCGGCACGGCTTGCCGACCCGTTGGGAGCGGCTCACGCGCCTGGAGGCCCACGCGGCGACCGACGGCCTGCTGGCCGAGCGCACCCGCCGACGCCTGGTGCGGCCGCACGTGGAGGCCCAGCGCCCCGGCGACCTGGTCTGCCTCGATGCCTTCTACATCGGCAAGCTGAAGAGAGTCGGCAAGGTCTGGCAGCTGACCGCGTGCGATGCGGCCTGCTCCTATGGGATCGCCGCCCTCGTCCCGCGGGTCACCCAACAGGCGGCGATCCACTTCTTGCGCGCGCAGGTGGTGCCGACCTACGAACGGGCCGGGCACCGGATCCGGGCGGTGCTCACCGATGGCGGCCCCGAATGGCAGGCGCGCTTCGTCGCCGCCTGCCGGGAGCTCGGTATCAGCCATCGGCGCACGCGCCCGCGCCATGCCTGGACGAATGGCTTCGTCGAGCGGTTGCAAGGGACGATTCTCACCGAGCTGTGGCGCGTGGCCTTTCGCCGGACGTACTACCGGAGCATCGCGCAGCTGGAGCAGGACTTGCAGGCCTACCTGCGCTTCTACAACCGGGACCGGCCACACCAGGGCTACCGACTCCAAGGCCGCACGCCGGCCGCGGTTTTCCTGGCCAAGAAGGTCAGCTGACAGCAACAGAGGACGACGGTTGGAGGACAAAAGTGTCAACACCTCGTCCACACTGGACACTCTAGAGTATCCGACGCGTTCGACTTATGGCGCCAAGAGGGCCTCGACGAACGCCTTGGGATCAAACGGCTGGAGGTCGTCGATTCCTTCCCCGAACCCAACCAGCCGGACCGGCAGCTTGAGCTCGTCCGCGATGGCGACCGCGATCCCGCCCCGCGCCGTCCCGTCGAGTTTCGTGAGCACGACCCCGGTCAGCGGCAGGGCGGCGGCGAACCGGCGCGCCTGTGCGATGCCGTTCTGCCCGGTCGTGGCGTCCAGCACAAGGAAGGACTCGACCGGGGTGCCCGGCAGTTCGCGCCGCAGCACCCGGTCAAGCTTCTTGAGCTCCTCGAGGAGGTTGGTCTTCGTGTGGAGGCGGCCCGCGGTGTCGACGATCAGCACGTCCGCGTGACGCGCCCACGCGGCCTGCGCGGCATCGTACACTACCGCCGCGGGGTCGGATCCTTCCGCGTGGCGGACCAGGTCGACGCCGGCGCGATCGGTCCACACGGCCAACTGGTCGATCGCCGCCGCCCGAAACGTGTCCGCCGCGGCGACGATGACGCGGCGGCCCTCCGCGTGCAGACGGTGCGCGAGCTTCCCGATCGTCGTGGTCTTGCCGGCGCCGTTCACGCCGAGGACCACAATGCCGGCCGGCGGCGGATCGAGCCGCAGCGGCGTGGGCTCGCCGAGAATCGCGAGCAGCACCTCGGCCAGCGCGCGCCGGAGGCCCTCGGGCGTGCGCGCCGCGGCGCCGAGTTCGCCGGACCGGGCGCGGCTCCTGAGGCGGCCGACGACCGTCTCGGCCGCCTGGACCCCCAGGTCCGCGGCGAGCAGCGCCTCCTCGAGATCCTCGTAGAAGGATTCGTCGATCTCGCGGCCGAGCAGGCCGTCGAGCTGCGCGCCGAGGGCCTGGCGTGTCTTCGCCAGGCCCTCGCGGAACCGGCCGAACCACCCGCTCCCCGCCATCGCCGCTCGTTTCTGCGCCTTACCCCACCGGCTGTTCTTCGAACTGCGCGCGCTGCGCGTCCTCGAGCCGGACGGACACGATGTGCGACACGCCGGGCTCTTCCATCGTCACGCCAAACAGCACGTCGCACGACTCCATCGTCGCCTTATTGTGCGTGATGATGATGATCTGCGTCTGCGCGGCGAGTTCGCGAAGCACCTGGGCCACCTTGCGCGTGTTCGCCTCGTCAAGCGCCGCCTCTACCTCGTCGAAGACGCAAAACGGACTCGGCCGGACGCGGAGCATCGCGAAGATGAGCGCAAGCGAGACGAGCACGCGCTCGCCGCCGCTCAGCGCGCTGAGGCTACGAAGGTTCTTCCCCGGCGGCTGCACCACGATGTCGATACCCGGCTCGTCGCTGCCGTCCACCGCGACCAGTTCGAGCCCGGCCCGGCCGCCGTCGAAGAGCCGCACGAACAGCCCGCTGAATTCCTCGTTCACGGCCCGGAAGGTCTCGTCGAAGCGTTCCCGGATGACCGTCTCGAGATCGGCGATGAGCCCGCGCAGCGCCGCGAGCGCGCGGGCGACGTCGTCATGCTGGCCGCGCAGGGCCTCCGCCCGCACCGCCGCGGCGCGGTGCTCTTCGATCGCGATCAGGTTGACGGGCCCGAGCGACGCGATCAGGCCGCGCAGCGCTTCGATGCGGCCGAGCGTCTCGTCGCGCTCCAACCCTTCCGGCGCCTCCGCGGCGGCGCGGTCGAACGGCAGGCCGAATTCTTCCTCCACGCGCCGCCGGGCGCTCGCCATCTCCGCGTCGACCTGCGCCTGCCGCACCTCGGCCCGATGCGCGTCCTCGGCGAGGGCGTCGGTCCGAGCGGCGGCGTCCGCGTGCTGTTGTTCCGCATCCGCCCGCCGCGCGGCGACCGCGGCACGTTCGGCGTCGAGGGCCCCGAGCGACGCCTCGAGCCGTTCGCCCTCCGCGGCCAGGGCCGCGCACCGCGCCCGGGCCGCCGTCTCGTCGGCCTCGAGCGAAGACGCCTCGGCATCGAGGGCGGTGGCCTCGAGTTCGAGCGCCCGCCGCCGTTCGTCGGAGGCGGCGACGCTCCGTTCCGCCTCGGCCAATCGCGCGCGGATGCCGATCCGGCGCGCCTCGAGTTCCGTGGCCGCCAGGCGGGCGTCGGTCAGCGCCTCGCGCGCGGCGCGCGCGGCGCGCGCCTGATCGTGAAGCCGCGCGGACAGTTCGACGGCCTCCGCTTCGAGCGCGGCGATCCGCTGCTCCAGCGCGGCGCCGTCCGCGGTGGAACGGTCGCGGGCGGCCTCGTGTTCGCGCACCGCGTTGCCGGTCTCGCGCGCTTCGGAGCCCAGCGCGGCGAGTTCCTCGTCGAGGCGCGCGTGTTCCGCGTCCTCGAGCGTAAGACGCCGCGCGGCGTCCGCGCGGCGCTCGCCCTCCTCCGTAATGTCCGCGTCGGCGGCGGCGACGGCCGACTCGATCCGCCGCAGCGATGCGGCCGCGGCCTCAATGCGGACGGCGCCGTCGCGCGCGGCCGCTTCCAGGCGCTCCAGAGCGGCGCGGGCGTCGGCGATCTCGTCGGCCCGCCCCACGGTGCCGCCGTGCCTGGCGGAACGCCGCCCGGTCGTCACCACCCCCGCGGGGGTTAGCGCCTCGCCGGCCGCGGTGACAATCCGGCCGGCGTATCCGGCGGCGCGGATTCGCATCGCGGCGTCGAGATCGCGCGCCAGTAGGACATCGCCCAGCAGGGCCCGGATCGCGGCCGCGTCCTGTCCATCCGAGGCTTCGAGGTGGTCGAGCAGCGCGCCGGCAAATCCCGGGTCGGCCGCGGCGGCATCCGGCACCGGCGGCCGCGGCGGCACCGGCCGGAGGAGGGACAGCGGCAGGAACGCGATTTCGCCCGCCTCGGCGCCGAGTCCGTCGCGCATGGCCTGTGCGTCGGCGACCGTGCCCACGATCAGCGCGGATCCTGCCGGCCCCAGGGCCGCCTCCACCGCCGCCCGCAGGTCCCGCGGCGCCCGGATCACCTCGGCCACGGCCGCCCGGAGCGCGGCGAATCGCTGCGGGTCCCGGCGGCGCGCGAGCAGCAGATCGCGGGCGCCCGCGTCGTATCCGCGGAACTGCGCGTGCGCCTCCTCGAGGAATGCGAGCCGCGACCGCAGGGTTTCGTGTTCGACCTCCGCGCGGCGGCCCTGCGCGAGCAGCGCGTCGTGCTCCGCTTCGCCGCGCGCGTATTCGTCACGAAGAGCGCGCACGCGGCCGCGCCGGTCGTCCAGCGCGGCCGTCAGCCGGGCCAACTCCCCGCCGAGCGCCTCACGGCGCGCCGCGGTGTCCGCCGCCTGCCGCCGCAGATGTTCGAGCCGGCCGGCGATCGACGCGGCGCGGTCCCGATACGCGGCGACCCGCGCTTCGGCGGCCGCGAGGGACGTGCGCGCTTCGGCATAGGCCCCGGCCAGCGCACGGGCTTCGTCCCGCGCCTGCGCGGCCCGCGCCTCGTCCCGGGCCGTTCCCTCTTCCAGTCCCCGCAGCGCCTCGTGCGCCGCCGCCACCTTCGCGCGGCGGCGCGTGTCCTCTTCGCCCAGCGCCTGTTCCTCGGCCGCGAGGCCGTCGCGCTCGCCGGCCTGACGCTCCGACTCCGCGCGCTGACGCGCGAGTTCGGCGTCGAGGCGGGATCGCTGTGCGGCCAGTCCGCGGCGCCGTTCCGCGAGCAGGCCGGCGGTGGATTCCTCGGCGGCCCGCCGTTCGGTGAGGCGCACCAGCGACCGCTGGGCGTCCTCCCACTCGCGGCCGGCGTCGGCGGCGCGGCGGTCGAGCGCGGCCCGTTCCGCGGCGAGCGCGGACAGGGCCTGTTCCGCCTCGCGCCGCCTGGCGGCGATCTGTTCGAGCTGGTCCTGTACCCGCTTCTGCGCACGGGCCAGCCGCCGCACTTCTTCGACCTGGATCGCGAGCTCGAGGCCGCGGAGCTCGGCGGTGTACGCTTGGTACTGCCGCGCGGCGCCGGCCTGCGCGGCCAGGGTCTCGACGCGGGCATCCTGCTCGGCGAGGATATCCGCGACGCGCACGAGCAGCTGCTCCGCCGCCGCCATGCGCCGCTCGGCATCGTGGCGACGGCGCTTGAACTTGGCGAGCCCCGCGGCCTCTTCCAGGATCATCCGCCGCTCCTCCGGCGTCGCATCGAGGGCGCGGTCGACTTCGCCTTGGGTCACCAGCGCATAGGTGTGGCCGCCGAGGCCTGTGCCGAGGAACATCGTCTGAATGTCGCGCAGGCGGCACGGCAGTGTGTTGATGAAGTACCGGCTGTCGGCGGCGCGCATCGCGCGGCGTGTCACGGTCACCTCGGCAAATGCGAGGGGCGTCGGCGGGGCCTCGCCGGCATCCTCGTCCGCCGGCATCATGAGCGTGGCGTCCGTGTTGTCGAGGATCAGCGTGACGTCCGCCATGGCGAGCGGGCGGCGCCGGTCGCTGCCGGCGAAGATGACATCCTCGTTGCGCACCCCGCGCAGCGCGCGCAGGCTGCCCTCGCCGAGGGTCCAGCGGATGGCGTCGAAGATGTTGCTCTTGCCGCTGCCGTTCGGGCCGACGATCGCGGTCAGATGGGGCGAGAACTCCAACGCCGTACGATCCGCGAACGTCTTGAACCCGGTCAGTTCGAGCCGCTTTAGCCGCACGCGCGCCCTCCCCGCGCCGGCATCGTCAGCACCGGCGCGCCTCGGCCTGCCCCGCGAGCAATTCGCGGTAGACGATCAACAACCGGTCCGTGACGCGCGCATGGTCATAGTCCGCCGCCGCGGCGCGGGCCGCCCCGCCCATCGCGGTGCGCCGCGCCGGCTCGGCGAGCAGATCGCGCACCGCGGCCGCGAACGCCGCGGGGTTTCCCGCGACGAGCCGTCCCGTCTCGCCGTCGCGCAGCAGATCGCACGACGCGGCCGCCTGCACGGCCACCACCGCGCACCCGGCGGCCATCGCTTCCACCATCGCGATCCCGAAGGTCTCCGTCGTGGACGGAAAGACGAACAGATCCGCGGCGGCAAGCGCGTCGGCCACCACCGCCGGGGGCTGGGTGCCGGCAAAGATCGTGCGGCCGGCGATGTCGCGATCCTCCGCCTGCGCCTGCAGCAGGCCGCGGTCGGGGCCGTCCCCCACGAGGAGCAGCCACGTGTCGGAGGGCAGCGCCGCGAGCGACGCGAGCAGCAGGCCGACGTTCTTCTCCGGCGCGAGCCGGCCGACGAACACGAGCAGCGGCGCGCGGCCGGGCACCCCGAACTTTGCCCGCACGGCGGCCGCGCGGTCCCCGCCGGCGCCGTCCGCCGCCGCGGCGAACGCGGCGACATCGATGCCGGCGCTCGGGACGACGGCGACGCGGGCGCGCACGCCGGACTCCCGCAGCAGCGCGGCGACCGACGGCAGCGGCGCGAGGACGCAGTCGCACCGGTTGCAGTACGCGGTCGTGTACGCGCCCACAAGCGGCCGCGCCAAATCGCCCACCACGGGCGCGTAGTGCGCGTAGTCCTCATACCGCGTGTGATACGTGAACAGCATGGGCCGGCCGAGGCTCCTCGCCATCCACCATCCGATGCCCCCGAGCACAAAGGGGGAGTGCGTGTGCACGAGATCGAGCCCGAGCGCCCGCACGGCGCGCAGCGGTCCCCCGGGATACGGCACCGCCACCGGAAAGTCGGGATACCCCGGCGGCGCGACGGCCGGCACGCGAAGGACGTCCCGATCGGCGTCGGCGTATCCCGGGAATGCCGGGGCGACGATGGAGACCCGATGGCCGCGGGACCGGAGCTGCTGGGCCGATGCCTCCACCGCGCGCACCACGCCGCTTATCCGGGGCACGTACGAATCAGTAAAAAATCCGACGTGCACTACCCGGTCGCGCCGCGCGCCTGCGTTTGGTCGTCGAGGAACACGAGGAGGGCCGACAGACGAAATCGCCGTTGGCCGCCTCCGGTGCGAAGGCACGGCAACTTGCCGTGATCGGTGTACCGCCGGACCGTCGCTTTGCTCAAGTTCAGCACGGCCGCCGCCTCGTGCAGACTCAGCTCGGGATCGAGCAGACGGCGAATGATCTCCTCGCGGCTCTCTGTGATCGGCCGGCGGCCGCCGCGTCCGCGGGCCCGCGGCCCAAGTTCCATCGGCAGGGCGCGCTGGTTCGGACCGGCCACGAGCGTCCGGCGCACCGCATCCGCGCGATTCACCACGTCGAGCGCGGTCCGCGGTATCGGCGGGACGAGAGGCGGCTGCCCCGCGCGGACCGGCGCGGCGACGGCGCCCGCGGCCCCGACCGGCTGGGGCGGGCCGGCGTCGGCGACGACGTGTTCCCGCAGGCGGGACGGCGGGTCGGGTGGAGTCTCGCGGGGTCGCGGCGGCGCCGCGGCGTCCAGAACACCGGTGGGGAGAGAAACATGCATTTGCCGCTCGAGGTACCGATACCAGTCCCGCAACGTCTGCGCCATTGTATGCTCCGATGAGTGCTGCGTAGGTTATCCGGTGTAAATGTCCGGGCTTCCTTCGAGGCCCGCGTTGAAAATCCTGCGCTTGCCGCTATCCGGCCGCCCGGCTGAGTTCTACGCGCAGGGCGTGGCTGGCCAGGTCGCCCGTGACCGCTTCGGCGACGAGCCGGCCGCATGCGAGCAGCGCCGCCTGGTCGATCCCGGTCTCGACGCCCATGCCGCGAAGCATGTGATTTACGTCGTCGGTCGCGATGTTGCCGGTGGCGCCGGGCGCGAAGGGGCAGCCCCCAAGGCCGCCGATCGCGGCGTCGAACGTAGTGACCCCGGCGTCCATCCCCGCGACCACGTTGGCCAGCCCCATACCGCGCGTGTCGTGGAGGTGCAGGGTCACGTGCACCCGGGGATCCGCCCCCGCCACCCGTCCGACGAGACCGGCCACCTGCGTCGGGGCGGCGACTCCGATCGTGTCACCGAGACTGATCGACGAAATGCCCAGCGCCAGCGCACGCTCGACGATGCGGTCCACGTCCGCCGGCGACACGGTCCCGCTGTACGGGCAGCCGAAGGCGACGGCGATCCCGGCTTCGATCGACACCCCGGGCGCCGGCGCCTCCGCCGCGGCCCGCGCGATCGCCGCGAGTTGCTCGAGCGACTGCTCGACGGTCATCCGCACGTTGGCCGAGTTGAACGCATCGGTCGCGCCGATCACGACCGTCACGGCACGGATCCCGGCCGCGACCGCGCGCTCGAGGCCGCGCAGATTCGGAATCAACGCCGACGCGCGCAGGCCGGGAAGGCGGAGCGCTTCGCGCGCGACCTCATCGGCGTCGGCGAACTGGGGCACGGCCTTCGGCGACACAAAGGAGGTCACTTCCATGTCGCGGACGCCCGCATCGTAGAGGGCGCGGATCACCCGGAGTTTCGTCGCGGTCGGGATGACGCGGCCGACGAGCTGGAAGCCGTCCCGCGGCCCCACCTCGACGATGGTTGCGGCGGGCGGCACGCGCACGGGACTACACGACCCCGTGTGATCGGAGGCGTTCCAGGTCCGCGGTGCTGAGCCCCAAGAGTCCGCCGTAGACCTCGGCGTTGTGCTGGCCCTGACGCGCGCCGGCCCACGCTATGCGGCCGGGTGTGCGGCTCATCACGGGGACCACGCCCGGCTGCGCGAGCGGGCCGACGTCCGGGTCGTCCACCTCCACGATGGCCCGGCGCGCACGGAACTGCGGATCGGCCGCGACGCCCGCGATGTCGTACACCGGGCCCGCCGGGACCCCATGCTCGGCGAGCAGGTCGTTGAGCGTCCGGAGGTCGCGCTCCGCCGTCCACGCACCGACGGCGGCGTCGAGCTCGGCCTGCCGGCGGCCGCGGCCTTCATCCCGGGCGAGGTCGGGATCGGCAAGCCAGTCGGCGCGGCCCATCAGCGTGGCGAGCCTGCGGAACACGTTGTCGTTGTTGGCCCCGATCACGATGTACTGCCCGTCGCGCGTGGGGTAGATGCTGCTCGGCGCCACCCCCGGCAATCCCGTCCCGTGACGGCCGGCGATCTCGCCGAGTTTGTGGTACGCCGCGAGCAGGTCGTCGAGCAAGCTGAACGTGGCCTCGGTCAGCGCGACGTCGATCTCCTGACCGCGGCCGCTCGCGGCGCGCTCGTGCACCGCGGCCACGGCCGCAAAAGCCCCGTACAATCCTGCGACCGTGTCGGCAAGCGCGAAGCCCACCCGCGTGGGCGGCCGGTCCGGGAACCCGGTGAGGAACCGCACGCCGGCCATCGCCTCGGCCACGCCGCCGAAGCCGGCCCGGTCGCGGTACGGCCCGGTCTGCCCGTAGCCGCTGATGCGGACCATGATGAGCCGGGGGTTGGCCTCCTGCGCCTGCGCGTACCCGAGACCCCAGCGTTCCAGCACACCCGGGCGAAAGTTCTCCACCACCACGTCGGTGATGCCGTAGAGCCGGCGCGCGACCGCCTGGCCTTCGTCCGCGTGGAGGTCGAGCGTGACCGCCCGCTTATTGCGGTTCATCGTCTTCCACAGCAGCGAGTGACCGCGGTACCGGCTGCGCCACCCCCGAACCGGATCGCCCCGGCCGGGCTGCTCCACCTTGATCACGTCGGCGCCGAAATCGCCGAGCAGGCGGGCGCAAAACGGCCCCGCGATCATGTTGCCGAGGTCGAGGACACGGAGTCCCGCGAGCGGCCCGGCGGGCAGCCGTTGCTGGGGCTCGGGCGCGGGCGGCATGCCTCCGCCTCAGCGCTTGCGCGCCGCGACGGACGGTGGCGGACCGACCACGCCGGCCTCACGGAGGCCCGCGATCTCGACGGACGTGTACCCCGCCTCCTCCAGCACCGCGTCGGCGTGTTCGCCCAGGAGCGGCGGCGCCAGCCTGATGTCGCCGGGTGTCTCCGACAGTTTGATCGGGATGCCGATCAGCTTCACAGCGCCGTGGACGGGATGCGGCCGCTCGACCAGCATCCCGTTATGCAGGACCTGCGGATCGTGGAAGACCTCCGCGAGGTTGTAGATCGGGCCGCACGCCACTCCCCGCGCGTTCAGGTACTCGACCCATTCCGCGCTCGTACGCGTCTTGAACGCCTCGACAAGGATCGCGTTGAGCGCCGGACGGTTCGCGACGCGCGCGTTCACATCGGCGAACCGGGGTTCCTCGGCGAGTTCCGGGCGGCCGATCGCCTCGCACAGGCGCCGCCACATCACCTCGTTGCCGGCACAGAGGTTGAACGAGCCCTGCTTCGTGGGGTACACGCCGAACGGCGACGCGAGCGGATGATGGTTCCCCGCCACGCCGGGCGGGACGCCGGTTTCGAAATACATCCCGGCGCTCCACGTGAGCAGCGAGACCATGGCGTCCAAAATCGAGACGTACACATCCTGCCCGCGGCCGGTGCGCTCCCGGGCGAGCAACGCGTAGAGGATGCCCCGGCATGCGGTCATCGCGCAGTAGAGATCCGCGAGCGCGATCCCCGCGCGCGTCGGCCCGGTGGGCTCCTGACCGGTGATGCTCATAAACCCCGACATGCCCTGGCCGACCTGATCAAATCCCGGACGTCCGCTGTACGGCCCGCTCTGGCCAAACCCGGTGACGCCGCAGTAGATGAGACGCGGGTTGGGTTCCCGGAGCGTCCGCGCCCCGAAGCCGAGGCGCTCCATGACGCCGGGCCGGAAGTTCTCGATCACCACGTCGGCCCGCCGCGCCAGGCGCAGGACGACTTCCCGGCCCGCCGGTGTCGTGACGTCAAGGGCGATGCTCCGCTTGCTGCGGTTGGCCCCGGCGAAGAAGTAGCTGTTCCCCACGAGTTCGGGCCGAAGCGTCTGGTTCCGCGAGTGGTCGCCGTCGAGCGGCTCGATCTTGACGACATCGGCGCCGAAGTCGCCCAATTCCTGCGTGCAGAACGGCCCGGCAAGGAACCGCGTCAGGTCGACCACCCGGATGCCCGCGAGCGGCCCCATCGTCACCGTCCCTCGAATCGCGCGGGCCGGCGCGCCTGAAAGGCCCGCACGCCCTCACGGTAGTCGGCACTCTCGTAGGCGCGCTCCACGAACGCGGTGATGTCGCGGTCCGTCATCGTTCCCTCCCCGACGAGGCGTTGAAGCATCGCCTTCGCGCCCCGCTGCGACAGCGGCGCCTGCTCCGCCAGGCCGCGCGCGTAGGCATACGTCTCGCGCTCCAGCGCGTCGGGCGCGCACACGCGATTGACGAGGCCCATCGCCCGCGCCTCCTCGGCCTCGACGAGCCGGCCGCTGAACAGAAGATCCCGCGCGTGGCTCGGTCCCACAACCGACGCCAGCCGCCGCGTTGCCCCCGGACCGTAGACAATCCCAAGGCGCGCGGCGGTAATGCCGAACCGACCGCTCGTGCTCGTCCACCGCAGGTCGCACGCGAGCGCGATCACGAGGCCGCCCCCCACGCAGAAGCCGTGGATCATCGCGATGGTCGGCTTGGGAAAATCGGCGAGCGTGCGCTCCGCGGCGGCGACCAGCGCGCTGTACGCCCGCGCGGTCGCGGCACCGTTGCGGACGCGTTCGAACTCCGAAATGTCCGCCCCGGACGCAAAGGCCTCCTCGCCCGCGCCGCGGACGACGACGACCCGCACGGCGGCGTCCGCCTCCAGCGGGGCGAGCACGCCTGGGAGCGCCTCCCACATCGCAACCGTAATCGCGTTGCGCTTCTCCGGCCGGTTGAGCGTGAGGGTGACGACCGCCCCGTCCCGCCGTACCGGCAGTTCGTTCATGCGTCAGCGTTCTCGTCCGGCGGGCGCGTTCCCCGCCCCCACATACGCGATGTGCTGTAGTGCTCATGGAGCACCGGGGACAAGAACGTCGCGCAGGTAGCGCGCGGCGATCTCTCCCAGTTCGCTGCCGATCTCCCGGTCTGATCGTTTGGCGCCGGGCGTTCGAAACGAGTGATCGGCGTCAGGCACCACGTGGAGGCGGGCGAGCGGCCTCAGCCGCCGTACCACGCCCTCGATCAGATCCAGCCGCGCGAGCGCATCGCGGGTTCCCTGCAGGAACACCATCGGCACCCGGATGTCCGAAAGATGCGAGTCGCGCAGCCTGTCCACCCGTCCCGGCGGGTGGAGCGGGTACCCGAAGAACACGAGCGCCGCGCCACGGAAGTCCGGGCCTTGAGCGGCGGCCAGCATGGACGCCACTCGGCCGCCCATGGATTTGCCGCCCGCAACCATCGGCAGCGGGGCGCCGCGGCGCGCGAGTTGCGAGATGGCCTCCTTCCACGTATCGAGCAGGACGGGCGCCGGGTCGGGCATGCGCCGGCGGGCCTCCATGTACGGAAAGTTGAAACGCAGTACCGCAATACCGGCCTCCGCTAGGCCCGCGGCCGCACCGGCGAGAAACGGGTGATCCATGCCGGCCCCGGCTCCGTGCGCCACGGCCGCCGCCGCGACGGCCGGCGACATCGCGGGCGCCCAGCGCGCGGAGACAGTGGTGGCCCCGGCGGCGAATTGAAAGCGGTCCGATATGTCCGTCATGTCCTCAACGAGGAGATGAGGTCATGCACATTTCTCTGAATGGCTTTCCTGCGACCCTCGACATTGACTATCCGGACCGCCAATTGAATCGTCTGACGACGGCGTTCCGGCTGCTCGCGGTGATTCCCATCGGGATTATCCTTGCCCTCGTCAGCGGTCCCCAGTCGCACGGCGGCGGCGAGGCGTCCCACACGGTCATTTTGGCCGGAGGCGGCATCGTGTTCTTGCCCGCGGCCCTGATGATTCTATTTGTCCGCAGGTATCCGCGGTGGTGGTTCGACTGGAACGTCGAACTGACGCGGTTCTCCATCCGCGTCGCCGCGTACGTCGCGCTTCTGCGCGACGAGTATCCATCGGCGGACGAAGAGCAGGCGGTCCATGTCGCGCTGCCGTACCCGGATGCCGCCGCCGGCCTGAACCGGTGGCTGCCGCTCGTCAAGTGGGTCCTCGCGCTGCCGCACTACATCGTGCTGGTCTTCGTGGGCCTCGCCGCGATATGCTGTGTCATCCTGGCGTGGTTCGCGATCCTTTTTACAGGCCGCTATCCGCGGTCGCTCTTTGACTTTGTCGTCGGCGTCTTCCGCTGGGCGTTTCGGGTGGCGGCCTACGCGTTTCTCCTCGCCACCGACCGGTATCCGCCGTTCAGCGTCACGCCATGACCCCATCCGCCCGGCGCGCCTCGCAATTGTGCGCGGCGGGACCGGGATGCTACAATGAGCGGCACCGGGCAACCATGTAATCAAAGCCGGGGAGTGGCGCAGCTTGGTAGCGCGCAGCGTTCGGGACGCTGAGGCCGAGGGTTCAAGTCCCTCCTCCCCGACCACCTTATATTGTCGCGTTTGAGCCCCTACGCCCATGCTTAGTATTTGAAGCGTCGCGACATTTGCGCGAGACAACGCGTCCCGCTTTTCACGCTCCGGTCTTGTCATAGCCTCTCGCGCCGGCATCACGCTCCGGCAGTCCCAGCAACGCCGTCAGCCGCTTCCGGTCGAATCCGACTACGATCTCGCCGTCGATCACCGTGACCGGCGTCGTCGCGACCCCGAGGCGCTCGAGTTCGTCCATCGCGGAAGGATCTTCGGCGATATTTCGCGCCTGGAACGCCACCCCGTGTTGGGTGAGGAACTCCTCGACCCTGCGACAGAAGATTCAACCGGGCTGATTGAAAACCGTGACCGACCTGGCCATCGGAGGTCCTCCGTCGCGCTTAGATCCAATCAGGACCGATGCGGCGGCACCGCGCGAGGTGATCGCAGCGCTCGGCCGTGAGGCCACGCGCGGCCGCGATGAGGTGTCCGACGCGCGGATCGGCCACACGATAGACGACGTGCCGTCCCTGCCGGTGCGCCGCCACAAACCGGCACCACTTTAAACAAGCGAGGTGGTTAGAAACACGACTACGCGGCGCACGGATGGCCGCGGCGACTTCCGCGACCGTGCGCCCTTCGCCCAGCAGAACCTCCAGGATTCGAAGCCTGGTGGGGTCTCCGAGGACCCGAAAGTACCGCGCCCGCGCCGACAGGCCCGGATCCGCTGCCGGAACGGCGCCGCGCAGCGCCACCGATTTCATGGCTTGATTAATAACAGGTTTGCCTGTTATAGTCAAGGTGCCCGAACTGAACCACGAGCCGAGGAGGGGCCGACATGACGGAGCGGGACGGCCGTGTATGGACCATGATCTTGCGCCACGCTCTGCACACCCGGCCCGCAAGCGTCGAGGCGCTCGCCGGCGCGACGGGTTTTCCCGCGGAGGACGTCGAGGC
Organism: bacterium; assembly: GCA_035307565.1. Classification (GTDB taxonomy): domain Bacteria; phylum Sysuimicrobiota; class Sysuimicrobiia; order Sysuimicrobiales; family Segetimicrobiaceae; genus DASSJF01. Next base: position 53,820 of record DATGHZ010000001.1, on the reverse strand, counting down.
GGCGTTGGCTGCGCTCCACGACGCCGGAGCGATCTACCTTCGCGGCGGGGCCGTCGCCGCCGCGTACCCGTTCTCCCTCGTGCCTACGCCGCATCGCGTGATTATCGGCGGAATCACGGCGTATGCGAATTGCGCGATCGACGCGCTGGCCGTGCCGCCGATGGCGGACGAAACGGCGCATCTCTCGTCGACATGCGGTCACTGCGGCGTCCCGGTGACCCTGATCATGCGGGCCGACCGCATCCTGGCATCCCAACCCGCGGCGCCGGTGGTCTTCTATCCTGACAAGGACTGCTGCGCCGCGGGGCCGGCGGTTTTGACGCGCTGCCCGCACATCCAGTTCTTCTGCCACCGCGACCATGCCGCACGCTGGCAACACGCTTACCCTGAACTTCGGGGCACGGTGCTCGACCTCGCCGGCGCCGCGGCCTACGCAAGCCGGCATTTCGCCGAAGCCATCCGCGCCGTCCTCGGTGAAGCCCAAGACTCAGGCGTCGGCCGCTCTCGTTACGCCGACTGACCGCGGGCCGCGCGCCTTCCCGGAGTTTGTGCGGACAATCGTCACATCTCTCCCAGGTGCCGCTCGGCGGTCTTGAGCAGCACCGCATTTGTCGCGACGGCAATCGAGGACGCCGACATGAGGAGCGCCGACCACTCGGGGCGGAGCATGATACCAAACCGCGGGTAGAGCACACCGGCGGCGACGGGGATGGCGACCACGTTGTAGAAGGACGCCCAGAAGAGGTTCTGACGCATCTTCCCCACCGTCGCCTTTGAGAGATAAATCGCCCGCAGGACGTCCGCGGGATCGGAGCGCATCAGCACGACCTCCGCGGTCTCGATCGCCACGTCCGTTCCGGCCCCGATGGCGATCCCAATGTTCGCCTGGGCCAGGGCCGGCGCATCGTTCACCCCGTCGCCGACCATTGCGACGAACTTCCCCTCCTGCTGGAGCTGCTTCATGTAGTCGGCCTTCTGTTCGGGGAGGACCTCGGCGAAAACCCGCGGGATGCCTAACTGGCCCGCGACTGCGGCCGCCGTTTGCCGGTTGTCCCCGGTGATCATCGCCACCTCGATCCCGAGCCGGTGGAGCCCTTCCACCGCCCGGCGCGATGTCTCCCGAACCGGGTCGGCGGCCGCGGCCAACCCGGCCATTCTACCGTCCACGGCCACAAGCATGATCGTCTTTCCGCCGGCAAGCAACCGGTCCAGGTGTGCCTGTGCGGGCGCCAGGTCGATGCTGCGGTCCTGCATCAGCTTGGCCGTGCCCACCAGGACGTCCCGGCCGGACACCGTGGCCCGGACGCCCTGCCCCGCGAGGTTCTCGAATCCCGCGACCTCGCCGTCGACGGCGATCCTTCGCCGCTCGGCCTCCTCGAGCACCGCTTTGCTGAGCGGGTGGCCCGAGCGCGCCTCGGCCGCCGCGGCGACGCGGAGCACCTCGTCGGGCTGGAAGCCGTTGACCCCCTCGACGTCGGTGAGACGCGGGCGTCCCTCCGTGAGCGTACCGGTCTTGTCCATGACGACGGCGGTGATGCGTGAGACCTGTTCCAGCGTGGCGGCATTCTTGATCAGGATGTTGTGGCGGGCGCCGATTCCGGTTCCGACCGCGACCGCGGTCGGTGTTGCGAGACCCAGCGCATCCGGGCAGGCAATGACGATCGCAGAGATCGCGAAGGTGAGCGCGAGGAGCAGAGACTCCCGCATGAGCCCGAACCACACACCGAACGTCACGATGCCGGCACCTACCGCGAGAATCACCAGATACTGGGCCCACCGGTCGGCGATCCGCTGACCCGGAGCCTTGGACAACTGAGCCTCCTCGACAAGCTTCACGATCCGGGCGAGGGCGGTCTCATCTCCCACTTTGGTCGCCCTAAACCGAACCGATCCCGATTGGTTGACGCTTCCTCCGACGACCGGGTCACCCGGCCGCTTCGGGACGGGAATGGACTCCCCGGTCACGAGGGACTCGTCGATCGCGGTCTCGCCCTCAGCCACCACGCCGTCCACGGGGACCCGATCGCCGGGACGCAGCTCGACAATGTCGTCCTTCTGGATGTCGGCGGTGGGGATCTCCACGACCTGCCCGTTACGCACTACCCGGGCCCGGGGTGGCACCAGGTTGAAGAGGGCCTGGAGGGCATCCGAGGTACCACGCCGGGACCGCATCTCCATCCAGTGGCCGAAGAGCACGAACGTGACGAGCATCGCGGCCGCCTCGTAGAAAGTCGCTCCGGCGTTCAGCACGGTGATGACGACGCTGAACATATAGGCTGCCAGCACGCCGACGCTGATCAGCACCGACATGTTGAGCGCGCGATTCCGAAGCGACCGGTACGCCCCCGTGATGAAGATCGAACCCGTCCAGAATACGACCGGAGTGGTCAGCAGGAACAGGATCCAATTGACGGTGATCGGCTCCGGCAACCGGAGGCGGAGCAGCGTTTGGCCCACTGGTGAGTACAGGATCGCCGGAATCGTCAGTACCAGCGACCACAGGAACCGCCGCCGCATATCCGCTTCCATAAAGGCGGCCATGCGGGGATCCGCCATCATCGCCTCGTGGTCGTGGGCTTCCCCCATGCCGTGGCCCTTGGCATGATGATTGTGGGCCCCAGCTTTCTCGGCGACGGCGTACTCGAACTGCTTGGCCTCGAATTCGCAGCCACAAGTCGCGGCGAGAAGTGCCGCCTGACAGGAGAGGCACGACGCCCCGCAGCGGCACGTGACCGAACCGGCGTGGTGATCGGCCGTCTGCGCGCGCGGCGCTTGGCGCGGTATCGACGTCCTCACTGGCCTGACCCCCCGCGGTCACCGGGGCCTTAATTGCCCGCGGCCCCCCTTGCTCAACCCATTGTAGATCATGGAGAGGAGCCGGCCCGCTTTGCCGAGCGGAACGAAGGGAGGGTTCATGACCCTCGTCCCCCAACCAAACTCGCCTGATGACACGATCGTCGCGCCGCGCCGCCTCGCTGTCCGCGGCGCACAGCCGCAGCCCGATCCGTACGATGATCTGGATCGCAATCGCGCTCGTCTTGCTCGCCGCGGCGTACCCGCAGATGCGCCGGCTCCCCGAGACCCTCAACAGCGTGCGGGGGGACCAGGTCCGCGCCGCGGTGGCCCGGTGGGGACCCTGGGGACCGGTGGTGGCGATCGTACTCCTGGTCGTCCACACCTTCATCCCGTTTCCCGGGGAGCTGGTCCTCGCGGCGAACGGGGCGCTCTTTGGTTTCTGGCTCGGCTTGACCGTATCGTGGGTCGGCAACATGCTGAGCGCCGCGCTGGCGTTCGAATTGGGGCATCTCCTCGGCCGCAGCCGCAGATTGCCGAGCACGGTGCCGCAGAAGGCGCTCCGGTGGGTGGACGAGCAACTCCGCGAGCGTGACTGGCGCGTCGCCATCGTCATGCGCTTCGTTCCGCTGTTCCCGGTCAGTGTCTTCAACTTTGCGCTCGGCCGCATGGGCGTCAATCGGGTCACGTTCATGTGGACGACGGCGCTCGGAATCCTGCCGATGAACGCCGTGCTCGTGGCGATCGGCTACGGCGCGACGGGCGCGAGGGACCTCCTGCCGTGGGCGATGGCCATGCTCATGCTGTTTATCGTGTTCGGGCTCGTATTCCGGTACCGGCTCGCGCATCTGCCGCACGCGCGGGCAAAATCATGATGAACGACGGAGAGTCTCGAGACACGGAGTCCGCAATGCCCCCTCGTCCGCCATCGCTCTGCGTCCTGTCGTGCCGGTGGGGAGACGGCCATCAACGCGTCGGCGAAGCCGTTGCCGCGGCATGGCGCGCCGCGACGGGCGGGTCCGTGGAGGTGCTCGATTATTTCGCCAAGTTTGTCCATCCGCTGTATAGCGAACTGGGGATGCGGGCCTACGTGAGCGCCGTGCGCCGGCGGCCCGCGCTGTACGGAATGCTCTACGAAGCCACCGACCGGATCCGCCAGGGCTCCGGCCTGCAGCGGACGATCAACCGCGTGCGCATGACGCGGCTCGAGCGGTATCTGCGCGTCCGGCGGCCGGATGTGGTGTGCTGCGTCGACTGCGCCGCGGCCGGCACGATGTCGGACCTCAAGGCCGCGCGCCGGGCGCGCATCCCGTGCGCGGCCGTCGTCACGGATTACGACACGCACGCGCAGTGGATTCACCCGAACGTCGACCGCTACTGCGTGCCGCGGAATCCGTACGCCGGGGCTTCATCGCGCGCGGCGTTCCGGCGCAGCGGCTCGCCGTCACCGGGTTGCCGGTGGCGCGCAAGTTCCGGCAGCCCCTCATCCGCCCGACGCTCATGCGCGAACTCGGGCTGCGTCCCGGCCGTCCCGCGGTCCTCGTGATGGCGGGCGCCTACGCGATGCTCGACGGCGTGCTCGATGTCGTGGGGTGCTGGCCGAGGAAGCCCGCGCACCGCAGGCGCTGGTCGTGTGCGGCCGCGACGACGGTCTGGTGCGGCGGGTGCGGAACGCCACGGCCGCGGCGTGCGACCGGTTCAAGGTCTTCGGCTACGTCGACGACGCCGACGGCGTGGTTGAGCACCTGACGGCGCTCGCCGGGCGCACGCGAGATGCCCGCGGCGCCGTCCAGAGGCCGGCCATGAAGCGCACCGCCCAGCGGCCGTAGCGCATCGCGGCCGATGCGGCATCGCCGAAACGGATACCCGCCGGCGCAGCGCCTGCTGGACCGGCTGGAGCGATGGGTCATACGGCACGAAGACTACCGGCCGATCGGTGACGGCGCCTACCTTCTGCGCATGAAGGTTGCCCGGTACCGCCGCGCGCGCTTCATCCTGCGGGACGGGACCGTCCTGAACCCCGGAGATCCTGTCGGCGAACTGCACATGGACAACCGGTTCGCGGCGGCGCTGCACGAAGACGGGTCCGGCGCGGGCCGCTTCCGGCGCGAGATCTTCCGCGTGTTCGCGGCGCTCGCGCGTGATTTGGCCGTCCGGCCGGAGTACCGTGACATCCGGGTCGTCGGCGGCGCCAGCCTGTTCTGGCGCGACGGCGGGCTGGCGGCGCGGCTCGGCTTCGAGCAGCAGCCGCTTCCGGCGTTCACGCGGTGGTGGCTCGGCACCTGGGAGCGGATTCTGCTGACCGCCTACCACCCGGAAGGGCGGCGGCGGCTCGAGCGCGGACGGCCCGTCGAGTTGCGGCAGATGTGGATGACCCGCGGCACCCTTCAGCGATTCCTCGACCGGGACGGACCGGGCCGGACGGTGTAACGCTCAGGCGCCGAGCAGCACGCGCAGCGGAACAACGTCAAAGCCGCGGCGACGCAGCCCGGCGACCATGCCCGGCAGCGCGGCCCACGTCTCCTTGGGAGTGGAGGCGTGCCCACCGTGGTCGTGCAGATTGACGATGGCGCCGGCATGGGCCTTCCGCACCACGAGCGCCGTCATCCGATCCGCGCGGGCCGCCGTCACCAATCCTTCCGGACGCACGGACCACAGCACGCGCGTTTCTCCAATCTGTCCGGCGCGCACGAACGCCGGCCAATTGAAGGTGCCCCAGGGCGGGCGGAAATACCGCGGTGTCACGCCCGTCGCCTCCGCGACCGCCGCGGCGCCCCCGTCGACTTCGGCGACGGACGCCGCCGGCGTCAGGCTCCACAGGTGGCGGTGTCCGTAGGTGTGGTTCCCGACATCGTGTCCCGCGGCCACGATCGCCCGGGCGACCGCGGGGGCGGCCTCGATTTGCCGGCCGACCATGAAAAAGGTCGCGAGCGCTCCCGACGCGGCCAGCGCATCGAGGATGCGCGGCGTGTACTCGGGGTCGGGGCCGTCGTCGAACGTCAGCGCCATCATCGGCCGGGCGGGGCCGCGTTTGATCACCCCGAGGCCCAGGCCTTCCGTTGCGGCGTAGGCGCCGAGCGTGTAGCAGGCCGCCGCGGCGAAGAGGGTGCCGACCGTTTCGAGACCGAGACGAAGCGGCTCACGCATCGGCCGTCGGGACCGGAACCCGCCGCGGTGCCGCGCTCGGCCTCCCCGCGGCGAGCGCCGCAAGACTCGAGACGACAACGCCCGCGGCGTCCGGCCGCCGAAGGCGCGCCGCGGTCTGCCGCATGCCGGCGAGGCGCTGCGGATCCGCCAACAGTCCTTGGAGCAGCGTGCGCACGTCCGCGGGCCTGCGCGCGGCGACCGCCGCGCCGTGCTCGACGAGGAACCGCGCGTTGGCCTCCTCGTGGCCCGGAATCGAGCCGTAGAGGAGCATCGGCAGGCCGCTCACCAGCGCCTCGCTGACCGTCACGCCGCCCGCTTTCGTCAGGAGCACGTCGGAGGCGGCCATCAGTTCGTCCACGTTGTCCACGTAGCCCAGCACCCGAAACGGATGCGACGACCGAGCCGCCGCGGCCCGGACCCGCCGGGCGAGCCCGGCGGCATTGGCGCAGACCACCACCGGCTGGAGGGCCGTGGGGAAGTGCTCCAGCACGCCCACGAGGTCGTCTACACGTCCCAACGCCGCGTAGGCGCCCGCCATCACAAGGACAACCGGCCGATCCGGGGCCAGGCCCAATCGGGCCCTCGCGCCGGTGCGATCGGGCGGCCGCCCGAACTTTCGTTCCACCGGGATGCCGGAGGCGATGATGCGCTCGGACGGAACGCCGCGCCGTCGAAGCTCATCGCCCAACACCTCGTGGGCCACCGCGTACGCCTCCATGTGCGGGTGAATCCACTGCCCGTGGGCGGTGAAGTCTGTGACCACGGTCAGGCACGGGACCGCGGTCCGCCCCGCGCCTTTGAGTTCGGAGAGGGTGCCGGCGAACGTCCAATGCACGCCGCACACGACGTCGGGACGCGCCTCCGCGAGATAGTTGGCGAGGGGCCCCTTGCCGGTGCGGTTGACGGCCCGCCGGAACCGCGAGTCCGGCCGGATGCGGCCCATATAATTGTAGAATCGGCCCTGGAGGCCCGGCGCGAACCGGATGGCCTGGTAGTATCCTAACCGCGTCAGTGAATCGAACGCGGGATTGGCGAAGCGCGTGAAGTAATCGAGGACGTCCGCCCGCCCGCCGGTCTGCGCCCGCCACTCCGCGGCGACCGTCTCCGCGACCCGCCGGTGTCCGCCGCCGTAGCCGCACGAAAGCACCGAGAGAAACATTCCGTTCCTCACTATACACGATACGTCACGGGCCGCGTCGCCCGCGGACGCGGAACACCCGCACGGGCGGCGCGAGGACGCCGCGGGGTTACGCAGCGAATGACTCCGAAACAGGAGCCGGACGGTAAGGGCGCGAAGTGCGCCCGCGTCGTTTTCCACTACTGCTGCGTGAGTTCGTCATCACGCTCAATCGCCCGCACTCGGTGCGACGTCGTGCTGCGGGGGCGCCAGTGTCTCGGACGCAACCGGACGTGCAGTTGAGTTTGCCGCACGATACGCAAGACGCCGTCCACGCCCGTCTCACCCGCGACCGTCAGGCGGTGGAGCGTGCGCTGGACGCGTTTCTTCCGCCGGCCGGTGCCCCCCCGCGCCCGCTGCATGACGCCATGCGTCACAGCGTCTTCGGGGGCGGCAAGCGTCTGCGGCCGATCCTCGTGCTCGCCGCCGCGGAAGTCGCCGGCGCGCCGCCCGAGGCAGTGCTGCCCGCCGCGTGCGCCGTCGAGCTGATTCACACGTATTCGCTCATCCACGACGACTTACCGGCAATGGATAACTCTCCCACCCGCCGGGGCCGTCCCGCCTGCCACGTGCTCTACGGCGACGCGGTCGCCGTGCTCGCGGGCGACGCGCTCCACGCGTACGCGTTCGAACTGCTGGCGCGCAACGCGGAGGCACCGGGGATCCCCGCCGCACGCGTCCTGGGCGCGATCGGCGAACTCAGCGCGAGCATCGGCGGCGGGGGGATGGTGGGCGGCCAGGTGCTCGACCTGCTGGCGGCTGGAACCCAGGTCGCGGCCGCCGACGTGCGCAACATCCACCGGCTCAAGACCGGGGCGCTGCTGCGCGCGTGCCTGCGGATCGGCGGCATTCTCGGCGGGGCGCCGCAAGACACGCTCGACGCGTTGAGCCGGTACGGCGACGAGGTCGGGCTTGCGTTTCAGATCGTCGACGACATCCTCGACGTGGTGGGCGAACAGGGAAAACTCGGCAAGGGGACCGGCAGCGACGCCGCGCAGGCGAAGATCACGTTTCCGCTCGTCTTCGGCCTGGGCGACTCGCGGCGGCTGGCCCGCGAAGCGACGGGGCGCGCGCTCCTCGCCATCGAGCCGCTGGAAGCGCGCGGCCCCTGGCTGCGCGACCTCGCGATCTTTCTGCTGAGCCGTGATCGCTGAGGCGGCGGACCGCGTGCGCAGGAAAACGTTGCGGCCTGCACGTAGAGGGACGGCGGCACCGGGCGCGGTTCTCTGGGCGGCGTCCCACACCGAACAAGTCCACGGCACTCTGGAAACCGCACCCGCGGCGGCGGCGCCCCCTGGCGGGGGCCTTCGGCCGCGCGTGTTTTCCTCCTTGGGGGGCTACGGCGCGTTCCTCTGAATCACTGGCGGAGGTGGGGCCCCGGTATGCGGCAGGTCGATCTCGGCAAGAACGCGGCACGGTCGGAGGCGGCGCACGCGGCCGTGCGCACGCCGCCGGCCGGCGCACGGACGGCCTCGCGGAAGGCCGACCACCTTAGAATCACCCTCGAGGAGGACGTGTCGGCGAAGGGTGTCGCGAGCGGCTTCGATGACTTCGTATTCGAGCACTGCGCGCTGCCGGAGCTCGATCTGGATGAGGTCGACCCGTCGACGGAGGTCTTCGGACGGCCGGTCCGCGCTCCCCTGCTCATCTCCTGCATGATCGGCGGCACGGAAGAAGCCGGCCGGCTCAACCGCCTCCTGGCCGGAGTGGCCCAAGAGCTCCGTGTTGCGATGGGCCTTGGCTCAGGGCGCATCCTGCTCGAGGATCCGAGCGTCCTCGCCACCTTCAACGTGCGGCCCGCGGCCCCCGACGTGCCCCTCTTCGCCAACATCGGCGCGGTGCAGCTCAACAAGGGCTACGGGGTCGACTACTGCCGGCGGCTCGTCGACATGCTCCGCGCAGACGCGCTGACGCTGCATCTCAACGCGCTGCAGGAGGCCGTGCAGCCCGAAGGCGACGCGTGCTTCGGGGGCCTGCTCGCCAAGATCGCGGACCTCTGCGCGCACCTCGGGGCGCCGGTGGTCGTCAAGGAGGTCGGCTGGGGCCTTGCGCCGGACGTCGTGCGGTCGCTTCTGGACGCGGGTGTCGCGGCGGTCGACGTGGCGGGCGCCGGCGGCACGTCGTGGACCGAAGTGGAAAGCCGCCGGACGGCGGAACCCTGGCGCGCGCGCGTCGCGGCCGCGTTCGCCGGGTGGGGCATTCCGACGGCGGAAAGCCTGCGACAGGCGCGGCGCGCGGCGCCGGAGGCGCGCATCTTTGCGAGCGGCGGCGTCCGCACCGGCATCGACGTCGCCAAGGCGCTGGCGTTGGGCGCGGATCTCGTGGGGATCGCGGGACCGTTTGTCCGCGCGGCCGCTGAGGGACCGCACGGCGCCCTCGAGTTCGGCCGTGAGGTCGTCGAAACACTGCGTGTCGCCATGTTCGGCGTCGGCGCGCGCACGCTCGCCGATTTGCGCCGGACCCCCCGCCTCCGCCGACGCGGCGCAGGCGACGACCCGCACGTCGTACGCCTGACGTACCGCACCGGCCGCGCGGGACAGTTCCTCGACATCACCGACGACGTCGCGGCGGCGGTGGGCTCGTCTGGGGCGCGCCGCGGGCTCGTGCACGTGTACTCGATGCACACCACGGCGGCGATCCGCATCAACGAGAACGAACCCCTGCTCCTCGGGGACTTCGAACGGTTTCTCGCGCACCTCGCGCCGGCCGGCGACGGCGCCTACGAGCACGACGACCTCGACCGGCGCGTGGGCGTGCCGCCCGACGAGCCGATGAACGGGCACTCCCACTGCCGGCACCTGTTGCTCTCGTCGAGTGAAACCGTGCCGGTGGTCGACGGCCGGCTCGTGCTCGGCACCTACCAGCGGATCTTCCTCGTCGAACTGTGCCAGGCGCGGGAACGCCACGTGGTCGTCCAGGTCATGGAACGGTGAGACCCTCGCTCGACGTTGCGGCGGCCGACGCGTATTGCGGTGAACTCGCGGGCCGCCACTACGAAAACTTCACGGTCGCCTCGCGCGTGCTGCAGACGGGCCTGCGGCGGGATCTCGCGCGCATCTACGCCTACTGCCGGACGACGGACGATCTCGGCGACGAAACCGGCGCCGAGGCGCTCGGCCGGCTCGAACGGTGGCGCGGCGAGGTCCTCGACCTCTTCGCGGGCCGGCCGCCGGCGCACCCCGTGCTGCTGGCGCTGCGCGACACGGTCGCGCGCCTCGACCTGCCGGCACAGCCGTTTCTCGACTTGATCCAGGCCAACGTCCAGGATCAGACGGTATCCCGGTACGCGACGTGGGCCGATCTGCGCGCGTACTGCATGCTCTCCGCGGCGCCGGTGGGACGCCTCGTGCTGAGGGTGTTCGGCGTCACGGCGCCCGAGGCGGAGCCGCTCTCCGATGATGTCTGCATCGGACTGCAGATCGCGAACTTCGCCCAAGACGTAAGCGTCGACGCGCGGAAAGGGCGGTGCTATCTGCTCCAGGCGGACCTCGAGACCGGCGGCATCGCCGGTGCGACGCGCGCCCACTGTGAGCGCGCGCGGTCCCTCTTGGCGTCCGGGCGCGGGTTGGAACGGCTCGTGCCCTGGGCGCTGCGGTTGCAGTTGGCGCTGTACCGGCTCGGCGGCCTGGCCATCGTCGACGCCGTGGCGCGCCGCGGCTATCGAACGGATCTGTGCCGGCCCCGCGTCGCGGGGCCGGTACGCGTGCTGGTGCTCGCGCGCGCGGTGCGGCAGTCGCTCCGTCCGATGCGGAATGCAGGCGCCGTCGAAGCGGCCTGATCTCCCGCCGGCCCCCGCGGCCGCGGAGGGTCCTCGCCGGGCCGATGGGCCGCCGGCCGAAGCCCGGCGCGAGGGGGGGACGATCCTCGATCTGCGGGCGTCGGAACGCTTTTGCCACCAAATGGCGCGCCGCGAGGCCGCGAACTTCTATTGGGGGTTCATCTCGCTGACGCGCGAGCAGCGCGTGGCAATCTATGCGCTGTACGATTTCTCCCGCCAGGTCGACGATGAGGCCGACCTGGTCGGGCCGGCGCGGCTGCCCGAGCGCCTCGAGGCCCACCGAGAACGGGTGCACCGGTGCATGCGCGGAGAGTACGGCGACCCGGTCATGCACGTGCTGGCCCACGCCGTCCGGCGGTTCTCTATCCCCGAGGTTGAACTGCTGGCGCTCATCGCGGGCGTGGAGATGGACTACACGCGGAAGCGGTACGAGACGTGGGAGGATTTGCAGGACTACTGCCGGCTTGTGGCATCCGTGGTCGGCCGCCTCTGCGTCCGCGTCTTCGGCTGTTCGGACGGGCGCGCCTTTGCCCGCGCCGACGAGCTCGGCCTCGCGATGCAGCTCACCAACTGCCTCCGCGACGTCCGCGAAGACGCGCAGATGGGCCGGTTCTACCTGCCGCAGGAGGACCTCGCGCGGTTCGGCGTCAGCGAGCAGAGCATTCTCGACGGACGCCCGGGGGCGGGCTGGCGGCGGCTCGTCACGTTCGAGGCGCAGCGGGCCCGGGACCTCTTCGCCTCGGGCCTCGGCGTGGTGCGGTGGATTCCGCGGCGTCCGGCCGTGTGCGTGCGGACGATGGCCGGCATCTATCAGCGCATCCTCGGCCGGATCGAGCGCGATCCCGACCGGCCGCTCACGCGGCGCGTTTCGCTGTCGAAGACCGAGAAGCTGCACGTGATGCTGGAATCATGGCTGAGCGTCGCGTAGCCGTCGTCGGCGCCGGCCTCGCCGGACTCGCCGCGGCGCTCGAACTCAAGGAGGCCGGCTGCGAGGTGACGGTCTTCGAGCGGAGCCGGCTGCTCGGCGGCCGCGCTACATCGTTCGACGTCGGCGGGCGCGAGGTGGATAACGGGCAGCACGTGTTCCTCGCGTGCTTCACCGAATTCATGCGATTTGCGCGCCGGCTCGGCATGGCGGACGCGCTCTCGCTGCAGGACCGGTTCGACGTGCTCGTCCTTTCGCGCCGCGGAGAGGGGAGCCGGCTCCGCGCGGGCGCCCTGCCTCCGCCGTGGCACCTCCTCACCGCGTTTCTCCGGTACCGGCATCTCGGGTGGACGGACAAGCTGGACGTCGCGCGGGCGCTGGCCCGCGTCGGCGAGGCCGGCCACGCGGAGGGGAGCTTCGGCGCGTGGCTGGCCCGTCTCGGGCAGCGCGAAGCCGCGCTGCGGGGATTTTGGCGCCCGTTTCTCGTGCCGGCGCTCAACGCGCCGCTCGACCGGATGAGCGCCGTGGACGCGGGTTTCGTGCTGCGCACGGCGTTTCTCAGCGACGCTGGCGCGGCGCGCCTGGGGTACAGCACGGTGCCGCTCGCGCACTTCGCCGCCGCGGCCGCCCGGCGCCTCGACCGGGTGCATTTGTCCGCGCCCGTCACGGGGTTGGACGTCCGCGGCGGGGGCGTCGCCGTCTGCCTCAGCGGCGGCGATCGCGCGCTCGTGGACGCCGTGGTCGTGGCGGTGCCGCCGCCGCAACTCGGACGCCTGCTGGGAGATCCCGAGGAATACGGGGTCCGGGCGTTGGACCGCTACGAGGCGCGCCCGATCGTAGACGTCCACCTCTGGCACGACCGCGGGCGGCTCGGGTTCGATCTCGCCGCGCTGCTCGACTCGCCGGTGCAGTGGGTCTTCGAAAAGGCTCCCGGATATGTCTGCTGCAGCCTCAGCGCCGCGGACGACCACGTCCGGCGGCCCACGGACGAGACGGTGCGGCTGTGCTGGGACGAGGTGACGGGCGCGATTCCGGCGCTGCGCGGGGCGCAGCTCCTCGACGCCCGCGCCACCCGCAGTCCGGAAGGCACGTTTCTCGTCTCGCCGGATGTGCCGCGGCCGGGCCCGCGCACGCGGTTTCCGCACGTGGCGATCGCGGGCTCGTGGACCGATACGGGCTGGCCCGACACGCTGGAATCCGCGGTGCGGAGCGGCCTCGCCGCTGCGCAATCGCTGCTCGGGACGGCGGAAGGCGTGCTGTGCGCGACACATTGACCTCCGCGGTCGAGTGGCTGCTCGAGCGCCAGCACCCGGACGGCTGGTGGGCCGGCGAACTCCAGACGAACGTCACGATGACGGCGGAGCACGTGCTGCTCCTCCGGTTCCTCGGGTGCGACGTGGACCCGATCCGCCGCGGCGCCGTCCGGCACATCCTGGGCGCGCAGCGCGAAGACGGCTCGTGGGCACTCTACCATGAGGGACCGGCGGATCTCAGCACGACGATCGAGGCGTACGCCGCGCTCAAGGTGCTGGGCTGCGATCCGGCCTCGCCGCCCATGCGCGATGCGCTGTCCGTCATCCGCCGCCTCGGCGGGGTTGCGCACGCGCGCGTGTTTACCAAGATCTGGCTCGCGCTTTTCGGCCAGTACCCGTGGGCCGGCATCCCGATGGTGCCGCCGGAGATCGTGTACCTGCCGCCGTGGCTGCCCGGCAACCTCTACGATTTTGCATGCTGGGCCCGCGGGACCATCGCGCCGCTCACGCTCGTGCTGGCGCACAAACCGGTGCGGGACCTCGGCGTCGCCCTTCCGGAACTCGTGGTCGAGGGCACGGAGCCCGCGCTTTCGCGCGTACCGGCCAACGGTCTCTGGTCGTGGCTCGACGCGTGTCTTCGGTCCTACGAGCACCTGCCGTGGAAGCCCGGCCGGCGCGGTGCCCGCGCGCGGCTGGTGCAGTGGATCACCGAACGCCAGGAAGCCGACGGGAGTTGGGGCGGCATCCAGCCGCCGTGGGTGTATTCGCTGATCGCCCTCACGCTCGAAGGCGCGGGCCTCGATCACCCGGTCGTCCGCAAGGGGCTCGCCGGACTGGAGCGCTTTGCGATCGAGGACGAGGCGGGCTGGCGGCTGCAGGCCTGCATGTCCCCGGTGTGGGACACCGCGTGGGCGCTGCGCGCGCTGGCCGAAGCCGGCTGCGGGCGGGACCACGAGGCCGTCCGCCGCTCGGTCCGCTGGCTTCTGCGCGAGCAGATCACCGGCCCGGGCGACTGGTGCGTCCGTGCCCCGGACGTGCCCGGGGGCGGGTGGGCATTCGAGTTCGACAACGACCTGTACCCGGACATCGACGACACCGCCGTCGTGGTGCTCGCGCTGCTCGAGGCCGGCGGCCCCGAGGTGCGCGACGCGGTCGAGCGCGCGCGGCGGTGGATGCTCGCGATGCGGTCGCGTAACGGCGCGTGGGCGGCGTTCGATCGGGACAACACGCGCGGGATGCTGTACCGGCTGCCGTTCTGCGATTTCGGGGCGGTGATCGACCCGCCGTCCGAAGACGTCACCGCGCACGTGCTGGAGATGCTCGCGGCACTCGGGGTCGGCACGGCCGACCCGGACGTCGCGGACGGGCTCGCCTATCTCCGCCGCACGCAGACCGGACGGGGTTCGTGGTTCGGGCGGTGGGGCGTCAATCACATCTACGGCACGTGGTGCGTGATCGAAGCGCTGGCGGCGCTGCGCATCGCGGGGCCGATGGTCGACCGCGCGACGGCGTGGCTGCTCGGCGACCAGAACCCCGACGGCGGCTGGGGTGAAACGTGCTACTCTTACAACGATGAATCCTTCGCGGGGATCGGGCGCAGTACGGCGTCCCAGACGGCATGGGCGGCGCTTGCGCTGCAGAAAGCGGGGCTGGGGCGCCATCCGGCGTGCCGGCGTGGGCTCGACTGGCTGCGGGCCCACGAGGCCGGCGGCACGTGGGACGAGCCGGAGTACACCGGCACCGGGTTCCCGCGCGACTTCTACATCAACTACCATTTGTACCGCCATCTCTTCCCCACGATGGCGCTCGCCCGGGATCGTGCGCTACACGCCGACGCCGCGGCCGACGGCCGCCGCCAGGAGACGCACGATCGGGGAAATCTTGCGATAGGCAGGCGGTGAGGCCATGGGCATTCCGCTGAAGCAAAAACTGACGGTCGGCGCTTACGTCTTCCGCAAGCGGCTGCAACGTGTGGAGAAATATCCGCTCGTGCTGCAACTGGAGCCGCTGTTCCGGTGCAATCTCGCCTGCGCCGGCTGCGGCAAGATCCAGTACCCGGACGAGACCCTCGCGCGCCGCCTCAGCGTCGAACAGTGCATCGCCGCGGCGGAGGAGTGCGGAGCGCCGATCGTCTCCATTGCGGGCGGCGAGCCGCTGATCCATCCGGATATCCACGTCATCGCGGAGGAACTCGTCAAGCGCCGCCGGTTCGTCTACCTGTGCACGAACACGCTGCTGATGCATCGCAAGCTGCACCTCTTCAAGCCGTCCGTGTACTTCGCGTGGTCCATCCACCTTGACGGCCTGCGCGAGCGGCATGATGAATCGGTGTGCCGCGAGGGCGTCTTCGACACCGCGGTCGAAGCGATCCGGGAGGCGCAGCAGCGCGGCTTCCGCGTCACGACCAACACGACGTTCTTTGCGCAGGACGACGCGGCGACGATCCGGGCGGCGCTGGACTTCATCAACGACGAGCTCAAGGTTGACTGCATGCAGATCGCCCCAGGCTATGCCTACGAGAAAGCGCCTGATCAGGAGCACTTCCTCGGCGTGGAGCGGACGCGCGCGATCTTCCGCGAGGCCTTCGGCGGCGGCCGGCGCAAGAAGTGGCACCTCAATCACAGCCCGCTGTATCTCGATTTCCTGGAGGGGAAGATCGATTTTCCCTGCACCGCGTGGGGCATCCCGTCGTATTCCATCTTCGGCTGGCAGCGCCCGTGCTACCTCATGGCGGACGGCGGCTACGCGAAGACCTATCAGGAACTCGTCGAGGACACCGACTGGTCGCGGTACGGCCGCGGGCGGCATCCGCGCTGCGAAAATTGCATGGCCCACTGCGGCTATGAACCGACCGCGGTGACGCTGACGATGAAATCTCCGCGCGAGATGCTTCGAGCCACGCTTGGCTGAGGCGTCCGCGATCTCCAGCCGGCCGGGGCTGTCTGACCGGCCGGCCGTGTTTTTGACGGGGGCGACCGGCTTCATCGGCCGGCACGTCCTCGAGGCACTTCACGCCGCGGGCTACCGGGTGCGGGCACTCGTGCGCGATCCCGCGGACGCCGCGCAATTCCCCGAGGCCGAGGTGGTGCCCGGGGATCTTCGCCGTCCGGGCGATCTGGCGCGCGCGCTGGACGGCTGCCGGTACCTCGTGCACTGCGCCGCGCTGTACTCGTTTGCGCCCCGCGACCGTCCGGCCATGGAGGCCATCAACGCCGCCGGGACCGCGGGCCTGCTCGAGGCGGCGCGCATCGCGGGGGTGGAGCGCGCCGTCGTCACGAGCAGCGCCGGCACAGCCGGGGCGGCGTCCCCCAGCGACGACCCTCGGCTGTGCGGCGGTGCCGCGACCGAGGCGGACGGAGCCGCCGTCCGCACGCATTCCGCGTATCATCGATCGAAGGTCGAGCAGGAACGCGCGGCCGTGGCCGCGCGCGTGCCCGCCGTCCTAGTGCTGCCGACGGCGACCGTGGGGCCCGGCGACCGGAAGCCGACGCCGACCGGACAGCTCGTCCTCGACTTCGCGCGCGGGCGCATGTTCGCCGCCCCGCCCGCGGGCGGACTCAACATGGTCGCCGTGGAGGATGTCGCGCGCGCGCACGTCCTGGCCCTCGAGCGCGGGCGGCCGCGTGAACGATACCTCGTCGGCGGCGAAAATCTCGACTTCGATCAAGTGTGGCGGCTTCTTGCCGGCGTCACCGGGCGGCCGGCGCCCCGATGGCACGTTCCGCCCGCGCTTGCGCTCCTCGCGGGAGCGGCCGACGAACTGCGGTGCCGGGTGTGGCCGGCCGCGGTGCCGCGCATCCCGCTGGAAGGGGTTCGCATGTCCTTCGAGCGGATGTGCGTCGATTCCGGCAAAGCACGCGCAGAACTGGGGTGGGAGCCGGGTCCGGTCCGCGACGCGCTCGCGCGGGCCGTAGCGTGGTATCGCACGCACGGATACCTCGGCGAGGCCGCAGCCGCGCATTGATGCGCGCTGACCTTGATACCGGCGCGCTGCGTGCCGATGCGCCGGTCACGGTCATCACCGCGACATGGCTCGAGGCGAAAGCGGCCCGGCGGGCGCTGCGCGGCGCACGCGTCGTCGTCGCCGCGGGCATCGGGCTTCGGCACCTGAGGGCGCCGGTGGCGGGGACGGCGGTCACGTGCGGGCTGGCCGGAGCGCTCTCCACGCATCTTGCGCCCGGCGCCGTGGTCGTTCCCCATCGGGTGCTGCGGCCCGACGGCACATGGCTCGCCTGCGATCCCGCGCTTGTCGAGGCTCTGGTGGCGGCGGCGCGCCGGCTCGGGTTCGAGCCGGACCAGGGTGCGGTCGCCACAACGGCGGCGCTCGTTCGGGGCGCCGCGCGCGCGGAGGTGGCGGCACGGGGATGCGTGGCCGTGGATATGGAGACCGGACTCCTGACCGCCCCGCGCATCGCCACCGTACGCGCGATCCTCGATACGCCGGCGCGCGAGATCTCCGAAGTCTGGCTGCGGCACCCGCTGTGGGCGCTCGTGCGGCCCGCCGCATGGGGGGAGGCGCTGTGGTTGTGGCGGCAGGCGCCGCGCTGCGCGGGCCGCGCGGCCGCGGTTCTCGCCGAGGCGCTCGGGCGGCGAAATACTTCCGCCGCCCGATAGCGGACCTGCAGGGGCGCGGGCTATCGTAATGCTTACCTATACTTACCACGCTTGGCGGTTTCGCTCGACATGACGGACCAGACCGCGGTCGCGAACGGCCTGTGCCGGACACAATCTCGCTTCACGTGCTTGGCGTGATGCGGCTCATCCCGCGTCCGCCCATCTCCGGCGGTGCCGCGGGCCCGCTTCTCCGCTGCCGGATTGAGAGCGCGTCGGATGCCGCCGTGCTGCACGCCGAGGGCGAGGTCGACATGTCGACGGCCCCCAAGTTGGAGGGCGCGATCGCGGCGGCCTTCCGCGCGGCATCGCGCGTGATCGTCAACCTCAGCCGCGCGCAGTACCTCGACGGGTCGGGCGTCCGCGTGCTGGAAGCGGCCGCGCGCCGGCATCCGAGGCGGTTTGTCGTCGTGGCTTCAAACCGCGACATCCACCGGCTGTTCGAGATTTTGGACCTGGCGAATGCGCTGCCGGTCGTCTCCTCGGTCACCGCCGCGCGGGAGTACTTACGGCTGGAGTAGTCCGAAGACGTCCTCCAGCCAGTCCCACATGTACGCCGTGGCGATGCTCGTGTTGTCCACCTGGCAGTGGTGATAGCCGCCTTCATTTCGCGTGAACACCCTGAGCGTCTTGCGCGCGGAGCCCACCGCGTCGAAGCAGCGCCGCGCGGTCGCGAGCGGAATCTGCGAGTCGCCTTCGCCGTGCAGGAGCAGGAACGGGCAGCTGATTTTCTGGACGACACCGTCGAGGCGAAATCCCTCCAGGCGGCGCAGCGCCTCCTCCGGCGTCGCCACGCCGAAGATCCACAACAAATGCTCCCACGGGACGGACAAGGCCGGCGTCCCGCCCTGTGCGAGACGCTCGAGGCGCTCCCGCCACACGGCATGGTAGTCCCACTACGCGCCCCACGCGATGCAGGCCGCAAAGCGGGGCTCGTAGGCCGCGGCCCGCGGCGCGTAGTAACCGCCGAGGCTGATCGCCATCACCCCGATCCGCGACGGATCGATTTCTTCGCGGCGGGCGAGGTATTCGTAGGCCGCGGTGGCGTACCGCTCGGTCTCATGATGCAGCGGCAGGCCCCGGAAGCGGATCGCTTCGCCGTTCCCAGGGCCGTCGACAATGAGGCACGCGATGCCGCGCGCGGCGAGGTCCGGGATCCCCTTGAAGTATTGAATCTCCTTGGTGACATCGAAGCCGTCGAGAAAGACCACGGCGGGGGTGCGCCAGGCGTCCGGCCGGGTCCCTGAGGGCCGGGTGGACGCGGCGCCGTCCGCGTGCACCAGGAGCGCCGGAAGCGCCGTTCCTTCGTACGGCACGTCGAGCGGTTCGATGCGCGGCCGGCGTGCCATGGCGGCGGCGTCGCGAAAGCACTCCACCCCGCGCCGGTACACCGCGAGCCCGGCCGGAGTCTTCGGCTGGAGGAATCGCTCCCCGAGATGATAGTAATGAGCGGCGCGGAACAGCAAGGCCGCGGCGCTGGCCCGGCGGCCGTGTCCGGCCCGGTCGCGTCCGGCCCGCTCCACCGCCTCCGCGGTGCGGCTCCACTCCACGAACCAGGCCTCATCGTTTCCGACACGATCGCGCAGCCGCAGCCCCGTGCGGTGCACCTCGTCCAATTCGGCCCCGCCCCACGGCGCCGAGCTGAGCGCGTGCAGCATCCCGTGGGACCAGCGGTAGTGGTCCGGAAAGTACATGAAGGCCAGTTCCTGCATCGTGGGGCGGTCGCCGGGCCGCCCGGCGCGCTACGGGTGCGCCGGCGGCACGTCCCGCGTGTAGACGGGCCGTTTCAGGTAGTCGGCCGGATTGAACGTCCAGAACTGTGAGACGCGCGGATAGGTATAGATCACGGTGTTCTGCGGCTCGCCGTTGACGATGTCCACGCGCCGGATGTACACGTTTTGGACCGGGGCGCCGTACGCGTCGAAGCGCAGCGGGCCGCGCGGGGCGTCCGGGAGCGTCACCTTGCGCATCGCGGCCACGAACGCCGCGCGGTCCTCGATCCTGCCGCCCGTCGCGGCGAGCGCCTTTAAGA
This sequence comes from bacterium, assembly GCA_035307565.1. Lineage (GTDB taxonomy): Bacteria > Sysuimicrobiota > Sysuimicrobiia > Sysuimicrobiales > Segetimicrobiaceae > DASSJF01. The sequence continues at coordinate 34,104 of DATGHZ010000001.1, read as the reverse complement.
TAACGTTCATGCCCGTGTAGCAGGCTTCCGAATAATAGGACGGCACGCGGTTGTAGGCCCGGACGTACGCGCGCACAAACGCGCGGTTGGCGGCGGTCCCAAGCGCCGCACTGTAGTGAAGCGGCGTAATGATCCCCTTGGCGAGATCGTTTTCCTGAAACAGGATGTGCTCGTCCGTGAGCGTTCCGTTGCCGATGAGCGGAACGCGGCCCATCAAGCCGAACGCGCGGTACTGCTGCAGGAACCGCAGCGCGTCGTTGCCGCTGAAGGTCGCGTAGACGGCGTCGACGTTTTGGATCCGTCCAAGGTACGGGCTGTAATCCGGCGCGCCGATCGGCGGCCAGAGGTGCTCTACGACCCGCCCGCCGTTCTGCTCGAAGGTGTCCTGGAAGCCCTCCACGGTCTCCCAGCCGAATGCGAAATCGTACGCGATCGTCGTGATCCGCTTGTAGTCTAGCGTCTTGGCGGCGTACTCACCGAACGGGTGATTCGGCTGGCTGGAGGTCCATCCCGTGCGCACGACCCACGGCGACGTCTTGCGCTGCGTGAGATCGTCGGAGGACACGACCGGAAAGAGCGCGGGAATCTTCTGCTCGTCGACGTAGTCCCGCAGCACGTAGCCCGAACTGGCCGCGAGCGGGCCGGTCAAGAGATCCACCTTTTCCAGTTCGACGAGTTTGCGGGCCTTCGTGAGCGAGGGACCGGGCAGGCCTTGATCGTCCTCGACGAGGAGCTGAATCGGCCGACCGGCTCCCTGTCCCCCCGCTTCCTTGAGCGCCAGGTCGAAGCCGTTGATCATGTCCCGTCCGTTGGGCGCGAACACGCCCGACGTCGCGGTCACCAGCCCGATCTTGATCGGCCCCATCGCGGCGGGCAGCGCGGGGCCGCCCGCCAGGGCGGCGACCAGCGCTGCGGCAAGCAGCGCGAGCGGATAGCGTCTCATCCGTGCCTCCCTTCGGCCTCGACGACACGCGCGGCCGGCGCGCCGGCACAGCGCCGGCCGGCGGATGCCGGCTACGGGACTAGGTCGACCGGTGCCGCGGTCAATTCCTGCCGGCGACCTCGCAGAGCCGCAGCGCGAGCCGCGCGTAGATTCGGGCCGCGGCGTGCAGCGCGGCGACCTCGACGTGCTCCTCGTCGGTGTGGGCCAAGGCGAGGTCGCCCGGTCCGAAGACGACGGCCGGCGTCCCGGCGGCCTGCAGCACCGCGGCGTCGGTAAACGCCTGAAACCGCCCGAAGGGGGCCGGGCGTCCCGAGACGGCCGCCGTGGTCTCCGCGAGCGCGTTCACCAGTGGGTGATCCCGCGGCGTGTCCAGCGGCGGCCGGGACACCGCGTCGAAACCGGCGTCGCGCGCAACCTCGGCGCGGCCGGCGCCGATGGTCGCGGCGATGACCGTCTCGAGGTCGGCGCGGATCCGTTCCGGCGAATCGCCCGGGACCCAGCGCTTCCCGAATGTGAATTCACAGCGGTCCGGCACCACGTTCGTGGCGATGCCGCCCCGGATCGTGCCGATAGTGAAACTCGGCCCGCCGAGCGCCGGATGCCGCTGGGCCGTCCACATCTCCGGGAGGCGGTCGTCCAGCGCCGCGATGAGACGGGCGGCCAGCACGATCGCGTTCACGCCCAGTTCTGGGGTGCTGCCGTGCGCGGCCCGGCCGTGCACGACGATATCACAGCGGTACACGCCGCGGTGCGCCGGGATGATCGCCAAGCCGCTCGGCTCGCCGACGACGGCCATATCTGCCGGCGCCCCGTCCGCGCCGAGCGCCGCGGTTCCGAGGCCACCCGTCTCTTCGCCGATCACCGCCGCGAGCATGAGCGGCCGCGGCGGGCGCACACCGGCCCGGCGCAGCGCCGCGAACGCGGCCGTCATCGCCGCGACAGAGCCTTTCATGTCGACGGCACCGCGGCCCCAGAGGCGGCCGTCGTGCACCTCCGCCGCAAAGGGCGGGTACCGCATCGACCCCGACGGGGGCACGGTGTCCATGTGGCCGTTCAGCATTAAGAGCGGCCGGCCGTCGCGTTGGCCCGGGAGCATCGCCAGCACATTGCTGCGGCCGTCCGCGACGGGCCGTCGCGTCACTGTGACTCCTTCGCGTGCGAGGAAGTCCGCGAGCACGTCGGCCACCCCGGTCTCCCAGCCGTGCTCCGGGCCGTAACTCGGGATCGCGACCAGCCGGCGCGCCAGCGCCAGAATTTCCTCGGCATCGATCGCCGCATCGACCCGGTGCAGGAGAGGCTCGGACATCGCGCCCCGTCCTTCGCCAAGGAGAAAATGATTCCCCGGCCGTAGGTCAACGGCGTGGAATCTCTGAGCGGACAGCGCGCGGTGATCACGGGCGGCGCCCGCGGCATCGGCTTCGCGATCGCGACGCGGCTCCTCGCCGCCGGGGCCGATGTCGCCATTTGGGACGTCGACGCGGCGCAGGGTGCCAGGGCCGCCGCACAGTTGAGCGACCGCGGGCGGGCCGAGGCGGTTGCGGTCGACGTGGCGGACGCGGCGTCCGTGGACCAGGCCGCCCGGGAGACGCTGCGGCGCAACGGACGCGTGGACGTGCTCGTCAACAACGCCGGGATCGCCGGGCCGAACATGACCACGTGGGAATATCCCCGGGACGCCTGGCAGAAAGTGCTCGATATCGATCTCACGGGGGTCTTCCTGTGCTGCCGGGCGCTCGTGCCTTCGATGCTTGAGCGCAACTACGGCCGTATCGTGAACATCGCCTCGATCGCCGGCAAGGAGGGAAACGCGAACGCCGCGGCCTACAGCGCGGCAAAGGCCGGCGTCATCGCGCTTACGAAGTCGCTCGGCAAGGAACTGGCCGGCACAGGCGTGCTCGTCAACTGCGTCACGCCGGCGGCCGTGGAAACGGACATCTTCGCGCAGATGACGCGCGCGCACATCGAGTTCATGCGTTCGAAAATTCCCATGGGCCGGTTCGGCACGGTGGAGGAAGTCGCGGCGCTGGTCGCGTGGCTCGCCTCAAGGGAGTGTTCGTTCTCGACGGGCGCGGTCTTCGATATCTCCGGGGGCCGCGCGACGTACTGAGGGCCGCCGCCGCAAACGACGCGCCGGGACGGTCGCCCCAGATGTGACGCCGCGGCCGGCGGGCTAGCCGGCGTCGCAGCCGCCGCGGCCCACCACCGCCTCGCACGGCGACGCGGCCAGTACATCGACCGTACCGGCCTGCGTGAACGGCTTCATGAACCGCGCCACGGCTTCCGGGTTCGGCCCCTCCACGATCATGTAGAGCGTATGCGCGTTGTTGACCACCGCCTCACCGTGAATCGTCAGTCCATGCTGCTTGGCGTTGGCCGGCGAGAGATGCTCCAGGAGCATCGCTCCCATCCGCGGATCGCGGGCCGGGCACCGGTCCGCGGGATGACGGTGCTGCACGACGAACAGACCCATCGCCCACCTCCGACACGACCAGCGTCGACTGCGGGAGCGGCCGCGCCTCGCTTCGATGATATCTCATCGCGAGGCGCGAGGGAGTGACGGCCGTCCGGGGCTCTCGACCCGAGGTCCGATTCAGGGTCCCAACTCCGCCTCCGTCGAACTAGGGAGGCGGGAATGCGGATCACCTTCTGGGGGGGCCGCCCGGACGGTCACGGGCTCGATGCACCTCGTCGACACGGAGGGTGCGAGGCTTCTCCTCGACTGCGGGCTGTTCCAGGGCCGCCGGGAGGAGGCGGCCCGCATCAACAGCGCCCTTCCGTTCGACGCCGCCGACCTCGACGCGGTCGTCCTCTCGCACGCCCACCTCGATCACTGCGGTAACCTGCCCACCCTCGTGCGCGCCGGCTTCCGCGGTCCCATCTATTGCACGCCCGCGACCCGCGATCTCGCGGATCTCATTCTGCAGGACAGCGCGAAGGTACAGCGCCAGGATGCGGAGCACGTGAACAAACTTCGGTCGCGAACCGGGTTGCCTCCCGTCGCCCCCCTCTACACCGCGGACGATGCGGCGCGGGCGATCGAGCGGCTGCGCGCCGTGCCGTACCACGAGGTCTTCGAGATCGGCCCCGCCCGGGTCACGTTCTACGACGCCGGGCACATCCTCGGCTCCGCGATCACCGTCGTGGAGACGGACGGACGGCGGCTGGCCTTCACCGGCGATCTGGGCCGGCCCGGCGGGCCGATCCTCCGCGATCCCGAAGTCCCGCCGGCCGCGGATCTCCTCATCATGGAGTCGACGTACGGCGACCGCGCGCACGAGCCGCTCGAGGGAGCGGCGGGGCGTCTGGGAACGGTCGTGGGCGAGACCGCCGCGCGCGGCGGGACGGAGCTCATTCCGGCCTTCGCCGTCGGCCGGACCCAGGACGTCACGTACGCGCTGCACCGGCTCCGCAACACCGGAGCGGTACCGTCCATCCCAACATTCGTGGACAGCCCGATGGCCGTGGACGCGACGGAGATCTTCCGGCGCCACCCCGAATGTTTCGGCGACGAAACGCGGCGCATGCTCGCCCGCGAAGACCCGTTCGGATTCAAAGGCTTAACCTACGTTCGCGAGGTCGCCGATTCGAAGACCCTCAACAGCCGAGCCGGCCCGTTTATCGTGATCGCGACATCCGGCATGTGCGAGTCGGGACGCATCCTGCACCACCTGGCGCACCGGATCGGCGACGCGCGATGCTCGCTCGTCCTCGTGGGATTTCAGGCGCAGCACACGCTGGGCCGCCGGCTCGAGACCGGCGTCTCGCCCGTGAACATCTTCGGCGAGCCGCACGACGTGCGGCTCCAGGTGCGGGAGGTCGCGGCGTTCAGCGCGCACGCGGACGCCGCAGAGCTTACGGCGTGGGTGGCGCGGCTCCCCCGCGTGGGACGGATCTACTGTGTCCACGGAGAGGAGCCCGGGTCGCTTGCCCTTGCCGCCGCGCTTCGAGCGCGCGGATACGCGGCCGACATGCCGACGCGGGGCCAGCAGGTGGACGCGGCGGCGTAACGAGCTACGACAGGTCTTCGGCGGCCGGCTCGCGGCCACACACCGCGGCCGGGCCGACCTGCGCGATGAGGTCATTTGCCCAAACCAGAAACCGGCCGCCGGCAAGCGGATCGAGCGCCGCGAGTTGCGCCATGGTGACCCGCGGTTCGGCCGACCACCGCTCCACGGAATCACCCAGCTCGAGCGTGTAGAGGACCCGTGTCTGCGTGCCGGCAACGGACGCCGCCACGGTCGCGATGTTGCGGAGATTGGCGGCGAGATCGAACCGGCTCCGGTACGACTCAAGCCAGAAGCCGGCCCAGGCCTGCGGATACGACTGGTAGACGAGGACGTCCAGTCCCGCCCGCGCGAGCGCGCGATAGTCCACGCCGTGGCCCAGCGACTCGGCGGCGGACATGCCCATCTGATCGTACGCCAGGAGCAGGCCGCCGGCTCCGTGGACGGCTTCGGCAACCGTCCGATAGAACCCGGTCCATTCGGGGATCGTGCGCGCGAGATCCCCGTACAGATCAGGATCCCAGATACTGCTGAACCCGCAAAACCCGTCGCCCAGCATGAGTCCGTCGAAGTCGAACGCCTCGCGAAGCCGCGCGTACTGGCGGCCGATGTACTCGGCGTAGGTAATGCCCTCCGGCCGCAGGCGGACGAAGGGGTACAGCTGGCTGCTGAACGCCAGGTGCCGCAGTTCGGGATGCGTCCGCACCCAGCGCGGCCGGCGGTGGTACAGCCAGCCCCCGTAATTCCAAAAACCTATGACCGCCCTGATGCCCTGCGCGTGCAGCCGGGCGACGAGAATACGCAGGTCGTCTTGTGTGGCCCAGTCACGGCGCGGGCCGTGCCGGTTGAGATCCGTGTCGCGCGTGGGTTGGAAGCCTGCAAAGGAGAGGAAGAACCGCGGATCCCGATCCTCCATGATCACGACGCCTTCGAGTCCCGCGAGGCGCGGCAGCGGCCGCGGGAAGGCGCCCAGGTCGGTGCACGCCCACACGCGGCCGTCGGCGACCTGTGGCAGCGAGAGGCCGGAAGGCCGGTGCCGGCGCAGCGCCCGGCGCGCCAAGGCCCGGACGAGATGAAACGGTGGCCGCCGGATCAGCCCGCGGAAGACCGAGGTGCAGACCCCGTCGCGGGACTCAGCGGCGGCTTCCGCCGGCTCCGACGCCGACCTGCTCCATCGCCGCGGTGTACCGTCCTTCCCGCGCGGCCGAGACCAGCCTCGCCCGATGGAGGAAGGTCTCCTGCGCCACCTCGACCGCGGCCGGCGATCCCCGCCAGGTTTCCAGGGCCGGCGCCTGCAGCGCGCGGGCGAAGGAGAAACTCAGGACCCACGGGCGCGGGTCCGGCATCGAATTCATCGCGTTCAGGTGCTGCGTTGCGCGCTCGGGCGACTGGCCCCCGGAGAGGAACACCACTCCGGGCACGGCGGCCGGGACCGTCCGGCGCAGGCACCGCACGGTCGCCTCCGCCACCTCCTCTACGCCGGCCTGGCGCAGACATTTCGCGCCGGACACCACCATGTTGGGTTTGAGCAACACCGCCTCCAGCACGACGCGCTGGTCCCGTAACGCGCGGAAGAGATCGTCGAGCGCGGCCTCCGTGGCGTCGAAGCACTGCTCGATCGTATGCGCCCCGTCCATCAGCACCTCGGGCTCGACGATCGGCACGATGTCGGCCTCCTGGCAGAGCGCCGCGTACCGGCCGAGCGCGTGTGCGTTCGCGGACAGACAATAGGCGCTGGGCCGGCCCTCGCCGATTTCGATTACCGCCCGCCACTTCGCAAATCGCGCGCCGAGCCCGCGGTATTCGGCCAAGCGCTCACGCAGACCGTCGAGCCCCTCCGTGATGCGCTCCTCGGGCGCGCCCGCGAGCGGCTTCGCGCCGGCGTCGACCTTGATGCCCGGCACGATACCCAAGCGCGTGAGAAGCGCCGGGAAGGGCGTTCCGTCGTCGGCGCGCTGGCGAATCGTCTCGTCGAAGAGAATGACCCCGCTCAGCGGATCGGCGATGCCCGGCGTTTGAAAAAGCAACTGGCGGTACTGTCGGCGGTTCTCCGGTGTATTCTCCACGCCCACCGCGGCGAAACGCCGGCCGATCGTGCCGTGGCTCTCGTCCGCCGCCAGAATGCCCTTCCCAGGCGCCGTGAGGGCCCGCGCCGTCTCGAGCATCGCGTTCAGGTTCATCCGCCACCACCGCCTTCACAGTGCGTTCTCGCGACGGGCCGCGCGGGCCGCGCCGCGGGACGCCGGGTCATCCTCAGGCGCTGCGCGGTCCCGCGGCCGGCAGCGCCGCGAGCGGCAAGGCCTCGGCCACGGCGCGAAAGCGTTTCGCAAACTCGTCCTCGGAGAGCCGGCCGGCCTTCGCCAGCGCCCGGATGCGCTCGGGATCGGCGAAGTCGTCGGGGCGCAGCCGGATCATGTACGAGAGATAGACGCCGTACATCTCCGATTGCACGTCGACGCGGCGCACGCGGACGCGGCCGGTCGCCGGGTCCAGAATGTCCGCGAATGCGATGGGGACCAAGCGCTCACCCTGCACCGTGACCATCGCGTTGCTGCCGCCCTGCAGCAGAAAGCGAATCGCGGCGTATCCGAGGCCGCGGCAGTACTGGATGTCGAAACCGTCGGGCGGCGCGCACCGCAGTTCGTAGCCGAGGTCCTGGGCGACGATCGAGACCGGAAGGTCACGGGGCAGACGCCGCGCCACACGGTCGCGCAGCAGTTGAGCCAGGTCCAATTCGGCCAGCCGCAAATTCCCGTAGCTGTCGCGCTGCGCACCGCCGAGCGTCGCCGGATCCAGCAGTTCCAAGAGGCCTTCGGCGAGCAGCGCGACCCCATGTTCGCGGTCGTCGGCCAGCCGCTTGATGATCGCTCCCTCCAAGATATCGGCCACGCGATCCAGCGGCAGGTGTCCCGCCGGGAAGTCCTCCCGCCGGAATTCCTCGGGGATGACGGCGAGCGTCGCTCCCGCGGCGCCCGCGACCCCGAGCGCGAGGTGTCCGGCGTGCCGGCCCATCACGGTGACGAAGAACCACCGGCCCGTCGTCGCGGCGTCCTGCATGAGGTTGTGGACCAGGTTCTTGCCGACGTTGACCGCCGTGGTGAAACCAAAGGTGGGAATACCCGGCGGCAGCGGCAGGTCGTTGTCAATTGTCTTGGGGACGTGCACGACGGCGAGTTGGCCCGTCATCACGGTCGACACCCGCGACGCGCCGAACGCCGTGTCGTCGCCGCCGATTGTCACGAGGTACGACACGTCCAGGCGCCGGAGCGATTCGACGACGCGCCGCAGATCGTCCGGCGTCTTCGCCGGGTTCACGCGCGACGTGCCGAGAATCGAGCCGCCCTCGAAGTGGATGCGCGAGACGTCGTGGATATCGAGCGGCCGGGCGCGGCCGGTGTCCCCGGCCACGAGCGGCCGGAAGCCGCCCTGCACGCCGAGGACATTGAGCCCGTGATTGCGCGCCTCGATCGTGGCCGCGGCGATCACCGCGTTGATGCCGGGCGACGGACCGCCGCCCACCACTATCGCCAGCGTCTTCATGGTGCTCATCCGACCTCCCGGCGCCGCGCCCCGCCACCCTTATGATACCGCGCTCGCGCGGCAGAACGGGAGATGTCTTACCTGGGACCGTGGCCGCGGGCCTCACCTCCGGCCGCTGGCGTCGATCCCCTCGCTAGCCAGCGCATCGGCGATCTTCGACATCGCGGCATGCATCAGCGACAGATGTTTGGCGTCGCCGAGGTCCACCTTGATGAGACGGTCCGCGAACCCGGGCACCCCGCCGCCGCCGTAGACGGGCAACCCGAGTGCGCTCGCCACCAACACAACGCCGTCGCCGGGCCCGTACGAGTATGTCACGTCGGGAAGCCGGCCGGTCAAGCCCGCCCAGGTGGTCCGGGTGCCGCTCCCATAAAACGCGTAGAAGCGGACGCCGTCCGGCAGCGGCTGCGCGTTGAGCCGGATGAGCGCAGAGTTGCCTCCGTCCGGAGGAACGGTCCAGGGGGCCTCGGGGGCCGGACGCCAAAACGGATACGTCGGGAACATGGCGCGCGCGGCGGGGGTGGCGGCAATGCGGGCCAGCGCGGGATACCAGCCATAGACATACGTGGCGGCCGCGCCCTCGTTCGGCACGCCCACCATCATGAACTGGTGCACGAGGTGCGCCCAGTCGGGGTCGAACGCGAGGGCCCATCGTGCGATGAGACCGCCTTCGCTGTAGCCCACCACGTTGATACGGCCGGCATAGACGGACGGCAGTACGGTCCGCCGGACATAGGCGGCCAGCGCGCGCGCTCCGTCTTCCAAAGGAAAACGCCGGGAGGGATACGTGAACCAGAACACCGTTCGCGAGCCCCTCGTGACGCGATACCCCCGCTGCTCCAGAGCGGTCACGAGGTCGGGGTCCGGCTTGGTGCTGAGATCATTCAGATACCCGGGGACGATGACGGTGGGGAGCAGCAGCGCGCCGGTTCTGCGGCCGCTCGCTGCCGCGCCGCCCTGACGCAGGGTCACGTCCACCGAGAGCGGCACGTTCTGCGTCGGGGGCGGCATCGGGGCGAAGTGCAGCATCGTCACACCGCCGAGGCGAAACGTCCCGGCGCGCAGATCCAGGACCCCGGGCAGACGCGCGGCGACGGCCGGCCCGAGCGGGGCTTGGACCACGAAGTTACCGGCGGTCATCGTCGCCTCGATCGTGGGATCCAGGCCGGGTTGGAGTCCGTAGACGGTGACGTCGATCGCGATCTGCCCAGGCCCCACCATCTCAAGGGGCGCGATGGTCACGCCCAGCCCGGAGCGCTCGGCGTATGTGACGGCCGCCGAGCCGGTGACTCCGGCCGTCAGAATCAAAACCGCGAGAATGCCGCGCACCATGCCCCCCGCCGCCACTATATCATCACTGACGCGATGCCATGGCCGGGTGACGGTACTCATCAGAGCAATTTCGATCGTCGCTTGGGTGCCCGGAATGCTCGGACGGCATGGCCGCGGTCGAGCCCGGCCGCGGGCTCCGAGGGTGTGCACGCGACGGGACCGAAGCGTCCCACGACAGCCCATGCGTTCTCTCCAAGACTTGATCCCGGCGATCTGGCGAGCCAGAGAATCGTCCACCCCGAGCCGCCGCACGCCGTGGCCGGCCATCGCGCGCATGCCGCGTGTCAGACCCATCGACCTCCGCAAAACGCTCATGGGTGGCGAGGGGCAGTTCAACGCGGGACGCTGGGGCGACGCCACCGCGAACCCGCGCCGGGCCTCGATGCCGCTGGCGGACTCGCCGCACGTGGACCTGCTGGAGCAGTATCGGAGGCTCGGCGAACGGCTCTTCGAACGGCATCGCTTTGAGTTGACGCCGTACTTCCAGAACGCGGCGCATGTCGTGCGCCTGTGCGGCAGCTATTTCGGCCACCGGACCGCCGACGGCATCGCGGCACAGGCGCGCGCGTTTGTCGATCTCTACGAACGCACCGCGCGCGGCGACACGACCGAGGTCCCGTTTATGCACCGCGGCCGGCATTCCGCGCCGGGGTCGCTTCCGGTGGTCCGCGAGACGCTGACGCCCGACGTCCTGCAAATTGCCGACGGCCACCACCGCCTGGCCGTCGCGTGGGCGCTGGGCCGCCGCGAGGCGGAGGCCGCGGTACGGCGCCGGCGGACGCCGACCACGCTGCAGTCGCTGGTGCTGACCTGCGCCCAGACGCACGGCCGCCGCGAGCTCTACCAACCGATCGAGGGCGCGGAGTTTGACGGCGGCTGGCGCCTCGTACGGCGCTGCCGGGACCGTCTCGCGATGATGCTGGACTTCCTCGACGCCACGGGGCGCCCGCCTGCGACGCTGTCCGTCCTCGATCTCGCGTGCTCGTACGGCTGGTTTGTCCGCGAGTTCGCCTCACGGGGGAGTGCGGCGACGGGCGTGGACGCGGACCTGGCCGCGCTCAAGATCGGACGGATCGCCTACGGCCTTGGAACCGAGCAGACGGTGCACAGCGACGTGCGTACGTTCTTGTCCGGGTGCGATCGGACCTGGGACGTGGTGCTCCTGCTCAGCGTGCTGCATCATTTCGTCCTGAAGCGCGGCGCGGCGGGTCCAGAACAATTGCTGCGGCAGGTCGACCGGATCACCGGATCGTGCCTCTTCCTGGATACAGGGCAGGCGCACGAGCGGTGGTGGCGCGGTGCGTTGTCCGCGTGGAACGATGCCTTCGTCATCGACTTCATCCGCCGGCACACCTCGTTCACCCGTGTCGTGCCGCTCGGCGCCGACGGCGACGACGCCGGCGCCTATCACGGCAATTACCGGCGCACGCTGTTCGCCTGCGTGCGCGGAGCATAGGCCGGCCGGGCCCGCCGCCACAGCCCCACGGCCGAGCCGGTGATGCGTGATGACGCGGCGGTCCCCGGCGCCCGCGGCGTGGGATGAACAGCCCGTACGAATCCTCACCGGCTCGGCCGCGCTCGACGGGACGCTGGTCATCCCCGCGGGAGCCCGCGCGATCGTGCTGTTCGCGCACGGAAGCGGCAGCGGGCGTCACAGCCCGCGCAACAGATTCGTCGCGCAGACTCTGCACGAAGCGCAGCTCGCCACGCTGTTGATCGATTTGCTCACGCTGCCGGAGGAAGCCGTCGACGCGTCGGCGGCGCACCTCCGTTTCGACATTGCGTTTCTCGCGGCACGCCTCATCGCCGCGACCGACTGGCTGCTGGCGGCCGGGGCGACGCGCGACCTGCGCATCGGCTACTTCGGCGCGAGCACGGGTGCGGCGGCCGCGCTGGTTGCGGCCGCCGAGCATCCCGCGGCGGTGGGAGCCATCGTCTCCAGAGGCGGACGTCCGGACCTCGCGCGCGACATGCTCGGGACCGTCAGCGCGCCCACCCTGCTCATCGTCGGCGGGCACGATCGCACCGTGCTGGCCGTGAATGAGGAGGCCCTTCGGCACATCCGGGCCGAGAAGCGCCTGACGGTCGTGCCCGGCGCCACGCATCTGTTCGAAGAGCCGGGCGCGCTCGAGACCGTGGCGCATTTAGCGGCGGACTGGTTCCGGCGCTACCTCGGGCCGGCCGTCCGGCCGGCCTCGTGAAATCGCGTCCGTCCGCCATAGAGTTGGGCACCACGGCCGTCTCGATTCATCGCGGAGGGGGTCTCGATCAGGGGGACCCGGCCGCCAGATCGATGGTCGCGACCACACACACGGCCGTGATTACCGCCGCGGAAAAAAGACACCACGTACAGTACGCGTGGAGCACAAACGCTTCGAGTGCAGTAAGGTAGAGCGAAAACGCGGTGCCGGCCGCGGCGAGGACGTACGCGGCGTAGCCGGCCGCGCGGCGGCCGTGCGGCGGCCCCCACCGGCGGGCCGTGAGTGCGGCCAGAATCAGAACGTAGCCCGCCGTTCCGATGAGGGCGACGGGCACGCCGGCAAGCGTGGCGAAGCGGCTGCCGTTGACCGCCTCGCAGCCGCCGGAGCCCACGCAGGCCCGCACCGCGGGATTGTAGTGATACCCCGTCAGGTAGAGCGCGTCGGCGAAGCCCGCCAGCGCGAGCGCCGTCATCGCCATCCACCGGCGCGCGGGCGCCGCGTCCACGGTCGGCATGTTTCGTCCCCCTGCCTGCGGGCCCTGTGCTTCAGCGGTCCGGGCCGTCCTGATGTTATACTCCACTGGCATGAGCGCGCGACCGTCCCGTCCGCCGCGGTCTCAGTCGCCGACGCGCCCCCGGCCACGCCCCTGGTTATGGATCGCCGGCACGGCCGCTGTTGTGATCGTCGCGGCGGCAGTCATTTTTTTCCTGGTGAATCGGCCGGGCCGCGCGCCAGAAACGATCGTACCGCCCGGCGTCCCGCAGGGCACCAGCGCCACCGGCGAGCCGACCCTGGGATCGCCGAAAGCGCCGGTCACGATCGATGAGTTCGGCGATTTTCAGTGCCCCTACTGCGGCGAGTTCGTGAGGCAAACCGAACCGCGCATCATCGCGTCCTACGTCGTACCGGGCAAGGCGCGCATCGTCTGGCACACCCTGGCCTTCATCGGCCCCGAATCCACCCTCGCGGGACGGGCGGCATGGTGCGCGCAACAGCGGGGCAAGTTTTGGGAGTACTTCGCCATCCTGTACCAGCATCAGGACGGGGAAAACACCGGGACCTTCAACACGGCGCGACTCGAGCGATGGGCCGGCGACGCGGGCATGGACCGGGCCGTGTTCGGAGAGTGCCTGGCGAGTCCGGGGTCGCAGGCCGGGCTCGACGCGGCCGCGCGGGAAGCGCAACAACAGGGCATCAACGCGACACCGAGTTTTGTGGTGAACGGCGAGAAGGCGACCGGCGCGCTCACGTACGAGCAACTCTCCGTGATCATCGAGAAGGCGCTGTCGGCCTCCCGCTGACCGGCCGGGTGGCTCTACGCGCCGTCGATCGTCAGAATCAAATCCGTGGCATACGCGGCGAGAAAACCGATCACGATGCCCCACGCGGACGCCGGCGGCTGCTGAAAACGCCGGCCGACGGCGAACATCTCGCCGATGACGTAGAAAAGCGCGCCGGCCGCCAGTGCGAGAAGCAGTACAAACGCCTGCGGCGAGTTGACGCGAAATCCGATGACCGTCCCGAGAAACGTCGGCCCGCCGCCGATCAGGCCCGCGGTGGCGAGAAACCCCCAGGAGGGGACCAGGCCGGCCGCGGCGACCCGGAGCGGCCACGGCGAACCCTTCGGTGATATTGTGCAGTCCAAACCCGATGATGAGGATGATGGCAAACCCAATCGCATCAGTGGACGCAGCCTGTCCGATGGCGAGCCCCTCGGAGAAGTTGTGCAGCCCGAGCCCCGCGGCGATCAACAAGGTCAGTTGATGCGCCGGAGGCATGGCCGGGGCGGAACGGCGCCTGGCCGCATCGGCGAACATGACCAAGCCGACGAGCCCGAGCACGAGGCCCAGCACCAGCATGAGGATGAGCGAACCGAACATGCTCCAATGGCCCGACTTCATCGCGGCTCTGAGCGCCTCGTCGATCGGCTCCTGCGCCTTGGACAAGATGTCCCACACCAGGAACAGAAGCACGCCTATCGCCAGCGCGTTGAGCAGATTTTGAAGCGTTCGCGTCCGCGGCCCCAGGCGGGCGACCGGAAGACCCAGATAGATGGTAAATCCCGCGATTGCCCCGAGGGCGGCGGTCTGCCACAGCGTCATGCGAGTTGACTCCTCCGCATGGAAGCGCGAGAAGCGCGTAGAAGCGGCGCCAATTCGCCTCCGCACCGGTGCGTTTGCCCGGCAAATTCTAGAGTGCTATGGTCAAGAATAGCCGTCAAGCGCGCGAAGCGTCTGGACCGCCTGCGAACCGTGTACAGTAAGGGCCGCAGGCAAATTGTGACAATCTGGCACCGGTAAATGGGTGGCAAATTCGAGTGGGCCAGTTTTTAGCAGACGAGGCGGTCGCCGCGTTTCGAGCCGAGGGCCGAAACATCACCGCTCAGCGGATCGCGATTTTTCGCGCACTGGAGCGCGCCGAGGGGCACCCGACCGCCGAAGAGCTGCGCGGCGCCGTCCCGGGACTCGCGCTCAAGACGGTCTATGCGATCCTCCACGAACTCGCCGACCTGCGGCTGCTCGCGCCGCTGCGCCTGCCACGGGGCGCGACGCATTGGGAGCGGAACACCGCACCCCACGGCCACGTCGTCTGCGACCGCTGCCGGCGCGTCGTCGACCTGGCCGTGGATCCGACGGTGCTGATGCCGCTGGTGCGACGGGCGGCGCGGGGCTTTACACCGAGGACGGCATCCTTGATCGTGCACGGATGGTGCGCGCAGTGCGCCCGGCCGCAGTGAACCGCCGGAGCCGCGGCCCGGTGCTGCTCGCCGGAATGATCGGCGCCGCGCTGGCGGTCTCCGGCTGCGGTTCGCACGCCGGCGTCACGTCCGGCCCCTCGGGCCGGTCGCCGGCGCCCGCGGCCCGACCCGCTCCCGCGGAGCCGGACAACCGCCGCAACGTCTATAGCGGCGCCATGTCCACGCACGTGTCGACGGAGCTCGCCGGCATACCCGAGCGCGTCTACGTGCCCAACGAGTTGGGACGGTCGGTCGACGTCATTGACCCGTCATCGGGCAAGGTCACCGACCATTTCCCGGTCGGGCGGGAGCCGGAGCACATCACCCCGTCCTGGGACATGACACGGCTGTACGTGAACAACACGATGTCGAACACGCTCACAGAGATCGACCCGCTGAGCGGGAAGCCCGTCAAGACCATCCCGGTACCGGATCCGTACAATCTCTACTTCACGCCCGACGGCACGAAGGCGATTGTCGTCGCGGAGCGCTTCAACCGCCTGGACTTCCGGGATCCGAAGACGTGGAAGCTGTTGAAGAGCGTGCCGATCCCCTGGTCGGGCGTCGACCACATGGACTTTTCCGCAGACGGCGGCTATCTCATGGCCAGCACGGAATACAGCGGCTTCGTCGTAAAAGTCGACACGCGGCAGTTGTCCTACGTCGGGCAGGTCAACGTCGGCGGCCTGCCGATCGACGTGCGGCTCTCGCCCGACGGTTCAGTCTTCTACGTCGCGAACCAGGGCCGGCACGGGGTGTCGGTGATCGATCCGCTGGCGATGAAGGAGATCGAGTTCATCTCCACCGGTCACGGCGCGCACGGCCTGGTGGTCAGCCGCGATACCAAGTCCCTGTATGTCAGCAACCGGCTGGAGGGCACGATCTCCGTCATCGATACGGCCACGCGCCGGGTCCGCGAGAAGTGGGCCGTCGGCGGCAGTCCCGACATGATGCAGATCTCTCCCGACGGCCAGCAGCTCTGGGTGTCCAACCGGTTCCACGCGTCGGTGACGGTCATCGACACCGTAACGGGCGAAGTGCTCCAGCGGATCAAGACGGGCGCCAACCCGCACGGGCTTGCGTTGTTCCCGCAGCCAGGCCGCATGAGCGTGGGGCACAACGGGGTCTACCGCTGATCCAACCGCGCTGAGCTAGGCTGCTCCGCCCCGCGTTTCGGTCACGTATTTACGGCGCTACCGCCGCGGCCAGCTCCGTCAGCGGGGCGATCTCGACGCCGGCCTGGTCAAACTCCGGCAGGAGCCGCCGGACGATCTGGGGGGTACCGGTGACGATGTGGCCGACCCCGACGGCCCAGCCCTCGCGCCGCGCCGTGGCGATGAGCCCCCGAAGCTTAGTCGCGATGCCGTCCGGCGGCTGATCGAGGTACGCGCTCACCTGCAGGGCGCGCAGGCCGAGTGCGTGGGCGGCCTCGGGAGCGACCGACCGCGGACTGTTCCGGTTCTCCTCGAACCACAGGCCGCGGGCCTTGATCACCGCGAGCGCCGCGCGCATGACCCGAGGGTCCTCGGTCGCACGGGAGCCGCCGTGATTGTCCACACCCACGACACCCGGCACGCTGTCCAGATCGCCTGTGACGACGCGGGCGATCTCCGCATCGCTCATGCGCACCCACACGATGCCGCTCACCGGCCCGAGGTCGGCCGGGGTGTTCGATTCCATCGGCAGGTGCAGCATCGGGACGAGGCCGTGGGACGACGCCTCACGGGCGATCTGCGCCGAGTAGCGCATATGGGGGAAGATGCCGAGCGCGAACGGGCGGTGCATCGCGTAGATCGGCTGCAACTCGGCGAGATTGGCGCCGGCGTGCTCGAACACGATCGCCACGCGCGGATGCCGGGAGCCGGGCGGTGCGCCGGCGATGCCCGCGGGCACAGCCGGACGCCCGGCCCAGAGTGCGAGCAGCAGCAAGACGGCCGGTGCGACACGCAAGAAGCGGTTCACGCCGACTATTATGCCACGCGTCCGCGTGGTTCCGGCGGAGCCGCCCCCCCGGGTGCGCGGCCGCGGTGCGGGCCGGCCGCCGCTACCGCTCCAGGAACCGCCGCATCTTGTTCCAGTACGAGCTCACCCAGCCGCTGCGCTTGGCGCGGTAATCGTTGTTGGGCACGCCCTGCTGGGTGAACCGGAGTCGCGTGCCCCCGCGGACCGGGGCCAGCGCAAACGTGACCGTGGAGTAATGGTACGGGGGCCAGTTCCTCGACCGCCAGAACTGTACGATCTTTTTGCCGGGCACAAGATCCACTGTCACACCCTCGAGGTAGCCTCCGTAGGCGGTGAAGCGGCCTCCCGGACGCCGGTCGATCCGGGCCGGCATCCCGGTAAACGCGGCGTGCTTGCGGGAGTCCATCAGCGCTTCGTACACGGCCCGCGGGCTCGCGTTGAAGGTGGCGGTCTGCCGGATCGTCTTAGGCACGGCGTCCCTCCCCGTCGGTCTGGCGTCTCACGAGATGGGCGGCCAGGCGATCCGCGATGTGCTCCCACCCGCCTCGATGTCGCTCCTCGATCTCGCCTTCCGGAAGCCGCTCGTGCGTCAGGACGAGTTCACACCCGCGTTCGTGGGGAAAGAGCTCGACGGTCACAATCGTCGGACGGTTGTTGGTGCTCTTCGCGATCCAGGTGAACACCAACTTGGCCGGCGGCTCTACCAGCAGGTACTCGCCCGTGTGCTCGTAGACACCGGCCCGATCGCGCATGACGATCCGGTACGACCCGCCCACGCGCGGATCGAGCTGCGCCTCGGCCGTGTGACCGTCGCTTGGACACATCCATTCCCGCATGCTCTCCACGTCGGTCCAGGCCGCGAAGACCTCCTCGCGGGTCGCCGGCAGCACCCGGCGAATCACCACTGTCCCCGGCGGCCGGGCCCCGCGCGCCTCGCCGCTCACGGCCTCGGCGGCGTCAGTGAGACCGCCTGCGCTTCAGCAGATGACGTTCCAGGGCGTCGAGCCGCGCGGTCCAGAAGGCGCGGTAGTGCGTCAGCCACGCCGCGGCCTCGTCCAGCGCCTTCGGCTCGACGGCGCAGTAATGCCGGCGGCCGACGACGCGCCGCCGCACCAGCCCGGCGCCTTCCAGCACTTTGACATGCTTGGAGATGGCGTTCAGCGAGACGGGGAACGGGCGGGCGAGTTCACCCACGGTGGCGGGGCCCTTGCGCAGGCGCGTCAGGATGGCGCGCCGGGTCGGATCGGCGACGGCCGCGAACACGTGGTCCAGCCGCCGCTTGGAGTGCTCAACCATGTGGTTGAATAATAGCGCGTCCGTCTCGGGCCGTCAAGAAGCCACACGGCGCGGATGACCGAGGTCACCTTCCGGATGATCCGGCCGCGCACCCGGCCGGCCTCCAAGTTCCACGCGACGCGATCGCCGACGTGAAACGATCCACCCATCAGCGATGGAGACCTACGCCGCGCCCGGCGGCCGCCGCGCCACGAACCGCCCGCCGCCGTGTCCGCGCCGCGGGACGCCGGCCTCGACGAGCACCTCGCCGCGGCGAAGCACCACGACGGGCCGGCCCCGGACACGGCGCCCCTCGTACAGCGTGTAGCGGCTCTGCCCGATCTGCTCACCGCCCCGCAGCTCGACCTCCCGGTCGGGGTCCATGATGACCAGGTCGGCATCGAGACCCGGCGCGATCGCGCCTTTGCGCTCGAGCCCGAAGATCCGGGCCGGCGCCTCGCTCATCACGCGGGCCAGGAGCGGCGGCGGCAGGCCCCGGCGGCGGAACGCGTCCCACATCACGGGCAGAAGCGTCTGCACGCCGGGCGCGCCGTACCAGGCGTCAAAGATGTCCCGGTAGCCCGGCGCTTTGGTCTCCCGGGAATGCGGCGAGTGGTCGGATCCGACGGCGTCGATGCGCCCGGCCGCAAGATGCCGCCACAGGCCCTCGTTGGCCGCGCCGTCGCGCAGCGGCGGACTGATCTTCGCGAGCGGTCCCCAGCGCTCGAGCGCCTCGTCGGTCAGTTCGAGATACTGCGCACACGTCTCGGCCCAGACCCGCTGCCCTTGTTGCCGGGCTTCGTCGATGAGATCGGCGCCGCGCGGTGTGCTGACATGCACCACGTACAGCGGGCATCCCGCCGAGCGCGCATAGCCGAGCGCCTTCGCCACGGCGATCCACTCCGCGTCGTCGGGATGCGTCCAGCGGTAGTCCGAAGGCGCGACCCTACCGCGCTCCCGCTGGAACGCGATCCGCAGATCGATCAACTCGCCGTCCTCGGCGTGGACCAGCAGCGTCCCGCCCGCGGACGCGATCGCGTCCATGGCGCGCAGCAGGAAACCGTCCGACGCCATGCGTCCGATCGACTTGTACGCGAGGAACAGTTTGAAGGACGGAATGCCGGCCGCCATGAGCGCCGGGATCTGGTCGAGGGTCCCGGGACGCTCGGGCAGCCAGGCGTGGAACGTGAAGTCGATCGGCGCCGTGCGCCGGCCGAGGTCGCGAAATTCTTCCAGCAGATCGAGCGGCGTGGCCGCGACCGTCGCGCTCGGCAGCAGGTGGACGATGGCGGTGGTCACACCGCCGGCCGCGGCGGCTTCGAGGACCGTCGGGAGGTCGTCCACGTGGTGGCTGTGGATCCGGCAGTGGACGTGCGGATCGATGACGCCCGGCAGAACGACCTTGCCCGAGGCGTCGATGGTGTTCCCGGCGGCTCCGAGAGTCCCCGGCGCCGCGACCGTCTCGATCACGCCGTCGCGCACGCCGATGTCGAGCGGCCGCACGTCCGACGACGTCACGACGCGGCCCCCGCCCACGATGAGATCGTAGTTACCCACCAGCCTGCCCCGCCCGTAGGTCGAGGTCAATTCTCGGGTCGATCACAGCGTAGCTGAGGTCGGTCAGCAGGTTGATTCCGATGACCGCCGCGGCGACGACGATCGTGATTCCCATGATCAGCGGATAATCGTGCGAGTAGGCGGCCTGCACCGCCAACTGTCCCATCCCCGGCCAGGCGAAGACCTGCTCGGTGATCGCCGCCCCGCCGATCAGGAGCGGCAGCGCCAGACCCACCATCGTCACCAGCGGGATCAGGCTGTTGCGCAGGGCGTGCCGGTAGAGGACGACGCGCCCGGAGAGGCCCTTGCTGTGCGCCGTGCGCACGTACGGCTGGGCCAGCACTTCGATCATCGCGGTCCGGACGTATCGGGAAAACCCGGCCATAAACGCCGTCGCCAGGACGAAGGCGGGCATGGCGAGGTGCCGCAGGAGATCCGGCGTCGTGAGCGCGGCACCCTGGGTCCGCATGCCCGCCGCCGGCATGACCTTGAGGTCGACGGCAAACACGATGATGAGCATGAGCCCGAGCCAGAACACCGGCGTCGAGACACCGACGAAACTCAGCGCCGACACTACGTTGTCCACAATGGACCGCGGCCGGATCGCCGTCACGATGCCCACGGGGATCGCGATGGCGAGCGAGAGAAACAGGGCCGACGCGCCGAGCAGCAGCGTCGCGGGCAGCCGCGCCGCGATCATCCGGGTGACCGGAAGGTCCGACGTGTAGGCGATCCCGAGGTTGCCCTGGGCGAGCTGCGCCAGCCAGTCCCCGAACTGCACGTACAGCGGCCGGTCCAGCCCGAGATTCGCGGCCATCGCCTTCATCTCGGCCGCCGTGAGTTTCTGATCGTTCATCATGATGCCGGGGCCGCCCGGCGCCGCGTGGATCAGCGCAAACGTGATGACCGCGACGAGGAAGAGCAGCACCAGCGACTGCGCCACGCGGCCCAGGATGTACCGCGACACGCCGCAGGATCTCCTTCACCACACCGGGCTCCGGCGGGGCGGCCGGGCCGCCCGCCGGAGCCGCGCGTCAGGTCCCGGCTAGTCGAGCGTCCACTTGTACGTCCAGTAGAGCGCGTCGCGAATGCCGACGGCCCCGAAGCCGTGGACGCGGGCGCTGAAGCCGCGCACCTCGTTCGGGAAATTCAGGAACACGTCCGGCTGCAGTTCCCTAAGGCGCGCCTGCAGTTTGTCGTAGATCGGCTTGCGCTCGGCCGGCGTCGACAGGCGAACGCCCTGGGCAAAGAGCTGGTCGGTCATGGGGTCGTTGAAGTTCGGGTGGTCCGGGCTGGGTCCGTCGTGCCGGCTCTGGTAGCCGTTCTGGAGCGCGTTCGGATCGTTGGGCGTGATCCACCACTCGACCGCCGTGTCGAACCTCATGTCGCCTGTCATGTCGTACCAATTGTTGAATTCCTGGAAGTCCATCTGGGGCTGCATGCCGAGCTCCTGCCACTGCTGCTGCGCGATGAGGCCGAGCTGTTTGCGCGTCGGGTTGCCGATGTCGACCAGAATCTTGAACTTGTACGGCTGCCCGTTGAGCGCCAGCACCCCGTTCTCCATCTTGGCGCCGGCTTCGGCGAGCAGCGCCTTCGCCTTGGCGACATCGTACGGCCAGGGCCGCAGACCGGAATCGAAGGCCCACCTCATCGGCGGCGAGATCGGGCTCGCAACCAGGCGCCCGTGATTGAGGAATACTTCCTTGAGAATCCGCTCCCGGTCCAGCGCGAGCGCCATGGCCTGCCGGACCCGCGGGTCCTTGAACAGTGGGGTCTGGTCGTTGATGCCGAGGTAGTAGTAGTTGGTCTGGTTCGCGTAGGACATCTGCACGCCACCGTGGTTGATAGTCGCGATCTGCGACGGTTCGACCATGACGAAGTCGAGTTCGCCGGCCTTCAGCTTGGCGATCTGCGTGTTGACGTCGGGGATGATCTCGTAAATGACCTGGGGGATCCTCGGGGTCCCGTCCCAAAATTTGTCGAACTTGGTCAGCGTCAGATGGTCGCCCTGCACGAATTCCTTCCACATGTACGGCCCGCTGCCGATAGGGTGCTCCACGAACGCGGTGGGCCTGTTGAAGTCCTGGCCCTTGAGCGCATGCTCGGGCATGATCATGACGTTGTACTGCAGCATGGTCAGGAACGGCCCATACGGCTCCTCCATCGTAATGCGGACGGTGTGGTCGTCGACGGCCTCCGTCGACTTAAGCGGGCCGAGGTTGGTGCGGAAGGCCGCGTTGACCTTCTTGTCCATAATGGCGTCCAGCGTGAACTTGACGTCGCCTGCGGTGACCGGCCGCCCGTCATGGAAGAGGGCGTCCCGTAGATGGAATGTGTACGTCAGCCCGTCCTTGCTGATCTCCCACGACCTGGCGAGGTCCGGCACCGGTTGATCCGTCATCGGGTGCGGCCGCACGAGCTGGCTGAAGAGGTTCTTGTTCAGCAGGATGGAGGACAGTCCGCCCGGCAGTCGCACCGGGTTCGGGGTCGGATTGCTGATCAGCGGAAACAGGAGCGCGTTCGTCCCGGCGGCCCTGGCCGTCCCCGCGGCGCCGCGGGTCCAGGTCAAGGAACCTCCCGCCGCGGCAAGGCCGCCCAGTGCCGCGGCCCCCTTCAGCAGCGTACGCCGTGCCAAACGGTGCGCGTGATCGCTCAGAGGAATCACCCCTCTCGACGGCGCGTTCGACTTCGCAGGGCAACTCGCCGGCCGCCGCGATCGGCGGCAGCGCCGGCGAGTCGGCCTTCGACCGTTTCCAATTTCAGTCCTTCACGGAAAACACGTCGCGGAACCCCTCCCCGAGGAAGTTGAACGCCAAGACCGTCAGGAGAATGAGCGCGCCGGGGTAGACTGCCAACTGCGGCGCCTGCCAGATGTAGTTTTGCGCGCCGCTCAACATGTTGCCCCACGATGGCGTGGGGGGCTGGACGCCCAGACCGAGGTAGCTGAGGGCGGACTCGGCGAGAATGGCGCCGCCGGTGCCCAGGCTCGCCGCAACGATGATCTGCGAGCCTGCCTGCGGGAGGAGGTGCTTCATCATCATGCGCCGCGGCGAGGCGCCCATGGCGCGGGCCGCCTCCACGAAGTCCGACGCCTTGACGCGGAGGATTTCTCCCCGCACGAGGCGCGCGACGCCCATCCAGGACGTCAGGCCGATCGCCAGGACGACGTTCTGCAGGCTCGAACCGAAGAACGCCATGACGACCAGCAGGAGAAAGAACGTCGGGATCGTCAGCATCGCGTCGGTCAGGCGCATGAGCGCAATGTCGAGCCAGCCGGCGAAGTAACTGGTCGTCAGCCCCACCGCGACGCCGACCACGACCGAGACCACCACGGCGGCCAGCCCCACCGCCAGGCTCACCCGCCCGCCGAACATCAGCCGGCTCAGCACGTCCCGCCCGCTTTCATCGGTCCCGAGCACGTGCCCGGGGCCCGGCGGCGCAAGGAAGGCGCCAAGGTCCATCTTTGTGGGCGAATGCGGCGCGATGTACGCGGCGAGCACGGCGCTCCCGTACGCGAGGATCAAGAACGCGAGGGACGCGAGAGCGAGCGGGTTGCGCCTGAGGCGGCCCGCGGCGTGGCGGAGACCGCGGACCGGTTGGTCCCCTCCGCCCCGCACGACCCGGGGGGTCGCGGGCAGTGCCTGGGACTGCGAACCGATGGACGTCGCGGCCGAGTCGCGCCCCACCGCGAAGTGGGCCTTCACGTCCGATCAAACCTTCCGTCCGTGACCACGTTGCGGAGGTCCGTCAGGAGGGTGACGGACTCCTTCCGCCGCGCCGATGATAGACGTCGACGAATCTTGGCCGGAAGGAACGCGATGCGTCATTCCATGAAACTCGGGGCTATGACTCGCTCGGCCGCATCGGCGCGGCCGAAAGTGCCAGTCCGGCTCCGCCGCAAGGCCGGGGCCGTGGACGGCGTGCTGCGCCGGCGGTACCGTCTGCGGCCGTGGCGTTCGCGCGACCCGCTCGGCATGCTGATCGGCACCATCCTCTCGCAGCACACGAGCGACACGAACAGCGACCGGGCGTACGCGCGGCTGAGGCGGCGGCTTCGAACGTGGGAGGCGGTGCGGGCGGCATCGACCTCCCGGATCGCCGCGGCGATCCGGCCCGCGGGCCTGGCCGCATTGAAGGCGCCCCGGATCCACGCCGTGCTGCGCCGCCTCGCGCGCGAGCGCGGCCGGCTCTCCCTCGCGTTCCTCCGCCGCTGGCCGCGCGATCGGGCCCGCGCGTGGCTGCGGAGCCTGCCCGGGGTTGGCCCGAAGACCGCAGCGATCGTGCTGCAGTTCGGCCTCGGCAAGCCGGCCTTTCCCGTGGACACCCATGTCGACCGTGTCGGGCGCCGTCTCGGGTTGATCCCGGCGCGCATGTCGACTGAAGACGCACATGACTGGATGGAAGCGCTCGTCCCGCCCGCGCGCTACGGGCCGCTCCACCGGTACCTAGTTCGCCACGGCCGCGAGATCTGTACGGCGCGCCGCCCGCGCTGCGAAGTGTGTCCGGTCCGGCGGTGGTGCAACTATGCCGCCGGCGTCGCGGCCGGTCGCCGCGACACCGCGTCCAATCCTACGCGGCGGTCGTGAACAGCGGGGCCCCGAGCAGCGACCGGTTGACGCGCACACCCAGGCCGGGGCCTTCCGGCGGGCGGCCGACGCCGCGGTGGGAACGCGGCTCGTACCCGCAGAGATGTTCGCGGACCCAGTCGTTCATGAACGAGACGGTGAACAGCGTCCGCGCGGGCGTGCTGGCGGCGAGGTGACTGACGGCGGCGGTCACGAGGTCCCCGCCCCACGTATCCTCGAGCGTCACGCGGAGTCCAAGCGCGTCGGCCAGGTCGCGCAGCAGGCGGGCCTTGGTGAGGCCGCCCACTTTGCTGATCTTGAGGTTGAAGGCTTCGAGGCCGCCCGCCGCCGCGGCCCGGAGGAGCGACGGGACGTCCGCGATCACTTCGTCGAGGACCATCGGCAAGCTGGTGTGCCGGCGGACGGCGAGACACTCTTCGAGCGTCGCGCACGGCTGCTCCACGTACACGCGCTGCAGCGGCTCGAGCAGGCGGACCGCCACGATCGCGTCCTGCAGCGTCCACCCCCCGTTCGCGTCCGCGATCAGGATGTCGTCGTCGTCCGTGGCTTCGAGCACCCGCTGCACTCGGGCGAAGTCCTCCCGCGGCCGGCCGCCCACCTTGAGCTGGAACCGGTGAATCCCCTCGGCCCGGCGCGCGGCGGCATACGCCGCCATGTCGGCCGGTGTTCCGAGCGGGACCGCAAAATAAAGCGGAAACTCGGCCTGCCGGCGGCCGCCGAGCAGCGTGGTCAGGGGCGAAGCGGTCGCGGCGCCGAGGAGGTCCCAGCACGCGATATCGATCGGACTCTTGGCGTAGGCGTGTCCCGCGAGCGACCCGTCGAGCCGCTCGTGCACCGCTCCCAACTGGCGTGGATCCATGCCGAGTAGGGCCGGTGCCATCTCGCGAATGGCCGCGCGGGCACCGTCGGCAAACGCGGGCAGGTACGTGGTCCCGAGCGGGCACACCTCACCCCACCCGTCCGCGCCCTCGTCGGTGATGAGCCGGACCACGGTGCTCGGCAGCGCCGCGGACTCGCGGCCGCCGGACATGACGTAGGTGCCGTGGACGTAGTGGAGGTCGTACCCGTAGACCTCGACGCGGGCGATCTTCACGCGCCGGCCGCCGGGGCCCTAGCAGCCCTTCGCCGCGGGGAGCAGGCGCTTCGGAAGGCGGCACACCATGGTGTACGCGGGGTCGTACACGTTGCCGAGGTCGTAGCGCGCCGCCTGGCCGAGCAGCACGTGCGCGCCGCGGGCATCGAGGCCGTAGCCGTCGACCAGCCAGCGGACCATCTCGGTCGTCGCGTGCTGGACGCACTGGTCGAGCGGTCTCGCGTTGCCGAGCGTGAAGATCTCGTCCGCGCTCTCGCCGCGCGGCCATTCGATCGCGGACCGCTTGGTGAGCGTCAGCGTAAACCGTACGTCGAACGAAATCTCGACGCCGGTCCCGGTGATCTCGCCGTCGCCCTGCACCGCGTGGCCGTCGCCGATGTAGAACAGCGCGCCCGGCGCAAACACCGGAAAGTGCGCGACGACGCCCTCGACGAAGCCGCGGTAGTCCATGTTGCCGCCGTGCGTGGAGGACGTCGCGGTGGAGATCGCCTGGCCGCGCGCGGGCGCGACGCCGAAGCACCCGACCATCGGCGCGAGCGGCAGAACGAAGCGGCCGAGCCGCGTGTCCGGCTCGAGCAACGTCGCCGTCCCCGCCTCGACGTCCACGTCCCAGCGGCCCTGCGCGGGCCGCGGCGCGTCGGCGACCGCCTCCGGGTCGAGCACGTTTGGCGCGATCGCCGTGGCGCTCCACCCCCACCGCCGGTTCGGGCGCAGCAGATCGAACCGCACGGTGAGGCGGTCGCCCGGCTCGGCGCCTTCGACGAAGAAGGGACCCGTCTGTGGATTCCCGCGTTCAGTGATCTGCCGGCCGGACGCGTCCTGTCCGCGGGCATCCACCGTGGTCGTCACAATCGTATCCCCGCACGCGACGGCCAGCGCGGTTTCGCGCGTCGCCATCGTGGTGTGGTACGCCTGCGGGACGAACCGGTGGACGGCCATCGGGGCGCTCGGGGGGCTTACACCGGCCCCGGGTGGGCGGGTTTCGCGCCGATGCCGCGCATGAACCGGTCCTTGACGAGGACCGGATCGCGCTCCGGCCGGCCGGCGCCCGGCTCCTGGTTGACGCGTGCGCCGATGAAGCGGGGCCCGCGGCCGGCGAGTCCGTCGCGCACGAGCCGCTCGAACTCCGCCTCGTCGCGCGCCCAGGCGCTCTGCACGATCCCGGCGCCGCGCGCCACGGCGACGAGGTCCGTCGCCTCGGCCGTCGCGGCGGTTTGTCCGCCCGTGATCTGGTACGTGCCGTTGTCCCACACGATCGCGGTGAGGTTCTGCGGCGCGACCATGGCGACGGTGGCGAGAGCGCCGAGGTTCATGAGCAGCGAACCGTCCCCTTCGATCGCGAACACCTTGCGCGTCGGTTGGGCGAGGGCCACGCCGAGCGCGATCGGTACGGCCAGGCTCATGCTGCCGAGCATGTAGAAGTTTTCCGGCCGGGGACCGGCCGCGAACAGGTCAAAGTTGGCGTTGCCGATCCCGGCGACGACGATCTCGCCGTGCGTCAATAAGGCGACGAGACGGCGCGTCAGGTCCAGCCGCTTCATCACCGTGCCGCCGACTTTCGCGCGAAGGTCCGTCCCGGTTGCGTCCATCGGCCGCCCTATCCCTCCATCTTGCCGCCGGTCAGCCGCGGCGACAGGATCAGCGCCGCGGGCTGCTGGGTCCGGTGGGCCTGGTGGACGCTGCGGGTGACGAGAAACGCCACTTCGTCCTCGCGCTCCAGCGTGACATGCGGGATGCCGAGGGCGTCGAGCGCCGGCCGGATCACCCGCGCGATCGGCACCTGCACCGCGTTGAACTCGCCGAGCACGCCGCGTTCCGAGATCACGATCACGACGGGCAGCTGGTAGGGCACGAGGAGGGAGGCAAGCGCGTTCGGGACGTTGCCGAAGCCGCTGCTCTGCATGAGCACCGCCGACGGCATTCCGCCGAGGGACGCGCCGGCCGCGATACCCACCGCTTCTTCCTCGCGCGTCGCGGAGAACGCCGTGACGCCGGGGTGCGCCTGGAAGCCGTCGAGCAAGGGGATCAGCACCTTGTCGGGCACGTATGTGACGAGCCGGATCCCCCGGTCGGTAAAGCATTTGATGATCGTGTCGGACCACCCGTTCATTCTCGCCTCCAACGCCGCTCCCCGCGGCGCAGCGCCTGTTTGCCTGCGGGCGCAGCGGGTTCGCTTCGTGGCGCGGCCGCGCCATTTCCTCTATCCGTCGCGCGCGATAAGCCGCTGCTGCTCCGCCCACATGCGGTACAGCGGTCCCGACGTGTTGAGTGTGACGTCGTCGAGCCGCACGAGGCCGTCTTCGGGGACCGGGCGGACGACGCGGCCGCCGTGTGAGAGACCCACCGGCAGGAAGCCCTCTTTCGCCGCGGCGGCCGCGTCGTCGGCCAGCCCGTACACGGTCGCGCCGCCTTCACCGTCGAGCACATCGCCGGGCCGCAGCGGACGTTTGGCCGCCGAGACCACGGCCGCGCACGGCACCGGCCGCGGCGCGCCGGTCGGCGCGCCGTCCAGCACGGCGCGGGCCGCGCTGATGGGCAATTCGAGTCCGACAAGGTGATACGGGCGGTAGAACGCGGCATAGCGTCCGGTCGAGTCCACGGAGAGACCGTAGTCGAGGAACGCGCCGCGCACGTAGGGACGCGGCGAGGTGAAGACCACGTACACGCCCCAGCGCAGATCGTGCGGCACCGGCCGCCCGTCCCGGTCGATCGAGCTGACGACTTCCACGACGCCGCTGTGGTTGAGGATGCCGCCGTCATCCCGCGGCTTGAGCACCTCCGCGAGGCGATCCGTCCCGGCCGGCGGGAAATGCATGCCGCGAACATCCGGCCGCAGACCGGTCATGTTGGCGACGGCGGCCATCTCGATCGCCGACTTGGTGAAGTCGTCAACACAAAGAAGTATCGAACACTGAGCCCTATTGCGCGGATGTAGGTACCCAGGCCGTACGCGCGTACGCAGCTCCCACCACAGACTTAGGTGTCAAGTTTCGCAGACGGTGCGAGACCTGAGCGACCACGCGCTCAAGACGCATTGTGTGGTCACTGTCCACGGTGTCCATGTCGAGCTTCGTCTCCAGCGCGCGCTGCTCGTCCTTCAGGCGAGCGCGCTTGTCCTCGGCATCGGCGATCTGCTTTTTCAGCTCATCGTCCGACGCGTATCCTTGCCGGTACGCGGACAGCGCTCGCTCACGCTCGAGGGGAATGTCGTGCAGTGCTTTTTTCACGTAGTCCAGTCGCATCAAGAGCTGGTCACGCTCGCTGACGTGGCTTTCTCGGTAGCGGCGGGCCTCAGCCACGATCAGCTCGGGTTGGCTCAACGCAAGTACGATCTGGTCCCAGACAACCTGCTCGAGCGATCGAGCGGGAACGGCATGCCATGAACAGCGACGCTCAGCCTTGCGCAGTTCCGGGCCCACGTAGCAGGTGTAGTAAAGGGCTTTGCCAGAGGGCTTACCTACCATGATATACCCGCATATGCTGCAACGAACCAGCCCTTTGAGAAGATAGAAGCGTCGCTGCCGCCGGGGCGATTCGGCCCGATGTCGCCGCAGTTGGAGTTGGGCCTGTTCCCACACATCGTCGAAAACGATGCGCGGTACAGGAACAGCCAACCATTCGGATCTGTCGCGCTGCTCAAAAATGCGCTTCTTGCCTCTGCGTTCTGCCACGCGGAGTCGCCGGTACCGGGCCTGGCCCTTGTAACTCGGGTTCGTTAGGATTCTATAGACCGTCGTCCAGGTCCAACTCTTCTTCGGTGGAGGCACCTGTTCCGCAAGAAGTCGATGGACGATCGCACGTAACGTACACCCTTCGGTCGTGAGCAGATCAAAGATCGAGCGTACGACAGCGCCCGTCTTCTCGTTCACGACAAGCTGGTACGCTGTATGCTGCGAAGTGGTACGTCGCCGACGCGAAGCGGCTCAAGGTCACGATCGAAAAAGAATGAAGGCAGGACCGTGGCGAACCGCATGGCGTACCGAACCCAGGCCAGAACGCTATATCAGGACGAGGGTCGGGTCGAGATCGACGACGATGCGCCTGTGAGCCGTAACAAAGAGCGTGGAATTGATCACGGCGCCTACGTGCAAGCGTGGGTCTGCGTCCCAGACCCTGAATCTCGCGAGGAGCTCTCAGCGGACCGCGGAAGCTGGCCGATCGACGCAAGTGCGGATGTGACCGTCATTACGTGCGGCCTATGGTCGACTGAGATGTTGCAGCTTACTCGCGTTGAACCTTGGAAGATCGGTTGACGGTTAGTTGACGTTCGGTTAACATTATGTTATGGACACTTCTAACGTCCTCTTCCATGGCGACCTTGACGCCGTCCGCGAGTGGGGGAAGGCGCAGGCCACAAGAGGCGTTTCCTGCCACGAGGTCTTGGCGGGAACCAGTCCTGTCAAGGCTCGAGCGTTCGCCCAAGCTGCGCTTCAGGTTGTGCACGGTGCATTGCGTGTGGTCGCTGCGACACGACCCGTGTCGGCGGTGGAATCCGCGTATCTGACCAAACACCTGCACGATGCCGTCGCCGTTAGTGTGGTTTCACCGTGGACGAGCGTCGACGACGATTGCCGAGGTGCCGTAGCGCTTGAGATCGCCCAGCGCTGCCGGACCGCGCCGTTCTTGCGCGGGGCGCTCAGCCCGCTGGAACTGCCAGCTCGTACTGTTCAAATGCGAAGCGACCAATCGCGCCCCACGGCTCTCCCTCATCTTCTTGCGTTCCTGGAGGGCGTAGTGCTCGAGGATCTCGCGACCGATCCACTACAAGATGAGTACCTCAGCAAAGTGAAGCGCTTGCAAGCGGGTTTTGGGCTGACCACGGAAGAGTTGAGGAAACTCCTCGGAGTGAGCCGCGCGGCCGTCCACAAATGGATGGAGGGCCACGGGATTTCGCGCGAAGTGCAGGCGCGGATCGATGAATGGCTGGAAATTCTTGTTCGGATGGAAAGCTACTGGCGCCCGGGACGGCTCCCGTCAATCATGCGGCGCCGCGCTCGCGGGTTAAAGGGTCAGACGGCGCTCTCGCTGCTCCTTAGGGGGCAGGCTGGACGTGTACTGACGTATTTCGAGGCCCTCACGGACTACAGTGGCACGGCGTAAGTGGGCCCCTCGTATCCGCGAGCTGTTTGTCGGTACCGTGTACCGATACATTCCACACGGTGGCGACGACCCTATGGACGGCACGTATTCAATGAAAGAAGGGAAACGATGGAACGCGAAGGGCAGTTTCCCTGTCGTCTACACGAACTGCTCCCTCGAGGTCGCCATCGCGAATCTCTGGCACCAGTTCGAGGACGAGGCCGGTCCGCCGTGGGACGTGGCTGAGGAGAAGCAAGCTGATCTGTACGAAATCCCGCTCTCTCAACCCGGCTTGATCGATGTTGTGTCTCCTGAAGGAATTGCCGGCATCGGCTTACCAGCCACATATCCGATGGGGGTAAGCTGGCGAACGACGCAACGGATCGGTGCCCGCTTGCACGGGGAGCGCCGGCCGGGTATTTGGTGCAAGGCAGCAGCCCATCCCGCCGGAGAAGAGATAGCGCTATTTACCGACTTCTGTGAAACGGCCACGCCACGACGACCGGCCCAGCGCCTGTGGGAGTGGTTCCCGGTGCCCGAGGAGTGGAAATCGGCTTAGTTCCTTTCTCCCTGGCCGGTTCCTTTTGACAGCCAGGACAAAGGGGAGAAGTATAGATATACATATGTCTTGAAGTTTCACCCCGGGCTTGGTACTTCTAAGGGAAGACCACCCGGGAGGTGTCCCAGGTTGGCCCTGGCTACGATCCCTAGACCCACCGACGCCGCTCAGTTGGCTCCCGCGCCCGCACACCCCACCAGACGCGAACAGACCGTGCTCGCCCGGCAGGCTCGGCGCGGCAACTCTCGGAGCCGAGACGAATTGGTCCTCCGTAACTTACGGTTGGTATACGCGATCGCCCGCCGCTACGCCGGCTGCGGCTTCGAGATGGATGACGTCATCCAGGAGGGCGTGGCCGGCCTGATCCGGGCGGTAGACAAGTTCGATCCTGAGCGTGGGGTTGCTTTCAGTACCTACGCTATTTGGTGGATTGCCAGAGCATCGGTCGAGCACTCGACAACACAGCCAGACTCATTCGGATTCCCTCAAATCTCGGTCCCGCCGCCGCGGCCGTCCGCAGAGCTGTGATGGAGAGTGACGGGCGGGCTAACGAGTTGGCTCTGGACACAATCGCCCAAGCAGCCAGGGTGGACCCTGACACCTGTGCCGCCCTACTCCAGGCGACAGCTCCGCCGGTATCTATTGACACACCGGTCCGGGCCGAAAGCGAGATGCCACTCAGCGAGCTCGTCGCCGATCGGACTTCGTCAGACCCCGAAACAGAAGCGGTACGCGAAGAGGTGCGTGACGCGCTCCACCGGCTTCTGAGCCGTCTCCCGGCCCGTGAACGCGCCGTCGTTCGGGCTCGATTCGGATTCGACGGAGTTCCAAAGACGCTCGACGCAATCGCCGAGCGTTACCACCTGAGCGCTGAACGTATCCGGCAGATCGAAGCGCGGGCATTGGTGCAACTGCGGCGTGCAGGCCAGCTCATCGCGCTCGACGTGCTCGCTCGAGAGGCTGATTTGCTGTGAAGTCACCGCAATTGACTGATCTGCCCGGGTATCGTCAATAACCTGCTTCCCAGACTCTACCATCAACTAGGCAACCACGATGATGTCCATTGGAACACGTTCGAGCATGTCTGCGGATCTGCGTGAAATCGCCTCGCAGCTTCGCGAACGCCTAACCATACGCCAAGTCCTCGAGGATCGCGGAGTTGTCCTTCGGGCTGCCGGCCGGTCACTACGGTGTTTGTGTCCCTTTCACGCCGAGGACCGGCCCAGCTTTCATGTGTCGCCTTCACCCAACGATGGGGTCGAACGCTTTCGTTGTTTCGGTTGTGGGATCCGTGGGGATGTGTTCGACCTGATTCAGAGTCTTGAAAACTACCCCGACTACGTGTCGACTCTGCGAGCCCTTGCCGAGCGCCATCAGATCTCTTGGCCGACCCGGCTTAGGGCGGACACAACTGGAACAACTCGCGCTTTAGACGCCGCCACGCAATACTATGCCCGTGAGCTGACCGGGCCGTCCGTCACCTACCTTGCGCAGCGCGGCTTCCCGGAAGCGTTCCTCAAAGAGCACCATGTCGGCTATGCGGCGGTGCATCCTGGGTTTGGCTTCACCCGGTTCGCCGAAGCCCAGCAACTTGACCATGCCGCAGAAGCCGCCGGACTGATCCAGAAACCGACGGATACCCGGCCGCGGAGGGATTACTTCCTCGGCCGCATCATCTTCCCGAACCGCGAGCACGGCCACACGATCGACCTCCAAGGACGGGCCTTTCCTACCGATCGCGACCCTAAGTACCTGAACCTACCCGGTTCACGCCGCCGCATGTATCGCGCCGCAGCATGTGCGCACGCGGCGGTCGTGTTATGCGAGGGGATCCCAGATACGCTGAGCGTACTGTTGGCCGGTGTTCCCGCCTGCGGTATCTACGGCAGCCAGGGATGGACGCGCGAGTACCAGCCGCTCTTCCGGCGCTGCCGGCGCGTGTACGTCGCGCTCGATCGTGACGCCACCGATCGGGCGATCGCGATCGCAAAAGATTTTGGTGTCCGCGGCCGCGTGCTCGTACCGCCACAGGACCTCGGGCAGAAAGGAGACCTTAACGACTGGCTGGTGGGACCAGCTGCCGAAGATCCAAAGCAGTTCAAAGAGATCCTCATTCGGGCCATGGCTCAGGGCCCGACTCCGTGGGCGCTTAATGTCGAGCGTCTCGAGGACGTACCGCCATGGGATCAGCACGAACAGCTTGAGGGTTTTCTCGCCGAACTCGCACCGATGCCGCCGGTGTTCCGAGAGACCCATCTAGAGCTGCTACACCGCAAGACCGGGATCTCGTTCGGTACGCTTCTTGAAGCGGCGCGCGATCTTGAGGCGGACGCTGCCGCTAGAAATGATTAGTGGTCAAGCCCGCTCGGGCGCCGTAGCCCGAGGTCAATCTCTTTGCGGCCTTGCCATGAAGCGGGGCGCCAGCATATCAGGACATTCCCGCGCCGTCATCGTGAGCCAACGGCGAAGCCGATATTGGGAGTGTTAGCATCCCGTGTGGGTTGCCCGAAGCTTCATATAAAAATTATGTTCTCCGCACGTGCGTACACCCTGCTCCGTCCTACATCTTCAGCCCCCGTCCCCGAAGCTTAAGGCCATTCTT
Organism: bacterium; assembly: GCA_035307565.1. Classification (GTDB taxonomy): domain Bacteria; phylum Sysuimicrobiota; class Sysuimicrobiia; order Sysuimicrobiales; family Segetimicrobiaceae; genus DASSJF01. The sequence goes on along the minus strand of DATGHZ010000001.1, from coordinate 634 downwards.
GAGCAGGTGGGTTCGGCTTGATATCCGTCTTCATACGGAAGGGACTCCGTATCGATACGGATACATGTCGCGCAGCGCATCGCCCCATACTACGGAAAGGTACGATTTCCCGACGCGACACTTACGGGGAGGGCCGCATGCGCAGCAACGGGTCCGCTTCGCAAGTCGTTGAACGGAGCTTTGGGTATCGCAGCGAAGAGCAGGAACTCATTCGAAAGGACGGTGAGCGTCTGACGGCGATCAAGCAGGAGCCGGCGTGGAGCGATGCGCCTCGGTCGCTGCCAGTGGTCAAGGTCGAACCGACCATCTACGACAAGCTGGGGAATGTGGCATGATGGCGCTCGCCCGCTATTACCAGATCAAGGCGCGTGTAATTCGCTACACACTCGGAACGCTGGCCGGTGCGCTGCTCGCGATCCTCGCGGGCATGCCCACGGCCCTCGACGGACGGCCGGTAGTTCTTCAGATGACGGTAGACGCTACATCGTACGCGTGCGTCGTCTGCGCCGGCTCCAAGGGGCACCGGCTACAGCGCGGCATGATCGCGGTCTCGGACGACCTGCAATGGCTATGGGGCCGCAAGGTGCGCGTAAACGGCCGCGAGTTCCTCGTCCGCGATCGCATGGCCGATAAC